>NZ_JAMZAM010000001.1:0-1595456 GCF_024181835.1 Vibrio sp. Y29_XK_CS5
GATAGGCAGGGTGTGTAAGCGTTGTGAGGCGTTGAGCTAACCTGTACTAATTGCCCGTGAGGCTTAACCATACAACACCCAAGGGGTTTTGATGGACTCAATGTAAGAACATTGAATGTGTGTAAGTAGAACTTAAATCAGTTTTCCAAGTTTTTTGCCTTCAGTTTTTAGAAAAAGCTGAAAGTAAAAGCAAGAATTTGCTTGGCGACCATAGCGATTTGGACCCACCTGATTTCCATTCCGAACTCAGAAGTGAAACGAATTAGCGCCGATGGTAGTGTGGGGCTTCCCCATGTGAGAGTAGGACATCGCCAGGCTTTAAATATCGTTACCTGTATAGACAAGTAACAACATCATCAGTGTACTAATCTGTTGATGACAATTTGTGGAGAGATGGCTGAGTGGTTGAAAGCACCGGTCTTGAAAACCGGCATACGTTAATAGCGTATCTAGGGTTCAAATCCCTATCTCTCCGCCACTATTAAGAAGCCTCGCTAGAAATAGCGAGGCTTTTTTCATTTCTGACGTTTGAGAATGAGACGGGATTTGCATCAAACCCCTAGTCAGTCGAGCCCTCGGTCTCAGAACGATTAAGAAGTCTCGTTAGAAATAGCGGGGCTTTTGTCGTTTTTAGTATTTGGAAATTAGCTAAAGCTTTGCCACTACGAGAATTTGAAAACGAACAGGTTGCAGTGTCACTCACTATCTATAATGGTGATTTTTCTAAGCTTAACTTTATGAATTTTAGGCACAAAAAAGCCCAAGCTAAGCAGCTTGGGCTTTTTAATATCTGTTGTTTAAAAAGAGTGATTAGAACTCTTTCGGAGCAAAACCTGTCATTACGTCTAGGCGCAATTCTTTACCCACTTTTGTTAATGGGTGAACGATAACTAGACCACGAACACGCTTCTTAAGCTTACCAATGTCTGCTTGCTCAGCTTTTGTGATTTCACGAGAAAATGGCATATCAAGCAGGCTCTTACGCTCTTTGTTAAGTTCGTATGTTTGCTTGTGCTTAAGTTGGTTAAGTTTCTTCGTTAGATCGTCAACTTCATTCGTGAACTTAGTAATCATTTCATGATCACCACGAGAACGTGCCGCATCCAGTTTGCGTTGGCAAGTATCTAAACGGTTGTGCAGCTTTTGAATATCGGTTTTTATGCTCATGGTAATTGGACTCAAATTTTTAATGGTCGAGGAGTATAGCATAGCTGAAATTCAACGCTCTACTATACTGCTCGATCTATTGATTTAGTTGATCAGTTCATTACCTGACGCGTTGCCAGCAAAGAAAGCATCCACGTTATTTAAAGTCACTGAGGCAATGTTGTTTAGTGCTTCGTGAGTCAGGAAGGCTTGGTGTCCAGTGAACAACACGTTGTGACACGCGGATAGACGACGGAACACGTCATCAACAATGACATCGTTTGACTTGTCTTGGAAGAATAGGTCTTTTTCGTTGTCGTAAACATCTAAACCTAGTGCGCCAATTTTGCCTTGTTTCAGTGCTTCAATTGCGGCGACAGAATCAAGCAGTTCACCACGGCTGGTATTAATGATCATCACACCATCTTTCATCTGCGAGAATGCCTTCTCATTCAATAAATGATAGTTCTCTTCGCTCATTGGACAGTGTAGCGAAATGACATCTGCGTTCGCATAGATCTCTTCAAGAGAGCAGTAGCGAGCGCCCATTTCCAATGCTAGAGGGTTTTCATATGGGTCGTAGCAGAGCAGCTCCATGCCTAAACCTTTAAAGATACGCATGGTTGCAATGCCAATCTTGCCTGTACCCACAATGCCAACGGTTTTGCCATGGAAGTTGAAGCCAACCAAGCCTTCCAGGTTGAAGTTTGCATCACGCGTGCGCTGGTAGGCTTTGTGTAGGCGTCGATTTAAACACATCATCATACCGACAGTATGCTCAGCGACAGCTTCTGGGGAATATGCAGGGACGCGCACTACTTGAAGTCCAAGCTCCTTTGCTGCTTCTAAATCGACTTTGTCGAAGCCTGCGCATCGCATCGCGATTAATCTGGTCCCACCAAGAGAAAGCTGTTTAAGTACTGGTGCGGATAAATCATCATTTACAAACGCACATACGACTTCACAGCCCTGAGCCATTTTTGCGGTTTTTGACGTTAATCTAAAATCATGGTAGTGAAATTCGAAGTCTCGATGGTTTTTAATTTTATTGAAAGACGCTTCGTCGTAGGATTTCGCACTGAAAAAAGCAATGTTGAGCATAATACCCTCTCTATTTGTGCTGAATTTATAAAGTAATCTCCTTATAAAGTAATCCAAGTTAGTCATAATGAGTAGTGAAATTTGCACATATTAAGTTTGCTTTAGTATTACCTTGTGACTAGCATGGTTGCTCTTTTTTGTGTTCCCTTAGAATGGGTGAGTTAGGCGTTCTGGCGATGTCAGTAAAATGGTTGTCTTTAATCTTGTGTTGTTCTTTTGTTCCTTTTACACAGGCTGCTGTGGACTTGGTCAAAGTAGACAAATCAAAACGCAGAATGTACCTAATGGACAATGGTGAAGTGGTTAAAGAATATCGGATTGCGTTAGGGGCTAATCCGAAAGGGCACAAGCAGGAAGAAGGGGATAACAGGACTCCAGAAGGTGACTACACTCTAGATTATGTGATTAACGATTCTGCTTTCTATCGCTCTGTCCACATCAGTTATCCAGATGCAATTGATCGCTTGGAAGCGCATCGAAGAGGTGTCTCTCCGGGCGGAGAGATCAAGATTCATGGTCTCAAAAATGGCGAGACACAATCCCCTCAGTTTATCCAGAGCTTTGATTGGACCAATGGCTGTATTGCCATCACCAATGAAGAGATGGATGAGTTTATAAAGCTAGTTAAAATGGGAACGCCAATCACCATTGAGTGGTAATGGAGCGCCTAGTTTCAACCCTATTCTTGAGACATAAAGCGGCTTGGATGATCGCTGAAGATGCCATCTAGCGCCGGCAAGTGTTTCAACTTGTTTGGGTTATTCACTGTATAGCACATTACCTTATATCCGGCTTGCTGCAGCTTCTTAATTTGACGGGAACGAACCCAGTTAATATTGAGGTTGCAACTGTATGCGTTGACTTCTTCTAACAGTAGCCCGTCTTTACGGGTAAAGAACTCACTTAGCACACCCAATCTGTAGCCTTCACAGTGCTTGTATAGCGCTCTTATCACGTCGTGACTAAAGCTCGACAAAAGGATAAATTCTTTGGTCAATGGTCCTTCAGAAAGGGTTTTAGCGACTATCTTCGCGACATCCTCTGCTGAATGGTGGTCAACTTTAACTTCGATATTAAGATTTAGGTTGTTTTTCGCAGCGAGCCCCAGCAACTCTGACAGCGTCATGATCGATTCATTGCTGAACTCTGTACTGAGCCAACCACCAAAATCTAACGTTTTTAGCTCAGCTAAAGTCATTTGATCAACACGACCTTTGCCGTTGCTGCAGCGGTTTACTGTGTGATCATGACATACCACTAGTACATTGTCTTTGGTGGGTTGTACATCAACTTCAACCCAATCAAGACCCAAATCTATAGCGGCTTGAATACTGACTTTGGTGTTTTCTGGGTACTTGCCTGCCACGCCTCGGTGACCAATCAATAGCGTTGTCATATACGTCTATTCTCAATTAGAAACTGCAAAGAATTGTACTCCTTTTTTGTACCTGCAATAGAGTTTAAATGTATGAAGTGATTAAATGATGGTTATTGATGCATATATAAAGAAGAAATTTCCATCATTTAAACGTCATTAAGTCGAGAAAGGCTAGCTTAGGTAGGTATTCTGGGTAACATAAAGTGATTGGACTTTTATGCTCTTACTGCCCAAGTTTTTAGTGGGAACGCAAAGTGAGGGCATAACTTTTATTATCAGGGAGAGAAGTATGAAAATTGGTGTAATTGGCGCAGGTGCCGTTGGTGTTGGAGTATGTAATTACTTACTGACCATGGGCAGTGTAAGTGAGTTGGTTCTATTGGACCAAAACTTAGAGCGTGCTGAAGGGGAAGTCTTCGATTTCCGTCATACCACTGCACTGACCTTCTCGAAAAACACTCACATCATTCCTACTGACGACTATCTCGATCTTCTCGGCGCTGATATTGTCGTAATCACTGCGGGAGCGCAGATTAAGCAAGGTCAGACGCGAATTGATATTGCAGAAATCAATGCCAAGATAGGTGTTGAGATTGCACGTAAAGTCGAACGAGTAGCTCCAAATGCAACCCTCATTGTTGTATCTAACCCTTGTGATATTGTCGCGCACTTTATTGCAACCAATACAGGCTTTGAGAATAGCAAAGTGATCAGTAGTGGCTGCGTGATCGATACTGCGCGCTTGATGAGCATTGTTGCCAATCGCGTGGATTTGGACCCGAAGAACATCTTTGGTTATGTTCTCGGTGAGCATGGTAGCAATTGTTTTACGCCAAAGAGTTTGATTTCAATTGCAGGACAACCTGCAGATTTCTATTGCGATGCCAATAATGTAGAGCGTATCGATGCAGACGAATTGCTCGAAGCTGTGAAGCAAGCTGGGTATGAGATTTTCCGTCGTAAACAAAATACCGTTCATGGGATCGCTGCAAGTGTGTTTCGTATTATTCAGGCAATCAAGATCAATGAACGATCAGTTTTGCCTGTAGGGACCATGATGACGGGTCAATATGGTGTTAATGGCGTGGTATTGAGTTTGCCTACTGTTGTTGGCAAGAAAGGTGCAGAGTCAGTACTCACTCATCCATTTACACAAGAAGAGCTAGATACACTTCATTCGATTAGTATCAACTTACGAGGCATCGTTGAAGATGTCGCCAAAGTAACAGGTTTAAAGTGTTGATTTAAATAATTAAAAAATCAGTATTTCTTGCGATAAAAGCCGACTGAAAAGTGGGCTTTTTTTATGTCCAGTTTTCGTACAGAAACCTTAGAATCTATGGTTGTTTAATCTGCAAATGAGTAATAGAATGCGAACCATTTTTATTTGAGTTGGTATTGGTAATGTCCCGAGTTCTTATCGTAGATGACGATGTTCCGTTGTGTGAATTATTGGAGGCGGTGTTACAAGAAGAGGGTTACACCGTTTCATCTGTCCATTGTGGGGAAAGCGCTTTGCAATACATGGAGAAGACGCCGGTTGATCTTGTTCTTCTCGATGTCATGCTACCAAATCTAAATGGTATGCAAGTTGCGCGTCGTATCTGTCAACGTTTCGCGACGCCGATCCTCATGCTAACGGCATTAAATGATGAGAACTCGATGCTAGATGGCTACCAAGCAGGCGCAGATCAGTACATCGGCAAGCCCTTTAATGTACCTGAATTGTTGATGCGCATTAAAGCAATTCTTCGTCGCGTAGGATTAGAACGTCAAAGACAAGCTATGTGCTGCACAGTACAAAGTATCAGTGATCAGCTGAACAGTTTGCCGCTGACAGGTACTGAAGCAGAGTTACTTTGCTATTTGGTAAAAAACCAAGGCGTTGTGATTTCTAAAGCCGAATTGCAAACCGAGGTTTTGAAGAAAGAGCTAAGTCCGTTTGATCGCAACTTAGACATGCACATCAGTAATATTCGTCGTAAATTGGTGGAAGCGGGATTGTCCAAACAGCACATTAAAACGTTTCGTGGAAAAGGTTATAGCTACCTAGAGGCTGTGACGAATTAATGAAATTTGTGTGCCCATCCTATATAGCCAAGCGTCGAGATAGTCTGGCTTTTAAGCTATTTACTTACATGACGGCGATCGTCATCAGTATCCTTGCTGTACAAGCTGTCGCTGAGCAAGCCTTAGTAAAAGCAATGCTAAAAGTACCAGCGAGCGTAAAAGCAGAAATGTTGGACTTAGCGCATCAAGCCAATGTTTTGATCGAAGACGGAGATATGGATGAGCTTGCGGATTGGGCGAATGCACAACACTTTTACTTATTCGTGTTAGACGAAAATCAACACCCACTTACCCATCGCTTGATGCACCCTCATTTTGAGTTCAAACTTAAGTTTAAAAGACGTTTAGATGAACAACTAGAAGGCAGAGTTAGTCGCCCAATTTTCAGTATTCCTCTTGTGGGCAACAACAGTTTGGTCATCCAACTGCCTCATCGTTTACACCCAGCTCATGACTTTATTCTCTACTTTTCGATACTGAAAGTTGTGATTGCAGCGGTCATTCTGGCGCTGTTTTCTCTATTAATGGCAAGGAACTTACAGCAACCTTTAGACCGACTTCGTGAGGCGAGTAAGAGGCTATCAAATGGTGATTTTACTGTCAGTGTGGTTGATGAACTGAAATCAAACACACGAGAATTTAATGAACTGGCGCAAGACTTCGATCATATGACCAAGGAGATCCACTCTTTGGCTGAGAAACAGCGTCGATTAATACGTGATGTTTCACATGAACTTCGTACACCATTGGCGCGACAGAACTTGGTGTTACATCTGTTGCGAAAGCGTGTGGGTGAGAGTGAGCAAAGCCTTGTCACTCGCATGGAAGAAGAAGCAAATGAACTTAATCACTTGATTGGTGAGATACTCGAAATCAGCCGATTGGAGAACGCTCGCTACGATACTGAGATGAAACGTAGCGACTTAGAAGTTCTGCTTGCTCCTCAGGTTGAGCGTTGCAAGATCGACCTAAAAGCTCAACAAACTCTTACTTTTAAATCGGACGCGACAAGGACAAAAGCCCAGTGTGACGACACTTTAGTCGTGCGCTGTTTGAACAACTTGATTGGTAACGCGATCAAGTATGCGGGCGACTCTGCGCAGATTAATGTGTGCTTAACAAATAAATCCACCGATAAGCACCACTACTTAGCTGTGACCATTGCTGATAATGGTCCGGGTATTCCACAGGATAAATTGTCCGACATCTTTGACCCATTTACTCGATTGGATGCTTCCAGAGACAAAAAGCTTGGTGGCTATGGTCTTGGGCTCGCAATAGTAAAAGAATCGATGCGAATGATGGGAGGAAAAGCCATCGCCACAAACCGAGTGGATGGTGGGTTGAGTGTAACATTGTTGTTTAGGCAATAGATCGCTCGCGGCTATTCGTGATTTAGATCACGTTCGAACAAAGTATTACTCTCATGCCCTTTACAAAAGTTTACGAATGCAAAGAATGTAAATTTAATGCAAATGGTAATGGTTATCACTTATATTCTCTCGCAAAATAAGTAGAAGGGAATCACATAGCACCTATGTGTAACCCAACATTTTGGAGTGAATGTGCATGTTTTCTAAAAGCCAACTGGCGTTAGTGATTGGAGCGGTGTTAGCAGCACCTGCCGTGGCGGAAGTTCAAAAAGCGGATGAGCACCTTGTTGTTGAAGGTCGCGAGTTTGGTTACAAAGCAGATACCAATACAACAGCAATGCGTATGGAAATGACGCAACTGGAGACCCCAGGACAAGTTGCTGTGATTGATGAAGCGGTTATTGATGAGCAGCGTGCAAGCACGTTAGGTGAAGTGCTAAAAAATGACGCGAGTGTTAGTGCCGGTGGTACGAGTCGTAACCGTGAGCGTTTCTCATTGCGCGGTTTTGAACTTAGCAGTTCTGACGGCTTTTTACGTGATGGTCGTCAGCACTGGTCACACTACCGTCAGCCAATTGAGCTTTTAGAGCGTGTAGAGATACTTAAAGGTCCATCAGGTCTACTTTACGGCAAATCTGAGCCAGGTGGTCTTGTGAACATGGTTTCTAAGAAGCCAACAACAGAAACACAAGTTAGCTTGAGCCAAGATATTGGTTCAAACGATCACTCACGCACTGTTTTAGATGTGAGTGGTGCACTGAATGAAGAAGAGACATTGCGTGCGCGCGCAATTCTTGCAAAAGAGAGTTACGGCTCTTGGCGTAAGTATGGTGATGGCACAGAGCCACAAACTGACCGAGTTGTCGGTGGTCTGGTTGTTGAATACGACATTACCGAAAACGTGATGGTTTCTGCTCATTATGACAGAACTAAAGATGAAGGCAGTGTGGATTCTGGTGCTTACATTGTAGACGGTAAGCCTGTGCTTGGAGACAAGTATATTTGGGATGCGCAATGGTCGAAGATTGATAACGATGTAGAAAACTACGGTATCGATATTAATGCGCAAGTCGCGGATAACGTAAACGTCAAAGCAGGATACAACCGTCAAGATTTCAAGCGTTTTGATGTGGAGTCTTACCCTAAGTTTGATGACTATGAAGAAAAAAATGTGATTAAGCACAAAGGGAATGATCGTTCAGACAATTGGGTGTTTGATACTGCGTATGTAGACGTTACGACTGACTTCTCTTTGCTTGATACTGATAACACACTTTTAATTGGTGCAAACTACCTAGATTACAGTTATGACCGCTTTATGGCATTCCACCAAGAGTCTAGTGTCCAGCCGGGTCAAACGGTGCCAAAGCCAGGGTATCGTAGCTCGAAAAAATGGCCGACTAGCGAGCATGATACATGGGGTATCTACGCGCAAAATATGATGACAATTAACGATTACTGGCAGGTACTTGCAGGTGTTCGCTACGATGAAAAGCGCAGCGATACATTAACTGAGAGCCAAGTATCACCAAAGCTAGGCGTTATCTTTCATCCTGCGAGTAATGGTTCAATCTATGTTCAGTACTCTGAAAGCTTCATGCCACAAGGTGCTGTGGCTGACTCTGACTTTACCAATGATGGAGAAGAACTAGAGGCTGAGCGCGGTATTTCTTATGAAGTGGGTACTAAGTGGGAACTGTTTGATGAGCGTTTATTCTTAACCGGTGCGCTGTTTGACATCACATTAGAAAATGTACGATTAGATATCGTCGATCCTAACGACTCAAAAAAACAGATTGCTACTCAAGATGGTGAGCAAGTGCACCGAGGCGCTGAAATCTTAGCGCAAGGGTTTGTTACAGATAAGCTTTCGTTAACTGCTTCTGCAATGTATCTAGATGCAGAGATTACAGAAAGTGCAAAACTAAAAGGCAATCGCCCAGCTGATGTGCCTGAGCTTTCTGCAAGCGTCTGGTCTAGCTACAAGATCCAAGACAATACGAATGTAAACTTGGGCGTGATTTATGAGGGTGAGCGCTACGGTGACGCAGCGAACACGTTTAAGAAAGATGGGTATGCGCGTGTTGATATGGGCGTGGCGTACACACACAAGTATGATGAGAACTTAGATATTGTGGCCCGATTCAATGTTGAAAACGTGTTTGATACTGAATACCTAGCTGGTGGCGGTAGTACGAACCCGGACAACTATGATGGTGCAACAAATGTAGTGATAGGCGAAGGTCGAAACTACATGGCAACAATTCAGTTCAAGTACTGATAACAATATGATTTTTAAAGGGGAAGATCGGTCTTCCCCTTTAGTCGTTTTTAGAAAACAGAAAATATAACTCGTATGAATCTAATGAAATCAAGTATCGCTCTGTTGATCTCATCGGTTTTGATTCCCGTTCAAGCGGAAAATCTTAACGATGCACAAGCAGTGCAGAGTAAAACCAATCAAGCATCGGCTGTTAGCCAGAAGCGTATTGATGCAAGTGCAGAGAAATCTTTGACTCTTGAGGCTGAAATAGAGCAGTTACAAGAAGAAGTTGGCAACTTGAAGATTTATCGTGATCACCTATCTAGTTTGGTAGACAGTCAAAACGAAGAAGTGGCTAGTCTGAATGAGCAAATCGAACAAATCGCTCAGACTCGCCAAGGTGTCGTGCCACTGATGTACCACATGCTTGATGGTCTTAAGAGTATCGTCGCTAATGATAAACCGATCCGCAAGGCACAACGTGAAGAGCGTATTGCAAAGCTGGATGCAATGATGACTCGCGCAGACGTCGCAGATGCTGAGAAGTTCCGCCGTATTCTTGAGGCGTACCAAATTGAGATGGACTATGGCTCTAAGATTGGTGTTTACCAAGGCAAGATAGCATTAGATGGTAATGATCAAGTCGAAGCCGATATCCTTTACCTAGGTCGTGTTTCATTGGTTGCACGTAGCTTATCAGGTGAGCACTTCTGGAGCTGGTCACAGCAACAAAAAGAATGGCAAGCAGTGGGCACTGAGCAAAAAGCGGAACTAGACAAAGCGTTTGCGATGGCGAACAAACAGATTGCACCGAGTATGCTTACTCTGCCAGTGTCTCTTAACGTAGCGGAGGGCAAATAAATGATGAAAAAATGGCTATCGGTTGCGCTGATTTCTTCTGCTGCTCTTCTACCTCACACAACATTCGCTAGTGACGCATTATTGCAGAAAGCACAACAAGAAAATCGTCAACAGCAGTCGCACAATGTGGCTCGTGAATCTGGTTTTAAGAAAACGCAGCAAGAGTTGCAAGCGATGAAAAACCAGCTTGTTGCCGAGCGTGCAGCGTTGCAAGCAGAAGCGGACACCCTGAGTGTTACGTTCAGCGAAAACGAATCGCAGCTTGCCCAACTTGAAGAGAAACTTCGCCTAGAAACAGGCAGCTTAGGTGAGCTTTTTGGCGTAGTTCGTCAAAATGCAAAAGAATTGGAGTCGGAGCTTAAGTACTCTGTAACAGGTGTCGACGCTAACTCATACCAAAAAAACATTGATGATATCGTTGCAGCGAAATCACTGCCGACATTACCTCAACTGCGTGCAATGTGGCGCAGTATGGAAGAGCAAGTCAAAGCAAGTGGTGAGATGGCGAATGTGTCATTCACCTTGTTGGATGGTGAGGGCCGTGAGCAAAATGTTGATGGTGTCCGTCTAGGCTCAATGGCGTTGTTGGACAACGCAGGCTATGTGAAGTGGAATGGTCAGCGTGGTGATGCGGTGAATTATCTGCGTCAGCCTGAAAACGGTCCTACGGCAAGCACATTAAGCTCAGGAGACATTGACTCACTCGTGATTGACCCATCGCGTGGCATTCTCCTTGACCAGTTAGCAAATTCTCCAACCATGGCAGATCGCCTAAACGCAGGTGGCGTGGTGGGTAAGATCATCCTTGGTTTACTCGCTATTGGCTTGATCATCGCGCTGGTTCGTGGTGTGTCATTGATCATCGCTCGTCAAAAGATCGCGAAACAACTTAAGAGCCCAACTCAACCAGAGGATAACCCTCTAGGTCGAATTCTAGCGGTATACCAAAAGGATAAGCACCGTAGTGTTGAAGCGTTAGAGTTGCGTCTATTGGAAGCGGTAGTTGATGAACAAACTCACCTTGAGAAAGGCTTATCGATGCTTAAGCTGCTTGCCGCGCTAGCACCTATGCTGGGTCTGCTTGGTACGGTAACGGGTATGATCGAAACTTTCCAAGTTATCACTCAGTTTGGTAATGGCGATCCAAAAGTCATGGCGGGTGGTATCTCAATGGCACTTGTGACAACTGTCCTTGGTCTTGTGGCTGCGATGCCATTGCTTCTTGCTCATAACGTATTGAGCTCTCAAGCAGAGAACATTCGCAATATTTTAGAAAAACAAGGTATTGGTCTTGTGGCAGAGCAAGCTGAACGTGATATGCCAAAGGGTAAAAATGCCTCTAACACGGTAGCGGAGAACGCAGCGTAATGGAGCAGATCCTACTCAACACATTGGGTTTGATCAGTGAGGATTGGGCCTCGACCTTGGCGAGCTTTATGCAGCAAGGTGGGCAGATCCTATGGTGGCTGGCTGCCGTTGTAGCGGTATGCTGGCTGCTGGTTATGGAGCGTGTTCTTTATCTGACAACGGAATTTCCGAAGGTGAAGAGACAGCTTTGTGAACAGTGGCTCGCAAGAGCAGACCACCACTCTTGGTACGCGCATCAAATCCGCGAAGGATGGATTGCAAAGGCACAAATTGAACTGCGCCAAAACCTATCAACCATCAAAGTATTGGTTGCAATTTGCCCAATGCTAGGTTTGTTAGGCACGGTAACGGGCATGATCACGGTTTTTGACGTGATGGCAACACAAGGCAGTAGCAATCCGAAATTGATGGCTTCCGGTATTTCACTTGCAACACTACCTACAATGGCAGGTATGGTTGCAGCACTTGCAGGTATGTTTGTACATGCTCGTTTAAGCAAAGTGTGTGAACGCAAAGCCCTCCAGTTAGAACAATCTTTAAGGAGTCAGAAGTGAGACTCGGACGTAGACCAAATCAACAAGATGAAGCCCAGATCGATTTAACCTCGATGCTAGATATCGTATTCATCATGTTGATCTTCTTCATTGTGACTAGCTCATTTGTACGTGAGTCAGGTGTAGAAGTTAATCGCCCACAAGCTTCCAATGTGGTCAGTCAAAAAGACGCAGGCATCTTTATCGCCGTGACGGCAGCAAATGATGTCTACATTGATAAACGTTTAGTGGATATTGAGCGTGTTGAAGCCACCATTGAGCACTTACTGCTGGAGCAACCAGACGCAGCGCTTGTAATTCAAGCGGATGAGCATGCTTACAATGGCACGGTTGTGAAAGTCATGGATGCCGCGAAAGGCGCTGGTGTGAAGAACATTGCTTTGGCGGCGGAGAAACCTTAATGAAAAGGCTATTACTCGCGCTACCCGTGTCAGTTTTGATTGCGGTGAGCTTGTTTAGCTTTATGGCGTGGATGGTCGATAAAGGCAATCAGCGAGCACCAAAGCCCTCTGAAGCGGTGCGCTTTGATATGGTTATGATCGAGAATGATGCGGATGTTCAGCGTCGTCAACGCTCGGTTCCTGAACAGCCAGAGCCACCAAAAGCCCCAGAGCCGATGGATTTGTCTCAGGCTCAAACGCAAGTTGAGCCGATGAGTCAAGTGACGCCAATCAGTGCATTGGGCTTGAACACTTCTCTTGATGGTATCGCTATTAGTGCTCCAAACTTGAAAGGCACTATGGGTAATCAGCAAGCGATCCCTTTGTATAGCCCAGAGCCACGCTATCCAAGTAAGGCACTGAAACGCAAAATCGAAGGTTACGTGATGCTACGTTTTACTATTGATGCTGCGGGGCGTCCAAAGGATATCGAAGTGCTTGATGCCAAGCCAAAACGTATGTTTGAGAAAGAAGCGATTCGAGCATTGAAGAAGTCGAAGTATCAGCCGAAGGTTGAAAACGGTGTCTCAATTGAGCAGTACGGGCAAACCCGAAAAGTGGAGTTCAATTTAGCCAAATGATGAAGAAATTCTTAATCGGTGCAGTATTGAGCCTATGCGCTTTTACGACGACTGCCAATGAACTGAGTCAATACACCGCGACTCGTGTTCAACGTGCGCATAATTTGGTTCAAGACGAAAAGTTGCAAGAAGCCATTTCAACGCTTGAAGCATTAGAGTTATCGCGCGGTTATGATCGTGCATTTGTCGCGCGTATGCTTGGGATTTTGTACTGGCAAAATGAGCAAGTGAAGTCGGCTATCAAGCAGCTAGAGATTGCGGTTAATAGCGGTCTCTTAGACGATGATCAAGCTTGGCAAACGCGCAAGATGTTAGCGGATATGTTGCTTAACGAGCAGCAGTTTTCAAAGGCATTACCTCATTACTACGACTTAAGTAAATCTGTTCCTGAAACTCAGAAGGCATATGAAATTTGGTTGCGTATCGCTCAGTCTCACTACCAGTTGAGTCAATGGAACAAAGTCTTGTCTGCGATGGGGCGCTATGAAAAGTTTGGTCAGCCAGATGAAATTGGTCCTTTGTCTATCAAGTTGTCAGCCGAACTTGAGCTGCAAAAATGGAAGCCAGCCATCGGTACGATTAAGCGTTTGATTGCGATTGAACCTGAGCGTGTGGAGTGGTGGCGTCAGCTAGCTGCGCTCTATCTTCGTGTTGATGATAACAAACGCGCTCTTGATGCATTGGCGCTTGCAAAACTAAAGGGTGTCGCACTTAGTCAAGATGATTTACGACTTCTTGCTCAGTTATATGGTGCGCGTGGTATTCCAGAGCGCGCAGCTTTGGTGCTAGAAGAGGTGAAAGACATCAACTCAGACAGCAAGTTAAAAGCGCAGCAAGCGACATATTGGCAAATAGCAAAAGAGTGGGACAAATCGATTGAGAGTTGGCATGTTGCGGCTCAATTGGACAGAAAATATAACTGGAACTTGTCCCAGTTATTAGTGCAAGAAGGTCATTACAAAGAAGCGTTAGCGACGTTGGATAAAGTGACTGGTCGTAAGGCTGATGTGGCGCTGGTGAAAGCCCGAGCTTACTACAAGTTGAAACGCTTTGAGGATGCGCTTGCAAATGCGAAACGTGCCAATGAAATTAAGCCTTCGACTCAAGCTGAGAGTTGGGTGAAGTACCTAACGCAATTGCGCAAAGCCAAAGCAAGCCAGAATAGTTAATGCGTATTTCATAGCATCGAAAGACCCGAGTCAGATCTCGGGTCTTTTTGTTTTTATAGAAGTGAGCAGGTTCGATTTCTTTTAATCGCTGCTGCGTCTACAAACTAAGTCATTCTCGTAGCAGCAAATATCTCGAGGTTACTTGGGGACAAGGTTATATTACAACTACCCAGCACTAAGACTGGACCGTCAGTTTTTATAAGGATAAATACATGATTCTTGATTCTGCCATTTTGATTTGGCTACCGCTTGTATTAGCAATTGGCGCGGCATTTGCTCGGCAACAAAGGGCAGCCTTCGCATTGCTTGGACTTACACTGCTAGGTGCATTTGTTTTTGATCGAATTGAGCTCATCGCGCTGATCAGTTCGTTGGTTGTTCTTGGAGTCTCATACCGGTTGCCGATGCTGGCATTGAATCCAAAGATGAAACCTATTTACTACCTAGGGTGGGGGATTGTCGTCCTTTGGTGTGTGATGCTTTTTGTCCATTTGATCCCTGGCTTTAATAATCTGCAAGTTCTCGACAAGGTATCCGCGGGACCACAGAGTGCGCCATTCTCAATGTATCTTAATCTGGACAAGCCACTTGCCTTCTTTGCTCTCCTTCTTGCTTATCCTATGCTGCTTGGCGGTGAGTCAAAAATAAGAATAAAACCTGCGCTGCTGGTGATGATCCCCCTGCTTTCACTATTGCCAGTTGCCGTTATGCTTGGTGCTCTAAAACCGGAGTTTAGTTTGCCGTCATGGTGGTGGCTGTTTGCTTTGAATAACCTCGTATTAACTTGTGTTGCAGAAGAGGCTTTATTCCGCGGGTTTATCCAGCAGTCATTATCTCGTCGTTTTGATTGGCGATTGGGTTTGGTGGTGGCGAGCATTTTGTTTGGTTTAGCTCATTTTGCAGGCGGTCCACTGTTGATGGTATTTGCTGGACTTGCAGGGATAGGGTACGGTCTTGTTTTCCACTTCACTGGGCGCCTATGGTGTGCTGTGTTAGCCCATTTTGTGTTCAACTTCTGTCACTTGGTTTTCTTTACTTACCCAATCTTAGCTCGATAAGATTTTCCTATAGGCTCTTGCCTCCATGTGCGGGAGCCTTTCTATTCTATCAAACGTAAACAATGTAAATTAAATGCCAATAAGAATGATTATCACCTAAATTAAGCCCTCATTTATTGGTGATGATTGTTTTTTTATGTTGCTCAAAAGCAAAGGCGTCCAAACTTGGGCTCGCCGTCTGCACATTTACGTTTCCATGGCTCTTTTATTGGTGACCTTGTTCTTTGCCTTAACGGGCATCACCTTGAACAGACCAACATTGTTTGAGCGCAGTGAGCCAATCATTCAACAACACACACTCACGATCCCTTCAAAGCAACTTTTTGCAACTGAAGGCAGCTTCCAACCCAATCGTTCGGCTCTATTGAACTTCCTAACTCAAGAAACCCATTTGCGCGGCACTCCTTCGGCTTTGGATGTTTATACCGAAATCGAAGATGGAGAGTTAGTGATTGGCGAGCTTTCTTTGGATTTTAAAGGTCCGGGTTATAACGCTACCGTTTTTGTCGATATGACCACGGGAGAGGCTGAAGTTGAAACAACGAATTACGGCATTGTCGCGCTACTGAATGATCTGCACAAAGGTCGCAATAGTGGCGATGCTTGGAAGTGGTTCATTGATATCACTGCATTATTGATGGTGTTCTTTGTTCTAACCGGAGTGTGTTTGCTACTACCAAAGAAAAAGACTTTAAGAACGTCGATGCAGTGGATGGCTTTTGGCACCTTGCTGTCGCTCGTTATTTATTTTGTTGCTGTGCCATAACAGCCTCTATTCAGAGAATTCCCCTATGTTAAACACAGACCGATTTTTGCGTCGCAACTCATTAAGCAAACTAACACTTATTGCTGCGCTGATGCCTCTTTCGCTTTTTGCTGCCCCCTTGCCTGATCGTGCCAAAGTCGATTTTGAATTCGAGTTGCCAAAAATTGATACATCAATGTACGCCCGTCCTTATGTTGCAGTATGGATTGAAGATGATAAGCGCAAGCCAGTGAAAACCATCCAGTTATGGGTTGGTAAAGATGAATGGCTAAAAGATCTTCGAAGCTGGTGGCGAAAGGTGGGTCGTTATGACCGCGAATTAGTGGACGCCGTGACGTCTGCTACTCGTCCCGCTGGTCAATACCGTTTTATTTGGGATGGCACCAATGATGAAGGTCTGCGACTCGAACAAGGCACTTACACGTTGCATGTTGAAGTGGTACGCGAGCACGGTGGACGGAATTATTTGCGACAAAAGATGCAACTAGCGGACAGCGAAGTTCGTTATCAAATCAAACCAACCCAAGAGACGGGCATGATTACCGTCAACTACCAAGTTAAGTAATAGAGAAGGAATAACGATGAAAACCAAAATGAAAGCGGTGGCACTAGCAAGTGTAATGGCGATGGGGCTAGCAGCTGCAACAACAGCACAAGCGCACCCTCGTTGGGTTTTGCCTTCTCACTTTACAGTATCAAAAGAAGGTGGTGATTGGCTGACGTTTGATGTGACTGCCTCTCACGGTACGTTTGTTTTTGATAAACCAGCGGGCAGCGATCAAGCATTTGTGATCATGCCGGATGGTCGTTCGGAGCGTCCGAACTTTGTTGTTCGTGGTAAACGTCGTTCGATGTTTGATTTCTACTTTGAAGAAGAAGGCACACACAAGGTCGCGATCAACAACCAACCAAGCTACTACACCCAATACAAAGCGGGTCGCCGCGACACAGTTAAGTGGGCTCGAGCAAGTAAAGCTGATCGCGCAAGTGTTATTCCAGAAAAAGCACGTGATGTTGTTACGCAACTGAGCTATACCCGAGCGGAAAGTTACGTGACGGTGGGGATGCCGACAGAAAAAGCGCTGGAAATTGAAGGCAAGCTGCTAGAGATGAAACCGATCACTCACCCATCAGACATCATTGAAGGCGAAGCGGTGACTTTCCAATTCTTCTTTAATGGTGAGCCTCAACAAGGTGTCACAGCCGAAATTACTCGTGAAGGTACCCTTTACCGAAACCACCAAGAACAAATGGATGTCGTGAGTGATAAAGAAGGCAAAATTACGTTTACTCCAGAGGTGGCTGGTCGCTATTTGATGAAAGCCAACTATAAAGGTGAGCTGAAAAACGATCCTCTCGCAGATAAAGCCAGTGTGAATGTTCATCTAACGTTCGAAACGCAATTAAATTAATCAAGTTTAGGCTCAGCGCTCCACTGAGCCATTTTGGATACACCATGAAAAACAGCTCTATTCTTATCGCTTCCGCTCTTTCGGGCGGCTTACTGTCCTTTCAAGCTGCGGCGCACTTTCCATTAATGAGCTGCCATTTAGAACAAGACAAAGTCATCTGTGAAGCAGGTTACTCCGATGGTTCTACCGCAGTGGACTATGACGTTGAAATGTACGATTACGATGACAACTTGATTGCCAAAGTAACCACTGACAAGCGCTCTATCGCTGAGTTCACTCATCCTCAAATGGATTTTTATCTTGTTTTCGACGCAGGGCATGAAAACCCAGTAGAAGTTGATGTGGTTGAGTTGAAAGAGAAATGATCACTCAGAAAATTCGACCGGATAATGGCAGTCGCGAAGGTAAATGGGTGGCATTAACCATCGCCGGCATTCTTGCGGTGTCTGCCGCCTTATTGCCCTATCATCAGACCGAAGTTGAGCACGCAGAAGCACTCGAGCATCAAGTGTTGATGACTGACCTTGGGCAAGAAGAGTTGGCAATGGTTGCAGAGCTTAAACTTGCTCATGAGGAAATTCGAGATCTCCACATTGATGAGGGTAAGTGGCCTGAAGTCAGTGAACTTGAAACGTTTTGGCTCGCTCCATTTGTTAAAGACCAAAGTTGGCAGCGCAAAGGTTCTCATCAATGGCAGATGTTGGATGCAGGACTTTATCTTGGCTTGAGACAGGACGATGAAGGTTCAGCTTCGATGCTACTTGATAGCCGTCACGAGCATGCTGATATCTGGTTTTCCACGGCTGTTTCTATCGATATCGAGGACTTAACTCAGCAAAGTCAACGAAAGCTAAGTGGTTGGCAACAAATCGTGTTAACGCCTTCTTCTCCTGCAAGCCCTCATAAGCATTAAGCAATAACCAACATGATAACAACTATGAAGACACGCTCTCTCTTACGTCGAATTCTAACGGCTAGTGCTTTACTGGTCGCTTCCGCTTCAAGTTTTGCCGAAACGCTCAACATTGGTATCACTTTGCAACCTTACTACAGCTATGTAAAAGCGGTGGTCGGTGATAAAGCTGAGATCATTCCTTTGGTCGATGCAGGGTTCAATCCTCATAACTATTTGCCCCAACCCAATGATCTTAAAAGACTGAATCAGATGGATGTGATTGTCGTCAATGGTATTGGGCATGATGATTTTGCTCTGAAAGTTATTCAAGCTGCGCAGCGCGACGATCTGGTGGTGATTGAGGCAAATAAGGAAGTTCCACTATTGCCCGCTATGGGGCAATCCGTTGGTAAAGGTGCAGTGAATCCACATACCTTTGTTGGACTATCCACCACGATTCAAAAGGTTTACACCATTGCCAGTGAGTTGAGCAAACTTGACCCAGAAAACGCAGCTTTTTATCGAAAAAATGCGCGAAAGTACGCAAAAACGTTTCGCCTTTTAAAGCGTGATGCGATGTTGTCTCTAGGGCAGCTAGATACAGCAGGTATGAAGGTCGCAACAACGCACAATGCTTATGGATACATTCTACAAGAGTTTGGCGTCGATGTAGCCGCGGTAATCGAACCTGCTCATGGCGTAGAGCCAAGCGCTAGTCAGCTACAGGAAACCATCGAGAAGATCCGCCAATCTGGTATTGATGTTCTATTTTACGAGCTGAATATGCCAAATCGTTTTGTTGATACCATCGAAGAAGCGACGGGCGTGAAGCTATATCGCTTTTCTCACATGACGCACGGGGAATACGAAGCCGACAAAGTCGAGGTGGAGATGCGCGACAACGTAGCAACGTTAATAGAGGCGATGAAGTTTGTTGCAAGCAAGCATGAGCAGGAGAAAGCCTAATGCGAGGTCCTTCGATTTCTCTTGATAAAGTCTGCTTGCAGTACGGGGACAACCTTATTCTGCAAGACATTCAGACTTGTTTTGAAGCGGGTCAATGCCATGTGATTATGGGACCAAACGGTGGTGGCAAAACGTCATTGTTACGTTCGGTTTTAGGACTTACACCATTTTCGGGTGACATCTCGGTGCATTGGGCGGAGGCTGAGCAAGCCGGAAAAATTGGTTACGTACCACAAAAAGCCATGTTTGAAGCTAGCTTACCTTTGACGGTCATGGATTTTGTACTGCTTAACCAAACGCGTGTGCCTCTGTTTTGGCGCCGTAAAACCAAGCAAGCTCAACAGGCGTTAGCTCAATTAGAGCGTGTTGGTATGGCAACAAGAAGTGATCGTCGTATGGGACAACTATCTGGCGGTGAGCAACAGCGTGTTCTCTTCGCCCAAGCTCTACTCGATAATCCAAGCTTACTTGTTCTAGATGAACCGACAACGGGTATGGATGAGCAAGGGGTACGTTATCTAGAAGGTTTGATTCATGAAGTGGTAGCAGAAGGTAAAACCGTTCTTGCTGTCCATCATGACGTAACAGCGGTGCGCCGTTTGGATGCGCAGGTGCATGTTGTCAATCGTCAAATCGTCGCTTCGGGGCATCACTCTGAAGTATTGAGTCCTGAGCGTATTGAGTCTCTGTTTAAGCACTACACGGCAAAAGTGGAGGCGGCGTAATGGATTGGTTAAGACAATTTGCCCTCAACGGAGTAGAAGCCGGGTGGCTCAGTGACAGCTTCGCTTATGCGTTTATGGTTAACGCAATTGTTGCAGCGCTAATTCTTGGTCCGTTACTGGGCGGTTTGGGCACCTTAGTCATCGCGAAGCGTTTGGCGTTCTTTTCTGAAGCCGTTGGTCACGCAGCGCTGACTGGTATAGCGATCGGTGTGCTACTTGGTGAACCACCGGAAAATCCATTTATCGGGTTATTCAGCTTCTGCATGATTTTCGCGCTATTGCTGCATTTCGTGCGAAATCGAACCAACGTTCCCTACGATACACTCGTGGGTGTGTTCCTCGCTCTTGCTTTGGCAGTCGGTGCTGCCCTGCTGATGTATGTGGCACGAAAGATCAATATTCATATGTTAGAGAACGTTTTGTTTGGCTCGATCCTGACGGTGACAGACAGAGACATAACGATTCTTGCGGTGAGCTGTTTGATCATTCTATTGTTACTGATTCCGACCTTTAACCGAATCTTACTGACTTGCATTAGCCCTGACATCGCGCGTGTTCGTGGATTCAACACCAGCTTTTATGACTACCTGTTCGTCATGATGATCACGCTCGTGACAATCGCAGCAGTGAAGATTATCGGTGCGGTTTTGGTTGGAGCGTTACTGCTTATTCCGGGGGCGACGGCACGCTTGCTGACTAAGCGAATGGGCAGTTTTGTTTTGCTTTCATCCTTATTGGCTACCGTTGCCTGCTTGGTTGGGACCGTTTTGCCGATGGAACTTGAATTGCCGGTACCGTCTGGCGCCTCGATCATTATTGTCTCTGCTGCGTTTTTCCTAACGGCAACGATCTACCGCATTGTGCGAAAAGCTTAAATCTGGATAACCAATGATGAAGATGAAAAAACAAATCATAACAATGGGCTTGGTTGTGACGAGTACATTTGCACCGTTCTCTTATGGCAAAGATATTATTACCAGCACGCCTGTGACTTACATGTTGTCTGAGCAACTGATGCAAGGCACAGGCATTGAAACCAGTTACTTGCCACCTAAGCGATATGGCGTTGAACGTTTGGTGAACTGGTTTGCAAGTAAAGGTCAACAACAAGCCATTAAAGCCGGGCAGGAGGCGACCGTTGCGATTACGTTGGGTGCTATTTGGCATCAAGACCCAACTTTTGTTTATGCTCGTCAGGGGAACATTCGCTTGATTGAGATTGACGCGTCTCAGGCGATATCTCCAAGAGCACCGGGCGTTGCGGCACTGACGTTAGACAATGGTGATACATCTAAGTATGCGTGGATGAATCCTACTAACTTAATTCGAATGGCTGCGATCGTGGGTGAGGATCTACAAAAGGTTTATCCTCAATATCAAGCTCAAATAGAAAAGAACCAGCAAGCGTTGATGTTAGAAATACGTGAGCTGATTAATCAACAACAGGACGTTATCTTTGCGAAAGAGATTGATTCAGTGGTCTTGCTAGGGGAATCATTAGAGGATTTTGCGTCTGGAAACCAACTGTTCGTTGTTGGTCGTCAATTTAAGCCTGAACTGGAATGGTCAGAAGCAGAGAAACTGTCTTTAAAAGCTCAGTTTGAAGAAGATAAAACTCTGTGGCTAATTACAGATAAAAGACCCTCAAAACAGCTACAATCGATTATTTCACCAGATCGCATACTGCAAATTGACGTCATTGATCGTTGGGGGAGTAAAGGAATAAAAACTGAGAAACCACTCGCGCGCTGGCAGTTGTAACACGAAAAACACCACAAAAATTATGAAGGGGACTGAAAAGTTCCCTTTTTTTATGTGGTTTTGATCAAATTTTGAGCGATTAATTGGATTGGTTGCATATAATTTATTTGTTTCATTTATGTTTCATTACTACGTTGTATGTGTTCGTTGTGTTGAAAATTTTTGTCTTGCTGTCGTAACGAACCGGTATAAACAACTATATGGATGTTAAAAATGAAAATGAAAACTCTAGCCGTTGCAGTGGCGGCACTAGCATGTGGTTCTCAGGCTTTCGCAGCTGAAGTTTACAATAGCGAAGGCACATCTCTTTCTATCGGCGGCCACGTTTCAGTGGGCGTTGGTGAGTACTTTGAGGAAGATGTTCGCATTCATGACGTATCTCCTCGTATCAATGTGGGCGGCAAACAAGACATTGGTAATGGTGTGACAGTTGATGCCAAGGGTGAATGGTCTATCAAATTACTGGACGGGGGCGCGAGCTCCTTCAACACACGTTTGGGCTACATTGGTGCAACGCATGAACAGTTTGGTCGCGTGGTAGCGGGTACACAATGGTCACCATATTACGATGTAGCTGGTGTTGCGGATTTACCAATCGCGTTTGCCAACGACTTCTTGTATGCAGACCAATATAATTTAGGTTCCGCTCGTGCTGAGCGAATGCTGAGCTACCGTAAAGGTTTTGAGTTCGGTGAAGGCTTTGGATTTAACCTCGGTCTTGGCTGGCAAGGCGAACATGACGAATACGATGCTCGTGGTCAGATTGCAGTGAGCACAAGCCTTGCCGGATTTGGTCTTGGTTACGTATACAGTGGCGGTGACCGTGACATCGGTTCTAAATCAGAATCAGCGACATCTCATGTCTTCTCTGCTAACTACGGTAAGTACGGTTCAGGTCTGTATGCGGCAATCGTATATGGTATGAATGATTATTTCTTTGATTACAAATTCCCAGGCGCAGCAACTTCTGTTCTTTATCAAGAAACGGTACAACTTGAAGGTCTATTAGCCTACGGGGTGAATGATTGGACGTTCAGTGTGAACTACGAAGCGGTAGAAAATGATAAAGACAGCAAGACTCTATACAGTGAAGCAGCGTTACAAGCTGAGTACGCAGTTACGCCTTCATTCTATACCTTTGCTGCTTATGAATTTGACCTCGGAAATGACTACAACGTGGAAGAGAACGACTACTGGACAATCGGTGCTCGTTACTACTTCTAATCAATAGGACAGTTTCTACTGCCTAAACACATTTATTGTGTTGACGCCTATTCGCTGTGAATAGGCGTTTTTCTTCAAATAGACTGAGAGTCAACAAAAATGCCCGCACAATGCGGGCATTTTTTAGTGGATAACCCCTGTTATAAAAATGGGAGCAACACTTTTTAGGACGCCAAGTTTACTTTGTCTCTAAAAGATCAAGGAAGAAAGCGTACTCCAGTGCGTCTTCTTTTAATCGCTTGAATCGACCTGACGCACCACCGTGACCAGCTTCCATATCCGTTTTGAATAGCAAGACATTGTCATCGGTCTTCATCTCGCGGAGTTTTGCTACCCATTTCATCGGTTCAAAGTATTGAACTTGTGAGTCATGCAAACCCGTCGTCACTAGCATGTTCGGGTAATTCTGAGCCTTCACATTGTCGTACGGCGAGTAGCTCAGCATATAGTCGTAATACGTTTTATCATTTGGATTACCCCATTCATCGTATTCGTTGGTCGTTAGAGGAATCGATTCATCCAACATGGTCGTTACGACATCAACAAAGGGAACGTGCGCGCCAATACCACGGTAGAGATCCGGTGCTTGGTTAATGATCGCGCCCATTAATAGACCACCGGCAGAGCCACCAACCGCAAACACTTTGTCTTTTGCACCGTAGCCTTCTTCAACAAGCCCTTTTGTTACGTCAATAAAGTCATTAAAGGTATTTTGCTTAGTGAGCTTTTTGCCATCTTCATACCAAGGGCGTCCAAGCATTTCTGAGCCGCGAATGTGAGCGATAGCGTACACGAATCCGCGGTCAAGTAAGCTGAGGCGGGTTGAACGGAACGTTGGTTCAATTGTTGATCCGTAAGAGCCGTAGCCGTACTGGTAGATTGGATTGGTCCCGTCTTTCTTAAACAGGTCCTTGCGATAAACCAATGATACTGGCACTTGCTTTCCATCACGAGCGGTTACCATGATGCGCTCTGATTGATAGTTATCCGCATCGAAATCGCCTAGCACCGGTGTTTGCTTCATTATTTCAGATTCACCCGTATTCAGGTCGAAATCATAGTAAGTACCAGGTGTGGTTAGGCTGCTGTAGTAGATACGAACTTTAGAATTATCGAGTTCATAGTTGCCTGTTAGATAAGCAGCAAACGCGCTGTCGTTAAATTCAAGTGGGAACTCTTTGCCCGTTGATAGCTGGCGGATTTTAACTGTTGATAGACCATTCGCACGTTGCTCGTACACAAGGTGGTCATCAAATAAGTCGAAATCGACAAGTTGAGTATTGTCGTCTGCTGGGACGACATCGACCCATTTAGAACGATCATGCATCTCTTCTGCTTTGACTTTCATTAAACGGAAGTTTACTGCTTGATAGTTTGTGTAGATGTAGTACCAATCACCTAATTTAGCGATGCTGTACTCAATGCCTGTTTCTCGTGGGTAAAAAGCTTCAGCTTTTGCGTTTGGATTGTTGGCGTCAATGACTGATACACCACTCGTTTCGGTGCTTGAGTGCCAAATGTACACTTGCTCGCCATCTTTACTTTTACTCAAGTAAGTGTAGTAAGCACTGTCGGTTTCTTCGTAAATCAGTTCATCGCTCTTTTGCGGAGTGCCTAGTACGTGGCGGTATACTTGATAGCCAAGCAGTGTTTGTGGATCTTTCTTGATGTAATAGAAAGCCTTGTTGTCGTTTTGCCATGCGATAGCACTCGACGCACCTTCAATTTCATCTTGTAGATATTCGCCGGTATTAAGATCTTTGATTTTGATGGTATAAACACGACGGCTTAACGTATCTTCACCGTAAGCCAGCAAGTTCTCATTTGGGCTCACATATAAGCCTCCAGTGCTAAAGAACTCGTGCTCTTTCGCCAGTTCATTTACATCTAGGATGACTTGCTTGTCTTTGCCTGCAAAGTCTTTCGCACGCATGTGCACTTCGTATTCGTTATCGCCTGTTACTTCATTTGAATAGAAGTAGTTACCTCGACGTACTGGTACTGAGTTATCGTCTTTCGCAATACGACCTTTGATCTCTTCGAATAATTGCTCTTGTAGTGCTTCAGTATGTTTTAGAACGGTTTCTGCATACTGATTTTCTTGCTCAAGATGTTGCAAAATCTCTGGGTCTTGGCGCTCATCATCGCGCATCCAATAGTAGTTATCGATTCGGGTGTCACCATGAATCGTCATTGCATGTGGCACTTTTTTAGCAACAGGTGCTTGAGTTTGTTGAGCAACGAGTTGAGATTGAGAGTAATGGTTCATGGTTGGTATTCCTTGATTGCTGCATCCGGTGACAAGCGCGACCGATACGGCCAACGTAGTTAAAGTGAAACGCATCTGTGTGTCCTTATTGTGTACCTTACTCTTGTTGTATCGCCATTCTTTTATTTAAGAGTTAAAGCACAGGTTTCTTCCAATGAATGTTGAATGGCAAATCTATAAATGTGTGTAAGCAACTGTTCTTTTTAGCAAAGATTTACAGGGATGTTAAATGTAAATGCTGGTGGATGAGAGCTGGAGGGCAAGATGCGTGCAACAAAAAAGGGACACACTTTTCAGCATGTCCCCTTTGGGTGATGAGAGGCAGGTTTTAAATTGCCAATGGCATTTCGTTTGAGTGGTCGTGCTTGCGATTAACCCAACGTAGACCAAGCATGGCGATGATCGACATTGTCATCATTAGGCAGCCAAGTGGCATTTGGTCTTGCGCTGGGAAGAAGGAAGCCAATAGCGTTGCGATGCCTGCGCCTAGGTTTTGCATACCACCCAAAATGGCACCGCCAGTGCCTGCGTGGTATGGGAATGGTGAAAGTGCGCCGGTAGTTGCCGCTGGGAACAAAATGCCTGCACCCAAGAAGTAAATGGTTGCACCGCCAATCAGAGTCAACGCCGTTGTTAGACCAAACAGACCCGGAATCAATACCACTGCTGAGCCAACTAAGATAGCCACTAGACCAACATTCAAAGCACGGCGTTCAGAACGGCGTTGTGCAATATAGCTCGATAGACCAGCGCCGACTAAGTAACCCGGTATCGGCAAGACAAATAGCAAGCTGACCGTGGTTGCTGGCAAGCCAAGTACACCACCCAACAATACACCTGCTGCTGCTTCAAATACTGCAACGCCTGCAAACGTGGCAACCAATACCAATAAGAAGCCTTGGAAGCGTTTGTCTGATAGTACGAACTTGTAGCTCTTCGCAACAGATTCATGTTTGCGGCGCTCTTTAGGCAAGGTTTCCATCATGCTTGTCATCATGGTGATCACAACGGCAATACCGAATAACGCAAGAAATAGGTAGCTAGATCGCCAGCCGAATGCTTCGGTTAGATAACCGCCCAATACTGGTGCGATCAATGGCGAAAAAATCACACACATACTGATCAAGCTGTTTGCGCGGTGCAGTTCAGCGCCCTCAAAGCAGTCACGAGTCAGTGTACGAGACATAGCTCCGCCACAGCCAATACCCAAACCTTGGATGAAGCTGCCTGCTAGAAACCATTCGAACTCATGAGCAAACAGCGCTACCAAAGTACCAAGAATGTAGATGATCAAACCCGTAATGATGATTGGCTTACGACCAAGGCGATCGGACAGCGTGCCGTATACAAACTGCGATAGACCGTAAGGGATCAGGTAACACGCCATCACAGCTTGAAGTGAAGACGCTGATACCAAGAACTCACCCGCCATATGACCGATAGAAGGCACGTACATCGTTTGAGTCATTTGACCTACGGCAGTCAGAATTGCGATTAAAAAGGTAAGTTTCGCTAATGGAAACGAGGCGGACATTTGCGTATCTCTCCAGAAATTTAAGACGTAAAAAGCCTTAGCGCTCCATATAGGAGAGCCAAATAAACAAAGTAATTAGGGAATCTAGGCGCGAGATATTAGAGCTTGAGTGCGGACTTAGCAATCAAAAAGTGTGAAGTTGAGCAAGATAAAAATCTATGATTTGGATTAGAAAATCTAATCTATTTTTGTTGAGTGTTGAAAACGAAAAAGGGAGCCGAAGCTCCCCTTGAAATACTGCGCTCATTTAGAACAACTTTCGTTATTCGCGACCTGAAGCGTAGGCGTAAAGCAACTCAAGTGCGATAGTCGCGCCAGCCAAGGCCGTTACATCGCTGTGGTCGTAAGGAGGTGAAACTTCCACCACGTCCATACCTACGATGTTCATGCCAGCGAAACCACGGATGATCTTCAGAATTTTATCTGAGTTCAGGCCGCCACAAACTGGTGTACCTGTACCCGGTGCAAACGCCGGATCCAGACAGTCGATGTCAAAAGTGACATACACTGGCTTATCCGCAACCGTGCGACGAATCTCTGCCAGTATCTCTTCTACCGACATGTCGTTTGCTTGCATCGCGTTGATGACATTGAAGCCATGATCTTGTTGGTCATATTCAGTACGAATACCAATTTGAACTGAGTTCTTCGCAGAAATCAGACCTTCTTTTGGCGCATGGTAGAACATAGTTCCGTGGTCGTAAGAACTGCCATTTGCGTAAGTGTCAGTGTGTGCATCGAAGTGAATCAATGCCATTTGACCATGGTGTTTTGCGTAAGCACGTAGGATCGGTAGCGTGATGAAGTGGTCACCACCCAAGCCTAGCATTGTCTTACCGCTCTTTAGAATCTCACTTGTTGCCGCTTCTAGACGGTAAGTGAAATCTTCCGCGTCACCACAATCGAATACAAGGTCACCTGCGTCGATCACTTTCAATTTATCAAATACGTTGAAGTCCCAAGGGAACTTCTTGCCTTCCCAAGCAAGGTTTACTGACGCACGACGGATCGCATCTGGTCCCATACGCGCACCAGGACGACCAGAAGTCGCCATGTCCAGAGGAACCCCTAGCACCACAACGTCTGCGTCTGCCGATACTGGATTTTTGATGTACGGTCGACGTAGAAACGACATAGAGTTGGAGTAAAGCGAATAATCGGTTTTCGTAAACAAATCATTCATATCAGAAGTCCTCTAAATAGGTGTAGCCTGCCAAACCTTGTTCCAGTTCAGCTAGGATTTGTTCTTGTTCACTGGTTTCAACTCGTTCTGAAACCAATTGTTTGTAATTGTCACGAATCGCATCTACGTCGATGTGAACGTAGCGCATCATGTCTTCTACGCTATCACCTTCGTTGATGTAGCTGATCTCGAATTGACCGTCTTCATCAACATTGACTACTGCACTGTGGGTATCACCAAATAGGTTGTGCATGTCACCAAGGATCTCTTGGTATGCGCCTACTAGGAAGAAGCCCATTAGGTACGGTTTGTCGTTGCTCCATGCTGGTACTGGTAGCGTGCTCTCAATGCCTTGACCATCAACATAGTGATCAATCGCGCCATCGGAGTCACAAGTGATGTCCAACATCACCGCACGACGCTCTTCCACATCCCCAAGACCAGAAAGCGGTAAAACAGGGAATACCTGATCAATACCCCATGCGTCTGGTAGGGATTGGAAAAGAGAGAAGTTCACGAAGAACTTGTCCGCAAGACGTTCGCTCAACTCATCCAAAATAGGACGGTGGAAACGGTTCTTGGTACTCATTTGACGACTTAGCTCGAAGTAAATACGCAGAGACAGTTGTTCTGCCCACGCACGTTGATCAAGGTTCAGTACGCCAGTAGCGAATTGCGAGTGAACCTCGGCCAAATCGCTTTGGGTATCATTGTAAATTTCAATTAATGCACGTGCATCGGTACCATCCTGCAGGTTTTCCCAACTACGCCACATGTTTTGTAGCAAGATTGGTGCATCTTCTGCAGGTTCGAATACTTCTTCCGGCTGGTATGTTTCAGTACCAATGACGTTAGAAATCAACACAGCGTGATGAGCGGTTAGAGAACGACCCGATTCAGAGATGATCACTGGCATCGGTTGGTCGTAGTGCTGACAGACATCACCGACCGTATTCACGATGTTACGCGCATATTCTGCAAGACCGTAGTTCATCGAGTTCGAAGATTGGCTGCGTGTGCCGTCGTAGTCTACTGCTAACCCGCCGCCAACATCGAAGTAATCAATGTTTGCACCCATGGCACGTAATTCACAGTAGAAACGTGCGGATTCATTCACACCATTGCGTACGTCACGGATGTTTGCCATCTGTGAGCCAAGGTGAAAGTGAACCAATTGCATGGTATCCAGCTTGTCTTCGTGTTTTAGACGATCAATCACGCTCAATACTTGTGATGCCGATAGACCAAACTTCGATTTCTCACCGCCGCTTGCTTGCCACTTACCTGCACCTTGAGATGCAAGGCGGATACGCAAGCCAAGACGTGGAGTTACACCCAAGCTTTTCGCTTCTTCAAGTACTAGATCAAGCTCAGATAGCTTCTCTAGTACGATAAATACTTTGTGACCTAGCTTTTCACCGATCAGTGCTAGACGCACATATTCACGGTCTTTGTAGCCATTACACACGATCACGGAGCTGCCTTGTTGAGCCAATGCCAGTACCGCCAATAGTTCTGGCTTGCTGCCTGCCTCTAGACCCAGCTGTTTATTTTCTAGCTGCGCTTGGCTCGCTAAGATTTCATCAACCACTTCACGCTGTTGGTTTACTTTAATTGGGTACACCAACAGGTATTTGTTTGGATATTGGTATTCTTCAATTGCTTGGTTGAAAGCTTGGCAAATGCCATGCACGCGTTGGTGCACGATTTGCGGGAAGCGCACTAGCACAGGCAGGTTCAACTGCTTAGCTTCTAGCTCTTTTACAATCGCACTGAAAGGGATTTGGTGTGCACGGTCACTACGAGGAGATACGTAAACCTCGCCTTGGTCATCAATTCCGTAGAAGCCTTGGCTCCAGTAGTGAACGTTGTAGTCCGCGCGGATGCGGTCTAATTTAGTTGCTTTTTCCAACTCGATTCTCACAAAAATGTATTTAAACCCTCGCTGAAATAGGAGGAGGAAATACAAAAAAGCAAATCATGAGGCGCTAACCTCATACCCTGACACGAACTCCGTGTGCGCGCATTAACGGATAAAACCCAATCAGAGTCTAATGATTAAAATTTGTTCTTTCGATTAACAACTGTTGTCGAGTCGCGGTGTAAACATTTATTTAACAGAGTGTCCATTCTGCTGTTATAGTTGGTCTGACCAGTAAGGATTTGGTCGCAGAAAAACAAGAATAAAGACCCAACAAAACAAGGATATGTTTTGCAGCTGCATAGAATTCAGGGATACATCCAAACCATGTATCTCGCCGAGTATCCAGATAAGTTAATGTTGCTTGATGGCGCCAGTCGAGCCGATATTCCACACCTCAAAGATTTTATTGAGCATCAGCTTAATCGTTCGTTCACCGACTTAAAAATGGTGGTGGTCACGCATATGCATCCTGACCATGCGGGGGCTGCGCACAAGTTGCGAGATCTTACGGGGTGCCAGATCTTAGCTGCGAAACGAGACACTCATTGGTATGGCGGCTTTGATGGTTGGTTGATGCATTTGACCGATTTGATTTTGGCGCGTTGGATGGCGAATCGAATGCGTAAACCAAAGCGGAATCTATGGTATTCGCGAAAACTAAGACCAGATATTGAGCTGGTGGATGGTGACGCCGTGCCTGGATTTTCTGATTGGCAAGTATTGGAAACCCCCGGACATACTGATAGAGACTTATCGGTTTTTCATGCTGAGCAGAATGTGCTTTATGTCGCGGATTTAATGGTGCAGGTAAAAAGCCATTTGATTGCGCCGTTTCCTATCTTTCATCCCAACCAATATCGTCGGTCGTTAAAGCGAGTTTTTGAGATGAACCCGAGTTGTTTATTGGCCGCACATGGTGGTGAAGTTGAGTTTGATGAAGATGCTTATCAACACATCATCAACACCGCGCCGGTTAGACCCATTACGCATTGGCGAGTGACGAAGATAAAACTTAAAGGGTTAATGCGCTCTGTACTGAGAAGTAAGAATATGAAAGAGGAGAATGGCGAAAAGGACAGAAGAGCCAGATGAGCGACCACGGAGTTCGCTCATCTGAAGCTACGGGGATTATGGAGCCAATAAGTGAGATTGGCTCGGGTCTACCAGAACTTTGTCTGCCATACCCTGACGACCTAGCAACATCATGTAGGTCATCTTTTCACGGTTAGTCAGCGTGATGTCGATAGGCCACTCTTGGTCGCCCATGCGTAGCATCGTTGTGATCACGCAGCGGTGTTCGAACGTTCCGTTTGATGATTTCACCTTGCGGTTCGCCTTCAGTGGAGCTTTACAGCGAACCACTTGTTCTAAGTGGTAAACATCTGGGTGTAGATCGAATTCTACGTATGACTGACCGTCTTGCTCAGTGCACTCTAGATTATCTACGTGCAGAGAAGAAGTCTGTGCGCCTGTATCAATACGCGCTTCAAGGTGAGTAATCCCTAACTCAGGTAAGCAAATTGCTTCGGCGTTCCCAATGATCATTTTCTGATTCATAGTGTCATCCTAGCGATGAGTGATAAAGAGAGCCTAGTCTATAGGCTCCCACTCAAACAATTATCAGCCTTTACCGCGAGTACGGTTAGCGTTTGGTTTTGCGTTCTTCTCGATGAAGTCGAAGATCATACCTGCAACGTCTTTATCTGTTGCAGTTTCGATACCTTCAAGACCTGGAGAAGAATTCACTTCCATCACAACAGGACCGTTTTTCGATTGAAGAATATCAACACCACATAGGTTTAGACCCATGACTTTCGCTGCGTTGATTGCGGTTGCACGCTCTTCTTTGGTTAGTTTCACTAGCTGAGCAGAACCTCCGCGGTGAAGGTTAGAGCGGAACTCACCTTCTTTTGCTTGACGTTTCATTGCTGCGATAACCTTGTTACCTACAACGAAGCAGCGGATATCCGCACCATTTGCTTCTTCAATGAACTCTTGCACCATGATGTTCGCTTTTAGACCCATGAATGCTTCGATAACGCTTTCTGCCGCTTTCGTTGTTTCAGCAAGTACAACACCGATACCTTGAGTGCCTTCAAGTAGCTTGATAACCAATGGTGCGCCACCAACGTTTTTGATCACGTCTTGAATGTTATCAGGGTGGTGAGCAAAACCAGTACGAGGCAGACCAATACCTTTGCGTGATAGCAACTGCATAGAGCGTAGCTTGTCACGAGAGCGGCTGATTGCTACTGACTCGTTCACACAGAATGTGCCCATCATTTCAAACTGACGTACAACCGCAGTTCCGTAGAAAGTGATAGATGCACCAATGCGAGGAATAACCGCGTCATACTTTGGCAATTCTTCACCCATGTAACGAATCTTAGGGTTGTTACTCGTAATATCCATATAACAGTGCAGAGTATCGATCACATCAACTTGATGTCCGCGCTCTTCACCCGCCTGCTTTAGGCGCATGGTTGAATATAGATTCTCATTACGAGAAAGAATAGCAATACGCATGGCAATTCCTTAGTAAGTCAGTACCAAATTAAAAATATAAATATAGAGTATAGTGAGTGGGTTTAATTGATGTGACAGAATCCACTCGCTTCAACGATTTAGAATTGTGGTTGGACAACCACGTCGTCAGAGGTGCGCACCTTAGGGCGTTTTCTCATGAGATGAAAACGAAAAAATATCGTCGATACGACAAAAATAATTTATCGAACTCTCGCGCCTTGCTGTGTGCGACTGTCAAGGGCGAGAAAAAGAAAATTGAGTCAAAAATTCATCATTTTTCGATGTGAGAAAACTAAAAAAAGCGGCTATTTGACCGCTTTACTTTAGTTGTTTTTATAGTGACTTAAGAAGAGTTCAGCCGTTTGGGTGGCTAGCGCTCTGGACTCTTCCTCTGTTAAAGAAGCACGCATCCCCATTAATTGTGGCCAGAATGCACTGCCTTTAAGTAAGTTATGTAGCTGAATGCTTGCCACATCCACATCTTCGATCTTAAGCGCACCGTTTTGGGCATGTTCGGTGAGCCAACGATGTAACGCGGTTTCTTGTTTTGACATGCGTTCAGCTTGTTCTTTGAGATCTTCCGGCTTAAACAAAAAGTGTCCAAACGCGACTTTTGCTAATTCAATATAGTTAGGTTCCGTCACGACGACGATCTCACTGTAGAGCAATTCAATCAATTGCTGTTTCAGCGGCAGTGTGGGTAAACGTTCAATATCGCTGTCCATCATTGATGAGCGCCAAAGCTCCGTCAGCAACTCGGTCACGATCGCCTCTTTAGAAGGGAAGTGATTATAGACGGTTCGCTTTGATACTTGAGCGATTGAAGACAGCTTATCCATGCTGGTGTTTTGCACCCCAAATTCTTGAAACGCTTGTTTCGCCGCGCAGAGAATCGCTTCTCTTTTGGTCTCGCTACGACTTTTTCTTTTTACATTCATAAGCTTGTTAAGTTAGGAAGATCATTTCTGGATCTATTTTACACTAAGTAGTTTACTTTTGATAATTTGAATGTAAACTGCACCGTGTAGTTTACTTTTGTTCGGGTTTACTTTTTATGAAAAAAACTTTGCTAGCCACAGTAGGAGCGTTCGCGATGGGTACATCAATGATTTCTTGTTCTAATGTTGATACTGAAAAAGCGCCAACATACCCGGACAAATTTGCAAACACCGAGTTGGAATACAAAAGCAGTTTGGGCGATATGTTCGGTATCATGAAAGCTTATTTCACAACTGAGCGTGCGAATCCAACCCCAACAATTGAAATTCCAGTGCATGCGATGACTGCGACACAACTACTAGAAGAACAAGATGACGTCATATACCGTCTTGGTCATTCGAGCGTGTTGATGAAGCTTGATGGTAAGTTGGTGATGACCGATCCTGTCTTTAGTGACCGAGCATCTCCTGTCCAATGGGCAGGACCAAAGCGTTTCCACCAAACACCAATCACTTTGCAAGATTTGCCAAGTATCGATGTCGTGGTGATCAGCCATGACCATTACGACCATCTAGATAAAGCCTCGATTAAAGAGCTTGGTGACAAGGTTGGAACTTTCTTGGTGCCTTTGAAAGTGGGGCAATTACTGGTGAACTGGGGCGTGCCTAAGGAAAGAGTGGTCGAGCTAGATTGGTGGGAGTCACATTCTGTCGACGGTATTGAATATACACTGACTCCGACTCAGCACTTCTCTGGTCGAGGTTTGACAGACCGCGATACGACGCTGTGGGGCAGTTGGGTTATCAACGCACAGCAAAATAAAGTGTTCTTTAGCGGTGATTCAGGTTACTTCAATGGCTTTAAAGAGATTGGTGAAAGGTACGGTCCATTCGATTTCACAATGATTGAAACGGGCGCATACAATGACCTTTGGTCAGATATTCACATGTTCCCGGAGCAGAGTGTCCAGGCACACATTGATGTGCAGGGTAAAGTGATGATGCCAATTCATAACAGTACATTTGATTTGTCAATGCACGATTGGAATGAACCAATGCAACGTGCGTTAGACATCAGTGAAGAACGTGGTGTGACTTTAGTTAGCCCTGAGATTGGGCAACGTTTGGCGCTTGCTGAGCCTCAGCCTGCTAAGGCGTGGTGGCAATAATTGCCGAGCTAAACAGCCAAACAGTTGAATAGTTAAGCCACTTATTAGTAGTTACTTGGTAGTAGTTACGTGGTCAGGGATAAGGATAAAGCTATGATGAAAGCAAAGTGGTCGTTGCTACTTACATTAAGTATTCTGCCTACCTTTGCATTAGCAGAGGTAGAGGAAGATATCTCGACGTTGATAAAACGAGTTGAGCAATCCTCTTGCACCTTTATCCGTAACGGCAAGGCGTATACCAATCGCGAGGCGGCAGAACACATGCGCAACAAATGGGATTATGCTAAAGATGACGTTGATTCTGTGGATGTGTTTATAAAAGAGGTGGCGTCAAAGAGTTGGTTATCTGGCAAGCCATATTGGGTGGATTGCCAAGATAAGCGTATTACTAGTGAAGAATGGCTGACATCATTGATGAACAGCAGTACCGATCACATTCAATAAGACCTGCTTGATGGTTTGGTAGCGCAGTGGCAATGTGCGGCTGCGTTTTCTAACCAAAAATAAATCTTCATATACCGGTTGCTTTAATTCGGCGACATATAACTCTTCTCTTAATGCAAAGCTCTCCACCGCACTGCGCGGTAAAACGGTAAAGCCGAGTCCTTTACTCACTGGCAGTAAGATCTGGCTTAACTGGTTGACGTACCCGGATAACGGCATGTCGCTGACTTTGATCTCTTTTAGTAAGGGTTCGGCACATTGATCGAAAAATAGCGTCATGTAATGTTCAGCATCTGGGTGACCAATCACGCCACAGCTTTTCAGTAACTCCGGTGTGAGCGTTTTTCCTCTGTAGGATTTAGGTAAGATCAAACATAAAGTCTCTCGACCAATTTGTTCGCTTTGGAACACGCTTTTATTTGGTGAGTAGGTTACGATGCCCATATCAATTCGACCCTCAGCAACGCCATTAAGAATAGATTGGTTGGGCGCAGCTTCTAGGTGAATCGATAAGCCTTTATGTTGTTTCTGTTTTTCAAGGAGCGGATCAAACAGCATCAAGGCAAGCGCACCAGAGCATGCGAGTTTGCAGTATCCAGCATGTGGATCATCAAAGCTCAAATCTTCTAGTAGGCTTTTTTCTTTTTCTTCAAGTTCTAGCGCGTAGGCATACACCATGCGCCCTTGCTCCGTAAGTTCAAAGCTTTTGTTCTCGCGCTTAATCAATGGGTGCTGACAAGCTTGCTCCAGCTTTTTAATGTGCTGGCTGACACCGGGTTGAGTCATATAAAGCTTTTCTGCCGTCTGCGTAAAGTGACCGACTTCAACTAGTGTTTTGAATGTGTGTAACCAAACTGGATTCAGCATAGGGCGTCGTTTGCTCGATGTTTATTAAAGAAAGCGTCTATCAGAGAATGAATCTGCTAAAGAAATTGCTGAAATAATAGCATGATGCAAGACCGAACGTAGAGAGGAGCATAAATGACGGGCAAAATAAAACCCCGCCTGGTTTCCCAGACGGGGCTTATTCTTTTTCGCAGCAATCCGGCTACTAATAGGTGCTCCCTGCATCTATCCTTGATTGTGGCTAAGTCCTTTAACCGAGTTCCTTGTTCATCGCCTTCCTAGCGGTGTCCATTCTTGCCTATCATCCTGACGGGCGAACTCTATCCTAGAGCTTAACTACATCCTTGCTGATAACTCATCCTAAGCTACCAAATCTTCATCCTGAAGATACCCAATCCTTTAGGCTTTTTTCCTGTTCCCGCCAACATCCTGTCGACATGTTTAGTATTGTTGTTTTGCTGATTACTCTCAATCAGCTAGGTAAAAAAACTTTGGCAGCGAATATTGCTTAAAAAAGGATAATTAATAATTTTCAATTAGTTAGGTTTATTGGTTGATTTGTTCTTAGTCAAAAATGGTCTTTTTACTTACATCGCTTGTGAGAGATCTCGCACAAGGTGTTGAGCGAATGTACGAATCGGTGTCTTTTTCGTCTTGTTTAAGAGTTTGCTCAAGATCACAACTCGAGTTGTAGCCATAAGATTTAGCGACAGTGTCGGACGAAATTCCCATCTCTTTTACTGCAAATATTGCCCATTCATCACGAGTTTTCTGCATGATCTGACGCAGCTTAGTTTTGAAGTTACTCATAACAGCTCCTTGGTTAGTCTTCTTTTCAACGCAAGGATAAGGAGCGTGACAGAGTTAAGTTGATAGTATACCGCTCAATATCAATACTATTGAGGCGTAGTAAAGAATGTGTCGGTAATACTGATATTATTTGCGCGTATAACAATACTATCTTGTGGAGTGACAAATGGCGCACATCGAAAAAGTACCGCAGAGACCTGGCTTTTCTTGGCGCTATCGTCGTATTGATGAGCCTAAAAAGGAGTATGACTTCCATTTTCATGATGATGTGTACGAGTTGGTCATTCATCGACACTTTTCTGGAACTCTGCACATTGGTCATCACGAGTTGGAAGTGACCCACAATCAAATGTTATTGATTGCGCCGGGTGTTCCTCATTCTATTCATTCCACGTTGGTAGAAAATAACTGTGAAACCCATGTAATTTGGTTTAAGCGTGAGTGGATTGCCAATCTGATGTTTTATTGCACGGAACTGCGCAAACTCGATCCGTTGCTCAAGGCAGCAAATAAAGGAGTAGTGTTCTCTGAGCGAACTGCTCAACAAGTTGTGGGGCTTCTTCATGAGTTGATGAAAGTACCTGCGATGGAGCAACTAGCTCGCTTTATTCATGTACTTTCGTTACTTGCGCATGATGAAGCAGCCAAAACACTGATGACACATTCTTATCTCTCGATGAGCGAACATGAGCAACAAGAAAGAGAGCGTGTTGCTAAGGTGAGCGCGTATCTAGAACAACACTTCGCTCGCAAGATAACACTTGCCGATCTCGCTAATGATTTATCGCTGAGTGAAAGTGCGGTGACTCGTCTGTTTAAAAAGCACTTTAAAGAACCCTTTAGCCAACGCTTGATGAAACTGCGTATTAACCATGCCGCCGACTTGCTGCAATCAACTGAGTTGCCCATTGGCATTGTGTTTGAGCGAGTAGGGTATCGCAATCAAGCTTTGTTTAATCGCCATTTTAAAACCTACAAGGGGCTGACTCCGCGAGACTACCGACAACATTACCAGCAGCGAATCCAACCTTAGCTTGAGCACATGCGTGGTATCGTTATGCGCAGCTGGTATATTAATTGCTAGGCTATTCGAGAATCATTATTAAGATTCAATGACAGATGGAATAGGGAACTTGATTGCCATTAATCTGTCATATTCAGTGGATAGGTTAACCCTTGCCATACGATAAAACACAGTCGAACTGTTCAAAAATTGACTGCAACATGGCGTGTTTTGTCATTATGTTGTGAAATCAATCACGGTTAATTTATTCGTTCCCCGATAGATTGGAGGGGAAAACAACCTTAGACAATAAGCTCATGATGAGCGCTACCTATATAGATGAGGGAGATTGCTATGAAAAAGATGAGAAAAGCACAGTTGCATCGTGTACGTATCCAATACTGGAAAGACACAAAAACTGACGCTAGCAAAAAAGCATAGTTAACCACACTCGTGACACTGAGCTGGCAATGGACGGATAACCTTCCATAAAATGCCAGCTCTAAAATTATCTAAAACTGCCATTATTTCTCGCTCACCATATTTTCCAGATATCTACGTAATCCCAAATACCAAGATACTCCCAAAGACTAACGGTTCCAAGCCATCAAAGCGGTTCGCGCTTCCGGTTCTCAGTACTTCAGAAATTCACGGCTTCTAAACGCAAAAAAGCCAGTCCGAGGACCAGCTTTCTCATTACTTGCTCAACTCTGTTTATTACAGAGTGACTCTGCAATTACAGGTAGTTTGCGTCAACCAGTTCGCCCGCTTTCGCGCTGCTTACTTCTGGGCGAGCTTCTAGCCAAGCGACAACTTGTGCTTTTTGCTCTTCTGTCGCGCTGCCGTAACGCTCAGTTGAACATAGGAAACCTTCAAACAGTTCTAGACCGCCGCCGCCGAAGCACAGATCTAGACCATCAATGTAGTCGATAAACTCATCTACGAATGCATCGTAACGGTCGAAGTCGTTGATGTCTGTTTCACAGCTGATTTCAAAACCTAGGATTGCGAATTCACCTAGGAATAGCTTTTTACGCAGACGACGATTTTTGTTATCGATTTTATCTAGTTTCATGATTATCTCTCGTGGATGATTTGAGTACACCTTATACCCCCAAATCTGGCTTAGCCCAAGCAAAATCGGGAGTACATAGAATAGATGTGTGTTTTATAACATTTTCTAAACACAAAGTTCATAAAGATAGACTAGTTCTGTCACTTTTCTCTTCCAAACTTCCTCTCGCTCAATGACAACGCTCTGAATCCTGCATCTTGAAGTCACTTGGGTATACAAACCTATAATTCAACCTAACACTGGGAAAGCAACACCATGAGTAAGGAAACCTTCGACGCGACGCGTTACAACCAGAGTAATAACAAGCCTTTTGAAGAAGTACTGGAAGCGAGCCTATCTCGACGCAGTATCCTGAAAGGTGGTTTGGGGGTCGGTGCAATGACCGCTTTTGGTGCATTTGGTCTCTCTGGGTGCAACTCCTCTAGCTCGGGCACTTCGGCGGGGAATGGCTCTGGCGTTTCAAGTGCAGTCCTCAATTTTGATTCGATTCCTGGCTCACTGACAGATGCTGTTTCGATTCCGCAAGGTTACGTCGCACAAGTGTTGGTGCCTTGGGGGACGCCTTTAAATGCACAAGGTAATGCTTGGAAAGACGATGGCAGCAACACGAGTGCCGATCAGCTTAATGCGCTTGGTATGCACCATGACGGCATGCATTTCTTCTCACTAAACGACAGTGACACCGATGGATTACTGTGTATTAACCATGAATACATTGATACCTCAGCATTGCACCCAAGTGGTCCTACTGTTGTGGGTGGTGTGCGCACTATCGTCGATGAAGTACGTAAAGAAATTAACGCCCACGGTGTCTCTGTGGTTCGCGTTCAACTTGAAGACAACATGTGGAAACTGGTTGATACCGATCCACTAAACCGCCGTTATACTGGTGCGACAGTGATGGATCTCTCGGGCCCCGTGGCAAATACAGACCTGACTGTTACTCGCTTTTCGCAAGATGGTAGCCAAGCACGTGGCACGTTAAACAACTGCGGTAATGGTTTTACGCCTTGGGGCACTTACCTAACGTGTGAAGAAAACTGGCCGGGCTATTTCGTTAATGCTGGTGTTCGTACTGAAGAACAAGATCGTATTGGTGTTGATGATGAGCGAACTCGTTATCTTTGGGAAACGTTGGCTGGTAATGCTGAAGAGCGTTTGGATGAGTTTACACGATTTAACGTTGAACCAACCGGAGCAAGCGCATTGGACGATTACCGTAACGAAGCGAATGGTCATGGTTACATTGTTGAAATCGACCCATACGCGCAAAACTCGCGTGCGAAGAAGCGTACTGCACTAGGTCGTTTCCGCCATGAAGGCTGTACGTTCGGTAAACTTGAAGAAGGCAAACCTGTGGTGTTTTACTCAGGTCATGATTCTCGCTTCGAGTACTTATACAAATTTGAGTCGGCGGCAGCATGGGACCCAGCAGATGCAAATCCGACAAACCGTTTGGTCACTGGCGATAAGTACATGGATGAAGGCACACTATATGTGGCGCGCTTTAATGAAGACAGTTCTGGTACTTGGTTACCACTGACACTAGACAGCGCGACAGTCTCTGGTGGCACATTGGCAGACAACTTTAACTCGTTGGCTGAAATTATTCTTAACACAGCAGGTGCGGCGGATCTTGTCGGTGCGACGCCAATGGACCGCCCTGAGTGGTGTACTGTTGACCCATTCACAGGCTCGGTTTATCTAACGTTGACGAATAACACCAAACGTACGGATGAGACCAACCCTGCGAACCCACGTTTGAACAACAAGTTTGGTCACGTAATCCGTTGGGATGAAGGGGAAGCGGCGACAGACTTTACTTGGGATATCTTCGTGTTTGGAGCCCCTGCTAACGGCGATGCAGACACTAACCGTTCCAGCCTGACAGAACTGAATCAATTTGCGAGCCCAGATGGATTGGCGTTTGATCCTCGTGGCATCCTGTGGATTCAAACGGATAACGGCGCAGATGAAGTGACGTCTTACACCAATGACCAAATGCTTGCTGTCGTACCTTCAAAACTGACGGATGAAAACGGTACGCAAGAGGTGATTGGTGCAGAAAACCAAGCTGAGCTGAAGCGTTTCTTTGTTGGCCCTAACGGCTGTGAAGTGACGGGCTTTACCATTAGCCCAGATTACAAGTCCTTGTTCGTGAACATTCAGCATCCGGGTAACTGGCCTTATAGCGACAATGCTGCGGAAGAAACACCTGCGGGTATGAAACTGCGCCCACGTGCCGCAACGGTGGTTATTCGCCGTGAAGACGGTGGTGAAATTGGCGTTTAGTCATGTGACTGAATTGAAATCGGGAATAAGAAAAGCCCTGCGTTTGCAGGGCTTTGCTGTTTTATATCTAAATAAACATGCACTTTGTATCTAGGCTTGTATCTAGATAATAAGCTTAGTTTTTCAGTGAGCCGCCCGCAGTGCGAATCACATCTTGATACCAGAAGAAGCTCTTCTTACGTTTACGTTCTAATGTACCTTGACCATCGTTGTGGCGATCAACGTAGATGTAACCGTAACGTTTGCTCATTTCAGCGGTTGAGTTCGCGACCAAATCGATGGGGCCCCAACTGGTGAAGCCCATCAGCTCAACGCCATCCAGAATCGCTTCATGTGCTTGTACAAGATGGTCGTTCAAGTAAGCGATGCGGTAATCATCTTGAATCTCACCGTTTTCATCGATTTCATCACGTGCACCTAATCCGTTTTCTACGACGAACAGTGGCTTTTGGTAGCGATCGTGAAGGAAGTTCAGCAGAACGCGCAGGCCTTTTGGATCGATCAACCAACCCCATTGGCTCTTTTCAAGATATGGGTTTGGTACGCTATCGACGATGTTACCCACTTCTTTCTGTTTTGGATCCGCACTTGCACAGCCACTTGCGTAGTAGCTGAATGAGATGAAATCGACACTTGCTGATGCGATCTCTTCTAAATCGCCTGCTTCCATCTGAATTTCAATGCCATTTTCACGGAAGTAACGCTTCATGTAGCCAGGGTATTGACCACGTGTTTGTACATCACCGAAGAACAACCACTTGTTGTTTTCATGCATTGCAGCAAGCACGTCATCAGGATTACAGGTATATGGGTAATTGATTGCGCCAAGCAGCATGTTACCAATCTTGCCGTTTGGTACGATTTGCTGACACAGTTTTACCGCTTTTGCGTTTGCGACTAGCTGGTGATGAATCGCTTGGTAAATCTCTTGTTCACTGGCGTCTTCTTGCAAACCAACACCAGTAAATGGTGCGTGCAGTGACATGTTGATTTCGTTGAATGTTAACCACAGCTTCACTTTGTCTTTGTAGCGTTCCAGCACGGTGCTAGCATAACGTTCGAAGAATTCGATGACGCGGCGATCACCCCAACCGCCATAATTTTCAACCAGTGCGTAAGGCATTTCGTAGTGAGATAAGGTCACGAAAGGCTGGATGTCGTGCTCGGCAAGTTCATCAAAAATTTTATCATAGAACGCTAAACCTTCTTCGTTAGGTTCCAGCTCGTCACCGTTCGGAAAGATTCGGCTCCATGCCAAAGACAGACGCAGACAGTTAAAGCCCATCTCTTTAAATAGCGCAATGTCTTCTGGGTAGCGATTGTAGAAGTCGATCGCCACGTCTTTGATACCCGGCGTACGTTCTTCACGGGTTTGATGCGGACTCAAAATACCGTTCGGCAGCATGTCTGATGTCGATAACCCTTTACCCCCAAGGTTGTACGACCCTTCTACTTGGTTTGCAGCAATGGCACCGCCCCAAAGAAAATGTTCAGGAAACTTAATCATGTTTCTCACTCTTTATCGTTTTGAAGTGTATGTTTTCTGTGTTCGAGAATAGTGTAGGTCAAGGAGGGATTCTTGTATCGAGATCGTGTTTTTCTCAAACGACGGGGATGGCTAGTTCTAACGGTGGTTTTGTAATCGATACAAAATCACGCTGACTTGAACAATAAAGTGAAAATCAGCCCATTTTGTTCATTTTTATTCACGATAATTTGCCCGTTCATATCGCGCATATTATTGGCGGTGATCGCTAATCCCAACCCTAATCCCTTACCAATTTTCTTTGAGGTTTGGAATGGTTCGAACATGGATTCAAGCATTTTATCCGAGACGCCGCAGCCATTATCACTTACCGTGAGCTCTACTTGATTGTCGGTTGGAGTGACGATCAAACTCAGCTGTGGATTGGCGGTTTGGTCCATTGCATCCAATGCATTCGACACAAGGTTGCCAAGGACCTGTAGTAGCCGTTGTTCTTCACCCATGATGTTAGGTAAGTCATGAGGAACGCGCACACGTACGTCCACGTTCTCTAATTGGGATTGGTACACCCGCAAAGTATCTTCGAGTGCAGAGGTGAGAGAAATTGCCTGCAAGCTTTCTGGTTTGTTGTAGGCGAACGTCTTTAACTGGCTGGTCATGCTTGCCATGCGATCAATCAGCTTCTGTACCAAAACATTGTTGGCTTTCATCATTTCGGTTTCGCCACGTTCTGCCAATAGTTCGTTTGTGGTTAGCAGGGTACGCAAGCCTGTCAGTGGTTGATTGAGTTCATGAGTGATCGCGCTCGACATGCGACCCAAAGCGGCCATTTTGCTCGATTCAATCAACTGGCTTTGCGCTTCTTTTAGCGCTTGAGTACGCTCTTCTACCCGCTGCGCCAGCTCTTGGTTTACTTGTTGCAGCGATTGCTCAGCTTTTTTCCGCTTAGTGATGTCGATGATTGTTGCAAGGAAATACTGCTCACCATGCCAAGGGAAACTGGTCAGCGAGAACAGGACAGGGAAGACGCTACCGTCACTGCGTCTGGCAATGGTTTCAACCGTGCTGATCTCTGCGAGCTCTTTATGTTTAGGCAAGTCCTTTAGTAACTTAAGTGTGGTGGAATTGGGATTACCTGCGTCGAATAATTCCCAAGCAAAAGCGTGTCGATTGACGCTTTCTGGCAAGCAGAACAAGCGCTTTGCCATTGGGTTGAGATCGAACAATTGTCCTTGTTCATCAATCAATAGCAAACCTACGTGGGTCTTATTGATCATCTGTTTCAAGCGGCGTTGGGACTCTTCCAACAGGGCTTGAATTCGCTGTTGGTTGATGTGCTTTTGGCGACGTTGTAGACCAATGATGACGAGTAATACAACCAATAAGAGCAGCGCCGCTACGCTCCAACCAATCACGTTTATGGTTTGTTGAATCGGCTTAGAAGGGGTGAGGTAGCTGACGTACCAATTCAAATCATCCAATTTAACGGTGTGCGCAAAGTAGCGTTGTTGGTTGAGCGTCCACACACTGATATTGGTGTTGTCGTATAAGCGTTGCGTTTCTAACTGAACGGTGTTGCTCGGTTCGTTAAACCAGTCAGCGTTATAAAGCGAGCTACTCGATAGGAAAAAGCGTTGTTGGCGATTTTGCAACGTAATGATGTCTTGGCTAGTAATGGTCTGTTCGGTCAACAGGCTGAGGTTGATTTGCACCACCACAATGCCTGCGATATCCAGACCGTCGTAGATAGGCGCTGCAAGATAATACAACGGGCTCGAACCTTTGGTTTTGTTCACCAAGGAAACACCGCCGCCTTGATTGTGAATTTGTTCCACAATGGCTTTCCGGTCAGACAGGCTAAAGCGCTCTTCGATCAAACTCGATACCAATACTTCGCCAGAGTTAGACAGGATTAACCACCCTTCTGTATTGGCAGCTTTATCGAGTTGAGTCAGCTGGGTTTGCAATGGCTCGTAATAAGTTCGGTTTCCTTTCACAAACGCGATGGTTTCTGGATTATTGGTGACGAGGTAAGGCAGATGGTAGAAGCGTTTAAGTGCACGGCGAACTTCACCAATATAGTCGAGCAGTTTTTGTTGAGCTTCGGTTTGAGTTTGCACGCTCAACCACTGACGGGCGACCTCTCTACTGGCGCTATAGCAAGACAACATCAGCACTGCCGCAATTGCGACCACAAGCCATGTTTTGCCATTCCTTTTGCGCTGCATACTGACTCCATTCAGCTAGTGCGTTCTCATCGACAGTCATTAAAGAGTGCGCCTAACTGGTTGGATGTTAAAGACTTGTAAGCAAGAAGTGAGATCTAGCTCCTTTTCTCCTCAGTGGTTTTTGCTACCGTTAACAAAGAGCGATTTCTTTTTCACCCTATGGCAGTAACGTATGGCTTTTAACGACTCCCCTAAAATTGCACTTATCGAAGACGATGACATTGTTCGCCAAGCTACCAGTCAATGGCTGCAACTGGCGGGGTTCGACGTGACCGCGTTCAGTTTGGGGGAGGAGGGCAAAGCCGCCATTCTTAGCCAAGAATTTGATGCGATTGTCAGTGATGTTCGCCTGCCAGACACCGACGGCTTGTCGATACTAGAAAGTCTGATTGCCAATCACATTCCAACGCCGATTATCTTGATCACCGGACATGGTGACGTTGACATGGCTGTCGGGGCGTTACAAAACGGTGCGTTCGATTTTATCGAGAAACCTTTCCAACCTGAGCGCCTATCCCAGCGAGTGACCGATGCGGTCGAGAGTTATCGCGCACAAACGTCTACTCAAGATCGCCAAGAGTACCTATCTAGTGTTAGCGGCTTAGAAGAAGTGTTGATTGGGCGAAGCCGAGTGATGCAACAGCTTAGAGAACAAGTAGCCAAGTTAGCGCGCATTGATACTAACGTGATTATTTACGGTGAAACAGGTTGTGGTAAAGAGCTGGTAGCGACCAGTTTGCACAATGAAAGCCAACGCAGCCCCCATCATTTTGTGCCAATCAACTGTGGTGCTATTCCTGAGAACCTGTTTGAAAGTGAGCTGTTTGGGCACGAAGCAGGGGCATTTACCGGGGCAGGTAAAAAGCGCATTGGTAAATTGGAATACGCGGATAAAGGCACCTTATTCTTTGATGAAATCGAGAGTATGCCACTGTCTATGCAGGTGAAAGTCTTACGTTCATTACAGGAACATACGGTTGAGCGCGTTGGGGGTAATCAGCAGATCTCGGTTGATTTGAGAGTGATCGCCGCTGCGAAAGAAGATCTCAATGATCATGATGAGTTTCGTCAGGATTTGTACTATCGCCTCAATGTAGCGCAGATCTATTTGCCACCACTACGTGAGCGAGAAGAAGACGCGTTGATCTTGTTCGAACACTTTGCTCTGAAAAGTAATCCAGGGAGTCGTCCGCTGAGTGAAGCCGATAGAAAAGCCATTCTTGCTTACGCTTGGCCCGGTAACGTGCGTGAGCTGAGGAATGTCGCGATGCGTTTTGCACTGGATGAAACCGTCTCCGTGATGGAAATTCTCTCCAGTCGACCATCTTCTACAACCGAAGAGACACAAGCAGGCGTTCCATTGGCGATTCAGCTACACAACTTTGAACGTAAAGTGCTGCATGACTCGCTAGTTCGACATCAAGGACGAATTACGGATGTGATGGTCGAGCTAGATTTACCGCGCCGAACCCTCAACCAAAAGATGCAGAAGTTTGGTTTAAATCGCTCTGACTATACATAGAAAAAACGGCTTCTGAGGAAGCCGTTTTTTGTTGAGGTACTTATTTGTTAAGGTACTTGCCAATCTAGGCTTGGTTTACCAACTCGGTGTGTTGTTGGTTTGCCTTGCGGGTAAAGACTACACCTACAACCACCATGACAATCGTCGGAACAATCCAGCTTGCAAAGTAGTGGTACAGCGGCATGTTGCTGTCTAACCATTGGTTTGCGGCTTCTGGCATGTAACCTAGGATGTGCAGCGCATCAACACAGCCAAACGTTAGAGCAGTGAACGCTGTCGCGACGACCATGATTTGCGACATCTTGTTGCGCACTGGTGCCATGATCATCAATGCAATCGCTACTGGGTGAAGCGCCACAACCGCTGGCAATGTGATAGCCAATAGTTGCTCCAGACCTACGTTAGCGATCAAACCTGCCAACACCATGGTCGTGATAACGCAGCCTTTGTAGTTCACTTTGCTGAAAGTGTTGTCGTAAAACTCACTGCCTGCTGTGGTTACACCGATAGCAGTAGTCAAACACGCTAATACCATCACGGCACCAAGTAATAGTGAACCAAATGCGCCGAAGTGGCTGAAGGTGAATGCCGTTAAGATGTCGCCACCATTGCTGAATTCAGAACCTAAGTATGAGCTTGTTGAGCCAATGTAAGCCAATGAGATGTAAACAAATGCCATGGCAACGGCGTACATCAAAGCTGCAATTAGCGTGTATTTTGCGGTGGCTTTCGGACAATCCACACCCATGCTGTGAATCGCTCGGAAGATGATCCAACCAAAACCGATAGAACCTAGCGCGTCCATGGTCATGTAGCCTTGGGTTAAGCCTTCAGCAAATGCGCCAGATACATATGGTCCCGTTGCAGTAGTAAGCTCGCCGGCTGGATAAACCAGAGCGGTTACAGACATGATCACTAAAATAGCCATCAATGCCGGGGTTAAGATCTTGCCTAGGTTGTCGACTAATTTGCCCGGGTATAGCGCAAACAAAATGGTGATAACACAGAAAGCAATTGTGAAAGGTACCAAAGCGGCATCACCAAACATTGGTGCAAAGCTAAATTGGTAAGCCACGGTAATCGCACGTGGTATTACGAATGCAGGACCAATCACGATAAATACCATTACCCAAAAACTGGTCGCCAAAGGTTTAGGTAGGGCGGCGGTTAATTTGTCTGAACCGTTTACGATAGCGACCATCACCAGTGCCATTGCAGGCAGACCTACGCCCGTTAAGAGGAAGCCAGACATCCCGCTCAGAAAGTTTTCACCTGCTTGGTAACCCAAAAATGGAGGGAAGATCAGGTTACCCGCGCCTAAGTACATGGCGAAAGTCATGAAGCCCAAAGCGGCGATATTGCGTGCGCTTAACATTGTTATTCCTCTTATGTTTCGCTTGGAAGAAACTGAAAGGAATGGGAGGAGTATGTGGTGTTCCCGTCAGCTTCTTCTCAAGCTGACAGAAAGTTTAGATATAGCCTGTCAGCTCTGAATCAGTTCCAGAGAGAGCAGGAGGATCGCAGCAGCAACGCCAGATGGGCGTTTTAAAGCGAATTGTGATTGCGCAGTTGCTGACATGAGTGATCCTTAGTGACAAAAAAGCACCAAGGAATACGTTTGCCTTGGTGTGTAGTTACCCTAACGAACATGAGGCTATTGGCACAACCCCGAAGTAGAAAATAAGTTGATACGGTCAATGTTTGTTTCTGAACTGGTGGATCGAACTGGTTTTTAAACTCAAAATTAGAATAAATGACTTTTCATTTCATTAACATGGATTGTTTTGCTGTATTTTTGTGCTATTTGTAGTCGTTTAGGCTATAAACCTCCGCTGGTAAAGTGAGCAGTTTAGAATGATGAGCTTTTTATTCTTATTGTTAAGACGCTCATTAGTTGTAGTCCAATCCAAAATCACGTCGGCAAAATATTGCTTATCAGCCAATCGTGCATTTATTTTGTCTTGATCACATTTTATTAACCTTTTGCGATCTAGGCGTGCAACCTTCTCCTCTTGAATAAGCAAGATCTTGCTCATCGCTTTGCTATCAAATCAGCATAATTTTGCTCATTTTTGATGTCTTTCTGTGCTTATGTCAATAAATACAATGACTTAAAAGTTGGCATTTCAATTGCTCTAGGGAATTTGTTGTTAATAAAGGTTTAACATGATGTAAATCCCCAATCGTGAAACGACTACACGGAGAGTAATAATGAAAATGAATAAGCTGGTAAAAGCTTTGGCTGTCGCTGTGACTTCTTTTGGTATTGCTGCTAACGCTGCGGCAGAAGATCGTAGTTACATTCTTGCAACGGCATCGACAGGTGGTACTTACTACCCTGTGGGCGTAGCGTTGGCGACGTTAAGCAAAGTGAAATTGGCACCAAAGCATCACTTCTCCCTTTCTGCAATCAGCTCTGCGGGCTCTGGTGAAAACGTCAAACTGCTGAACGAAAACGAAGCACAGTTCGCGATTCTACAAGGTCTTTATGGTGCGTGGGCTTGGTCTGGTGAAGGTCCTTATGAGAAGAGCGGTCGCCAAGAGCAGCTGCGTTCAGTCTCTATGCTGTGGCAAAACGTTGAGCACTTTATTGTTCGCTCTGACTTAGCAAAAACTGGCACAGTGACTGACCTGAACAACCTAGATGGCAAGAAGTTCTCTATCGGTAAGAAGAACTCTGGTACTGAGAACTCGGGTCGCCAAATCATGAAAGGTCTGAAAGTAGATCCTGATAAATTCAATCTTGCTTACATGGGTTACGGCGGCAGCGCGAGCGCACTTCAAAACGGTACCATTGACGGCATGAACACGCCTGCAGGTGTACCTGTTGGTGCGGTTACTCAAGCTTTTGCTGCGTTGGGTAAAGACATTTCGATTCTTTCGTTTACTGACGAGCAAATCAAAGAGGCGAACGGTAACTACAACCTATGGACGAAGTACGAGATCCCAGCGAACACCTATCCAGGTCTAGATAAACCGATCACCACCATTGCACAGCCAAACTTCTTGGCTGTTCGTGAAGATATCTCGGAAGAAGACGTTTACCAGCTAACCAAAGCGATCTACGAGAACCTGCCGTTCCTACAAGGCATCCACAAAGCAACAAAAGCAATGGCGATTGAGAAAGCGATTGCTGGTTTGCCAGTGCCTCTTCACCCAGGCGCGGCGCGTTACTACAAAGAAATGGGCATCGAAATCCCATCAGACCTAATGGCGAAATAACGCCTACTTCGCCCCGAGTTTCGGCTCGGGGCATTTTATCCCTATCGATTTCTAAGATGGAAAAAGCCGCCAGAGCTTGGAGTATGAGATGAGCGACTCAATAGAAAAGGAATTGCAGAAGTTTGAGCTGCCCACACGCACTGATTTTCCGTGGGTAACCACTACAATCACTGTGTTTGGCGTAGTGTTGTCTGCTTTGCACATTTGGTTTAATACCTTATCGACGTTACCGGAGTTATGGATTTCCGCGACCCACTTTGCTGGCTTTGCGGTGATTTGTGCGCTTTGGTATCCGGCTCATATCTCTCTCAAGCAGAGTAAGATTGCACTCGGTATCGATGTGTTAATTGCCATGGGCGCGGTCGCGTGTTTGCTCTACATTCCCTATGCCGAAGATGCGCTGTATGAGCGTGGCGTGAAGTTTGTGACCAGCGATTGGGTCTTCGCCATCATGGCAATTCTGATTGTTATTGAGCTGATTCGACGCACCATGGGCTGGTTTATTCCAGTGCTGATTGTGGTGTGTTTAAGCTACGTTGTGCTCTGGGGTAAGTGGGCAACAGGTATTTTCCACTTTCCGGGTTTGAGCATGGAAACCTTGCTCTACCGCAGTTTCTATTCCTCTGAGGGCATGTTTGGCTCTATTTCGCGCATCAGTTGGACTTTCGTATTCATGTTCATTCTGTTTGGTGCGTTTCTCGTTCGCTCTGGTGTTGGTGATTACATCATCAATGTGGCACGTGCTGCGGCTGGCAAAATCATTGGTGGTCCGGGTTTTATCGCAGTGATTGGCTCCGGTTTGATGGGCTCAGTATCTGGCTCAAGTGTGGCAAATACGGTTTCCACCGGTGTTATCAGTATTCCTTTAATGCAAAAAGCAGGTTTCCCTTCGCGCTTTGCGGCGGGGGTGGAAGCTGCGGCGTCAACAGGTGGTCAGTTGATGCCACCAGTGATGGGGGCGGGTGCTTTCATCATGGCGTCTTACACGCAAATTCCTTATGTCGATATCATCGCAGTTTCTTTTATTCCTGCTCTTATCTATTTCTTGTCTGTGGCGTTCTTTGTGCGTATCGAAGCCAAACGCAGCGGCGTTCAAAAAATCACGACCAGCGATGAATCTCTACTGAAAGTGTTGATCAGCGGTTGGCACAACCTTATCCCGCTGGCGGTATTGGTTACTTTGTTGGTTCAAGGTTTTACACCGACTTACGCTGCGGGCTTGTCGATCATCTCAGTGGTGGTGGCGTCTTGGTTCTCGAAAGATCACAAGATGGGACCAAAAGCGATCATCGAAGCGCTATCGCAAGGTGCGAAAAACATGGCGACAACAGCCGTATTGCTGGTGGGTATCGGTTTGGTGATCAACGTGATCAGTACAACGGGCATCGGCAACACCTTCTCATTGATGATCGATGGTTGGGCGAATGGTGACTTGTTCATCATGATCGTTTTGATTGCACTCGCTTCTCTTGTTTTGGGTATGGGTTTACCTGTAACAGCGGCGTATATTGTATTGGGAACACTGTCTGCCCCTGCGCTTTACAAGTTGATTGCAGAAAACCAATTGCTTGAATTGATGGTATCGGGTCAATTGCCTGAACAAGCAAAAGCCATCTTCATGTTGGCGGCGCCAGAAAAGTTGGAACTGCTTAACGCACCAATGGCGTTGGAATCCGCAAAGGAAATGGTGGCGCTAGTGCCTGCGGACTTTATGGAAACCCTACTAGAGCAAAGTTTGGGTATGGAAGCGGTAGGCTTGGCATTGCTGGCTGCTCACCTAATCATCTTCTGGTTATCGCAAGACAGTAACGTAACACCACCAGTGTGTTTGACCGCATTTGCTGCTGCAACCATCGCGAAAACACCGCCAATGCGCACTGGTTTGATGGCGTGGAAAATCGCCAAAGGTTTGTATCTTGTACCGCTGTTGATTGCTTACACAGGCTTAGTAAGTTGGGATGTAACGTCAGTGATTACTGTAGGCTTCTTTGCCATCATCGGTACCTATGCATTGATTGGTGCGATTGAAGGTTATTTGGAAGGTCCTCTAAACATTCTGACGCGTCTCTTGTTGGTAGTGGTGGGTACATTGCTGGTTTGGCACGACATCCCAATGTTGGTTCGTGTGGCAAGCTGCGCGGTATTTGTCGCGGTGTTCATTTACAGTGGTCGCAAGTTCAAATTGCAACAATCTCAACTATCGGTTTTATAAGAGGTCGTATGAAATCAGTCTATGACTACATCATTGTTGGTGGCGGTATCGTTGGTGTGTCGACGGCATGGCAACTGCAGCAACGTCATCCAGAAAAATCCATTTTATTGGTTGAGAAAGAGTCCGGTTTTGCCAAGCATCAAACCGGACACAATAGTGGCGTGATTCATGCTGGGGTGTACTACGCACCAGGCAGCTTAAAAGCCGATTTTTGTAAGCGTGGGGTAGAGCGAACCATTTCGTTCTGTGCTGAGCACGATATTCCAGTGGAGAACTGTGGCAAGTTACTGGTTGCGACCAATGAGCAAGAAGTCGAACGCATGAATGCCCTCTATGAGCGCTGCTATGTAAACGGCATCGACGTAAAGCTACTTGATGAAGTTCAACTCAAGCTGGCTGAGCCAAACATCACTGGCTTGGGCGCGATTTATGTCAAAACCACCAGTATTGTCGATTATCGTTTGGTCACTGAGCAGATGGCGGAAGAGTTCCAAAAGCTCGGCGGGCAAATTAGCCTGAGAACTAAAGTGGTGGCTGCCGAAGAGAAGGACGAAGAAGTCCAATTGACCTGCATTTCAGACGGTCAAACCATGCAACTTAATACCAAGTTCTTGGTTACTTGCAGCGGCTTGATGGCGGATCGTATGACTAAGATGATGGGTATTCCAACCGATTTTCAGATCATCCCTTATCGTGGTGAATACTACCGCTTAGATAGCAAACACGACCAAGTGGTGAATCATCTTATTTACCCAATTCCCGACCCTGATTTGCCATTCTTGGGCGTCCACCTGACTCGTATGATTGATGGCAGTGTGACTGTTGGTCCAAATGCGGTGCAAGGCTGGAAGCGAGAAGGGTACGATAAGGTCAACTTCAGCTTGCAAGATACCATGCAAATGCTCAGATTCTCCGGTTTCTGGAAGGTAACACAAAAGCATCTAAAAATCGGATTGGATGAGTTCAAGAACTCGTGGTGGAAGCCGGGCTATCTCAAACTGGTCAATAAGTACTGCCCAAGCATCAAGGTCGAAGACCTCAAACCATATCCTGCGGGTATTCGCGCGCAAGCAGTGTTATCCGATGGCACTTTGGTTCATGACTTCCTGTTTGCCGAGAGCGCAAGAAGCCTACACGTTTGCAACGCCCCCTCTCCTGCAGCGACATCTGCAATGCCCATTGGGGAATATATTTGCGATAAAGTGAATGAGAAGATAGAGGCGAAAATGGTATAAAACAAAGGCGACTAAACTGTCGCCTTTGTTGTATTTGAATCTGGGAATTAGGAGTTGCCATCTTTAGGGCAAAGTTCGCCCTTCTTGGCGTGTCTTTCGATCATGTAATCGCCGCGGGCGCTGTGCAAGACAATCGCATTCCACACTTGCCCGTCTTTGAGTTCAAACTCCATCGCGTAGTGTATGCCGCCAACGACTTGAGTTCTCACATCATTGATTTGTTTTAGCTTATCCGTCGCGTTCATTTGATGCAGAATCATACTGAGTGAGCGCTCCGCATCTGGTGTAACTTTCGCAATCTGCCAACCACCTGGTACACCACCTTGTGAGCTGCAGATGGCTTGCATTTTCTTCTTCAAAGCTGGTGACATTTGTTTGTCGACTGCGAATGTGCTGGTTGCAAATGGCAGGGCAGATAACACCAAAACAGCCGTCCACATCATCCTTAACTTCATAATTCACTCCGTTGTTTTGCTATTGATTGAGTATAAGCACGACTTTCACGGTTTACATAATCACGAGGCATTCCGTAACAGCTCATAGATACGTATCGGAAAGATGAAAGAGTTAAAAACGATCGCCTTTCGATGGCTATTCGTAACACTCTTTAGAGGAGGAGACGTTATGAGTCTGAAGCATTATTTTGAAAAGGTCTCACCAAAGTTTGAACCGGGAGGCCAGTACCACAAGTTCTACCCACTCTTCGAAGCTGTTGAAACCCTTTTTTATACGCCGGGTAAAGTGAATCACGGCGTAACCCATGTTCGAGACAGCATCGATTTGAAGCGCATCATGATCATGGTGTGGTTAGCCGTATTCCCCGCGATGTTTTGGGGTATGTATAACATCGGGCAGCAATCCAGCGATGCTTTGCTGTACGGCCTTGACCAAGCTGCCGCACAACAAGCTATTGATGCCTCTTGGGGGCTGAGTTGGGTTTGGGGTTCAGTAGAGGCGGCCAGCCAAGCGGGTTGGGCGAGTAAAATGCTGGTCGGTGCAACCTACTTTTTGCCTGTCTACGCGACTGTGTTTGTAGTTGGCGGCTTTTGGGAAGTGCTGTTTGCTATTGTCCGCAAGCACGAGGTGAATGAAGGCTTCTTTGTTAGCTCCATTCTGTTTGCGTTAATTCTCCCGCCTACCATCCCATTGTGGCAAGCCGCGTTGGGTATCACTTTTGGTATCGTAGTGGCGAAAGAAATCTTTGGCGGTACGGGGCGTAACTTCCTAAACCCAGCATTGGCTGGTCGCGCATTCTTGTACTTTGCTTATCCCGCTAACATGTCTGGCGGCGCTGTTTGGGTTGCGGCAGATGGTTACTCTGGCGCTACACCGCTGAGCCAGTGGTATGAAGGTGGTCAAAGTGCTTTGACGAACAACATGACGGGCCAACCAATCTCATGGATGGACGCATTTGTTGGTAACCTTCCGGGTTCAATGGGGGAAGTCTCGACCTTGTTGATTGCGCTCACAGGTCTGGTGCTGATCTTTATGAAGATCGCTTCGTGGCGAATTGTTGCTGGGGTCTTTGCGGGTTTAGCTGTGACGTCGCTACTGCTTAATGCGATTGGCTCGAATACTAATCCTATGTTCTCTATGCCGTTTTACTGGCACTTTGTGATTGGTGGTGTTGCGTTTGGTACCTTCTTTATGGCGACAGACCCAGTATCCGCTGCGTTCACTAACGGTGGTAAGTGGGCTTACGGTATCTTGATTGGTGTGATGACGATATTTATCCGTGTACTCAACCCCGCCTATCCGGAAGGCATTATGTTAGCGATTCTGTTTGCCAACTTGTTTGCTCCTTTGTTCGACTACATGGTCAAAGAGAACAACATCAAACGCAGAATGAAAAGGGTGAGACCTTCGTAAAATGAGGTAAGCTTCACTGAAATTTGGTTGAAAACTGCACTATATTGAAAAGGTCAGAGACATGGGGTTTCTGGCTTTTCTTTTTATCAGGAGGACGAAGACGATGAGAATTAAGGATATTCTCGATAGCCGTTTGGTGCTGTCGTTCTGGTACAACCTAGACTACTGCTTGTCTCTTCTTAGCAAAATCTCTGCACGTTAATTTCCTCAATGCTTCCGCATTGAAAAGCAATTTATCAGTTTGTTTTTAATCTTACGCTTAAGTGCGTAGGGTCGTGCGTATAAGGAAATTAACAATGAAACGTATCCCAGAACCGTTCCGTATCAAAATGGTTGAGCCAATCAAAATGACGACCTTGGCTGACCGAGAAGTTGCCCTTAAACAAGTGGGCTTTAACCCATTTCTTCTTCGTAGTGATGATGTCTACATCGATCTGCTGACCGACTCTGGCACTGGTGCTATGAGTGACAATCAGTGGGCAGGCATCATGATGGGCGATGAGTCCTATGCTGGCAGTCGTAACTATTACAACTTGTGCGATGCGGTGGAGCATTTCTTTGGTTACAAGCTTACTGTGCCAGCGCACCAAGGTCGCGGGGCGGAGCAAATTCTATTCCCAGCTTTGATTGAGCGTATGCGTCAGGTTCGCGGTGGTGAAACGCCCGTATTTATCTCGAATTACCACTTCGATACCACTGCGGGTCACATTGAACTCAATGGCGGTAAAGCGATTAACGTGGTGACGGAAGAAGCGTTTGATACCACCACACCATACGACTGGAAGGGTAATTTTGACCTCAATAAGCTGGTGGCAACGATTGAAGAACACGGTTCTAACAATATCTGTGCGATCATCACGACGGTAACGTGTAACAGCTCTGGTGGTCAGCCTGTGTCGATGGAAAATATGCGCAGCGTGTACGAAATCGCAACCAAGTACGACATCCCTGTGGTGATTGATTCGGCTCGTTACTGTGAGAACGCTTACTTTATCAAGCAGCGTGAAGCGGGTTATGAGAACAAATCGATTCTCGAAATCATTCGCGAGATGTACCAATACGGCGACATGCTCACTATGTCTGCGAAGAAAGACCCGATGGTGAACATTGGTGGTATGTGTTGTATTCGCGATCATCAAGAGCTTTTCCAAGCGGTTCAAACACGATGTGTACCGATGGAAGGCTTTGTCACTTACGGTGGTATGGCGGGTCGTGATATGGAAGCCTTGGCTCGCGGGTTGTATGAAGGTGCGGATGAAGACTATCTTCACTACCGTATTAGCCAAGTACAATATTTGGGTGAACGTCTACGCGAAGGGGGTATTCCAATTCAATACCCAACAGGTGGTCATGCTGTCTTCGTTGATGCGGCGAAGATCTTACCGCATATCCCCGCGGATCAATTCCCTGCACAGGTACTGTGTAATGCCTTGTATTTAGAGGCAGGCATTCGTGCGGTAGAGATTGGCTCACTGTTGCTTGGTCGAGATCCGGAAACGGGTAAACAAAAAGCTTCAGAACTTGAGTTGATGCGTTTGACCATTCCACGTCGTGTCTACACCAACGATCACATGGATTACATCGCCGATGCGATCATCGAGTTGAAGAATCGTGCTGATGAACTAAAAGGATTGACGTTTGAATACGAACCTCCAGTACTTCGCCACTTTACGGCTCGTTTCCGCGAACTGGATTGAGAACTCTTCGGGTTGTCGATACTTCAGAGATTGATAAACGTTAATTAAGCAAAAAGCCGCGAACTTCGCGGCTTTTTTAACTCATCTGGGTGTCGAGTTATGCTAAATCCAGCGTGATTCGCACAAACTGCTCGTCTTGGTACAGCACTTCGTAATTGAAGGTATTGCTGGCATAAATACTACCTAAGAACAGAGAACGTTGACTCATAGGTCCACGGAAAAGCATCGAAATAGGTGCGATTAAGGCGTTATTATCGTCGAAGTGTTGGTTTAAGTTATCAGACAGAACACATAGCAAACAACCATGTTGGTCGTGGGATAAATCGACATCTTCAGGACGAGAAAGCAGAACCGTCGTACCCAATTTCTTCTCGACTTCGTTGATCAGCAGTAGGTAGCTATCGAGGTGAGGTTGTGGGTTACTAGGTTTATCGGCACCTACACAACGTTCAAGTAAAGCTTCTAGATTGCCATTTTCCCCTTTTGCCTGTTGAGTCAGAGACTTTAATGGCTTTTTAATCAGTTTGTAGCGATTACTTTTGAGCTTAGGCTTAAGCCATTTTTGCAGTAGGTCGTTACGTTCTTTAAGAGGAAGAATTCGCGATGATGCGTGGATTTTGAAGTGCAGGTGTAATAAGGCGTGCACCGCAAGCTCGCTAAGTAATTGATTAGCGTCAGCGGACTGTTTTGCCTGTTTAGAACTTTGCATTACACTCTAAATTCTTTGAAAGAAAGGAATGGTGCCGAGAGAGGGACTCGAACCCTCACACCTAAGGCACTAGCACCTCATGCTAGCGTGTCTACCAATTTCACCATCTCGGCATCATGATGCTCTGAATACACAGAGGCTTCGAAATGAAGCGTTCCAAATTGTATATCCAAAATCCATAGATTGGCGAGAGCAAAATTGCTCATTTTTGGTCTTTGGTGTTCGATTGGACATTTATTGTTCATTTTTGGTGATTTCACTATTCGTCACCCTCCTAATACCCCTATTTTCCCTACAAGTATGACCACAAAATAGCATCTTTGCTTAAATTATGAACGCTTGAACGTTTGCGTAAATAAATGTGATGAATATCTCTTTTTGTTGGCTATACTTGCGACCCGTTTAAGCGGGAATTAGGGTTCGTTGTTCAGGACCCTTACCCATACAAGCCGTCACATGGAGCAGGAAGAGTCGAGAGCTCTCCAGCAGTGAATGACCCCACGGACCGGACCAGCTACGTTCAATTGCTTGTATAAGGTAAAAATAAGATGTCGAACTATCCGTTCTTCCTTCAATTTGGATCTACGAGTGCGTTGTCACTCGATGCGTTGTCCCTTTCTTCTGCCAATGCTTTTGGCATTCCTTTCTTTTTCAACGTTCAGTAGGTCCGATTCATGAGTGTTCTATTTAGTCTATTTGGTATTGTTGCACTATTAGGTTGTGCGTTCCTGCTGTCAGAGAGCCGTTCTTCAATCAATTGGAAAACCGTGTCTCGAGCATTGCTGCTTCAAATGGGTTTCGCAGCCTTGGTGCTCTACTTCCCTTGGGGACAAGCGGCGTTAGCCAGTTTGAGCAATGGTGTCGCTGGGTTATTGAGTTTTGCCGATGAAGGCATCAAGTTCCTCTTCGGTGACCTCGCTTCTACTGGTTTCATCTTCGCGGTTCGCGTTCTTCCTATCATCATCTTCTTCAGCGCTCTTATCTCTGCCCTTTACTACTTGGGTATCATGCAAAAAGTGATTCAATTTATCGGTGGTGCCATCCAAAAGTTCTTGGGGACCAGCAAAGCAGAATCTCTTGTTGCAACAGGTAACATCTTCCTCTCTCAAGGCGAATCGCCACTTCTTATCCGTCCTTTCTTGCAAAACATGACTCGTTCAGAACTGTTCGCGGTAATGGCTGGTGGTATGGCGTCAGTTGCAGGTAGTGTACTAGGTGGTTACGCAGGTCTAGGTGTAGAGCTGAAATACCTAATCGCAGCGAGCTTCATGGCTGCTCCAGGTAGCCTGTTGATGGCAAAAATCATTGTGCCAGAGCGTCAAACGCCAAGCGATTACAACAACATCGAATTGGATAAGTCTGAAGAGAGCAACGTGATCGACGCGCTAGCAAGCGGCGCGATGGGCGGTATGAAAGTTGCGGTTGCGGTAGGTACGATGCTGATCGCATTTGTGAGTGTGATTGCAATGGTGAACACGGGTCTGGAAAACCTAGGCGAAATGTTCGGCTTTGCGGGCATCACGCTACAAGCGATCTTTGGCTACCTATTTGCCCCTCTCGCTTGGTTAATCGGCGTTCCGGGTCACGAAGTATTAGCGGCAGGTTCTTACATCGGTCAGAAAATCGTAATGAACGAATTTGTTGCATTTATCGACTTCGTACAACATAAAGCAACGCTGACTGAACACACACAAGTGATCATCACGTTTGCGCTGTGTGGTTTCGCGAACATCGGTTCTATTGCAATTCAACTTGGCTCTATCGGTGTGATGGCTCCAGAACGTCGTAAAGACGTAGCGAACATGGGTCTGAAAGCGGTAGCGGCTGGTACATTAGCGAACTTAATGAGTGCGTGTTTAGCAGGTATCTTTATCTCGTTATAAGGAACGCCTCCACATAAACAGCCATTCAAAACCCGCCACTTCGGCGGGTTTTATTTTATAAATTATTTGAATGAGAGCTAGGTTAAATATTAGGTAGGCTATTGCTCGACAATATTCATTATTGAGTAAATTCACATCAGGATTGAATAGTGCTTGCGTACGGTTTGCATTTACTTTCTAATTTATTAATAGAATAAGGAAGTCGTACGTGACGTCAAAAGTCGTATCGGTAGTATTAACCGATAAAGGTTGGACAGGGTTAGGTCCACTCACTCAAACATGCTGTAAATCCATCACACCTTTCGTAGGTTCTCACCGTTTAATTGATTTTTCGCTAACCAACCTCATTCAAGCAGGAATAAAGCGTAATCTTGTCCTCAGTCGTTTTTATTGCGCACCGTTAGTTGCTCACCTTAAGCATGCATGGCAGCACTACAAATCGAGAATCGAAGTGCTCGAACCCATTTATTCTCAAGCTAAGTTATTACCTAAGCTGCAACAGAATTGGACTGATGTTTTATTGCAGCATTTAGATGTCATCAATCGACCCTCCGATGAACATGTCTTGCTGGTCGGTGGTGAGCAAATCCATCGCAATTACATTTCTTCTTTGTTGCACTACCATCAAATCCAAAATGCCGAACTCACGTTAGTTGTGGCTCAGGTTCCTGTCGCACAAGCGTCTCAGTATCATGTCGTTGAGTTAGATGAACACCGTCAAGTCATTGATATTCAACACCAGCCCCCAATTCCAGCAGAAATTCCAAACAAACCAGGCTTTGCCATGGTATTAACGGAAAATTACCTCTTTCAGCGCCCCGTGTTGGTCAAAGGTTTGTTTAATAATGCCAAGAAGCTGGATGGTCAGCATGATTTGACCAAGGACATCGTTGCACTGCTTGCGCGTAGAGTAAAAACCGTGTTGTTTGACCTCGGCGAGATTGACGCAAAGCAAGCGCCTATGTATTGGCACAACGTTAATAACATTGATGATTATTGGCGACTACAAATGATGATGCTGGCGGAACAAAGTGATACTAGCAAACCATCTACCAGTGCGTTGCTGAGCCGACAAATTGAATCGCAACGACCAAGCCAATATTGCGATATTGAAGGGATCAAAGTCCGCGTTAAGGACAGCTATATTGCTTCTGGTTGCCATATTGAGGGGGCGTGTTCAATTCGCTCAGTCATTGGTGTGGATTGTGAGCTGGGTAAAAACAGTATTCTGCACGAATCCGTATTAATGGGACGGTGCAAAATTGGAGAAAATAGTCGCATTACACGTACTATCATTGAAGAAGATGTTCAGATTGCTCCGGGTACCGTGATTGGGGAAAAGCCGGAGAGAGACAAAGAACGTTTTCACATTACGGATGGTGGATTAGTCGTGATTCCGAGGGGCAGTCGCGTTGGTTTTGAACAAGAAGCTTCTCCACTGCATGCGAATTACCCCGAAGGCGTTACAGATAACGTCGTGTAATACGGGTATTTTGAGTTGAATTGTGATTGACGTACAGAATCAAGATTTGGTGTGTAAATATACATATTTTCGAAACTAACGGCGTTTGGCTAGGAGAAAAAATGCAGTTCGACCGACTTCAATTTGCTGATGCATTGAAGCACTTTAGAAAGAAATATAAATACTCACAAGACAGTTTGGCGGAGCTGCTTTCTTCTTCACACCGTGTATTCTCTAGCTTGAATCAAGCAACGCTGAGCCAGTGGGAGAGGAGGAAAATAGAGCCGACGTTACTGCGACGTCTCGGGATCGCACATTTCTTTCAGCAACCATATCACTACGATACTCAAGAGCTGAAGAGTGTTAAGAAAGCACTCCAACATCCGGTCAACTTCCAAAATTTAAGTACGGTGTACGAGTATGAGATCACGCATACCAGTCACGTATCTTTGGATAAATTGGAAGGAGAAGATAGATCATTAGTTATGGATTCCCATCAACGTTTGAATGGGAACGAGCTTGTCGAAACTCTGAATGAGCTTGAGCTTCATCAACCTAAAATCTACTGTTTCTATTACCAAAGAATGCTGATTGGACATGTGGTGTATGAACAGAAGAATAACGCCATTTACTTGGTCAGCGTTGTATTTTTGACCAAGTCAATTCGAACTCAATTACTCAATCATATTGTTGAAATTAGTAAAGATTTGATGGTGTTTTTCCCGATTCGGGATCATAGCTTGAATCAGTTTATGGAAGATTGTTTTTTAGAACGATGTTGTTCAAGTCATTGCATCACTTTCTACACAGGAACCAGCCGGCAATTTTTTGAGAACCCAATGATCCGGAGCGTGATGCAAGGATTTCAAGATTTTCGCTTGGTTCGCTACGAGCAAATGCTTAAGAAGCAGAGTGTTTAGCTCTGCTTCCTGATCTCAAACTAGATTCAGTAAGGTCGATTACGACTTGGGTACCAATCCGTATGGTACTGAACTAAACGCTTGTGGTTGGTTTTTTACCGTCGGTGCTTGATGCACTCCTTGCCAATCTAACAGCATGATCGCGAGGACATTACGGTGTTCACCATAAGTTAGGTCGAACTCACCATCCACAGAAGGGATCATGCCTTGCTCAGTATTAAGGGCGCTTTGAATCGCTTGACGTGTTTTTTCAACAACCGGATCGTTATCCAAACCAGCCAACAAGAAAGTAATGCCGACTTCAGCAATCACATCTTCTTTTGAACGGAGAATGATGGTGTCTATGTTGTCGCGAAAGTAGTCATAGATCCATTGATGATCGGCTTCGTTAACCTGTTTTTGGTAGTACTGAGAATCTCCAAAAATGATGTGTGTCATGCCGTAGATCTTATTGCCGTATTGTTGCGGTGAGAGCTTCTTATCTAGGCTATCTGGGTAGGTGCTTCGGAATGCATCTGTAAACGCTTTAACGACATCTTGCTCGCCGAGTTGACGCAACCAATAAACCTGATTCGCCAACTGAGCTGCCCAAGCCTCAATCATGGCGGGGTCAGTGGCGTAACGAGCAAAGTCATAACGTTTTAGTATGCTTCTCAGCGTTTTGTCTTGCTTATGTTTTAAACCATACTCATCGGCTCGTGCCATTGCGCCAAGTAAATCAACACCTAAATACAAGTATTCTGGTTGATGTTTGGTAACGGTATAACGGCGCTGCCCGCGCTCGTCTTCGTCGTCATGGTAGCTGGCTAAACGTTCCTCTGAATACAGAAAAATCTGTTCTGGTGTGGTGACATCGCTGGCAAAGCGATTTAAACGGCTGGCAACTTGCGCCATGTCAGTCCATACCGCAGGTAAGTATTTATCATCCAAAGTTTGGCGGTACATACGAAGACCGAAATGCCCTTCTCGAAACGCTGGTAAGGTATAGAGCTGTGACTCATAGGTACTTTTGATCAACTGAGCAGATTGTGAATAGGTCAAAGCTGGAGACTCTTGAGAGGCTTGCGCCTGAAAAACCAGTGAGCATGAGAGCAACACGGCTAAGCTGAGAGGTTTGATACGCATATACACATTCCGTTAGAAAGCCAGAATTCAAACCTACCATCAATGCTTTATCGGTATGTAATGGCTCAGTCAATAGTTAGTCACGATATGGCGGAACGTTAGGTTGATGCGTTCTCCTTTGGTTTTTGCAGTTTTTGGGACAGCATGCTTCCAATGGTGCTGAAGCTCACCTGCCATGATAAGCAGTGAACCATGGCTGAGTTCATACTCTATTTGGGTTTTACAATGTAAATTCCTTAGCACAAACCGACGAGTTTCCCCCAAATTAATCGACGCAATAATCGGGTTTCTTCCCAATTCTGGTTCGTTGTCTTGGTGCCAGCCCATTGAATCTTGTCCATTGCGATATAGGTTTGCCAATACTGAGTTGAACGAAACGTCTGCAATGGTTTCGCAGCGTCCTTTGAGATCACTAAGTTCTGTGGTCCAAGGGTGAGGTACCATTGTGAGCCCGGAGTAGGTGTACGCTGCATCGCCGTGCCATGCTTGCAAACGAGGTTGTAGAACTGAGCGACCAAACATCATGATGCTTTCTTGTTGCCAAGGTAGGGTTGTTCGCAATTGGGAAAAGTAATGGTCGGCTTCTGAATGACTCAGAAAGTGAGGATCATGGTAGATCTTGCCTTGTGCTACTTCTTGCCAAAATGAGCTTTTGAATAAATCGCCTTGTACCTGCATCTCACTTTACCTTTCTCTTTTATAAAATGAACAAATATTTATTACCTTTACGATGGCTATTGGTTATTCTTTTAGTAAATAAGTATTTTAACAATAAATAAAGAAAACTCTTGGTTTGCCATGAGTTAGTGGGGAACAGATGCGGTACTCACCGAAGAAGCAAGGTTACTTTGCATTGTTCTTCCTCACTTTTTTTGCCCTGTGCGTTGGAGTTATTGAGCTATTACACCAAAATCAGCTCAGTCTGCACCGAGAGCGAGTTCAAGTTGAGGCCAAAGAACAACTTTCTATGCTCCGTTCCAATTTGGAAGCGGAACTGATGGCTGACATATATAAGGCCAGCACTCTGGCTACGCTTATCACATTGCTGCCGAACAGCGAAACACACAAGCTGAATTTGGCGGCGAATCGTATCTTAAGCAAAAGTAATCACATTACTGTTATTGGCATCGCAGAAAATGATGTCGTCGGTTATATATACCCTCGAAAGGGCAATGAACGTGTGATTGGTCTTGATTATCGTAGCGTGCCTACTCAATGGGTTCAGGTACAAAAAGCCAAAGACATTGAAGAGATATTTATCGCCGGTCCTGTCGAGCTTGTACAAGGCGGTAAAGGGTTGATTGTGCGCGTTCCTGTGTTCCGCGATCCTCCGACTAATAAAGACTATTGGGGCGTTATTAGTGCGGTGATCGATTTCAATGGTTTGTTGAGAGAAACGGGTGTCATTGATTTTTCTTACCAATATCAAATGACGATGCGTGGCTACGACAGTGGCGGTGAGCTAGGTGATGTTATCTTTGGCAATCCGGGAAGAGAAGAGGACATTTATGCCAAAGAGCAAGTGTTCTTCCCATATGGTGGCTGGAGTCTAGCGGTGTACTCCAATGGTGAGTTAGAACAACAAGTGCCTTGGTATGTATTACAAATGGCGCGTTTAGTTGGCTATCCGATCGTGCTTGCTTTGAGCATTGCGCTCATTGTTATTTATCGCCTATACATTGTAGCGGACAGCCGTGCATTGCATGATGAGCTTACTCAGCTGCCAAATCGTCGTTACTTTATGAAGTCTTATCAACAGCAGTTTGAGATCGCCAAGCGCTATAAAAAGCGTTATAGCTTTGCCTTGGTTAACATCGACCTCGATCATTTTAAGCATATTAACGATACCTATGGGCATGACGCAGGGGACAAGGTGTTGGTGGCGTGTGCAGAAAGAATCAAAAGCACATTGCGCCGATCAGATATTGTGGCGCGAATGGGGGGCGACGAGTTTCTTATCATCGTGCATAACCCTAAGACTGAAGAAAACATTCAAGCGTTGTTGAAAAAACTGAGGTTTGCCTTGTGTTCAACGCCGGTGATCTATGAAGAAGAATTGATATACCTGCGAACCAGCATGGGTTACGCGATGTTTGACCCTGAAATGATTTCATCTCAGCAAATGATGAAAATCGCTGACGAGCGAATGTATCAACAGAAACACTATGGCGGCTAAAACGAATGGTATAGCACCCGCTTAAAACATTTAAACGAAAAGCCTCGCACACTTAGCGAGGCTTTTTCATTTAAGCCGTTCTTATCACTAAGAAAGGACATTGCTGACAAAGGGATTAGTAGCAATGCATGTTGTGGCATATTTTGCAGTTGTTTGCATTTTGCAAATGCGATTTGCAAAATGTGTGGTTAATAAATCATCAATATGCATCAAGATCGAAGAAAAAACGCAGTTTTAAAAGTTGGCACGCATCGTGCTTTATACAGAGTGACCCTTATTAAGCCGAGGGTCACCTAGCCAACTGACGTTGTTAGTGAATACACATTGTTCACAAGTATATACCGCCAATCACCTCATTGTGATTGGCGTTTTTTCTTTTTATAGTTCAATAATTTGCCTCTCATCGCCCGAATCATCTGATTCGCCACACTTGTTATAACAACTTGGTTGCCTTGGACACACTGCTCCTCTTGAACAAATCAATCTTGCTTGAGTTTGAATCCCTCGTTCGATCCAATTGATGTTGAGAATTTTGGCAATCGTTGTGAGATCTTTCTTGATGTGCTGTGGAATCACAGTACTACCACCGGAAGACACACACAGTGACTTCAACTCTTCAGCAATCGCAATCGCATCACCACCTTGGGCTGAAATCGCTGGATTGAGGTCAATACCTGCACACAGAACGCGATTATTACCTGCAGGGTCAAATACGTTGACCGATTCACAGCAATAGATGCGGGGTTCGTTACCGACGTTAAGAATCGAAATTTGCGCCGAGCTGGTGTCCAGCGGTTGTGATAAGCGGCGGAACACCGCCCAGTGCTGACAAGGGTCATTGACTTTACGCATGTTCCCCCAAGGCAGAGGGATACCATTACCGCGATATACGGCTTTCAGTTTGCCTGGACCATAGGCATCAAAGTAATGCCAGTGTGGGTATGGCGACACTACCGTCATGCGGCGCATCGCGACAGAAGGCGAGACGCCCGCTTTTTTGTGAACATCAATTTCATAGCCAGAGCGGTCAAGTAACTGACGAAATGGCACTTTCGGACACAACAACGCCCCAGCAAAGAAACTCGACTCGAAATCGCGCCACGCTTGTAAAATATCTTGTGAGTTGAGTTCAGAGTTAGAAACCTGCGAACCGCTTTGTTCCCAGTTGTTCTGGTGACCAATCGACAACACGTTATTCATGCCGTCACTGCTGTGCAGCACTCGGTGCCCAATGTATACCGCTAAGTCGTACTTCAATCGAGTCGGGTAGTCTCGCATGCGCTTGTTGAGGTAGATGGTCCCTGGTGCTTCCATAAACGAGGTGATCAACTGCTTGGCACTCACACCGAGTTCATCAATCACATCTTGTGGCGCGCGGTCTACCCAGCGAATATCCAATCCCATGCTTTTCGCAATATCAATCAGATCCTCTACCGAAAGATTAAGACGTTTTAAGCCAACCTCTTCTGCCGCTCGTTCTAAGTCCGGGAAGTGGTTTTGGTGGTTCTCTTGATGCGCTCGAATCAAGAGATGAGCGAACTGACGCCCCGTGATGCCGGTTTGAGAGAGCATTTCCGGTATCGCGATTTGTAGGATGTCGTTAGAGAATAAAAAGCTTGGTTCGAGCGCCATTCCGTTGATGCCACCACGATTACCTTTGTTGGGGGTAATGGCTTCTAGCTCTGGTTCATCGTCCAAAAACCAAGCGGGTTCTTTTTGGAAAACTTCGGCAATCACTTCCAACATATCAATGCTCGGAACGCGTTTTCCACGTTCGATCATGGATAAGTAAGAAACTGACGGAGCGTATTCAGGATTAATCCTAACGCAACGCGCAGACAAATCTTCCATCGTTAAATGGTTGTTCTTCCTTAGGTTACGAATTTTCGTTCCTAAGAAGTGAGATTGGCGGATAAGACTTTTTGACACAGACATTTTGTAAAATTCACATTGTAAAATTTTTGTTGTGAAATTGTAGTCAATATTTCGCTAGTCTACATAATGAGCAGGCAAGGAAATTAACCATCAACTTCACAGATTTGCCTGAAACTTAAACAGAGGTTTTAAGTTTTTACTCTAGGAAGAGTGTTTAAGTGCGAGGAAACGACGATGAATATGCTGAACTTCGATAAAAAAGACATCCAACAACAAGAACGCCCATTTATCGCTGAAGCCGTATTTGCCGTCGAGGCGGTAAGTGCTGAGCAGCAGAGCGAGAAGCAAGTTAAGGCGAAGCAACTACTGGACCGTATGTTCCCATTGGAGAGTGGGTCACACCAAGATGTATCAAGCTACGTGATCGACTACAGACACGTAATGGCGTACTTCAAGGACGGCACACACAGTGGTCTGAAAAGTCCAAAGCATTTTGTGGCGTACACAGGAGAGAAAGAAGATCCAAAATCGATCCTATTCAAAGATGAATCAGGCAGTCACGTTGAAGTAATGTTCGGTTGTCACAAAGGCACGGGTTGTGTGGAGTTGATGGATATTGACGACATCCAACTGGAAACGCGTACTACCTTTAGCCCTGAGCTAATTGGTAATGCGCCGACCGCGATGCGTCATTGGATCAGCTTAATCAAAGGCGATAAGAAAGGAAAGCCAATGGCGTGCAGTGAAGACAAAGAGTACACCGCGAAAAATGGCGACGATTACTTCTTAAGCTACTGCTATAGCATTGATTAATGAGCTAAGAAGTACAGAGAATAACGAGCCAGCCCAAGAAAGACAAAACCCCAAGCACTTGCTTGGGGTTTTGTTTATATTTTCAGCCAGTTTGAATGGCTTTCGCCTGTTCGTTTTGACTGTGTTAAAGCGGCATTACGCGGTTACGACCGAGTTGTTTCGCTTCATACAATTGTTTATCAGCTTTGTTTACGATGCTATCGAGCGTGTCACCAACTTCAAATTCTGCAACACCAAAAGAGGCGGTGATGCTTTGTACTTGGCTCCCTGAACGTTTGTCACGAACACGCAGCTTTTCAATCATTCGACGAAGCGTATCAGCGTATTGTCGACCGATTCGCAGTGACTTGTTTGGTACGATAAGGGCAAACTCTTCACCACCAAAGCGATAAGCACTGATGCCGTCACGACAACTTTGTTGCAGTCGACGAGCAATGGCTTTGATTACGGTATCTCCGAATAGGTGACCGTAGTTGTCATTGAATGCTTTGAAGTGGTCGATATCCAACATGATCAGTGTCATTGCTTGGTTGTTATCGATCAGCATTTGCAGGTCGTTATCGAAAGCGCGACGGTTATACAGGTTGGATAAGCCATCGAACAAGGCGTCTTTCTGCACTTCTGCTAGCTGATTCTTAAGGCGAGAGATCTCTTCGCTAGCCGTTGTGAGTTGGCTATTTAGGAACTTCGTCGAGTGGCGTATTTCACGAGACTCTGCAACAAGCTGACGCACTACATTCATCACTTCTTCGATGCTGAGGCTATTGTCTTCAACTTTTTCTAGTTTGTTAAAGCTCTTATCCACCATGTCGGAGAAGGAGGAGGTGTCGGTAATCGTGTCAGTCATCGAGCTAGAGACTTCGCCCAAAAGCACTTCTACATTTGTTTTGAGTTCTTCTAAGCTGGTTTCTGCTTTACTCGCAACATAGCTGTTATAGAGCTGCTTATGCATTGCTGGTGGGCAGACGTCATAGTTCTCAAGAACTATATCTAATTCTTGATTCAGCTCTGGGATAGTTTTGTCTACGTAGGTGTACCACAGTGCGTAGTTGGCTGGTGTTGCCGCTACGTGGTTTTTTATCATCAGTGGTACCGCTTTTTTTAGATTCGCGGTTGATTTCTTAAATTCGTCGGTCATTTCTGCAGTGTTACAAGCAAAATGGAATTAAGCTAAGGGTAACGGATATAAAACAATATCGCTTTATTTTTTGTCATTTTTGCTTGGTTTTCTTAAAAAATATGAGCAAATAATCAAATGGTTTCATGAATATTAGTCTTGATTTTAAAATTTCATAAAATCCTTCGTAACATTCTGTTTACCATAAAAGTTTGAGTGATGGAGTTTTGAGCAATGTAAACGAAGTGCTGATCTTGACCAACTAAGGTTCGTAGAATCTGGCATGCGCATAACAGAAAAGTGCCAAAAGGAGCTTCGTTTGAACAAAACAATAGGACTGTATTGGTTTACCAATGATTTGCGACTGCATGACAACCCAAATCTGGCTAAAGCTGCAGAAGAAGTGGATTTTCTTATCTGTCTTTACTGTTATCCCAAGGTTTCACCATTTTTGGCGCACTATGCTCAAACATCCGAGTTTGGTCAGCCAAAAAGACAGTTTTTAGATGAGTCATTACACTGCCTCAACCTGTCTTTAAATGCACTTGAACAACGTTTGCTTGTTGTCGACTTGCATCCTTATCAAGCATTAAAACATGCCTTAAAAAATCTTGGTGTCACAAGGCTTTACGTTGATGCTATGCCGGGTTGCGACGAGCAAAATGTCATCGAAGAAATTAAGGCGGAGGAACGCCACGTAACGGTTGTTCAGCACGAAGTGCGAAGTTTATTTAGGTTGGCTGACCTCCCGTTCAGTCTCAATGAGCTACCTGATACCTTTACCCAGTTTCGTAAGCAAGTAGAAAAGCTATCTATTTCGCAACCTGCCGACAGAGTATCTACACTTCCGCGACTACCCAAAGGTCTCTCTTTACCAACATTGAGCTTAACTCGCGACTTAAAGCCAATGCCATTTGCTGGGGGAGAGCATGCGGGGCTTGAGCATTGTCGTCGGTATTTTGATTCGCCGCTTGCGAGTGAATACAAACAGACACGCAACGGTTTAGATGGCATGGATTATTCCACTAAATTCTCCCCGTGGTTAGCACATGGTTGTGTTTCGGCGAAAAGGATCGTGGACATGTTAAAGCGTTATGAAGCGGATTATGGTGCCAATGATTCGACGTATTGGATTTACTTTGAATTGCTGTGGCGTGAGTACTTTTATTGGTATGCGCGACGATATGGTCGGCAGCTGTTTCATTTTGGTGGGATTCGCAATCAAACGCCATTGACCAGCTTTTACGCCCATCGTTTCCAACAATGGAAAAAAGGCGAGACGCCATTCCCGCTCGTTAATGCGTGTATGCATCAACTCAATGAAACTGGGTACATGTCGAATCGTGGCAGACAACTGGTCGCGAGCTGCCTTGTACATGAACTAGGGCTAGATTGGCGCTATGGCGCTGCATATTTTGAGTCTCAATTAATTGATTACGATGTGGCTTCCAATTGGGGAAATTGGCAATACCTCGCAGGCGTTGGTGCGGACCCTCGTGGTTCAAGGCAATTCAATCTTGAAAAGCAGACGCAAATGTACGACCCCAACCATGAGTTTATTGATAAGTGGGATGGGCATTGTGATGGTGCACGTTTGGATAATGTGGACATGGTTGATTGGCCGATTGCGATGGAAAGTCATGGCAATGCGTCTTCTACGGAGAAATCATGATGCAGTTTGATACCGTTCGGTTGATCTTGGGTGATCAACTCAATTGCGAACATACTTGGTTTGAGCAACCTGATGACCACGTTCTCTATTTGATTGCAGAGTTAAAGCAAGAGAGCACGTATGTGACGCATCACATTCAAAAAGTATGCGCGTTCTTTTCTGCAATGGAAAAGTTTGCGAAAGAGCGTCAGAGCGAAGGTCATCAAGTCTTGCATCTTACGTTGGATGATACCCAATCTTTTGGGGATCTTGAGCAACTTCTCCAGCATTTTGTCAGCGAAGTTGGTGCAAGCAAGTTTGAATATCAACGCCCTGATGAATACCGATTATTGGAACAACTTGCCAAACTTAAGCTCAATGGCGTAGTAACGCGTTGCGTTGATTCAGAGCACTTTTTGTTGCCGTTTGAAGAGATCGAAGAGCAGTTCCCGCAAGGCAAACACATCATGATGGAGCACTTTTATCGCCGCATGCGCAAGCGTTTCAACATCTTAATGCAAGATGGCAAACCTGTTGGGGGGAAGTGGAACTATGATGCGAATAATCGCAACAAACTCAAAACTAAAGATATTGAGCAGTTGCCACAACCTTTAATGTTTAGTACCGATGTCAGTGAAATACAAGCGCGATTAACACGTCATGGAATTAAAACGATAGGGCACTTTGAAGGGGATTTATTGTGGCCGATTAACCGTGCTCAAAGCTTGTCTCTACTTGCTCATTTTTGCCAAGTTTGCTTGCCTCTTTTTGGTCGTTTTCAAGACGCGATGACTGGGCAACACGACGCTAAATGGAGTTTGTATCACAGTCGGATTTCGTTTTCTCTCAACAGCAAACAACTACACCCGCAAGAAGTCATTGATGCGTCACTCAAGGCATTCCATTCAAACCCAGACATTAATATTTCTCAGGTTGAGGGTTTTATTCGCCAGATTTTAGGTTGGCGAGAGTACATCCGCGGAGTGTACTGGGCGAACATGCCTCATTACCCGAAAAAGAACGAACTGGAAGCGAGCAGAAAACTGCCTGATTTCTTCTGGAATGGCGAAACAAAAATGGCGTGCATGCGTAATGCGATTGGTCAGTCCCTTGACTACGCCTATGCGCACCATATCCAACGTTTAATGGTTACCGGTAATTTCTGTTTGCTAACTGAGATCGAACCATCTCAAGTGGATGAATGGTATCTCGGTATATACGTTGACGCGATCGAGTGGGTAGAGATGCCAAACACACGTGGTATGGCGCTGTTTGCTGATGGAGGTATTGTCGGCACTAAACCTTATGCAGCTAGTGGTTCTTACATTAATAAAATGAGCGACTACTGTAAGGGCTGCCATTACGACAACAAAGCACGCAGTGGTGAAGGTTCATGCCCATTCAACAGCTTGTATTGGCGTTTTATGAACAAGCATGACAAGCGATTGGCGACCAATCCTCGTATCGGGATGATTTTCCGCTCTTGGGACAATATGGAACCACAGCAACGACAAGCTATCCTTGGAACCGCGGAGCGCTACATGGAAAATTTGGAGAGCTTGTAATGGAAATATTGATCGTAGGTGGGAATGGCGGAATTGGATTTGCCATGGTTGCGTGCGCGGCGGAACATTTTCCTCAAGCTCGTGTTCACGCGACCTATCGTAGGCAACACCCCAACTGGCATCATCCCAATGTTATTTGGCATCAAGTGGATGTGACACAAGATGAGGAGGTGAAAGCGCTCAGTGAGTACATCGAGCATGTTGATTGGTTGGTGAACTGCGTGGGTATGTTGCACACCCAAGAGAGAGGTCCGGAGAAGAATTTGAGTTCTCTCGACGCAGACTTTTTCCAGCAAACGATAATGGTAAACACCTTGCCCAGTTTACTGCTGGCGAAGTACTTTACACCTAAGCTCAAACGCAGCACACAGCCTAAGTTTGCGGCTGTTTCTGCTAAAGTTGGCAGTATTAACGATAACCAATTGGGCGGTTGGTATAGCTATCGAGCCTCAAAAGCCGCGTTGAATATGTTCCTTAAAACCATGTCAATCGAATGGCAAAGAATGCTCAAGCATGGCACGGTACTCGCGCTCCATCCGGGAACCACCGATACGGTGTTGTCTGCGCCTTTTCAAACCAATGTGCCAGAAGGAAAACTGTTCACGCCAGAGCGAGTGGCAAAGGATTTGTTGGGGTTAATAGAAAAAGCAACCCCGCAAGATAGCGGGGCATTTTGGGCTTATGATGGCGCATTACTGCCTTGGTAAAGATTGTACTTACTGGGGCAAAATACGCACTAGAGAGGTTCGGAGTGACCTACGTCTTCGTTGATTTTCTTCTTCGGCAACGCTCAGAGCAATAAACGATTTCATCCCAATTTCGCGCCCACTTCTTTCTCCAAGAAAACGGGCGCTCACAGACTGGACAGACTTTTATGGGAAGGTTGGATTTAAAACCTTTCATCGTTCTGAATGTTCACTCCTAATTCGTTGTCTTAAGCGAGTTTAGTTATCAAATAGGTACAGATAATCGTCGTAACCTAGGTTTGCCATTTCGCTTACTGGTACAAACTTCATGGCTGCTGAGTTCATGCAATAACGTAACCCTGTTGGTTTTGGTCCGTCTTTGAAAACATGACCAATATGCGAATCGCCAAACTTGCTGCGAATCTCTGTTCGTGGATAAACCAATTTAAAGTCGGTCTTCTCAACGATGTAACCTGGATTGATTGGTCTAGTAAAGCTTGGCCAACCTGTACCTGATTTGTATTTATCCGTCGATGAAAACAGTGGCTCACCAGTGACAATATCCACATAGATGCCCGCTTCTTTGTTATCCCAGTACTCGTTGTTAAAGGGACGCTCTGTGCCTTCTTCTTGTGTTACGTAGTACTGCAGATCAGTCAACTTCGCTTTGATCTCTTTATCAGACGGTTTTTCATAGACCTTCAGTTTTGTCATCAGATCTTTTTCGTTGATAAGCTCGCGTAGTGTTTTTGGGTTGTCTTTACGATCCTCACCAAACACTTCATCTAGGTATTTATCTCGACCTGACGCATAGCGGTAATATTTGTATTTCAGGGCACTCTTTTTGTAGTAATCCTGATGGTAAGACTCCGCAGGGTAGAACTTTTCAAACTCAATAAGCTCCGTTTTAAGTGGCTTCGGATAAATCATCGCCTTGTCGATTTCCATCATAAATTGCTCAGCAATCTGTTTTTGCTCCGCATTATGGTAGAAGATCGCAGGACGGTATTGGGGACCACGGTCGACGAATGAGCCTTTGTCGTCAGTCGGGTCGATATGGCGGAAGAAGTAATCCAAAACTTGCTCGTAGTTAACAATGCTTGGGTCGTACTTCACTTCAATCACTTCTATATGACCAGATTTGCCAGAAGAGACTTGTCGGTAGGTCGGATTTGCTAAATCACCACCTGAATAACCAGATACGACGTCCAACACACCCGGTAATTGTTCTAAATCTGATTCAGTACACCAGAAACAGCCGCCAGCCAAAGTAGCAATGTCGGTTTTGCCAGATGCGTTCACCTTATCCATGGTATCGGCAGTGCCTGTTTTACTTAATAAGATGAACAGTACAGGGAGTGTGAATGAGAATCCCACCAATAGCTTAGATACTTTCTTCATAACTTCCTCAAACGTCATTTTTCTCAATGAATGTTACGTAAGGAGACAGAAGTTAGAGCTAAAAAATTGCAACAATAGTGAAAAATTCTTTGCCCTTTTATACCGGAGGGCTACAGTAATGGCACCAAACAAACGCTCATTGGTGATAGGTTGCCGATGAGACAGAAGTAATAATGAGGGAAACCATGCAAGCAGAAGTAAAATGGGTCGAAGACTTTAAATTCCTAGGTCAGTCTCAATCTGGTCACTCCGTTGTGATGGATGGCAATGGCGGTGCGACTGCACCAAGCCCAATGGAGATGGTATTGATGGCTGCTGGTGGTTGTAGTTCTGTTGATGTGGTTGATGGATTGAAGTCAGCAGGTCAGAAAGTGGCTTCTGTTAATGCGAAGCTCACAACCGAACGTCGTGAAACGGCACCGCGTATTTTTACTCAAGTGAACATTCATTTTGAAGTGTCGGGTGAAGCCTTAGATCCAGAAATCGTAGCGAAAGTTGCTGCTGATTCGTTAGAGAAATACTGTTCCGTGTGCCTGATGCTCGGTAAGGGCGTAGAGATGACTCACAGCTGGGAAATCGTGTAACCGACCCTAGTGCCACTTAAATAAAAAAAGAGAAAAGCGCGTGCTTTTCTCTTTTTTTATTCCTCTTTTGCATTAACCTAGCTACGTTAAAAGCTGTAGGAAAGATCCTGTGACCGAACTAGAGAAAATGATGTCAGGCCAAGTATTCGATGGCGCAGACAAAGAAATTGATGCGATTCGAACCCACGCAACTCATGCATTGATGGCATTCAATGGCAACACCGATGAATCCCAACGTGATGCACTGCAAAAGAACCTATTTGGCAAGGTTGGGATGAGCATCATCCGTGCGCCGTTCCATTGTGAGTTTGGTAAAACGATTGAAATCGGTGAAGAGACCTTTATCAATATGAATGTCGTGATGCTTGATGGCGCTAAAATCACCATTGGTAATCATGTGCTTATTGGACCAAGTGTTCAGCTTTACACTGCATCTCACTCGCTGGATTACCGTAGCCGACTAAAATGGGAAACGTTTTGTAAACCAATCACGATTGAAGATAGCGTTTGGATTGGTGGGAACTCAGTCATCAACCAAGGCGTAACCATTGGCGCTCGTTCTGTGATTGCTGCCAACTCAGTGGTGAACTGTGATGTGCCGCCAGATTGTTTATATGGTGGAACGCCAGCCAAATTGATTCGTCGTCTAAACGAGGACGAATAACCACACTTACTCATGGTGCTTATTCTCATAATCAATAAGCGCTTATTTACATATCAATTTCATTAATTTATAAATTTCATGTGCTTATTTTTGTTGTCTATGAAATTCATAAGAAGAATGTATGAAGCTGAAAGTTGTAAGTATTTGCTTAATTGTGGGGACGGCGTTTGTAAGTGCTTTGCTCTATTTTGACTCTCAAAAGCTCGTACTTTCGCAATGCGCTGACGAAGAAAAAGTGGAGACTTGGGTTCAATTCGTATTTGACTATTCAATTCTCAATGACTTCAGCATAGAAGCCTTGGAAGAGCGAATCGACGAGGATTTAGCCCTTTCGAATCTTATTCTCGCAAACTCATGTGTTCCTATGATTCGTAAGAGTGCTGGTTATGAGTTCTTTGATGCTTACAACGCTAAACCTGAAGATATGTTGTCTTCACATTACGAACTCAACCTGCAACACAGCAGTTTGTTGGAACGTGCGTATCAGGAACCAAATTTTTATGTCGTGTTGGTGTTAAGTGAGGACAGCAGTTACTTTGATTTTGAGTACAAAATAGCAGAAACATGGGTTGATTTATTTCCTAACTTCGTGGTTTCCGATGTACGAGCTGGTCCACTAGCTTTGGAGCATGAACTAGGGCACTTAGCATGGGCACAACATGATTTAGAAACGCTATCATCTCAAGTTCAAGGTAGAACACTTGAATCCATGACAGCTGAGGATAACCAGTTACAGATCAAGCGGTATGCTCATGCTGCATTATGTGGTGACTCTGGAACCGTCATGAGCTACGAAAAGAACATAGTACCTATCTATTCCAGCCCCAATATTACCTATCAAGGTCGAGTTTGTGGAGACGCTGAAAGCGCAGACAATGCAAGGCTGTTAACCGAGTATGCTCGAGCATTGCGAGCCAAAGTTGATGCACGGTCATGGTAATCGTTACGTTGCTAAGAAATACCTACCTAGGAGGCGAATATGTCAAGAAAGACAGAAGTGTTTCTGTGTCCTAAATGTGGAGTGGAAACGCACCACGTTGTGGTTTTAGTTAGAAAGAAAAGTGCTTTTGAGGGTGATAAAAACCGCGGGAAGAAAGAGTTCATTACTGGGTTTCTCAAAAGTGCTGTCTTCGGTGCTTTTTTAGCTTCGATGGACGATTTTTCTCGTCATTTGATCTGTGAAAATTGTGGTAACAAAACCATTCAAGATTGAGCTGTCGCCTTGGCAGCTTACCCAGAGCATAAGTGTGCGTTTTGATTCGCTGAATATTCAAACCCGAAATTTATTGAGTTAGTGCTTTTACTCTTAACGTCTTTCCATGCCTGCTACTCAGTTTTTGATGAGAGACTGTCGGCGCTAACCTACTGCTATTGTTGATAAATAATTCAAACTTTATTGTAAGAAGAACAGAGAAAGACAACCTTAAGCTTCCCTTCATTTTTGAGAGTTGATGAGATAATTGATGCTCAAGTTTATTGACATTTGTGTCTTTTGTTTCACATTGTTGTGATTTTTATCACATAAAATGCAAATTTATAAAAAATAGTTAAATGAATATAAATTCACAGATATGCAGCCCATTTGTGTTGTAATTAGAGTTCTCTGCCTTTAATTATTCATTTTGTGAATGTTTGTGTAATTTTTATCGACCTTAATGGGTGACTTTCTATTCAAACTACTCTTGGGTTACGTCAATATATTAGAAAACTCGAATTTGATATTATTTCCATCTTTTGTTTTAAATGCGAAATTCATTATTAACAACGGATGGTTTTGATGATTTCTCTTATTAGTATTCTTCAGTTATAAGATTAAATAATTAGCCTACCAAAATGACATAACAAGGATTGTTATAACGGAATGATGTTCTCATAAATGCATCTGTTCTATTAACATGTATTTCTCATTTCTGTCTCTTTCAAAGCTTGTTTTTGTAAGTTGTTGATAAAGATCGGTATTGTTGTCTTTTTAGTAATGGCGACAACGATTGCTTTATATGATTGTGCAATTTTTAAAAATGGAATCGTTATATTGTAACAACGTTGACTTATCACGAGTTATAAATTTCAAATAGCACAAATAACTAAAAATAGATCTATCAAAAATAGAATAAGGATTTAACCATACGAGAAATCTTATGGTTGATAGGTTTATTGGTCTGATTGTTACTTATTTAGAATGTCATTCCAATAATCTGTTTGTCTTTAAGTTTGTTCTAATGAACTTAATTTTCATGGAAGTTTAAAAACATGCAGCACACAACTAAGTGGACGATGACCCCGCTTGCGATGCTGTTAGGTACGCTGTTTTCAATGCCGTTACTCGCAGAAGAAAACAACGTAGCTGATAGCAGCGGGATCGAATCTACACAAAATGAAGGAGAGTCGTCATGTATAGTTTGTAAACTAAGTGGGTCCGTTTACCTCTCTTACGATACAAATATTTACGACAAAGACGACTATCGCTCCGTTCGCAACTTTTCTTGGGGCGGGGATCTCAACTACGCGATTTCAAAAGACATCAAAGCTTTCTTTTCTGCCGGTGGTTACCGTGCTCTAGAAGATGAAGTTGGAACTTACGCAACGGATTCAGTACTGGGCTTGCAATACTCGAATCTGTATCGCTTTGGTGAAACGGGGAAAATTGCTGTTGCAGGTCAGTTCACCATACCTACCTCAGAAGACTCGCGAAACGATGAGCTACAAACAGCTTTTCGTTTAGCCGTACCGGTCTCTTTTTCTTTGTGGAGCGTTGATTTTTCTATCGCGCCACGACTCAAAAAGAACTTCCACAAGTACAAAACGAATGGCGGTCGCTCACTCACAGAGTGGACCTATTCACTGTTTTCTGTCGCTGAAAAGTCTTGGGATTCGTTCTCTCTGGGCATCACGGCTTTAGGTGGTAACACCATCAGTTATCAAGGGACTCGACGGAGTAGTTGGCAGTATGAAGGTGCCTTATACGGAACCTACAAATTCAACAAGAGCTGGTCACTAACGTTGGCAGCATCCTCTACCGGCTTCTATCAAGATGCGGAACGAGGAACGCTGGGCAATATCGACCTGCTTGACCAAGAGAAAGCGTCATACATCGCCTCTGTTGCTTACTCCTTCTAGGAAAATAACAAAAATTAAGGATATCCAAACCATGTTTAAAAAATTAACTCTGGTGTCAGCGATCACTGCCGGACTTGCCGGTTGTGGTGCTGACGATCAGGCTTATGACTATGTCGAAAGAGATGCAAAAGAAATCGCGGTTAAAGACCTAAAAGACGGTCGTTGGTTCTACGTACCAACAACTGGTGCAGCACCAAGATTCGCGCTAAACCAATTCCCATTTTTACAAGGTTCGCCTCGTTATGTTGAGCTGTGTTTCAGTAAAGAAGGTCTGGAAGTTCGTAATTACGACAAAAACTACCCAGACGCACATCTGACCAAAGACGCGAACAACTATTGTGGCGAGGAGAAGTTCGTTGCCGATGATGACGATGTTAACTTTGCACATGTTCTGACTATTCCTGGTGACTTTGCAGCATACCGCTGTAAAGAAGATGGTCACGGTGACTGTACGAACAAAGAAGAAACTAACGAGGATGCGAGTCTAAACTACAAGAGTAAGACCCACTTTACTCCGCGTCCGGAAGATCTTGAGATCGCCGAATTCAATATGGAAGATCTGTATGGGATCACGGATGGGCTAACCGAAATTGGTTCGCCGCGCGTAATCTCATGGGATTTTGATCCAGAGAAGGGCACGTTAAACTTCGAACTTGAGCGCTCGTTCCGCATTGACTTGGATAACATGTCAGCCTACATCAACGAAGATACCAAAGCGGGTCTTGACGACATGCTGGTCGATGGCGCGTTTAAATCTCGTTTTTATTACTCTCTAATGCACGAGAGTGTGGTGGCAACCAAAGACTACCAACCGGTTCTATATCCTATTGGTGACGAGAATGACATTGGTTTCTTTGTCTCTGAGACAAAGCAGCTTAACCCTATCACAAACAAGTATGATCGTGATGTGGTGTACCTGAACCGTTTCAACCCTGATCAAGATTCAATCAAGTATTATCTGACCGATAACTTCTTTGAAGAGAAAAACAAAATCTTCTTAGATGCGACGCTTGAATCCATCGATAAGATGAACCAAGCACTTAGATTATTTGGTGCGGATTCTGGTAAGCCAGAAATTGAAATCGTAAACAAAACCAAAGGTGCAGGTATACACCCAGGTGATTTGCGTTACAACGTGATCAACTTGGTGGATGAGCCGCTGGCGAACGGCTTGTTAGGTTATGGTCCTTCCGTTGCTAACCCAATGACGGGCGAGATCATCAAAGGTCACGTAAACCAATACGCTGGTGTGGCAAGAACTGGGGTTCCTTATTACTGGGATAACCTAGCTCGATTCTACAACCGTAATCAATTGGACTTAGACGGTCTCGATCCGTTACCAACGACAAGCTCCGCGACAACAACATCAGAAGTTTCTGAGAGAATTGAGTCGCTCTCAACTATGGCGGCAATCGCGAAGCTGGAAGCGGACGAAAGTATTCCTGCGCCTCTTGTGTCAAAAGAAGAAATGATCACAAGCAAAGCAGCGACTAAAGCGCCAACGGAGCTAAAGAAAACCTTCAGCGATGAGTTAGATTTTGAAAAGGTGGTCGCAACAGAAGAAAACCGTTTGTCTTTCTGGGCGGAGCACAATGTTTACCCAATCGAAGCATCGTGGGTTTCTTCAACCAGCAAAGCCATGCTTGATAATTTGAAACTGGATGACGACCGTTACTTCGAAATCAAGCTAGATGATGCTGGCAAAGAAGTCTCTCGAGAGCTTAAGCGTTGGAAACACCTACCAAAAGATCTGCAGGTTAAAACGGCAGATGCGATTACTGTAGCGACTTACAGTAATACGCTGGTTCATGAGCTTGGTCATAACTTAGGTTTACGTCATAACTTTAAAGGTTCGAATGACAAATCAAACTACTACACGCTAGAGCAAGCACATCAACTGGGCTTGAATAATATTCCTGCGTACAGCTCAACCATGGACTACGCGCCGAGTATGTTGGATGAAACACCAACATGGGGTCTGTACGATATTGCAGCGTTTAAATTCGGTTATGGTCGTAAAGTTGAAACCGTTCAAGCATCTTCGGGCTCAGCTCCAACACCTGTAGCGAAGCCAGCAGACGACGCTAGCGATGAAGCGAAAGCAGCATACAACAGCTACCTAAAAGAACTGCAAGACTATCAGCAAAGCTTCGCCTACAGATTTGGTGATAACGCTGAGAATGATGCACTCATGGTGTGTTCTGAAGTTAAGAAGTTAACGGGCACAGACAGTGGCAAATCTCTGTACAACTGTGACTTTAGCCGATTTGACACTGCAGCACTGTCTGATGACTCGGAACTTAAGGCGAAGACGCGTTACGGTGTGCTCTATTATCTTGATAAAGTCAATGAGATTGAGCGTAAGTCATATGATTTCTGTACTGATGGTAACGTCTCACTAAACAGCGACTGTAACCGTTTTGATGAAGGGACAAACTTAGAAGAAATTGTCTCTTATGAATGGCAAAACTACCTTGATAGTTATGACCGCCGCAATTTGCAGCTTTACGGAACGACAGGGTTGTACTCCACAGATTACATAGGTTACCTATTACGCCGTTATTCTGAGATGAACTCGATTCGTGACAAGGTGGAAGATCTAGAACGCATCGATAACTTGTACACCAACTTAGGTTATACCTCTAGTACAGATAAGCCGGGCGATTTCTTGCTGCGCCTAGCATCAAACCCTCAATACTGTAGTGAAGGCAAAGCAGATAACTCATGGTTCTGTGACTACGCTAATGGTGCGAAGAAATCAGCAGCGTTCTTCCTTGATGTTTTGCGTACACCAGAGCACCAATGTGTGATTGAAAATGCGTCAGGCAATCAAAAAGTGATTTCGTTTGGTAAATTGCTGGATAATAACTCACACCAAATTCCGGCGGATTACGATTTGTCGGCAGCAAATTGTTTTGATGAGTTAGCGGCGCGTTTCATTGAAGATGCCGATGAAGGTTACAAGGCGGTTGCAGAGACACAAAACGGACGCTTCTTGAACTCTATTGGCAGCTTTGACCCTGATTACCCTTGGTCAAATGCCGTGTCAGTGTTGGGTTACTGGCCAGACAAAGCGCTTGCGAGCTATTTCTTGGCACGTCGATTCTCTAACCGCTACACCGATGAAGTGAGCTTTGCTTCGTTGTTGGATCTACCAGGTGTTCAAGCTGAATATGAAGATATCATGGGCAACATTGTGGCAAATGATGCGTTAAGCACGCCTGTCGCGCTGGTAGATAAAGAGGGTAAGCCATACACCAACCTAAAAGGTACCACGGTGAACTTACACCTTACTGAGCAAATGGAGTCCTTACCTCCAATGCCACGTGGTATTTATCGATTCTTGGGCATTGACGCAGTCAGTCGTGAACGTATCGGTGATGTGATCCTTGAAATGGGCGTTAGCCAAATGCAGTCTGACGATTACAAAGTTAAGGCTCGTGGTAAAGCGCAGTTTGATGCATTCACTAAACAACAAGATCGCTACGGTATTATTGCAGGTGACAAAGTAGAGTTTGTAATTGATGGTAAGAAGTTTGTGGCAACGAAAGCCAACAAACTGGCTTATGATTACGCAAATCAGCTAGTTACCAGCGAAGGCTACGATCTGAAAAACTACTTGGATAACTACGACTCGGCACAACTAAGCAAGATTGCTTCGGACATTGAAAAGGCATGGGGACCATTCCGTACATCGATTCTTCCTGCATACCACGATGCGGTATTGCTACTGGATGCTCCAATGGTAAATGCAATGAAAACTACCATTGATGCAGACATTGCAGCAGGTGTGCTGACGTTTAGCACTTCATTCGGTAACTTTGTGAGAGCCAACCTGACTTCAGGTGATCTTGTGATGGATTCAGTTGCAGGAACATTAAGTTATAAAGGTGGCAAAGCACATAGGACGACAAAAGTATTTGAAGCTTACACTGACGCAATGGCTCTGATTTATAACAACTACACAAAAGACATGATGTTTGCAGTTGATAATGTGTATGCTGGCTATGTCGCGTCTGCGGATGCAGACAAAGATCTATGGCTGAAAGATCTGAATCTAGTCCAAGCGTACATTCGTGGTGACATCGGTACGGTAGCCGGTGAGTACTATGAAATGCTAGATCGTCTGCCAGAAGCGAGTGATTTTGAGTAATTAAACCTCAACTAATAAAAACAAAGGCCTGCAGAAACGCAGGCCTTTTTAGTGTCAGTCGCTATTAGATTAAGAATGGAAGATCACTTGTTCGTCTTCGGTCATTACAAGCGTCGCTTTGTTTTGCTCAATAAGCTGAGCGGCATAAGAAGGCGTCACGGCTTGAATCTCGCCTTTTGCTTTTAGCGTCAGTGATTCCCACGCTTGGTCACGATATTTACCCGCTTGGGTGTATTGAATCAGTACTTTCATAGCTTCACGCTCCGGTGTGGTTGACGTGCTACTTAAGTTAGCGCTCCTACGGCGGTTGCGCACCTGTTAAAAATGAAACATTAGATTAACCAAATAAGGTGGTACGTCGTTTTGAATAAATCGCAGTATTGACAGGTTAAGTTAATGGTATTAACTTAATGGTGTTAACTATTTATTTTGAGACGATGATGAGCGAAAAAAGCAGTAAAGGGCGTCCTGCGCAAATTTCTAGAAAAGACGTGGTTGAGTGTGCCTTAAACCTAGGGTTAGAAAATGTAAGCATGCATGCACTGGGCAAACAATTGGGGGTCAGCGCGACGGCACTGTACCGACATGTTGGCTCTAAAGAAGCGTTGGTCGATTTATGTTGCGACTATGTACTAGGGAAAGTCGCATTGCCGCAAGAGAAAGACTGGGAAGCATACCTTTACACGTTTGCGAAAAACTTTAGACAAGCACTTATGTCTATTCCGGGTTCGGTCGCGTTTATTCGCCATAGCCAAAGTTTCACGCCGGCTTCAAGCATCATCGTCAACGATATTTTAGGTATCTTCAGAGAGGCCAAATTTGAAGCAGAAGTTGGTTTTATGGCGTTTGCGAGTGTTTATACGCGAGTGACGGATATCGTTGAGCATCAAGAGCAAGCTGCACGCAATAAACCTCAATTTCTTCCTGAATTGGACGACGAGCAACTGCCTCATTTTGCGTGGTTAATGAGTCAAGCTAAGCCCGTGGACTATGACAAGTACTTCGATGATGGTATTCGAATCACGATCGAAGGTCTCAAAGCCGTTTACAAATAGAACGCATTACTCGAGAGGTGGATATGTCGTCATACATTGATAACGCGATCGGTGGTTGGATTCGCAATGCTGAAAAAACAGGTGAGCTGAAAGACAACCCTTACAGAGGTAAAAAGCTCGACCTTGAAGACTATTTTAAAACACCCGCTGAGCACCGAATGGGTATGAAGATTCTTAAAGACGCAAACTGCCTACCGCCAGCGGTGCAAATGATGCAGCTTATCGAGAAGAAGCAGAAAGAATTCGAAAGCTCAGAAGATCCTGAAACGAAAGAAGTGCTGAGAAAGGAAATTATGGCGCTTAAGTTGAAGAAAGATCTTCTGATTGAGGCTAATAACTGATCTCAGCAAAACATGTGTATTCGTCAGTGGGTATTCGAATCGATCAATAACGATCCCAGTACGGTGTATCAGTGCCGAGTTTTTCGCTGATGAAGTCAATGAACACTCGCACTTTCAATGGCATGTGTTTGCGCTCTGGAAACACCGCATAGATGGCATGCTCAGGGAGAGAGAACTCTTCCATAAGCGGTTTTAAGTTACCGGCTGCAAAGTCTTTGGCGGCGATGAAGGTCGGTAATTGTGCGATGCCAGAGCCTCTTAATAGCAACTGGCGAATCGCTTCACTGTTGTTGACCACAAAGTTGCCCTTCGGCAGTACCTTATATTCGTTACCGCTGTTGATGAACATCCATTCCACCCCGCCTCGGAAATACGAATAACGCAAACAGTTGTGTGTCACCAAATCGCTTGGTTTGGTTGGTACGCCAAATTCTTCTAGGTATGCGGGAGAGGCGCACAGTACGCTTTTACACGGAGCAAGGCGCTTAGCGACAAGGTTAGAAGTCGCAAGTTCGCCAATGCGAATCCCCAAATCAAAGCCTTGTTCGACCAAATCCACCATGGCGTCTTCTAGCTGCAAATCGACCTCAATTTTCGGATAACGTGCAAGAAATTCGCTGATAAGTGGCGCAACGTGCAAAACGCCAAAAGACATAGGGGCGGTGATTTTAAGCCTACCTTGGGGTGAACCTTGCAACTCAGAAACGGCATCGACGCCTTGCTGAGCAAGGTTGACTGCTTGTGAAGCGTACTCGAAGTATCGACGTCCAGCTTCGGTTAGGCTGAGCTTTCTCGTAGTGCGATTAAGCAAGCGAATGCCGAGGTCATCTTCGAGTTGGTTAATGCGTTTGCTTATCGCCGATTTAGTCAGGTTTAACTGCTTGGCGGCAAGGGAAAAGCTGCCGCATTCGACGACAGCGACAAATACTGGCAGTGACGCAATGGCATTCACGGCGTGCTCCTAGGTTATTGGGATTATCTATTATTAATTTTATTGTTGAGAAAAACGATACAATCATTTTCCAATTATAGAGATTATCTTCAAGAAGAAAACAATTAGACTATGCGGCAGAAAACGACCTGGATATTGGAAAGAAGAAAATGAAATACGATTGGATCTTGTTTGATGCTGACGAAACCTTGTTTCACTTTGATGCCTTCAAAGGTTTGCAGCTAATGTTTTCTCGCAAAGGCGTAGACTTCACCGAGCAAGATTTTGCCCACTACCAAACGGTCAACAAGCCACTTTGGGTAGATTACCAAGATGGTAAAGTGACAGCAGATGAGCTCAAGCACAAACGCTTTACTGAGTGGGCAGAAAAGCTCAATACCACGACGGCGGATCTCAACACGGCATTCTTAGAAGCGATGGCAGACATCTGCACTTTGTTGCCGGGTGCGAAAGAGTTGATGGAAGCGCTGCAAGGTAAAGCCAAAATGGGCATCATCACCAATGGCTTTACCGAGCTGCAAGCGATTCGTCTAGAACGCACAGGTATGAGCGATTACTTCGAGCATGTGGTGATTTCTGAACAAGTCGGTATTGCCAAGCCGGATCTAGGCATCTTTGAGTACGCGATGACGCAAATGGGTAACCCGTGTAAGACGCGCGTCTTGATGGTGGGTGACAACCTGCATTCTGATATCTTGGGTGGTAACAACTTCGGTATTGAAACATGTTGGCTGAACACCACAGGCGCAAGTGTGGATGAGCGCATTGCACCAAGCTACACGGTGGAATCGTTGAATGAGCTTAAGAGCATCCTCATCGCTTAAGCTTAAGTAAAGAAATAAACGGAAAAAGCGCTGATTTCTCAGCGCTTTTTTGTTTTTATCGATACTGTTTTGTGTCAATCGATCTTGCTTATTAGTTTGCGTTTTTTTCAGTCAATTCGCCTTGAACTTGTTGTTCTTTCTCACCAAGCTTGAAGTAAATCTTGCCGACGATGACTTCTGAAATCAGGATGGTAAACACCACCGCAAAGAAGGCGACGACACCGTTCCAAGGACCACTAAAGTCAACCTTGTCACCAAATAGGATGTTAATTGCTTCTAGCATCACGAACTTCGAACCGACCAAAATAACGTAAGTCGAAAGACCGCGATAAATCTTAGGTGCCGTGCCCGGTTTCGATTTAAAGTACTCTGCAATTTTGTGTTCCGCTTTAATAGATAGCTTCAAGAGCAACTGAAGAAGCAATGCCGCGGCGAAAGAAATCGTAAATGAATCAATCGTTACGAAATCCCAGTATTCGTCATAGAAGTTCAGTACCGTAAGGTCTACCAATACCGCCAAGGTATAACCAACAAACAGACGTTGTGGAGTGTTGAAACCGTAGACTTTATCCGATGCGCTCATAAGAACCCTCAATCAATAATGAACAAGTTTGCAAAGCCATGCCTTGCGTCGATGGGTTAACTATATGAGTTCCTCGAATTGAAAACTTGCCATTTCGCGCCATCCTAACCATTGCGATGAATGATTGTTTTGATTGGATATATTGAATACCAATAAGCGCGTTGAATTTGAAAACCGTCTACAAACTGACACGCAAACAGCGTTAGAATGGCGCTTAATCCAATAAGTAATTTCGAAGAATCAAGCAGTAAGGACTCTCATGGCAGACATCAAGCAGCTCGACAGCAAAGTGGTGTATCAAAATAAATGGATGACGGTACGTGAAGATAAAATCCAACGCCCTAGCGGAGCCGAAGGCATTTACGGTGTGGTCGATAAGCCAGACTGTGCGGCGATTCTGGCTATCGATAACGGTGTGATTCATTTAGTACAGCAGTTTCGTTACACCGTAGGGCAACGTTGTTGGGAAATCCCGCAAGGGGCGTGGGAATCAAATCCAGATGCGGATCATCTTGAGCTAGCAAAAGGTGAACTTCGTGAAGAGACCGGCATGCAGGCTAATAAGATGGAGTACGTTGGTGCGCAGTTCATCGCTTATGGGTTCTTAAACCAGACTTGCCACGTGTACTTCGCGAGTGAGTTGTCTGAAGTGGGCAATCAGCTAGACAGCGAAGAAGAAGATTTGATCACTCGTTCGTTTTCTGTCGAAGCGTTTGAGCGCATGATGATAGACGGCGAAATCAAAGACTGCGTGACCATTGCCGCTTATGGTTTAGCAAAATTGAAAGGCTTAGTGTAAGTAATAGAGCGAGCCGAAGTTTCGTTGGTGTAAAAGGCTCGTGATGAGCCTTTTAACGGTAAGTTTTGAGATGAATCATCGCCGCATGTTGTTACCATTGCAGTTTGGCGTAATGCTACTCACCACCGCCGCCGTCTCCCCCGAAGTCTCCGCTGTCAGCATCGAAATCGTTAGAATCGGTGGCGGGTTGTTGTTTGTTGCAGTCCTGAATTTCTGCGTAAGTCAGTAAAGCACTGACGCTTACAAGATCTGTCGCTTGGTCAAACAAGGCAAGTGAGACTTCTGATTGAAATTCAACATGCTCACCCAGCTCTTGGCTTAGCCCTATCGACACGTAAGTGGTTTGGTTAATGAACATGCCGTATGCGAGAAGGGCGAAAGCGTCGTCTGTTTTTCCATCTTCTTTGAGTGCCCAATCGATCTCTTTCTTCGCGTAATCCGTTTTCTCACCATACTTGAGCACGAGTTTAGGTGTAATGTCTTTTGCGATTTCTCGAATTTGGCGGTTTCGTTTCCAACTTCCAAACATAATGATTTCCTTTCAACAGGCGGTTAATCTTGGGCTATCGTCTCTCTAGTACTTCAATGAGTTCATATCGGTACAAACTTGTATCTGCTGGCGCATTCTCTGGAGTAAATTGCTGGATGCGTTTGACTTTTAAGGTGTACTCATAGCCGGGTTCAAATTCAAAACCGTCAATTTGATCATAGAAGTAGTTACCGTCCACGACCATGCACTTCATTGGAGCCACACCCACGCAGTCTACACGCTCAGGAGCGACATGAATTGTCATTGTGTTCATGGTGTCATCAGAATTGCGCTGAGCACAACCAAACAGCACCGCTGCCATCATAGGCAATACAATATAGTGTTTTAGATTCATTCTTTGTTCCTTAAAAAGTGACCAAATTATCATAGCAAGATTGACGAAAAACGACCTTGAACTTTGCGTTAGGGGCTTTATACCCAAGTGGTTTCAAGATGCAGGGTTCAGAGCGTTGTCATTGAGTCGAGTTCAAGGAAAACAATGCAGCGTAATAGCTAGCTCTTGCCAAGTTGTATATAGTATTTCATTCATAAACCTTTGGCGGAGCAGTAGCGTGAAATTATTGGCAGATAAAACTGGTGAACAATTTTTGCAAATTTTAGATGAGCAAGGTGACACGTTAACGGTGCAATTCATCTCCAATGAAGGTGAGCCAAAAGGGCAGCCATTCAAAGATTCTCTCAAAGGGTTGATATTGGCGGGTTGGTCTCATCGAACAACATCGACTGCGATTGGCATCTCTCGATTCAAAAAGGGCTATCTTGAAGATGCGCATGTGAGTTTTGCGTTGCATCGTCTCTATCCTTTGGGACGCAAAGTAAAGCTGCCAAGTGGAGAAATCGTTCAAATCGCAAGTTATGCCAATACTCACGTTGATGGTTATTATATGTTTGTGCGTCGTGAAGGGGAGCAAGAATTGGTGCGTATGAAGATGTCACCTGATTGGTTGCTAATGCCGTCAGAAAAGCTACTTGCTCTACCTTATTATCCTCGTCCTCGAACTCAAAAAGAGCTAGATGTGATTGATGAATTCGATAGCTGGGCTGGTGGCTTTTAATCGTTAGCTTATCGATAATCAAACCCAAATCGCGCTAAGTAGTGCCAGACTTTCTTCAAATCTTGCTCGTCAAACGCTTTTGCTTTTACCGCTTCACCAATGATACGTGGTGCTAGCGTACCATTTTCTGCAACCTGATTTGCGATGTCTAAAATGTTTTGTCCTCGGTAGTCTGGATAAAGATTGATGTCTTCTATTGAGACACAAAAGCCACTGTGCCAACGAATTTCAACTGGTAAATCGCGAGCGTAATCTTCTACCTCTGTGCCTTTAAATGAAGGATCGAGCACCAAGGCTCGAATATCTTCCTCCAAGCGCAAATCGCCGTGGATTTGAGTTTCGATATAGGCGTCCAACCTGTCTGGCGCTTGTGCGTTTAACTCATCCAACAAGGCTTGAACACGTTCAATGGTGGCGAAGTGCTCTGGCTCGAAGAAGCTATCTGGGTAACAAAATGTCGCTCGCTTAGTGATTTCTGGTTTCAATAAGAAGTAGCTCGACCCAAATCTTGGTGAAGCGCCAACTTCTGAACCTGAGAAGTTTAACGCGCCATACTTTGGGCGTTGATTTGGTTGGCTATTGTCGTACACACCATCAAACACGCGTTGCTCCCAACGCCAACGCTCTCCGCCTTTATAAGCTGTTAATCCGCCATTGCTTGTACCGGTTTCAAACTGAGATTTGAGCTTTCCGTCTTGCGCAATTGCTTTGAGAAGAGGTATGCCTTGAGAGGTCAAACGATCGGGATGGAAGTTAATTGTGACCGAAAATGGATGTGATTGAGGTGCTCCAACAGATTTCGAGCGAATGATTTCAAGAGCGCGTTGAGTTAAAGGATGTTCGAGCATGACGTTGACCTCAGAGTTTTCTTTCAACTTATCGAGTTCGAACGACGAATACAATCTCTGGCTTATGAATGGGAATAAGGCAATTAGAACCTCTCGACTACAGAGAGGTTCTATGAGTTTCGTTAGCTTAGAAAGGATGGTTTGACAATTGATTCGTACTTTCTAGCATTTTTTCTGCCACGTAGTGGTGTGTTGCTGTGGTCGGGTGCGTTACGTCCCAGAATACAAACTTATCAGAGCCAGAAGACGCACACTCAGAACGCAATGCATGATGGTATAGGTAATCCACCGATGAAGAGCGGTTGATGTCTTGGCAAGCTTGGCTCGCGTTTACAAAACCGTGTTGCTCTGGATTTGCTGTTAAGCTTTCAAACAGTGCATGCGTATCGTACAAGGTAACGTTGTAGCCTTGTGCAGTGTAATACGCCGCTTGTGCTTTGATGAACTCATTCATTTCCACGATCTTCGCGCGGATCTTGTTGATTTCTTCTTGAGTCGAGTAGGTAAACTGTGGTGCACGTGTTGCATCTGGTAGTGTCATCAACAACAAGTTCTTCGCACCTGCATCGGTCAGTTTAATCAAGGCTTCCGCGTAGTCTGACTTCACTTCTGGCACGCTACGGTTGTAGTTCATGAAGTCATTTAGACCAAACTCAAGGGTAAACAGGGTATTAGCAGGCTTGTAGTTTTTCGCTAATTTCGCATATGCCAAGTAAGAGGAAACTTGCTCACCTACACCAGTCAGAGCGATGTATTGGTTTTCGCCTGCCGCGCCACCTACAGCCCAGTTGTATAGCGGTAAGTTTTTCGCTTGAGCAATGTACTCAGTCCACACAAAACCGTTTGAGAAGTGTCCCAAGAACCAGCTATTTGGATTCGGGAATCGCCATTGTGATGCATTAAAGATGTTGCCGGTATCAGACAAGCTGTCACCCAACGCTACGACCTTGTTGATTTGGTCTGGCTGCATGACAGGGTCGTTGCTCCAGATGGTATGGTTGTAGGAGAAACGGTTATCGGCTGCAAAGAAGGTGATGTCAGCATTTTCATTTGCTAGGTCAAGAGTTTGCTCACAACGTTGCTTGATAACACTTTGCGGTGTGTCTGTGTAGAACATGTTCTTGAAAGAAACCGAACTCCACCAGTAGCCATCAAGCGTGAAGTAACTGCCGTCTGGATTTTCTGCCCACTCCCAATCGGTCGCAGGTTCATCTTTTGAATAACTGGTGCGGTACCAGCAGCGGACATAAGTGTAAGTTTGTTTCGCTTGCGCGCTTCTCACTTGAGAGGCACTGACCATCTCTGGAGACAATGTTGGCTCGGCAGCGTGAGCAAAACTTAGTGGTAGTAATAATGCACTAAGTAACGTAATAGTTTTATTCATGATTCACTCTCTGTGATGATTATCGTCATGATTTAGGTGAGAATTTATCTCACCAAACGTCCTCATTCTGAGTAAATACCCTACTTAGTCAAATATCTAATTATTCATTCTGTCAATTCTGGTACCGCGTTCAACTTTCAATAGATTTAGTAAATAGCATAATTTTATAAAATCTAGAATAATTACTCACTAACATTAATTTAACATGCACTTTTGGCGTTAATAAGTAATTGCTTTATAAGAAAATTGGTTCTCTTTTGATGTTCACTTTATCTGTTGATTAAATGATCTTTTATTAACAATTATGCATTCACAAAATCAATTGTTTGGATTTTTTTACAAATAATCTATAGCTGAGTAGCTCATGTTAATGATAGGTGAATGATTTTTCATGAGCGTAAAGTGAATAAAAATCAGCTCAAAAAGGAATAGAGCAAATGCATCACACAACAACTAAATTAAATGGCTTGTTTTCATTGTCTGCCGTTGCAGTGGCACTGACATTTTCGATGTCAGCGCATGCGGCTCCTCTGACGGGGTTCGACGAATCTAACTTGCCGACCAAATACATCGTCAAATTTAAAGAAGATACGTCCAGTCCTTCAGCATTGGGTGGGAACTCATTCTGGGGACCACGTATCGCGCAAGAGTCGGTCTTAGATCAGCTCAAAGCGCGTAAAGTGGAAAAGCTAGGAAATCGCGCGATTTACAGCGTGGAAATGGAAGACTCGGAGTTGGGGCAACTGCGTAACCGCAGCGACGTGGAATACGTTGAAATTGACCCACCGCGTTATCTGTTAAGCGAGACTATCCCTTGGGGCTATGAGGCGGTGAACGCTCAGCTTCTGGATGACTCAAATGCAGGGAATCGCACCGTGTGTATCATCGACTCGGGTTACGATTTGGCGCACAACGATCTGAGTGGCAACCGAGTGTCGGGTACAAACGATAGCGGTACAGGTTCTTGGAGTGTTCCGGGGAACAACAACGCTCACGGTACGCACGTAGCAGGTACGATTGCCGCGATTGCCAACACGGAAGGCATCAAAGGCGTTATGCCGAACCAAAACGTGAATTTGCACATCGTTAAGGTGTTCAATGAAGCGGGTTGGGGCTACTCATCCAGCTTGGTGAAAGCGGTACAAACTTGTGCTGACAACGGCGCGAACGTCGTAAATATGAGCCTTGGTGGTAGCCAGTCGAGTGTGACAGAAAAAAACGCGTTGCAAACCATTTACGACCAAGGCGTGTTGCTGATTGCCGCTGCGGGTAACGATGGTAATACTGCGCACAGCTACCCAGCATCTTACGATTCAGTTATGTCCGTTGCGGCGGTGGATGATAAGCGTGATCACGCGGCGTTTTCCCAAGCGACAGACCAAGTTGAAATCGCAGGTCCGGGCGTAGCAATTCTGTCTACGGTGACTGTGGGCGAGGGTAAGCTTTCAGACATTCGCTTGAACGGTGTTAGCCAGTTCGATCGTGGCATCGTTCCTCACAACCGCTTGATCCAATCGGGCGGCAGTTACGGTCCTGATCCAGTAGCTGGTTCTATCACGGCGACACTGGCAAGCTGTGACGTATCTGGTAGCAGCTTCAGCTGTGGTGATATGACGGGCAAGATCTGTTTGACCGAGCGTGTGGGCAACCAATCATCAGGCAACTACCCAGAAATCGATGCAGTTCAAGCGTGTTACAACGCAGGCGCAAGTGCGGCTATTGTGTACAGTAACTCTGAGCTTCCGGGTTTGCAGAATCCTTTCCTTGTCGATCAAAACAACGCGGCGCGTATTGTGTCGGTGACAGTTGATCGCGCTTTTGGTCAGGAGCTATTGGGCTATGTTGGTCAAGACATAACCGTATCGACCACCAAGGGTGAAGACTACGAGTACTACAACGGTACTTCGATGGCGACGCCGCACGTAACCGGTGTTGCAGGTTTGGTTTGGAGTTACCATCCAACCTGTACCGCAGCACAAGTACGTAACGCATTGATCAAGACAGCAACGGACATCGACGTAACAGGTCGTGATAACCGCACTGGTCATGGTCTTGTGAATGCTGAAGCAGCGAAACAATACCTAGACGCTGGCTGTAATGGTCCGGATGGCGGCGGCTCTGGCAACGACAACGTTCTAGAAAATGGCGTGGCGAAAACGCAGCTTTCTGGCGGCAGCAAATCAAGCACAGTATTCGTGTTTGACGTTCCTGCGGATGCAACGCAAGCGACATTCAACATGAGTGGTGGCTCTGGTGATGCTGACCTTTACGTGCGCTTTAATGGCACACCAAGCACCAGCACTTACGACTGTCGTTCATGGGCGGGCGGTAATGGCGAAAGCTGTAGCTTGAACGTCTCTGGCGCAGGGCAATATGAAGTATTGGTTTACGGCTACAGCGCGTACTCTGGTGTTTCTCTTGTAGCTGCGCACAACGGCTCGGGTGATTCATCAGGTGGTGGTTCTGCACCTTCTAGCTACACCAACTCGAATGCAGTAGCAATTCCTGACAACAGTTCTGCAGGTATTGTAAGCCCATTAGATGTGGCTCGCTCTGGCGATGCAGGTTCAGTGACTATCGACTTGGATATCACTCACACCTACATTGGCGATCTTCGTGTCACGCTAACGTCACCAGATGGTGGTCAAGTAGTACTGCACGACAATGCGGGTGGTGGTGCAAACGACATTAAAACCAGTTTCCAAGCGGATTTCTCTGGTTTTGAATCACAAGGCACATGGGAACTTAAAGCGGTGGACAATGCCAGAAGAGACACAGGCACCATCAACAGTTGGACTCTGACCTTTCAATAAGGAGTGACTATGAAGAAGTTGACCTTACTTTCTTTGTCTGCGGTAGGCGCTACCGCATTATTGGCAATCGGACTGAGCTCAAGCAGCTTGGCAAACAATCAAGGATTTCCTCTCGTGGATGAACGCCAAGATCAAGCCGAGCAGCAACCTGCACGTTACTTTGTTAAGTATCATGAAGGAAAAGAGAGCGAAGTGAGAGCGCTTCTTCGTCAGCACAACATTGAAGTGGTCGACGCTCTGGTGAAACAACACGTGTTGATTGTGGTGGGTGAACAGGCGGAAGTCGATAAGCTCGTGGATCACAATGCGGTCGAATATACCGAGCAAGAGCCGACAAGAAAGCTGCTATCTAACGGAACTACGCTTCAATAAGCCAAACTTTCTTAAGATAGTGTCAAAAAGAAAAACGCCCCTCACGTGAGGGGCGTTTGTTTTCTTTCTATGATTACTTTTTATGACTGGTTTCTTCTAAAGCCAGTCGCTTGCTATGACTAGAGACTCTTTAGGATTGATGCCGATGAGCCTATTCCCGCATCAATCAAGCCAGTTCTCAGCTAATCATATTCAAGCTAACCACTTAGCGAACAATCAGACCCAGTAAGATACCAACAGCGCCGAAGTCTGCGTCACTGAAGGTTGTGTTAGCAAAGCCTAGGTCACCAAGTACTGGCATTAGGAATACTGGTAGGAAGGTAATCAGTAGACCTTGTGCAAAAGCACCCAAGATTGCACCGCGACGACCACCTGTAGCATTACCAAATACACCTGCTGCAGCACCTACAAAGAAGTGTGGAACAACACCAGGGATAATCACAGTAAGCCCCATCACGTAAAGTAGGAACATGCCCAAAAGACCCGCCGCAAAGCTCGATAGGAAGCCAACCAATACTGCGTTTGGTGCGTATGGGAATACAACCGGACAATCAAGCGCAGGTTTTGCGTTTGGTACTAGTTTGTCTGAGATACCTTTAAACGCTGGAACGATTTCTGCGATAACCATACGTACACCTTGGAGGATAACGTACACACCACCGGCGAATGTGATGGATTGCATCAGCGCGAACATGAACCAGTGTTTACCACCGCTAACTTCGCGTACAAAGTCACCGCCAGCGAAGATACACGTCACCATAAAGATGATGCCCATGGTGAACGAGATTGCCACTGGCGTATCACGTAGGAACAACAAGCTCTTAGGTACGTTCATCTCTTCAGTAGAGTGTTCTTTGTTACCGAACTTGCTGCCAATAAAGCCCGCTAGCACGTAAGAAAGGGTAGAGAAGTGACCAATCGCAACGTCGTCAGAACCTGTTACTTGCTTCATGTACTTATGAGCAATCGCAGGGAAGAACACCATCACAGAGCCCACAACTAGAGAGCCAAGCGCGATCAGTGGAACACCTTTCATGCCGCTAGAAGCAAGGATCGCCGCTACCATCATCGACATAAATAACGTGTGGTGACCCGTTAGGAAGATGAATTTCCACGGCGTGAAGCGAGCGATCAAGATGTTCACTAACATACCGAAGAACATGATCATCGCCATCTCTTTACCAAACGCTTCTTGCGCGATAGAGACGATAGCTTCGTTGTTTGGAACTACGCCTGTGATGCCGAACGCGTGTTGGAAAATTGTCGCAAAGTCACCCAGAGAAGTCACAACCAGACCTGCACCCGCACCAAGCACGATGAAACCAAGAATGGTTTTTACCGTGCCTTTAATGCACTCGGTGACCGGTTTTTTCTGGGCAATTAAGCCGATTAGGGCGATAAGACCTACCAGAACCGCTGGCTCTGAGAGAACATCGTTCATTAAGAAACTGAAAAATTCCATAACGCCACCTTACAGAGCGCCAAGCTCTTGAAGTGCTACAGATAGACGCTCTTTCATTGCCACTTTGTCGACCATGTTATCAAGCGCAACGATGCGTGGTTCAACGCCAAGTGCGTTCAACTGTTCAACGATGTCGTTAGTACCGATGAAGATGTCACAATCCGTACCTTTTGCAGAACCTAGATCGATATGATCCACTTCTGCGTTTACATTCAATTCTTTCACGATGCCTTTGATGCTCATTTCCATCATTAGGCTAGTACCAAGACCGTGACCGCAAACAACCATAATTTTCATAATTCAGACCTTTTCTTTTTATAGGGGTGTATGCCCATTTCGAAGGGCACATCAGGAGTTAGTATTTTTCGATGATCGCAAGAACATCTTGTGTGTTTTGAGCGGTGCAGATGGCTTCTACATGCTCTTCATTCATAAACAACTCAGCCAGTTTAGAAATCGCATCCACGTGTGAGTTACTGTCTGTCGCGGCTAGCGTAACCAGCATTTTCACTGGGTCGTTACCTTCAGAATCGAAGTTCACGCCGTTTTGAATCACCGTGATGGCAAGAGACAAACGGTTAACGCCATCTTCAGGGCGAGCGTGTGGCATTGCCATACCAGGACCTACCACGTAGTAAGGACCGAGCTCTTCGTGTGAGCGGTAAATAGCGTCCACGTAGCTTGGCTCAATCGCGCCATTTTCAATCAGTGCTTCACAGGATTTGCTCACCGCATCTTTCCAGTCAGTAGCATCAGAATGGATGCGAATCACATCAGAGGTAATCAGTTCACGTAGCATTGGATCTTTCCGGTTTGTTGTTTTGTTGATGGGTACTTTATCGATCAATTTGTCAGAAAAACCTGAGAATGATCACAAATGGTAGCGCTATCTGATAGCGCTATCATAAATTGTGATAGCGCTACCATTTTTATCAGTCATCCGAGTTTCATATGCTTGTGATCGACTTCTAATGCGTTAATATCAAAACCAATAAAACGCTGTGGTAAGATGTCGCGGCAGAAAATAGAGAACACTAAATAAGAACAATGAGCGAACCTCGCAAACGAAGAAGTACTGGCAATGTCACCTTGGCGGACGTCGCTAAAAAAGCCGGCGTAGGCACCATGACGGTGTCGAGAGCATTACGAACGCCCGAGCTAGTATCTGACAAGCTGAGAGAAAAGATTCAACAAGTGGTTGATGAGCTCGGCTATATCCCGAATAAAGCGGCAGGGGCTTTGGCGTCTGCTGAAAGTTACTCCATCGCTCTTATCATTCCTTCCCTGTTTGAAAAAGCTTGCGCGCTTTTCTTACCGAGCTTTCAACAAGCGTTGAACAAGGCTGGTTATCAGTTGCTGCTTGGTTACAGCGACTACTCGGTAGAGCAAGAAGAGAAACTGCTTTCGACATTTCTTGAGAGCCGTCCAGCCGGAGTGGTGCTGTTTGGTAATGAACACAGCCAACGTACTAATCAGCTTTTGGAAGCCTCGAACACACCAGTGTTGGAAATTGCTGAGTTAAGTTCGAAAGCCAGTTATCTCAATATCGGTGTTGACCATTTTGAGGTGGGTAAAGCCTGTACTAAGCATGTGATTGAGCAAGGCTTCAAGAACGTGGGCTTCATTGGTGCGCGCGGCGATCACTCCACTTTGCAACGTAAGCTACACGGCTGGCAAAGCGCGATGATTGAGAACTACCTTGCGCCGGACCATTTCTTAACTACGCACGAAGCGCCATCTTCACAATTAGGTGCGGAAGGATTGGCAAAACTATTGCTGCGCGATTCAAGTTTGAATGCTCTGGTATGTAGCCATGAAGAGATTGCGATTGGCGCATTGTTTGAGTGTCATCGCCGCGTGCTGAAAGTCCCGACCGACATTGCGATTATTTGTTTGGAAGGCTCTTCCATGGGTGAGCACGCCTATCCAAGTTTGACCTGTGCGGAATTCGACTACGAACGCATGGGGACGAAAGCTGCAGACAAGTTACTGCAAGCCATTAAAGGTGAGCCTGTAGAGCACGCAACGGACATGGGCTTTAAGCTAAAACGCCGAGCGAGTACTGCGATCAACTAACCTCATTTGGTTAGAAACTAATACGTGATACAAAAAACCTCTCGATGCTGAGAGGTTTTTTATGCGTGAGAATAATGATTCTCTACTAAGGACGCTCACCAGCCGCTAGGCGACGTTCGATATCTGCAACCACTTCTGGGAAGTCAGCAATGGTGTCGATGAGATAGTGTGGCGAGCTCTTGAGCAGTTTTGTGCGCGCTTTTTCACGAGCGGCATTAAGTGTTGCTTCGTCCGCGGCTTGGTATTCTTCAAACGTTAGACCCGCTTCGTTACCAGAAAGCAGCAAGCCAACGGTCCACATACCGGCGTTGTGACCTTCATCGATGCCCGGTGCGGCGTCATCCACTTTGATGCACGCATTAACGTCGGTAACATTCAGCTCAATCACGTTCTTCAGTGCCATAAATGGTGCAGGGCGACCACCTTGTGGCAGGTCATCCGTTGCTACTACGTAATCTGGTTTGTAGCCGTAATCCGCTGCAACAGGAATCAGTACATCCATCACTTCGCGAGGGTAACCAGAACAAGAACCGATCTTGATGCCTTTGTCTTTCAGAGCGTTCACAACTTCAATCGCATTAAGGATTGGCTCTGCGTGGTCAGCCACTTTTGCTTTTTGCAGCGGCATGAATGCTGCGTAGATAGCGTCGATGTCTTCGCTGGTCATTGAGCGACCAAACTTCTCATTCCAGCGCTTATCAACTGCAGGAATACGACCCACTGCTTGGATGTGATCCCACTTACCAAGCCCCATTGGTTCGCGCGCTTCTTCAAGGTCGATTTCGAAATCAAATCCTTGTTTGAATGCTTCCACAAAGATGCTAGTTGGCGCAAAAGAGCCGAAATCGACGATAGTGCCAGCCCAGTCAAAGATCACTGCTTGAATTGGTGAGTTGCTCATGTTCAATCCTTTTTCTTGCTTGCCAGAGCGCTGCCTACACATTGGAACTGCGCTCAGGATAAATTGGTTTTTGTTGAGGTCTATCGACCCTAAAAGTAGTTAAAGTCTTTGCACACTTTGGCGATGGCTTCTTCGAAGATCGCCAACGCTTCTGTCAGTTGTGCGCGAGTGATGATCAGCGGTGGGCTGAGTTGAATCACATTGCCTTGCGACACCTTGAAGCTCACGCCGTTGTTGAGGCATTGGTACAACACAGCTTCCGCTTCGTCATACGCGCGTGCTTTGCTTTCGTGGTCAGTGACCAGTTCAATGCCCCATAACATGCCGATGCCACGCACATCACCAATCACTGGGTATTTGGCTTTCATCTCTAGCAGCTTTTCACGCATGAACTGGCTGTCGGCTTTGGCTTTATCTAGCAAGCCGTCTTGTTCAATGGCTTCCATAGTTGCCAGTGCTGCAGCACAACCGATAGGGCTTTTCTCATGAGTGTAATGACCCATTGAGATTTGCTCAGCAGTGTTGTATTTGTCTTTGGTTACCATGGCAGCGATAGGCACTAACCCTCCGCCCAAACCTTTACCGATGCAGAGCATATCTGGCTCGATGTCATAGGCTTGGTAGGTAAACCATTCACCACTGCGACCCATGCCGTTAGGGATGTCGTCGATGATCAGCATGACATTGTGTTTGTCACAGATTTCGCGGATGCGTTTCCAATAGGCTTTACTCGGCACTTGTACGTCGGTATTACGAACCGCTTCTGCGATAAACGCGCCCACGCCACCTTCTTTCTCAATCACGTACTCAAGGTAGTCGGCGTAATGCACGTCGCTGCCGTCCGCGACAGGGAAAGCACCACGGTAAGATACGGCTGGTGGAATGCGTTCAACACCTGCCATTAATGGTCCCATTCCTTGACGAAAACACGCTTCGCCGCCCACTGAGATGGCATCCAATGATGCGCCGTGGAAGGAATCCCACAGAGACACCACCTTGTAGTTGCCCGTGATGTGGCGCGCTAGTTTAAGTGCCATGCCAACCGCAGATGTGCCACCCGGAGCAAACAATACGCGGTTCAATTCGCCGCCACAGATTTGGGTGAGTTTTTCGGCACATTCAATCGCAGTTTCATTGGTAAAACGACGTGGTGAAAACGGCAGTTTGGCAATTTGCTCTTGCACACGGTTAATCACATGCGGATGACCGTAGCCCAACTGATGGACGTTATTGCCATGGAAGTCCATGTACTTTTTGCCGGTAGCATCTTGGATGTAGATGCCTTCTGCTGCTTCCAATGTATCTAAGCAAGGCGTTGACATGGCTTGATGAAGAAAGACCTCCGAATCACGCTTCAACAATGCTTGCGTGCGTTCGTCGTCCATCGATGCACTCCAAGCTTGGCGCGCTGGTGTTGTGTTGACATCGCCTTCGCTGCGGAAATGGGTCGGTTTGATATTCTGAGTCATAACGCTCTCTCAATCAGAAGGCTGCTTTACGCAACTTGCCAGTACATTGCTTTTTCAATTGCACCGATTAAGCGCTCGATATCTGCTGGGTAAACTTCGCCAATGTTGCCGATACGGAAGCAATCTGCGTTCGACACCTTACCCGGATAAATCACGAAGCCCTGCTCTTTCAAACGTGTGTAGAACGCTTTGAACTGGTAATCACTGTGCGTCGGAGAGTAGAAAGAAGTGATGATTGGCGAGTGAAGGTCATCACTCAGTAGCGGTTCGAAACCCAAAGAGCGCATACCTGCAACCAGTGTTTTCTGGTTAGTTTGGTAACGGCTATGACGAGCCTCAATGCCGCCTTCTTGTTCCAGCTCTAACAATGCTTGATAGAAAGCGCGAACCGTGTGCGTTGGAGAAGTAAAACGCCATTTACCGTGGTTCACTTCCATGCAGTGCCACTGGTCGTAAAGATCAAGGCTCAAAGAACGCGCCTGACCTTGGGACTTTTCGAGCTCAGTTTGTTTTGCAATCACAAAGCCAAAGCCCGGCACGCCTTGAATACATTTGTTTGCAGAGCTGATCATAAAATCGATGCCTAGCTCTGCGATATCGATAGGAATACCACCAAAGCTCGACATGGCATCGAGAATCACCACTTTACCGTGTGCTTTCGCCGCAGAAGCAAATGCCTCAATTGGATTCAGCATGCCAGTGGTTGTCTCACAGTGAACAATCGCCACGTGTGTGATCGCAGGATCCGATGCCAATGCAGTTTCCACCTCGTTCAAGTGTGGCTGTGATGTTTCGCCTGGGGAAACTACATGGCATGGAATATTTAGGTATTCAGCGATCTGAGCGATGCGTGCACCATACGCACCGTTGTCGACAACCAACAATTTTCCATCTTTGCCAATGGCACTGCCAATCGTTGCTTCTACTGATGCGGTGCCGCTACCTTGCATTAGTACACTGGTGTAGCCGTCTTGCTCTGTCGCCAGTTTTACAAGCTTAGTGCGGATCACTTCTACAATGTCTTTGTTGTATTCATCATCCCAAGTACACCAGTCTTTTAGCATGGCTTCACGTACCGTTTCAGAAGTAGATAGAGGACCTGGAGTCAGTAGTAGGTATTCGTTTTTCATCTCGATTTCCATCAGAATAGGCTAATTGGTCTACACCAAATTTCGAGTTCACTCTAGCGAGGAAGAAAAGGGCAGTAAATAGGCGAATATCCAATTTCATAAAACTTTAATATCCAGAAAATGGCGGATCAATTGAACGATTATTCATCGCGAATTTTCGTAAAACTGCCATTTAATGGTCATGATTTCGTCACAAAGGCTCAGTAGGGTGTATATCGTCAACTGGTACAGACCAAATGAAAACTTAGCCAAATTAACTGGAGAAAATGATGAAAAACCGTTTGATGAAAGGATCGCTGGCTGCACTTGTCTCTCTGCTAGCTACGAATGCAATGGCAGCACAGGAAGTCACGGTTTACACCGCTTTCGAAACTGACATTCTTGCGAAATACAAGTCTGCGTTTGAGAAAGATAACCCAGATATCAAGATTAAGTGGGTTCGCGATTCAACCGGTATCATGACGGCGAAATTGCTGGCAGAAAAGAACAACCCTCAAGCGGAAGTGGTTTGGGGTCTTGCTGGCTCGTCAATGGCACTGCTTAAAGATGAAGGTCTTCTTAAGCCTTACACACCAAAAGGTTTGGAAGAGCTGCACGCGAACCTAAACGACCCTCAATCAAACCAAGCTTGGTTCGGTAACGATGCGTTCTTTAACGCAGTTTGTTTCAACGAAGCGGTAGCGAAACAACTTAACCTGCCTAAACCAACGTCATGGGAAGACCTAACGAAGCCGGTTTACAAAGGTCACATTGCAATGCCGAACCCAGCGTCTTCAGGCACTGGCTACATGCAAGTTTCTGCTTGGCTACAAAACATGGGTGAAGATCAGGCATGGAGTTACATGCGTGACTTAGACAAGAACATTGCACACTACACGCACTCTGGCTCTAAACCATGTGTTCAAGCGGGTATGGGTGAAGTAGCTATCGGTATCTCGATGGCGAGCCGCGGCGCGAAGCTGAAAACACAAGGCGCACCACTAGCGGTTATCACACCAAAAGGCATCGGCTGGGAATCAGAAGCCGTTGGTCTAGTAAAAGAGTCGGATGCAGCGAAGCGCGTTGTCGACTGGTCAATCTCTAAAGCAGCAAACGAGCTTTACGTAGAAATGTACCCGGTGGTTGCACATAAAGAAGTGAAAGCGACTGTGTCTAACTTCCCTAATGTTCAAGAGAACATGGCGAAGATGGACTTTGCGCAAATGGGCAGCAAGCGTGCAGAGATTCTAGCGGCTTGGTCTGAAAAGTTTGACGCGAAATCAGAGCCAAAGTCTTAATCGAATTTGCTTTGAGTTGAATACTGAAATCCACCTCGGCTGAGGTGGATTTTTTGTTTTTGGAAGAGGCGAGAGTCAAAAGCCTTAAAGCAGCAACCCCACCTAACCTCCCCTTGGCTTTAACTTCTGGGGACTACAACAGTCACGCTGGTAAAGGGGAGGGACTAACTGTACTTGTTGTTCGTGATAGTGAAAGCATCATAGTCTGTATAAAGGGGGGCACTAAGCTAACCACGAAAAAGAAAACCCTCCCCCTTGATAACCACATTCAAATGCTTGGCACATTATGCTGAGAAAAGGGGGAGTTGGAGGGGGTTGTAAGCCTAGAAACAAACCTCATCACCCTTCATCTATTTGTCATCTTCTGGCTATAAATTTGTCATTGGAACGTAACACTCGAAAACTAAAGTTGGTATATACCATTTGGAGCGTGTGTTATGTCAACTAACCAACATTACCTAAATATCGAAAATGTAGTGAAGCAATTCGGACAGTTCACTGCATTAAAGAAAATCTCGCTAGCGATTGAAAAGGGCGAGTTTGTTTGTTTTCTTGGTCCTTCTGGCTGCGGTAAAACCACTCTGCTACGTGCCATTGCAGGTTTAGACTTGCCAACGTCTGGTGCGATTTTTCAAAACGGTCAAGAGACCACATTCCTACCACCAGAGAAGCGCGATTTCGGCATCGTATTCCAATCTTACGCGCTGTTTCCGAACCTAACTGTGCAAGAGAACATTGCAGTGGGTTTGAAGAACCAAGGCATGTCGACCAAAGAAGCGTTAGAGAAGGTGGATTATTGGTTAGAAACCATTGGTCTTCCAACCTCCGGCGAGAAATTTCCTAACCAACTTTCTGGTGGTCAACAGCAGCGTGTGGCACTCGCTCGCGCATTAGCGTTGTCTCCGGGTCTACTGTTACTTGATGAGCCGCTGTCAGCGCTGGATGCAAAAGTACGTGTTCACTTACGTGACGAGATTTGTAAGCTGCAACGTAAGCTGGGCATCACCACCATCATGGTTACGCACGATCAGGACGAAGCATTGTCGATGGCGGATCGCATCGTGGTAATGAACCATGGCGTGATTGAGCAAGTCGGCACACCTCAAGAGATCTACCAACAACCAGCAACGCGCTTTGTCGCTGAGTTTGTCGGCAGCATGAACTTTATTGAAACCTCAGCCGCAACGGATTCTCAGGTACGCATTGCAGAAACATTGATGCCAGCGCCAAGCTTGACCAATCGTAAGATCCAACGTGGTGACCGCTTCGACCTTGCGGTGCGTCCTGAAAGCATCAAGTTCGTTGAAAACTACACCAACTCTTTACCAGTGCGAGTTACGGCAACTGAGTTTTTGGGGGCGTTTTTCCGCATTGATTGCGTATTGCAAAACGACAGCTCAACGAAAACCATCGTCGTGGATGTGCCTGTGGAAACGGTTCAAAAACTCAATATCAAGGCGGGCGATGTACGTTACATCCAGTTTGCTGAAGAAGGGCTGCATGGTTACGCCGTGCCCTCGGTTGATAAAGCGCTAGCGGCGTAGGTGTAAACATGAATGCGAAGACAATGACGATGAATAGCCTGACCACACAAGACAAAGCAAAATCCTTACTCGGACGTGTTAGCCGCGACAACCTTGTGTTGTTCGGTTTGCTCGCTGGTTTGTCGACCATGATGGTGCTGTTCATCTTAATGCCGCTTTGGGCAATGTTGACCAAGAGTGTGCAAAATGCCAATGGCGAATTTGTCGGTCTGGCAAACTTTGCGACGTACTTTTCTTCTTCAAGCTTGTGGGTGTCGGTGGGTAATACCTTCACTTTGGGCGTGATTGTGACCTCGGTAGTCGGTGTGCTTGCGTTTGGTTATGCCTACGCGCTGACTCGTTCATGCATGCCGTTTAAAGGTTTGTTTCAAATTCTAGGTACTGCGCCGATCCTTGCGCCTTCGTTGTTGCCGGCGATCAGTTTGATCTTCCTTTTCGGCAATCAAGGCATTGCTAAAGAGATGCTGTTAGGAAACTCGATTTATGGCGTGATTGGTATCTCGATGGGTTTGATCTTCTGGACCTTTCCTCATGCATTGATGATCTTAACCACTTCGTTGCGCACTTCTGATGCTCGCTTGTATGAAGCAGCCCGCGCACTGAAAACTTCACCCATCAAAACCTTCTTTATGGTGACGTTACCTGCGGCGAAATACGGTTTGATCAGTACGCTTATCGTGGTCTTTACGCTGGTTATCACGGACTTTGGTGTGCCGAAAGTGATTGGGGGCAGCTACAACGTTTTGGCGACTGACATCTTCAAACAAGTTGTGGGACAGCAAAACTTTGCCATGGGGGCGGTGACTAGCATTATGTTGTTATTCCCTGCGGTAATGGCGTTTGGCGCAGACCGCTGGGTACAGAAAAAACAAAAGAGCTTATTCGACACTCGCTCGGTGCCTTATCAGCCAGAACCTAATAAAGCGCGCGACAGCATCTGTTTGGTCTACTGCAGCATCATTTCTATTGCAGTGCTGGCTGTGCTTGGCATGGCGGTGTATGGCTCGTTAGTTACGTTCTGGCCTTGGAACAAAGCGTTGACGCTAAACAATTACAACTTTGCCGAAATGAGCACTTACGGTTGGAGCCCATTCTTCAACTCACTAACGCTGGCAGGTTGGACGGCAGTTATTGGTACAGCCATCATCTTTGTCGGTGCGTACTGCATTGAGAAAGGGCGTGCGTTTGGTCCAATTCGCCAAGTGATGCAAATGCTCAGCGTGGTGCCAATGGCGGTTCCGGGTATGGTACTTGGCTTGGGTTACATCTTTTACTTCAATGACGCGAACAATCCTCTGAATGTGCTTTATGGCACCATGGCATTCTTGGTGATTAACACGGTAGTGCATTACTACACGGTGGGTCACATGACCGCCCTGACAGCGCTAAAGCAGTTGCCATCGGAGATTGAAGCCACTGCGGCATCGGTGAAGCTTCCTCAATACAAGTTGTTCTTTAAAGTGACATTACCTGTGTGTTTACCTGCGATTTTGGACATTGCGACTTACTTGTTTGTTAATGCATTGACCACCACTTCTGCGGTAGTATTCCTTTACTCAACCGATACGATTCCGGCTTCGGTCTCGATTCTGAATATGGACGATGCAGGTCAAACTGGCGCTGCTGCGGCAATGGCGGTGATGATCATGATTGCTGCTGCAATTGCGAAGATTGTTCAGATGACTTTGGGTAAATTGTTAGAGAATCGCACACAAGCTTGGCGCAAAAGATAAGGACACTTCGTGCAATACGTAAAAATTAAAGATTCGATTGTTGAACAGATTGAAGCGGGCATGCTATCGCCGCGTCAAAAACTGCCAGCAGAGCGTAAGTTGGCGGAGTCGTTCGATACTACACGCGTCACTCTGCGTGAAGCTTTATCACTGCTGGAAGCAGAAGGTCGAATCTATCGCGAAGATCGCCGAGGTTGGTTTATCTCACCCGAGCCATTGCGTTACGACCCAACCCAAACTCTGAACTTCCCGAACATGGCGAAAGCGCAAAATCGCGTGCCAAAAACGGAGTTGGTCGCAGCAAAAGGAACGTTGGCAAACAAACAAGCGGCACGCTTGCTGGACTTGCAACCTTTCTCGGACGTGTATCGAGTCGACCGTGTGCGATACCTTGAAGATAGACCTGTAGTATTCGTAACAAACTATATTCGCCCAGAGCTGTTTCCGAATCTGCTGGACTATGATTTGTCAAACTCACTGACGGACATTTACCGCGAGCATTATGGCGTGACGTATCAAAAGATTCGCTACCGCATTTCAACCAGCACTTTGTTGGGTGAAATGGCTCAGGCACTGCGCGCGACAGCCGGTACGCCAGCGATGGTGGTGGAGCGCATCAACTATAACCAACACGGTGAGTTGATTGATTGCGATATCGAATATTGGCGACACGATGCCATTAGCATTGAATCTCTGGCGGAACTCCATCGTTAAGTGGATTTTCTCATTATCTAAGGCTCCATCTCGGGGCCTTTATTTTATTCAGACAGGAACATTGAAATGGATTTGTTGGCGATGGGTCTCGTCGTTTTCTCTGCTGTTCTTCATGCGGGCTGGAATATCCTTGGCAAAAGCAACTCAGGCTCTGGACTCGCGTTTACCATGGCCGCCAGCTTTTCTGCATGTTTCATTCTTACCCCTTATTTGATTTGGTATTTGGCAACCATTGGCTGGACATCATTGCCGAGTGAGTTTTGGGGATTGCTGCTCATTAGCGGCATTTCACAAATGGTTTATCTGGTTGGTTTGATTGTCGCTTATAAGCACGCAGACGTGGGTGTGGTTTATCCGATTGCTCGGGCACTGCCTGTGATGATGGTCGGCGCAATCAGTGTTGCATTGGGACATGAATTATCTAGTCAGCAGTGGCTTGGATTCTTACTAATTACTCTTGGTTGTATGCTGGTACCACTGACGAATTTTCGTCAGATGACATTGAGCTCTTATTTGAACGTTGGTGTGTTCTGGGCATTGATTGCCGCAATAGGCACAACGGGTTACTCGGTAGTCGATAAAGAAGCGCTGAGCTTACTCACAGGACAAGCATCAGAGATCTTGAATGATCAGTACAGTGCAATCTTCTACTTGGGCGTGCAGTTTTGGGCGATTGGTATTCCAGCCCTTGTATGGTGCTTAGTTATGGGCAAGCCAGATGAGATTAAGACAGCGTGGCAGATCCGCAAAACAGCCAGCATGGCAGGGGTAATGATGGCATCCACCTACGGCTTGGTGTTGTTTGCGATGACCATGACAGACAACGTAAGTTTGGTGGTGGCACTAAGGCAAATCAGCATCGTGTTTGGATTGTTTATGGGGATTTGGTTTCTGTCTGAGAAATGGTATCTCACTCGGGGTATTGGGGTTACTTCGATTCTGGTGGGGATTATTTTGGCATTAACGCATTAACTAATGTGCGGGATATGCGCCCGTAATACAAAAAAGAAAAGGCAGCGAATGAGCCTCTCGCTGCCTTTTGTATTAACCTGTAAGCCTTGTTTAGAAACGCAATTGCGCACCAAACATCACGCCGCTAGAGTCAAAATCGCTGTTTTTTGAATACACATATTCTGCATTCAAACCAAAGTGTTTATAGCTCCAGCCAATACCGCCAGCCGCTTCACCACCAACACTTGAGTGTTCGATGTTTTTGCTCTGACCGTTTACTTTATAGGTGTATTCGAGAGTGTAGAGAGTGACACCTGCCTTGCCGTAAAGCTCGAAGCCTGAACCCAGTGGATAGCTAGCATAGCCACTTAAGCGAGGTCCGGAGAAGCTCGTATCGGTGACTTCTGAAATCGGACTCACGAGTATCGAACCAATACCGTCAAACGCGCCTTTATAACCCGCTTCGATACCAAAGTTATGCGTTGGCATGTAGCGGTAATAAATCTCACCTAAGAACATGTCGCCTGATTCTTCGCTCGTCGGTGCGTCGTAGTTCACACCGCCATAGCCAATGTTTGTACCTATGATGTGTTCGCTGGTGGTTGCGTTGGCAGACAAAGAAAGTGTCGACAACACCAAAGCAGTAACGAATGAATAACGCATGGACGTTTCCCCTTAGCTTTTAGCCTTTTAACCTTTTAGTTTCTTAGGACTTGTTCGAAAATGACTTTGGTGTTGTCTAGCCATTCGTAACGACGACGGTACATAGAACGTTTTGAACGAGACATACCTTCAATATCACGACGAGGTGCATTCACGTCGATAGAGTAGAAGTTGCGGTCGTATTCTGTGCCACCAAGTTCTAGCCACAGCGCATCGTAATCGGTTTTGATTCTGCCTTTGCTGTAACGCTTAGCTGCGTAAGTGTGCGATTGAGTTTTTACTGCCAACAGTGTTTCTATGCCCCAAACCTGCGCAACGATAGCCAGCAATCCAACCATCAAGCTTTTCGGACGTTGACCGTATAGCTTACGCGTCAGCTTTTTGATTTTTGCGTTGTTTTCTTCACAGCTGCGTGGTCCTTGTAAACCACCAATCATGATGCATCGTTCGCCATTCTCATGACCCAAGCTGAAAGAAAGGGTATAGAAGTTGCCATCTTCTTGGCTATGCAGCACCAAGCTCATATCACCTTCTTTTTGGTAACGCGCTTCGTAAACCAAGCGGACCGAATACAAGATGTCGTCAATTTCAAATGAAGTCAGAGTTAGACCTTCCGCATCGGTGTAGATCTCTTGAATCAGTTCAGGCGAGATCAGGTCTGCTACCGAGTTGTAGTGATCGACAACAAGCGCAGAACGGTCGAAAGCAGGTCCATTCTTAATAATGTAAGGACGAAATGGCTTCTCTAAGAATCGGTGTGTACGAGTGCAAAGCAGTTCGAGCAGTGATGCTTCAATGTTGTCCGCAAGGTACTTAAACGACTTTCTGTAGAATAAAGCGCGTGCGATGAATTTTACGCGGTAGGTCCAAATTGGACGATAAATGTCAGCGTACTCATCAGAATAAATGGTTCTGCTGTGATCAAGGATGGATTTATTCATGGTCATTTCACTCCAAACTCATTTCCAGTTGTTCGGCTCTGTCAAAGAGGCGTGAGCGCTTGATATAAAACGCGAAAATAGGGCGATAAAAGAGAGTTGTCTTATTTCGCTCAAGCATTGACGGGAGCTGGTTTTGAACGGTGTTCTTTTGGCGAAGATTTTAAGAGAAAAAAGAAGCGAGGTTTGTATGGTTTAGTATGAAATTGTCAGGGCGTGTTGTTGTGCTCAGACAAACCCGTTGAGTGAGCTAATGAGTGGCTTCCTTTCTTCAGTAACCAATAGTCATTGTCACTATCTAGGGGGACTGAATGAGCTTTGAAGACAAACAAGCGATACACATCGTTGTTTTGAGTGCGAATCAAACCATTTTTGCGGAAGCAAGTATCTCGAAGTGAGTTAGGTATAAAACGTAATCTATGGATTTTTCTAGTGTTTATTTTTTAGAGTCAAAGACGTTTAAAGAAAGCCGATAAATAAAATGAATTAATTTTAATCTTTTTTGAAATTAATTTTATTCGCTATAGGTCTCTATACGTACGCTACATTCATCGAGCACTTGGAACTCGATATTTAAAAGGTAAGTAAGGAGCATATTATGAAACGTTTAATCACTCTTGTTGGTCTCATTGCACTAACCGCTTCGCCAATTGCTGCATTCGCTGGTGGGTATCAATGGACAAATAACAGCAAATCGATTCAAGGTAATGTCGTCGACAGCAAGCAAGCTGCTTACGAGATGGGCTTTGAAATGATTAAAGAATATCAAGGTAAAACATCTCTACAACTAAGCAAAGAACTGTATGGCTCTTTTGCAAAAGTAGACAAAAATTCTTTCTCAATCACCGATAGTAAAGTTACGGTGGATGAGTTTCTACAAGATAACGGACAAATTGCCTACCAACCAATTTTAAACGTGAAATACGAATATCGTTTGAGAGAGTTAGGTAACCGTTAATTTATATTCTCGCTAGCTAATGTTTATTAATTTCTGCTTTATCCTTGCTGTGTGTTATTTATAGGAATGTTGGGGGGCTTTGCTCCCCTTTTTTTATTGCTTAATTTATATTTATTATTAATAGGCAATATTTTCTAACGCTCAGCGTCAGGTTTTCTCGCTCGTTGATTCTCATGTTCGTTTGTAAAGTGGTACTAAAGCAATATTGTGTGCCACTTTACAAAGGATACGGAATGACTCATCTCTCTTACTGGTTCAAGCAAGCTCTGGAAATGGAACAGCCAACGCCGCCATTGTCACTCCAACAAGATATAGCGACGGACGTGGCGATTGTCGGCGGTGGTTATACAGGTCTTTGGACTGCGATCATGATTAAGCAGCAATCGCCGGAAAAACAAGTGGTTGTGATTGAAAAAGGCTTGTGTGGTAGCGGGGCATCGGGCGCAAATGGTGGTTGTATGCTGACTTGGTCAACAAAGTTTCCAACATTGAAGCGCTTGTTTGGTGAACAACAAGCGGCATGGTTAGTAAAAGAATCGGAGCAAGCAGTCTTGGAAATTGAGGCGTTTTGTCAGCAGCATAATATCGATGCACAGTTATCCTTGAAAGGCGTTTACTACACGGCGACAAACCATGCGCAAACCGGAAGTATGCAGCCGGTCGTGGATGAACTTAAGCGGCTAAACGTGAATAGTTGGCGACATTGTCAGACTGAAGAGCTGCGAGAGAATGCTGGCTCACCAAGGCATGTGGACGGTTTTCACTCTCCTGTTGCCGCAAGCGTCCAGCCGGCTTTGTTGGCTAGAGGGCTACGTCGTGTTGCTATCGAACTGGGTGTTGAGGTTTATGAAAATACGCCAATGACGCGTTTAGATTATGGTCAACCTGCAACCGTTAGTACGCCTAATGCGAGCATCAAAGCGAAGCAAGTAGTGTTGGCATTAAATGCTTGGATGGTGGAACACTTTAAGCAATTTAACAACAGCATCGTTGTTGTCTCTTCAGATATGGTGATTACAAAACCTCTGGGTGACGCTTTGCCTCAATCAGGATGGCAAACGGGATCTAGCGTGTTGGATTCACGTATCTTCGTCCATTATTATCGAGATACGCCAGATGGTCGTTTGATGTTGGGTAAGGGCGGCAACCAATTCTCTTACAATAACCGCGTCGACGTGATGTTTAATAAACCAACGCACTATCAAAATCTGCTGCGTAAGTCGTTCGATAAGCTGTTTCCGCGTTTAAAAGGAACAGAATTCGCTTATTCATGGACGGGTGGTTCGGATCGCTCTGCTACCGGTTTCCCATTCTTTGGCGAGCTAGATAAACAGAACAATGTCTTTTACGGCTTTGGCTATTCGGGTAACGGTGTGGCTCAGACTCGAATGGGCGGAAAGATCTTATCTTCATTCGTATTGGGGCTAGATAATGACTGGACGCGAAGCGGTTTAGCCAGAGGACCATTAGGACAATTCCCACCAGAGCCTTTTCGTTGGACAGGGGCAATGATGGTGCGTAATGCCGTACGCCGAAAAGAGGAAGCAGAAGATAATGAGCAAACACCATTTATCTGGGATAAGTGGCTAGCAAAACTTGCGGGACCAGCAGGCAAAGCGGATAAGCTCGACTAAACTGAATATTTTGATCGCAAACGGATAGGGAAGATGTGAAATCGTTAGAGGCACCTCTTCCCTTTGTGTTAGCCTCAGTCTTTCAAGCTCAGATGCAAAAGGTGAGTAATAGAATGAAAGTATTCAGCAACTTCGACAGCGGCAGCATTCACGTAGTGAAAGCAGACGACAAAAACGACATCCAACTTAAAATCCCTAACGACAACATGTCGGAATTCTACCAGTGGTTCCACTTCCGTCTTGAGACCGAAGCCGAGCAATCGCACACCATCAAACTACTTGATCTTGCGAAGTCGGCTTACCCAGAAGGTTGGCAAGGCTACGACGTTGTTGCGTCTTACGATCGTGAAGAGTGGTTCCGCGTGCCAGCAGAGTTCGATGGTGATACGCTGACTTTCACTGTTATCCCTGAGCGCAGCTCAATCTACTTCGCGTACTTTGCACCATACACGTACGATCGTCATCTAGACCTATTACACATGGCACAAAGTGCACACCACTGCCAGTTGGAAACTTTGGGTCACACGCTAGATGGCAATGACATGAGCTTGCTTACTTTCGGTGAGCCAGAAGAAGGTAAAAAGAAAATCTGGATGATTGCACGTCAGCATCCAGGCGAGACGATGGCAGAATGGTTCATGGAAGGCATGATTCAACGTCTACTGGATGAAAACGACACGGTTGCGCGTGCATTGCTAGAAAAAGCAGTACTTTACGTTGTACCAAACATGAACCCAGACGGCGGTGTTCGTGGTCACTTGCGTACTAACGCAGTGGGTGTGAACCTCAACCGAGAGTGGCAAACGCCATCGATGGAAAAGAGCCCAGAAGTCTTCTTGGTTCGTGAACGTATGCTAGAAACTGGCGTGGATATGTTCCTAGATATTCATGGTGATGAAGCTATCCCTTACAATTTTGTAGCGGGATCTGAAGGCATTCCTTCTTATGACGAAGGCATGGCTGAGTTGGAAAACGCGTTTAAACAAGCACTTCTGACGATTACACCAGAGTTCCAAGACGAGATTGGTTACGACAAAGATGAACCAGGTAAAGCGAACCTAACCGTTGGTTCTAACTGGGTAGCAGAGCAATTTAAATGTCTGTCTTACACCATTGAAATGCCATTCAAAGACAACAACAACCACCCCGACCCACTTTACGGTTGGTCTCCAGAGCGTAGTGTGTTGTTTGGGCAAGATATTTTAGCAGCGACGCTAGCCGTATCTGACAAAATTTAACGCAATTCGTTCACAGCCCGTACTTTGCGGGCTGTCTTTCCTGCCATTATTCTCTCCGCGTTCTCTATTAATGAGCTACTTTCTCCGCAGTTAAGACAAAAAATCTGCAATTTCTGATGCTTATGTGAGTCTCGATAAGTTGGGTTTATCGTGTCGATAAAAAATCTAATTTAATTTAGCGATACTTATTCTGTTAAAGTCCATTTCGAGATTCTCGTCACAAAAATCATAACATCTCATAGGGGTAACAGCCTTGAGTGTGAGGTTGAAAGTAGGCACAGCCAGTTAAATTAGTTTTAAGTTGCTATGTAATTACAAGATGGAAGCCGGATAATTTTTCTCGCGGAATCTTGTACCTACAGAGGTTTGCTCATCGTTATCTATCACTCCAATCGTTCAGGTTTAAACGCTTGAGACAAGACGTGGCAGATAGGTGTATCAAAATTCCAACCAGCGCTCCTAATGGAAATATCCCAATTAGAGCGTCATGCGATGATGCGTTAATAGAGATTGTTGGCGTAGTTTTAATCACTAAAAACAGTGCAGGTTCTGACTTTCTTGATGACAGCGTATGCTGGGGAAAGTAATCGGGTCGCCTTCGCATAAAGGAAAAAAATAATGAAAAAGATTGCTCTTGCAGTGGCTACCGTTCTTGCTGGTGGCGTAATGTCAAATGTTGCTCTTGCTGATACATACATCGGTGGCAAACTTGGTTACAACGCACTAAACGACGCATGTCACTTAGACGCACCATGTGATGACGATAGCTTTGCAGCAGGTATGCACCTTGGCTACAACTTTAACGAATACGTTGCAGCTGAATACGGCGTTGACTACCTAGGTAACTTTACTGCTAACTTCAACAAAGCTGGCAAAAACACTGTTGATGGCGACCTATGGGCACTGACTCTAGCTCCTAAGTTCAACCTACCTCTAACAGACTCATGGAACCTATTTGCTAAAGTAGGTGCTGCTTACATGATGGCTGGCGATGAGAAAGATTTCGTACCAACGGGCTCTCTAGGTGCTGAATACCAAATCAACTACAACTGGAGCCTACGCGCTGAGTACCAACGTTACCAAGACATGTCTGATGACATCATCGACGACATGGATTCTGACTTCTTTGGTATCGGCTTCAACTACAAGTTTGGTTCTGAGCCAGTAGTTCAAGAAGAAGTGGTTGAAACTCGTCCTGTAACTCGCATCGTTGAGCACGAATACCCAGCTCAAACTGCAACAGTACAATTTGGTCTAGAAAGTGCTGAACTACAAGACGCTTCTGCGTTCAACGGTATTGTTGAGCTAATGAACACTTACCCACAAGCTCAAGTTGAAATCAACGGCTACAGTGATACAACAGGTTCTGAAGCTTACAACCAACAGCTAACAGAGAAGCGTGCACAAGCAGTTGCTGATCACTTCCAAGCTGAAGGTATTGCTGCAGACCGTATGACTGTTAAAGGCATGGGCGAAGCTAACCCAGTAGCGAGCAACGAAACTCGTGAAGGTCGTGAACAAAACCGTCGTGTAGAAGTTGTTGTTCCTGCGTTCCAATACCAAACAACTGAAGAAGCTAAATAATCCACCATTAGCTTAATGATTCTAAAAGCCAGCGTTTGTCGCTGGCTTTTTTGTTTTCATCGAAATGTCACAGCTCTGACTTACACTTTTCGTGTTCTTTTGTTTGGAGCTACAGATGCAGAACTTACCCCCACTCAATTCTTTAAAAGCATTTGAAGCGACGGCAAGATTGCGCAGCTTTACTAAAGCGGCTGAAGAGCTCAATGTCACCCGCGCAGCGGTTAGTCAACAAGTGAAATCTCTGGAAATGTATCTAGATGCCACTTTGTTTGAACGCAATGGCGCACAACTCATTTTGACCCAAGCTGCACACGATTACTTGCCCGTGGTTAGCAATGTATTCCAGAGTTTGTTCGCCGCAACTCAACACCTTTTCTCTCGCCAAAAACAGACCCAGTTAACGTTACACGTGGCGCACAGCTTTTGCTCCCAATGGTTGATACCTCGACTCGCTGATTTTCATCGCCAGTATCCTGAAGTGAGTTTTAAAGTTTCTACTACCGCAAATGCAGTGCCGAGTAATAGCGACATCGCGGATGTGGAAATCATTAATGGTTATGGTGATTGGTCTTCGCAACACGCAACGCAACTCACGCAAGAGAACTGGATTTTGGTGGCAAGCCCGGGGTTTCTTTTACTAAATCCCGTTTCTGATCTGGTTGATCTTGTCCGTTTGCCGAAACTTGCGACTGGTGGCTATCAGGAAACATGGCAAGGTTGGTTTGCGTACCAAGGGCACGAAGGAGGGAGCGTAAAGTTAGCGGGAGAATTTGAACATTCTTTGTTGGCTATTGAGGCTGCGGTGAATCAGCTAGGTGTCTTATTAGTGCGCGACTTGTTAGTAGAAGATCATCTTCAACAAGGTACTTTGGTCCAAGTAGGTCATTGGTCAATGCCAAGCCGAGGCGCACATCATATGATCGTTCGTTGTGGCGAGAAGCCGCATGTCAAAGCCTTTACTCAATGGCTAGTAAAAAGCTTACAAGCGTAACCAGATGTCCAAGCGATTTTCAGGCTATCGGGGGGCAAAATGACAAGATGAGCACGAACTGAGATAGAGCTAACAATCTGAAACATTATCAACCGTCATGACCAAAGTTCGGGTGCTAAGATGACAGAGTACGTTTCATGTCGTCATCACTCACAGAGCATGCGCTCTGGTTATCAAGGAGCAGTAATGGAAGCGTTAGAAGGGGGCAGGGATAATGCCATTTATCGTAAAGGTAATTTGGTCAGTAGACCTGCTAGCCACTGGACGATGACCGTCCATCAATTACTCCAACATCTTCATCAACATGGTTTTACTGCATGTCCAAAAGCAGTGTCGATTGAGGGCGGGAAAGAGTTGCTGACCTTTGTTGAGGGTGACAGCTATAACTACCCGTTAGAAGGACCGATTGCTTCGCTCACTGCGTTGAAATCTGCCGCAAATTTGCTCCGTTGTTATCATGATGCGTCGGAGAGTTTCCTTAAACAGCATGATCAAGATGTTCATCATTGGATGTTGCCAGCTCGCTCGCCGCAAGAAGTGATTTGTCACGGTGATTTCATGCCTTATAACGTGGCTTTAGATGGGGATGTCGTGAGCGGCGTATTTGATTTCGATACCGCTCATCCTGCGCCGCGAATTTGGGATATTGCTTTTTCTATATACGGTTGGGCGCCATTTAAGACTGATGAAGATGACAAGATGGGCACGTTAGAAGAACAAATTCGACGAGCCAAAATCTTTTGTGATGCCTATGGCTGCTCCCGATTAGAACGCGAAGAGTTGGTGGAGGTAATGACGTTGCGCTTAACGGCGTTAGTCGATCACATGCGCACGATGGCAGCCAATGGTGATGCCCAGTTTCAAGCCAATATGGAAGATTGTCACCATACGGCTTATTTACAAGATATCGAATACCTCAACAAACACCACCAAGCGATTACTTTGGGCGTATTGGGAGAAATCAAATTTTAGTCTGGCTTGGTGTGCCTTTTGATGATGGATTGAATCACACTAAACAGCCATTGGTTTTGTGGGTCCTGCTGCTGAGAACGTCGGCAGCTCATCACAAAGCTCACACCGAGCTCTAAACCATTTGGAAGTTCGATGCTACGACATGATTCAGGAACGTTACCACTCATCGTAATACCGAAATGGTCGGTGTTCATGATGATGCTGTGAATCATGGCAGGATGTTCAATCTCAACTTTTGGATCAACATGAAAGCCGATGTTTTTTAAGCGATCCAAAAGTGGGTATTTATGATCGTTCCAACCAGGCGTCTTGAACAAAACAAAGGTATAATCGCCCAACGATTGGAAGTCCTTGGCAGGATGATCTTTGCGTACAAAGAATACCGCTTTGCCTTTTCCCAACTCTTTTTGTGCGATGGATTGAGGTAGATCTTCATCAAAGTAATGAATAGCAATGGCGTTCTCACCATCAATGATGCGATTGCGAGCATCAGCCCCCCACCTTAAAAATGCATAATTGGCATGCGGCGCTTGCTTGAGCAACTCTAGGTAAAGTTTATCGCCAAAACGATCCCAAAAAAGTGTGTTGGCGTAGATTGCAACATCGCCAGTATAAAGCGGCGGGGAAAACTCTTGGGGTTTGATTGCATCTGCGCTCGCCAAGATTTGCTCGAAATGAGGCATATTGGCTTCCACAAATGAGGTTGGTTCAAATCCATTTTTGGTTTGAATGAACAGAGGATCGTCCAGTTGCGCTTTCATTTTAGTGAGGTTTTTGCTGATGGCGCCGGAGGTTTTTCCCATTGATTCCGCGACCAAGCGAACGTTGCGCAGATCGTACATGCGCTTTATTACCAAGACGTTCTGCATATCTAGATTGATTGTCATTCTTTTACTCCAGCCAACGTTTGCTACGGCATCATAGCGCTGCCTCAACAGCGGAAAGACAGGGAATGGTCAATTCTAAGTTTATGGCAGAAAAGCCTTTTTCCAGCAGGGATTTCCATTTGGTAAATTCGGGTTTTCCTCGTGCTACTTGGGCGGCGTTGCTAAAGTTTCTATATCGAAATGATGTACCACAAACAACAGAGGTGACGTATGAAAAAACTAATCGCACTAGGCTTAATGGTTTGTTCAGTAAATGTGGCATTCGCTGGCGATGGGTCATACACAGGTACCATTGATATGACAACAAGCCAAGCTAACCAAGTTGATGTGGAACGCGCAGATTCTAACCTGACTCTAAAAGGTCGAAATGATGCTGCTTATGGTGGTGTTATGATTCAAACAGACGCTTCTACTCAACCGATCCAACTTCGCGGTCGCCGCGACTAAATGGTCGAAATCTCCTTACTTTCAATGCCGCGTTTAACGCGGCATTGTTGTTTATGACACTTCTAGATTTAAAGTTATTCTGATAGCTTTTGTTTATCGATAATTGAAAATTAATTGTTGAAATCTTAATTACCATTTTTGTGCACCTAAATGATATTGATTCTCATTTAGGTTGGCGTATGATTTTCTCTATCGACGAGAGGGGAATACGCTCATGAATGGTACGTCCAATAATTTACACGCGACAGCGATACAAACAACGGCGGCACAAAACGCGTCAGCCTTTAACAAAATAAAACGCAAGTTACTCATGTTAGGTCCAGCGTTTATTGCTGCAATTGGTTACATTGACCCAGGTAACTTTGCAACGAATATTGAATCGGGATCTTCATTCGGCTATCAACTGCTTTGGGTTGTGCTTTGGGCAAACCTCATGGCGATGTTGATTCAGTATTTGTCCGCTAAACTTGGCATTGTTACAGGCAAAAACCTCGCAGAACACTTACGCGACCATCTACCTAATAAATGGGCAGTGGGTTTCTATTGGATTCAGGCTGAAATCATAGCGATAGCAACTGACCTAGCGGAATTTATTGGTGCAGCAGTCGGCTTTCAGCTTGTCTTTGGTATCAGTTTGATGGAAGGGGCGTTGATCACTGCCGTTGCGACAGTGATGATTCTGACGCTTAACCAGAAAGGTCAAAAGCCGCTAGAGGTGGTGATTGGTTCGCTTCTGATGCTGGTTGCGGTTATCTACATTGCGGAATTGTTCTTCGCTCACCCCGCTGGCGGTGAAATGGCAAAAGGTTTGTTAACCCCAACATTTACTAACTCGCACCAAATCTACCTTGCGGCAGGCATTTTAGGCGCAACTGTGATGCCTCACGTGATATACCTTCACTCGGCATTGTTCAAAAACAACTATGGTGAAAGTACGAAAACACGTCTTCGTACTACTCGTTTTGACGTGTTGATTGCGATGGTAATAGCGGGCTTTGTGAATATCGCTATTGTGGCGATGGCAGCAGCTGTTTTCCATTACTCTGGTAACCAGCATGTAGCAGAAATTGAAACCGCGTACATGACGCTGACCCCACTCGTAGGTAAAGCTGCCTCTGTGCTATTTGGTGTGTCTCTGATTGCTTCGGGTTTATCTTCCACAGTAGTGGGAACCATGGCAGGACAAGTCGTGATGCAAGGCTTTGTACGCTTCTCTATTCCAATGTGGTTGCGCCGCTTCATTACCATGGCGCCATCATTTGTGGTGATTGGTTTGGGTATGAACACCACTGATATTTTGGTGATGAGCCAAGTGGTATTAAGCTTCGGTATTGCGCTGGCGATTATTCCACTGCTTATCTTTACCAACAGCGAGCGCTTGATGGGCGAGTTCAAAAACAACAAATGGGTATCTTATTCGGGTGTGGTTATCGTCACTCTTGTATTGGCATTGAACGCGTATTTGATGTTTACGCTTGCTGCATAGCCAACGCTCGCTAAGCGACAAACCTCTGTCGATAAAAAAACGGAAGCCAATTGGCTTCCGTTTTTGCATTTAGGTGAAGAGGAATATTAGTTTTGTGCGTTAGCCTCAACCATTTCCAATTCAGCTTCACTGCGTTTGGCAGCTTCAAGCATTTTGCGGATGATGAAAGAAGCACCTAGTGCGATAGCAACCATTACAACAGCGAGCACGGTTAGCAATTGGAAGTAATCACCGTAGACGTGTTGTACGATTTCTTGGGTGATTTCTTGCCCTTTTTCTAGAGCGATAGAAGTCGAGAATGCAGCACCAACAATACCACTCAGCGCGATAGCAACAGAGAACAAGCTTACTGAGAAGTTTTCAATGTGCTTCGGTGCAACCGATAGGATAAATGCAACGACCATTGAGCCTACAATCACTTCTGCAATTGCTTGGAAGAAGTGAATCGCTAGGAAGATCTCAGGCATGATGATTACGTCTTCGCCCACTGTGGTTACAGCGAAGGTTAGGATGCCGAAAGCAATCGCTGTTAGCACGAATGCCAACGCAATTTTAGTTGCTGTAGATAGGTGAATATCGCGTTTTTCTAGCACACCAAAGAAGCCAGCTACGATAGGACCACCAACCATACACCATAGCGGGTTCATCGCCATTGCAGCTTCAGGTTCTAGTGGAATAAAGCCAAATAGGGAACCTTTTAGTGTGTTGATCGCCACCATGTTCATTGAAGTCATCATTTGACCGTAGTAAACGAAGAAACACGTGGTTAGGAAGGTTACGATAAGGATGGTACCCATCTTCAATGATTCCGCTTTGCTTGCTTTCAACATCAAAGAAACAAAGTAAAGAATTGCAGCACCACCAATGGCATAAACGATGTTTTGACCGATATCCATGTTTGAGAACATGAAGAATACCAACGCAATCATCGCCACAGAAATAAGGGCAAAGAAGATCCAGTTTTTGATGCTAACGGTTTGTTTGTCTAGATCTGATGCGACACCAACCAAGCCTTTGCGGAACACAAGTAGCATAACCAGTGCTGCGCCTGCCATTACTGCAGAGATGGTGAAACCGCCATTAAAGCCAATCACCAATACAATCATTGGGAACAGGTATTGACCTAGGAAGGCGCCTACGTTGTTCACTGAGTAGTTGATTGGATAGCCTTTCTCAAAGTCTTCTTGAGACTTAAAGGTACGTTTGTACAAGCTAGGGTAGGAAGGTGACATCAAACCACGACCGTAGCTTGCTAGTGCGATACCACACATAGACAGTGGTACGTTGGTAGCCGAAGCACCAAGAACAAGCAGCGCGTAACCAGATGCGAATGCTAGGAAGGCAATCGATAGAGAACGGTAAGCTCCTAAAAATTTGTCAGCGATGAAACCGCCAGCAATCGCAAATAGGGGACCAATCGCAGAAAAGGCACCCACGATCATCATGGTATCAGCTTCGTTGTAATTCAGATCCTCTAAGAAAAAACGCGTTAGACTGACTAACACGCCGTAGAATGATAAGCCAAACATCATTTGGCAGAACATCATAGATTTATTTAGTTTATTCCACATAATTAAATACTCACTATTGCGAGAAAGGTAGTTATTATTTCTGTTAAATGTTACTTAAACGCTATGTTACATATTGAAACAATTGTCGCATAAAACGAATTTAATGCACTAAATTTTCTAATGCGAAACGTTTGCCTTGCTAATGTATTGTTCTAGATCAACTAGGAATTATGTGAATAAATGACTAAAAAATAACATTTTATAAGACTATTATTCTTTAGTGATTTTTAAGGTTTTGAAAAGACGTTGAAATAATAAGCAGTCGAGAGTGAGGTGGGAGATAGCGTGATTTTTATGCAGGAATAAAGACGTTGGCGGAATTTTATCCGCCAACAATGAAAAATATTAATTAGCAAACGCTGAAATAAAGTATGCTATTCGCAAGGTGGTGCCATGTGAATCACTGCCAGACCGCCGAGTGACGTCTCACGATATTTCTTGTTCATGTCTTTACCTGTCTGGTACATGGTTTCGATAACTTTATCTAATGAAATAAGACATTTGCTAGTGCGTTTTAACGCCATGCGTGATGCATTGATGGCTTTCATTGCGCCCATCGCGTTTCGCTCGATGCACGGAACTTGAACCAAACCGCCAATTGGATCACAAGTCATGCCAAGCGAATGCTCCATAGCAATCTCAGCAGCAATGCAGATTTGCTCGTTGCTGCCACCACGCAGTGCGGTTAAACCTGCTGCTGCCATAGAAGAAGAAACGCCGACTTCTCCCTGGCATCCGACTTCTGCACCAGAAATCGAAGCGTTGGTTTTGTACAAGATACCAATCGCCCCAGCCACAGCTAAGAAGTCTTTCAGCTGTTTGTTGTCGAGCTCTTTGATGAAACGATGGTAGTACATGAGTACCGCGGGGATGACGCCAGCAGCGCCGTTGGTTGGTGATGTGACCACCTGACCGCCAGCCGCGTTTTCTTCACTTACTGCGAAAGCAAATAGGTTTATCCAATCCATGATCTCCATTGGATCGTTCTCTACTGCTGCGTTAGCTTCAAGCTTTTTGAGTAGGTTAGGCGCTCGGCGTGTGACGTTTAACCCACCTTCAAGAATGCCTTCGGTGTCAAAGCCACGTTGCATACACAACGACATTACTTTCCAGATCTGTTCTGCTTTTTGGTCGATCTCTTCTTGCTCACGGAAAGCCAATTCGTTTTGAAGGATCATCCCCCCTAAGCTAAAGCCGTTTTGCTCTGCTTTTTCTAACATCTCGTCAGCAGACGTGAAAGGGTAAGTAACTTGGATTTCTGCCTCATTGCCACCGTTTTCTAGCTCGGCAGCAGTGGCAATAAAGCCGCCACCGATGGAATAGTAAGTTTCAAATGCTACTTGCTCACCAGCAGCATCAAAAGCCGTGATGGTCATGCCGTTTTCGTGAAGAGGAAGGTTATCGCTGTGGAAGACGATATCGTGCTCATAACTAAACACGATTTCATGAACACCTGCGACAGAGAGCGTGCCGTGTTCAATGGTATGTTGTAGCGCGCTTTTCGCGCTCGTCATCTTGATAGTGTCGGGTTTATTACCCATTAGCCCTAAGACGGTAGCACGATCCGTGTGGTGTCCTTTACCGGTGAGCGATAAAGAGCCGTAAAGGTCGACTTGCACCTTGTGCACTTTCGCCATAGAGTCGCTAAGCAATTGAGTGAAATGGTAACCTGCGAGCATAGGACCATTGGTGTGGGAGCTAGAAGGACCGACACCGACCTTAAAAATATCGAAAATCGACAGCATAATTGACTTCCTTTCTTTGCGGACCTTTGTCAAGGTCTCTAGAACGACATTGTTAATTAGATGTTAATGCCTGAAAGAGTATTGGCAAAGCAAATTTTTGTATACAAATTGTTCGCGAAAGTATGAGTAATTGAGATCTCGGTAATGAAGTTAAACAAGGTAGTGATCATTCTAGGTAAGCGTTTGGTGCATGATCAGCTCAGTGCTGAAGGGCGCTCACGTGTGGAAGCTTTAGTTTCCGTTTTAAACCAATGGGATTTTGAGTCGACGGCATTGGTTTTTTGTGGAGGGGTCACTCAAGGTCAAACGATCTCTGAAGCGGATGCGATGTATCAGTATTTTGATCAGCTAGCCAAGGTTAGGGGAATCGGCTTTCCTGATCAGCAAGTCATCATCGAGAGTCGTTCCCTGAATACCGTGCAGAACATGCAAAATGCGGCAAAAGAGCTACTGAAAAGTGGGTTATGTCCAATGGGACAAGCTATCGAAGTCATACTGCTTTCCAATGACTACCATTTAGAGCGCATTATTGAGATCCAGACCTTGATGGATGAACAAGGCTTATTACGAGTATTGAAATCGCGTTGTGCAGACATGGGAATAGAGCTCACTGTTTCACTAGATATCGCTGAGCATATCAGTGTGCCATATCCAAACTCAGGCACTCAGGCAGATGCGTTTCTTTTATTTGATGAACTGACGACTTATCGTGTTTATTTGGAAGGGGTGAAAAACAAGGCATTTAAGCGAGACTTGGCTCAAGTACAAGCGAAACCATTAGCGATAGCTTTAAAAGCAATAGAAAAACTCCAAACTTTGCCTTTAACACAAGACGTTAAAAACCAAATCGCAGAGATGAAAAAGGCCATCGAAATGACGGCCTTTGATGATTCAGTTTTTGCAGCGCAACAAGCGTTGGCTGTGTTTCATCCGATACTCACGGCGTTAAATCAACGCCTTGACCCAGAAGCGAGTGTATCGGAATGAAACTCAGGTTTACTGGCGTTTAAGTTCACGACGAGTACGAACTGCGCTTAGTGCAATAAGGCTGTAGCACAATAGCTCGATGCCTTCTTCAGAGATGTTTTTCACATCACGCACGTAGTGCTCACCCATAACGTGTTGCCAGAAACTTCCCATTCCGTATAAGCGAGAAAATACCACCAATAAAACAACAGAGCCAATGAGCAGTTTCATGTATGGCGACTGAAGTATAACCGCCATCTGATTCACGGTACCTTTACCACCTTGGTAAGCTTTTGCACATGCGAGTGCTGTTACTGCTAAGGCTGGGAATACCCAAGAGCCATGGTGAATCATATCAAACCAGTAATCCATTTCGCGGACCATCAATACCGCAAAAAAGCCAGAGATAAGGATCGCGGCGTGCGATAAGTGAGCTTCTTGCTTGGAAACGCGATAGAACGACCAAGAAGCGACGGCTAACATGATCAGTTGTAGCGTTTCAGTGATGGATGTTTCACCCAAGCTTGAGCCCAGTAGAACGTAATCTACGCGAATACTCAGGTTCACTAAAATACTAATCGCGATGATGGTCAATGCACTCAACATCGCTTTGTAGATAACGCGCTTTGATTCTTCAGTAATTTTTGAGTCTTCAACAAGGTTGGATTGTGCCGATTCGACTTGTTTGACAGTATCTATTTTCATCCTGACCACCCGCTCCAATAAAAATGTGGAAAAAACGTGAAATTTCGTGATGTGCGCGAGAAATTTTATTGCCCAAGTGGAAAGTAATGTCAGAGGAATGTCAGAAATAAAACGGCGTTCGATATGGTATCGCTATGCGGTAAGGCTGGTAAATAAAGGACTAAGTGTCAGAAATCTGGAATGTTTAGATAAAATAAAAAGGAGCATGAAGCTCCTTTGTTGTGGATTGTGCAATCTTAGATTGCGTAAATGTTAACCATTACGACTCAGCGTCTTCTTTGTGGTTTTTACGGTAATATTCCCACTGCTCAACACGCTCATTTTCAGACAATAGGCAGTAAGTTACGCGTTCACCGTTTTCTGTCACTGTATCTAGTTCACCACCTTGCTGCACGCAGTATACTGCTGCTGGGTTTGCTGCTGATGTGTATTCGTTTGAGCGAGTTGCACCTTCATAAGTAGAACAACCTGCCAACACCATTGCTGCCGCCACTGCCGTTACTAAAGCCGTCTTTTTCATTCTTGATCTCCGCGTGGGAATTACGAGTAGTGTGTTGATTATAGGAGAGTTTAAGAAAAATACTGTCTTATGTTTGTTAAAAGCACGACGCTTGAAAGGGAATTCTGTGTAATTTTAGAATTTGCTCACTGTTCGTCTGTATATCCAAGTATCTCAAGGTTATCTTGGGTGGCATTGTTGTAGGCTTGCGCAAATTGAAACTTGGGAATAGTTATGAATTTCGGTAGTATGCGCGCAAAACATTCACAGCGGATCCTGCGATGAGACACTTAAAAACAACTACGCACCCAGACATCGAACATTTGGATGACAAAATCATCTTTCAGCGTAATGCAGCACGTGCCATTGTGCTTGATGGTGAAGATGTTCTCCTCCTCTACACTGAGCGTTACCACGACTACACTCTGCCGGGTGGTGGTATTGATGAAGGCGAAGACGTGATTGCAGGTTTGGTTCGTGAACTCGAAGAAGAAACTGGTGCGAAAAACATTCACAACATTAAGCCATTTGGTATCTTTGAAGAGTTTCGTCCTTGGTACAAAGACGATGCGGATGTGATGCACATGACGTCATACTGCTACACGTGCAAGATTGACCGTGAGCTAGGTGAAACGTCTTATGAAGATTACGAAGTGAAAAACGGCATGCGTCCAGTTTGGATGAATGTACATGATGCGATTGCGCATAATGAAAAGACGATGGCAGAAAGCCCAAAGAAAGGAATGAGCATTGAACGCGAAACCTTCTTGCTCCAACTAATCGCAAAAGAGTTGTTGTAATCACCCTCCGATCAAAGTTGTAACTTCCAGCCAATAAAAAAGTCCGAGCTCCCCCCCGGAACCCGGACTTATTCCAGACGCGCAAGCGAAGCGTCATCTCGATATTCTGTATTTTGTTTCAATCTGTAAAAACAATAGCGGTTTTATATTTGTTGTGTAAATAATTAATAGGTCTAACCATTGTTTTTCACTGAATTTGCACCCGTAATGTGATGCATCTCTACTCAATACACAAGCACAAATTGGTGAATTATCAGCAAACCACTGCTCTTTCTTATCTTTGAGATACATTACCTTAACTTTTATGCACGCGTTTGCATCGAGATCACGAGTTTGCAAATTGGCAGTACAGGATCTTGTATTTTTACGAACACCTGACATTGTCGAGTTTTAGTGATGGGTGTCACAATTCGACCAGAGGTGGTAATCGACTAAGGTCTATAAGCGGTTTGGTGTAGATAGATGACTGGTCGGAAAATAACAGCAAAGGCTGAAAAGAATCCGTACGAAGTTGTTGTACATCAACCAAGCGCTCTAGTGCGTAGAAGCGGTTGACGTACTCTTGTGTTTCATTGGGTAAAGTGAGCGCATCAAAATTTCGACTGCCCGCATTTTTCATCGCCCTTGATACGCGTCCCTCGCCCGCGTTGTAAGCTGCTAGAGTCAGTGCCAAGTCTTGATCAAACTTCTCATACAGGAACGCCAAGTATTTCAACGCCGCTTGAGTGCTGGCTTTGGTATCAAACCGTTCATCATCGGTGTCTGATACTTGTAAACCAAATCGTGTCGCTGTGGCAGGGATTAATTGCCATAGACCCGCAGCATTCGCATGTGAGACGGCTTGAGGGTTATAAGACGATTCCAACATGGGCAACAAAACGAATGTGGGCGGTAACGACTGCTGCTTAAGCTGTTTGAAAATATGATCGAGCAATGGGCGAACAGAATCGAGACGTTTGGCAATTTGGCTCTGGTAGGGCGCGAGCACTTGATATTGTTGGGTAATGGTTTCTTCGTTGGGTTTGGCTATTGAGACAGAAGAAAAGCAGGTGAGCCAAAACGCAAAAAAGCCCACAGTAATCGACCTGGATGGAGGAAGATTCTGTAGGCAAGGCGAGAATTGTTTAGAACGAACGCTCTTCATAAGTGTGTTGCACAGGTTGCTTGAGTTGACTGATCAACTCTTGGAACGCCGCAGAGCTTTGGCCGTTGCTCTGATTGTCCGTTTGGCATTGTTTTACCAAGGTTTCCAACAGCGCCCATTGTTTTCTTGCTTGCGTGCCAATTTTGGCAGGCAGAGCATTGAAAATTCGATTCACACTGGTTTCGTTGCAAGGGAGTCCAAGCGAGCGCATCAACTGACTTCTTTCACTCGCCGAGCGACTAAGTCGATTCAAAATTGGCGTTTGCTTTTGAATGTTCTCGCTAAGCGATTCCCCATCAAACTTCAAATACAGCGTTTTTTGTTGCTGAATAAGCTCTAGCAATTGCTGGTAGAGTTTAATGTCTTCCGCTAGGGAACGAACAAATTGTTGAATGTGCTGCGATGCGGCCGTTGCCATGCATGACTCCTAGTGCGCTGCGTTACTCGTGACCAGTGTGGAACTGCATTACTGCTTTGGATAGTGCTTTGGTATCCAGATTCAGTTCACCACGTGCTAATGCGTTGCGGATCTCTTCAACCTTTGCCATATCTACGTCTGGCAGTGATTTCATTTCTGCTTGAGCGCGATCGATGGCGGCAGTGTTAGCTTGGAATGCTGGCTCGCGAGTTTTGCTCTGTGCGATGGTTTCGACAGGCTTCTTGCTTGCTTGCTGGAATTTCGTTTGTGGGACATGACCGCCCGCGACTTTGTCGATTTTCATGCTGTTGTCCTCAATCATCATGTTCTAAATCGAATAGGCGACTAGGGTGTGATGAACATTAAATATTTATTTTTTGTACTCGAAGTTCACCTGTGCTGACGAGTGTAAAAATCAAAAAATGATAACCTGAGTCCAAAATCAGAACTGAGTATGTACTTGATTTAACCCTGTCACGACTGCTCGTATCACTTTGCTAGAGCTGATGTTTTCTACATCGATCTGCTGACCTTTCTTTCCCTGTTCTAGGGCGACGCCTTTGGTACTGGCGCTAAATCCATCTTTGCTCGCAACAATAATCACCTCGTTGCCTTTCTCAACCAGAGCAGGGGAGCTTAGGTTTGAAGGATCAATAATTTGTCCGGCGCGAATACGGCGAGAGGTCTCCAATCCTACCGCTTGGCTCACTTGTGTGTAGAAGTCGTCTTGGCGCGAAATCGTGCGCGTTTCAGATTTTAAATGAGTCGCGGAGATCGTTTCGTTACGCCCAATTGTGCTGGTCGCAACGAGGACAGGGAGTGTCACTGCAGATTTGATTGTAACGTTGATTCGCCAAGGAGAGGTGATGTCCTCACAACTGACCGCGCGCTTCAAATTGCCAACAGGCAGTGGGCGATTATCTCGTCCTGCGATGACCAAAGGCGACGTACAGGCGGGCAAGTGATTGGCAGAACCCGGAACCCAAATACGATATTCGAGCTGATAGGTTCCCCAATGGTGTGAACGCGCGATTTGTGCGACTTCTTGCTCAAATTGTTCACTGACGGTGACTTTTAGTTCGTTCGCCGTGAGGGTTTTCTCTGCGGCAGCGGCACTTATCGAACTGGCACTCAAAACCAAACCACAAAGCAGCATAATTTGGGGAAATCGACCTTTCCCCTTGTTTTGAGTGGTTTCCGTAAACCGGAAGCGAGGCTTCCTTCCTTGTTTGTAATTCATTGATTTTTATAAGTAATTTTTATGGCACGCATCTTGTTTCATTCTTGGCGTATTCGAGCCGACTTGAAGGAAAGATGCATGGCGATCACATTCGAAAATGCGTTAGGTGTACATCCAGAGGCACTTAATTTTCGCGTTCAGCGTACCAAAGTCCTCGCCAGTAACCTAGCAAATGTTGATACCCCAGGGTACTTGGCAAAGGACCTGAGCTTCACCACCGTGATGAACAATATGTCGACGGGAAGTGTGAGCAAATCAGTGCCGAAGTTTCAGGTAGAGGCGCAATATTCAGTGCCTTACCAAAACAGCAAAGACGGCAACACCGTGGAACTTGGTGTTGAACAAGCCAAATTCACACAAAACAACATGGACTTTCAAACCAGCCTGACGTTTCTCAACATGAAATTCAGTGGCTTGGCGAAAGCGATTGAGGGACGTTAAACATGTCATTTACTGATATCTATTCGATCACTGGCTCAGCGATGACGGCGCAAACCGTTCGTCTGAACACGGTAGCCAGTAACCTTGCAAACGCCGATGCGGTGTCTGCCAACCCAGATGATGCCTACAAGGCACTTAAACCTGTGTTTGCAACTGTGTATCAAAAAACGCAAATGGCAACAGAGAACAGTGCTTATCCAAATGCAGAAGTTCGCATTGTGGATGTTGTGAAAAATGCAGGGCAGGCAGAGAAGCGCTTCGAACCTAATAACCCATTGGCAAACGATGAAGGTTACGTGTACTACCCGGATATTGATGTGGTGTCAGAAATGGCAGACATGATGTCAGCGACACGCAGCTTCGAGACCAATGTCGAGGTATTGGCGAATGTGAAAAGCATGCAGCAAGGTCTGCTTCGATTAGGGCAGGGTAGCTAATGAGTATTGCACAATACACCCCACTGTCTTCCGATAAGCCGGTAACAACCAAGTCTGGCAGTGACGCAAGTGTCTCTGCTAACCCATCAGATATGAACAGTGCCAGCTCACTGCAAAATGAGTTTATCTCGTTGATGGTGGCACAAATTCAAAACCAAGACCCACTAAACCCGTTAGACGGAACCGAGTACGTTGGTCAACTTGCGCAGTTTTCTCAGGTGCAGAGTACCGAAAATATGTCGAAGTTAATGCAAAACAGCATGGTGTTACTCGACAACATGCAAGTGCTTTCGACCGCTGGTTTGGTTGGTCAAACCGTGTACGTTTCATCGAATGAGTTTGAACTCGGTGAAGGCGCGCAAAACGGCAAGATAGAACTAGAACATGGTTCTAACCAAGTAACGCTAGTGGTGAAAGACCAGTTTGGTCAATCAACGAAAGTGCCTCTTGGCGCGCACGCTGCTGGTGATTTGGAATTCTCCATTAATCCTGAAGAGCTCGGTTTGAAACCGGGTAAGTACACCGTTGCGGTGGAAGTTCAAGATGGGCAGAAAAGCCCTAAAGTTTTGCTGGCAGGCACGGTTGAGCAGGTTCGTATTCCAAGCTCAGGTGGCTCAGCACTGGTCAATGTTCAAGGCGTTGGCAACGTTCCTTTCTATCAAATTACTCAGTTTGGTGCTTAACCAAATAAGGAAATCAGAGGTTATTTATGAGTTTTAACATCGCACTTAGTGGTCTGGACGCGACCAATACAGAATTGAACACCATCAGTCATAACATTGCTAACGCATCGACGTATGGTTTCAAAGGCGGTCGTACTGAATTCGCGGCGGTTTACAACGGCATGCAGCCAGGCGGCGTAGAAGTGGCGTCAATCTCTCAGAACTTCGAAAAAAACGGTTCTGTAACGGGGACTGGCAGAGCAATGGACCTAGCAATTAACGGCAACGGTTTCTTTGTGACCAAAGACTCTATGGGTCAAATGCTCTACACCCGTGCTGGTGTATTTAGCACAGATAAGAACAATTTCGTTACCGCGAACAACGGAACCAAACTACAAGGCTACAGCGTTGACAACAATAATAACCTGCAAACAGGTTCAGTCGGCGATATCAAGGTATCCACTTCTTCTCTGAGTGCTAAAGCAACAAGCAGCTTAGAATTTGTTGCTAACTTCGATGCAAGTGCGACCAAGATTGATCAAGCGGTTTATCCATTTAATTCTTCGGACCCTAAATCATTCAACTCTTCTTACACCACCAAGGTTTTCGACTCGCTAGGCAATTCCCATACGGTGACTCAGTACTTCACTAAAACGTCAGATAACGAATGGCAAGTGAATGTAGAAGTGGATGGCGCGCCTACGACTCCTGCAACAGCTCAAACCGTTCAATTCAATACCGATGGTACGCTGGCTTCTCCTGCTGGCGCATTTAATGTGGCATTCCCAGCCGCGGGTGCAAACGCAATGAGCGTTGATATTAGCCTTTCAGGTAGTACTCAGTTTGGTGCTGCATTTGGCGTGAGCACCAATAATCCAAATGGTTACACATCGGGTGAACTTGCTGGCGTTAGAGTGGAAGACAACGGCATGGTTTACGCGACGTACACCAATGGTCAATCTCAACTTCAAGGTCAAGTAGTGCTTGCGGACTTTGCTAACACGCAAGGTCTATCGAAAGTGAGCGGTACCGCTTGGACACAAAGCTTTAGCTCTGGTGCGCCGATCATGGGCGTTCCGGGTACAGGTACACTGGGTGACCTTACTCCGGGTGCATTGGAAGGTTCTAACGTTGACTTAACCAGTGAGCTTGTCGCGCTAATGACGGCGCAGCGTAACTACCAAGCGAACGCCAAAACCATCTCAACCAACGACAAGCTAACTCAAGCTCTGTTCAACGCAGTGTAATGGGAGTATTGCATGGATAGCTTGTTATTTACTGCAACGTCTGGTGCGAGCCGAGTTCTTAAGGCTCAGCACGTTCGTTCTAACAACTTATCGAACGCCGACACCGCTGGTTTCCGTGCGGATATGGAACGTGTTCGAAGCGTTGAATTGCAAGGTGCGGGCTTTGATGGTCGCACCATGGTGGTGACGAACTCTGCATCGACGCGTTTTGATTCTGGCGACATCATGAAAACGGGACGTCCTTTAGACGTTGCGATCATGGGTGAAGGCTACCTAACAGTAGAAACACCGGCTGGAAATGAGGCTTACACGCGTGCGGGTAACATCAAAATCGATACGTTTGGTGCCATGAGTATCAATGGATTTCCCGTTGTGGGTGAAAACGGACCAATGATCGTGCCTGATTTTCAAAAGATTGAGATCAGTGAGCGCGGTCGCGTGTCTGTGATCCCACCGGGCGGTGGTGCAGAAGTTGAAGTTGGCACTTTAAAAATGGTGAAACCTGCCATTAACCAACTTCAGAAAGAAAGCGACAGCTTACTGCACAGTGTTGATGGTGTGCCTTTTGTTGCTGATGAAACGGTGCAATTGGCACCAGAGCATATCGAAGGTAGTAACGTTTCAGCCATCGATGAACTACTCAGCGTGATGTCACTGACGCGCAACTTCGAGATGCAAGTTCGCATGATGAAAACCGCAGAAACCTTGGCGCAAGCCGGAAACAAATTGATGGCAGCGAGATAACACTTTTTGCTCAACGTAAATCGTGCTTCTAGATAATTCCTGCCACAAAGGAGATAACCAATGCATTCAGCATTATGGGTAAGTAAAACGGGCATGGCAGCTCAAGATACAAAAATGACTGCCATCTCGAACAACCTAGCAAACGTCAACACGGTCGGCTTTAAGCGTGACCGAGTAGTGTTTGAAGACCTGTTCTACAGCATTCAGCGTCAGCCAGGCGCGCAAGTTGACCAAGTTAACGAGCTACCAACCGGTGTTCAGTTGGGTTCTGGTGTTCGTGTCGTGGGGACGCAAAAAGTCTTCACACAAGGTAACACACAAAACACGACTGGTGAGTTTGACTTGGCGGTAATGGGTCAGGGCTTTTTCCAAATCGAAAACTCTGACGGTCAGATCATGTACACCCGAAATGGTCAGTTCCATATCAACTCAGAAGGTTTGATGGTGAACAGTCAAGGTCTACCACTAGAACCTCAAATTCAGATCCCAGATAACGCCATTTCATTCTCTGTTGGTGTGGATGGCACGGTAACAACCACGTCAGCAGATGACCCGACGCCGCAACAACTAGGGCAAATCACTCTGGCTAAGTTCATTAACCCAGCGGGCTTAGAAGCAGTGGGTGGCAACTTGTTCCGTGAAACAGCTGCAAGCGGACCAGCTGACGAGTTAATCGCAGGTGAAGATGGCGCGGGCAGCATTAAGCAAGGTGCTTTAGAAGGCTCTAACGTGCAAGTTGTTGAAGAGATGGTCGACATGATCACAACTCAGCGCGCATACGAAATGAACGCAAAAGTCGTTTCTGCAGCGGATGACATGCTGAAGTTTGTCGCACAGGCAATGTAGGTAAGAAATTGGTGATGATGAAGGAAAAAGCAATGAAATGGCTTTCGAAAAGTTGGGCAGTTGCCGTCGTGTTGCTGGTGGGATGTGCTGGGCGTCAGGAGTTTATTCCGCCTGAACCAAATGCAGAGGAATACGCGCCGCCGGTGTTGGATTACACCTTGCCAGAAGCAAACTCAGGTAGCCTTTATCGTCACCAATACACCATGACGTTATTCCAAGACCGACGTGCCTACCGTGTTGGTGATGTCTTGACGGTGCAGCTATCGGAAGAGACGGAATCCAGCAAAAAAGCAGGCACTAAGTTTGGTAAAAGCTCCACTGTAAATTTTGTTGCGCCAACCATTGGCACTAAAACCATCGATGAATTGGGTGTAAGCGTGGACGGTAGCCGTAATTTTGATGGCAGCGCTTCTAGTTCACAGGGCAACAAATTACAGGGTGCAATCACGGTTACTGTGCATGAAGTGTTACCAAATGGTGTGCTTCGTATTAGCGGTGAAAAGTGGTTGCGACTTAACCAAGGCGATGAATTTATTCGCCTAACAGGCATCGTGCGTGTTGATGATATCAACCGTAGCAACCAAGTTTCTTCTCAGCGTATTGCAGATGCTCGTATCACCTATGCAGGTCGCGGCGCATTAGCTGACAGCAACGCAGCTGGGTGGCTGACGCAGTTCTTCAACAGCCCATGGGTACCATTCTAATGAAGCCAATTAACGCATTCTTTTCTTCTTTCCTATTGGCATTGACCTTGGGACTTCCTGCCACTTCGCAAGCTGAAGTGGAAATTCCGATCATGGACTTGGTGGATGTTCAGGGCATCCGAGAAAACCAATTGGTCGGCTACGGTTTGGTAGTGGGCTTGGCAGGTCAAGGAGATCGGAACCAAGTTAAATTCACTGCTCAATCGATTACCAACATGTTACGCCAATTTGGTGTACAAATTGATGACAGCATGAACCCGAAACTACGTAACGTGGCATCGGTGAGTGTTACTGCATCGGTAGACCCAATGGCGGGACCTGGTCAAACACTCGACGTCGTAGTCTCTTCAATTGGTGATGCGAAAAGCTTACGTGGCGGTACGCTATTACTTACACCACTGCGCGGTATTGATGGTGAAGTTTATGCCATCGCTCAAGGTAGTGTGGTAGTTGGCGGCTTATCGGCAGAAGGCAAAAGCGGCTCCAAGGTAGAAGTGAACACACCAACTGCAGGTCGTGTTCCAAACGGTGCAACGTTGGAGCGAGAAATCGAAACAGACTTTAACCAGCGTGGTGAAATCACGTTAAACCTTCGTAAACCAAGTTTCACTACCGCAAAAAACATCGCCCGCGAAATCAACAACACCTTTGGTCCAAATGTAGCGAAAGCAATCAACAAAGCACGCGTTGAAATGCGAGCACCAATGGATACCCAGCAGCGTGTAACCATGATGTCGATGCTAGAAGAGATGAGCGTGGAAGAAGGTCGTAAACCGGCTCGAATTGTTTTCAACTCTCGTACTGGCACCGTTGTCATCGGTAAAAATGTCAAAGTGGGCGAAGCGGCAGTTAGCCACGGTAACTTGACTGTCCGTATATCGGAATCGCAGCAAGTTAGCCAGCCGAACGCCTTTGCTGGTGGTGATACAAAAGTCATAGATCAAACGCAAATTAACGTTGATGAAGAGCTTGCACAAATGGTGATATGGCCGCCGGGAACGGAGCTGAACACCATCGTCAATGCAGTGAATAGCTTAGGTGCAACACCGACGGATCTGATGTCGATTCTGCAAGCACTCAGTGAAGCGGGTGCGTTGAATGCCGAGCTTGTCGTGATTTAAGGAGTTTGAGATGAAATTAGATACAAGTAACGATCAAGCCAAACTGAGCTCCATGTTGTATCACGACAATAGTGCGCTAGCGAACATCAAGAGAAGCCGTGATCAAGAAGGTGCCTTGGAAGTGGTTGCAGGTCAGTTTGAAGCCATGTTTCTGCAAATGGTGCTTCGTCAAATGCGCAGCAGTAGTGACGTGTTGGCTGACAAAGACAGTCCATTTGCTAGCCAACAACAAGGTGTGTTTCGCGATATGTATGACGGTCAACTGGCAATGGAGCTGGCTAAAAAGCAAAATGCGGGCATTGCCAATATGCTGGTTCAACAGCTAAGCCCATCAATGCGTGAGGTAGCATTCGACCAATCACGCAGTATCTCTTCGGCGAATGATGGAAAAGTGACCTCGCTTGAACGCAAGTCACAACTTGAAAGTGATGATATCGCCACAGTCACTGATGCAGTTAATTCCGTGCAGCAAGTGGTCGCCTCTGTTAAACAAGTGCTCGGTGAAGCCGGTATGACGACCGCGTTTACTCAGCCGCTGATCAGAAAAATGGAGCTGTAAATGAACCTTGTTAATATCGGCCTTTCAGGCTTGAACGCAAACCAAGTCGCACTTGAAGTGACGGCGCAAAACGTGGCAAACATCAATACGCCAGGATACAGCCGTCAACAAGCGCTTATGGCATCTGTAGGGGATGGCAAGTACAACAAGCTCAGTCCGGGCATTGGTGTTGAAGTCACAAGTATTCGCCGCGTAACAGACCAGTTTTTGGTCAAACAGACTTGGTCGACAAACAGCCTAGCGTCATACTCAAGTGGTTACACTACCGCAATGAGCCAGCTTGAAAGTACGCTTGGCGCTGATGGTTTTAGTATTTCTGCGGGCTTGGATTCGCTTAACGCAGCTTTGAATGATGCCACAGTAAAACCAGAATCAATTCCATACCGTCAGCAAATTATCAACGAATCAGAAGCGTTAGCGCGTCGCTTCAATACATTAACCGAGTCGCTTCATAATCAGCATAAAGACATGAGTGAGCAACGTAATGCGGCGTTAAATCATGCCAATAGCTTGATGACGAACATCGCTCACATAAACAAGCAGATTGTCGAAATGCAGGGAACGGGCGGTAACCCAGCTCAGCTAATGGATACTCGTGATGTTTTGATTGGTGAGCTCTCTCAGATCGTTGAAATCAAGACAACGGATCAAGCTGATGGAAGCATGCAGGTGACACTCGCTTCAGGTCAGCCTTTGGTGATGGGGACTGATTACGGTCAGCTAACGTCGAAGCCAAATCCTTCCGATCCTTATCTTGCTGATTTAAATGTTGAGTTTGCTTCTCAAAGTTTTGGTCTCGATCAATCTGTCGGCGGCAAATTGGGAGCGATTAACGACTATCAAACAGAAATCCTAATGCCAAACCAAGTGGCACTAGACGATATGGCAAAGGCGATGGCAGACGAGTACAACGCGGTACTTGCGACGGGTAAAGACCTTAAAGGTAACCCGGGCAAACCTTTGTTCAGTTACGACCCAGCAAACCCTTCATCTAGCTTAAAAATTACGGGAATCAGCGCAGAGGAATTGGCATTCTCAAGTGATGGCGCGCCAGGTAATGCCGACGTACTGAATAACTTGATTAAGTTGAGCAACAAACCGGTCGCCATTACAGGTTTTGGTTCTTTGAGCTTGAACGATGCATTTACCGCAATGGTTGGTGAAACGGCGATTAAAGCGCGCCAAGCTGCGGCAGATTATGAAGCAAAAACCGCAATGAACAAGCAAGCTCACGCAGCACGCGATAATGTTAGTGCGGTTAACAGTAATGAAGAAGCGGCGAACTTGATGACGTTTGCTAACGCACACAATGCCAATATGAAAGTCATTAGCACAGCTAACCAACTTTTCGATGCTGTATTGCAGCTTTTCTAAAGGGAACTCGATATGCGAATCAGTGACACTCAATTCAGCCAAATGATGCTGCAAAGTCTGCAAACCAACAACGCAGGCTTGGGGAATGTGCTACAACAAATGTCGACAGGTAATCGACTGACCAAGCTTTCAGACGATCCAATGGCGTCCATTAAGCTACTTAACCTTGAGCGTGAAAACAGCGCAATCGGTCAGTACCAAAGCAATATTGCCAATCTTAAAACGACGCTTTCTGCGCAAGAAACACATTTGGATTCTGTGAATGAAAGCCTGAAAAGTGTTCGCGATTTGGTGCTTTGGGGGGCAAATGGCTCGTTAACCGATGATGACCGCAGCGGCATGGTTACCGAACTAAAAAGCTACCGAGACGCCATACAGTCGTCCTTTAATGCACAAGACGAAGAAGGTCATTACTTGTTTTCAGGCACCCAAACCGACAAACCAGCGGTGAGTAACGGGGGCGGTGTTTACCAAGTAGACGGCAACAGTGATAAGCGTGTTGTGACGGTTGCTAAAGGCGTCACCATGGAATCCAACATGACCGCTAAAGACATTTTAGAGCTTGGCAGTGGCGACAATGTGCTGAACCAACTTGATGCTTTAATTGCAGAATTTGAGAAGCCGAGTCCGAATTTTCGAGCTGAAGTGGACGCTAGCCTTGCTGCCATTGATGATACCTCTGCAAACGTATTAGGTGCTATCACAGAGATTGGTGGACGCCACAACAACCTAGATCTGATGGATGGAGCTCACGGCGAAAACAAGCTGTTTGTTGATAAAGTGACGAACGATTTGTCTGCGCTCGATTACGGTGAAGCATCAGTACGTTTGAGCAACTACATGGCAGCGTTACAAGCAACGCAAGCTAGCTACGTTAAGATCAACGATCTCAACCTGTTTGATCGTATTTAAGGAAGTTTTATATGGTGATGAGCACAGTAGAGGTAAGACCCCACAGTATACGCTTAGGTGGGCAAGAACAAGCCTCTATCATGCCGACCCGCTCAGCGGATACGAGCAGTGCGATTAAACCGCGTCCTAGGCAAGTTCAGGCTGACACCGCGTCAGCCTATTCTGTTTCCGGTATTCAGCTTACTCAAGGTCAGCAACAAGCAACCGCTGTGCAGATCGCATCAAAATCGCTGCAAGTGATTGGTAGAGAGCTGACTCAAATTAAGCGAGGTTTGACCCAAGCCGTTAGCCAAGGAACACAGAACGTCCCCGGTTTGCAAGACAGCTTAGTTCGCTCCAAAACGTCCATTCAACAAGTGGTTGATCAGGCGCGTTTTGATGGACAAAAGGTGATTGATAACGAACTGCACCTAAAACTGGATAAAGCCGATATTCGCCGCTTCTCTATCCCGGGTTTGAACGTACATCGTTTGAGTGAAAAAGCAGAGCAAATTCGCTTGGATTTTCCGCAGGGTCAATCGGTGATGATCCAGTTTGACGGTCAGGCGGATGGTGCGCGTACGGTGAAAATGCTCGATCGCAGTTTGATTGCGATGGGAATGCGCGCATCACTGGCGGAAGACGGCACTATTTTATTTGAAGCGCGCGATACTGCTTATCAGCAAATGCAGCAAAAGGTATTGGTGACGGGTGAAGGGCATCGATTCCCAGCGGGGCACGCTAATGTTCTGAACCTAAAATCGGAACCTGACGGTATTGCAGAGTTAAGCTTTGACCTAGGTTCTCGCGATGGCATCAAACAAACTATTGCCAAGGTGAATCAGCATTTAAGACAAGTGCAAACCAGCTTGGAAGAAGCCAAAGCTTTTCACGGTGAGTTGAGTGCTCAGATGCGTTCGGTGCAAAGTAAATCTAACCAGATGAGTGCCGAGGATGTGAATTCGAAACTCGATGGATTTATGGCAACGTCAGATCAATTTACCTCAACGTTCCAAGCGCTTAATGCACAAGCGAATGTGCGTCGCCATACGGTTGTGGCGCTCCTGAAATAACCTTTCAAGAACACTCCAAGATTCCCTTCTCGATTCTATATGTGGTTTCAAAAACCAGAAAAGAGTTGGGAATCGCCTTTCTAGTTCGCTATTAAAAGAGAGATTCCTGACACTTAATTCCTCAACTCTGAAAAGACGATCATTAGGCGCGTATTCCGCTTTAGAATTCGTCAACTGCTCAATACTCTTCTGGGTCATTCCCGAGAGCGACGAAGGAGCGACGTCGGGAATCTCTTTCTTAGTTCAAACTCTATTCTGCTTGCTCAACAGGTCCTGCAACCGAACGATGGAGTTTTTGGAACAACCACCCAAGTCCAATCAGTGACGCCCCTAACCCCAAGAAGCTAACCGCTCGCCAGAAGCCATCTAGTGAACTTACATCCCACAAGAATACCTTAAGCGCGACGCACGCCAACACTGCCAAACCAATACGTTGAATCGTCATCGCTTTACGTGTTGCGCCTACCCAAGTGAGTAAGCCGCCGACAATCAAACCAGCAATCGAGTAGGTAAACAGCTCTGCCATACCCGTTGGTTGAGCTAGCGTCATCGAGATAGGCTGCCAGAATTGGCGAATCGACATACCTAGCCAAGCTGCCGTTAAGATAAGACCAAAGCTAGTAACAATAGGACGTGGGATTTGCAATGTGTCCCAGTGTTTGTAAGTGGTTACTAGCAAAATAATTGCAGGCAGTAGCCAGCCGAGTGATAGCATGTTAAACACAGGCATGGACTCAGCGGAAACATTATTGACCATCAACGGTGAATCAAGGCTATTGAGTAGCAACACCAACACAACAAAGACGCCCCAAAGTAGGTAGCTGTAAGCTTGATAAACACGTTCTAATTGTTGCGCGAACTTGCTGCGATAGCTGTAAACCAATCCCATCACTAACGCTTGGTTGGCAAACACAATGGCAGAAGTGAAATCGACGTAGCCAAGGTAGCCGTATTGCCCCGTCAGCCAGTAGTTGGTCTGAGTGAACACTGCCATCAAGAACACGTGTAAAAATGCACCTTCAAACCAATTGGCGAGTTCTGTATCTGAGTGATGTAATACAGTACGAGCGTAAGCAAGAATCGCCAAAGACGGCAAGTAACTGATCAATACCCAAGCCCAGTGCCCAGCATTAACGGGTTGCCACTCTGGAATGAATGGTAGCAAAGTCAGACGTATGACCAAGATCCCCATGGCAACTTTCACTGCCCAACTTGCAGGGCGGAACAGGTTGGCTTGAGTTTGTAATGCCATTACTGCCACTTGAATCGAAATGGCAGTCGTAAGCCATGTGTCATTGAGCCAAACAAAAGCCGTTCCTGCAATGATGGCGTGCATGATAGCTGAACACTCCAGCGCCAGAGCTTTGAATTTCTGTCCGAGTAAGGCGTAATAAACCGCAATCACTGCGGTGAAGAGTGTCCAAGCAAAAACATGACGACTCATAAACTCGTACGCGTAGAGCAGGGTAATCAATGTCATTGCTGGGGCAAGAACAAGGAAGAGGATACCCGTCAGCCGTGAGTGATCACCTGCTAGTGTCTGGAATAACGTTCGCAGTGCAATCAACGCAATACTGACACCGAGCGCAACCAATACTGGTGTTTGCCCCTCTGCCATATAGATAGAGTCAAGCGCGATAGAAAGCAGCATGATTGCGGTAGAAGCCACCAAAATTGATGGTAAAAAGATTCTTAACGACCAAGCCTTTCGAACGGCTGGTAGCCAAATCATGGCAATAAAGAATACATAGAAGTAAACTATCTCTGCGGTATCAACGCTGGACATGCGAGCCAATGCCGACAGTATTAACAACGTGATAGCCAGAGCAATGCCTGTTGGCGGATGTGTCCACTTACCTTGGCAATGACGGTAACGCGGTTTGAGCATCCAGCCCATTCTTGGTACGACAAACAACAGGTACAAACTGAGTGAAAGGAAGAGCGTAAGCCAAGAGAATAGTTGCTCTATTGGTATGCTTTCGATCAGCAGAAGCATCCACAAAACATGCGGCACGGTCATCGATGGTGAAATCCAAGCGTGTCGGATCTTTTGCATTAACAAAGTCGCGGCAACTGAAATCGCAGTGATATAGCCCGCGAGCAAGTAATAGTTGGGCTCTGCGCCGCCAATCCACAGGGGCGCGGAGTAGCCGCCGATCAAACCAAGTACAGCCATTAAAGGTCCCTGGCGCAGGGAGAGAGCTAAGCTCGAAAATGCGGCGCCCGCTAAGATCAGCAGCGATGCACTAGGCGATAATAGTTGATAGAAGACAAACGCAAAGATCACCGTGCAGTAAATCCCTGTTAACCCTGTTCCGGTAATGGCAGCAGGTACGTAAGTAAAACCTTTCGCTCGTTCTGCTCGGTCTGAGGATTTTTGCTCACGGCGATGGAACCACTCACCTGCTATCACGGTAGCAAGGGAGATTGAGAATGCGATGGTCACACGCATGATTGGTGAGAACTCGATATGACTGCCAATCACTTGCACGAGATAACCGCCACCAATCAACATGGCGAGCGCGCCAACCCAAACCAACCAATTTTCTTGGATGTTGGTCAGCAGTTTATTGGCTTGCTTCTCAAAAACGGATTCACTGCTATGGGCTAAACCACCTATGTGCACTTCGTCGAGTGACGGGAGGCTCGGCTCAACAATCGGTTGTGGCACTTCTTTGGCTGCTAGAGACGCAGTTATTGGCTCTGGATCTGATTTAGGCTCTGGATCATTAGGCGGTACGGGACTGTCTGGTGGTGTTGACGCATGCAGTGCTGCTGTAACCTTATGCTCAGGCTGTGGAGTCGTTGATGTATCTCCCTCAAACCAACGCGCACGCAGCTCTGTCAGTTCTTTATGAAGCAGAGACACTTCGTCTTCGAGCCTTGATATTCGACCGACTGCTTTCCATGTGATGACTATGGCACAAACCGCCAAGATAACCGCCAATGAGATTAACAACTGTTGCACTCCCTTCCTTGTTTGAGAACCCTTAACTTTGAGCAACTTAGCTAAGTTTAGTTCACTGTGTGGCAAGCTAACGGGATATATACCCAAGTGACTTCAAGATGCAGGATTCAGAGCGTTGTCATTGATTCTCTGTTTTTACCGAAAGCTAGCAAGGAAAACAACGTAGCGTAATAGCCCGCTCTTTCCAAGTTGTTTGACGCAGCAATCGGGTCAATGACACGCTCCCAAAGGGCGAGTTGACTGGGCTTGTATACTTTGTTGTCGATTCTTGATTTAGACCCGCTAGACCTTTAAATCGCCGCCGCGTCTACAAACCCAGTCATTCTCGCTGAACCGAGCATCTCGAGGTTACTTGGGTATACAACACAGACCGAGAATTTTGAGGGAGAGTCGCATATTTGAACGAAAACTGGCGGAGCATTCACACTAAACTAATCTTTTTTATAGAGTTAATTGGTTTTGGGCGAAAGCTCACCATAACAATAACAAATTAGGTGATGATAAATGCAAGTGGGCAACGAGGCGCTGGTGCTGTCGGCGGTTGGGGTTATCGGTTTAGGTTGTCAATGGTTGGCGTGGCGAATGCGCTTACCTGCCATTCTGTTCTTGCTATTAACAGGGATCATTGTTGGTCCGATTCTGCAATGGCTCAATCCAGATGACATTCTCGGGGATTTACTCTTCCCCTTAGTTTCCCTCGCTGTGGCGGTGATTCTATTTGAGGGCAGTTTAACCCTTAACTTTAAAGAGATCCGTGGCGTGAGCGGTTCGGTGTGGAGCATCGTGTCTGTCGGCGCAATCATCTCTTGGGTGGCAACCAGTGTGGCGACGCACTATTTCCTTAACTTTACTTGGGAGCTTGCGATTTTATTCGCCAGTTTAACCGTCGTTACTGGTCCAACGGTGATCGTACCATTGCTAAGGACCGTGCGCCCAAGCTCCAAACTCGCCAATATTCTGCGTTGGGAAGGCATTCTCATTGACCCACTAGGCGCGCTGTTTGTGGTGATGGTGTACGAGTTTATTGTCTCGCACAATGCCGTAAACAGTATCGAAGTATTCGGTACCATCATTGCGGTGGGTTTGATTCTTGGTGTTGCCTCCGGTGCTGCGGTATCTACCGTTTTGCGCCGAGCTTGGCTGCCGGAATACCTTCAGCCATTTGCGGTATTGATGGTGGTGCTCGGTGTGTTCTCGATTTCTAACCAAATGGAATCGGAAGCAGGGCTACTGACGGTTACCGTTATGGGCATGTGGTTAGCAAATGCAAAGGGCATCAACATTCAGCAGATCCTGCACTTTAAAGAACACTTAACCATCTTGTTGATCACCGGGTTGTTCATCTTCTTAGCGGCTCGAATCAGTCTTGATGACTTTGCCGCGCTTGGCATTGGTGCGGTAATGTTGTTTGTTTTCATGCAGTTGGTATCGCGTCCACTTTCGATTTTCGCTTCAACTATTCGCAGTAACTTAACCTTCAAGGATAAGCTGTTCCTCTCTTGGGTTGCGCCGCGCGGTATTGTTGCAGCATCCATCTCGTCTCTGTTTGCTATCAAGCTGACAGAATATGGCATTTCAGAAGCCATGCTGTTGGTGCCAATGACCTTCATGGTGATCATCGGCACCGTGGTACTACAAAGTGCGACGGCTCGCCCTATGGCTAAAGTGTTGGGCGTGGCTGAGCCAGCACCGAGAGGCTTTCTATTGATTGGCGCAAACCGAGTGGCGCAAGAGATAGGAAAAGCACTGGCGAGATACGATCGCAAAGTTCTGCTCACCGATTCTAACTGGGATTACATCAGCCAAGTTCGCATGTTGGGCTTAGACCATTACTACGGTAACCCGATCTCTAGCCATGCGGATGATAACCTGAACCTGATTGGTATTGGACAAGTGGTGGCACTGACGCCAGACCAACACTTCAATATCATGGCGTGTATGCAATTTGTCGGCGAATTCGGCGAAGATAAAGTACATTGCCTGCAGAAAACCAAATCTAACGGCAATGAAAAACACTCGGTTGCCGAAGAGTATCACGGCAAATTGCTGATGGGTGGCAACGTCAGTTACACCCAAATGGCAAGTTTGTTGAGCCAAGGGGCAGAAATCAAACACACCAAGCTAAGCGAGAGTTTCACCTACCAACATTACCTTGATCACCACAAAGACAATTTGATGATTCCGCTTTTCCATGTTGAAGAGAAAGGCAAAATTCAATTCTGTGATGATCCAGACCAGTTCAAACCGCCTACAACCAGCACTGTGGTGGCGCTTATTCAATCGGTCGAGACTCAATAGCGCAAATGGCGTATAGAACTGCCACTCTTGGCACATCGGAGTGGCAACATTGTTAATCGTTACCCAAGCTTAATAGAGCAGTGAGGCGCAGTGTTTTAAACGCTGCTCCTTAATATGATTCCTTAGTCATAAGACCAGAGCCCACAAGGCTCGATTCGGCAAATAAATTGTTCAATTTCCGAATTTTCGCATTGACGGCAATGACAAGGATCGCAATACTGCGCGACTGTTTTACTTTAGGGTGACATTATGGCTCCGCAATCTAATCGAAAAGACTTACATCTAGACGCTGTTTTACATCATGACATGAACATGAAAAGCAAAACGGCGGGCTTTGAGTCTGTCGAATTTGAGCATTGCGCATTGCCTGAATGTGACTTTAACACCATCGATCTTTCGAGCGAGTTTCTTGGTCATTCATTGGCGTTGCCGTTTTTGATCAGTTCGATGACTGGCGGCGCAAAAGACGCAGAAATCATCAACTGTAGTTTGGCAGAAGCGGCTAGTGAAATGGGCATTGCGATGGGGGTTGGCTCACAGCGAGTGAGCCTAGAAGACAGCCTACATTCAGGCCTGGGTAAAACCATTCGTGATCTCGCCAAGGGCGTGCCTTTGTATTCCAACCTGGGTGCCGCTCAACTGAGAGACAAACAACGTCTCGACAACGCCCAACGTGCGGTCGACTTTATCCAAGCGGACGCTTTATTTGTGCATCTCAACCCTATGCAAGAAGCTTTTCAACAGAATGGCGACCATGATTGGATTGGTGTGCTTAAATCGATTGAGCAGCTAAAACAGCGCATTGATGTTCCGATGATCATCAAAGAGGTGGGTTTTGGCATCAGTGGCGCAGTGGCGAAACAACTTGTTGAAGTAGGCGTGGATGCGATTGATGTTGCGGGCGCTGGTGGTACAAGTTGGTCAGCGGTCGAAGGTTACTGTCAGACAGACAATAAGATGCAGCGCGCAGCTGAGTTGTTTCGTGACTGGGGTATCCCAACGGCTAAGTGTTTAGAGCAAATTCACGCTCAATACCCTGACTTACCTTTAATTGCGTCTGGCGGCGTGCATAACGGCTTAGAAGCCGCGAAGGCGATACATCTGGGTGCCAATCTAGTTGGGCAAGCTGGTGCGGTATTAAAAGCCGCAACAATCAGCACACAGTCTGTTGTCGATCACTTTGAACAAATGGCATTAGAGCTGCGTTTAGCGTGCTTTGGTTCCGGCTCTGTAAATCTCCAAGCATTGACCCAAGCTCGTCGTCTTTAGCTCAACGGCTAATATTTACTCGCTTATTGATACAGTTAGGTTGATTTCGCCGAATTTCACGTCTTTTACAGAGTGAACGTCGATAAATTGTCTGAGTCTTAACACTTGCGCTGATATTTTGGGTATAGTCCATTCATCAATTGAAAGTGGAACCTGAATTTATGAAAAAATTGGTAATGCTACTGCTAGCGGCAACAGCGCTTACCGCATGTACTGACGAAGTGGGCACAGAAGCTTGGTGTAAAGACATGCGTGACAAGTCTAAAACAGAGTGGACCGCTGACAACGCAGTAGATTTTGCAAAGCACTGCGTTCTGCAAGATGGCATCGGTAGCGAGCAGTGGTGTGAAGATTTAAAAGAGAAGCCAAAAGGCGATTGGACAGCCAACGAAGCGACAGACTTTGCTAAGCACTGCGTGTTCTAAATTGACCGAACAAAAATGAGAAAGCCGAGCACTATGCTCGGCTTTCTTGTATCTGAAGGTCATCAACACCGACACTAACATCGATATCTACGTCGGTGACCTTTTGTAGAGTCGGCTCAACGGCATTCTTATGGGTTCTCTTGGTGACGTTCTTTTGTAGCAAGAGGTTATTTGGATAAGTCGAAAAGTCGCCGTCTTCATGCTTTATCAAGGTGTGAAACAAACGAATGTCTATGATCGTTCCTTCAATTCCTGCGCCATCATCAATACGAATGTTATCGCCGACACGGTAAGGGAAAACGAAGAAGATAAGAAAGCTAGCAGTGATGTTGCTCAGAATTGACCACTGAGCAATAAAGCTCACGCCTAGAACGGTAAACACAGAAGAGAGGAAGATAGAAAAATTCCCGTAGCCAATGCCGCTCACGAGCAAAAACGTAGCAAATAAGAAGACGAACAACAAAATGTTCACCGTTCTGGTAATGAATAATATTCTTGGTGGTTTGACTTTTTTATTCCGCGCTAACGTAGTGAGTGCTTTCGTCGCGATCGTACTGAAGATTTGATAAGCCAAAATGAAAATCAGACCGAGCAGTATGTCGTAGTCACTCAGGATTTGTAGAAATTGTTCAATCGATGACAGCATTACGTTCTCCTCTGTATAGGGCGAGTGTACGGTCAACCATCGGAAAAAGCGTCAAGTCTCTCTCAGCAAAAAATCATATCTCTCTCATGTCATTTTATAAGCCAAAGAAACCGTTTCTTTTGGTACGAATTTTTCACCTTTGGTGGTTTTTAGTTTATTTAAAGCCATGAAATTAAGGTGTTTATTTGTTTTATATTTTCTTTATCTTTTTCTAAGTGCTTTGTGATGTGGTTATGAAACTGGTGAATACAATAGCCTTCCTCTGATTAACCACAACCTTGGAGAAAGTGATGACACTTATCGCGATAAAATTGCTTTACGTGTTCTACAAAGCAATGAAAAGACGCTACTCATAATCGCGTCATTAGGGAACAACTCACCCAAAGCACCTAAGAACGGAATACAGACTTCCCCATGTTAGAGAGGGGATTTGAGCGCAAGGTAGTGCCTGCTTAGGAGAGAGTGGATATTGAATAACTATTCTTTCGTACTTTGCACAGAGAACTTAAATAATGAATCTCGACTACTTTATCGCCTTCGGCACCTTACTCATGTTAGAACTCATTCTGGGTGTCGATAACATCGTCTTTATTACCATCATGACTGAGCGTCTTCCTGCTCATTTGCGTCAACGCGTACGTAATCTCGGTATCGGTTTAGCAGTGTTAAACCGCATTGCACTGGTATTTTCGGTATCTTGGTTGCTGTCTTGGAAGGAACCGTTTGTCGAATACCAAGGGGTATCACTTTCTTGTAATGATCTTATCTTTATTGTCGGCGGTGCATTCCTGTTGTTTAAAGGCATCAAAGAGCTTTGGGCGTGGGTCGTGCCTATTGAAACTCCGCCACATCAATTCTTTGCTGGGCAAGTTGGCACAGTAATATTGCAGATTATTGCTGTGGACGCGGTGTTTTCTCTCGATTCGTTGATTATTGCGGCAAGCCTAACGCAGGACATCACCATTCTTGCTGGCGTGATCATCTCTTCGAGTGTGATTCTGATGTTGATGGCGAATAAAGTTCAGGCTGTGATTACTCGCCATCCGGGATTGAAAGTGCTCGCGCTACTGTTCCTGATTGTATTAGGTGCGCTGCTGATTGTTGAAGGGTTAGGGCTGAATATCGATAAGCACTACGTTTACAGTGCGCTTGCGTTTGGTTTGCTGCTTGAGCTATGCCATATCTTGATCAGCCGACAACCTTCTTCTCGACGTGTGGCAGGGCAATATTTCTAAACTTTAATGCGAAGCTAACCACTATGGATTAGCTTCGCTTTTTACGCTTTGCAGTTCTTTAATCATGGTGTCCAAGTTGCTGTCAAAGAACAATGGACCCGCAAGTTTCAGTGCAATTGGCGACGACGTGTTTTGTGTCGCTTGCAAATACAGTTCTTTTGCCCCACTTGTATGACCGCGAGCTTCTTCCGCTTTCGCTAGTAATAGATAGGTTAAGGACGTTTGCTGATTGTACGGAATCGACAGCAGTATTTGTGATGCCTTATCTGGGTTATCTTCCGACAGCGCCAAGATTGCGTTGGCTTCACACACTCTTGGGTTATTCCCTCGCTTCAACACCTCGGACAAAGAAGAAGAGTACTCTTTGTTCAGTGTTTCAATTACTTGCTTCTTATTCGCTTCATCTTTTGCAAATACTCTCATGACCTCACCAATGTAGCTCACCGAAATGGTGTAGGCATTATCTGGTGCGAGGGCTTTTGCTTGACGAAAATATGCCATCGCATTTTCATAGCCAGCGTTGTTGTACAAAGCGCCCGTCCCAGACATCAAGGCTTTTACTGCTTCTGGATCTTTAGGGAAGATCGACACATTGTGTTCCAACTCTTCTTCCGGCACTTCAATGTACATCGCGCGCAGCATGTCATCGATCATGGATGGGAAAGTTTGATGAAAACGTTCAAAGTTGGTCGAGTAACGACGATTCAAATGAGTCTGCCCTGAAACGCGATTGTGATACTGGAACAACAAACGCAACTTTTTACCATCGCTGCTCTTGCTGGTGGAGATGTTGAACTCTACGGCGGCGAGTTTTCTGTGTTCTTTAGATTTGACTACACGAATATTGCTGTAAAACCCAATGTGTTCCATGAACTTAATGACGATGCCGTACAATTCTGGTCGTGCTTTCACATCCTCACTGACATTCAATACTGCATAACGAAATTCGTAATGGCTTAAGTGCCCGGTGTGAGTATCAGGGTTCGGTTTTGAGTCGTTTTCGCTAAACAGTAAAAATGCCGCCTGAATAAGAACAATCAAAGAAAGTGCACCAATTAAGATGGGTTGTTTGCTCTTTTTAGGACGGTGCTCAACGGCCTCTATCGCGGGTTTCGAGGCTTCAGTTTGCGACTCTTCCTCTTCAATCACCTGATCTTCAGGTTTCTGTATCGCGATTTTTTCCAGTTTTACTTCGCCATCAAATCGATACCCACGCTTTGGGACGGTGACGATGTAGCTGCATTCCTGTTGGCTGTGTTTTTTCAGCACTTTTCTGAGTTCAAATACCGCTTGGGTGACCACTTGATCGGTTAATACACTGCCGCCCCACACTTGCTCGATAAGTTCATCACGCGTGTGAGTCAGTCCTGGGTTCAGACACAAGAACTCAAGCAACTTTGAGAGACGGTTATCAATCGTAATGCATGAGTCAGCAAACTGTATTTGCCCCTCATTGGGCACAAAACGCCACTCATCTACGATAAAACTGATGTTTTTGTCAGGCATTCACGCTCGCTCTTCTATTTTTTATTCATCTCATTGAGTAAATGTAGTCTCAATTGAATGATTTTGCTGACAATTTAAAGCGCGAGTAACGTGATTTTCTACATATTTCGTTATCGGAACACCGATTTCCGCTCTCTACCTCTAATGCTTTCCTTTTTACCTAGGAAATCAACACAGAATGGAAGAAAAGTTCCAATTAATTTGTTTGTTTTATTCTCTTTTTTGATGTTTAAGTTTATGTATTTATTGGTTTTATATTTTGTTTATATGCCAGTGATGAAGTTTTATTAACTGCTGAGCTTTACGTTATGTCACAGCGGCGAAAACACAGGATGATGCATCCCACACCGCAAGTGAGGGGCGAGCTTCTTAAAGAGAAAAGGCGCAACGTTCCCTGAAGTCACTTGCAATAAGGAAATAAAAAATTGATGCATGAGCATCACGTACTGAAGGACTAGGGAATGCTAGTCAACCTTTTATATTGAGAGTTATTAAGAAATGAAACTGAACAAATTTATTCTTCCAATCGCTGCTATCTTCTTTGCTACACAAGCTGCTGCTAACCCATACATTGGTGCTAGCTACCTATATTCTGAATACCAAGTAAAGAACGAGAACACAGACTTTAGTGATCAAAACAGCGGTTACAACCTTTACATCGGTTACCAGTTTAATGACCTACTATCGATTGAAGGTGGATATGCAGATTTCATCGATACGCACAAAGACTTCGAGCACATCTATTCTGATGCTTGGCTAGCGAGTGCGAAACTAACACTACCAATCACTATTTTCGACGTTTACGGTCGTGTCGGTATGGGTCACTTCCAAACTAACCTTGGTGATTCAAACGACATCTACTACGGCGTAGGTGCTGGTGTGACATTGGGCCCAGCTCGCGTTGCACTAGAGTACACCATGTACGAAGCAAAAGTTGTTGAGAACAGCTACGCGCTAAGCGCAGAGTTCCGCTTCTAAAAAAAGCAACGACTTGTCCTAGTTGTTTTCCACTGCGCTTATGGAAGAGTGCGGTGGTTTTCTTCGTTCCATTTTTGCAAACCTGACTTACTTATCTTTATTTCGTTGTATGGGACTGGCATGGTTACCGTAATTCCAATAAGAGAAGGACTAAAAAATGGAAGTACTCAAAGGTTCATGTCTGTGTGGCAAGGTAAAAATCGAAGTTGCGGATGAATTCAAATACATGGGCAATTGTCATTGTTCTGAATGCCGCAAGTTTACGGGTTCTGACTATTCATCGGCGGGAGGTGTTGCACTCGACAAGCTGATAGTTATCGAAGGTGAAGAGCATATCCAAACCTATCAGAAGAGCGCAAATACCGAACTCTCATTCTGCCGTCATTGCGGATCTAGCCTCTATTCGAAAAAGAACAACGGTATTGTGAATGTTCGTTTAGGTATCCTTGACGATATCCCTGCCGACAAACCGAGTTTCCACATTTTTGTAGGTTCGAAAGCGCCATGGAATGAGATTACTGATGAGCTTAAACAGTTTGAAGCGGAGCCTAAGCTATAGGTCGGTTTCTTGCTGCGTTTAGTACAAAATCGCTAAGGATTTAAAGTTGTGAGATAGAGCCACTCAATTGAGTGGCTTTTTGCTTTTGAGTGGCAGTAATATCCGACAATATACGATTAGTTAATATCGACAGTTTTTTGGGAGAACATCAGTGAGCGAAGAATACAACCAAGCCATTTCTAAGCACTACGCGGCTTATCGTCCGCCACTGCATCAAGTGATTTTGCAAGCCAATTTGGAAGAGTTACCTCAGTTTCAATTGGGGTTGGATATCGGCTGCGGCACGGGCGTATCGACGTTTGCTTTGGCTAAGTTCTGTCAGCAGGTTCATGGGGTTGACCCGAGCACATCAATGATTGAACAAGCCAAACCATCAGTAAGTATTGAATATCATGTTGGTGACGGTGAACACGTACCTCTTTCAGACAGTAGTGTGGATGTGGTGACGTTTGCTGGCTCGCTCTCTTATGCAAAATCAACGGCTTTATTGGCAGAGCTACAGCGTGTTTGCCAGCCTAAAGCACATGTCGTGGTTTATGATTTTGAAGTGCTGCTAGAAAAATCTCTTGAGCAGCTTGGTATCGAGATGGACTTGGTTGAATCCAACTACGACCATGCTATCAACTTCAGCGATTGTGAAGGGTTTCAAGCGGTCAACGTTTATAAAGAGACAGTAGAGTTAGAAGTCAGTGCTGAAGAACTGGCGCATGTGTTGTTCTCGTCTTCTAAGCGATACTCCAAGTTAGCGGAAGCATTTGCAGGAGATGACCCATTTGTAAACGCTGTTGAAGCGCTGAAACAGCATAACCAAAAGCATGTTATCCAAGCGGATACTTATTTCGCGATGTACCAAATCAACATCTAATACTCTTGTCCTATGAACCTTCTTAAGACCGCTAATTCAGCGGTCTTTTTGTTTGTATATTTTGTGAAATACACGCGCTTTTTACCTTGTTTGTGAATTTGCGGTCAGATTTTTGATAAATGTTTCATTTGTAAGTAAATCCAAGTGAAAGTGCGGTTTGGCTCTAATTTTGAAGGCGAGCGCTTATGATAGTCTCACGTCAATCTTGGCGCAGAATTTCAGCCACTGTGTGGCTGTTCATCGGCCTGTTGTCCAGTAACCGAATTTCATTATTACTTTTAGGCTGTAGGAAATCATCATGGCGAAGGCATTAAAAATCGAGTCAGGGCGTTACCTAAATATGGATCATGTTGTGACGTTCTCGCTTGCGAATGATTTCATTGAAATTACCGCGGCAATTGAGACTTTTACATCGATTCATATTGGTATTGAAGGCAAAACTGATTACGCCGACTACTTCGTTTCAATCCAAGACTTCCACCGCATTAAGCGTGAATTGTGTGATTACATGGGCATTGACGACCCTTCGCTATTAGTTGACTAATCACTCAAAAATGACAATAAGATTACAGAGGCAATATGCAATGCTGCAACTTGTAGTCTACGTTTTAACAACCACTGGCTAGGGTGAGCAACAATACGGCGGCGAAGATCGTCCGTTCACCAAATACAATAAGGGACGTTATGTCTGACAAATACATTGCAATGATCCAAGACTTTTTTCAGGTGTTTGAAGCCCTGAATCAACATGTCTTGGACTCCCACGGTGAATTGGCAACGTGGGAGACCCAATTGGTAAGGCTTGATATTAACCAAGGTGATAAAGAAAAGTCGTATGACGTGGCGCAGATTGCCGGCATGCTTAACTTTTCTGAAGATGCAGTAAAATCATTCTTAGTGATATACAGCTTCTTAAGTAACAATCTTTATGATCTCATTGGTAATCGTGAATACGAAGATTGGGGGACGGACGGCGATAGCCTACAAGTTGAGTACTCTGATCTTACTATTGAATCATTTTATGCCGATCAAATTGCGCCACTGATGGAGCGAAGAGTGTACTTCGAGTGGACATTTGATGCGTTACAACGGTCGTATGATGAAATGATGGCGATTAGCCACGGTAGAATAGCTTAGTGAGCTTAACGGCTGGTTAAACAATTAAGTTAAGACAAAAACAAAAGCCGCTCGTTTTAGCGGCTTTTGTTTTTAGGGCTTTCAAGTATTTCTGTTTCCTCTTCTTACAACTCTTGAATTAAAATCTATTGGCTTATCACGTATTGTGATGATGAGCGATTTACTTGTTAGAAGAACAAACATGAAAAAGACAATCTCAATAATGGTATTGGCAGTGGCGCTGGCTGGCTGTGATGACGCAAGCAAAGCCATTGACCAAGCACAAGAAGCAGCAAACAAAGCGATTGATACGGTTCAAGAGCAGATGGAATCGGTAGAAGATGCATTCAATCTCGATCAGTTTGGTGATGCTGCTGAATCTGCAGAACAGTTAGCTGCATCTGTAGAGGAAGCGATGAATGTGGATTTCAGTGATCCACAAGCCTTGATTGAAGCAAAAGAGCATATTGCCAACGCATACGCTTGTTTGGTGGAAGCGTCTTCAGAGTCGACGGTGGATAAGGTGATGGATAAAGTAATGTCATCGATCGGTAGTGAAGAAACCAAATCTTTGATTGAAGAAGGCATCGAAAAAGCGCAAGCCGCCAAAGAGTGTGTGATGTAATCGAACCGGAAAATGAAATACCCATGGCATGTGTCGTGGGTATTTTCCTTTTGCCAGCTATTCGAGCCTATCTTCTTCGTCCTGCATCTTGAAGTCACTTGGGTATACAGACTTTATTTCTACATTTTTACTTTTATTGGGCTGTGAACTTTCGTTTTATATGCACTTTTATTCGGATGAAAACAGTTCACAACAGGATGATATCCTGTCATCAGAAGTGAAAACTTAAGTTTTGTCGATTTTGTCGTATTTATTATCCAGATGAATACTAAAAAATCCTGTAACAAAAATACCTCCACAAAATCATAACCTTACATTTGAGGTAATAGCTTCTTACCACTTATACGTGCTTCATGGTTGTTTTCACCCAGCAAATTTTACTCATTGTAAATGATAATAATTTGCAATAGCGTTCACGAAATATTCATGTTTTGTGGACGAACTATGTTGGCGGTAAAGAAAACGACGTTCTCAACACTCTTGGTGTTACTTGTCTCTATTTATTCCTCTTTTGCCTTTGCGATTGACTATGACAGTGCGGTCAACGACATTGCGCAGCGCTTAGATAAAGCATCTCAGCTTTATGAACAAGGCGATAAAGACCAAGCAAAAACAACAGTACAAATGGCGTATTTCGAGGTGTTTGAAAGCCTAGAAGGTCCGGTACGAATTAATTACTCGCAGCAATACGCGTATCAACTAGAGGCAAAGTTTGGTGACATTCGCAAGTTAATCGTTGCGGGAAAACCAGTTGATGAAGTGGATACGGAAATCAATTGGTTGAAAAAAGAAATTCTGGGTCTGCCGGAGATCTTGGCGTCAGGTCACCAACTTAAAGCTGAAAACACCAATCTACATACCGAGGATATCTTGCCGTTTTGGCGTGAAGCGGTCACAAGCATCGACACCCAGCTCAATGCGGCTTTGACTGAATATCGTGAATCTGGCGAACAACCAGAAAGCGCAGCAGAAAAACAACAACGTGCATTCGATTTAGTGCAACAAGCGCAGTTCAAAGGGTACAAAAATACCGAGCTGGAAATCGCTATTCGGTTACATCGATCTGCAGAGCGTTCGGCAGAATACAACGCGGCGTTCCGCTCTATTGCCAAAATCACCAAGCAACCTTTTAATCAACAAAACCTGATCCGATTTGGGTATGAGTTGTCGACCTTGGTTCAAGGATTGAAAGACGAATTACCGGGTCTGCCAGCGACACGCGATTTCCAAGTTCCTGATACTGCGAAGAACGCCGATACAGCAGTTGCTGCACGTGATTGGAACCCTGTCGTCAGCGATATCATGACTGCGATTGATGGCGCTATTGATAGCTATAAACATGGTGACAAAACGGCGGCTATTCTTGCGGTACAAGATGCTTACTTCGATCATTTTGAAGCATCAGGTATGGAAAATGCGGTGGGGTCGAGAGACAGCGCATTCAAATCAGAACTTGAAGGCTACTTCACCCGTATTGTCAGTATGCTAAAGGCAAATCAAGCTCAGGCTGATATTGACCAGCAAGTGCAAAAGCTAAAAGTAGGCTTGATGGATGCAGCAGGCAATCTATCTGAAGGCAACTTGAGTTGGTGGGCGATGTTGATCGCGAGCTTCACCATTATTTTCCGTGAAGGATTGGAGGCGCTGCTTATCGTTGCCGCCATTACCGCTTACCTGATCAAAAACGATGCCTCTGACAAGCTACATGTTGTCAAAAATTCGGTCGTTGTTGGTCTGATTGCCAGTGCGATCACCGCGGTATTGTTCCAGTGGCTATTTGAAAACTCTGGCGCAAGTCGAGAGCTGCTTGAAGGCATCACCATGTTGATTGCTGTTGTCGTGCTGTTCTCTATGAGTTACTGGCTGCTTTCCAAAGTTGAAGCCGCTCAATGGAAGCGCTACCTCGAAAGCAAACTTGCCACGTCGATCACCACAGGTTCTCTCTTTGGTTTATGGCTGGCGAGCTTCCTAGCGGTTTACCGTGAAGGTGCAGAGACGGTCTTGTTCTACTTTGCTTTGGCGGCCGATACCAACTCTCAAACCATGGTCGCCCTGATTGCTGGATTCGCTATTGGCGTGCTACTGCTCGCGGTGATCTTCTTTGTCATGCGCTATAGCGTGGTCAAGCTCCCTCTGAAACCTTTCTTCATCTTTACTGGCGGATTCATGTATCTGATGGCGTTTGTCTTTGCGGGTAAAGGTGTTCTAGAGCTGATTGAAGGCAAGTTATTCCAACCAACATTAATTTCAGGCGCGCCAGAGTTTGCTCCGTTGGGCATTTACCCATACATGGAAACTTTGCTGCCTCAACTGGCGCTTATCGTGGCAGCAGTCTTTGCGCTCATCGTAATGAAAGCAAGAAGTAAGCGAGATCTTGCTCAGCAAGCTCGTTGTTAAACATGAAAAAATCTTTGTAAAATCAAGCAAGTAAAGGACATTACTATGTTGAATAAAAAACTCATCGCTACCGCAGTGGCTGCTTCAGCTCTATCAGGTATGGCTATGGCAAATGATCTACCTTTCGTTGAGCACCCAGCTGGTGAACCTCTTGAAATGAATGGTATGGAGATTGCTGCTGTTTACCTTAAGCCCGTTACGATGGAGCCTCAAGGTATGATGCGTGCAGCTTCTAAATCGGAAGTGCACTTAGAGGCAGACATCCATGCTCTTGCTGGTAACAAAAACGGCTTTGGTGCGGGTGAGTGGATCCCTTACCTAACCATTAACTACACGTTGAAAAACGTCGATACCGGTAAAGTGCAAGAGGGGACCTTCATGCCGATGGTGGCAGCAGATGGTCCTCACTACGGCTCAAACATCAACATGTTAGGTGTGGGTAACTACGAGCTTACATTCCACATCGATCCACCGTCAAAAGCGGGTCTGCTACGTCATACGGATGAAGAAACTGGCGTTGGTCGTTGGTTCAAACCATTTGATGCTCAATACAAGTTTAAGTACGTAGGCATTAAGTAACCTTCCTTGTGTAGCAACCAGGCCGCAGTTTGTGGTCTGGTTGCTCTGTTTTTTTGAGTGACTTATCTGTCTGATGCACTGTGCATGAATGGTCAGTGGTAAATATGAGCTTCTATCTTTCTCACGTCTTACTCGTTTTTTTGCTCCCAGCGATGCTATTTGGTGTGCTGTGGGCTGCGCAATCTAACGCTTTGTATAAACACCAGATTGGGTGGTTTGTGCTTGCGGTGCTCTCTGGTTCCGCACTGTTTCATCTACTGCCATTTAGCCAAGTGAATGTACTTATTATTAACAGTGTTTATCTTGGCGTTATCTTCCTGTCGGTTTTACTTGGTGCGATATGGCGATTGCCTTCGGTCTTATTGGTGTGCCTGCAAAGCGTAACGGTCTTTCTATGCAGTTTTGTTTGGGCAAAAGAAGCCAAGCTCACGATGTTGAGCACAACCAACGTTATTAACACCGAGCTGATTTTAAACATCAGTTCTGTGGTTCTAGGATTTGTCTTGATTGCACTAATCAAGATCGCGGTCTCTTTGACGACCAAATCCCTATCCAAGATGGCTCGTAATGCACTTTGTTTACTGTTGTTAGTGCTGGCAGCATTGCCCCTCTCTGGCGAGATTATCCTGGCGTGCATGAAGCTAGGGATTCTTGGTCTCGATAAAGGTTTACTGTCTTACGTATCTAAAGTCACCAACTTCTCTTGGATTCTGTCTTACGCCGTACTGGCATTAGTTTCTATTTGTGTGACTGTCTTTTTCGTTACTCAGACTCGACCACTACAAGAGCAGGTGAAGCAAGCTGAATCCGCGATTGAACGACGCAAACATCAAGCGGCTTTGAATTCAGCTCAACGTAAAGTGCGTTTTAATATTGCGACTATCGCTACGATTCTGATTGCGCTGCTTTTCTGGGATCTTGTCGCTTCTCAACCGATTCGTCGTTCAGAAGCGCAGCGTATTGAAGTGGCAGCCGATGGCGCTGTCCATGTCCCTATCTCTGAGCAATTAATCGATGGAAAACTGCACCGATTTGAATGGGTAGCAAGCGATGGCAAAGTGGTGCGCTTTTTCATCATTGATCGTTTTGCTGGTGAAGAGAAGTTTGGTGTTGTCTTTGATGCTTGCATGCTGTGTGGTGATGCAGGATACGCGCAAGTTGGTGATCAAGTGGTGTGCTTGGCGTGTGGCGTACATATCTTTATTCCTTCGATTGGTAAGCCTGGTGGGTGTAACCCAATCCCTATTCCTAAATGGACCGTCGCGAATCATGAAATCGTAATTTCGAAGTCGACCCTAGAAAGCGGTCTGAAATATTTTAGTGACGTGGTGGAAGTCATGGCGACAGATCCAGTCAATGGCGAGAAGATCAGCAATATGGAGGCTGAGCACAGTTATTCATTCTCAGGAAAGACCTACTTCTTTACCTCTGAGCAATCTTATGACGCTTTCCGTGATGATCCATGGAAATACGCGGACGTTGAACCGCTAAATCCGTTAGGAGAGTAATCATGTTAATCAGAATGCTTCGTCAGTCATGGCGACATGATACCAACCGAAAATTACTCGCTGTCGTTACGGTTTTTCTCGCTGCGAGCCTAATCTCAGCGCTGCTGGCTATTTCAATCAATATCGGTAACAAGATGTCGATGGAGATGAAAAGCTATGGTGCCAACATTGAAATCTCTCCTGAAGGTCAAGTAAAGCTGCCAGATATTTTGGCGAAGAACGTCAACAAGTTGGAAAAAGAAGACTTACTTGCAGAGAGTGAACTGCCCAACATCATGGATATCTTTTGGCGCAATAACATTATTGGTTTTGCTCCATTTGTACGTGGGCAAGTTAAAGCGCCTGAGTTCAATAAAACCGTCAATATTATCGGTACTTTCTTTGATAAGAACCTGCCTGTTTCTGACGATGGCAAATACCGAACGGGTAATAAAACCATCTCGACGTATTGGCATGTCGATGGTCAATGGCCAGATGATGAAAAAACTCAAGCCTTGGTAGGGCAGTCATTGGCGCAAAAACTGGGTCTTAAATCTGGCGACAAGCTTGAGTTGCGCGGCATCGAAAACCGCACATTGTCGGTAACGATAACGGGCTTACTGGAAAATGGCACGACGGATGAGAACGCAGTGTTACTGCCGCTGAACCTTGGCCAGAAACTGCTGGGTTTGGAAGGACGAGTACAATCGGTAAAAGTCTCAGCATTGACGGTGCCGGAAAACGCACTATCAAAAAAAGCACGTGAAGATTTGGAATCGCTTGATTCGGATGAATATGACCTTTGGTTCTGCACGGCGTTTGTCTCCTCAATCTCTTTCCAATTAGAAGGCGCGATGAATAACGCAATGGTGAAGCCTTTGTGGCAGGTTGCCGCTTCAGAAGGCATGGTGATTCATAAGATCCAAAGCTTATTGTTTGTTGTGACGTTTGCCGCCTTGATTGCTTCTGCGATGGGGATCGCCTCATTAATGACCAATGCGATATTGCAGCGAGCCAAAGAGATTGGTTTGATGAAGTCCCTTGGTGCTCACAACTGGCAAGTGTATGCGTTGTTCTATTCTGAATCGATGATTTGTGGCGTGTTGGGCGGCTTACTTGGTTGCCTTGCCGGGTGGGGACTATCCAAAGTGGTTGGTTATGCACTGTTTGGTTCATCCATCTCTTTTGATTGGATCATCGTTCCAGTGGTGCTGTTTATCTCGACCCTAATTACAGTGTTAGGTACTTACTTCCCTTCACGCAGAATTGCTTCTCTCTACCCAATTGAGGTGTTGTATGGCCGCAAATAAATCTTCCTCTATGCTGCTTACCTTAGTTTGGCGTTCATTGAGATTACGTGCGCAACGTGTTCTCGTGGTGTTTATGGCGTTGACGGTTGGCGCGGCAATCATTACTGCAATGGCAGGGGTCTACTTCGACATTAACCAGAAGATGAGTCATGAGCTACGAAACTACGGAGCGAACTTTTTTGTAGGACCGGACGCGACAGCGACATTAACGACAAAGCAATACCAACAGATCAAAGCTGAGGCACCTAAAGACAGTTTAATTGCTTCCAGCCCATATCTGTACGGCATGGTACAAGCCGAGCTAGAGAAAATTGTCTTAATGGGTATCGACTTTTCGCAGTTGAAAAAACTGGTTCCTTATTGGCAAGTGGAAGGTCGATGGATTGGTGTCTCTTTTGATGATCGGAATGTCATGATCGGAAAGAAACTGGCAGAGAAATTAGAAGTCAAAGTTGGCTCTGACCTGACGGTCTACAACAAAAGTGACCGTTATACGTTCAAGATTAAGGGTATCATTGAGTCAGGTTCGGATGAAGATAACTACCTAATTGTAAACCTACCGTTCGTACAAAAATGGTTGAACAAAGGGGATGAAATCAATTTTGCCATGTTCAGTCTAACGAATGATAAAGGTCAGGTAGGGCAGTTTGAATCGACTTTGAAGCAGCAGTACCCAGACTTGCTTGTTCGTCCTATCCGAAAGGTGTCAGCATCGGAAGGTAAAGTACTCAATAAGATTAAGCTGTTAATGGGCATCGTCGCTCTGGTCATTTTAGTGTTGTCTACCCTATGCGTGAATACAACCATGACGTCGATGATTTCTGAGCGACGTTATGAGTTCGCACTACAAAAGTCTTTGGGCGCATCCAATCAATCCATTACTCGTCAGATTGTTGTTGAAACTCTTGCCATTACCTTTGCTGCAGTTATTGCAGGGTTGCTAATCGGTTATGTGTTAGCGCAATTTCTTGGACACTCGGTGTTTAACGCCACCATTGATTTACGTTTCCCTGTGCTGGTTATCACTAGCTTACTTTCTTTCGCTGCGGCTTTAGTGGCTGCAACGCTTCCAACCATCAGAGCCATTCGTATCGATCCGGCTAAAGTGCTCAAAGGAGATTAACCATGTCAGATTACGCTATTAAGACCGAAGGCTTATGCAAGGTTTTTGACCAAGTTCATGCGTTGGACGACATCAATATTGAGGTAAAGAAAGGGGAGTTTGTTGCCATTATGGGCGCGTCGGGCTCAGGTAAAACGACCTTAATGAATATCCTCAGCTGTTTGGACAATCCGACCTCAGGCAAGGTGTTCCTCGATGGTGAGGAAGCGGACAGCCTAGATGAAGAAGGGCGACGAGCATTTCGAGCAGAGAAAATCGGTCTGGTCTTCCAGCAGTTTCATCTCATTCCTTATCTCACTGCTCTGGAGAACGTGATGCTTGCGCAGCATTACCATAGTGTGCCCGATGAAGAAGCAGCAAAGCGAGTGTTAGAACAAGTAGGTCTAGGGCACCGCTTTGAACACTTACCGAGTCAGCTTTCTGGTGGTGAGCAGCAGCGTGTATGCATCGCTCGCGCGATTGTGAATGAAAGCCCGATCCTGTTTGCTGACGAACCCACTGGTAACTTGGACGAGGAGAACGAAAAAATCGTCCTCGATATTTTCCAAAAACTCCATGCACAAAACCGAACCATCATTATGGTCACCCACAACCCAAGCTTAGGTCAGTACACGGACCGAATCATCCGCCTCCAACACGGCAAGTACATCGGAGAGGAGGTGTTAGATGTGGCATAAACGCCGCTACGTGATCGCGCTGTTAGCCATGCTTGCGCTATTTGGTTGTGAAGACCAAAAAGCACAAATCGGGCAACCGAGTCCTGATATTGCTGCAATGAATGCGGCGCAACAAACGGTAAGCCTTGAAAGCTATCAAGGTAAGAAAATTGTTCTGGAATTTTGGTCTTCCACCTGCGGTGCGTGCATTGCCATGATGAAGAAATGGCAAGACGTATATGCACGTCGAAGCGATGAAGTCGCAGTGATAGCGATTAACATTGATGACTACGAGGTCGACTTAAATGAATACGCCACCAAGTATGGGTTTTCATTTCCGATGGTGAAAGATCAATTGGGCATCACTAAAGAACGTTTCTCTATTGGGGTGACACCCACAACTTACCTCATTAATCGCGATGGAAAGCTGGTGGACATGCACATCGGCTATTCAGCGAGTATGGATCTGGACAAGGTCATCTCTCAACTTTAATCATTTTAGGAATCAACCAAATGTTACTTACAAAATTCCGCCCGTTTTTGACCGCTCTGATTACTGTCTTTGCCATGATGTCTTCTGCTTGGGCGACTGAAAACTTACAAGAAAAAGTACAAATTGAATCACCAGTCATCTTTCAGTTAGCCAGCGGTGCAAAGGGAACGGGGTCGAAAATGACCATTCACAATAACTCAGATGAAGCTTTAGTCATCAATAGCTTCAAAGTGGATGAATTCGACAAGACCATGCTACACGGGACGAAGTATGAAGCGGGTAAGCGCAAAATGTTTATGGTGAAAAGCATCACTATTCCTGCACATAAAAAACTCGCGCTTACGCCAAATACACACCATTTCATGATGTTTGGTCCAAAGCGTGAATTAGAACTTGGTGAGTACCTGACGATGGTAGTAAACACCAATCAAGGTGACTTCAAAGTGATCGCGCAAGTGGTGCCTCGTAAACTGAAATAAGGTGGCTCAATGAAAGTACGAATAGGTTTGGCGCTGGTCGCAGCAGCGTTGTTTAGTTTGAGTGGTTGTTCTGAACCCGAGCAAGCAAAGAAAGAGCCACCTAAATTGACGCAGTTGGATCAGCGTCTTACCCTCGCGGAATCGGCAGGGTTAATGGACAAGCGTATGCCGATGAAGAAATTGATGGAGCAATATGTATCGGTTGAAGCTGTCGACCTTGATAGTGGCGAATATCGCGATGCCTCCATGAGTGTAGACGAGTCATTCTCTGCATTTCCCATCGACCCAAGTAATGCAGTAAAGCTTTCTTCTCGTGATGATCTTGCTGGGATTAAAATGCGTGAAAATAGGTTGCCTGTGTATTTGATTAAAGATGATAACGGGCAAGTCTCTCGAATTGTTTTGCCAATCCGTGGTGAAGGTAAGTTTGGTTTGATTTATGGCTACTTAGCTCTCTATAGCGACAACTACCACATTGCGAGTCTGTCGTTTTACAAACATGGGGAGAGCGCAGGATTAGGGGCGGAGATTACCGATAACGCTAACTGGACAAAGCAGTTCAAAGACAAGCCTTTATTCGATCATGGTCATCCATCGATTCGTATCGTACAGGAAGGGCGCAATACACAAGACGCTTACTCTGTCGATGGAATCAGTGGGGCAACCTACACCAGCCAAGGCGTTGAACACGCGATTAATTTTTGGACCGGGGATCTTGGTTTCGGCGAGTTCTTACGCCAATACCGAAATTAAAAAGTTTGACTATTCATAAGGCAATTTAAACTCTGCGCTCAAGGAGAAAAGGTGATGGCACTTAGAAGAGGTCAAGTTTCAGAAGAACAACTGATGTTATTGATTCAGCTTACTAAAATTCGCTCAGCAGTATTAATAAAAGCACTTCGAATGCACTTAGTCGAAGGAAAAAGCCAGCGCTTAGCCACTGAAACGGTGGGTATCAATCAGAGCTTTCTCAGCGTTCGTTTACGTAAGCTTCGAGATGTTGAGTCGACGGTTCTCAAGTTAAGGAAGTTTTATTAAGTGCCCACCACTTTTTAGTGACGCCTCTGCATTCAGCGACCATGCTACTTTTATTCACTATAAGGCTTTGAACAACAACGGTGGCGTGAGTATACCCAAGTAACGTCGAGATGCTAGGTTCAGCGAGAATGACTTGGTTTGTAGACGCGGCGGCGATTTAAAGATCTAGTCATTCTAAATCAAGAATCGGCAACAAAGTATACAAGCCAAGGCAGCTCGCCCTTTGGGAGCGTGTCATTGACCCGATTGCTGCGTCAAACAACTTGGAAAGAGCTAGCTATTACACTGCGTTGTTTTCCTTACTCTCGAATCAATGACAGCGCTCTGAATCCTGCATCTTGAAGTCACTTGGGTATAACAGCACAGCGTGAGGGTACAACAAAAAGGGGATATGCCTATCCCCTTTACTGTTTCTACTTACCCATTAGCTCTTGGGTAAAATAATCCATACAAAGCTGTTGGGCTTGTGGTTTGATACTGACCTGCTCGTTTTCTCGCAATGCTAAGTAGAGTTCAATGATCTTTTGGAATGCGGGAATAAGGGCGTCGCGTTCTGGCATCGCAACGGTCTGCTTTAACTGTTCACTAAACTTAGGCAAACGGGATTCAATCTTCCTTACACCTGAAGGGGTTAATCCTTGTTGCTGTAAAGCCAGTGGTGATATGGCAACCGAACGAAGGAAAGACAAGAACTCAGCTGCTTCAAAATACTCACCACGCGCAATTTTGGTCGCGCCATAATGGACCCAAATCCAAAAGCGGTCTTCAATCCATTGCGGATCTGGTTGAGGGTAATGGGGCTGCGAAGTGGTGAAGACTTGCGATAATTGACCATCGCGCTCCCAAAGTACTTTTGTATGATCCACGCGTGCTGCTGCATCCTGCAGTGCGACAAATTTGAAATCAACGTGAATGGCATCAGGTGCGTAAATCGCGATGACCAACCTTGGTTCTCCCACGTGCTCACCAGTGAACGCCGCGACTTGTCCTTCTACCTTATCGATAAGTGCAAAGCGTTCTGTCATCACCGATTCCACATCATCAGGGTTGATGGCGATAACCAAGTCCAAATCACTGTATTTATCCATTGAATCAGAAGCATAAGAGCCACTCGCTCCAATGCCGAGGATGCGTTGGTCGGCAGTAAATACCGCAAGAATCTTTTTTAGAAGCTGTTCATGAGCTTGAGGGAGCGTGCTTGAGAATTTCATATTTTACCTATTAATCATGGTTGATATTAGAACCATCAGGAGATGGTTAGTGCGGTAAAATTAGCGCAGCATTACAATATGGCGTTAAGTGCTAAAAGAAGCAAGAAAAACCGGCTTGGAAAAGCCGGCTAATAAATTACTTCAGTGAGTTGTGGTGCATAAATTGATCATCAATGCCTTTGAGCTTCATGTCGTCCATGATGAAATTCACCGTATTCAATAAGCGCTGTTCGCCTTTCGGGATAAGGTAACCAAATTGACCTTTGGTGAACGGGTCTTCACAGCGTGCGGCTTCTAAACGCTCATCGGTGACTTGATAGAATAGACCTTCAGGTGTCTCGGTAACCATCACATCCACTTTGCCCGTAGCGACAGCTTTCGGCACATCTAAGTTATTTTCGAAACGAGTAAAGCTGGCATCTTGCAGATTTGCATCGGCGAATTTCTCGTTGGTGCCACCGATGTTAACGCCTACACGAACGGATGCTTGGTTTACTTTATCCAACGTGTTGTATTGCTCGGCTTTGCCTTTTGCGACCAAGAAACACTTGCCAAACGTCATATAACCCTGAGTTTGTTCTGCATTCAATTGACGTTGCATCTTACGTGTAATACCGCCCATCGCGATGTCATATTTGTCTTGGTTAAGGTCTGTCAGCAGGTCTTTCCAAGTAGTACGAACCAGCTTTAGCTCTACGCCTAACTGCTCGGCGATGTGTTTCGCGACATCAATATCGTAACCAGAGTAACTTTTGCCGTCATAGTAAGAAAAGGGTTTGTAATCGCCAGTTGTACCGACACGCAATGTTCCTAATTTTTGAATGTCTTCTAGCTTGTCGGCTTGAGCGACGCCAGAAACTGCTAGTGTTACAGAAGCAAGTAATAATGCTGTTTTTTTCATTGTTGTTGTCTGATTTGTTGTGTTTGAACGAATTTTCAAACTAACAGGAACCGCAGCAAAAACAGATCAAACCAATCGAAAAAAGCGTAATTTTTCAAAAATAATTTCTTGTCTTGAAAGTGATTGCATTTGTCTCTTTATACGTAAGAAGAGCAAGGTTTTTTATATGAATGGCAGGGCGTTATGAATCGGATTCATCCTAAGAAATTGCTTCGTAGTAAATGGACGGCAGCACAACCCGTAAATAAAGAAAAGCACTTTATCATTTCAGAAATGGAGTTTGATGAAGAGGGCAATGTCGTGAGGTGTGTGATTGAGGCGGTTATGACCAAGCGAGAGCGTGAATTAGATTGGCATGATCTAAAAGATACACAGCAGTGGCGACAAGGATGGAAATAAACCGTTGGAAACCCAAAAACGAGATGGAGTTAGAAAAGTGATGAATATGAGTAGGTTCGTTGTAGAGACTTTGCTATTAATGGAGTCGTCACTCTACTTATTCAAACACAAGGTAATGCCATGATCGATTTTGACAGTTCCTCGGTATTCAAGCTTAAGCCAATAGAAGTCTCTAAAGTTCGCGACGATTTTCACAAGTTCTTAATTGACGGTGAGACCGTTTTTGCTGGCTTTAAAACCGTCCGTGACCAAGTGGTGTTCACCAACAAGCGTGTTATCGCTGCTAACGTTCAGGGCATCACTGGCTCAAAAGTGGATTACACGTCGCTTCCTTATAGCAAGATAAATGCTTTCTCGATTGAGACATCAGGCACGTTCGATTTAGACTGTGAAATTGAGTTCTTTCTCAGTGAGGTTGGGCGAGTGCGCTTTGAGATAAAAGGCTCGTTCGACCTAATCTCATTCAACAAGATGATAAGCGAGTATGTGCTGGCTTAATGAGCCTCAATGCCATATATATAGATAACCAACAAGGAAGCAAATATGCTTCCTTTTTTGTTCTTGTACTTGGGTATATTAAGAACTGGTAGATAAGTTTGCTGTTTGAATCACTGCGCTGTCGCCAAATGACAAGACAAGCGATGGTGTTTTCTTTACCTTTCGGCTTTTTGAATGATTGCAAAGGGAAGAAAATGACGGTTGTATTTGAGGGCGTTCCTCTTGTTCGAACAGAGTGGGTTCACGATCTGGCAGCGCTTTTCGACAACAGTAATATCGATGTGCATCAGCTTATTAAAGTAAGCAAAGCCCCTGAAGACATTCAAATGTCAGACGTTGAGTTTCTACCCGAAACCATACTTAGAAATCTGCTTTTAGCGTTCGGAGAGTCTTGCCCCACCGACGAATTTATTCACACCATTTGGATCTTGTGTCGCGATTTGTATGTGCCCAAAGTGTTAGCACAGTTAGCCCTTACGCCGACAATGACGGTCGCTGAAGCTATTGAGGTATTCTGTCATTCGATGCGCCGATATTCGAACAATACACGTCTTGGCTTGGAGCAATACCACGATCGTATATGGTTTGCGAGGTACAAAGATGGGGAAAACCAACCTTGGTATCAATATGCTGAGATGTTTAGTCTCATTTTTATGGATGAACTGGTTGCTGCACTTGCAAACTATCGGCAGCAAACCGTAAGTGTGAGTGTGAAGAGCACCAATATGGAACGCTTCTTTGATTGCCGACAATTGAAGCATGTGCAGTTTTACACCAACCGAGCGGCAACGGGTATCCAGCTTAATGATGCCGTGTTAAACAAGACGATTTGTATGCCGAACAAAGGGCGATTTGATGGGAGTACCGATCTCAGTGAAGTGCCAACCTCGTTTGTTTCCTCGTTTGGTTTTGCGATTCTTCCCTATATTTCTTTTGGGCGATTTTCCATTTTGGAAGCGGCTCAAATTTTGGGTATTCATAAACGAACGTTACAGCGACGCCTGCATGATTGTGAGGTGACGTACAGCCAAGTGATGGAATCATTGCTGCTTGAGCGCAGTTTATCTCTGCTCAAAAACTCCACTCTTTCTATCACGACCATTGCAGCATCCTTGGGCTATGCCGATACCGCCAATTTCACTCGTTTTATTCGTCGGAAAATAGGCATGACGCCTTCTGCTTACCGCAAAACTTGAGGTTTGGGGTGTGGCGCTAATGTGCTTTTCACTCAGGGTCATCAATTCCACCTTGTGGCACAGGATGACAATTTATATTGCTCTCAATCAATAAGATGAAGGGCATCGAAACTAAAGAGAGAGAAACGAAAATGTCCCATCGATTCCAAGAGTACCGTTCACCGCTTACCCAATCCTTCGAGCACGCCGTCGAGTACTTAGAGTCATTAAATGAACGACCTGTCGACAAATGTGTGACATCCCAGGAACTGAGAAAGGCGATTGGTGGTGCGCTGCCAACTACGCCAACGGATCCATCTGCGGTGATTGATGAGATGGTTAAGAGCGTCGATGCCGGTCTGATTGCAACAGGTGGCCCTCGTTTCTTTGGTTATGCAATTGGTAGTTCTTTCCCTGCATCATTAGCGGCAGATTGGCTAGTAAGCGCGTGGGACCAAAACGTGCCGTATTACGTTGCTAGCCCTGCGTTGTCAGTGGTTGAAGAGACGGCCGCTGAATGGATGACTCAACTACTCGGTTTGGCGCCTAACTCTGGCATTGGCTTTACTTCTGGCGCGCAAGAGGCAATTTACACCAGCCTTATCACTGCTCGTAATGCACTATTGCAACGTGCAGGTTGGGATGTGGCTGTTCAAGGTATGTATGGTGCGCCGCGCATTAATGTGGTTGTAAGTGATCAAATTCACTCAACGATTAAGCGTGCTCTTTCAATGATCGGTATTGGTTTAGAAAACATTGTTAAGGTACCGACAGACAACAACTTACGCATTATTCCAGACAACTTAATGGAAACGATCACCGCACTTGAAGGACCAACTTTAGTTTGTGCGCAAGCGGGCTGTATCGACTCTGGCGCTTTCGATCCTTTCCACGCGCTTGCTGACGCTGTCGCTGCACATGGCAATGCATGGCTACACGTTGATGGTGCGATTGGTTTGTGGGCGGCTGCAAGTGCAACACATCGTTACCTTCTTGATGGTATTGAAAGAGTCGATTCCATCGATACGGATGGTCATAAGTGGTTCAACATGCCTTATGACTCGGGCATGGTCATTGTGAAGGATGCAGGTTTGCTGGCTCAAGCGATGGGAGGCAGCAATATGGGGGATTACCTGAACGATGCGATGGATAAACCCGATCGTAATGCCATTAATTTTGGCATTGGTGCTTCGCGTCGTGCACGCGGTGTACCTGTCTACGCTGCGTTTAAATCGCTTGGCAAACAGGGCATTGAAGAGCATGTTGATCGTTGTACTTCGCTTGCACAACATATGGCAGAAAGGCTTTCAACGGTAGATGGCATTACTATTTTGAATGATGTTGTGTCCAACCGTTTTTCCGCACAGTTTGGTGAAGGGGATGAGGCGTATCGTAATGAGCTGACAGCACGCGTGGTCCATCGGCTACAGCAAGAAGGGACGCTTTACCCTTCTACTTCGGGTTACAAAGGGCTGAAAACTATGTTGTTCTCAGTGCTAAGTTGTCACACTTCTCTTGAAGATATCGACTTATCCGCAGAGAAGATCGTAAAAGCATATGTGCAAGAGAAGCATCGCATGGATGCTGAGTAACGTCTTCGAGCGCAAAAATTGAATATAAGCCCAGTTTTATACTGGGCTTTTTTATGTCTGCTCAATGTACTTAGGCATGCAATGACAATTAATCCTGTATGGGTTTACTTATTCTTTTTGTATCACTTATCCCATTCAATAAGGATTCAGATATGAAATCAAAACTACTCACTTTTCCCTTTGGACTCACTCTTCTGTTTGGAGTAGCTATTCTCAATGGATGTTCGAGCGCTAAGCCCGTCGACAGTCATCTTGTTAGTGCCTCAGGGGTTGATACGGCATTCTTAATCAGTAAAAAAGCCAGCTTGGTCGGGCAGATTGAATATTCAAAAGCCGACACAAAAAGTAGCGCTGCTCTTAATCAAACCCAAACCAATATCAAAGTTTTCAAGGATGAAGAAAATACGTTAACTCTCGCTCAGGTGAAGAGCTGCAACAACTGCAATTACCATTTAGAGCGTGGACATAAAGGCTTGTTATTCCCAATCGGAGACGCAAATCAACATACGTATATTGGTAGAAAAAAGCTCGCGAGCTTGTACTCAGAACATCCCATTTATGTGGACAAAATTCGTGACTTTATCCGTGCTAATCCTTCGCAAGTAGAACATGAAGAAGCTTGTATTGACGTGCTTGCGGTCTATTCGAAAACAAGTCGGATTGAGGTTGGAACGATCACTGATTGTGCGACTCCGCTAAAAAGCCACGCGATTAGAAACGTACAAATGGTGCCACTCGGTTGATATTCCGTTGGCGATGCTGCGATTAAGAGGGCGAAAACTCGTGAGACAATAGCCCCCCGAGTTCATACCAAAAAGAAAAAATACAGGAAGAAGACAAACGCCAATAAGGTTGCAGATAACACTGGGTAGATGATGTAGGAGTCATGATTGCTGGTGCGCTGGTAGCAGAATGAGACCAGCAAGATGTTGTAAACAACGAGCAGTAAACTGATCATGGTACCGCTATTCAGGCTCAAACTTGATAACTGAGTAAGAAAGAATCCCAGCAATAGATAATCAAAAACGATTAGCCAAAGGAACGCTTTCTTTAGCGAATCATTGTTAGGCTTATTGGCCGCGGGTAATGGCATATCGAACTCAACTAAACAATTACTGCAATCATGATATTGGGGAAAAAAAGGTCACGCAGAAGGAATGAAACTGGTGACCTTTTTGGGTTTAGAGGTCTTGAATCTTGGCTTTTTGATTGTCAGATTCAACAGAATAACGAATCACTTCTTGTCTTATCACTGGCTGGTTAAACTCCGCTTTCTGTTTTGCTTTTTCTAGCTCACTGTCTTGCTGGTCTCCGAAGAAGGTTTCTAAAACCTGAGCAGCGGGCGTAGTGAGAATAAACAACTCTATACGGCGGTTTTCGCTTGAATCTGGTTCATCCGGGTTAAGCAGCGCACGATCGGACATCCCCGTGACTTGCATGACTCGCTCATCAGGCATGCCACCCTCAACAAGCGTTTTTCTCGCAACGTCGGCACGAGACGCGGACAATGCCCAGTTTGATTGTCGACCAAAGTGCTTTTTGAAAGGTGTAGAGTCAGTATGACCACTGATGATCAATGGGTTGCTGATGCGTTCAAACACAGGTGCAAGCGCAAGCAGTAAATCTTCAAAGAAAGGGGTCAACTCCGCGCCACCACGACTGAACATGTGCTGCTTGTAATCATCTTGCAGTGCGATACGTAGACCTTGTGGCGTAATGGTTACGTTGACGTTACCTTGCGCGCTGATTTGACCTACGACTTCATCGATGACTTTCGCCAGTAGAGCAAGTTGCTCTTGTGTGTCGAAGTTACCAGGGATCAGCGAGTCGATTTCTGGACCATCGCCATCACCTTGGAAGTACGAGCTCACGACATGATTCGAGTTGTGTTTACTTGGCACAGAAGAGTCCTGTGCCAAGTCGATTGGAGAGATACTTTGCGAGGTATCGAAAGGGTTACCGTAACTCTTATCGAAGACACTCGAGCTATGAAGGTGAGCCATAATGGCTTTGCGCTCTTCCTTGTCGACCACCTGCATGACCCAAAGTACAAGAAACAGCGCCATCAAAGCGATCATAAAGTCGGCAAACGCGACCTTCCACGCGCCACCATGAAACTCATCATGGTTGTGTGCTTTGACGCGTTTGAACACCACATGCTCTTGTTTTTGCATTATCCCTCCTGTTCAGATAGCCACTTCTCCATTTGGTTGAAAGTAGGTTTGATGTCTAACTGAATGTGTTTACGACCAGCATCGATAGCGAGCAATGTTGGCTTTTTCGCAACGTAAGCGACCAAAGTGGCGCGCACACATTCGAAAGCCGTCATGTTTCGTTTCACTCGCTGAGCCATGGCGTTACTGAGTGGATCTAAACAACAGTAACAACCAAAAATACCAATGAATGTACCGACGAGGGCAGCAGCAACGTGATAACCGATTAGGGCAATCGAACCGTCAATGGCTTGCATAGTAATGATGATGCCGCCAACTGCAGCAAGAATACCGAACCCAGGAAGTGCTTCTGCCGTGCGTTGCATAGAGCGCGATGGCAACAGCATTTCGGTTTGAATTGCTTCGATTTCTTGTTCTAACAGTCCCTCTAATTCATGAGGCGACATTTGTCCCATTGCCATTAAACGTAAATTATCAGTAATGAAAGAAATAAGACGATGGTCGTCACTTACTTTTGGATAAGCGAGGAACATAGAGCTCTGTTCTGGTGATTCAATATGTGAATCGAGAAACTTAAAACCGCGGCTGCGAGCTGTCTCTAGTAGATTGTTAAGCAGCGCCATTAACTCCATGTAGTATTCATATTCTTCGTCAGGACCTGAAATGGTTGCGCGCAATTGCTGACGCATTTCTTTCAAGACTTGCGGAGGGTTACCAATGATCAGTGAGCCAGCAGCGGCACCAATGATGATCATAAATTCAGCGGGTTGCCAGATTGCACCCAGATTACCGCCTGCCCACATGTATCCGCCGAAGACACACAACAGGACAGTAATGGCTCCAAAAAACTTTTGCATCTCGTGACTCCTAAGAGGACATTAATTGGTTAAGTTGTTTAAGCGCTTGTTTGTGCAACTGACAGATGCGAGGTGGTGTCAGGTCGAGCACGAGCGCGATTTCATGTAGGTTGAGTTCGTGTTGGTAAAACAAGGTCAGCAACAGTTGGTCTCGTTTTGGCATTTTGCCAAGAGCACTGTCTAAGCTACGACGTATATGTTCATGCTCCATACCGTCATACTGACCACCAAAGTGGCTGTCATTACCGCTTTCCATCAACTGATCGAGACTTTGCATTTCGCCTGCAAGCGCCGCGTTTTGGCGGTTGTAGTAATCTTTCTCATCGGTGCCGAGGGCTTTAATGATCTCGGCATCGGTTGGCATTCTGCCAAGAGCACGAGTGAGATCTCGGGTCACGTCGTTCAGCTCATGCGCTTGCTGACGTGTCTTGCGCGATCGCCAATCCAATCGGCGTAGCTCATCGAGAATGGCACCACGAACACGACAAACGGCGAAAGCAGGGAAGTGTGGATCTTCCACATCCCCGTAACGACGACCCGCTTCAACAAGAGCAATCAGACCAATTTGTTGCATATCTTCGATGCTGCAATGAGACGTTGCATGAACACGCAGTTGGTTCACAACACGTTTGACCATGATCTGATGACGCTGCAATAGTGCATTCTCGTCAATCGGGCGAGACGGCGTGTTTACTTCCTCCGTCTCGGTATAACTTTCCTGTAAGTTCATCTCCAACATAGTTGTGCCCCGTTATTGCACAACGTATTTGGTTAGCAGAACATCATCGATATCACGCACGATGTCAGTTTTTGCGAATGCCAGTAGCAAGGTTTCTTTCACCTCACTTTGCAAAGTGTCGATAGCACCTGTTTGTTGTAGCTCATCGAATGTTTTATCGCTGAATAGCTTAAGCAATGAGTTCTGCACCATAGGCATGTAGTCATCGATGCTTTTGATGCGCTCAGGGCGACGTGTTTCTAAGGCTAGCTCTAACATTACAAAGTGCGTTTGTTTTTTACCTTTGATAGTCAATACCACTCTCTCCAACGGATGGAAGCTTGGTCCTTTACTCGTTGGTTGCTCGACCGCTAGAAAAGCCAATGGGGAGTCCTCTAAATAATCGTTGAAACTGGACGCCGATGATACTGACTGTGCGCTTTTGTTTAGATACCAAATACCACCAATCACAGTGACTCCGGAAACGAGGGCACTGGTGATGATCATGGCGATAAACAGGGCGATCATTTGTTGTTTGGTCATAACCTTTTTCCTCGGTGATTCATTAGGCTTGAGTGTTTAGCCAATGCTCTGAATAGTTTGTTGTTGTATTAGATTGAAAGGTGTTGGATTCGCGAGCGGCAAAGATAGATGCCTCTTCTTGATTGCCATCATGCGCGTGTCGCTCTTGACCTTGATCCGAGCCGACATTGACATCGACATGAACGAAGTTTTGCTCTTGAAGTTCCGTTCTTAAGCGTTCTGAAACTTGTATCAATGCTTCGCGTGTTACGGCGCTATTAGCGTTGATTTGCACGCTTAAGCGATCTCCCTCGACACGAACCAATAGATCCAACTTACCGAGTTCTGGCGGATCGAGACGAATCTTGGCTTCTTGCAGGTTCTGCTGTGCTTGCAACGTCACGCGGTCTTGAAGTACCTGCATCATCTGCTCACCCCATTTACCAGAACTGGTATCGACACGAACTGCCGCCCATTCCGACCCCTGAGCTTGGGTTGCTGCGAGCGGCGTCGTAGGATTGGTGTGTGCCGCATGAGCTGTCGGTGACTGCACTTGCGCATTAGCCGTCAAAGGCTGTCCCTGAACTGGCTGGTTAAGGAGTGTTTGCAAATCTGCTGCAGATACTTTGACCTGATTTGTGGCGCTAGCTTTAGCTATGCTTTGATTCTCTGACGTTGGCGTCGCCGCTCCCAGTGTAGAGTGTGGTTGAGTTGCCGTACTGGTTACTTGCGTTGAGCCATTTATCGCTTTGGTCGTAACTTGACCAGATTCGTCTTGTTTGCCGGCTGCTTTCACTATGCCTTGCATCAGAGCTTGTGCTTGAGCTGCTAAATTGACTGGTGTCGCTGGAGCTTGAGAACTGAGTAGGGCATCCACCGGGGCATCTTCAGAACTTGAACCTTGCTCGGTTGTTTCTGTATCGGCAGGCGCTTTAGGCAACGCTTGTGCATTCAAACGAAAGCCGGGTACAGGAACGTGACCGGATAGCGCTTCTTGCTGAGTTTGAGAAGATGATGCAGAAAACCCTTGCTCGGATCGTGCCTGCATTACTTTCCCATCTTGCGTTGGCTGAGAAGCAACACCGCCAGAAATTGAATTGGTTACCATCATTGTGTTAGCTCCATGGTCATTGCAAGTTGATACGCCATGGCTCGCTCTTGCTGGTTACTCACCGAACTCATTTCTTGCTCTAGCTCGCTGGTGGCTTTTTCCAACGTAGTAAAAGCACTTGCGTGCACTGCTTTCGCTCGTTGGATTTCCGGCGCCAGTTTTGGATCTTTCAGGAATGGCTTGTGGCTAATAAGCAGCTCTCGCAACTGTAAGTCGTAGCGCTTGAGAGCCCGCCAATCAGCCGTTTTAGTGGCGATTTGGATCAGTTTTGACAAGTGGCGAAATCGCTCTGGCGACACTTTATGCTTGCTGTCCAAAATTCATCCAACCTTCTCGAATGTTACCCATGACACGTTCAACGTTGTCTAAACGTGATGTGTCGTTTTGTACGCTGGTGTAGAACAGCTCTACTTGGCAGAAGTCGTAAAGTTGGCGTAAGTTATCAGCAATTTCACCGCCGTTCTCTTCATCTAAAGCACTGCTTAATCCAATGAGGATGTTCATGCATTTGTTAATGCTTGCGCCTTTTTCCGCAAGTCGGTTGGCAGCTAGGTGACCACGTATACGTTCAACTTCATCGAGTAAGCCGTCGATTAACATGACAACGAGCTGATGTGGGTTTGCTGATGCAGCTTGCGCATCAAGATCGACTTGCTGGTACGAGTCGTAGCCGGAATCCATGAGCATGAGTAGTTCTCCTAAAGCCTTAACCAAACAACGACTGGGTTTGGTTCATTTGCGTCATTAACGTGTTCATTTGGGTAAATTGTTTGATGTAGCGTTTGTACGACATCTCGTACTTGCGCTCTAACGTGGTTTGCTTATCTTCGATGCGTCCAAGGTTGGCTTGTAGTGCATCTTTGCGAGATTTGAATGTGCCAGAAGAGAACTTCAGGAAAGGTTCAGCCATGTCATCCAGTGAATCTAGAAGTGCACCATCGCCGTTAAAGATGGATTCTAGTGCGGCACTGTTGCTCTTTTGAGCTTCGTTGAACTTGGTTTGATCGACTTTCATTTTTCCTGAACGGTCTAACGTAATGCCGATTTCACTCAAACGCATGCCGCCGTATTCACCACGAACTAGGCTCGTAACTTGGCTTTCGATAGAGCGCATGGTTGGATCACTAGCAAGTACGCCGCGTGCTTGATCTTCGCCGCCTGTTTTGGTGTATTCGTCGATGGTTGAAATCAATGAGTTATATGCTTCAACAAACTTATCAACTTGTTCTTTTGTGCCTTCTGAATCTGTGCCCACTTCAAGTGCAATCGGTGTTTCACCTGACTTTTGCGCTTTTGTTACTGTGAGGTCGACACCATCAATCACGCCTTCAAAAGTATTGCTTGCGTTAGTTAGCTTTAGACCACTGCTTTCTGCACCAAGCCAAATGACAGCGTCTTGAGGTTTACTAATCTCAGTCGTGCTAGTGAAAGCATTTTCAAACCATGCTTCACCAGTACCCGATGCACTCACATTGATTGTGTTTGCGACACCTGTTTTGGTGCTAGATAACATGAAGTGAGTTTGACCATTAGAACGCACAAGTGTGGCGTTAACGCCAGGGTTATCGGCATCGTTGTTGATTGCACTAACCAGCTCGGTCATGGTTGCTTTACCGTCACCGTCGCTATCAACGGTTGATAAGTCCAAGCTCATGCTTTCACCGTTGATGGTGAAATCTAAAGAACCCACAGCAGGGATTTCTGTCGATGCATCCAAGCTCGCAGGCATACCCGTAGAGATCTGGTGTGAGGTTGCAACTTGCTCAACGAAGATCTGATAGTTACCCACCAAAGCTTTAGCATCGGCGTCAGCAGTAAAAAAGCCTTCTTGAGATGTCGTAGCTTTGTTTTTGATAACGCTGTTGGTGCTGCTGTTCATCTCTTTAACGGCGGTGCGGAAGTCTCGCAGAGCGGTTTCTACTTTGCCCAACGCCGTTAATTGAGATTGATACTTGTCTGTTTGTAGCTTGTAGCGTTGCTGAAATGGTTGAACATCTAACGTGGCGAATTGGGTTGCCATGCTTATTGGATCTAACGAACTCATGAGGTCGCTCCCTCTCTCATCTGTGGTTGGCACTGCGAGCTGTCGCAGTGCCACTAATAAATTGTCTATCGCAAGATGCGTGCCTAATGTTTAAGTCTATATAAAACAATGCATTACGATGATTTTGTGTGGTTGGGAGGAAGCGGGTTTTCCACCTGTTGGTTCCGCTCTTCCCCTGAATACTCTTGGGGTTTCCCAAATAGAAGAGGCGACCAAAAATAGGCAAAGATTTAACGCAATACCCGAGTAACCTGAGAGGCTTGGTTGAGTGAGAATAAGTTGGGTATCGAGAGGAGAAAACGAGGCTATGAGGCTGTACGCATAGTGAGCGGATTTCGGGGTTTACTGCTAAGTGTTTCAGATTTTTCTGACCCTAATAAGAGAACTGTTTTTGCTATCTTATGCCCCTGCAATTTTTGTGGTTGCTAACGTCCGGCTATTCCTCAATTAGATCCAAAAAAGAACGACAGTAATGAATGATTTTGTTTTTAGACTTATGAAGTGTGCCCGTGCATACGAAGCCTTCATTGGAACCAAACTACGCAGTAAACAGAGTATTAATGCTGAGGAGTTGGCGAGTATTCGTATTGAAGCGGTTTCGCGATTCCCTGAGCTTAAATCTTACCATCCGACTCATGGCGCGGAATCTGCGGAGCTTGAGCTGTTTAATAAGGTGCTGATCAACACCATGCTCAAAGCTGGATTTCGTGTCCCTGCCAATCAAAATAATGGTGCAAGTAGTATCTACATTCGTCGTTAATAAATCTTTTCGTGGCGGTTTTTCATTTATACCCAAGTAACCTCGAGATGCTAGGTTCAGCGAGACTGACTTGGTTTGTAGACGCGGCGGCGATTTAAAGGTTTAGTGGGTCTAAATCAAGAATCGACAACAAAGTATACAAGCCAAGGTCCTTACTATTTACAAAGAGTGCCCTTTGGGAGCGTGTCCTTGACTCGCTTTTTTAGTCAAACAACTTGGAAAGAGCTGGCTATTACACTGCGTTGTTTTCCTTGCTCTCGAATCAATGACAACGCTCTGAGTCCTGCATCTTGAAGTCACTTGGGTATAGGTATAAATCAACCCTATGTGAACGAAAAAAGCCTCCCGGATGAATGGGAGGCTTAGAGCTTTCAGACGAACTAAATGTTGTAACCTTTTAGTTAATAGAAGGGGACTATTAACGTAGTAGCGACATTGCCATACCAGGCAGTTGGTTCGTTTGAGAAAGAACCGTTGTACCAGCTTGCATAAGCATTTGGTTCTTAGTCATGCTTGAAGATTCTGCTGCGAAGTCTGCATCCATGATACGGCCTTTCGCTGCAGTAGTGTTCTCAACCATGTTACCAAGGTTAGTCATAGTGTGTTCTAGACGGTTGATGTTCGCACCGAAGTCTGCACGAGAAGAACCAATCTTTTCAACTAGACCAGCAGCGCCACTGATTTTATCAAGAGCTGCTTTCGCTTTAGCTGCGTCACCAACACCGTCAGTGATTGCTGCGTCAGCTAGGATAGTAGTGATTTCACCAATACCAGTACTTGCGTCTACAGATAGTGTTTCAGCTGAAGATGAACCGATTTGGAATGATACTGCGCCTGCACCGAAGCCGCCGCCTTTAAGAAGGTTTTGACCACCGAACTTAGTGTTGTCAACGATGTTGTTAAGTTCTTTAGTTAGCTCTTGGAATTCTTTATCAAGAGATGCGCGGTCAGTAGCACTGTTTGAACCGTTCAACGATTGTGTTGCTAGGTCGTTCATGCGGTACACGATGTTAGTCATTTCGTCCATCGCGCCTTCCGCAGTTTGCATCATTGAGATGCCGTCTTGTGCGTTACGCATTGCTACGTTCATGCCACGAGTTTGTGCTTCTAGTCGGTTAGCAATTTGCAGACCTGCAGCATCGTCAGCCGCTGAGTTAACACGGAAGCCTGTGCTCAAACGCTCCATTGCAGTGTTTAATAGACCATTTGTGTTGTTCAGCGTGTTTTGCGTAACAAGTGAAGCGTAGTTAGTGTGCATAGATAAAGCCATCGTAAGTCTCCTTGGTTTTCAATATCTTTTCAGGCCTCGGGAATTTCCCTGCTCACTAACAAGAGGCGGTTAATTGGTTTTAATGATTAATTAGAAAGTTAAATATTTTTTCCAAATGGCTCATTTTGATGGTTTTTGGTGATGCCCATTCCAGAAAATCGCTGATTTAGACCCAGCAGACCGTTAAATCGCCATCGCATCTACAAACTAAGTCCTTCATGTTTACAAACTAAATCAACCTCGCTGAACCCATCGTCTCGACACGACTAGGTATAAAAAAGGGCGAACTCTAAATTTAGAATTCGCCCTTATTGTTCTACGGCATTCTTACTTTATTCGTCATCAAACGATTGAAAAGACAGTGACGTAGGAATATCGCTGAAGTATCCGAAATAGTAACTCGCGCCTAATAAACGGTAGCGGTTGAGTTCTACTTGGCTTGCGACACGCCCTGCTACCCATGGAAATTGATTGCGACGTAGGAAACGAGCAATAGGTAAAAACGCATGTTGATCTTCTTTGTTTTCTATCGTCACAGATAACTTAATCATGTCTGGCTCGAAATCCACAATATGCTCAAAGTGAATTTGATTTGTCGCGATCTCGAACCAGAGTGCAAAGGCGTTTTCTTTGAGCTGCTCAACCAAAGTACCAACGCGTTCGTGTAAGCAGAGCGCTTTATCTGCTTGCAGAGATGGCACGACATGTTGAAATCCTGCATTGTGAAACTGAATCATTTGCTCAAGAAAGTGCGCGCCAGGCTGCCAAAGCAGCGCATCAACATGAATTGGCACGACCACGTTGCTGATCAAATCGGGATGAAACGCTTCCAACTGAAATTGAGTTTGGCGAAGCGCGAGATACAAGCTGTAAAGATCTAAGCAAAACAGCATTTGCTCAGAAAGTTCAAATTGATACACGCTCTGCTCACCACGTGACCCAAAACGTAATGTGAGGTGTTGGTATTCCACCTCTCCGGTTTTCGTCTCACGAATTGCCTGACACGCATGCTGAATGTCATTGTGTTTGAGTGCATCAAACACCAGTTTATCGTCTTCCGTGACAATGTGTTCCTCAGCAAGGCAACACAAATAGTCGTACATCGCTTTGTTTGAGATGAGATTATCCAAGGTTACCTACCACGTTGATTTGTTTGTTTTCTGGAATTTCATTGTAAGACAGTACTGCCAACCCTTGGGTAAAGGTGCGGGCATAACGTGCCAGCAATGGTCGCAGTTGAGGCATCACCAGTAAAATTGGTGGCAGACCTTGTTGCTTAAGTTGTTGACGAATCAAGGGTAAATTCTGTTGGAACTGTCCAAGAATGTTTGGTTCGATCGGGAAACTGTCTAGCATGACCGTACCTGCTGCTTGTGCTTGTTGCAGTGATGTCATCAACATCTGTTCGAGTTCGTCAGACAAGGCGTAGACGTTCAACTCGTTTTTCTGACCAGCAACTAAGTTGACCAAGGTGCGTTTGAGTGCGCAACGTACGTCTGCAGCAAGCAAAATTGGATCTTTGGTGTTTTCCGATGATTCCAACATGGTATTGGCGATGGTGCGAATGTCTTTTAGTGGCACTTGGTCAAGCAGAAGCTGACGATAAACCTTAAGTTGCTGGGCTGGTGTTAATGCTGCCGCTAACGCTTCAGCCAGTTTTGGCGCTTGTGCTGTAAGGCGTTGAGTCATGGCTTCTACGTCATCGTGCGTAAACAACTCTGCCAAATTGGTCTTCATGATCTTGCTGATGTGGGTGGCGATTACCGTACCATCGTCAACCACCTGATAACCCATATTCAGGGCTTTGGCTTTGTCTTGATGTTCAATCCAAACGGCTGGCAATTGGTAAGCGGGATCGCTTCCTAAAATACCATCAACTTCGCCATAGGTTTCACCAACAGCAATTGCCATTAAGCGTTCTGGTTCGATAAAGCCTTGTTCAATCACTTCACCATTTAGAGCGATGGTGTATTGATTTGGCTTTAAGCTTAAGTTGTCGCGGATACGGACTTCAGGCAGTAAGAAACCCACTTGTTCAGAGAGGTTGCGACGCACACCACGAATACGCTGTGCCAAAGGTGCACCTTGTTCTCTGTTGACCAAATGTACTAAGCGGTAACCTAGGGCAAGAGACAAAGTGTGAACATGTGGAATATCATCCCAAGTTAGCGTGGTCTCTTCTTCTTGCATTGCATGAGAAAGCGCTTCTACTTGGTCAATTTGTGGGTCTTGAACGGGCTTTTTACTTTGTCGCCATCCAGCAAATGCCAATACTGCAGCAAAGGTGAAAAATGCCAAGTGAGGCATGCCCGGTACGATACCAATCACCACCATAATGCCAGCAACGGTGAACAAAGTTGCTGGTGTTGCCAGTAACTGCTTATGCATGGTTTCTGACATGCCATTGTCGCTGTCGTTGATACGAGTAACGATAATGGCAGCGGCAGTAGCAAGTAATAGTGATGGGATTTGTGCAACGAGACCGTCACCAATGGTCAGTAGGGCATAAGTCTTGAAGGCTTCGGAAGCAGGTAATCCGTGCTCGAATACACCAATACTGATACCACCAATGATGTTGATGAATAGGATCAGTAAACCTGCGACAGCATCACCGCGAACGAACTTAGATGCACCATCCATTGAGCCGTGGAAATCGGCTTCGTTCGCGACTTCTTTACGACGCAGACGTGCAGTCTCTTGGTCGATCAAACCAGCGTTGAGGTCGGCATCGATCGCCATTTGTTTACCTGGTAAGGCATCCAAGGTAAAGCGAGCGGATACTTCAGAAATACGCTCACCACCTTTGGTGATCACGACGAAGTTAATGATCATCAAGATGATGAACACCACCATACCAACGACATAGTTACCACCGATAACCACTTCACCGAAGGCTTGGATAACTTTACCTGCCGCATCTCCACCGTTGTGACCTTCAAGCAATACGATACGCGTTGATGCTACGTTCAGTGTTAAGCGTAATAACGTCGCGACCAACAAAATGGTTGGAAAAACTGAAAAGTCGAGTGGTCGCTTTGCTGTAGTGCTGACCAGCAATACCAGAATCGCTAAAACGATGTTGAAGGTAAACAGCGCATCCAACAGTAATGGTGGTAGAGGCAAAATTACCATTGCCAAAACCATCAGCAAGACAATTGGAATTCCCATATAGCCTTTGGTGGAAGTTTGAAGTTGTTTTAACCGGTTAAACATACTCTCGTGTCCTTGGGTAAACGCGGGTTAATCAGTGTTGCAAATGCTTTGGAATTGAAAAGTGAGGCAAAGGTGTTGGTTCTTTTCCTTCCCCTTTACGAAAGGCTTTCAATTGCAAAACGTAAGTTAGAATGTGAGCCACAGCGATATAGAGCTGGCTTGGGATGGCTTGCTCAATTGCGGTGGTGTGATAAATCGAACGAGTAAGAGGTGGCGAGTTGATGATCTCGACCTTGTTCTCGCGGGCAATACGTTGAATGTGCATTGCGGTCTCATCGACGCCTTTTGCGACCACAAATGGCGCATCAGAAAGTGATGGCTCATATTTCAATGCGACGGCGTAGTGAGTCGGGTTAGTGATCACTACGTCTGCAGTTGGCACCATTTTGTCGATTTTACGACGAGCAAACTGTTGTTGAATTTGTCGAATACGTTGTTTGACTTCAGGGCGACCTTCGTTGTTTTTGAACTCTTCTTTGAGCTCTTGTTTGGTCATTCGTAGTTCCTTGAGGTGTTCCCAACGTTGGTAAGGAATGTCAATAACCCCAAACAGTAATAGAGCAAACCCCATCAGCAGTAGACCTTCGAACAAAATCGACATGATCAGAGAAAAACCTTGGCTCAATGGCAAGTTTTGCATACCAAGTAGCGGCTGCAAATGGTTGTCCAAGTAGCCATAGAGGATGCCGAAGATAACCAAAACCTTGAAGGTCGATTTCAACAGCTCAACGACTGAGCGAGTCGAGAAAATGCGCTTAATACCTGAGATAGGGTTGAGCTTGCTTAGCTTTGGCATCACGTTGGCTGGTCGAAACATCCAGCCACCTAGCACCATGCTACTGCCACAGGTCACAATGATGATCACCGTGAAAAGCGGTAACAGCATCTCAATAATGACAGCCAAACTTTGACCTAGGTGCTCAACCAACTGTTTTGGATTTTCTAAGTCTGCTTTAGTTAAGGTCATGTTGTAGCGGAATACGCCGGAGACGCTTTCCCAAATGCCATTCAGTTGAGAATAAAAGAACAGCGCCACCGCTAAAAATATCACAGCAGTCGTGAACTCTTTTGCGCGAGGAATCTGCCCTTCCTGGCGGGCTTTTTTTACCTTCTGGGGGGAGGCTTTCTCGGTTTTGTCTTGTGACGACTGATCGCTCATGAGCCCCCCAACATAAAGTTGTTCAGAAAACGAATCGTGTCATGCACCAATGCGGTGTAGCGGCTTGGCACGCCAGATACTGAAATCAAAACACTAAATAGACCTAATAACATGGTCATCGGGAAGCCGAGTGCATACACGTTAAGTGACGGGGCTGCTCGGTTCATCACACCAAAGCTGATGTTTGCAAGCAGCATGGACACGATAGCCGGTAGCGCTAAAGCAAGTGAAGAGGCAAACATCCACCCAAATATGTTGATAATGCCTTGAAGAGATAGAGCGGTAATACCTGAGCCGACCGGCCAAACGACAAAGCTCTGAATGACAATGTCGATAACCAACAAATGTCCTTCAAGTGCAAGGAACAGCAAAGTAGAAAAAATCAGAAAAATACGTCCAAGAATGGCGACCGAAAGTCCGTTCACTGGGTCATTCATCATCGCCATACCTAAACCCATCTGCAGAGAGATGACTTGACCAAGCATGGTAAAGACATTGAATAGCATATGCAGAATCAACCCAAACATCACGCCCCAGATTGCTTGCTCGAAAGCAAGAAACAGAGACGTCATAGAGAAGAGTTCGACTTCTGGCATGGGTGGCATCAGTGGAGCGGTGATCACCACAATAGAAAGGGCGAGCAAGCTGCGCACCCAAACAGGAATAAGTGCATCTCCGAAAAAAGGCATGGAGATAAACACCGCGCCCACACGGAAAAATGGCCACCAAAGTTGACCAAGAATCATGGACAATTCCGCGAACGAGATCGTCATTAGCCGATCATCCCCGGAATGTTGTGGAATAGGTAATCGAACAGCTCCATGATTTTTCGCAGCATCCAGTGACCTGCGAAAATCACCATAAGGAGTGTGACTAATAGACGCGGTAAGAAACTCAGTGTCTGTTCGTTAATCTGTGTTGCGGCTTGAAATACCGCAATACACAAACCAACAATCAAACCAGGTACAACAAGCACTGCCACCATCAGGATGATAAGCCATACTGCGTCAGAGAATAGAGTGACGGTTAATTCTGGTGTCATGATGTTCTCCCATCACCCAAAGCTGGCAGACAAGGTACCAACCGTCATCGCCCAACCATCAACAAGAACAAAAATGACCAGTTTAAAGGGTAGGGAGATAATCAGAGGTGACAACATCATCATACCCATTGCCATTAAGACACTAGCGACCACCAGATCGATGATCAAAAATGGAATAAATAACATGAAGCCAATTTGGAAAGCTGTTTTGAGTTCACTGATCACAAATGCTGGCAGTACAACAGCGAAAGAAATGTCTTCAACATTTTGATCTATTGGCTCATTCGCAATACGTAACATCTGCTCTAATGAGCTTTGGTGCGTCTGCGCTAACATAAAGCTTCTGACTGGCTTTTCAGCCACAGAAAACGCCTGAACCAAAGTAATTTCACCGTTGTCATAGGGCTTAAACGCATTGTCGTAAATGTCAGTCCAAACGGGACGCATAATTAGAATCGTCAGCGTCAAAGCAATACCCACCAACACTCGGTTTGGTGGGCTTTGTTGCAAACCTAAAGCCTGACGCAAAATTGCTAGTACGACGATAATACGCGTAAAGCTGGTGGCCATGAGGATAAACGCTGGCAAGAAGCTGAGTGCTGTCATGAGCAACAGAATCTGAAGCTTCACACTGTACTCTTGTTGTGTGTCGCCGTCGGAAACCGATAGGATCGTTAAGCCGTTGTCCGCCGCCATGGTTGGCAGTGCAAACAGTAATAAACCGAACACCACCATCGTCAGCAAAGATCGTCGACGCTGACAAACACTCAGAACATTCATTGCGCAATCCATCCGAACTTATCGACCTACACCGCTAAGTGCGGAGTCGTGTACATCAATAAGGCGAAGTCCATATTTATCGTTAACAACGACGACTTCTGCTTGTCCCATTAGCGACCCATTAACTTTAACGTCTAGAGGCTCACCGTTGAGTTTATCAAGCTCAATGACGGTACCTTCACCAGCTTTCATCAAGTCACCTAACGGTATCTCTTTGCTCGCGACTTCAAGTGTTACGGTCACTGGAATGCTCTTGAAGAAACTCAAATCGCGCTCGGCAACAGGTTCAGCTTTAAAAGTTGGCTCAGTTTCAAAATCTTCCAACTGAAAATCATCAAAATTTAATTCATCGGCGTCGAATGCTGTGTTCTCTTGCGCTTCGCTCATCGCTGCGATTCCTTATCTGGGTTAAAAATCAAAACAAGCTGACCGTCTTGCTCGGCAACACGACCAGTGAAAAGGGTTTGGGGACCAATGCTGATAGGCACGGTATTTAGAAGCTCTATTGGCAAAATATCGTTAGGCTGTAGCCCCACAACATCACTGAGCGCCATGGTTTTTTTGCTTAGCACGACGTTGAGACGAACGGGGGTGGATTCTAAAGAACGACAAAACGGCTGATACAGATCGGCATCGCTGTGCATTTCCAGCTGCTCAATCAGAGTTTGAATCATCGCACTGTCTAGCTTGAGGTGAATGGTGCCCTGATAGTCTTCAAACGCGATGGAAAGTTCCGCGTGTAAGCCAATCCCGCGTGGCGTTTCATACTCACAAAGTTGCCACATTTCTTGAGGAGCGAGCCAATTGGTGATGATTCGGCTAATCCGTTCTTGCAATCGTAAATCACTAGCGGTTAATGAGGTTGAACTGCGCTCTGTCGTTGCGCCGTAAAAACGGTCTGCTAACTTAATCAGAGTTTGCGAATCACCATGAACATACACCATGCCCTCATCTTGATGTTGGTAAGTGGACGTTTGGTCCTTATCCAACAGCGTTGGCGAGAACCGATGCAGCTCGACAGAAACTAAGCTCGCTTCGACTTTGTTTGAGCTGAGCCAATTTTGCAATTCATTTGTGAGGCTGGAACAGGATTCTGAAATCAAAATTTCGAGCTTTTCACGAATGATATGAATAGGTTTGCCTAATAATTCTACATCTAACAAATTGATGTCGGAAATAGGCTCGTTAACTTTGTTTTCCATCTATATTTTACCGTGCGTTAACAATCTAAACTGCTTCAACTTAATGGCGGCCAGTCTATACATAAAATTTAATGATCCTTTAGTGTCAACTTTGATTATTGTGACTTTAGTTCACATGTTGATTTGTAGGTAACTATATGCACTTTTAATGAAATTTAAAAAGAGTTAGGTTGTGGCTTATAAAATAGTTAATAAAAAATATAACAAGCGGAAGCTAAGATGGTGTTAATTCAACTATTTAGGGTTGAAAGATAATAAAACCATCTAACCTCATGCAATACAAACCATTTTTTGTTGGTCAAATTAAGTTTAAGTAAGAATGAACCCTGCTTTCGTGGGCGTTTGTTGACCAATTTTAATATTTCAGAATAGGGTCTTAATATGATTACCTATGCCAAATTTCCTAACTTGATGGCATATTTAATTAACCATTCTATGTCAGGGCTTTGTAAGATATACCTAGGCAGAAATGGCTTAATAATATTTTCAAGCTTATTTTCTATTGCACTATTAACCTTGTCTAATTCTTCAGTTGCTGGAGAAAAGATCACCATACCCATGGATCTTTCTAATTGGACATATAAAGGAAATAAGTTTGAGTGCAACTTGATGCATTCAAATATTCCGCAGGGGAAGTTTTATTTCCTAGCGGAACCAAATAGCCAAATTTCGTTTATTGCAGATGTTCGAAATAACAACAATAAATGGAATAGCGCGGTGCTAAGTAGTGAGAATGCTCCATGGTCTAATGAGCTTTATACGAAAGATGGGGCGTTGGTTGAGTATAAATTGGCGACGAATCGGGTTAAGTTTAGCCATGGTGCAGATGCATTACTGGAGCAAGTTGCTTCAGGTCGTTGGGTTACATTGTCACTTGACGGAAGTAATCCTTCCGCTATTAGCGCTGTAACGTTACCAACTATCCGAATGCAGAGTGCATTGGAGTCCTTCAACCAGTGCCGCGCTCGTTTGCCTAAGCTTTCGTTTTCCCAAGCACGCGATATCAATCTGCCATTTAATTTTGGTCAAAAGCAATTAAGTGTTAAGCAATCAGACACATTGGCCGCCTTATACAGTTATGTGTCTGTCGATGAGCGCGTCACTAAGATTTTGATCGATGGTTACACCGATAATGTAGGCTCTCAGCTTGCAAATTTAAGCGTATCACGTCAACGAGCCCAGCAAGTCGCAGATGCCCTTGTTGCGCTAGGTGCTGAGCGCAGCATGATTGAAATTCGTGCCCATGGTGCTCGCTACCCTATCGCCAGTAATAACACGTCAGCCGGACAAGCCAAAAATCGCCGAGTCACATTAAGACTGGTTCGAGACAATGAACGTGTGATTGCGAAAAATCGCCCAGAAGTAAAACAACCCCAACAAGAGAAGGTAAAGGTTCAATGATGACGAAAACAGATATTTTGTTGGTTGAGCCAAATGAAAACCTTGCTCAACCAGTGTTGGGTGTACTTGAGAATGCAGGATATTCGACAAAACACAGCCGCACTGGTCGTAGCGCACTTTTGCAAGAGCGTGCTTGTATCACTCTGGTGAGTTCTAACTTGCCTGATATGTGTGTGCGTGAGTTTGTGGCATGTCATCAGAAGCAGCGCAATGCTGGTGTCGTGATCGCTATTGTCGATCAAGAACAGGGCATCTTAGCTGCGGAAACAATGAAGTCAGGCGCGACAGACTACCTACTTCGTCCGTTCGAAACCAACCAATTACTGAATTTACTTAAGCGCGTAGAAGCTTTAGGTAAGCCATTGGCAAACATCGTGGCGGAATCATGGCGTAGCAAACAGGTGCTTCAATTAGCTCATCGCGCAGCATGCACTAATGCAAGCGTCCTTATTACTGGTGAATCTGGTACGGGTAAAGAAGTGCTTGCTCGCTATGTGCATGAGCAATCTCCAAGAGCGGATGGACCTTTTGTTGCGGTCAACTGCGCGGCTATTCCAGAATCCATGTTGGAAGCGGTGTTGTTTGGTCATGTAAAAGGCGCGTTTACCGGAGCAACAAACTCACAAAGCGGCAAATTCGAAGAAGCCAATGGTGGCACCATTTTGTTGGATGAAATCGGTGAGATGTCGCCAGCAGTGCAAGCGAAACTATTACGCGTACTTCAAGAGCGTGAGGTGGAAAGAGTTGGCAGTCACAAAGCAATTCAACTGGATATCCGAGTGATCGCGGCGACCAACAAAGACTTGCGTGAAGAAGTGCAAAAAGCCACGTTCCGTGAAGACCTTTACTATCGTTTGGATGTGCTGCCATTGCATTGGCCGCCGCTGCGTGAGCGCAAAGAAGACATCTTACCGATCAGCCAATTTTTCATCGAAAAATACCAAGATGGCAGTCGTTGTCATCTGTCCCAAGATGCGATTTCGGCACTGAGCCAATATCACTGGCCAGGCAATATTCGTGAACTCGAAAACGTCATTCAACGCGCTTTAGTCATGCGTCACGGTGATTACATTACCGCCCATGACTTGATGTTGCCGATTGAATTGTTAACACCAGTCCAGTCTGTTGAGCCTGTTTCAAGCTTTGGACATGTCGAAGCGAAGAAGCAAGCTGAGTTTCAATTTGTTCTAGATAAATTACGTCAGTTTGGTGGAAACCGAACCAAAACCGCAAACGCATTGGGTGTCTCTACCCGTGCGTTACGTTACAAGCTCGCGGCAATGCGCGAGCACGGTATTGATCTACAGTCGGCGCTTGGCTCGGCTGCCTAAAAGGGGAAAACAAAGATGGCAAGTCAACCAACCAATGCGGTTTCAGCAGAGCAGCTAATGCTGTCAAAAATGGAGGTGATGCGAACACAAGCTCAACCTCCGGAATTTGTGGTAAGTGCAAACCCACTTGATCAGAAAACCTTGAATACTCCAATTTCTTTTTCACAAGCGATGACGAACGTGCTCGATACGGTCAATCAACATCAGTCAGTCGCAAGCCAGAAAATGACGGCTGTAGAAACTGGGGCAAGTGATGATTTGGTCGGGGCAATGATTGCAAGCCAAAAGGCGAGTCTCTCATTCAATGCTTTGATGCAAGTGCGCAACAAAGTCGTGATGTCATTTGAAGATATTATGAAGATGCCGGTGTAATACATGTCAGAACTATCCACTCAAGTCGCCGGTACTTCTGCAATGCATACTGGCACCACTCAGTCATTCTCTTCAAGCAATGGAATGGATGACGTTACAAACAAAATCAAGCAATTGTGGTCAAGCAGCCAACGCAACCTGGTGTTGTCTGCTGTTTTGGCTGCTATTGTTGCCGCGCTCATTGTGGTCGCGCTTTGGAGTTCTTCTCAGAGCTTCCGTCCTCTATATAGCCAGCAAGAGCGCTTTGATATTGGCGAGATTGTGTCGGTATTAGAAACGGAAGGCATCAGCTACCGTATGCAAGAGCAAAATGGACAAGTGCTGGTTCCTGAAGGTGAGGTTGCACGTATCCGTATGCTTTTGGCTTCAAAAGGGGTAAAAGCGAAGCTGCCAACGGGTCTTGATTCATTAAAAGAAGACAGTTCTCTTGGTACCAGTCAGTTCATGGAAACTGCACGCTACCGTCATGGTTTAGAAGGTGAGTTAGTACGTACTATCATGTCTCTAAACTCAGTCGCAAACGCACGTGTGCACCTTGCTATTCCTCGTCAAACCCTGTTTGTGCGTCAAAATACGGAAAACCCGTCGGCTTCGGTCATGCTAGAGCTTAAACCGGGTGAAGACCTTAAGCCTGAGCAAGTTGAAGCGATCATTAACTTGGTGGTTGGCAGTGTGACGGCAATGAAGCCGGAGTTTGTCTCTGTCGTTGACCAATACGGTCGCCTATTGAGTGCAGACGTTGCTTCTGCTGAAGCTGGCAAAGTGAACGCCAAATACCTTGAATATCAAAAAAACGTTGAGAAACAAATCATTCAACGTGCCGCTGACATGCTGACCCCAATCGTGGGACCAAGTAACTTCCGTGTTCAAGTCGCGGCAGATATGGATTTCAGCCAAGTTGAAGAAACGCAAGAAATCTTAGACAACGCTCCAGTGGTCCGTAATGAGCATACGATTCAAAATAACTCAATCGACCAAATCGCTCTTGGTATCCCTGGTTCATTGAGCAACCAACCGCCAGTCACCGGTGAAACGCCAACGAATGACAGCCAGAACTCAAACGCGCGTTCGGAGATCAACCGTCAATACGCAGTGGGTAGCAGTGTTCGTCGTACTCAATACCAACAAGGTCAGATAGACAAATTAAGTGTTTCGGTCTTGCTGAACTCACAAGCGGCGCCGGATGGTGTGGCTTGGAGCGAAGCCGATAAAACGCAAATTTCGACCATGATCATGGACGCAGTTGGTATCTCAAACGCTCGTGGTGATAGCTTGAGCCTTATGAGCTTCAACTTCACTCCAATCGAGATTGACGCGCCGCCGGCAATGCCTTGGTGGCAAGACCCGACGGTACAGCAGCCTTTGCGTTACGTGATTGGCGGAATGTTGGGTTTGGCGATGATCTTCTTTGTTCTTCGTCCGCTTATCATGCATCTAACAGGTGCAGACAAACCTGCTCCTGAGCTGGAGTTTGCTGAGCCGCAAATCGAACCGGATTACGACAACCTACAAACTCGTGAAGAGCGTGAGCGTGAAGAGGTGCTTAATCGCAAACTATCAGAGAAAGGGATTGCCGTTTCGTCTGGATTGGATGTTAACAGTGACATGTTACCGCCAGCAGGCTCTCCACTTGAGATTCAATTGAAACACCTACAGCTTATTGCCAACGAAGAGCCAGAGCGTGTAGCCGAAATTCTGAAACAATGGGTAAACATCAATGAACACAGCGCCGTTGACGTCAAAACAGACGCTTAGTTATGTAGAACAAACCGCCCTTGTGCTACTGGGGATGGGAGAGGACGCGGCTGCAAAAGTGCTGCAAAACTTTACTCGTGATGAAACCCAGCGCGTGACTCGCGCAATGGCGAAGTTGAATGGCATCAAAAGTGATTCTGCTCGTGGTGTCATCCAAAACTTTTTTGAAGATTTCCGAGAGCACAGCGGCATTCGTGGCGCGTCGAAAGAATACTTGTCCAATACGCTACGTAAAGCGTTAGGTAACGATTTGGCAAAGGGGTTGCTCAACAACCTGTATGGCGATGAAATTCGCAATAACATGCAGCGTTTACAGTGGGTAGAGGCGGAAACGTTGGCACGATTTATCGTCAACGAGCACCCACAGATGCAGGCTATTTTCTTGGCTTATCTGCCCGCGGACAGTTCTTCAGCCGTATTGAAGCACCTGCCGCAGGATTACCATGATGAGATCTTGTTCCGCATTGCTCAGTTGCAAGATATCGATCACCAAGTTGCGAACGATTTGCACGAGCTTGTAGAGCGTTGTATTGACAAGGTTTCTGCTAGTCAAACCACGCCTTTGTCTGGTGTGAAGCAAGCGGCAGACATCATTAACCGATTTGAAGGTGATCGCGCGTCCTTGATGGAAATGCTCAAACTGCACGACGAGGATGTTGTGAATGAAATCGAAGAGAACATGTTCGACTTCATGGTGCTGGGTCGTCAGCGCGAAGAAACCATGGATGCACTGGTTCAACAGATCCCATTGGAATTGTGGGCTGTGGCATTGAAAGGCTCCGAGATTACTATGCAGCAGGCAATCAAACGTTCTATGCCTCAACGTATGGTTAAAGCGCTAGAAGACGATATGGAACTGCGCGGCGCCGTGGTATTGAGCCGAGTGCAGCGTGCACGTCAGGACATTATGCAGCTAGTTCGTGAGCTCGATGAGTCGGGCGAAATTCAACTGCTACTTTACGAAGAGCCAACGGTGGAGTAACGCAATGGCAGACAAAGCACCAAATACCATGCGTTTACCCCCAAGTGGTTACCGTTTACATCGCTTTCCACCTTTGGCACAGCCAGTAAATATTGAAGATGACTTCGCGCTGGAAAATCAAGGTTGGCAAGATACTCAAGCTGATATTCAGCAACAGCTTGAGGCTGGCTTTCAACAGGGTTTACAGCAAGGTCATGATGAAGGTCTACGTCAAGGCATTGAGCAGGGTAAACAACAAGGCTTGCTCGATGGACAAAAAGAAGGCTTTCAAAAAGGGTTTATTTCTGGAGAGCAATCTGGAAAGCAAGGTTTTATGGAAGCGGCGAAACCAGTGAATGAGTTGTTCCATGCTCTGTCTCGTTGGCAGAACGAAAAAGAACAGCAACAACGTCACATGATTTGCGAGTTAGTACAAAAGGTGGCGCAGCAGGTTATTCGTGCTGAGCTGACCTTAATGCCACAGCAAATCTTAGCCTTGGTTGATGAAACGCTATCGGCAATGCCGGGCAAAGCGGAGAGTGTGATTGTGCATTTGAATCCGCAGGATTTAGAGCGTATTAATCAGATCAATGCAGATTTGCCATCAGCTTGGAAGTTGGTTGCAAATGCCGAGTTGCCTGTGGGCGGTTGTCAGCTTGTCACCGAAGATGCCGAAGCTGATGCGAGCTGCGATTCACGCTTGGAAGCTTGTATGGACAACGTAAAGCAGCACTTGCTTGATGAAGTGTCGATTCCGCAGGTTGAAACCGAAGATGAATAGCACCTTAAGCCATGAAGTATTAAGTGAGCGTTTGAGCGATGCATTAGCGTCGCTCGATTCAATTCCCGTTGCGAGAGTGACAGGGCGATTGATCAAAGTAAATGGTTTGATGCTTCAAGCCGTTGGCTGTCGTTTCAAACTGGAACAACGTTGCCTAGTTGAAACCGCAGAAGGGGATATGATCGAAGCGCAAGTGGTTGGCTTTGATCATACCGTCGCCTACTTAATGCCTATTCGCCGTTTAGGTGGCTTATTTGCTGGTGCCAAAGTCATTCCACTGGATGGAGACAGCACGGTACAGCTTAGTTCGCAATGGTTAGGGCGGGTGGTCAACGGATTAGGTGAACCGTTCGATGACGGTGCGCCACTTAAAGGGGGAGATCGTGTTTCACTTGAACCTAAACCGATCAACCCACTTAAACGTCGCCCGGTCGATACGCCTCTGGATGTTGGCGTTCGTGCTATCAATGGTTTATTGACTGTGGGTAAAGGGCAGCGCATTGGCTTGATGGCTGGCAGTGGTGTCGGCAAAAGTGTCTTGATGGGAATGATCACGCAGAACACAGAGGCCGATGTGATTGTCGTGGGTTTGATTGGCGAACGTGGTCGAGAAGTCCGCGAGTTTATTGAACGAAACTTAACACCAGAAGCTCGTCAGAAAGCGGTGATTATCGCCGCACCCGCGGATGAATCGCCACTGATGCGATTGCGCGCCACATTACTTTGTCACCGAGTTGCTGAGTACTTTCGTGACCAAGGTAAAGACGTATTGCTCCTGATGGATTCTTTGACGCGTTATGCGATGGCGCAGCGAGAAATTGCCTTGTCTTTGGGTGAGCCGCCAGCATCACGAGGTTATCCGCCTTCGGTATTCAGCGTTTTGCCTCAGCTTTTAGAACGAGCGGGTAACAGCGAAAACCCGCATGGCAGTCTGACCGCAATCTATACCGTGCTTGCCGAAGGTGATGACCAACAAGATCCTGTGGTTGATTCTGCTCGTGCAATTTTGGATGGGCACGTTGTGTTGTCTCGTCAATTGGCTGAGCAAGGGCATTACCCAGCGATTGATATCAATGCTTCTATCAGCCGTTGTATGAACGCTTGTACTCACGAGGCGCACAGCACGATTGCTAATAACTTCCGTCAGCTTTACTCCAACTATCTGCAAGTTAAAGAGTTATTACCACTGGGTGGCTATCAACCAGGACAAGATCCTGAGTTGGATCAGTCGGTTTCTATGTATCCGCAATTGCGTGCTTATCTACAGCAGTCTGCAAATGAAGCCGTAGACTACCCAACCAGTTTGACGGCGTTGGCGCAGATGTTCCAGAGTGAGGCGCAATAAGGTTACAGCATGGAGTCCAAACTAAAAGCGGTTGGTAAGCTGCAGCAAATGGAAGAAAAGCAGCGTGATAGAGTGGGGCAGCAGCTCGATGTGATGAGGCAGCGTCACTCTCATCTTGCGATGCAGCTAGAGCAGCTTTCTGAACTCAAAAACCATGCGGGTCAATCCGCCCTTGCAACACCTGTGCTTAATAGCGCGACACTGATGAACTTAAATCGCGTTGATCACATGCTACAAAAAATGCTTCACCACCACGAACATGAACAAGCCGTGATGCAAGCAGAATGCGCTTCGGTACAAAAACACCTTGAGTACAAACATGCCCGAGTGCAGGGGCTAGAGAAAGTGTTGGAACGTTGGCGCAGTAAACAAAATTATGAGAAAGCCAAGAAAGAGCAGAAATTGATTGAAGACATCATCAATTCCCGCTTAAAACGCAAACCGCTATAAAGTTGCGAACTCTGGCGCTGGTAACTGTTCTTTCTTGTCTTAGTGGTCAAAGAGGTTCGCTAGGTAACGACTCAGCGGCATAGGCTTTGCGACGCCATAACCTTGTGCAAAGTTGATCCCCAAACTGCGTAATATCTCGCTATGTTCTGCGGTTTCTACGAACTCTGCGACGGTTTCTAAGTGCATTTCTTTCGCAACCGTCGCAATGGAACTGACGATCAATCGGTCGGTTTCACTCTTAGTGATTTCACGTACAAATGCCCCTTCAATCTTCAGAATATCTAATGGCAGGCGGCGCAAATAAGCAAAGCTAGCGTAACCAGTACCGAAATCATCAATTGCGACTTTACAACCGAGTTTGCGTAACAAGCTTAAGGTTTCAATCGCTTGTTGTTCATTGATGAGTGCTGAAGATTCGGTAATCTCAAAGCAAATCTTTTCCAACGGTACATTAAAGCTTTTGGCACTCTCTATAATGCGAGAGGCTAGGTTTTCTGCACTTAGGGTTTTCGCGGTAAGATTGATCGCGCAATGCCCAATGTCATCCCAGTTTTTTACCTTGTCCCCAAGCATTCGAAACGTGTTGATTATCACCCAGTGATCAAGTTTTATCTCTAATCCGAATTGGTTGATCAGAGGAAAAAATGCCGCAGGTGAGAGCACTTTTCCGTTTTGTTCTTTTAGGCGTAACAACACTTCAAAACTGTGCTTAGTTTCTTCGACACCTGAGAGCTTCATATATGGTTGGCAGAACAGTTCAAACTGCTCGCGCTTAAACACCTGTTGGATATGGTTGAGTTTATCGACGCGGTCCATTTCGAACGATTGTGCGTTAATCCAATGAATACTGCGATCGCTTTGAGGTGGTTGATCACACAAAATCGACACCACCTTTTCAATGTCTTGCCCGTGATGAACGACGGTACAAAATATCGTTGGCGAAACAAGAGCAACAGAGGTGCCACGCCAATAGAATTGAAAGCTCTCTAGATACTCCACGACTTCTCGCAACTCTTCCTCTGCGAGGTCTGAGTAATGAGTAAAACTCAACAACCCTGTAGAGAAAGGTGGGCGGTAGCAGCGATTGATACTGTCGTTGCGAGAATAAAGAAACTCACTCAGTTGCATGATTAATTGCGATTTACCCTCATGACCGAGGTCTGTGAGCATAGAAAGCGTTGGCGTTAGATCAAGATAGAGCAACAGGGAATGGCGTTGACGACTGATGTCTTCTTTTAACTGGGCGATGTTGGACAAGCCTGAATACGGGTCAATCCGCTCTGAACGAATCTGTCTTTGTGTCATCTCGAACAGCTTCACTGAATAGCCACCGAGTAAATACGCCAAGGTAGTGAGCACGGTAATGATGATCAGCAAACCATAGAACTGTTTGTCACCAATTAAGCCTGCGTTGTAGTGGCTGATACTGTCATTAATGATCAATAAAATGAACGGCGCGCCAACAAACAGTGGGCGAATGAGTCCGTGCTTAGCTAAACCAATCACGACAAGAAGTACGGCAAAGAAGCTCAGCGAGTTGAGCATGAAAGAAGATGAAGAAAGTACCGCAGTAATAAAAATGGCAATACAGCTTACTAGCCATGTTATGTAGCCGCGACAGCGGGAGTTTGAAACTCTTAAACGCTTGTCTAAGGCAAGATACGATTGTGTGTCGGTATCGGTGAGTAAGCTCACCATGACGTACAAAATAGGTGTCACCAACAACTGAGTTAAGTAATTCCCTAGTGTGGCATAGAACAAAAAGTCCGGGCTTAGAAATTGACCATCAACAAAGGTGTTGACCAACATCATCTTGATCGTATTAGCGAACGGAAATAAGCACCCAATGACGACAAAGAATAAAGTGATCCTTTGCTCTGCGGGTTGATAGAGGGCACGGTTGTTGAGGTAATGAAACAAGCTAGAAAATGCGAAAGGCAACAATGGAACAGTGAAAGCGTAAAGCAACGCATGTTCGAGTGTTCTTCCGGTCCAAAAATAATAAGCGAATAACCCGAGTATTACTGCAGGCAATGCGCGCCATTGATAACGAAGAAAACTCACTATCATGACGGAGCTGACGGCAGAAATTAGCTGAAAGGAATCTTGCTCAATAACAAACATCTGCGACAGCGCAAAACCAGCAAACACGGACAATATGACGCCAAGAGTCAAAAACAGCATCGCTGAAATACGGCGACTCGATGCAGCATTATTCATGGACTTGATCTGAAAGTAGTTGGGTAGCCGATAATAACAGGATTATCGGCTTAAGATGTACTGGAAAATGATAAGTTTTAGAGTTTTTATTCTAAAAATTGTAAGTAAGGTTTAAGGCACGTGCTACAAGGGCTGACGGCGTCTGACCCAAGCGAATAAACTGCCAAGAGTGACCAGTCCGAAACCAAGTGAACCGCCACTGCTTTCACCACTGTTATTATTGCCAAAATCATTGCTGGTGGTGTCTTCCGGATCGAACCCTGAATCCCCTTCGCTATGGTAATCCTCGCTTGCAGCCAGGGCGGCGTTGTAGACCGTTTTTACTCCGGAACTGGTTTGCGCCTCGACCCAAGAAGTGTAATTGAGTACTTCTGTAAATACGCTAGGAATAGCGGGAGACTCGCAAACCGAAGATCCGTAGCTCACTATGCCGATCTGTTGATAATCCCCGTTGGTGTCTTGATAGGTCAAAGGACCACCAGAGTCTCCTGCACATATCCCAGTGTAAGTTCGGTTAGGGAAGCCATTGGCGCACAAGCTTTCTTGTGAGTTAAAGCCTGAAACAAGTGAGGCACACTGTAAATCTGTTAAGGGTTGGATTTCTGCCCAGCGTAGATAGTTAGGACCTGACGTATCGTTCGTTGAGGTTTGTCCAAGCCCAAAGATTTGATATACCGTCTGCTCACTGTAGTCGCCAAAGTCCTGTGGTAGTGTGATGGATTGGACGTTGTCGGTAATTGGACGCGTGAGTTCCAAGACAGCAATATCGTTAATCCAAAGGTCATCTGGATCGTAGTTTGGATGAATGGTGATAGCTCGCACATCTTTAAATTCTTCCACGAACACATCGTTCATGGTTGGGTTTTTTACCAACACGCGAAGATCGTTGATTGTCCATCCGCCAGTGAAGACACTCGGTTCGACACAGTGTGCTGCGGTCATGATGTACCTGTCATTAACGATGGTACCACCGCAAATGTTGGCAAACTGACTGGAACCCGTACGGTGTAAAATGACGCGTGCAAAGAAAGGGAGTTGGTTGGCTGTAGCTTGTTGTCCGCCAATAATAAAAGGTTTCACGTCAGGTGAACTGACTTCACCCATCGTTTCGGCTGAGCTAGAAAGTGGGGCAATGAGAACAACGCCACTCATAAAGAAATGATACAACCTCATAAAGCCATCCTTGGATTTCAAAAGCACTCTTTTTACTTTATACCAATTCCGGCATTAATCTATTCACTCGTGATGCAAATAAATCCACGTTATACCCAAGTAACCTCGAGATGCTAGATTCAGCGAGAATGACTTGTTTTGTAGACGCGGCGGCGATTTAAAGATCTAGTCATTCTAAATCAAGAATCGGCAACAAAGTATACAAGCCAAGGCCCTTACTATTTGCAAAGAGTGCCCTTTGGGAGCGTGCCTTCGACTCGTTTTTTTAGTCAAACAAAAGGCTGCGTCAAACAACTTGGAAAGAGCTGGCTATTACACTGCGTTGTTTTCCTTACTCTCGAATCAATGACAACGCTCTGAATCCTGCATCTTGAAGTCACTTGGGTATGAAGTCGATTATCTCAATTTAATATTCAATCGTTTGCAACTTTGTGCTGGCGAAACTTTAGGTTCAATACAATTCGTGTGATCGCTGCTCTAGCACACGGGCATGTTGGCGTATCAGCTAAACTCTTGTCTTAGCCAAGACCTCAGTAAATGAAAGGCTTCCTGTTTGAGTTTGTGTGGTGGGCAAACAAAGTAAAACTGCTGGTATGGGTTGACCACAGGCTCGCCCAATTCCACCAATTGCCCGTATTTGATGTCATCTTTGACAAATAGACGATGGGTTACCAATAACCCCAAACGTCTTGTCGTTGCTTGTACCGCTTGAATGGACATATTGAAGGTCATTGGCTTTTTATTGGTAGGTCGCAGTAATCCTGTCTCTTCTTCCCAAACTTGCCAGTCATGCTTTCGGCGATCGTTAGTGACTTCAATGATGGGGTAAGTTGATAGCAGTTGCTGAATGTCTCGGTTATCAGGCTGCTCTAATAATTCGGGACTGCACACCAACACTAACTCATCCTCACTCAGCTTTTCACAATAGTAATCTTGCCACTCTTGAGGACTGCCATGCACGACCGCAGCGTCAATCCCCTCTTGCTCTAAGCTAAACAATCCCACCAAATTAGACAGACGAACATCCAACTGAGGGGCGTAATCTTGCAAGCTCGACATGCGAGGGATCCACCAATGCAAAGCAAGTGAGTTAACCATATTGAGCGTAATACGCTTGGAGTTTTGATCGTGAATCAAAGCTTCAGTGGCATCGACGATTTGCTCCAACGCAGGCGCCACTTTGCGATAATACTTTTTACCATCATTGTTGAGTCTGACTTGGCGACCAATGCGATCAAACAAAGGTTTATTGACCTGACCTTCTAATGATTTGATGGCTTGGCTAACCGCAGAGTGGCTCACAGAGAGTAGGTGGGCGGCTTCTGTCATGCTGCCTGTCTCCGCTACAGCGACAAATGCGTAGATGGATTTTAGTGGGACTAATTTGCGCATACTGCTTCGGCTCTCTCTATGAACTGGATTTAATTTAACTTGTAAGTTTTACTTACATTAGCGTTTAAAAATACTCGCTATTTATCACTAGCGCCTTTTCCTAAAATACTCCGTGAATTAAGGAGTATCCAATGAAAGAAGAAAATAAACCCGTCATCTTTATGTTGATGTCGACATTAAGCTTATCTGTTACAGGGCTGTTAGCAAAGCAGCTCAGTGATGATTTATCCGTGACCATGTTCAGTTTTTTACGCTTCTTTACTCCAGCTCTCATTTTATTGGTCATGCTGCGCTTTAAGAATCTGACTTTGCCTACAGCAGGTACTATTAAACCAATTGTTCTGCGTGCTCTTTTCATCGCAATGTGTCAGTTGTGTTTCATTGCTTCTTTGCAAACGCTCACTTTGGTTGAAGGGGTTGTACTGTTCGCAACTGGACCACTGTTTATGCCCATCGTCGAGAAGCTGTTTATGCGTGGTCAGATTCGAATGTCGACTATCGTAGCGCTCGTTATGGCGTTTTCAGGTGTGATTTTATTGGCGGGTGCAGATGGCGAGTTTACATGGCGTATCGATTTGCTCTTGGGATTAGCTGGTGGGCTGTTTAACTCGGGTTCTCAATTGACGCTCTACAAAGCAAGTAAGAGTGGTCTATCACCACTAGAAATCAATTTTTGGACCTTCGGCACAGCGGCACTGCTTATCTTGCCACTCGTGTTCGTGAATGATGCGAGTATGTTGGTTAATTCCCTATCGATAAGCACTTTTGAAACGCCCAATACTGCACTCGTATTTTTGATGTCGTTACTCATTATTAATACGCAAGTATTCCGTTCCAAAGCGTACCAGCTTGCAAGCAGTGGTTCGCAGCTTGCACCGCTGATATTCACCAATCTGTTGTTTACCGCAGTATGGCAATGGACCTTCTTTGACGACCAAATGAGTCATAGCCAAGTTGCAGGAGTGAGTTTGATTGTGTTAGCGACGGTATTGAATACCTGTTGGGTTAGGTTCTCAGCACGCCGCGTACATGTACTGCGAAGGACTGAGTTATCATAATCACACTAAAAAACGGCAGCGAGAGTCTGCCGTTTTTATTTAATTGTTTTATTTTCTATTAAATATGATGACTTGTTTACCTTCCTTGTAGGAAAACAGGTCGTTTTTCTATTTTAGTAAAACAAATAGATAAATCTATTTCTGTCATAGGCTTAGAGTTGAATAATAAGATTTGCAAGAATTTAGGGATCGTACACTTTCTATTTGTACTGTAGGAAAGGTCTGAACTGAAACTAAGATTGTTTTTTCTATAACCAAATGCTGATAGCTTTTCATTATAGGTTTGGTTAGGAATCGATAGTAATAAACTATAAATGTAACGAGTTAGCATCACTAATCCAATATTTTAATTAATGCTAATTGGTAATTTTTTAAAACTGGAAAATTAGACATGAGTTCAAAAAACAATGTATGAACTCGGTTAACAAAAATAACTAATGTTAATTCAGTTCATTTTCTGTTCAAAAAATAGGATTAAGGAAAATATTATGAAGCTCAATAAATTAGTTGCGATCTTAGGTTCATGTTTATTTACGTCTTCTGTTCTGGCGGCATCGGCGAATACCATTACTTTCCAAGGTGAGGTGACAGATGAAACATGCACAGTTTCAGTAAACGGTGAAAATGCTTCCCCGGTTGTACTTTTGGAAACTGTGCCGAAGTCAGAGCTAGCGAAAAGTGGTGACACGGCTGGTGCAACGGAGTTTGAAGTTTCTATCTCTGGTTGTACCGGTAACGCGACAACGGGTGTGCCGAACATTTCGACAGTATTCGTCGGTAACCAAGTGACAGGTAATGGGAACCTTGGCAATACAGGCAGTGCGACAAACGTAGAGTTACAAATCTTAGACACTAGCGATTCTGCTATTGACTTAAGCGGTGGCTACAAAGGAAGTAATGATCTTGCACTTGCCGCTGGCGAGAAAGCAAACAGTGCGACGTACAAAGCCCAGTACTACGCAACAGGTGCATCAACAGCAGGTACAGTAAATGCGTCACTACAGTACGCAGTCTCTTACCAGTAAGTTGTAATTGGAGAGAGGCTCTGTCCTCTCTCCTCGTTGTAAAGTGATGAGGTGATAATGTTTTTACGGTTTTGTGTTGTCTTTATCACGGTAATAATGAGCTTCTTTGCGAATGCCAATATTGTCATGACGGGAAGCCGAGTTATATATCCAGAGGGTGAACCGTTCGTTAACGTTTACCTAAAGAACAAAAGCAAAAATGTCTTTATGGTTCAATCTTGGTTTGAGAACGAAGATGGGTCCAAAGCGACACAAAGTGATGTGCCATTTGTCGTGTTGCCACCATTGGCGAAAATTGAGCCACAACGGGGTCAAACGCTAAGGATAATCAAAGGAGTAGAAAAAGCACTTCCCCAAGATCAAGAGTCAGTTTTTTACTTTAACTTTTTACAAATTCCGTCTAATGCTGCCATCGCTGAAGTGGCTGCAAGCAGCAATAAAATTGTGGTAACAGTAAAGCACAAAGTGAAGTTGTTCTACAGACCAAAGCAAGTGGTTAATTACAATAGAAATTGGAAAGAAGACTTTCAAGTTCAGCTCATAAATTATCAAGATGGAATCGCAAAGGTTAGGCTTAGTAATAAGCAACCACTGTATGTATCTTTGTCTGCAAATATGTTCATAGAGCATCTGGACGAAAAGTGGTTCTCAGAAGCTAAAATGATATCACCAAATTCATATCAAGATTTTACGTTCAAAAATGTAAAAATTAAAAAAGGTGATAAAGCCGATTTGTTAATAACGACGATCAGTGACCAAGGGGCATTAATACCTAAGCGTTATTCCATTCAGTTTTAAATATTAATTTAGCTTTGGTGAGTAATATGTTGTTCGTCAAACGTTCATATTTTATTTTTTCGCTTATTGCTGCAATGCCTACTTTAGCGGAAGAGCTCGCTTTTGACCCTTCACTATTTCATGGCGATGTGGATATTCAAAAGCACATGTTATCTGGCGATGCATTAAATGGCTACTCGTTTGATGATGGGCACTTAGTTGATTTGTATGTCAATGGCGAAATGGTTCTCCAAGGGAGTGTTGTTTCTTCTCGTTTGAATAAGAGGACTGAGCGCAAAGAGCCTTGTTTTTCTGCCCAACAACTCAAATTGATCGGGCTTAAGTTGGATGACAAAGCGAAAGCAAATCTCAGTTGTCAGCTTTTGTCTGACGTCGCGCCAATGGTGAAGTGGCAGTATGACGAATCAAGCTTTCAAATGAATTTGGACATCCCACAAGCGGCGATGGAAAGTAAACCTCGTGGTTACATTGATCCAGAAAAATGGGATGAAGGTATGACGGCTTTTTTTGTGCGCCATAACACGAACTATTACCACAATGAGTACAAACGCGCAGAAGACAGCGATTACCTTTACAGCAACTTAAAAGTTGGGATGAATCTGGGCTTGTGGCAATTTCGTCACGATGGTTACTTTCGCTATTTGGACAATGATACAGAATATACCTCGTTGAATACGTACGTTCAGCGTCCTATTTCTTCAATCCACAGTTCATTGTTGCTTGGTGAGTCGTACACCAATGGCTCTATTTTTGGCAGCTTGTCATACAGCGGTATCAAGTTATCAACGGATCAGCGCATGTGGCCGCAAAGCCAGCTTGGGTATGCGCCGGAAGTTCGTGGTGTCGCTGCCACTTATGCTCATGTCGTGATTAAACAGCAAGGTAAAATTATTAAAGAAATCGACGTACCACCCGGTCCTTTTGTTATCAGTGATTTGAACGATACCAAAAGTGATGGTGAGTTAGAGGTGATCATTCAAGAAGCTGACGGTAGCGTAAGCTCATTCAACGTGCCTTACTCCTCGGTGCCTCTTTCTGTGCGCCCTGGACAAATCATTTATAACACCGTTCTTGGTGATGTTAGAGGGTATGAAGAGGTCAGCAATTGGTTTGCTGAAAGTTCTATCCAGCAAGGTGTAAACAACCGTCTTACGTTCAACTATGGTTTGCGCATGGGGAAAGATTATCAGGCGTATTTAGCTGGCGGTGTGGTTGCGACGCCAATCGGTGCATTTGGTATAAATAGCACCTATTCATTTGCGCGTGTGTATGAAGAAAAAGAGTACCAACGTGGGTGGCAAGTGGAGATGAACTATGGTCGCTCGTTTGATACCGGTACCAATTTTTCTCTGCTTGCTTATCGTTATTCTTCAGAAAACTACAAAGAGTTGGAAGACGTTCTGGGCTTGAGAAAACAGCGAAAAAACAATAGCGATGAATATCAGTCTCAAACGCTCAATCAAAGAAACCGTCTTACGTTGTCTTTGAGCCAATCATTGGAGAAATACGGCACGGTTAACGTTAGTGGTTCTCTAGTGGATTATTACGATGGTGAAGAGAGTATCGATTACCAAGCTACCTACAATAATCATTGGAGAAATGTGTCTTACAACATCAGCGTGGGACGTCAGTTTTATCACGAAGAGTTTGGCGTAGGTAATTATGAAAACACCGTAGCATTGAGTGTGTCACTTCCGTTCGACTTCTATGACCGTTGGTCGACATTTGGGTTTAACTATACCCATAGTAAATCGAGTGAATCAGCGACCGCCAATGTATCGGGGACGCTGGGTAAAGATGCACCTGTTTCTTATTCAGTCTACGGTGGGCGAGAAGGGAATAGCAATACTTATGGCGGCAGCTTGTACACCAGAACTCCTTACGGCGGCGTTTCGCTTTCTTCTGCAAATGGCGATGATTACAACCGTGTTTCGGCGGGTATTTCAGGAACGATGCTTGTGCACGATGGCGGTGTCACCCTAGGTCCTTATACCAATGATTCGTTTGCTTTAATTGAAGCGAAAGGCGCGAAAGGTGCCAAGGTAATGAATGGACAAGGTGCAAGAATCGATGACTCTGGCTACGCGTTATTGCCTTCGTTGATTCCTTATCGTTATACCGATGTGTCTTTGAAAAATAATGGGTTAAGTACTGGCGCGGAAATCAAAACCGGTAGTCGGAAAGTCGTGCCGTATTCCGGTGCTGTTGTAAAAGTGAAGTTTGAAACGCTGAAAGGAAAAGCGGTGTTGATCAATACCGTACTCGATAAAGGGGGGATTCCTCCAATGGGCGCAGATGCTTTTGATCAGCAAGGGATAAAGATCGGCATGGTTGGGCAAGCTGGTCAGGTGTACGCCCGATTAAAAGAGACTAACGACGTAGTGATTTTACGTTGGGGTACTGGCAATGAATGCAGCATCAACTACACCCCGCCGAAATCGGACCGAGTACTTCTCTTAACCGAACAAACCTGCATGATGAGGTAATTATGAAATATTCAATATGGACCCTTTGCCTATCTATCTTGTTTGTGAGTATGTCTGCTTTTGCTACCTGCACAAAGCTGAACACGACGAACCAAGCTTACTTATCAACCGAGGCAATCAACGCTGGTTACTATGTAAACAATAACTTTACTGGTGCGGCGGATGGATACTTTGGAAGCTATGGTTTACCCGGGGTGATTAGCATCAACAGTGGCAGTCTTTTTCAGCCAGATGGCAGCGTCATTGCGACTTCGACAGCTTCGTTCTTAGGCTCAGCAAACCGAACGCCTTATGGCGATAAGCAGGTTTTGTTTCGATGCGACTTAGCTGATAAAAACGATCTTTGGGAGTATTACTCAACAAACGGAGACGACAACTATGCAGGACGAAATGAAGTTCCGGGCATTCCAGGAGCCTATTATTCTGACTATCGTTATGCCGCCTTTCGTCTGACTAATCTTGCAACCGGTGAGTACTATTCCCGTTATTGGAAAGCGAGAAAGCTCAACCCTGATGATATGTTTCAAGACAGCAATTACATCTATGTACACGCAGGAGTGTTTAGTGATGTAAGTGTTGAAGTCATCAAAGTAACCAGCGGGACGGGTAACTACGGGTTGAACTACGGTCGCTTTTCACCGACTCGTAACGGTGTGCATGGCTATATTGCATTTAAAGGCGGCGGTCGAAGTTCTGGTTTGACCGTTGGTTGTGACCATGGTGGCGGTTGTTACAGTGGATGGTATGGAGATTATCCCGGAGCGTGGGGATGGGCGAATCAGCTTACGTTTATTCGTGGTGCGTTTTGCCAAGTTTCAGATTACACACCACACGTACTCTTCCCGACGATGACCGTCGATGCGCTAAATAATGGTGAATCATCAAGGTTGGCGTTTAGCATCGGTTTACTGTGTGAACTTAATGCTGCGTCTGGCACCACATCTAACACAAGTACCAGTCTGACAGCGACACGTCCGATTGCGATCGGCTTATTGGTGAACTCTGCCAACGCAGCCAGTAAAGCCGAGCAACTTGGGCTAAAAACATCTGCGGGCGGTTTAACGTATTTGTTAAGCAATGAATACGGGAATCCTGGCGTAGCTCAGGGGGTCGGGATCAGAATATACGATAACTCTGGGTCTCCAATGAACCTGTTGCCTAGTCGTACGACTGGAACGGGTAATGCTGGCGGATGGTATGGCTTTAAAGAGGTCACGCAATTGGAATCATCCAATGCATCTTCTGAATCCTACCGAGGTCACTTTACGGCTTCTCTAGAAAAACTCAGTGGTGAAACTGTTACAGCAGGAGCTGTGTATGCCCAAGCGCAAATCATCGTCAGCTTTCAATAAGTTCACTTGGTTACTTTTCAGTATTGTTTTGGTTTTTTCGATGTCTTCTGTTCATGCAGCTGTCGATATAGATCGAACTCGTATTGTCATCAGTGCCCATGACTTAGGAAGTGACTTTACCCTAGCGAATTCTGGTGAGGATAACGTACTTCTTCAATTATGGACGGACAAAGGTGACCTCAAGGTTTCTCCATCGGATGAGGAGACACCATTATTCGTTATCCCTCCTATTTTTAAAATGGCGCGGGGAGAAGTGCGATCAGTACGTTTGTTACTGAATCGAGCCGATTTAGATTTTGAAGATCGTGAAAACTTGCTTTGGTTAAACATCTTTCAAGTGACGCAGGTATCCGAAGAAACAGTCACCGCAAATACTCAGCAAATCATGTTGCCGTTGAGGTTGCGCTTAAAAGTACTTGTTCGCCCAAAAGGCATCAAAGCCCCAGGAAAACACGCGTTTTCACAACTGCGTTTTGTGCGCTCAGGAGAAAGTTTGAAGGTGGTGAATCCGTTGCCTTGGTTTGCAAATTTTTTGTCGATAAAAGTGGGTGACGATACCTATGAAAGAATCACTGTCGCACCTTTTTCGAGCGTCAGCTTACCGCTAGGTCAACGTCTAAATATACAACAAGTACATTTCGACATCATTGGAGATGACGGAAATATAACAAATTATAAAGGTACCTTAGTTCATTAGAATAAAGTGGTGAGATTTATGATTTACAACTTTGAAAGGGAGTTCGCTGCTTGGTTAGAGGAAAAATCGATCTCTAGGAAAGAACTTATTGCAATATTACAACAAGCCTATTATGAGGAGTTTAAAGGGTTAGACACCATCACTCTGAGCCGGTGGTTGAACGGTAAAGTGATTCCTCCTTTGTATAAGCAATTCTATATCGCGCGATGTTTAGACATCGACTTAGTTGAGATCATTCTTAATCTAGATGAGCACGGGCATAAAAATCCTGCACGGCATGCCTCGGTGTTGTCTAATTTGGTAAAGGCGTTTGACTTCTCTCTGACGGCTCTTTCTTACTATAAAGTACCCGAATTTGTTCGAAGTGAAATTCGTTCCCAAACCTATTACGAACACCTTGAGGTTTTTAAAGATTTTTATAGCAATGTTTCTGCCATTGAAGGTTTTATTGGGGACTTGTACGCGATGAAAACGGATATTAAGTACAAGTGTATTTTATTGCAGAATAAACAAGACGATATTGTTGGTCATTGGGCTGGTATATTGAACTTAGAGAAGCTGAACAACCTATCTTCGTTCATTAGTATCCCTGAAAACGAAGTAAAGCGAAGTTGTCTGGTTAAGTTAGGACACGCGATGAACTCTACTCATTTCTTTGAATTAGTGATTCAAGCGATTTGTTATTACTTGCTTTCTCTTTATAAGACAAAGGATTACGTCTATATCTTTATTGCCGGATATCCGATTCTTGAGTTTGCAAAGAAAGTATTTAATGCAAAAGAGGTCAAGTATTACCCGCCTACAGACAGTAGCCAGAAGGTGGGTTTGTATTTGGTTAAGTTCGATATCATTCGTTCCATTTCCAACCCTATTTTGATTCCAAAGATCAAAAAAAAATTGCAGTGTTTACAAGAGTGCGATTTTAAAGACTGCAACCTTTGTAACTTGCGTCAGTTTTGCTCTGCCAAGTCAAAATCTTGTCCTGCTTAGCTTATAAGTTAACGGTTAGCGTTTTGTATAAGAAGCCTTGTAGCCCCCAAACTGGGATATTGCTCTGCGTGATTTGCATACGCTCTAGTGGCGTTTCGACCCGTTCAATGATCAACTTTGCTCGGGTCTTTTTGCTCAGTTCAATCACTCGGTCATAATAGTCTTGTTTAGTGGAGTGTTCGACCTTAATAAACTGATAAAGTCCACCTAGCACCTCTTGTTCTCTAAAATCGAAGTCTAAATCATAGTCATCTACTGCTAACAGGACATTTTGTTTCTTCAGAAAATCGAACCCCTTTTGAATTTCTGGGCATCGTTGGCAGGTATTCCTTTCTGTGACTTCAATGACTAAATCCGCCTTTAATGTTTCGAGCGTATTCCTAAGAATGACAATGTCACACAATAAGTACTTGTCGCATAGGTTGCTTCTTTCAAGGTTAATGAAAACGTATTTTCCAAAGAAGTCATTGGTGTGTTGATGGATATAATGCTCTAATCTAGAAATCAACGCACGGCTCATATGAGGGTACTGTATTTCCCGATTATAGAGGTCTTTTATCTCTTGTTTTGGAAGATTCAGAGGATCGAGAAGAACCTCGTAACCAAGAACCCTGTTCTTGACGTCGACGATTTCCTGCAGCTTGTAATGGATATCCGATGGGTAGATATTGTTGGTTTTATTCAAGTAATCTTCGATCAAAAAGCACATTTTCCCGTTATTCCGTTTTTTTGAACATGATGGTGATGAACTCCATCTCTTCATCAGAGATAAGTGGTTTTTCATCGAGCAACGTTTTTCTCTTAAATTCAATGACACCTTTTATTTCACGTATTTGCTCTGGTCTCATTTCATTAATGCGTTGTTTTATATAGTTAAACTCTCTTTGTTCTACGCCACTCATGTTGAATCCATTACTGATATACCGCTGCATTAGGGTGTCGTTTTTCGTGTATTCAATTTAATTGAAGAGTGAAGCAGCATGTTGGCATTAGGCGTTGAAAAAATAGCAAGCTGCTAATGGACTCGATTTCGATAAGCTCTGCACTATTGATGTCAGGCTTCGCAATTCTCCTTTGGTTGTTCGCGAATTGTTTGATTTTTAATCAGAATGAGCTAGCGTCAAGAAAGGTGCAGGGAGAGAAAACATGCTGACTTTAAACTATCACGTCGAGATTGCCGCGACACCTCAGCGCGTATGGAGCGTGCTGACCGATGTCGAACTATACAAACGATGGGCACAAGCCTTTTCGCCTCAGTCTCAATTTGATGGCGCATGGGAAGAAGGTTGTGACATGACCTTTTTTGACCCAGACATGGGCGGAACGAGAGCGATAATTGACACAGTACAGCCGCTACAAAAACTGGAGTTTCATCATGTTGCCATTTTTAACCCAGATAATCGGCAGCAATTGGATGGAGACTTAGCGTCAAAGTGGATCGGATCGCGAGAGATCTATCAGATCGATACTTTGGAGGATCGCTTATTGCTGAGTATAACCATTCACACTCACAGTGATTTTGTGTCGATGTTCAACCACGGCTGGGAGAAGGCTCTGCCTTTGATCAAAACTATCAGCGAAGAATAGGGTGAGGTTGCAAGCTAAGATTGGGCTGACGACAGGTGACTTGTGGGTATACAATAGCCGCCAATTTGCGCACCAAGAGAGTTGATGATGGAATTTAAGGTTGATACCCACACGCATACGTACGCCAGTGGTCACGCATACAGTACGTTGATTGAAAATGCGAAATCGGCAAAAGAGAACGGGCTTGATATGTTCTGTACGACCGATCACGCTGAATCAATGCCGGGTGCGCCTCATTACTGGTTTTTCTCTAACCAGAAAATTCTGCCTCGTTTTCTTGAGGGGGTTGCGATCATTCGTGGCGTTGAATCTAACATCATGAACACTCAAGGTGACATCGACATTCCCGACAGCGTTGATCGAAATTTGGATTGGGTGATTGCCAGTTTTCATGAGCCAGTATTCCGCCCTGCAGATAGTGCCACGCACACGGAAGCGTTGTTGAATATCATCAAAAATGGTCGTGTTGATGCGTTGGGTCACTTAGGTAACCCGAACTTTGACTTTGATTTTGAAGCTGTGCTGAAGTGCGCTAAAGAGCACAATGTAGCGATTGAAATTAACAACACCACTCTGAAGGGCAATAGCCGCGTCGGTAGTGTAGACCGCTGCCATGAGATTGCACAAATCGGCAAAGAATTGGGTGTATTTTTCACTACCGGCAGCGATGCACACTTCTGCCATGATGTGGGTAATCTGAGCTTAGTCGGCGAGTTAATGGACAGAGTGGGTATCGACAGTAGCAAAGTTATTACTCACTCAGCACAACAATTCTTAGCCTTCTTAGAGTTGCGCGGTCGTAAGCCAATCGTAGAGTATGACGAGATTCGCAACGCATAAACTTGATTACACTTTTGGTTATGCAAGTGTTAAGGGATTGCTTTACACTGCTCGCATTAAAAAGCCGACTCAGAATTCGGCATTCAATGGAGAAGTGAAGATGTTACGTCCTTTAATACTGGGGTGTGTGATTGCGTTAGGCTCAACTTATGCAATGGCAGAAGCCGTCGATTTAAAACAAAACATGAAGCAGATGAAGATGGAATTCAAACAGGCGGCGGAAGCGTCTGATGTTGAAACCATGAAATCTGCGATTGATAGCTTGCAAGCGATCGTCGAACAATCTAAGCGTGGTAATTACCCACCAGAGAAGTTTGATATCTACCTAGAAGGCTTTAACAAGTTGACGGTAACGCTAGATAAGATTGAAGCTGATCTCGATGCGGGCAAGCTACAAGAAGCGAAAGATCAATTACGTGAAATCGATAGTCTACGCGAAGAGTACCACGATAAGCGTAACCCAAGTATTTGGAGCAAGCTGTTTAGCTAACCGTTTATCCAACTTGAAAAGATGACCATCAGCCTGCCACTTCGGCGGGCTTTTTTGTGCCTGTCAATCACAGTATTCAAGAAAACCTGTGAGGTAGCAGCCACTTATGAATCCTCTTTTTGAGCTAGCACTCAGAATTGGTTACGCTATGTGAAATTTGTTAAGTCACCGTTATGCGTAGATTAATTCCTTTTTATCGCTCCATGTTATTTGCTAGTGCTCTAAGTTGGGCACTAGTGACACTGATGCCTGTTATCAATGCTCATGGTAACAGCATGGGGGTGTGGGCGACGCTATGTACACTGAACGGTTTTGAGTTGGTGCAGATAGAAGAGGGCGACAACTCCGTCAGCCACAAAGGTAAGCCTTGTCCGTTCAGCCACTTCTCGACTTTTCATCACGATACACTTCCAACGACACCTCTACTCTCAAGATTGAGCTTGGTCGTTTCTGACAGCTACACTTATTTGGCTCTAAGTGTGCGATTTGAAACGCCAGTTCCTCGTGCTCCCCCAATTTCCTTTTTCTCATAACAAAAACAATTACAAGTAAATAAAGCCAACAACACTGCCATTCGAGCAGTGGTACTCCCGAATCTAAGTCAAATGACGTCACATACCGATGAGTATGTTCAGGATGCGTTTGACTGAATTTGGGTGTTCACAATGAAAAAAGGAAAATACACATGTTGAGAAACTCGGCAAAGCCTCAACTCAAGGAAGCTTCACGCGAAAAGTCCATCTATTTTATGACGTGGCGATGGCACTTCTACGCAGGTTTATTCGTTATTCCATTTATGTTGATGCTCTCCCTTACGGGGTTAGTGATGCTGTTTGATGATGAAATCGAACTGGCTCGATATGAGGCAACGTTGCACGTTATACCGCAAGAGCAAACCGTTCCTGTCTCTAGACAGTTAGACGCGGTAAAGCAGGCGTATCCCGATTTTAATATCACCCAATTTGTGCCTGCAAAAACATCTGATATCGCCAACCGATTCTCGATTCAAAATCAAGAAGGCAGCTCATTGATTGTTGCTGTGAACCCATACTCCGGAGAAGTACAAGGGACGATTAACCGTGGTGATAGCATCTATGAACTGATGAATAACATCCATGGCACTTTGCTTATTGGTGATTGGGGTGATCGGTTAATAGAAATCGCCGCCAGTTTAGGCATTTTACTGTTGGTGTCTGGTTTGTACCTGTGGTTACCAAGAGACAACGCAAGCCGTGCTGGCTTTTTGAAAATTCGTTTTGGCAGTGGAACTCGTATTTTGATGCGAGATCTGCATGCGAATTTAGGCGGTGTGCTATCAATTGTTCTGTTGTTCTTTTTGATTTCAGGTCTGTCTTGGGCTGGGATATGGGGCGCGAAAATGGTGCAAGCTTGGAATACCTTCCCAACCTATTACACATGGGGTGAGAAACCAGAGTCGACACTGATACACAAAGACCTGAATCATGGTGCATCAGAAGAGATGCCATGGAACTTAGAGCTTGCTGCTGTGCCACAGTCGAAAGATAAACCAGCTCATGATCACGCCAACATGAAGGAAGAATCAGCTTATGCAGGCAGTCATGATGCACTATCTATTGATGATATCGTCCACAAGGCAGAAATGATGGGTTTTACTGGCTATAAGCTATTTTTGCCACGCTCTGAGACAGGTGTTTACACCGTGGCTGCTAACTCAATGGGCGGTGATATTTCCGATCCAAGACAAGATCGCACCAGTCACTTTGACCAATATTCCGGTCGCTTGTTGGTGGACGTCACATGGCAAGATTACAGTTTGTTTGCCAAGTTCATGGCGGCAGGAGTGTCGTTGCATCAAGGTGATGTGAGTGTATTGAACAAAGTGCTCAACGTGGTGTTCTGTCTGGCGTTCATTTTAATCTCAATCACAGGGGTTGTGATGTGGTGGATTCGTCGACCAAGTCGCAGTGCTGCATTAGGGGCGCCACCTAAATTTCAACAAGACGGCATTTGGAAGCTTGGTTTAGTAACGTTGGTAGTATTGTGTTTGGCGTTTCCGATGGGCGGTTTGGCAATTGTTACCGTTCTCGCACTGGATTGGCTGTTGTTCAACCGCGTCGAGAAGCTGAAAACGGCGTTGAACTAGCAAGAGACGAGTGAAATAGTAAAAGAGCCAGCGAATTGCTGGCTCTTTTTATTTCTGATAAATCTCCAGCGGCAAGCCATCTGGATCTTGGAAGAAGGTAAATGCTTTGCCTGTGAACTCGTCAATGCGAATCGGCTCAACTTCAACGTCATTCGATTCGAGGTAGGCTTTTACTTGATCAACATCATCAACCAAAAACGCGAGATGTCTCAACCCTTGTGCTTCGGGAAAGCTTGGTCTATTCGGTGCGCCCGGAAAGCTAAACAGCTCAACTTGGCTTCCATCAGGTAGAGCAAGGTCGAGCTTGTAAGAGTCTCTAGCTTCACGATAATTTTCAGCAATGACCTTTAGCCCCAAGACTTGGGTGTAAAAGTGTTTTGATGTTGGGTAATCACTGCAAATGATTGCGACGTGGTGAATGGCATTAAACATGGTTAGTCTCTTCAAACATGGTTAGCCTCTCCGGAGACTAAGTGCTCCTTAACGAAGTCAATAAACACGCGCAGGCGAGCAGGCATGTATTTGGTTTGTGCATACTGCATCGCGATAGCGCCGTGGTAGTTACTTTTGATCATCCAATCAGACAGAACCTCTACCACTTCTCCTCGTTCTAACGCGTCTTTAATCACGAAGTCGTGGAAGATTCCAATTCCCAAGCCAGACTTAACCCCGTTCAATCGCATTTGAGAGTGGTTAACGGCGTAGCGTCCACTCACGGCAATAGAGTGGAAAGCTTCTTCTTTAAAGAAAGACCAGATGTTGTCTTTGTCGTTCTCAGCAAGATAAATACAATCGTGCTGCTCAAGTTCAGTCGGATGCTCTGGCATACCGTGTTTGGCAAGGTAATCTGGAGAGGCACACAAAACAAGATTGGTCTTGCTGATCTCTTTGAGTACCAGATTCTCATCGGGTTTGTCGGTGAGCTTAAATGCTACGTCGATACCTTGGCGAAAAAGATCAATCTCACCATCAGCAGCACGTAGCTTGAGCTGAATGTTTGGGTAGCGATCTAGGAATGGCAACACAAATGGTTGAAGCACCGAGTTAAGAAACGCTTCGGGTGCAGCCACTGTGAGTGCACCTGTGGGCTCGGCATGATCTTCCGCCGATAATTCAACCGCTTGCTGCGCCGCATTCACCATGGCGATGCTTTGGTCGTAAACCTTTTGCCCGGCTTGAGTGATGATCAACTTGCGAGTCGTTCGCTCGAACAGTTTCACTGAGAGGGCTTGTTCTAACCGTGTGATCAACTTACTTAAAGCCGATGGCGTCACGCCAAGCTGTTTGGCTGCAGCGGTAAAACTACCCTCGTTTACCACTAAGATAAACGAAGCAAGATCAGGGAGTAGGGCAATGAGTTTTGGGTTAACCATATTTGTTCAGTTCTGCGCAGCGGAATAACGGTATTGTCTGGTACGGTTTTGTTCGGTTCAAGTGTCACCGTCTCGCTTTAGCGATATTTTGCTAAGAAGGCATTCAGGGCAGGCAAGCCAGATTCACCAATATGGTAGTGCTGCCAACAGTGATAAATAGCCGTTTCGTGGTCCGCAATCAACTCGATAGCTTCTTGCTCAGCGATTGAATACTGCTGTGAAGCTTTCACTTCTTCATGCCACTCTTGATACTTGACCTCATAAGGTTCTACCCACTTCAGAAGAGTTGTCACCAACTCCAGCCATGGCAACTCTATCCACTTGGTTGCGTCTGCCAAGCCTTTATCAAGCATCTCTTGGTGTCGATTTTCGATATCCATGCCATTTGCCAATAATACAGGCTTGAGCTTTTCTGCGGTGAGCTCTTCTACTTCAATCAAGGTTTGCCACAGCGTTTGTTGTTCACCATGGGCGTAATGGTTCAAGTAGTGATTGAAAAAAGCGATGCCGTAGATTTCGCCATAGTAAGCAGCCAGTACGTTATGAATCATGCTGAGAATCGTGATTTAAACAGGGAATACCGCATTGTAGGAGGGGAGTACACGAAGTGTAAATAGCTGAATAAGAGTAAAAAATCGCTGCTGAAAAAATCGAACAGAACTTGTGAGAGTTTTATGAGAATTCGATGAAGTTGCTGATAGATTTGTTCGTCATTCTTAGAGGCAAGAACGCAAAACGTTCGAAACGTAATGCTTAACCAACTCAAGTTACAAACAAAGAAGTAAAGCCGTAAACATGGACTTGAGTAGTTCAACCCTCATTAAAGGATGGAATCACAATGAAAAAACGTACCCAACTCGGACTCGTCATGACTTCAGTCGCTATGGCACTAGGCTCTGCATCAGTGAATGCAGCAGAACTGGAAATCACCGTGACTAACGCGACAAAAGGCATTTACTTTACGCCACTGATTGTCGCAGCACATGGCTCTGATCTTAAGATGTTCAGAACCGGTGAAGCCGCAACCCCAGAGTTAGAAGCAATGGCGGAAGGTGGTGACATCTCGGGTCTTGCTAGTGTCATTGGTAATGCTGGTGGTGTTGTGGTTGAGAACCCGGCTGGTGGTATTTTGAATCCGGGTGTCGCGACTACCTTTACCATGAACAGTGGTGATCATGGATACTTGTCTCTTAGTGCGATGCTTCTGCCAACCAATGATGGTTTCGTGGGGCTAGATAGCTGGAAAATCCCAACGGAAGCTGGCACATACCGAGCAACGCTAAGAAGTTATGATGCAGGCACAGAAGCCAATGATGAACTTAAAGGTAGCATGCCAAATCCACCTTTCATTACCTTTGGTACAGGCGGCACCGGTGTTGAAGCGGCAGTGACTAATGACAAAGTTCACGTGCATCCGGGTAACCTTGGTGATAGCGATCCAACTGGCGGCATCAGTGACCTAGACAGCAGCAGCCATCGTTGGCTGAACCCAGTTGCAACCATCACAATTGTTGTGAAGTAAGGGGGATGTATGAAATACAGAATCTTACTCGTAGCAGCTTCAGTCGGCTTACTCGCCGGTTGTCCAAGCGATGATGATAACGATGTGGTGAAGTCATACCGTTACACGATTAACGTTGCAAACTTGACCGCGAATCAACCGATGTCGCCACTTGCGATTTTGGCTCACAACGACAAATACAAATTGTTTGAAATTGGCAAAAGCGCTTCTGTTGAGCTTGAGCATCTTGCAGAAGGGGGCAGCAATGCCGAGCTGTTAGCGCTAAAGGATTCCAATGACTATGTCTACCAAACGTTGTCAGGTAATGGTTTAGTGCTTCCTGGTTCAAGTGATTCCGTAACCTTTACAGTTGACCCACACAAAGCGGGCTACGTTTCAATCGCTTCCATGTTAGTGAACACCAACGATGCGTTTGTTGGGGAAACGGGTCTATCGCTTAAATCATTGGCGGTGGGAGAAAGCTACGAAATGAGCATGAACGTTTGGGATTCCGGCACGGAATTGAACGATGAACTTGCAGCCACCATTCCGGGACCAGCAGGCGGTGGCGAAGGCTTTAATGCTGCTCGTAACGACACAAATGACGTAGTGGCGTTTCACGCTGGAGTGGTAAGTAAAGATGATGGTTTAGCCAATTCTGCGCTTTCTGCGAACCATCGCTTCCTGAATCCTGGAGCGAAACTCACTATCACCCGAGTCGAGTAATACAGGCTCCGATGGCGTCTCCTTTCCAAAGCGCTTGTAGCCGAGCGCTTTAACCCTCATGGCGTCATCGGAACCTTTTTTGAAAGAAATTCCGATTTGTTCCGGTCATGTGCAAAGTGAGGATTCTCAGACGCAGGGAAAGGACCATGGAACAGCAGGCAATCAATTTAGTCGCGAACATTTTGCTGGTAGAAGACGATGATGATTTGGCAGAACTGGTTCAAATGCATCTCAAGTTTCAAGGACACCAAGTGTTGCGGGTAACGAATGTCGCCGAAGCCAAAGCGCAATACCGACAACAACCTTTTGATTTACTCATTCTTGACCGAGGTTTGCCAGACGGTGACGGCTTAGATATCTGCCATTATTTACGTCAGCAACAAGATTGGAGCCCTGTGCTCATGCTGACCGCCAGAGATGGTGAGATGGATAAAGTGGATGGTTTGGAGGCGGGTGTGGATGACTACATTACCAAGCCGTTTAGCGTATTAGAATTTCAAGCTCGAGTACGCAATGTATTGCGACGGGTAAGTCAAACCGTTGAAGTACAAGTTGAAAGAAGTGAACTTGAAGATAGCATGGATTTTGGTCCATTAAGAATTATTCCAGAATTGCATCAGGTATCCCTAAATGACAAGGATGTCACTCTTACCGCGACAGAGTTTACCTTGCTGCAATTCCTCGCGACACGCCCGGGTAGAGTCTACAGTAAAGATGAATTGCTCGACCATGTGTGGAATACCAGCCATTCCGGCTATCATCATACGGTGTGTAGCACCATCAATCGCCTACGTAGCAAGTTGTCTTTGTCTGACTCTGATCATCATTTTATCCAGACGGTATGGGGCGTGGGGTACAAGTTTCAACCACGACAGTAGCTTAACTACCCAAGTAATGACTGATTAAGGAGGCGCTAGGATGAGCTTCAAATCTCGCTTAGTGGTGTTCACGAGCCTATGGTTTTGTTTAGCAGCAGCCGTTATTGCATTAACGTACAATTGGCAAAAAGAGACCATTGAATTACGCACTAAACAGAGTCTGCACAAAGAGCTAGCAAGCCACATGCGTGATGATAATCCGTTGATGATAGGTACGGATTACAACCCAAAAGCGCTCAAATCCATTTTTCATACCCTTATGTTGATTGGTCCGGATTTCGAAATCTACTTTCTTGATAGCCAAGGCAACATCACTACCCATGCAGCACCAGAAGGTGCAGAGATCATGGGTAAGGTAGATCTTAACCCAATTAAACGATTCTTGAATGACGAGCCATTCCCCATCTTAGGCGAAGATCCTCGTAATCGTGGCGAGCACAAAGTGTTTTCCGTAGCAGCGATTGAGGAACTCGGCTCAACCGTGGGTTATCTCTATGTAGTCATTGGCAGTACCAGACATGATGCGATTGCCAACGCCCAAGTAGACACACCTTATATCGCGCTCGCTGGGTTAGTTTTAGTGTCTATTTTAGGCTTTGCATTAGGTGCTTATGTGTTAGTGAAACGCAGTTTATTGAACCCGATTGAGCGTGTGACCAATCAGCTTCAACAACAAGCAGAACATGATTTCCGCCTGCAACCCGATTTTACGCGCCAAGTTCCGGAATTAGTACCGATAGCAAATTCCTATCAGATGATGGCGAAGCATATCCAGCAACAGTTTTTGCAGTTGGAGTATCAATCGTCTCATCGTCGTCAAAGCTTATTGCAGCTTAGTCATGATTTAAAAACACCGTTATCGAGCGTTCTTGGCTATTTGGAAACGTGGCGTTTGCAGCATCCTGAATCCGACCCTTTGATTGACGTCGCTTTCAGAAACTGTGAGAAGCTGTCTACGCAATTGCACTCTTTGTTGGACGTAGCTCAAAAAGAAGCGCCCATGCCGAATTACGAGTATCGACCAGTGGATCTTGGAGCCTTGATGGCAGAGTGCGCCGAGATGATGCAAAGCCAGTTTGCTCGAAAAGAAGTGCTGCTGAAAATAGACGTCGATAACGAAATTCAAACCGTGGGTGATAAAGGTCTTTTAGAGCGGTTGGTGCTTAACTTGCTTGAAAATGCGCTGCGCCACAGTCCAATGCGTTCTGAAGTACATTGTCATGCTCATTTAAGTGACGATAAATCAAGAATTCATTTTGCCTTTATTAACCATATTGAAGAAGAAGCACAGGGAGGCTCGCTAGGTATTGGGACCAAGATTGTACAGTCGATACTCATGTTGCATCACAGTTATCTAGAGACCAGCAGCACACCATCTCAATATCAACAAAAGTTCACATTACGAGCCGTTTAATCTATCTATACCCAAGCCATTCTCGCTGAATGAAGTGTCTCGAGATTACTTGGGTATAGCTACCGCCACCTTCCTCTTGCTTACTTTCCCTTTCTGTTCATCGAACAAATCTACTGTTTAAATCGAATTTTTCGCTTAATAATTCGTCATGATTGTTATTTCAACAAACGAATGATAGCGCTGATGAATTAAATTTATTCTGTTACATATTTAACGTGCTAGAACTTAATATTAACCTTGCTATCTAATTTGTTTCGTAAATATTACAACTCACGCTTTTTTATGATTTTTACATTATAAAATTAATTTCTATTTATATTAGAGTTAGGTGTTTTAGTGAATATTGTAATATGCGTTTAGTTGTTTATTTTTATCGTAAAGAACTGTTGCTTATATCATCAAATGAAATGAAAAAATGGAACTAAAGTCACTTAATTGCCGCCGAAAAATCTAAACAGGGAATCTATTTGGTAATAATGTTTAAGTAACAGTTAGTTACGGATTCATAATTAATAATATGGCTAAACTTCCGACAAGGATCGAAAAGATGAGCGACAAGGAATCTATTAAGACTAATCGCAGCCGCCGCAATTTTTTAAAAGGTGCAACTGGTGCAGTTGTGGCTGGCGTCAGTGCTTCGGCGTTTTCTGGTGCTGTTCAAGCAAAGGAACAGAATATCGATTGGAGCAGACTAGGTAAAAGAAATGAAAGACGCCTCTGGCGTAAAGTTCGAAAGCAGTTCGTTTTGGATAAGCGAACGACTTATATGAACATCGGTACTACGGGCTCAATGCCAAGACATGTTCTTGAAGGGTATGAGGACAACAACAAACTGGTTGCGAAATACCCGTGGGACATGAAGAATAAATTTGGTTCATGGCCTTATGTGTCTGAAATGGTGACGCAAGTTGCACCGGGCTTTGGTGCAAATGCGGATGAAATCATCTTGAGTCGTAACACTACTGATGGTCTATGCTCTATCATCAACGGTCTTCACTTCGAGCCGGGCGATGTGATCTTAACCACTCATCACGAACACGTTGCGGCGACGTCCCCTATGAACGTTGCCAAGCATCGATTTGGTGTGGATGTCGTAGAGATTCAACTTCCTGTCTTCACTGGTACAGAAGATGTGACAGAAGAAGACTATATTCAAGCGTTCAGCGATGCGATTCAAGCACATCAAAATGTTCGGTTAATCGTGTTCTCTCATATCACCTACAAAACTGGTACAACACTTCCAGCGAAAGCCATTTGTTCTTTGGCTAAGCAACATCGAATCCCGACCTTAGTTGACGGTGCGCACACTGTGGGTATGTTCGATCTTGATTTCCATGACATGGACTGTGATTTCTATGCAGGTTCTGGTCATAAGTGGCAGTGTGGTCCGGGCGCTACGGGTATCTTATATGTACGTGACAACGGTAAACGCTTAAATGAGTACTGGAGCGATCGTGAAAACCCATTGTGGTTGATTAACTCTTCTTTATCTCATGCAGATTACCTAGGTAAGCAGTTACAAATGCAGTACATTGGTAATGACAACTACCCAGCAAAACAAGCACTTGCTGACAGCTGTAAGATGTGGGATGAAATTGGTCGCGACCGAATTCAAGAACGCATCTTGGAGTTAAGTGAGTTATGTAAGGTGCTGCTTAGCGAAGCGTTACCTGAAGCGCAAATGTACTCGCCAAACGTTGAGGGCTTAACTAGCGGTCTGACTACGTTTAACCCGTTTTTTGATGTAACAGATGAAGAACGACTAACGCAGTTCCGTGATCGTCTTCGTGAAGATTATGGTTACATCATCCGTACAACAAGCTTCAAGTTGTACAAGGATGATTCGTACGAAACACATGCGTTGCGCATTTCGACTCATTTATTCCATGATGAGAGAGATGTTGAAGGTCTGGTTGAAGCCATTGCGGATCTTTATTACTCGTTCTAATGTTGTTTATCGTCAAAGCGCCCATGTTTGGGCGCTTTGTTAAAGAGAGGGATATTCACCATGTCAGTGAAATTAATCAAACGAACCATGACGGCAATGGCTGTTGGTATGACGTCACTACTCTCTGCTTCAGTGTTTGCTGGTGATTTACAAGACATCAAAGACAGCGGCGTTTTGCGTCATATCGGTGTGCCATACGCGAACTTTGTTTCTTACATCGACCAAGGTGAAGTGCAGACTTTGACAGGGCTGGATGTGGATATTATTAAAGGGTTTGCTCAGTCTCTTGGCGTCCGATATGAATACGTACCAGCGCAATGGAACAATGTGGTAGGCAAACTGACAGGTCAACAAGTTGAGTACAAAGACGCCCAGCTTCAGGTTGGCAAAACGATGCCTATTGAAGGCGATCTGATTGCTAACGGAGTCACTATTCTTGATTGGCGAACTCATGTCGTCGATTTTTCTGATGATTACTTCCCATCTGCGGTTTGGTTAGTCGCACGCACAGATTCCACCCTTACTCCAATCAAACCGACAGGTTCCATTGAGAACGATATCTCGATGGTGAAATCGCTTATCAAAGGTCGTGAAGTTCTCGCGATGGAGCACTCGTGTCTAGACCCGAACCTTTACAATCTGTATGACACGGGAGCAAAAGTTATTTTGCCTGATGGGCAGCGTCGATTGAATGAGATGGTGCCAGCGATAATGAAGAATGATGCAGAAAGTACACTGCTTGATGTAGCAGATACACTGATTGCATTGGAAAAGTGGCCAGGAGAAATCAAAGTAATTGGTCCTGTGTCCGAAAATCAAAAAATGGCGGTTGCCTTCCGTAAGGACTCCCCTGAATTAAAAGCCGCATTTAATCAATATTTGAAGTCAATTAAAAAAGATGGGACGTACCAGAAGTTGGTCGAGAAATACTACCCGTCAATTTACTATTTTTATAATGACTACTTCTTAGAAGATAGTAAGAACGATATATGAGAAAGTCTGTAAAAAAGATATCAAGCCAGAAGATCATCACCGTCAGTGCTATTTTGGTGTCGCTCTATTTAGCGATGATTATTACTGTGACGAGTTTAGGTCAAAACAAATTAAAAGATTCTCAGCATCGTGAACTTGACCTAAAGGTAAAAAGCTACGCGGGTACTCTCGATAATTTATTCACGATAGCCAGCGAAGATGTCGACCACTTATCAACTGATAAAACGGTGCAGACCTTCTTTGCGAATCTTGCTTCAGGCATGTCGATGGAATATGGGCTAGGCGCTAGTTTGATCAACTTGAAGCGTAAGCTGCAAGAGAAAGCCGACGCGAAAACTGTCAACAACCAGATCATCTACACCAAGCTGACGTTAGTTGGTCTTGATGGTTCAACCATCGTCACTACGGGCGTTAAAACAGATCATCGTATTGATACGTCTCGATTGCTTAATGACCACGCTCATCCTGAGGAAGTCAGAGCGATACAAAATGATGGTAAGGTCCTCATTCAAGTCGTTAAGCAAGTGATGTTTTCTGGCAAGCCTGTTGGCTTTTTGATTGCTGACATCAACAAAGAAGTGGTGATTTCCCAACTGACGAATCAAGAACATGAAGGCAGCTATAGCCGGATGGTGTTAAAGATCAACGATGTGGAAATGGAAGTTTGGGATTCTATTAGTCGTAAGCTGGAACAAGAAAACATCACGGATCCAGAAGCCCTTGCCAAAGAGCTAAAGCAAAAAATCTATTTTGAAGTACCCATTGAACATCATCACTTTAAGTTGATGGCGTGGTTTGAATCACTCAGTGAGCGAGATATTTATACTTCACGCATGTTCATTAATGGTTTAAGTGTACTTGCCATCATGATTGTGGTTGGGTTGCTTTATGCATTCACGCTAAACAACACTCGTGTAGAGCTGAAAATAAAATTGGAAGAGGAGAAGAAGCGTAAAGACTTTCTTTCTCAACAGAACCAGCGCCTGACCAGTGAAATCGAGCGCCGTAAATCGTCAGAGATGGAGTTAGCTTATCAAGCGAAACATGACTCCTTGACCGGATTACCAAACCGAGTTTATGGCTCCGAGCGTCTCGACTTAGAGCTTTCACGTGCAGAACGCATCGGTTCGAATGTGTTGGTGATGTTCATCGACCTTGATCACTTCAAGCAGATTAATGATTCCATGGGACATTTCGTTGGTGATGAAGTCTTAAAACTCGCAGCGGAAAGATTGCACAACGCAGTTCGAAAAACAGACTTATTGGCTCGGATTGGCGGTGATGAGTTTTTGTTAGTGATTCCAGACTTGCACAATGCGGACAGCGCAAAACGATTTGCGACAACGGTTCTATCTGTGTTTAACGAGCCGTTTGTATGGCAAAACCACGAGTTTTTCCTCTCGGCGAGTGTCGGAATGTCAGTCTTCCCGGAAGATGGTGATAACGCCGAGCAGTTGTTGGCGTGCGCGGATATGGCCATGTATCGAGTTAAGCAGGATGGACGTAACGCTTTCTGTTTTTACGATCACAACATGAACCAAGATTTGCAGCGCTTCTTAGAGTTGGAAACTCGCTTGCGTAACGCCATTTCGCAAGACTTATTAGAGCTTTACTACCAACCTATTATTGATTTAGAAAGCGGAGCGATTGTCGGCGCTGAAGCTCTAATGCGTTGGAATGACGACAAGTTTGGGTTTGTGAACCCAGAAGAGTTTATTTCGATTGCAGAAAAGAACGGCTTGATTCATCAACTTGGTGATTTCGCTATTCGTCAAGCATGTCACCAAGCAGCGAAGTGGCAGAAAGATTCACCCTTGTTTGTATCAGTAAACTTTTCTAGTGTGCAGTTTAGATACTGTGATCGCCTCTTTGAGCAAATCAAGCTTCACCTTGAAGAGTCGGGGCTGCCGCCAGAATTGTTTGATGTTGAAGTTACTGAAAGTCTTTTATTCAACCACAGCAATGAACTGATGGGCATGTTAGATGACTTACGTGCGATGGGGGCGAAGCTAACGATTGATGACTTTGGTACCGGTTACTCAGCATTGAGTTACTTACAGAAATTCCCATTTGACCGACTTAAAATTGATCGCAGTTTCTTACAGAACATGTTTGAGAATGAATCGGATCGTGAGCTTGTGAACGTTATTATTGCAATGGCGAAAGCGCTTAACCTTAAGATCGTCGCAGAAGGCATTGAAGAGCAGCGTCACGTTGATTACTTGAAAAACCTAAACTGTGAGTTCGGACAAGGTTTCCACTATAGCCGACCATTGCCAGCGAAGGAGTTTGAAGCGCTTTTAACAACGCCAACTTGGCTATAACTCCTTTCAATACAACCTCATAGAAAAGCATTAGTTGGATTCGTGCCTAGAATTCATTAATGCTTTTCCACCTTGAGGGATAATCGTTTTTCCTTCCTTGAATTACACTACACTTAATTGAGAAGTAATTGCCTGTGACCCCCGTCACATAAAGGCTCAACCTAATTCTAATCGAGTGAAAACTCGACAAAATAAACAGGAAGGAATTGCGAATGTCTTCTGCATTTTACCAACAGATTGAACAGCAAATTGAAGAAGTGAAGGCGGAAGGTCTTTACAAAGCAGAGCGTATCATTACGTCTCAACAGCAAGCGGCTGTTAAAATCTCTACTGGTGAAGAAGTACTAAACTTCTGTGCAAACAACTACCTTGGTCTTGCTAACCACCCAGCGCTTATCGAAGCGGGCAAAGCAGGCATGGACGAGCACGGTTTTGGTATGGCTTCAGTACGTTTCATCTGTGGTACTCAAGACATCCACAAAGAGCTTGAGCAGAAGCTTTCTAAGTTCCTAGGTAAAGAAGACACGATTCTTTACACATCATGTTTTGATGCAAATGCGGGTCTATTTGAAACTATCCTAGGTAAAGAAGATGCGATCATCTCTGACGCTCTAAATCACGCGTCAATCATTGATGGTGTTCGTCTATGTAAAGCGATGCGTTTCCGCTACTCAAACAACAACATGGAAGAACTAGAGCAACAATTGATCGCTGCAAAAGAAGCGGGTGCTCGCCACATTCTTATCGTAACTGACGGTGTGTTCTCAATGGACGGCGTAGTGGCTAACCTTCCAGCTATCTGTGACCTAGCAGATAAGTACGGCGCATTAACTATGGTTGATGATTCTCACGCTGTTGGCTTTATGGGTAAAACAGGTGCAGGTACGCACGAACACCATAACGTAGTGGACCGTATCGACATCATCACCGGTACGCTAGGTAAAGCAATGGGCGGCGCTTCAGGCGGTTACACATCTGGTAAAGCTGAAGTGATTGACTGGTTACGTCAGCGCTCTCGCCCATACCTATTCTCTAACTCTGTTGCACCAGCAATCGTAAACGCTTCTATCCGCGTTCTGGATCTACTAGAAGAGAGCGGTGACCTACGTGAGCGTCTATGGGAAAACGCAGCACACTTCCGTGCTCGTATGGAAGACGCAGGCTTCACTATGGGTGGTGCTGACCACGCGATCATTCCAATTATGTTAGGTGACGCAAAAGTAGCAGCAGAATTTGCTGAGCGCGCACTAGAGAAAGGCATCTATGTAATTGGCTTCTCATTCCCTGTAGTACCAAAAGGTCAAGCGCGTATCCGTACTCAAATGTCTGCAGCACACTCTCGTGAGCAGCTAGACCGAGCAATCGATGCGTTTATCCAAGTTGGTAAAGATATGGGCATCATCTAAGTCTGAGAGACTAAAAAGTTACAAAGGCTTTCCCAACTCTTTTGAGTCGGCTCATGGGTAAAGCCTTTACCTCTTCTTTAATGACGGTAGATGAAAGAATTTTTTGTCACGCATAGAGCGGGGCAATATTGGGTGAATATTATGAAAATCAAAGCACTATCAAAGCTAAAGCCAGAAGAAGGCATCTGGATGACTGAGGTTGAAAAACCGGAAGTTGGCCACAACGACATTCTGATCAAAATTAAGAAAACCGCTATCTGTGGCACTGACGTACACATTTACAACTGGGACGAATGGTCGCAAAAGACAATTCCAGTTCCTATGGTTGTAGGTCACGAATACGTGGGTGAAGTGGTTGCGATTGGTCAGGAAGTTCGTGGCTTTGAAATCGGCGACCGCGTTTCTGGTGAAGGTCATATCACGTGTGGTCATTGTCGTAACTGTCGCGGTGGTCGTACTCACCTGTGTCGCAACACGATCGGTGTTGGTGTAAACCGTGAAGGCGCATTCGCAGAATATTTAGTGATCCCTGCGTTTAACGCGTTCAAAATCCCAGAAGGCATCTCTGACGATCTAGCATCAATCTTTGACCCGTTTGGTAACGCTGTACATACCGCGCTTTCTTTTGACCTCGTCGGTGAAGACGTGCTGATCACTGGCGCTGGTCCAATCGGCATCATGGCAGCTGCGGTAGCGAAACACGTTGGTGCTCGCCATGTTGTTATCACAGACGTAAACGAATACCGCCTAGAGCTTGCTCGTAAGATGGGCGTAACTCGTGCAGTAAACGTGGCTGAAGAGAAATTAGAAGACGTAATGTCTGAGCTAGGCATGACAGAAGGCTTCGACGTAGGTCTAGAAATGTCTGGTAACCCGTCAGCATTTAACTCCATGCTAACGACGATGAACCACGGTGGTCGCATTGCACTTCTAGGTATTCCACCATCAGACATGGGTATCGATTGGAACCAAGTTATCTTCAAAGGTTTGGTGATCAAAGGTATTTACGGTCGTGAAATGTTCGAAACATGGTACAAGATGGCTTCATTAATCCAATCTGGTTTGGATCTATCACCAATCATCACGCACCACTACAAGATTGATGATTTCCAAGAAGGCTTCGATGTAATGCGTAGCGGTATGTCAGGCAAGGTTATTCTTGATTGGGAATAGAGCAAAGCTGGTAAAATAGTCCCTAGGTTCTCTTAGGAGAATTTTACCTCCACCACCCTGGTACCAGTTAAAAACTCCGAAAAACTACAGTGTTTTTCGGAGTTTTTTGTAAGAGAGTAATATTTATCACCTCATGAACTCTTTTTAACACCTTCCATACTTTTTCTGACTTACCTCTTTTAACCGCTCTACATCAATCTTCGTGATTCTTCTTTTTCCTGAATTTTCTAACTATTTAACTGAATTACTGATGTAGAACTCTTTGATTTTATCGGGCTACCACAGAGTTACTCTTATATTGTCACAAATGGTCAGCGAGCAGGAGAACTATAATAATCATAATAGCATCTCAATAAACTCCAATTACCTTTTATTAAAGCTATCGTTCAATATACATGATTCTATGATGGTATAAATTATGTTTATGATGGTATGAATTAACGTTATTTCCACTAATGAATCTTATTGTATATAGTCGAGGTTGCTATACCGAAATGACTATTTTTCTCAAAGCAGAGTTTAATATTTCTACATCTATTAATGATTTTAAAGGATTGCATAATGTTTATTAGGTTCGCTTTGGTAATTTTAACAATGAACATTTTGAATCTTAGAGACTGCTGGTGCGTATGGAGTTCTTGGTGGCATGCTCATGGAACTAAAGGAGGAGCACTAAATCAAGATGGTGAGCCAAAAGATTCGCCCCCAAGTTTTCTATTATTGCTAAAAATGGTTGACAAATCATGGCTGGAAAATATGAAATTGATTATAAGTGCTCATCATGGATATCAGTGAAAATCATAATGAGAGATAAATATTGGCTAGTGAGCTTTGATGAGTCTGGTTTTTTAGATTTGGAAGTTTATAAAGTAGAATGCGAATCTAGAAGTGAAAATACTCAAGAAATATTCCAATTATTTAATGCGGCAAGAAAACTATGCATAGATTTTTCTGAAAAAAATGGCATAGACTTTAATTATCCATTTGTTTTTTAAAAATAAAGAAGGAATAACTAGGGAAATTGAAGGGATATTTCCTGATTTTGGTCGATATGGAGTTATTGTAACATCAAATAATAATGGTGAGAATGCTATTTTAGATGCTGAAAGTTTAGGTTGCTATCAAGTTTTTCATCTTGATGTTAATCAAGGTTCACTCTACGCAGAAAAGACTTTGTTAGAATATCTTAGCGAAATAGAGTGGAATGGAAATGGATCTTATCCATTGACTATAAATAAACCTAATTAAAAAAGTTGCGACAATCGATCTGTTGTCCTTTCCAATTGTCGTAAACTTATGTCTAGATATCTTTATAAAACAATAAGCTAGAAGAAATAGAATAGATCTATGCACAATGATTGTTCTCTGACCCCATAGAGTTGGTTGCAGAGCAGGCGGGATTTACCTCTATGCTTATGTGAATGGTAATCCGTTAGGGTATGTGGACCCGGATGGTCAACAAAGTATCCCAATACCATGCGTACCAGATAGACCTTTAGAGAATTACTATCCCAAAGAAGTAACTGATGGTATTGAAAAAATTGAAAGAGAGTCCAATAGAAAGTATGTGATATGGCTAGTACCATCTTTCCTCCCTCAAAATTTTTATGTGTGATTGTTGATGTATACAACAGGTTTGTCAAAGGAGTTTTATGTGAGAAGTAAACTGAAAAAAATTACTGTAATAATGCTTATGGCTATATTCATATTTTTATCTCTCTATATATATTTTCACTTAACTCTGGTTGGAATTAACCCAAGTGAAGTAAAAGATTTTGAGATCTTTGATGTGCACTGTGAGCCAACACTCAGGCTTGCTAATGGTACAGAATCAAATAGTGTATGTAAGTTTAAGGGAAACATAAATGGTAAAAAAATATCAGGATATGCACTTTCTTACTGTGAGATAAATAAAGATAAAATGCTCTTGAATGAAAGTAGAAGCATATTAAATCATAAGGTAATATATACACTAACGTGTAGCTAATTGAACCTTGGGCAACTTTTGTTGTTAAAGTGGATAGAGCTAAATCAACCAAGCGTGGTGACTTTTCGAGTGGGTAGGTCTAATTTGGTTATCGATTCTATTTACCTTACCTGCGTTGTTAGCTTAACCTATATGCTAATAATTATGTTTACGTAAAAATAAAAATAACAGAAGATACCCCGAGCCTCTACTCCTAAAATCAATGATACTAAATCAAAAAGTTACGACAATTGACTTTTACCTCCACCATTTTTGAAAGTCTCATACCTAAACATCTTTACGAAACAACAAACTGGAAGAAGCACAACAAAGCGATGAACAACGATTGCTCCATGACTTTTTGAACTGATTTTCTCTATTCCATGATAGCAATGTTAGTCTTTATAGCCTCATTATTTAAATTATCTGAAAAGGTTTAGTTAGATCTAAAGAATACTGAGGTTTAGGTAATATTGTTATGAATCCCGTTAAAAATTTCAATGACGGTCTATGTGTTGAAAGTCCCCTTTGCACAGAATTTAAAAATAGATGGATTGGAAGATGTTTTATAAATTAAATATGAATGTTTATCACAGAAAAAATACTAAACTAGTTAATATTATGTCGGAAATAAGATAGTTTTGATAGGTATATAATGGTGACGATAGTCTTTTAAGATTTTACTTCAGGAGAAAAGTCAGAAAATGAAGAATATACAGATTATAGATGACGCAATTAACGCAACATATGATATTTTTTCGGCAACAGACGATGAGTTCTCATTATTTTTTATTGGCAAAACTAACATCGCGTTTATAGAAGATATTGATTTAGATAATTTAGTTGTTAGACAGGCTTTAAAGAATTTGTGGGACCGGAGGGTTAGAAAGTGCGATGTTCAGGGAATCCATGGAACTCTATTTTATGGAATGGAAGATAAAAAAGATTATTATCCAACGTTGATCGACGAAGAAGCATGTAACCCCGATGGTTCTAAACTTCGACAGGAATAAGCCATACATTTTCTTTGATTACTCTTTGAATCAGGTTAAATAGGTGATGTATTAACTGGGCAGGTATTGCCTTTTGCCAAAAGATTTTGTCTCCTGGTTGTTATCAGACTCGCCTATTCCGGCTATATTTTTAGCAGGGTTGTCACTTTATGCATTTCAATTGGCAACACCACATAGATTGTAACTTTTAAAGCAATAAAAAAATACTGTGATAAAGAAATTAAAGAACTGTGAGCGGAGGAAAGTAACAAAGATATGATACTTTTACAATTTGTTATCTCGAAGAATGGGATCAGTGTCGTGGCATAGTGAATTTGACCACTTAGACTCACTACAAGAACAAGGTGGGATCAATCTCTATGCTTGTGTGAATGGTGATCCATTAGGGTATGTGGACCTGGATGGTAGAAATCCGGTGGCAGCTGGTGCCGCTGGTGGAGCTATGGTCGCAGGCCCCTCAGGGGCGGTTGCTGGTGTAGTAGCCGGTGTTACTGTTGGCGTGGCAATATGTGCACTTACCAATCTATCTATGCAACTTTAATGAAGAAGCTGAAGAAAGCGAAACGGAAAGCGGTCCCTCAAATGATAAAGAAAACTGGGAGAAAATCCCAGGGTCGAACCAAGCCTATAGACCTAAAGGTTCCAAGGAACCTATCTTCGAACGTGACCGCGCCAGAGGGAACAGCCATGGTGGGAGTTACTGGAAAAAGTGGAACAAAAAGCGTGATTGGGAAGGGGGAAAACGAGAGATGGTACATACAACGAAGATGGTAAAAGGCAAAGAGATTAAAACTAGTTATACAAGGAGAGGGGTATTTAATGTTTCAAAAGCAACACAAAAGGAATTATGCAGAATATTCCCTAACTTACTAGATTTATATGATGATAATGATGGTATAGAAACGAAAATTGGCGCTATTTCTGTATTTGATCATTGGCTGAATGAAGAGGAATATTTTAGATATGTTAACTCACCTAACTCAGTCAAAGAGAGTTATTCAAGAAAATTAGATGAGTTTGCATTTTATATGGCAACTAATTATGAATGTTATACATTTAAAGTAGTGGGTCGGGGTAAAAAACGCAGGGTGTCATTTAGGTATTTTACTGATAGTGATTCTATTTCAAAAATTGCTAAGCAAAAACGAGAAACTATTCCCTCTCTATTTTTATATAAGTTAGTATTCCCAACCTTGGCTGTTAGCTATTTTGAAGGGTGGGAAAATACTAATTATATCTATTCCTCAGATTATGATTATATTTTATTTTTTAGTCGGTTAGCTGAAGAGAAAGGATTGAGTTTTTTACGATTAGGTTAAAAATGCTGTACTAACGTTAATAGTGAATTTCTTAAAATACGGGGTCTGTTGGTTAAATCAATTGAACTAAATCAAGAAGCTACGATCTGATTGGCTATACCCATCAATCGTCGTAGCCTCATGCTTAAACCTCGTTACAAAACAACTAACTGGAAGCAGTACAATAAAGCTTTAATCAAACGTATTTCTCTGACCTTTTAAATAAAAGACAGGTACCGAATTGAGGTGCCTTTGTTTTCTTTCTGGGACACATCCTTTTAGGGCGGAATGGGGATACCAGTGCATTTTCGTACGATAAAGACGGAAATCCAATTAAGGGGCTCTTGGCCTTTTGAAGTCGAGTACGATGCAGAAAACCGATTAACCAAACTGAACTTTACGCATGATAACGTTCAATATCGTGAGCAATTTGCTTACGCGCATGACCATATGTTGGCTCAATACCAGTTTTACAAAGACAAAGCGCTGGTCGAGGAGAAGCAATTTGTTCGTTATGGGTTAGTTTAGCTTCAACAACGTAATGCTCAAGGGGAGGTAGTTCAAGAATACGCTTGGGACAAGTCGAAGGAGGCAGTTTTAGTGGGCAACCCTTTGGTTACTCAACGAAACGCAGTGACTTTGCGAGTGGGTTAGTTTATTTTGGCTATCGGTTCTATTCGCCTTACCAGCGCCCCACTACAAGAATAAGGTGGGATCAATCTCTATGCTTGTGTGAATGGTGAACCATTAGGGTATGTGGACCTGGATGGTAGAAATCCGGTGGCAGCTGCAATAGCGGCGACGACTGCTGCTGCGGCACGAGCGCTCCTTAAAAAGCTATTAAGGGATATCGCGAAGAAAAAGGCGAAAGACGCTGCTAAAAAGCAGTCTAAGAGCAGTAAAAGCAAGGCTAAATCTCAGGGATGTGTTACAAAGGGGGGACGTGGGCAGCAAGTTGGAAGCATGATAAAAACTGATGGTTCAACCACGACCAGCGCCATAAAAGCAAAAGTGGAATCGGTGGGTTTTAAATCCACCAAAACAGCAAACGGTACTTTGAGAATGGTTGATGAAAATGGAGTGGCTCGGGTAACTATTAAAGGTGGAAGTCAACGCGCACCTGGTAGTGCTGGCCCTCATGTTGAGCTTAAAACTTCTAGTGGTCAAAGGGTAAATCCTGCTGGTAATCAAGTAACGCGTAAGAGCCCTGAAAATCACACACCAATTGACTTTGATTTATAGGGGGCTGTGTTATGAGTAATTATTATCACTGGGAAGGCTTTGCTGGTATTTATTTTGAAGATAGCTTTGTATTGGGTATTTATGAATCTTCCAATGAAATTTCTTTTATTGTTGAAGCGGTCTTAACAGAGAATCACCCATTATATACGACACCTGAGAGTGATGAGCAATATTGTTATAAGAAAGGTAAGGTTGTTTTTCAAGGCTTAAAGCGCGTTAAATGGATAAGTAGAAACGAAACTCCATTTAAAGATGTTTCCGGTGAAGAAGATTATGGCAATATTGATGTTTTTCAATTATCGAATGATCAGTATTTTCTGTCGGGCGATTGGGGTGAACTAGAAGTCACGTCATCACCTGTAAAGTGGATTTGGATTTAAAGTCAGAGCCATTCAGAACAAATGGGCCGGAGTTGATGTGAGCATTTGATTTAGATGGTCTGACTTTTTTATCTCACCTTAACAAAAACGCCTCAAGTGAACCTTGGGGCGTTTTTGTTTCTGTAACATCATAAAGCTACGGCTGTGTCTCTAGTTTTTTATCGCCACACATATTACTTTCATTCTGTTGGGATGGTGAGATTAAGAATTTCTTCGTTACAAAAATAATCAATCGTTGAAAGGCAATTTAGAGCAAAATGATATCTATCTCTTAACATCAATTTGTCAAAAAACACCATTCGAGTTAGCGATATCCCCACCGCTGATTAGAGAATAAACTCTCATCGAGAAATCAAGTGCTTGAATTGAATCCCAGTGCTCGACAATTCTGCCATCTTCGATGCGCCATGTGTCGATGATGTTCATCCCTTTTTGATCATTTCCTCTGTCCTCTCTATCTAATGTGGCATGCGAATGGAAGATCACGTAATCGCCGTCTACGTAGATATGTTTAACATCATAGGCATAGTCTGGGTAGTCCTCGACAAACTCTTCCAAGAAGTTAACTAAGCCTGTCACTTTATCAGGTAGATTTCGATTGTGTTGTACATAAGAGCTGTCGTTATAGTGCTCCAGGATGTAGCTAAAATTGTGATTATTCATGAGGTTTTGAACGAAATCAGTAATCAATTCTGCATTCTCAACCTCTTGTTCTGACCAATTCGTTTTCTGGAGCGATGGCAGATCAATGATCAACGTGTCTTTAGATTGCGCGTGTACCACTGTGCTTGCAAATAGAAGAATAAGTGAGGTAAGTGATTTAAACATAGGTAACTCCAATGGTCGTCTTGCTATTAAGGTATACATTGATAACTATAGTAATTAATAGTAACCTACATAACAAGAAGGCACCAAATACTTAGTTAGGCACTTTTTGGTAACCAATAGATTGAGAAGGGAGCGACAAATGGCAAAGAAAGTTAACTCAGAAAGGCGTGTTTTTCACAATAATGAAGATTGCCCTGTACGTAATGTTGTAGCGCAGATTGGCGATAAATGGTCGCTATTGATCCTCTTTGCTCTTGTAGATGGCTCAGAACGATTTAATGCTCTGAAATCAAGAATAGAAGGAATCTCTCAGCGAATGTTGACCCAAACTCTTCGTGATCTTGAACGAGAAGGTTATGTGAATAGAACTGTTCATCCTGAGGTGCCTGTACGAGTAGAATATGAACTAACGAAGTTGGGGCGGGAGTTGGTTAAGCCTTTGTACGAACTGGTTTGTTGGGCTGACGAGCACCAAGAAGAAGTAAAGCACTCTCGAAAGGTTTACGATGAAAAAAATTAATCTTGTTTCAAAGTTGGGATGGATATTAAACCATAAACATCTGTTGCATTTCTAAGTTTGAGACAGATATGTACAGTCCATTGATTTAGTCGTACGTACTTTCTCTTTGAACATTCTCACATTATCATTGTCTCAGTTTTTATCTTTGATGTGAATGTATGGTGTATGGAATGAAACATTTGATGTTGGCAGCACTCCTATCTAGCACTTTCCCAGTGAGTGTGTTGGCTGATGATGTGTTGGGTGTTCCCAATGTAGAACCAGAAGATGAGGGCTGTTTGAGTGTTGTGTGTAAAAACACTATCGAGCCAGAAACGGTTGCTAAAGCAGGTGAGTTTCCAGACCGTGAGGGCAATGAAACCCTATCCGCATTAGGGAGCGTACTCTTTGCAGCAGGAGAAATGGGGTTAGCCGAGAACTTACAAACAGAAGATCCAGAGCTGAGCACGACTAGGTAGTAAAGGAATGGTACTATGACGGGATTCGCTCTCTTCTAAATTAGTGTTCTCTATTTTATAGTAATACTAATATCTGAGTATCTTTGATACGCTCAATAAGTGATTCAAAAATAAAGACCGAGCCTTGTGCTCGGTCTTTTCGTTTGTGAGATGTTTTCTCACTTTTGAATCCTAAGTAATATCTCAATTTCGCGACTAGAGTGATGGGTTCCAAAGTTAGCTCGCAATCATTGTTTTCAGTCTGTTATGTATGTTTCCACAACGATTAGTATGAGTGTGCTTTCACAACACTCGAATGGAAGAAAACAAGGAGAAAACATGAAAAAGTCACTAACAGCACTTGGTCTTGCTTTGGTATTTGCGAGCTCCGCGAATGCGGCGAATTGGGGCTACGAGGGGGAGCATGGACCTGCTCATTGGGGGGAGTTTGCTTCCGAATGCGCTAAAGGACAAAACCAAAGCCCAATTAATATTCAATCGTCTACTGAAGCCCAACTAGATAAGCTTCAATTTGATTATCAAGGTAAAGCGATTTCATTGCTAAACAACGGTCATACCTTACAGACGAGTTTAGAAGGGAAAAATACACTGACGATTGATGGCAAAGAGTTCGTATTAAAACAATTTCACTTCCACACGCCATCAGAAAACCATGTAGATGGAAAGGAATACCCTCTAGAAGCGCACTTTGTGCATGCTGATAAGGCGGGTCACCTAGCCGTTGTCGCAGTGTTCTTCAAACTGGGTAATGAGAACCCAGATCTAGCTAAGTTACTGCAAAACATCCCTAATAAAGATCATGATGTTGCTATTGAAGTCCCTTTTGATGCGGACGCGCTTATCCCAAGTGATAAAGACTACTACCGTTTTAATGGTTCTCTAACGACTCCGCCTTGCTCTGAAGGAGTTCGTTGGTTGGTGATCAAAGACACTAAAACGATCTCACCTGAGCAGGTGAAAGAATTTGCTAAAGCAATGGGACACAACAACCGTCCAATTCAGCCGCTTAATGCACGTATGATCCTTGCTCAACAGTAATCCGCGCTCACACAGAGAAAGATCCCACTAAAGCTAATGAATGGCAATCAACCTGTTTTTGCCATTCATTTTCTAACCCAAGCGTCGCATCATCCCTACCGTAACCGTTTTGGCATCTGTTGCTAGAATTTTCTTATCATAAATAGTCGTGAAGAATGCCCTCTAAATACTGCATAGCCAATGAGTACAGGATTTTCTTTTTCATCGTCTTTAATGGCTTAATTTGTTAGCGTAATGTAACTTAAAACCTCAATTAAGCTTGAGGTTGGCATTTGTAAGAACAAGAGGCAAAGCATGGAAATCAGTGTTGGTGAGGTAGCAAAGCGTTCTGGAGTAAAGGTTTCAGCACTGCACTTTTATGAGCAGAAAGGACTCATATCAAGCTGGCGAAACCAAGGCAATCAAAGGCGGTATCACCGCAGTGTACTTCGTCGTATTGCGGTAATTAAAGCAGCTCAACAAGTCGGACTATCCCTAGAAGAAATCAAACAGGCATTAGAAGAGTTGCCCAAGCATCAAGCGCCAAACAAGCAACAGTGGGAAACCATGGCAAGTCATTGGCATGCACAATTGGATCTAAAAATTCAAAAGCTAAAAGCATTACAAAATGACTTAGGCGGGTGCATTGGATGTGGCTGTTTGTCGCTTGAAACGTGTGCGTTAAGAAACCCAGAAGACGTATTAGGGAAAGATCATTCGGGGTCGAACTTAACGTTGGATGATTAGGGGCAACTAGCCCCTAGTGACGAGAATGTGGTTCTATTCTTTATCAAAACTATCGACGACGATAGCGCCCATTGAAGCTGGCATGGTTATGACTATTACGCGTTTAAGAGCGATAATTGGGTCGGTAAACATTGGCAATTTGTTGATGCAAAATAGAACCAGAGCAACAACTACAGCGGCAATAAAATAAGCAATCACGACACGAAAAATAAATACCGTAATACGAGTCTTGATGTTGCTTTGAAATACACTTTGATAGGCGAAAAAACCTAAAAAGAGTACTGAAAGGCTAAACAACATCAGTAAGTTAATAAAAGGCAGGCTTTCTCCTAGTCGCCATGCCTCTTCCGAAAATGAAATTGGCACGGCTAAAGCAAAAGCACCAACGAGAACTTGGCTGGCGTCTTCGAGATTGAAGTGGCTACTCATGCTTAGACTCTGTAGTGTTACTTGTGAGAAGTTGCTCGAAGCGTTCATGCCCATGAAGCAGTTCCAGATCTTGCTCTTCAGCTAACAAGTCGCGAATTGATGGACTGGCATCTATTGCACGCTCCAAATCTTCAATCGCTTGTTCTTCAATGCCGAGTCGAGAGTACGCACATGCACGTTGATAAAGCGCCGGTCCGTTAGTGTCATCTACTTCCAAAACGCGATTACATAAGCTCAGTGCCCAATGGTATTCTTTGATCTCCATTGCGGCATCTGCTTTGTAAGTGAGTGCTTCCAAATCGCCCGGGCGAATCAGCAGAATCTCATCGTAGATATCGATACGTTGCTCTGGAGTTTGTGAGCTTTGTGCACGAAGCCATAAGTTATGGATTTCGTTGATTTTCTCGATTTCTTTGTTGTTCTCGCTGATGATGCGAGTTTTGCGTTTTAAGTCGCGTTCTAATGCTAGGAACTTTTTCTCGTATTCCTGAGCGATTTTTTCTAGTCGCTTGTCTGCCATTTCTTTGGTGTTGTGTTTAAATTCACGCAGTGACTGCCAACCGACAAAGGCAATTAGCGATGCAACACCTGCGATGATATAGAAGAAGTAGGTGACGGTGACGTTAGCGTAGTTCAATGATTTATCGGCTACGGTAAGTTCGCGGTCGGTGATCTCGACGACCATCCGTCGTTCTAAATCCTGTTGTTCCTGACGTAGAGACTTTAATTCGTCGAGGATATAACGTTCCATCAAAGGGCGATCTAAAAGGTCGGATTCTGAATACTTTTCTTCTGATGCTAGAGATGGAAAAGAGAGTAGAGCAGCGAAGAATATGCCGATGATTAAGCGCATAAAACGTCCTTTTGCGTCGAGAGTGGATGGATCTCTGAAACCATAGCAAATAGCGACTATGTTTAGCAAAGAACTCATGAAAAACACTTGTTTTATAATGTGTTCTGACGAGTCATTAGCTTTTCGTCTCGTGGCGGGCTATCTCACTTTGTAGGGCGTTTGCTCTTTTTACTCCGGTATTGTGTAAGTGGTCTATGCGAATTGATCTGGGCTGAACAAGCCTTGGGTCAGTGTTTGCCACTCTTCTTTCAATACGCCATATTTGACCGAGTCGTAGTATTCGCCTTGGTAATAACGCACTTTACGAATTCGTGCTTCTTGCTGCATGCCGAGTTTCTCCGCACAGCGCATCATCCTCGGGTTACCTGACCATGTGGTTAATCCGACTCGCTCTATTTCTTGTGTGTCAAAGATATGGCTTATCCAAGGCACCAATGCGCTAAAACCTAACCCTTTGTTCCAGTAGTTAGAATCGTAAATGACGATCCCAGCTTCTAACCAACGCGTGCTCTCGCATTCCCAATACCAACTGACAGAGCCAACAGGTTTACCCTCGAACTCAATCAATAACATGTCTTCACCTTTTATTAGGCGTTGTAAGGTGTTGTTACGAAAGCCTTCCAGTGTCGGAGTTTGATATGGAAAGTAAGGACCATTAAATTTAGCCCATCGTTCATCTTCAGTAATTAACTGATATAGATTCTTTGCTTCTTCAGGGGTCGCGCGTCGCAGTGTCACGCCTTGGAAATGGTACATAGTTTACCTTTTAATTAACGTTTAATGGCGGTGACGCTGAACGTGTGCCAATGCTTTGTGTGTCCAACAGCTGTTGTGCCATCTTCATCTCGTTCGTGAAAATGAAGTATTTCATAACCTTCAAACAAAGCTTCCACTTGCTCTTTGGTGAAAGCACAGATGTTGGGGTGAGTATCTGCCTCAACCCAAGAATCGTTGATTCCTAACAAGTCGCCACAAAATACGCCGTTAGGTACTAATGCTTTGTTGATTTTTTGCCAGACCTTGGCGAAGTGTTCGCTAGGGCAAAAGAACAAACTAGCGCTGGCGATAAATAAACTGCAAGCAGGGTACGTAAAATCACTAAAACAAGAATGGGATATGGAATAGTGAGGGTTGCCTTCAAAGCGAGTTAAGCAGGTTTCGACAGCGTCTTGATGCGCATCGAAAGCATGAACGGTGTAGCCTCGACTAAGAAGATACTGAGAGTCTCTTCCAGTTCCACATCCCGCATCTATAGCGGTTTTATTATCGAGAGTAAGTAAATTCGCTGCACGCTCGACGTTGGGACGGTGCGGCTGCTGCGCGACCTTTTGATAATATTCGTTCCATTTTACTGACATCGTGATTCCTTTTTCACTCTTCTATTTTTGTCGTATTACGTTTCAATAGAACACGACTCCCTTATGTTCTGAGCGGTGGGCTATTCTCTCTGGTTTCTGGTATTTAGCAGGCGCATAACGAGGGTTATAGCTGATCTTCAATTGGAAGTATGCCAGAGAACCAAGCGCCCATTTTTCTCCATACACTGGCTTCTGGCTCCGAATCGAATTCTTCACCAGTCTCCATATCAACCCACGCTATGTCGCCATCTTTGATTACGATTTTATAGGCATTTTCTCTGAGCTGTTTGGGCAACTGCGCTAAGGATTTTTGCACGTATTCAGGTTGTTCGATGACGACTGCCATTTCGGTATTGAGTTCAGCGGAACGTGGATCCCAATTCATGGAACCAACAAACAGAGTTTTACCATCGATCATCATGGCTTTGGCATGCAAACTTGCTCTGCTACTGCCCGTGAGACTCCATTTACTTTTGATTTTTGCGCTGGCTTTCACTTCCCAAAGCTTGATCCCAGCTTTAACCAAGTCTTCTCGGTATTTCGCATACCAGCCATGAACGGCAAACACATCGTTCGATGCCAAGCTGTTTGTGACTATTGTGATGTCGATACCTCGCTTTGCCGCGTCCGTCAGTGCTTTTGTCCCAGATTTTGTTGGCACAAAGTACGGGGATATTAGTACAAAAGAGTTATCTACGTTTGCTAACAGTTCACTGAGGTTGGCAACAAGTTGGCTTTCTTGAGTTGCAATCTTATCGGGCAAGTCGAACCAAACTTCACCTTGTCCCCAGTATAAATTCAACTTGCCCTGTTGCAGTTCTTCGTAAAGATCGAGTTCTTTAAAATTATAAGGACCAGTAGAGAACTTTTCTTCTAATTTCAAGTTCTTAACTTGAGTTTTAATAGCATCGTCGGCAACTCTTTCTGATTCAGGCACAATCCATTCCATTGGGATCGCATACAAGCTGTTCCAGTAAAGGTCGAATTGATCCGCGGTTTGTGTCACAGCCTCGCCATAAAGCATGACATCGAAATCGCCGAATTCGACATTAGATTCAAAAGAGAAGTATTCATTGCCAATGTTTCTACCACCAACAATCGCGGAGACACTATCTGATATTAGTGACTTGTTGTGCATACGACGATTAAGGCGGTCAAAGTCACTCGCAAGAGCAAATACGCGCGCGTCTCGGTATTGATGAGGATTGAACAAACGAATTTCGATGTTAGGGTGAGCATTCAGTTGCGCCATACCTTCATCATTGCGTTTTTGCATGTCATCCAGCAATAGGCGAACACGTACACCGCGTTGAGCGGCTTCATACAATCGCCATGTCATCAGTTGGCTAGTTTCGTCGCTACGGTAAATGTAGTACTGCAAATCCAAACTTTTCTCGGCGGATTCAATCAGAGCTATTCGAGCAAGAAGTGCGTCATTGCCTTGGTTTAGTGGATAAAAACCGGTATCAGAGTCTGGATCTTTGTCGTAGCTTTCAAAAAAAACAGCCAAAGCAGAATCATTTTGATAGCCAAATTGAAAGCTGGTGGATTTCTCACTTGGATCTCTGGGTTGAATGGATGAACACGCTGAGACCAGTAAGAGCATAGAGCCCAAGAGGGCTTTTGAGAGAGAACGTCGCAATGCACACTTCCTTGTTTATCATAACCTTTTGATTATATATCAAGCGTTGGTAACTGGTAATGCGAGCGGGTTAGGTTAAGTCGCAGTTTTCACATTCAAGGCAAAGAGCGCGAAACCACATTTAATGCATGAAAATGGAATATTATTCAGGCGGACAATATCATGTTTTTAACTTATGTTTTGTTGGTAAATGGTTAATATCACTAATATCTGGTGGTAATTACCAACACTGAACTACAAAAAATAGCTAGATTAATTTAACTTATTGATATTTAAAAAGTAAACGATTGGCACACCTATTGCGTATAAACGGTGAGTGTGAGAGGCCGTAACTTGCGAAAGTGGTTAAGTTTTTGTTAATTTTATTAACTTGCCATGGATAGTTCTTTTGTGATCGATAGTCACAAAAACAGCGGAAGCACGGCTCTTTTATAAAGTTGTCTATTTCAGATGCAAATATCTCACTGTTTGTCCGCGGGGAGTGTAAGGTCCAGTTACAAAATCTCGGATTTTTAACGTGGTCTTAAGGCGAATGCCTGATGGGGATGAATAGGAGAATACAAAAATAAAAAAGGATTTTTGATGTTAGCAAAACCAGTATTACGTTGGCTTTTACCCTTCGTCGTGATGGGGGGGGCTTATGCGGGCTATGCCGCTATCGCTGCGACCGCACCAGAAAAAGAGTCAACCAAAGACACCGTTACTGAACCTACAGTACAAACTTCTTCACTTTTTCCAACCGATCATAAAGTCGTAATCACCAGTCATGGTGAGATGGTCCCTTTTGAGAAAACCCACCTCGCTGCACAAGTCAGCGGTGAGGTCGTGAGTTGGCATCCAAACTTTGTCACTGGTGGCATCGTTAAACGTGGTGAAGTGCTATTCACGATTGAAAGTGATAATTACGAAGCGGCAGTACTCCAAGCTGAAGCCGGTTTAGCAAGCGCTCGTGCAGCTCTAATTGAAGAGCAAGCAAAAGCTGAGGTAGCGAAACGTCAAGCGAAGAAGTTAAGCGATAAACAAATTACAGACCTCTATTTACGCAAACCACAGGTGTTAAGTGCTCAAGCGCAAGTGAAGTCAGCGCAAGCAGCCCTGAAACGAGCAAAGCGTGACCTAGAAAACTGCAAAGTGGTAGCACCTTACGATGCTCTCGTTGTTGAACGCGACATCGGTGTCGGTCAATTTGTTTCTTCTGGTTCTCGCGTGGCTACGTTAAATAACATTGAAGTGGCAGAGATCCATGTTCCGATCGCAGGCTTTGACAGTGCGTTCCTTCCTGACTCCTTAAAAGAACTGCGAGCAACGGTGACCCAACAAGGTATTCTTTCAACAACGAGAGAAGGTAAGGTCGTTCGAGATTTAGGAATGATCGACAGCGCGACACGTATGATCAACATGGTCATTCAGGTGAAAGATCCTTATGGCTTAGATAACAAGCAGCCGCCGATTAAGTTTGGTTCGTATGTCGAAGTGAGTTTCACAGGTAAAGAACTAAAGCACATTTATCGCTTACCACAAGAGTTAGTGAAAAACCGAACGGTTTGGGTAGTGAATGGTGAAAATGAACTGCAACCAAGAACAGTAAACGTGCTTCGTGCAGAAGGTGAGTTTTTGCTTGTTGGGGAAGGCTTAGAGCAATCAGACATGCTTGTTCTGACTTTGCCTGAGTACCCGCAAAAAGGCATGGCAGTCCAAGTCGCAAAAAAGAATGACGACTCCGAAACCGTCGTACAGTAAGTAGGAGTCAATCATGGAAGAGAATCAACAAAAAGGCATTATTGCCTATTTTGCCAATAACTCTGTCGCTGCAAACTTAATGATGGTGTTCATCATCGTGATGGGCATCGTGAGTTTCTTATTCATTCAACGCCAAATGTTCCCGAATGTTGAGGTCAACTACATCAATATTCGTGCTGCTTATCCAGGTGCTTCTCCACAAGAAATTGAAGAGAGTATTTTGGTGAAAGTGGAAGAGTCGATTAAAGACGTCACCGGCATCAAAAAGACGGTCGCACGCGCATCCCGAGGCAGTGCGCATGTGTCGATTGAAGTGGATGTGAACGCGGACATCAAACGTGTGTTGGACGATGTAAAGCAAAGAGTGGACACCTTATCCAATTTGCCTGCGGGCATGGAGCCGATTAACGTTTATCAAGTGGAGTGGCGACAAGAAGTGATTGAGATGGGGTTAGTCGGGGACCGACCTCTTGAAGAGCTCAAACCTATTGCTAAACAAGTCGAAGATGAGCTTCTGCAACTACAAAACGTTATGTTAGTGGATCTCAGTGCGCCAGAGGAAGAGATTGCGATTGAAGTCGACCCACTTGTTTTGCGTAAGTATGATCTAACACTGAATGACGTGAGTAATGCGATTCGTCGCTATTCTGCTAACTTCTCCGCAGGTGAGGTGAAAACCAACGCAGGTATGATTGCGGTTCGTATTGAGAACCAGTATTACCATGGCGATGAATTTCGAAATATCCCCGTTAAACTCGGCGCAAATGGCGCCAAGGTGTTACTGCAAGACATTGCAACCATCAAAGATGGCTTCACAGAAGAAGATCGTTACTTTGAATATTCAGGTCAAAATGCAATTTACATGGCGGTTCAAGCCACGCGCGACCAAAACATCATTCCTGTTGCAGAGTCTGTTCGTAACTATATTGAAGCAAAGAACAAAACGTTACCTAGCGATATTCAGTTAAAAGTACTGGTTGATATGACCTATTACCTCAATGGTCGTCTCGATATGATGCTGAAAAACTTGCTTCAAGGTGCGGCGCTTGTAGCGATCATGCTGAGTGTGTTCTTGCGTTTCCGCTTGGCGATGTGGGTAATGTTAGGGCTGCCAGTGTGTTTCTTAGGCGCAGTGATGATGATGCCCATGCTTGGTATCACTGTAAATATCGTTTCTTTATTTGCCTTTATTATGGTACTCGGTATCGTTGTCGATGACGCTATCGTGACTGGGGAAAGTGCTTATAGTGAAATCGAAGAGAAGGGCGGTGGTGTCGAAAATGTTGTCACTGGCGTTAAACGTGTTGCTACACCAGCTACCTTTGGTGTGTTGACTACGATTGCGGTATTTGCACCTTTCCTGCTTTCTAGTGGTATTGATAGTGCCTTCTTTTATGGCATTGCTGGTGTTGTGATCCTGTGTCTTACCTTTAGTTTGATTGAATCTAAGTTGATTCTTCCGGCTCACTTAGCGCATACGAACTTCAAACCAATCAAACCAGATGGATGGCGTGATAGCTTTAACAAGCGTTTCTTTGGTTTTGTGAATGGTCCTTACCGTAGTTTTGTTAAAGCGTGTACGCATTGGCGCTGGACTGTATTTGCTTTCTTCTGTGGCTTGCTTCTTATTAGTGCAGCCTTGGTGAGTTCTAACTATGTGCGTGTGATTCCGAATCCAAAGGTACCAACGGATTATCCTGCGATTACGATTGAAATGAATGACACGGTATCGAGTGAGCAAACCATTAATGCGCTAAAAACCATTGAAGGTGTGATGCAAGAAATCGAAGATCAGATCATCGATGAATACGGTCAAGGTATGATTCGTGACATGCTGTCTTACAACCGCAGTCGTACTGAAGGTCGCATTCTTGTGCCACTTGTCGATGAAGAATTACGTCCATTTAATACCTTTGAGCTTGCGCGTCGTTGGCGTGAAGCTATGCCTGTGATTCCGGGAATGAAGAGCTTTAAGATCCGTGAGCAAAGTGCAGGCGGTGGTGATCGTGATGAGTTTGGTTACTTATTGTTTGGTTCGGATATTAACGAGCTGAATGAAGCGGGTCGTTACTTGATTGGTCGACTGCAGCAAGAAGAAGGTTTGTATGACGTATCTTCGTCTATCGATTCCGGTAGCAAAGAAGTTCTACTATCACTTGCTCCAGTTGCTTACGACCTTGGTTTGGATCTGACGATGATTGCAGAACAAGTTGGTGGCAGTTTCTATGGTGGTGAAGCGCAGCGCATTATTCGTGATGGTGAAGAAATCAAAGTCATGGTGCGTTACCCGCAATTGACTCGTGAAGCGTTTTCTTCTTTACGCTATGCAGTGATCACGACGCCAGCAGGGAAAAAGGTCATGCTGGGTGATGTGGTTAAGATCAACGAACAACCGGGTGTGAGTAGCATTCGACGAGAAGGTGGTTACCAAACCGTTTACGTTTATGGTTCTATTGATGAAGAGTTGGTTGAACCTCAAGAAGTTGTGAAGGTAATTGACGACAACATCTTACCGGACATGAAGCAAGCTTTCCCGAGTGTGAAAACGGAATTGGGCGGTGATATTGAAGAGCAAGCTGCGCAGCGTAACGAGCAAATCATGTTCTTCATTGCAGGCATGATCATCGTATACATCTTGCTGGCTGTGCCGTTGAAGAGCTATACCCAACCGCTGATCGTCATGTCGGTGATTCCGTTTAGCTTAACAGGTGCGATTTGGGGACACTTCTGGCTGGATATGGACATCAGCATGATGTCGACGTTTGGTTTGATCGCGGCAGCGGGTGTGGTTATCAATGATTCCTTGGTGATGACAGATTACGTCAACCAAGTGCGTGAAAAAGGCATGAGCATCAAGCAAGCAGTCGTTGAGGCAGGGTGTGCACGTTTCCGAGCGATCACGCTGACATCGATCACGACGTTTGCTGGTGTTTTACCCATCATGTTTGAAACCAGCTTGCAGGCTCGATTCGTTATCCCTATGGCAGTAGCCCTTGGTTTCGCAGTGCTGTTTGCTACTGTACTTACCTTGATTTTGGTGCCTTGTTTGTACCTGATGCTTGAAGACATTAAAAACATCTTCCGAGCAATCAAACGCTTTTTCGGGCGTGTGATGAGTAAGTTCAAGAAGCCGTCAGCGAATACAACTGGTAGAGAAAGTATGCAAAGCTAGTTTCACCTAGAACGAAATTACAAAGCAGTCTTCGGGCTGCTTTTTTTGTACCTTAAGCGAACTGAAATGAACTTCCTATACTATAAATTGAGTGAATGGTTAAATATTCATAAATTTGCTTGGTTAATTTAACACTGAGTGTGTGAAATTCGCCACCGAGCAGATGGTGGAAAAATGATGCTTATTTTAAGTCATTGATATTAAAGGTTTAAAAAGTTGGCATTCTATGTGCAATGTATAGGATGCAACCCAATGAACTGCTAATCCCTAAGGAGCTTATTATGCAAAGCGTATTTCTATCTACTCTAGGTCTTATTGCTGTAATGTCATCACCAATCGCTGCTGCTAACACTCTAGACAAAGATGAGTGGAGTGCAGATCTACGTCAAGAATTTACAACAATGAAGCATGAGGCAGTTGCGGACATCCAACAAATGAACATGGACGCCATTGATGAACGTGATGAGCGCATTGTTAAACACATCAAAGAACAACAAGCGCAGTTGGTAAAGATCAAGTGCCAGAAGATAGAGGCAACCAAATCTTAAGCTCTGACGTTAAAGATTCCGTGTTAGTCACAAGGAAGCGCGATTAACCAAAGTACATCCGATACAAGGGCGACGTGATGAATTATCGGCGTCAATCTTGTTGCTCTGTTTGCCAATCTATTTAACTAGGTTGGCTTTTTTTGTGTTTACGAGTTAGTGAAAACGAACGATATATCTGGCGACATGATAGGCAACAGTAGTGAGTTGAAATAGTTAGAAAGAAAAAAGCCCGCGAAGAATACCTTCGCGGGCGAAAAAAGGGCACCAATTTGGGTGTCTATTCATTTTGGAGATGGTCGAACGTCCATATCATACTGACAATAGGCTTGGTGAGAGGCTTACCACCAGTGCGACCAACGGGGCTAAAGTTAACATTGTTGTAATCATTGTTAAAATGTTAATTCTTCAATCAATGATTTCATTATCGTTAGTTCAAATTGTGAATGTGTTGTCTGTGTGTGTTTTTACTGTGCTAAATGTCGTTTTTGATAATAAAACTTATCATAAACACGGTACCTGTCATTTGAATTAGTTATATAAAAGTCAACATATCGCATTCTCAATTGTTCATATTTGCACTTAATGCCTCATAATAACCTTTTAATTGTTACGTGTTTGTGTGGCTTTTAACGTTTTTCACTGAAAACAAAAAGAGCGACCTAAGCCGCTCTTGTTTGTTTTGATAAGGAAACTTATCGGATTGTTTTAGATCTCTTCGTGCTTATGAACTAGACCGAAGTCAGCCAAAATGGCATAAGCGGCAGGAATCATAAACAGTACCAACAACGTCGAGGCGAAAATACCAAACACGATAGAGATAACCAGAGGTTGGATAACTTGGGCTTGCAAACTGGTTTCCGTTAGCAACGGTAGCAAACCTGCAGCGGTTGTCATCGAGGTTAGGAATACGGCACGGAAACGTTCTCTACTCGCTTTAACGACAGAATCATGAACATTGTCACCTTCATCTACATGATGGCGTATGTACTGTACTAGCAAGATTGAGTCGTTTACTACGATACCAGCCAATGAGACAAAGCCCATCATGCTCGGCATACTTAAGGAATGCCCAAGCACAATATGCCCCCATACTACCCCGATAAAAGCAAGTGGGATCGCGAGCATGACTACAAACGGTTCCAAGTAACTGCGGAATTGGTAACTTAGGATGGCAAACACGCCAAATAACCCAAGCAAGAAGCCTTTGCCCATAGAGGCTCCGGTCTCGGCGGTGTCTTTAGCTTCACCTTCAAAGTCGAAACGTAACCCAGGGTACTTCTGCATCAATTTTGGCGCTTCATCTTGTTGGAATTGGCGAATGATAGCGGTTGAGTTTGCCTTGGTGTTGTCGGTATCACCAAATACGCTCACCGTGCGCAATCCATCAATACGTTGGATGCGTACGTAGTTGCGCTGGAAATTCAATGTTGCAATGGTCGCGAGCGGAATTTGGCTACCGTCTGGCAAGATAATCGGAAAGTTCGCCAACTGTTGTAAGTCGCCTGCTTGCGTTTTATCTAGCCGAACTTCTATCGAAATATTCTCAACGCCGACTTGGATTTCGTCAGCGGTTTGACCAAAAAATGCCGCACGCAGTTGGTTTGCAACAAGCTGACCATTGATGCCATAAGCTTCTGCGCCGGGACGCAATTTAACCAGAACTTCCTCTTTACCCATGCGCATGTCATCTAGCACGCCATGAACACCGTCAAATTCATTAAGATACTGTTGAATATCAATCGAAGCCGCTTTCAATGCATCAAGATCATCATGTTTTGCACGAATTTCTATTGCTCGACCACCCGGTCCCATCGTGGGCTGTTTGAATACCAGAGAGATGGGATCTGCGAGTTCTCCAATATCTTCACGCCATGCTGTGATAAAGTCATCAATGAGAGTGTTGCGGCTTTCTGCCCCTAACAAGTCCAATCTAACTGTTGCGATATGGGGACCTGATTCGTTGGCATCAGCATTCGTGTTGAATTGACTGGTTATGTGTAGTACGAGCGGATTACCGCTTTCAACTTTTTCAGTCCATTCTTTATCGAGCTTTTGCGCTGATGCGACGATCTTATCTACCACTGCCTCTGTTTGGGATAGCGAAGACCCAGGAGGAAGAATGATACGAGCTTCGGCAATATCACCGTCTAGCTCAGGGAAGGGCTGGAATTTAAGCAAACCGCCAATTAACGTTGCGGCAGAAATCAGCAGCAAAGTAATGACACTGCCCATGAAAGCGTAGCGATACTCAACCACTTTATCTACGGCATTAACCAGCGTGGTATTACGGAAGTTCTCAAAAGATGCCAGTAGCTTTTGTTTGAACTTTGGCGTGGTCTTGTCTTGTTTTTGTTTATGCAGTGAATGAGATAAGTGGTTGGGTAGAATCAAAAATGCTTCCACTAAGCTCAAGCTTAATACCAAGATAAGTACTTGCGGAACCGCCTTTAGCACTGCACCCATTTCACCTTGTAGAAACAGCAGGCTACCAAAGATGCAAACGGTGGTTAAGAAGGAAGAAATTACACCCGGTAAAACTTTCTTAACGCCTTTGATAACGGCGTCATCAATCTCTTCGCCTCGGTCAAGGTGAGCGGCAATGGATTCCGCTATAACGATTGCGTCATCCATCATGATACCGATCGCCATTAGCAAGCCGACTAAGGACATAATGTTGATGGATAGTCCAAGCTGTGCCATCAAAAACAAGCCACCTAAAAATGCAACAGGTAAACCGGCGGCAACCCAAAATGAATAGCGAAAGCTAAAAAACAACCACATCGTAGCGAAGACCAAAATGATACCTTGCCAGCCATTTTTGACCATCATAGTAAGACGATCCCAAAGCACCGACGAGAGATCATTGGTCATTTGTAGCATGACTCCGTCTGGCGCAATGGCTTGCTGTTCTTCCACAAATTGAGCGACACGTTCTTTGATTCTGAGAGCATCGTCTTCTTTGTTTTTACTGATCTTTAGAAGGGCAGAAGGGTGACCATCGAAGAGTACTTTCTGCTCATCTAATTCGAAACGATCTGTAATCGTAGCGATGTCTTTTAAGCGAATGATTGAGCCATTCGGACCTGAGCCAACAACAATAGTTTCTAGTTCTTCTGGCGTAACGCGGCGTTCGTCAAAACGAATCAGGAAATTTTTGTCTGGTGTTTCAACATTACCACTTGGTAACTTAACGTTTTGACGACCAATTTGTTCCGCAATATCACCCACACTCAGACCTAATTGTCGAATCGCTTGTGTATCAAGCTCTACCCTGTATTGATGATCCGAGAAGCCTGCCACATCGACCAGAGACACGCCGTAATCGAGTTTTAGTGTGCGTTTAAGTTGTTCGGCATACCCTTTTAATTCCGGCCAAGTCGTATCTGCAGTGATTGCCACATCAACGACAGGCTCGTTCCAGTCCAGTTCTTGAACTACGGGCGACTCAATTTCTTGTGGGAAGTCATTGATCGAGTTAATTTGAGTTTGAACGTCAACGAGCATGCGACCGATATCGGCGTCCTCATTTAACTTTAAGATGAGACGAGCTGACCCTTCAATAGCTTCACACTGAGTTTCTTCAATATTAGCGAGTCCATCTACGGCGTCTTCCATACGAACACAGATACTCTCTTCCACTTCTTGAGGGGATGCTCCTGGATAAACCACGCCAGCAAGAATATAAGGGGGATCGAACTCCGGAAAGGTTTCTCGCTTGATGCCAGAGAGGGAAGAAATACCCAAGATAAGCAACGTCAACATCAACAAATTGGCTGCGGTTGGGTGTTTTGCAAAGAATCGGATCATGAGTCGGACCCCTCAGTCACCGTTTGGCTCTGCTCTGATGCTTCCTTCAACAACATGCCGTTGATAGCAGGCAACAGGTCATTAATGATTAACTTTTGACCTTGTTCCAAGGCACCTTCGACAACGACTTGGTTGTCGCGTCGATAGAGTACCTCAACAGTCACGATTTGAAGACGGTTATCTTCACCCATCAGGTAGATCTTGTCTCCATGGAGCGCGCGTTCAGGAATAACCCAGCTTGGATTCTGTTGTCCTTCAATCAACGCACGTACAAACATACCGTTCACGAGAGGTGGTACAGACGTTGGTTTCAATGCTCGATAATCTTGCTCAATCTCCAATATCACCCCAGCGGTGGCTTGGCTTGGATCCACCGTCTCACTGATACGCGCGACTTTAGCAGACCACGACGCAGATAGGTTGCCGCTATTAAGCTCAATAATGGCGTGGATAGCATTCATATCAGGTTGTGGGATACCAGACTCATCACGTAAAAACTCACCGATGCTTGAAGCAAGGGTTTGCATATCATGTATCGACAGCTGGGCTTCAACTTCCATCACATCAATGCCATGCCCTGTGACCATAGTTTGTTGAAGGTTCACTACTTGATTTTGTTCGATATCCACCTGAGCAATGCGCAGATCATATGGGAGCGTGATGAAGGTTTTATCAAGTGAACGTTTCGCCTCATCCACTTTCGAAGCGTTGACCTTAACTAACGCCTCAGCGACACGCTTCTCATCTGGCATCAAACCTATCTGATTTTCAATATCAAGCACCAACTTACGCTGAGAAAGCGCACTTTGCTCTTGTTGATCCACATCAGATTGTGATGTTAAGCCTTTCTTGCGTAGGTTTTGTTTACGAGCAAGTTCCTTGTTGGCGATCACTAAACGATTCGCTTCAATTTTTAGTGTGCTTTTTAAGTTCGCTTCTTCTTGGTTTAGCTTAGCTAGAGAGGTTTGTGCAGACTTAAGGTCGGCTTGAGCTTGAACCAGTTTTAATTCGTAATCGAGTGGATCGATCCTTAAGATCTCCGTTCCTGCTTGTAGTACTTGCCCTTTTTCCAATTGTGGGTGGCGATAAACTACTTTTCCAGTGACTTCGGCGATAGCCTTCCACTCAATTTTGGGTGTAATTTTTCCGAACCCAATAGCGATAGGAGCAATGGCTTTCAGTTCAAGAGGAACAGTTTCGACTAACCTTGCGCGATCCCCCGCAGGTTTTACTGGCAAATCTGGTTTGAGGTTAATTGCCAAAAGCAGAATGACGATCCCGGCAGCAAGGGCAGGAAAGAACAACAGTTTTTTATTCATTTTCATATTGGTCGCCCGAGTCTAAGAGTCCATATTTCATCAGTTGTATGTTGTGTTCGAACAACCGGTTCAAGAATGCTTCTGAGAGTTCAATACCGTGTATGGAGAGTAGCGCTGGTGGTGCCATAAAAGGGAAAACCATTAAGCTGATATAAGAGACACGACAAAGTTGCGGATCAGCTCCCTTTCGCAGAACACCACTGTCGACCAACTTATCGAAGATAACCCCTTGCATTGGTTGGCTGATGTCGGCAAATACTTTTTCAAGTAACTTTCGTTGAGTTTCGGAAGGAGGCATGTGCATGACTTGAGCTATTAAGCGAGGAAACTGCGGCACTTTGATCATTTCTCGGTAATAGGTACGCATTAAGTCGAGAAAATTTTGCTCACTGCTGTCTGATACGAGAGCTTGCAATTGCTTCTGCATGGGTGACAGTGTCTCGCGCAGCATCGTTTCAAATAGCCCTTCTTTATTTCCAAAGTAGTAACGAATCATCGCGACATTCACTCCAGCCTTTTGTGCGACCAAACGAGTGGATACTTTGTCGTAGGCCATGATGGTGAAGAGCTCGCGTGCGTGGAATATTAACTTTTCACGAGCATCAATTTGGTCTGTGGGTCTTCCTGCCTTTCTTTGAGCTTTTGTCACCGTTGCCTCTCAAAATATTAAACATTTGATTAATTATAAGACGGCGATTCGTTATACGACATACGAAAAATTCATCGCTATTTAATCAATTGATTAATTTGTGATGAAGGCTTGAACTTGGTGTTTTAGATGTTGTCATCTTCCATTTTTAGTGAAGGAAAGTAAATTTGTAAAAGATAAAATACTTACTTACACAAATTGGATGCACCACTCGTAATATATCTAATCTAATCCTTAAGTTTGTATTGAATTTATTAACATATAATCTTTGCTATATTTGAGAAAGATAAAATGACTTGGAAAATGTTAGATAAAGCTCCGACGGAAAGTAATGCGAGAGATGTTTTTGTATTAAATAGAACGAGTGATTATATAAGTTTATTAGGGATTAACCCTAAATTTTTGAGCGATAAAAATATTCACATTACTAGACAAGCAATATTGGTAATAAAGTCAATGACAGATTTCGATAGGAAAAATGTCATAGATGATATTTATAAAATAATAAATAATCCTAATAAGTCTAGTTTGATAAAACATAGGGTTAATCCTTTTTGGCGCATTGCAAGAAATATGAATCCATTTACAAGTTATCATTTTTTAATTCTATATCGAATTTCTGATATTGGTTCTATAGTCATAGAAGAGATTATGATTGACAATGAACTACATGGTTCAAAACTAAAATCAAAGCAACAAAGAACGATGTTATATGATGTAAGAAAAAAAAGTGATGCTCGATATACTAAAGATAAATGCAGTAACTCTGAAATCGAAGATGCTTTAAATAGCTGGGATAGTTATGGAGCTGAGATCATCAACAAAGTAAATTGTGAACATGTGACTATTAATGGAATGAACAACGACTACAATACTGCATCTAAGCTGATGGGTGTTCATACAGATGTCGCATACAGAAAAGATAATATTGTTAGGTACAATCTATTTCATAACCCTACTGATGGTGGAGTGTTCGATTTAGCTGAATGTATATTTGACCAAACTCGAATATTCAAAAGCAGGAATGCTCAACAGCTTGCATCTTTAATGATAAAGTCGCAAGGTGAACGTAGAAAAGTAAAATGGACGGTTCATAGCCAAGGAGCCATTATATTTCGTTCAGCACTTGAAGAAGTAAGAAAGCAGAGACCAAATTTAAGATTAGAGGGGCATGAGTTAGCAGTACATAGCCCTGGTGGAAATTATGGAATTTTGGCTGTTAAAGCCAAAAATATTGGTATGAAGGTTCAGGAGTTAAGATCTAATCCAGCAGATTTTGTACCTAACGTTATAGGTTTAAATGGAATGACTAGCTTGACAAAAATGAACTTAAGTTTGAGTCCAGTATTTATTTGGGCATGTTTTTTATCTAAAACAATTGGTGGAAGTCCTCATTCACTTCCTTACCTTGGACTTGACACCTATGAAAAACAGTTACGAGAGAATGGTGCAAAGCAAAAGGCGAGGGTGGTAGGAAAATATGCGAAAATAGGAAAGCACTGATGTACATTTCTTCATTTTTTAATCTTAAGTTTCGGGCAGGAGCTAAGCTTGCTCAAACGCAACAAAGACTCTATCGGTTTGGTAGTTTAATTTGTGACTTGACTGTTCCTGAAGGGTTTAACGAAAGTAGTCTAAGTGGTAATTTGCCAGAAGTGGATTTTGAATACTATCTTAATAATTCAAAAACTAAATATCATAACGATATTATTGAAATATCACGTTTAGATTGGTTTTACCATACGTTAATTCCATATCCTATGAATTATAGTTACTATGGTAAATTGACCGTTAAAATTCAATTGATCCCTTTTCTTTTTAAACATAAAAAAGAAATAGACATGGATTGTATAAAAAGAGATATTGAACAAAGATATGAAACATTCTATAACGCAGAGGAATATGATCCTGAAACAGGAAGAGGGTATAATAAATTTAAAATTAAGCTAATTAATGAACATTTCAACGAAAATTACATTATTGGTGATTTGAGACTTAAGGAAAGCCTTATAAATAAACGAATTCAAGAAGTTTTAATAAAAAATCCTGAATTTGTTTTTAGGGGTAATTATATAATGTATGAAGAGGTTCGTTCAGAATCAAATCTAAAGAATCAGTATTTCTATATCCTCAATGAATATGGATATATTAATTTGGAAGTCCACCATGATGGATGGAATGATAAATATATGGGTGTCTGCTTCGAAAATTCGAAACAGGCAGAAGAGATTATAGTGTCTTCATTACATGTTTCTAAATATATTGAAGAAGGCTCTTCTGAGCACTTGCTGAAGTAGGCTAGGTTTCATCAGAGCATGATTTTTTATCTACCTATTAGCAGTTAGTGTTGAACCACTAACCCCAATTCAACAAGGTCCAATTCGGTCTTTCAGCGTGCACTTTTAAGCGAGGGCATGGATTCACAAGGTAGACGTAATTTGCGTATTCACACAGTGGCAAGTCGTTGATTGAATCAGTACAGAAGTGGATTTCCGAATAGGACTTTGCCTGTGTCGCCAACCACTGTTTTAATCGGGTAACTTTGCCTTCTCGGTAACTTGGGATTCCATCGATTTCTGCGGTATAGCGGTTATCCGCTACCACCAAGTCAATTCCAAGAGAAGTCGGAATACCCAGATGTCGTCCAACAGCTGTCACTAAAAAAGTGACACTTGCAGAGATGATGACCATATCAATACCATCACCAGACAGTTGCTCAATGAGCGTTTTGGCTTGAGGGTACTGTTTAGCCAGAATATGCTTTTCAACGCACTCTTCAACCAAGGCGTTGACTTCTTTAATAGGCATGTTTTCTATTGGCTTCATGGAAAACGCTAGGTAATCTTCCATCTCCATTTTCCCTTCTGCGTACAAGCCCATTAGGCGAAGATCTTCCTCAATAAAGTTAGGCTCAGTTGCGATGCCTTTCTCCACCAAAAACTCATTCCAAATCATTGCACAATCTGCGTTGATTAAGGTCTCATCCATATCAAATACATACAAAGGTTTGGACATAGTTTGGTTCTCACTGGTTGGGTTGAGGACGATGTAACTTGTCGCTCAGTATAGAGCGAGGCTTATGAGTGCGTGAGGTATGCTAACGACAAACTGTGACGGTTTCGTTGCACTTTCTCCGGACTATCACAAAACTTAGTTTCAATGATTAGGGATGAAGCATTTCTGAGTTGGCGTTAGAGAGCTACAATAGAACTTTCGAATCTAATCTTATTCTTGTGTACTGAATACAGTCACGCTTTTGAGCGATAATAGAGTCACTCGCAAAGCGAACGTTAAGAAAAATACAAAAAGAACCCCCGATATGAACCAGTATGTAAATGATCCATCCAATTATCAGTTACTAATTAAAAACTTGCTGTTTTCCCCAGTTGCTTTCAACCCAGAGCAAGAAATCGTCTACGCTAACCACCGCCGTCATAGCTACAAAACGTTTCATGACCGTGTAAGACAGTTTGCCAACGCGCTTACCAAAATGGGCGTGAAAAAAGGCGACACGGTTGCTGTGATGGATTACGACTCCCACCGTTACCTTGAATGTTACTTTGCTATCCCAATGATTGGTGCCAAGCTGCACATGATTAACGTTCGTTTGTCTCCAGAACAGATCCTTTACACCATTGATCATGCTGAAGATGACATCATTCTTATTCATGAAGAGTTTCTACCAATTTTAGACCAGATCAAAGGGCGCATTGATACGGTCACTCGCTACGTTGTGTTACGTGATGATGAAGAGTGTGAGTATGAACGCCTTCTTGAACAGGAAAGCACGGAATACAATTTCCCAGATTTCGATGAAAACACGGTGGCGACAACTTTCTACACCACGGGTACTACAGGGTTTCCAAAAGGCGTTTTCTTCACGCATCGTCAACTTGTTCTTCATACTATGGGTATATTAAGCACAATCGGTACCAATGCTTCGCAAGGTCGATTGCATCAAGGTGACATCTACATGCCGATTACGCCGATGTTTCATGTCCATGCTTGGGGGCTTCCATATATGGCAACCATGCTTGGTGTTAAGCAAGTCTACCCGGGTAAGTATGTTCCAGATGTTTTGCTTAACCTGATTGAGCAAGAGAAGGTGACGTTCTCACACTGTGTGCCGACTATTTTGCATCTACTTCTGAGCTCTCCAAAGTCGAAGGCGATGGACTTTTCTGGGTGGAAAGTCGTCATTGGTGGTGCTGCGCTACCAAAAGCATTATGTAAATCAGCTCTAGAACGTGATATCGACGTATTTGCTGGTTACGGCATGAGTGAGACTGGACCTATTCTTTCTATCGTCCAATTGACGCCTGAGCAATTAGAGTTAGATGTCGACCAACAAGCGGAATATCGCTCGAAGACAGGTAAGAAAGTTGCGCTTGTAGAAGCGTATATTGTGGATGAGGATATGAACAAACTGCCTCATGATGGCGAAACCGCTGGTGAAATTGTTGTTCGTGCACCTTGGTTAACGCCTAACTACTACAAAGACAACAAAAACTCTAAAGCACTATGGCGTGGCGGTTACCTGCACACAGGTGATGTGGCGCATATTGATGACGAAGGCTTTATCAAGATCACTGACCGCGTAAAAGATATGATTAAGATATCTGGTGAGTGGGTAAGCTCTTTAGAGCTTGAAGACATTCTCCACCAGCATCAGAGTGTTTCCGAAGTTGCGGTGATTGGTATGCCGCACAACAAGTGGGGTGAAGTGCCGTTAGCTTTGGTGACATTGAAAGAAGACGCTCAAGTCACAGAAAAGGAACTGTTAGGTTTTGCGAAAGACTTCATCAATAAAGGGATTCTTGCTAGAGAAGCATTATTACTTAAAGTGAAGATAGTGGACGAGATTGCTAAGACCAGCGTTGGTAAAGTGGATAAGAAAGAACTGCGTAAACTTCATCTGTAAGTAGTGAAACTTTTTGAATCCAAACCATAATATTCGGCCCCGACACAAGTTATCTATCGGGGCCGATTTTCATTTAGTTAAGGCTGCGTACTCAGTAACGTACTAAATCAAACCTTGCTCTTTCGCCATGTGGTTCGCGATGCTTGGTGCTTTCCAAATGCTTGGCAGCAGAATAAAAGACACGGGTACTGCCGTAATGACGATGAAAGACTGCAGTGCAGAGATACCACCTGAGCCCATAGAAATAAGTGCGATTGCCACCACCCCCATCATCAAGCCCCAAAATGAACGAATAACGGCATTTGGCTCGGTAGAACCCGTCATCACGACACTAATGGTGTAAGTCATTGAATCACCAGTCGTTACGATAAAAGTCGTAGTCAGGATCAAAAACAATACTGAAATCACCATTGGGAATGGCAATTCAGAGGTAATGGCAAGTAGAACGGCGGGAAGGTTAAAGCCTTCGAATGCTGATGAAATCAAACCTGGGTTTTCTAGCTCGAAGGCCAAGCCGCTGCCGCCAACAATGCTGAACCAGAAGCAGGTGATCAAAGGCGCAGCGATGCTGATAGAGAGGATCAACTGACGAATGGTTCTGCCTCGTGAAATACGAGCAATGAAAATCGCCATCATTGGTCCGTAACCAATAAACCAACCCCAGAAGAAAACCGTCCACCAACTTAACCATTCTGTGTCACCGCGATAAAGCGCCATTGGGAAGAAGTTATCAACCATGCGACCAATGCCTTGTACGTAACCATCCACAATAAAGCTAGTTGGTCCGAAGAACAGAATGTAACCAATCAATGCTACAGACAACACAATGTTGTAACGGCTAACAAGTTGAATGCCCTTGCTCACGCCGCTTAGCGCTGACAAAGTGTACATGAGAATCGCAGCGACAATCACCAGGCTTTGAGTAATGAAGGTATCTGGCAAACCAAACAGAGAGTTCAATGCGTAGCTGATTTGTAGACCTAAGAAGCCGATTGGACCAATAGTACCAGCGGCTACAGCAATGATGCTGCACGCGTCTGCGACATCACCAATTCGACCGTGAATCGCTTTGTCGCCAAACACAGGGTACAGCAAAGTGCGTGGTTTAAGCGGTAAACCTTTGTCGTAGTGAAGGTGCATTAACACCACAGAAGAAAGACAACCTAAGATAGCCCAAGCAAGGAAGCCCCAATGCATGAAAGACTGAGAAAGCGCATTGATTGCAGAGGCTTTTGGTGAGGCTTCACCATATAAAGGTGGTGCAGAAACAAAGTGAGCAATAGGCTCAGCTGCAGCCCAGAATACACCGCCACCAGCAAGTAGGGTGCAAAGTACGATTGATAGCCATTTAAAGGTATCGATATCTGGTCTCGCTAAACCACCTAAGCGTACGTAACCCGTACGACCTAGCGCAATAGCCAAACCAATAAGGAAATTCAGAAGGAGTAATACTTGCCAGAAGGCACCGAAGTATTGAGTTGCAAAGCCAAAGCCTGCATTAACCATTGCGGTCAGAGAGTTTGTATTCGTTAGAGCTAGCAAAACAAACACAGTGAGGAAGCTACCACTTAACCAGAAAACAGGGTTAGTGAGTTCAAGACGCTTGAGAAGGGAAGGAGGATGAATCGCAGAATAGTCTGCCTCCTGAATAGGAGCATGAGAGGCGGCGTTCGTCATATTTGACATAATTACTTCGCTTTTTAGGGCTCGGAAGCCGTGCATTTCCCTCACACGAATAGCTCGAAAAGTGTGAGGATGATCAAAAAGCCGCTGATACTAGCACGTTGAGCACACCAATATAACCGTAGAGCCAGATTAATTATGGAAATCTGAAGCAAATTACTGATTTTGGGGTAGAGATTTTTTGCGTGAAGTGCGCCGCATTTCATACGTAAATGACATTTCCCTTATTCTTGCAAGGACATCTCAGGATTACATTGAACCAACCTGTTCTAATAAAAATTAAAGGTCTTATCCTATGGCTCATGTTGAATTCAATGGAATGTGGCAGTTAACTTCACCACAGCACCCAGATATAGATATTCCAATGACTTTGCCTGGAGACAACGTTTCTGCGTTGTTACAAGCAGAGCTCATCCCTAATCCTTATTTTGCGGATAACGAAGCGAAAGTTCGTTGGATTGAAACGTGTGATTGGCATATTTCACGTCAGTTTGATGTGGATGACGCAGTGCTCTTTGCCAAACAAGTTTGGATGACACTTACTCGCGTTGATACTTTAGCGACGTTTTACATTAATGGTGAGCAAGTACTAACTTGCAGCAACATGTTTGCCCAACAATGTCTTGATATTAAACCTTACTTAAAACAAGGCACTAACACGATTCGAGTTGAGTTTGCTCGCGTAGACTTAGAAGGCGCAGAGCGAGCAAAGAAACTGCCGTTTCCTATTCCTTCTGCAATGGGCAACAACCAAATTCCACACATGAATTTGCTCCGCAAAACCCAATGTCATTCGGGATGGGATTGGGGTATTTGTTTAATGGTCTCGGGTATCTATGACCCGATTCAAATCGATGTTGTCGAGGACGTGTGGTTAAAAAGCTTCTCCACAAACCAGCAATGGCAGACAGATGGAAGTGTATTGGTTGACGTTCTTATAGAGGTAGAGGCTGGCAATCAATGTCATGAAATCATTGTTAATTTTAATGGTGAACGACAAGTGCTCCAAACCGAAGGAAGTGGTCACTATCACTGTGAGTTCCTTGTAAGCGAACCTAAGCTTTGGTGGCCGGCAGGTTATGGTGAAGCGCATCTCTATTCCATTTCAGTCACTTCTGGTGAACAAACTCTAGTCCGTAAGATTGGTTTACGAGAGTTGAGCTTAAATAATCAAGCTGATGAACATGGATCGGCGATGGAATTCATCATTAATGGCACTCCGATTAATGCTAAGGGGGCGAACTGGATTCCGATCGATGCCATGCCGGAGCGTGAGTGCGAAACCCGCTACCGAACGCTTTTACAAAGTGCCGTTGATGCCAACATGAACATGATTCGTGTCTGGGGTGGTGGGCAGTATGAGAGTGAAACCTTCTATGACTTGTGTGATGAACTGGGGCTGTTAGTTTGGCAAGACATGATGTTTGCTTGTTCGCTTTACCCTTCTAGCGATGACTTCTTAAAAGAAGTTGAACAAGAACTGCGTTTCCAAATTCCACGCTTAAAAGAACACCCATCTATTGCGTTATGGTGTGGCGACAATGAAGTTATTGGAGCTATTGGCTGGTATGACGAATCCAAGCATAACAAAGTGAAATATACGGTGAACTATGACCGTCTCAACCGCATGATAGAGCAGGTGATCGGACAGTTAGACGAATCTCGTCGTTTTTGGTCTAGCTCTCCTTGTAATGGTGAACTGGACTTCGGAGATGCTTGGCATGATGACAGTAAAGGTGACATGCATTTTTGGGATGTGTGGCATTCAGGAAAATCATTTAATGCCTACCTAAACATTAATCCTCGCTTTTGCTCAGAATTTGGTTTCCAATCTTGGCCTTCGTTTGCGGAAGCAAAACAGTTTGTACCGGAACAAGACTGGAACGTTACGTCACCTACCTTTGAGCAGCACCAAAAGAACCCACGTGGTAACAGCATCATTACTGAGATGTTCACCCGATATTTCCGTTTTCCTAGCGGTTTTGAGCAAATGTTGTACCTTAGCCAAGTGCAGCAAGCGATGGCTATCAAAACTGCGTGTGACCATTGGCGAGCCATCGCACCGATATGTCGTGGCATGTTGTATTGGCAACTTAATGACAACTGGCCTGTGAGTTCATGGTCTAGCATCGAATACAGTGGTCGTTGGAAGCAGTTGCATTACCATGCGAAACGCTTCTTTGCACCTCAGTATTTCGTGTTCTCGGAGCACACAGGCAACTTGAGTCTGCATCTGCTCAACGATGCCAAAATACCAGTTAGTGCGGATATTCAACTTCATTGGGTTAATTGGCAAGGCGAAATTGAGAAAACTTGGCAGATAGAGAAAACGGTGATGAATGATAGCAATACTGTCATTTGGTCTTTAGATGAGCAGGTTGACCTAGTTGGTTTGGGCGACCTGAAGTCTGGGTTCTTGTATGTGGAAGCGCAGGTGGGTGATGAACGAATCAACAATACCTGGTTTAGCACTCATGAACTGAAGACGCTACCTATGGTTAAAGCAAATATTGAAGTAACGATTGAAGCAAACCAAGTGACCCTACGGGCAAATAAAGCGGCGTTTTTTGTTCATTTGGAGTGTGATACGGCTGGGCGCTTTGAAGATTCAAGCATCACTTTATTGGCAAACCAGCCCGTTACGTTAACATTCTTGGGTGACGATTGGGCGGCAATGGCAGAGTCTCTGCGTGTTTACCACTTGATGCAATAACGGAAAGCACTTTTGAAAGGGGGCTTCCGTGCTCCCTTTTGATTTCTCAGCCTGAGAACGGCTTGATTTAGAACAGGTTTCGTTTTGCCCAAGTGATCGCCTGCATTCGATTCTTCACTTCAAGTTTGCGAAAGATACTGTAGAGGTGCGACTTCACAGTGTGCTCACTTACAAACAACGAGTCGGCGATATCGAGGTTAGAACCTCCTTGGCAAAGCGCTGTAAGTACTTGCATTTCACGTCGAGTTAGCTCAATTTCGAGTTTCGTGTCGAGCTCAGCAACCGAGTGATTTAAGTTTACAAGATAGCTCACTAAACGATTGAGTATGTCGCGTGAGAGCCAGTTTTCACCATTCACAACACCTTTTAATCCTCGAATCACCTTGTCAAAATCTTCATCGAAGTAAAACAGACCTTTTAAGTTCGACCAAGAGAGCAGACTCTCGATGCCCAAATTAGGTTCGGCATTAACCAAAACGGTCGCATCAACGTGCTCGAGCTCGTTGAGCACGACTTTAACCCCAGAGAGATCTGGCAGTGAACTGTCGACAATAGCAACATAGTGTTCATCGCGATAAACAGGAAGATCAGTACTTGATCCTTTCGCCAAGAGGACTGGTTGACCAAGCTGTTGTTCGATTGTCGTCTGTAAGCCTCTTCCTTGAATGTTGTTGCAAGTGAATAATAAGATGGTGTTGGTGGTTGGATTGTTATTCATCATTAGTGGGCCTCCTGTCGAGACTGCATAAATTCATTTCCTACTTGATGGAAGCGATACAAAACAAGATCTAAGAATCCATCGAAGCAGTGTTTAACCATTGGGTTTTCAAATATTTGAGTGGCGGGTGCTTTGAAGTACGTGACTCGCCGATGGTGATAGAAATCCCGTATAAAAATGTCGAATAAAAGTTGCTTTACCACGGGTTCATGAACCGGAAAGTGGACAACCGCATTCCCCATGACTTGGATGATATCGGTGACTAAAAACTTCAGGATAGAGCGCCCCAAATGCCATAAGCTTAGAATCCTAAATTCAGACCTCAGCTCTTGATAAATAAGGTGTCCGACTAACATGCCTTTACAGTAATACAGGCGTACCTTACTTGAAGATTCATCAAATTGATTGAGCGTATCTGCCATACCGCCTGGGGTGATTAACTGCTTGTGGACTGCATCAATTTGTTGATACTCCGACGCGCTTATTTGATTGAGTGAGCAACTCTTTACATCGGTGACTTGATACTCATAAACAATGTCTTTAAAGCTTAAATAAATGTTTTTACTTTGCGAGGCTTTAACGCGCTTATACTCGCTTGAGGTATATTGATATTGCTCACCAATATAATGAGAGAAGGCGAGCCTTTTTAATAAACTCGGTGTGACTTTTCCGCTTTCCCATTGACTTAATGTAGGTTGATTTAAGCTTTCAAAAGCACTGTAACTCCGTGCTAACTCGTCTGCCAACTGACCTTGAGTTAAACCTCTCTCCTTTCGAATTGTTGCAACAGCATGCGAAAATTCTAACTTGCTAACCATATATCTACGTCCTGAACTCATTATATTTTTGATTGCTTGAAACGACTCGGTATGAGTCGCAAATCTATGTTCTTGATCTTTTAGTGAGATACATCATTTGGTCTGCGTGCTGGATTAAGGAATCGCTGCTATTGCCCTCATAAGGGAAACGTGCAATACCAACACTCAAACCGATGTGAACGTTTTGAAAATGGATAAAAATAGGTGCGCTACACGCTTGGTGCAGCGAAGACTGAAATTGTTCTAAGTCCTTTGTACTTTCTAGCTCAGGGAGGCAAACAATAAACTCATCACCACCTATCCTTGTTGCGAACTGACCACCACTGAGTAGGTTTAAAATACGCTGGGCGGTGATTTGTAGTACTTTGTCTCCGGCGTCATGACCGAATTCGTCATTCACCGATTTAAAGCCATCTAAGTCGATATATAACAGAGTAAACGGTTGAGCTCGTTGTATCTGTTGTTCGATCAACTGATTGCCTTTGAATCGGGAATAACACCCTGTTAGCTCGTCAATCTCGAGCAGTCTTTCTAGTTTTTCAACTTGTTCATATTGCGTTTGCCAGGCGCTAAACCAATAGCACTCGATGGAGCGCAAGCCTTGGTAAATAAAGAGATTGAACAAGTAAAGAAACGTGCTCCGAATGGAGAACTCACTTAAACCCTGTAGTTTAAACAGGTAATTACCTGCGGTTATCAAATCAATGTTAAAGCAGATTGCCATTGATAAGACATATGTGAGTGCCGACCAAAATACGCCAAACTCAATCAGGGTTAAAAGGAGATTCACGGTGACTAACGAAGAGAAGAGAAAGTGCCCGCCTAAGAAGTAATACAGGTAAAAAGTGAGGGTGTAGCCGAGGATCAGAGCGATGACAACAGACTGATGCTTTTGCTCGAGTGCAAATGATTTGCCCACCCAAAGGTAGGCAAAACAGACCATCGCGGAAAATATATAAGGAAGGTATACAACATAATCAACCCCTCTGATTGCACAAGCGACTAAGGTGATAAGAATCCCAAGACTTGTGGAGCGCATATAGTAGCGCGTAAAAATTTTGGTGAACTGCGTTCTGTCCATAGTTATGTCTCAAAGGAACAGCAAATAATGGGCAGTCAGAGAGAGGATTCTGTATGGGTTGAGTGTGGATGGAGGACGAGAGAAACATAGAACCAGCCCCGCATAAATAAGGAAATGCGAGGCGCATATGCTTTTTCGGGCGTTTTTCTCGTCTGCAAGCGACACTGCATTTCATATAGTTGCTCGATACCTACTGCCGTTTTTATAAACTATTCTATGAGGCGGGGTTGCATAAAACTATACGGTTTTCGGGAAAATGCTCCGATCTCAATATGTCCGCGTAAAAAGTGCGTTAACCGGTAAATTATTGAGGAAAAACTAGTACTTAAGTACTATGCGGGGTGATTAAAATGAGTCTTAAGTTTGAGATGTCTACTTGAGTTTTTGGTGGATACGGTAACCTATTGCATAACCAAGATAGAATAAGGCTGCAAGGGTAATAAACGCAGAAATGTAGGCAAACAGGTGATTCAGCCCTAAGCCGAATGACAGGGTAAAAGCAATGCCATTCACGGCTTCCATTGGGATCTTGTACCAAGAGGCGTGTACGGTCGAACCAAAAAGAATAAGGGTTCCGATTAAAAAGAGGGTACCAATTGAAAGGCCAACCCATCTGCTGCTGTTCATGTTCATCTCAAGAGTTACAGAGTTCGTAACAAAATATTTCAAGGTCAGCATTATACAACTTAGTGAGGGGGGAAGTGGTAGCAATATTTGCTTGAATAAAGCAAGAGAACACCGAAGTGTCCTCTTTTTAACCAGATGGCGTTTTAATTATCCAATCCAATTGATGAAGTATGGAATGATCAGTGCGTTGGCTAAGTCGATAAAAAACGCACAGACTAAAGGCACGATGATAAACGCTTGGTGAGAGTTACCGTACTTCTGTGCGACTGCCGACATATTTGCCATCGCCGTTGGAGTGGAACCAAGAGAAATTCCACCAAAACCAGAACAAACCACCGCCGCATCGTAGTTTTTTCCCATCAAAGGGAAAACGACAAAAATCGCGATACAAATAGCGACAAGAAACTGTGCGCCAAGAATGATGAAAATCGGTCCTGCCAAATCCACCAAAGCCCATAGTTGCATACTCATCAGTGACATCGCCAAAAATGCTCCTAACGCCATATCTGCGATCAATGCAACCGCGGGTTTTCTAGCCGGCCAGCGCGTTCCTGTTAGGCGCGGGTAAGAAGCAGGAATCAGGTTAGAAATCAGAATACCAGCAAACAGACAAGTTACGAACAATGGCAGCTCTAACCCTAAACTGCTGACGCCTTCATTCAAGATTGCACCTAAGATAATACATACATGAATCGCTAGCATCGCGTCTAAAAAGTCATAGGCATTGATCGAGGGTTGAGGCTCATCTTGCGCGGTACCGACATCCATCTCTTCAACTTTCGCGGGTTTGAGGTTGTGTTTGTTGATCAGGTACTTAGCAATAGGTCCTCCCATCAAGCTTGCTAAGATCAAACCGAATGTCGCGCTAGCGATACCGATTTCCATGGCGGTATTTAGGTCAAAAATTTCAGCAATTCTTGGTGACCAAGCGATAGCAGTGCCATGCCCACCAATTAATGAGACTGTGCCACTTAGCAAGCCAACCGCTTCTGGTTGACCGAGCATGGTGGCGATTCCGATACCAGTAAGGTTTTGAATCAACATATAGCCGATGGTGACCGAAAGCAGAATTAATAAAGGCTTTCCCCCTTTAAACAGATCTTGCAAGCTTGCGTTAATGCCGATGGTGGTAAAGAAATACACTAAGAGTAGGTCACGAGTCGCGAGATCGAATTGGACATCAATTTGAGTAACGTAATGAATCACCGCAAACAGTACGGACACCAAAATACCGCCAGAAACCGGTTCTGGAATACTGAACTCTTTGAGGAAAGTACTCGCTTGCGTTAATCGCCTACCTAAGAATAAAACGATGATTCCAAGAGTCACCGCGAGAAAGGATTCGACTTGTAATACACCGTCGACAAAGTTCATAACCACTCCTGTTCTAATAAAACATGATGAGAGAATTAATCGGTACGTTTACCTCTAAACATACTGACATGTTTGAATTACATCCAGTTGCATACTAATGAATTTGAACCAAGTCGGATTACTCTGAATATGGTATTCCCATGACAGATAGAAAAGAGGAGTGATACAAGGTTGCGTTAACCTATGCATGACTCCTCGTCGAATCAGCTCAAAAAGCCCCTAATTAAATAGCCAGTAGCTTTCTGGGTTATCAGGGCATTGGTATGGACCACACTCGGCAAATGTACCGATGGCATTAAGTGCGACAACGGAGATAGCCAACAGGCAAGCAATTCGACCAAGGTTGCTCATTTGGTAAGGTTCCGGTGACTCTTCTTTACTGGTGAGCATAAGGATGACCGCCACCGCAAATATAGTCGCGACGAACAAGACAAACGCCCAAGTGTAATAATGCATACCTAAGATAGGGCTACCATAACCAGGCGTTCCCGGAATGACATGCAGTGAGACTTGTCTTAGCGATGTGGCTACTCCATAAAGTGCGCCAATTAGAACCACGCCATAATGTCGAGCGTGCGGACCGTAAACCACATTCAATAGAAAGCCGAACATGATCATGACAAAGCCAATGCGTTGTAACAGACACAATGGGCAAGGCAGTTCATTGAGTACAAATTGCAGAACAAAACCAATTAACAACACGGCGGTCATGCCGAGTAATCCGAGGGTATTGAGTAAAGCCAAATAGTTGCGATTCATATCAACGCCCCCTACAACAAAATAGCTAGAGGGTCGGTTGCATGGTGGCTGAACCAATACAGCCCAATGATCACGGAGGAAGCAAAGAAGGCATAACCCATCGCTTTCTTGCCTAAAAATGCACTGAGCATCGCGATTAACAATAGTACAAAAATTAGTGTCATCATGAGGGAGTTCCTTCCTTACTCTCTGATTTCAATCCTTTTAACTATAGGAAATGCGTATCAATGCGCGACTTTATATAAAAAAGAGGAGAGGGCAGATTCGAGGTCCCAGATGAATCTGATCCTCTCCCCAAAACCGTTTTTACAAAAACGCGTTACTTACCGTCTTGTTTTGGTGGTTGTTCCAACGCCCAGTCACCGCCTAATGATTTATAGAGTGCGACGGTAACTTGTGCCGTTTGCAATTTGGCAGCAAGCTGACGGTCTTGCATCATGCGTTTTTGTCGCTGTGCATCAAGGACGGATAAGTGATCGATTAAACCTGCGCGATAGAGTGATTTCGCTTTGCTGACCGCGTTGTCCGTTGCCTCCAGCGCTTCTTCAATTCGGCGTTGGTTCTCTTGGCTTCTTCCGTAAGCAAATAGGGTCGAGTCTACTTCTGTAAATGCGGAATCAACGGCGTGTTGGTAAGCCAAGGTGGCGGATTCAAAACGAGCTTGGTTGATTTTCTCTAACGCTTCACCACGACCTCCGTCAAATACATTCCAACTGATACCTGCTGAGCCTACCCAGCCAAATGAATCACTACTGAATAAGTCATCAAAGCTAGACGCTGAAACACCTGGCGCCCCTGTTAGGAAGAACTTCGGATATTGATTGGCCACACTAGCTGCGAGTTCTTCATTGATGGCAGCCATTTCACGTTCCGCAATGCGGATATCTGGTCGACGCTGCAACAAGTCAGAAGGCAGCCCAATCGGCACCACGTTTTGCATGGTAGGTACTGTTTGTGACTGAGCGAGTCGTATCTCGACTTTCGATAAAGGCTCACCAAGTAGTACCGCAATGCGATGCTTGTGCGCTTGTTGTGCGATTTCCAATTGAGGGATGATGGATTCCATTGCTGCCAATGTTGCTTTAGCTTGGGCTAAATCGAGCTCGGAACCGTAACCACTGCGAACCACCTTTTCGACTAAATCCATGGTTTTTTGTTGGTCCTCTAGGTTGGATGTTGCCAACGCGAGACGTTCTGTTGCACCTTGATATTGTAAGTAGTTGTGGATCAAATAAGCGGTGAGCAATGTGGTGAGCCCACTCTGATAGATTTCAGCTTGTTCTACACGAATCTTTGCCGCATTAGATTGACGCTCAAGACGCCCAAATAAGTCCACTTCCCATGCGATGCTTGCACCAGCAAAAACGCCATCATGTTGATTATCTAATAGTGTCGTGTTGCCAATCTGTGGCGGTAAACCTGCTGCTGAATCACCAATCGGATTGAGTGCAGGACCCAGCAGAGAATCATTTTTGCTCAGTTGGTAGTTGAAGTAACCCGCGCCAATATTGACGGTTGGTACTTTGAATGACTCTACAACGGTTTTGTAGTTCTCAGCCATCTTGATGCGCTCTGCTGCCACTCGTAACGGGATGTTTTGGCTTTGCATATCAAGGACTAAATCGTTCAGCGTCGGATCATTAAATTCCGTCCACCAAAAGGCTTCTTTTTCGCTAACCTGGCTGACGTTGCTTTGCTCAGCATGAAGATAGGTTTCAGCCATACTTGTGGTTGGCGCTTGGTAGTCGGGACCAACAGCGCAACCGGATAAACTCATTGCCAATACAAGTGGCGCAAGAACGAACTTTTTCATGATTACGCCTCCTTCAGTTTGGCGTCAGTGTGGGTTGTTTGTGGCTTTTCTTTGTATGCCAAGCGATACAGTGCCGGCATGATGAACAATGACAATACTGTCGCTGCTGCCAAGCCACCGATAATGGTTGCTGCCATTTGGTCGAACAATAGGTCTGACAGCAGCGGAATCATTCCAAGGGCTGTTGTTAATGCACCCATAGAGATCGCCATCGTTCGGTTGACGGTAGCCTCCTTAATGGCATCGACCAATGCGCGTCCATTTGCTCGTTCTAGTTCGATTTGATCCATCAATACAATGCCATTTTTAATGATCATCCCAGTCAGCGTTACCGCACCAATCAATGCCATAAAACCGAATGGTTTATCAAAACCAAGCAAAGCAAAGGTTGCGCCCGTTGCGGCCAATGGCAAAGTCGCAAAAATGATGATTGGTTGTTTAAAGCCGTTAAACATCGCGACCAAAATGATCACCATAATTAACATCGCTTTCGGTAATTGCTTGAAGATATCCGTAACAGCTTTGTGTTCGTCGTAGAACTCTCCACCCCATTCCAAGCTGTAGCCCGCAGGAAGGTGAATGGCTTCAATCTGATCTTTCACAGCATTTCTTACTGTCGCAGGTGTCGAGTGACGTGCGACACCCGCTTGCGCAGTGATGGTTTTTACTCGGTTACGACGCCAAATCATGCTCTCTTCTGGTACTAACTCAAAGCCATCAACCACCTGACCAAGAGGTACGCTGTGCATGCCCAGTAGTGAACGTACAGGTAATGTTTCCAGTGACGCCATGTTTTGAGAAGTGCCACGCAGTTGAATTGGAATGAGCTCATCATTGAGATTCATCTGTCCCAAAGGCATGCCGTCAGAAGCACGTTTCAAAGCAAAGGCGATGTCCGCACGGTTGATACCAGCTTGACGCATTTTGTCTTGATTGATGATGGGTTTGAGAACCTTGCTCTCTTGGCGCCAGTCATCACGAACGTATTTTGCATCAGGATGAGTAGCAAAAATGGCTTTTGCTTGATCCGCTAGCTGATGCAGTACTACTTCATCTGGACCAGAGAAGCGAGCTTCGACTGCGTATTTGTCCGAGGTTGCGAGCTTCAGCGCTCTAAAGCGGGGCTCTGCGTCCGGGAATGTGTTCTGCAGCCATTTATCACCACGTTCAACAAGTTGGCTGATGCCTGCGTAATCCTTGGTATTAATTAAAATCTGACCATATGCGGGATCAAACGGTTCGGGTTCTACAGTCACAGAGAATCGAGGTGCACTTGCGCCCATGTAGCTAGAAATACTTTCTACTTCAGGTTGCTTGAGCAGCCACTGTTCGACTTTGCGCATGTCTGCTGAGGTTTGCTCAATCTTGGCGCCATTTGGTAGCCAGTAATCTAGGAACACGATAGGGCGATCCGATTGTGGGATGAAGTTTACCGCTACATAGGGCACGGCAAATGCAGTCACTAAAATCAGCGGAATCAATGCCGTCAGTGCTTTCATCGGATTGTCGACTGTCCAAAACACTAATTGCTTGTATCGGCTTGGTTTGGCATCTTCATCCGCGGGTGTTGGTTTGATGAACATCCAACACATCAATACGGTGAAGGTCATGGCAACCAGCCAAGACAGCAGCAGCGATGAAGCAACAATGTAGAATACTGAACCGGCAAATTCAGCCGAGTCGGTTTTCGAAAACAATACTGGGCTTGCACCCATGATGGCGATGATGGTGGCACCAAGTAGTGGTACTGCCGTTTCCTTGACTGAATCAATAGCAGCACGAGTGCGCTCAATGCCTTTGCTCAGCTTCACGATCATCATGTCAGTGATCACGATGGCATTATCTACCAACATGCCTAGCGCAAGGATGAAGGTACCTAGCGAGACACGATGCAAATCAATTCCCGCGATGTTCATGTAAATCAACGTGAGCAAGATTGTTAGCAACAAGCTTGAGCCAACAATCGTTGCGCTTTTAAAGCCCATGAAGACCAGCAGCACCACGAATACGATACCGACACTTTCCAGTAGGTTGCCCACGAAGTCATCAATGGCTTTTTGTACTTCCTCTGGCTGATAAGCGACGGTAGAAATATCGACGCCGAGCGGCAATGTTTGCTCGTAGTTATGGATAATGTCACGAATGGTATCGCCCAATGACACAACGTTAATGCCTTCAACAGGACTCACCGCCAAAGTCACGGCAGGTTGACCATTAAATCGACTTTCTGTCAGCGCGGGAGTTTGGTATCCCATACTCACTTCGGCGATGTCACCTAAGCGAATTAGACCTGTGCCTAGTTCACTTACGCCACCTTTGATTACCAAGTTGCGAATATCGTCTAGTGATTGAAACTCGCTGGTTTGCGTGATGCGAATACGCTCGGTTCCTGCATCGAATTTCCCCGCTTCAAAGGTCATGTTTTGTGTGCTGAGCTGGTTCCACACTTGCGCCACAGATAAGCCGTATTGTGCTAAACGCTCATCAGGCATATCGATGTGCACGACACGCGGCTGTACGCCGTGAAGTTCGATCTTTTTGATGCCTTTTACCGCCTTAATTTGGCGCTGAAGCTCTTCTGCATAACGACGTAATTCTTCTGGTGCTGCGTCTTCACTGTGGATAGAGAAAAGCATGCCGTACACTTCAGAAAACTCATCTTGCACTATGCTGATTTGTGCCGTAGAAGGCAGTTGTAGCTTCACGTCATTCACTTTACGTCGCAGTAAGTCCCATTGCTGAGGCAACGCTTTTGAATTGAGACTCTCTTTCAAATCGACAAATACCATCGACATTCCAGGACGAGACAATGAACGTAATCGGTTCAGTTCTGCCATTTCCTGCAGCTTAGTCTCAATAGTATCGGTCACTTGCTGTTCGACTTCTTGAGCCGATGCTCCCGGATACAAGGTCACCACGACAGCGGTTTTAACGGTAAAGCTTGGGTCTTCTAATTTCCCTAGGTCGAAGTAGGAGTAAATACCCGCCACCACACTTAAGGCGATGAAGAACAACACGAAAGTACGCTGTCTTATCGCGAATTCGGCTAAATTGATCATGGTTTGAACCTATAGCGTTTTGATGGTTAGGTTTGGCGTGTTATCGCCTGGTTTGAGATAGTGAGTTCCGCTGATAACGACATAGTCACCTTGTTGGAAATCGCCGGAAACACAAGCTTGATGAGAATCGATGGATTGCAAGTTAACGGGTTCACTGTGTACGACAGCATCTCGCACCACGTTGACGTGTAGGGTCTTCTTTTCGCCCAAAATGGCAGAGTATGGGAAGCAGTGGCTTGATTGATTCGGTTGGAACGAGGTCGTTACCGTAACCGCTTTACCATTGAACAAGTTTTTAGAAATAGAATCGATCGCTAGCGTGACAGGATAAGTTTGCTTGATTAAATGCTTTTTCGGAGCAATCTCGGCGACTTTTGCACTGTAGGTTTGCTCAGCACCGTACCAAGAAAGTGCTGCAGATTGACCAAGGTTAAACTGTCGAACCATATTTTCTGGCACATCGATATCCACTTCCCATTGCCCATCTTGCTGAATCGTAGCCACGCTCACGCCAGGCAGGGTTTGTTCGAAAGCATCAATACGGACTTCACCAATGTTGCCTGAAAATGGTGCGCGTAATGTGGTGTAAGTCAGTGCGTCTTCCGCTCGCTGGATGTTTTTTTCTACCACTTTGACAGCGGATAGACTGCGTTCATAACCGCTGATGGCACGGTCTAAATTAACGCTAGCAATGGCATTATCGTCAGTTGCTTGCTTAACGCGCTTAAGCTCCGCTTTCGCCAGTTTATGTGCGGACTTTGCCTCCAGCATACGAGCTTGTAGCTCTTCTAGTGAGACTTGATAATCGTGTGGGTCAAGCGTAGCAATGACTTGCCCTTTCTCGACATGATCGCCTTTCTTCACCAAAACGCTTTCTACCGTGCCTGGTACACGAAAAGAAAGAGAAGCACTTTCTTTGGCGTGAACAATGCCGCTAAATGATTTGCTTGAGGCGGAGTTGCTGTCCTTTACTTCGACGACTTGTATTGGTCGAGGAGATTCAGGTTCGGCGAATGTGGTTTGGTTTTGGTTACAACCAAGCAGCGCGAGTGTCGCTGCACTTAACGCTGTGGTTTTGAATAGACGGTTCATAAGATGGCTCCCTAATTTTGGTGCCATCATACAATCGAACGCTGTTCAGATAATTACTCGACTCTGAGACTCACTGTCTCAAAAAATGAGACAATAATGTATCTAAACCAATTTGGGGATTTCTTTAATTAGATGCTCAATAAGTAATCGGCTCGCTTGGCTTAGGGTTTTAGGTTGAGGGTAGAGTAGCCAGCCAGACTCTTCTGTTACCGAATACTGTGACAATAACTGGACCAAAGTGCCCGATTCTAATTCACGTTTTACGAGCAGTTTGGGCATAAAAGTAATGCCGCGATCTAAGATGGTGGCGTTTTTAATAAAACCGATGTTATTCGAGATAAGCTTGGGACTGAGTTGTACGCTTTGTTCTTGAAAATGCCAGACATTATCAATGTCGCCATTTGGCCAACGGAAGCACACGCATTGATGCGTTTTTAATTGCTCTAGTGTTTCCGGCGTTCCATGGGTTTGTAGGTAGCTCGGGGAGGCGACCAAGCATCGGTCGAGCGTCAGCAGTTTGCGTGCCACAATATCAGAATCGAATAATGCACCACCGTGAAACGCAATATCCAAGCCTTGTTGGAACATATCATGAAAGCCGTTGTTGATATTACGAATATCTAACTCAACATGAGGGTATTGATCGTGAAAGTCGAACAGAATAGGGCGCACTAGTTCATCGGTTTCAGGTAATAAACCGAGCTTGATTCGACCGCGGACCTCATTGGTATCGTTGCTGACTTGCTCATTTGCAGAGTCGAGCATAGTGAGTGCTTTTTGCAGATTCTCGTAATACGCCTCGCCGTTGTTGGTGAGCGATAAACTGCGTGTTGTTCGATGGAATAGCTGTGCTCCAAGAGATTGTTCTAACTCTCCAATTCGCCGGCTTACATTCGCACGTGGTAAGTCCAGCGCATTGGCTGCGGCGGTAAAGCTACCTAAATCCACCACCTTAATGAACAGTTTGAGATCGTCAATTTTCACTCTGGCGCTCCATGCTTATTGAACACTGTATTAAACCGTGACACTCTAAAGCATCACGAGGTTATGCACAAAACATAACGCGACTTTTGATAACCGTCACTTGTCATCAAATAGAAATAGGGAATTAATGTGCTGAGAGTTATCCAACGCCGTCGAATCAAAAAGGTCATTAAATTACTGTCTGCAAGGCTAATAAAGGGCTATGGCAGTCGTGACTACTTTTCTATTGGTCAAGTTCAGAGCAGTACAACTGAGTTAAGTAAGCGCCAACAACACATTGCTTTAGCGCTTTATGCTAACCCTGAAGCGCTTAACTCAGAAGAAGCTACTGAAATTCAGTCTCTGCGCACTGATGTCGCCAATGATTTTTTCGAAGGTGGTGACTACAACGCGCAAGATGTGTTGAATTTATTGGGCTCTGGCGGCTGGAAGGGAGGACGTATGGATGATGATATGTCCCACCGATTTGGAATGAATAGCCGATACTAAATCTCGTAATCTAATACGATGATGTCTTCAAGCAGAGGTCTAAATACTTCTTTCAAGGCGTCGTGCTCAGGGTGAGGCAGATAATTCTGACGACCTGCTTCATCAGAAAATGTCATTATCACGGCGTGCGTGTAGTCTTTGTTCTTTCCTTCTGGGCTGTTGTTTAAGCCCCACTCAACGTCGGTTACGCCTTCTACTTTCGTTGGCATGGTTTCGAATAGCTCTCGTAATTGCTGAATTTTTTCGCTGGTGGCAGAAGCTTTAAATTTGATGAGTAGAATGTGTCTGATCATGGTTTTGGTCATGTTGTTGTTTTTGAAGAACAACACTATAGCGGGCATCTGCGCTCAAGTTAGCTCTTAGCTTCACAAAATAGGAAAACCAAAACGCGAGCACAGTGGCTCGTGCTTTAGTTAAGTTAGCTAGATTATCGGTAGTTAGTGTGAGCGATTAACCTTCGAGACGCTTCACCAAGCAGAAGTGCTTTTTACCGCGTTGAAGCAACCAGTACTGGTCGAACAGTGGGAAGTTCAAGCTTGGTTTTTCTGTATCGATTTTTTCGCCGTTCACACTGATGGCGTTGTTGCCAATTAGCTCACGAGCAACGCGTTTTGAGCTGGCTAGACCGGATTCAACCAGAAGCTCAACCAAGTCTTGCTCAGCACTTTGCATGCTCGGTAAGCCATCGAGTTCCAACTGTTTTAGCTCGCTCAAGCTCAATTGCTGCACATCACCGCTAAATAGCGCTTGAGTGATTCGTTCTGCACTTGCTAATCCTTTTTCGCCATGAACAAAGCTTGTCATTTGTTCCGCTAAGATACGCTGTGCTTGCGGTTTGCCTTTACTCTCTTTGTCTTGTGTTTCAATTGCTGCAATCTCATCGCAACTCAAGAAGGTGTAGTAGCGTAGGAAGTGGTAAACATCGGCATCTTCCGCGGATAACCAGAATTGGTAGAAGGCGTAAGGCGAGGTTTTACTTGGATCCAGCCACACTGCACCTCCTTCGGTTTTACCAAATTTAGTGCCATCGGATTTGGTGATCAAAGGTAAGGTTAAGCCAAATACTTGTTCACCATTTTGACGGCGAGTAAGGTCAATGCCGCTAACAATGTTGCCCCACTGGTCGTTACCACCGATTTGTAAGCGACAGCCATACTGACGGTTTAATTCTGCAAAGTCGTAAGATTGCAGCAGTGCGTAACTGAACTCGGTGAATGAAATCCCTTGGTCTGGGCGTTGTAAGCGTTGCTTAACCGACTCTCGGCTGATCATGGTATTCACGGAGAAGTGTTTACCCACATCGCGGAAGAAGTCGATCACGTTAATTTGCTTCACCCAATCTGCGTTGTTTACCATGATCATTGGCTTGCTGACTTGGTTATTCATCAATTGTTGAATTTGGTTCGACAGATCTTTTACCCAGCCTGTTACGGTTTCTTCTGAGTTTAAGCTGCGCTCTGTTGCTTTAAAACTTGGATCGCCGATCATACCCGTTGCCCCACCAATCAGGGCGATGGCTTGGTGTCCTGCATCTTGAAAGCGTTTGAGCATAATAAGTGGAACAAGGTGACCGATGTGCAAGCTACCTGCGGTTGGATCGAAGCCGCAGTACAAGGTTTGTGGCTCAGAAAGCAGTTGTTGAACTTGGTCTAAATCACTCGCTTGGGCAATCAAGCCGCGAGTTTGTAAATCTTCAATCAGTGTCATCGTCTTATCTTTATCTGGTTCGGTTGTATTCAGATTAAAAGGCGATGCGGAATCGAGATATATCCCTAAAGGGACAGTTTGTTATCTTGATTGAGTGATCAGGTGGTTGAGAAACAACTGAAAGAACTCGCTTAAAGACGCCACATTCAGTTGTGCGTAGATGCGTTTACGGTGATTCTTGACTGTGCCTTCTACGACATCTAGCTGCGTTGCAATCTCTTTGCTGTCATAGCCTTGCGCGATTAATGCGGCAATTTCTTGTTCTCGATTAGTGAGGACAGTTTCGCCAAAAGATGCCAGAGCGGATTCAATTGCAGTACGCATTTGTCCCGAGTAGGTGGTAGGACTGAAAACTGGCTCGGCGAGTGTAAACTCGGTTTGTTTCCAGTGCTGTCGGCACAAAGACTGAATAATGGCAAAGTAAGATTTGAGCTTGGCTACTTGAGGCTTGGTGAAGCGCTTATCGTCCTGCATAAAACCGAAGTAGAACATCACCCAACGTGTCGGTTCGATTTCGACCAACATGCTGAGTTCATCTTTCCAGCCAGTTTGATGGTAGAACTGCTCGCAGTAGGCTTGATAATCGAGATCGTTGCGCGCGACATCTTTTCTCACCACGTCTTTGAGCGTAAAGATACCTTGTTCTTTGTTAGCGTTAAGTTTTTGATAAAATGGGTCATTTTGAAAAGAAGTCGTGAGATAACGCTGGAACAGTAGCTCGCGTTCATTTTCAATCGAATCATACAGGTAGATAGGGTGTTTGCCTTCGCGGTAGCCGAGGATCACTGCGCAATCAAAACTCAGTAGTGAAGCTATCACGCACATGAGTTTAGGCGTAAAGCTTGGTGAGTTAAGGGCAGATATTGTTTCTGCAAGCTGAGTGTTGAATGCGTCGCTGGGCATGGTGATTCGGGAGTTCGATAAAGGTTGGGGTAAGCATAACGCAACAGGCTGATATCCCAAAGTGATCAGAAAGGGGAGCGTTGTGCTCCCCCTCAATAAATCATTGTCACTAAGAGATTACTGTGAATCGGTTAGCTCTTTATTCACCCAGTACTTTGAGCCAGAAACGTTTGCATCAACTAATAACCCTGTGGTGTTTAGCTGATATACTGCTACGCCGCTGTTGAATTGCGCTGTCATTTCTTCGCCGTCCTCACCAGCGACTAAAGAAGCTTCGCTTGATGCTTCCCAACCTTCTTCGACAAAGGTGTTAAAGTCTTTTTCTTTTTCAAACAGTACGACTTGCTGGTAGAACTTACCACCAACGCCAAGAGCGACGCCTGCACCAAACATATTCATATAAGTACGTTGATCTGTGGACTTGTTGACCGCAACCCCAGAGCCCGAGTTGGTATGGAACATCAGCGATAGTTTGCGTGAATCAAAAACCGCGTAGCCGTATGCCTTGTCGTACAGTGCTTTGGCTTTAGGCTCTTCATTGAACAGTTTGAGAAGTGTGCTATCCGCCATAAGATCAATCGCTTGGCGTGCTTCTTCAGGTGTATCGCCTTCCATCAGTTCGGTGATCTTCTTGTCCGCTTCATCGATCCAACCTTTACTGGTTTCAATGCTTGCGTCGGTCCACTCGCCAGCGGTGTTAATCGCATCTTCTGACCAATTGGTGAAATCCTCCCAAGCTTGTTTGGAGAAGGCTTTGGTGCTGTCCCAAGTTTCTTTAGCGGTGTCAGAGACGGCATCTCCTAGGTCTGAAAGGCTGTTGGAAATGTCATCCCAGTCTGCATAAGCAGGAGAAGCAAGAAGCGTTAATGCGGTAATGAGAGCAAGTGGCTTTTTCATAGGTCCATTCTTTTATGAAATCATATTCTTTTATTCTAGGTGAAAATTTTAGCAGGGAGAATTGATCAGCTTATTGGGTTGGGATTGCTGTCACGAACTCACGTAGGTTTGACATAATTAAGACACAGTAAAAAGCCCTCAAACTCAGGAGCTTGAGGGCTATATTATCGACAGAGTAGAGTGGCTTATTTGCTCACTTTACCTAGCTTCAACCAGGTATCGATAACCGTATCTGGGTTCAATGACACAGAGCTGATGCCTTGTTCCATTAACCATTCTGCAAGGTCATCGTGGTCTGATGGACCTTGACCACAGATACCAACGTATTTGCCTGCTTTAGTGGCCGCATCGATCGCCATTTGTAGCATGGCTTTCACCGCTGGGTTACGCTCATCGAATAGGTGTGCAACATCGCCAGAGTCACGGTCAAGACCAAGTGTAAGCTGAGTCATGTCGTTTGAACCGATAGAGAAGCCATCGAAGTACTTCAAAAATTCGTCAGCAAGTACCGCATTTGATGGCAGTTCACACATCATGATGACTTTTAGACCTTGGTCGCCACGGCGTAGGTCGAACTTAGCAAGTAAGTCGATAACCGATGCCGCTTCGCTCGGTGTACGAACGAACGGGATCATGATTTCAACGTTTTTCAGACCCATCTCGTTACGAACGCGCTTGATTGCCTGAGTTTCTAGCTCAAAGCAGTCTTCAAACACTGGAGAAATGTAGCGAGATGCACCACGGAAGCCCAGCATAGGGTTTTCTTCATGCGGTTCGTAACCTTTACCGCCGACCAAGTTGCTGTACTCGTTGGATTTGAAGTCAGACATACGTACGATGACGCGTTTTGGCCAGAATGCTGACGCGATGGTAGCAATGCCTTCTGTTAGCTTACTAACGTAGAAGTCGATTGGATCTTTGTAACCACGGATACGTTCAGTGATTTCAGCTTTTAGCTCATCGCTTTGTGCGTCGAAGTTCAGCAGCGCTTTCGGGTGAATACCAATCATCTTGTTGATGATGAATTCAAGACGCGCAAGACCGACACCTTCGTTTGGAATCTGAGCGAAGTCGAATGCACGGTCTGGGTTACCCACATTCATCATGACTTTGGTTGGTAGCAGTGGAAGTTCATCAACCGCAGAGCGTTTCACTTCGAAGTCCAGCTCGCCTTGGTAAACGTAACCCGTTTCGCCTTCAGCACAAGATACTGTTACGGTCTCACCGTCAGTCAGTTTGCTGGTGGCGTCACCACACCCAACGATAGCCGGAATACCAAGTTCACGTGCGATGATGGCTGCGTGACAAGTACGACCGCCACGGTTTGTAACAATCGCAGAGGCTTTCTTCATCACTGGTTCCCAATCTGGGTCAGTCATGTCTGTAACCAGTACATCACCGTCTTGGACCAATGACATTTGGTCTAGAGAGTCAACCAAACGTACTGGACCTTTACCGATACGTTGACCAATTGCACGACCTTCAACCAAAACGTCTGCTTTGTTGCTCAGCTCGTAACGTTCAATTACGTTTTGCTCGCTTTGAGAACATACGGTTTCAGGGCGTGCTTGAACGATGTAAAGTTTGCCGTCGATACCATCTTTTGCCCACTCAATATCCATAGGACGCTGGTAGTGCTTCTCGATGATCATCGCCTGTTTTGCCAGCTCTTTGATCTCTTCATCGTTCAGAGAGAAGGCATTGCGCTCTTCTACAGAGGTATCGATGATCTCAACTTGCTTACCGATCTCTTGGCTATTTGAGTAGATCATCTTGATCTGCTTAGAGCCAAACGTCTTCTTAACGATAGGGTATTGACCCGCTTCTAGCATTGGCTTGTGAACGTAGAATTCATCAGGGTTAACTGCACCCTGAACCACCATTTCACCCAAGCCCCAAGAAGAGGTGATGAATACGACCTGATCGAAGCCAGATTCTGTATCTAGGGTAAACATAACGCCAGAAGAGGCTTTGTCCGAGCGCACCATGCGTTGAATGCCTGCCGATAGCGAGATGCCTCGGTGGTTAAAGCCTTGGTGTACGCGGTATGAAATTGCACGGTCATTGAACAGAGAAGCGTAAACGTGCTTAGTCGCTTCTAAGACTGCATCAATGCCTTTTACGTTTAGGAACGTCTCCTGCTGACCAGCAAATGACGCGTCCGGCAGATCCTCTGCAGTTGCAGAAGAGCGAACAGCAACAGAAATCTCAGGGTGATTATCTGTCAGTTCTTTGTAGTTATCGCGGATGTCTTGTTCAAGATCCGCCGGGAACGGGGCTTCTAATACCCATTGACGAATGGTGGCACCTGTCTTGCGCAGGGCTTCTACATCCTCAACGTCCAGTTCATCAAGTAGTTGGTGAATACGCTCATCCAAACCTTCGTGGTCAAGGAATTGGTTAAACGCATACGAGGTTGTCGCAAAACCGTTTGGTACCGATACACCAACATTGGCTAGGTTAGAAACCATCTCGCCAAGTGAAGCATTTTTACCGCCGACTTTGTCGACATCATCCATGGATAGTCCATTGAACCAGAGGGTGTTCTTTTGCATGTCTTTCTCCAGAAACATTGCAGCTTTGTAGGGATTAATACCAACCTCGAACAGTGGTTATGCATCCTTGCAGGTCAATGTCATTGAAGACGCAGTTTCGAGCTGATAGCAGCCATTGTAGATAAGGGGCGTTAACTACAACTTCCCAACTAGGGCTTAAACGAATTTTCCGACGCAAACATGTATCAACACTTTTCTTGGTTGATATGAAAGGCAAACGATTACGTATTTGCTGAAAAAAACTCCGAAGAATTTTCAAAGCTGTGGGGAACGTAATTGCAAGCCAAACTCATTTATTAATATTATGTAAACCATCCTACTCAAATGAATTTGAAAAATTAAACTAAAATGCAAATAAATAACCAAAGTCGTGATGTATTCTATGTTTCTGACGGAACGGCCATAACATGTGAGACATTAGGACATGTTGTTTTGGGTCAGTTTCCCTTTATTCCTAATGAAAAAACCTTTCCTTTTGTTGAAAGTGAAGACAAAGTTGCCGATGTCATCAAAGAAATCGAGATTTCCTACCAACGTGATGGCGTGAAACCGCTGGTTTTCTTTTCGATTGTTGTGCCAGAAATTCGTGAAGTGTTGCTCAAAGCTCCCGCTTACAGCTATGACGTGCTAGAAAGCATTGTGCAAAAGGTACAAGACGACATTCAGATGGCTCCTCAGCCTAAGATGCAGCGTTCAAGAAGCGTGAGCAAAGATTCCGATACTTACTTTGACCGTATCGCGGCGATTGAGTACACACTTGCTCATGATGATGGTATTACGCTCAAAGGCTTGGAGGAGGCTGACATTATTCTGCTTGGCGTCTCACGCAGTGGCAAAACCCCAACCAGTCTTTACATGGCGATGCAGTTTGGTTTACGTGTGGTGAACTACCCGTTTATCGCTGAAGACGTCAAGATGATGCGTTTGTTGCCGGAGTTCGAAATTCATCGGCACAAACTGTTTGGTCTAACCATCAATCCAGAACGTTTGAATGAGATTCGCGAGAACCGCTTATCAGGCAGCGAATACGCGAGTACGGAACAATGCAAACTGGAACTAGATACGGTAGAAGCGTTGTTTAGAAGAGAAGCAATTCCGTATATAAATACGTCTTCTTTGTCTGTAGAAGAGATCACTACGCGGATTCTTGAAAGAGCAGGGATGAAGCGCCGCTTGTTCGGCTAAGTTTCCTGTAATAAATCAAAAAAAGAGGAGGCACCTGTGCCTCCTCTTAAATTTAACCTCAAAAGGTCAATAGACCCTAGTAATGCTGAAACATCTTCTGAATGTCTTGGTAATTTTTGGTTTGTGTCAGTGATAGCATCAGCAAAATACGTGCTTTTTGTGGGTTTAGTGTACCTGATGCTACGAAACCGTACTTATCATCATCAACCTCTGAATCTAAAGTGGTTGAGCCGGTAGGCGTACGAGAACTACGAACAACCAGAATGCCGTCTTTGCTTGCTTTTTCTAACTCATCAAATACCGTGTGGTACAAGTTACCATTGCCGACACCTGCGCTGACGATGCCATCAAACTTCGCATCGACGAATGCTTTAACAGGTAAGCTCGACGCATTTGCATAGTTATAAACGATTCCGACTTGTGGCAACTTATCGAGCTTGGAAACATCGAAGGTTGTTTCAGTAGTGTGTTTACGTTCCGGGCTTCTTTGATATTTCGCATCACTGTTGTGGATATAACCTAGCGGACCAAAGTTAGGAGATTGGAAAGTGCTGACTGACGTTGTGTTAGTTTTTGTTACGTCACGCGCATCAAAGATGGTGTCATTCATCGCAACCAGTACACCACGACCTTGAGAATCTTCGTCTGTTGCTGTGACCACCGCATTGTAGAGATTAACCGGACCGTCAGCACTCATTGCAGTAGAAGGGCGCATTGCACCAACGATAACCACTGGTTTATCGCTTTTTACCGTTAAATCGAGGAAGTAGGCTGTCTCTTCTAATGTATCAGTGCCATGAGTAATCACAATGCCATCCACGTCATCTTGGGCGAGTAACTCATTCACTCGTTTAGCCAACTTAAGCCACACCTCGTCATTCATATCTTGAGAGCCGATGCTGACCACTTGCTCGCCAGAAATGTCGGCGATCTTCGTCATACTGGGTACGGCGGCGATCAACGAATCAACACCGACTTTACCTGCGGTGTAATTTGATTCTGTCGCAGATTGACCTGCGCCAGCGATAGTGCCGCCAGTCGCCAGAATTTTGATGTTTGGTAAATCGGCATTGGCAAAAGCAAATGAGCTCATGCACAAACCAAGCGTGATCGAACTGAGGCGGAGAAACTTTTTGGTCATAGGAATCACCTGTTTTTGGGTTAGATGTTGGGGGAAACGTTATCTATCCTAAAAACAGAACAGTAGATTTTTTGAGTACAACTTCACCAATTTACAGATGAAAATCGTGATCAACTAATCACTTAAAGAACATTAAATCAAGTGTTTAACCTAATTGGCGTGCTTCATTAACAAGTGAGATGTTCCGGTAATCTGGACAACATTTGATTAATTGTAATTAATTGATTTGTAAGTAAAGACCCTGCGAGAGAACTCGGAGTGACAGTTTACTTGAGTTACCTTTGGTTAGCCATACGAGCTCCAATCTGCTTGTTCAACTGCTGGTTGATGATCGCTGCTTAACTGACGGCAGGTGCGAATTTTTGAAAAGCGACGGTTGGCTTTACTTCTAAATAATCGAGAAAGAGAGGTTTAGGTAGTGGTTTTGAAAAGTAGAACCCTTGAATGTTGTAAAAACCGAGATCGTGCAAGACTTGCAATTGCGCTCGCTCTTCTACTCCTTCGACAATCACTGACATGCTTAGGTTTCTTGTCAGGGTGAGGATTGCTTCCAACAAAGGTTGGATCGTCTGGCCATTACCAAGGTTGTTAACGAATACGCGGTCGATTTTGATGATGTCGAATGAATATTGACCGATAAAATCTAAACCCGAATATCCGGTACCAAAATCATCCACCGCAATTCGGATACCAAGTGCGGTTAATCGGTCCAAGTGCTTTCGAAGTACAGCCAGTTCACTCGCGCTGAAGATGGCTTCTTCGGTGATTTCAAACACCAAACGCTCACTAATGAAATAATGATATTTAAGACGCGATTCAACCTCTTGAATAAAGTCTTCTCTGAGGATCAATGAGCGGCTCACGTTGACGCTAATGTAGCGGTCATGGAACGCAAGCTTGTTACTGCTTATCATGCTGATCACTTTATCTAGCACAAGGTAAGTGATCTGATCGATCAACCCCACCTTTTCTGCCAGAGGGATAAAGATGCTTGGTGAAATAAACCCTTGTACTGGATCGTTCCAGCGAACAAGTGACTCTCCACCAATAACTCTGCCATCACGTTGATCGACAATGGGTTGATAATGAACGGTTAAGTTACGCCCTTTAATGGCAAGAGCAAGAGAGAATTCTAAGCTATTTTTGGCGAACTTCTTGGAAGAGAAAAATAGGTGAACAATCAACGCACACGCCATTCCCAACAACCCAATCCAAAGCTTGCTACCTAAGAACTGAAAATAGAATGGATAGCTGATTGCAGAGTAGACGGTAAAAGGCAAAATCTCGGAACTGGCTTGTTCCATTCTAAGTGGGTTGAGTGCAATGGAATCTATAGCGGTTTTGTCTGTGATGTCGATTCGGTAATCCATATCACCAAAACGAAATATATCGCTAACGAGAACTTCCAAAACCTCTTTCGGGAAAACAACACTGATTCCTCGTCCTTGTTGTTTAGTGAAAAAGAGAATCAGAGCTTGGTTGTTGGTGAGCGCTCGCTTAGTAAAAGCCAATGTTGCATGCACATCACTGTCACCAAGACGCGTCAATATTGACGAATAGATACTGAAAGACGGGTGGCGTTCGCTACTCGTGCACAACACTTTTCCGTTTTGATCGAAGGTGGCAATGTCTTTTGCCATGCCCAGACCAAAAATGCTTGTCCTGAGATCATGGATAAGCTCGTCGCACGACTTAAGAAAAAAGTTATCGTCTAACAGGTGTGTTAACTGCTCCACGTTATCGTGAAATTCAGACTCAATCGTCAAGATAGCTTCTTCTGTGAGCTTTTTATGATATTGGTGTGCAAAAGGGATAAAAGCCAGCATAGTGATGCTAAAAGAGAGTACACCAACAACTATTAATGCAATGTTGTCACTCCAACTCTTGGACGGATTTTTAAAGAATTTATTGTTCACAGTTATCGGTGCTACCAGCAAGTAATTGCGTAAAACTATAACAAGTGTCTCATTTTTAGGAATTGAACATTTCAAAGTGTGATTTGGATCTTATAAATTATCTATAAACTACTATTTTAAAATAAAAAGTATGGGTTTCCTTATCTAAATATAAGGCGACCATAAAGCGAGTTTATTCAATTTTAGTTGCTATTTAGGCAACTGCTCGTGCCTGTTCGAGTAGAAATTGGCTGAGATAAAGACAATTTTTTTGCATTATCTTAGGGTGATTTTGATGTGCTTTTATTTGTTTCTGGGAGTGAAGTTTTTGAGATTAAATACTGGATTTATGATCGATGAAAATGCTGGTTTTTGATGATGAGATAGTCATGAATATGAGAGGTTTTGGTGTTTTTTGCTGAGCTTTTATTTCTCTTTTGAGCTTTATTTGCAACTTTGTGTGGGCGTATAGTTTATCGATGATGACTGAATGACAGCATACTGTGCTGGAAGCGCACAATGACGGGATAAAACTAAAAAAAAGCGGCTTTACCCCGGAAAAGATAAAAGCCGCTTGCCAATAGACGTGTTAATTCACGTCTTAGCGCATAATCATTTGTTCACGACCAGGACCAACCGATACCATCTTCACAGGTACACCCATCAGCTCTTCAATACGTAGAACGTATTTTTGTGCCGCGACTGGTAGCTCTTCGAATTTACGACAACCAGTAATGTCTTCGCTCCAGCTTTCCATCTTCTCGTAGATTGGTGCTAGTGCAGCCGTTTGAGGCCAAATTGGGTTTTCGCTGTGCTCGCCTTCGTAACCAACACAGATTTTTAGATCTTTAAGACCAGTCAGACAGTCCACTTTTGTCAGTGCGATTTCAGTCGCTGCTTGAAGCTCAACACCGTTCTTCGTTGCTACTGCATCGAAGTAACCCATGTCACGTGGACGACCTGTTGTTGCACCGAACTCACCCGCTAGTTCACGGAATGCATCTTGCTCTTCCATTGCAGTAATTAGTGTGCCGGTACCTACCGATGAGCTGAACGCTTTTGCTACCGCAATAACACGCTCTGGACGAAGAGCAGGAAGACCACTACCGATACCAGCATACATAGACACAACGTTTGAAGATGTTGTCCATGGGTACTCACCGTAAACAAGGTCACGACCTGCACCTAGCTGCGCTTCGAACAGTAGAGTTTGGTCTTTTGCTTGCAGTTCTTTTAGCGGTAGCGTTACGTTGCAGATAGCGTCACGCCAAGGTGAAGATACTTCTAACAACCAGCTCGCCATCTCTTCAGCGGTTTGTTCAAACTCGAACGTTGGGTAAAGCGCACGTAGCTGAGGAAGTTTCCACTCCATCCAGAATTTGATGCGCTCTACTAGGACTTCTGGCTGCTTCAACCAACCAACTAGGATGCCTTTTTTCATCACACGGTCGCCGTATGCAGGTGCAATACCTTGACGAGTTGAACCGTATGCTTTGTCGCCTAAGCGTTGTTCTTCTAGCGTATCTTCTAGTGCGTGTAGAGGTAGACACAGTGTTGCGCGATCAGAGATGCACATGTTCACTTTAACGCCCGCTTCTTCAACTTCCGCAATCTCCTGAGACAGCGACGCTGGGCTGATTACCATACCCGGACCTAATACTGCCAAACAGTCAGGGTTGAAAACGCCACTTGGTAGCTGGTGTAGCTTAAACGTACCTAGGTCGTTAACTACGGTATGACCCGCGTTGTTACCACCTTGGAAACGAATGCTTGCAGAAGCTTGCTCTGCCAAAAAGTCAACGATGCGGCCTTTGCCTTCATCACCCCAGTTTGCACCCACAACAACGATAGACGACATAATTCATTCTCCAAAAACAGACCGGAAAATCTTAGGATGCTCGCATGAATAAGAGAAATTAATTATACTCATTAACTTGATAAGAAACTCATATCGGGTAATTTTCTATGTTGGATTTGAACTGGTTACGCACGTTTGTCACCTTGGCAGAAGTGAAACATTTCGGAAAAACAGCGATTGAACTGCACATGACGCAGCCAAATGTGAGTCTTCATATCAAACAGCTAGAACAAGCCACTCGCACTAAGTTGATTGAACGCAACCCTGTGCAATTGACCCAAGCCGGAAAGCGTTTGTTAGACACTGCCGAGCACATGCTGAATGAGCTGCAAATCTGCCAATCCGACCTCAATGCCATCAATGACTTAACGCAAGGAACGCTCTCGATTGCAGCGAGTGATATTGTCTCGCGCCTATTACTTATCAAGCCTTTTCAACAGTTTAAAAGTGAATATCCTGGAATTGATTTGGCGCTGTTCAACACTACATCATCACAAGCGGTAGATTTGGTAAAAAGTGCTCGTGCAGACATCGGCTTTGTTATTGCGCAGAAAGAGAGCCAACCATTGCACTTTACGTCACTTACTCAAATCCATTGGTGTGCTTTCGGCGATAACATCTTCGATTGGCGAGAAAACAGTGAAGAGAACCAAACATTGATCTTGCTCGGTCACGATACCCGAACGCGCGAGTTGATTGACGCATCTCTACCAGAGCTAAATCTTCCTAGGCATAGGGTCATGGAAGTTGGCAGTGTTGAAGCTCAAATAGATTGGGCTGAAGCCGGATTTGGAACTGCGATTGTGCCTGACTTCTCCCTCGACCCAAGGTTGAAACTCTCGCGAGAAGTCACACCATTACCTAGTTTCCCCAACACGGATTTTGGCTACATAGTGCGCCAAAACCAAGTGCTGTCCAAAGCCGCAAAACAGCTTCTTAAATGGGTGGCTGATAATGTGTCTGTGGTGGGGTAATACCTAATAAAGCTCTTCGAAAGTAAGCGCATTTAGGTCGCAAACACTATAGATTTCATTGGTGACTGGTTCCGTTTGTGTTGTAGGGTAAGTGAACACTTTGAGTGGGGAGTTCAAATTACAAGCTAAGCTTTCAAGAGAAATGAGCAGAAGGGGAGACGGGTGAAATGAGTGTACTTTTGATTGCCATATCGTCACTTCATCACCTTGAAACTCGGTACTCAGATCCAGCTTCACTCGAATATCTTGCAAAGAATGTTGTTGGTGTTTGGAATCTAATAGCACAGCTTCAAAAACAAAGTGCCCTTCGGCGTCAGATTGCGTCGAGTCAGAAGCAACACCGTTGAAAACAATCGTCCTTTCTATATTGATGCCCTCGACGGGCTTGCCATTTAAATGCAAATAGCCAGAAATATAAGGGCTTAAAATGCGCTCTATTTCTTATATCACCTTGTCCAAGAATGAAAGGTGCCAGAATCTTTAAAGTCTATTGAGCGGGCAAGCATAAACCTTGTATTTTCGACCAAAATCACCACGCTTTGAAAACGATTAGGTTTTCTCGATGAAAAAATGAGGCGAGCTGTTTATCATAGGCGACGAAATTAACCATGCCACTATTGTGATGACTGACAAGACTATCTCCATCCCTCTACCATCTTTGATTCACCGAATTGGTGGCGATCATGCTAAGCGAGCTAAAGCAATTGCGGCTGAGAAGAAGTGCGAAATGAAGCGCATTCGACGCTCTCGTAATTGGCAAATTGCTGGTGATGCGTTGGATTTGAAAGTGTTCCTCGATCATATCAAGGCAGAAGAATCTGAGCCGATGCGGTTCGTGATAAACAAAATGGAAGCTGGTCTCGCCAAGCACAGCGATAAGCTTGAACCTTTGGAAGCCAAGCTGATTCGATTGGTCTTGGAGAATCCAAACATTACTTTGGCGGAGCTAATGTCAGAAACCAACTGTACTATCGCCCAAGCTCGAACGGCGCGTTTCGAGGCTGAGATGCTTTAAACCTGAAAGTTTCTTCTGATTTTTCCTGTCTATACTGGTAAGCGACTGATTATCGACATTGGATAAGATGAGAGAGGAAGTTATGAAGCTGATATCGAAACTTTTGAGCGTATTCTTCATCTGGGGGAGTTTGACGCTTCCTGCTTTCGCGCTTGATCCTGTTTATAGCGACTTTCTCGGTAAAGCGATTCGTGGTTATGACCCTGTCGCATACTTCACTCAATCGAAACCGGTAAAAGGTGACAGCGATTTCACTTACCGTTGGAATGATGCCAAATGGTACTTTTCATCGGCTGAAAATCGAGATGCATTTGCGAAAAATCCTGAGAAATTTGCACCGCAATATGGTGGTTATTGTGCTTGGGCAGTAAGCAAAGGTTACACCGTAAAGATAGACCCGAATGCATGGTCAATTGAGAATGGCAAGCTCTATCTCAACTACAGTAAATCTGTGCAAGCGACATGGGAAGAAGACATTCCTGGTAATATTGCGAGTGCTAATAAGCATTGGCCAACACTGCTTTCCCAATAGGGCTCTGATGCCAAAACGAAAAGATACAGAAATCAAAAGACGCAGAAATAATTAAGCCGCGATGATCGCGGCTTTTTCAATTTGGGTTCCAAGAAGTGGAGCATTACCACATCAGATCGTCTGGTACGACGAAATCTGCGTACGGATCATCTTCTGCCGGGATGTCTGCTTCTGGTTCTTTTTGCTCGATGATCACAGATTCATCGCGTTGAGCAATCTTGTTTGCTACACCACGTGGGATGACAACGTAGCTTTCACCAACAATCGCGATTGCCAAGATGCCTTTGATAAGCTGTTCGCGGATCTCTGACTCAACGTACAGAGACTTCACAAGTGTACCGTGTGTGAAATTGTATTTGATGTCTCCATCTTTCAAATCAACCTTGTTCATTTCAATCAGTTGGTTGATTTGCGCTTTGATTTCTTTGTTCAAGCGCTCTGCGTTTTGTTGCTCGCTCAATTGCTTGTCACGCTCTAACTGCTGACGTTTGTTCTCTTCAACCGCCGCTTTTACTTCGCGAGCTTGAACGCGTGATTTTTTAGAGCCTTTTTTCGCTTTCTTCAGTTTTTTCTCGTTAACCAAGCCTGCTTTTAGCATCTGCTCTTGAAGGGTAAGTTTTGCCATGATCTATCCAGTTAGTGCGCAATTTTGTGCATTTTAACCACTCATCCGCCGCAAAGAAAGAGGGATAAACACAAGGCGGGATATGACTCGGCGCTTTGTTGAGCAAAAAAACAAAAAATAAATCGAGAAAGTGTGCGTCTTATTGCAACTTCCAGCGTCTTAAGTACATTAGGCGAAAAATTTTGAAGCAAAACCATGAGTACCTCAGACAAACAAACGATCCCACAACAAGTGATTGAAGAAGCTTGTGAGTGGGCAATCATGCACGGCGTGGCATTTCGCCAAGCAGATAACACCGCAAGACACTGTCCTTTTAGCTTTGCGCCAATGACGATAGAGCGTGATGTGTTAGCACATTTGAAGAAAGTGACGCCGTTGATCGCCAAGCTGATCAGTCATGTGTCTGAGGATTATGAATTCCTGCAAACCTCCTTAGCCGAGCTAGGCAAAGCCGATACTTTCTTTGAGCGTTTGTTGGAACTGCATAAAGAGGTTCACCATGAAGCCACGCGCCAACCCCTGTTGTTAATGCGCACCGACTTTATGGATGATCGTCAACACGGCGCGAAAGTGATCGAGTTCAATGGCATCGCGGCTGGGATGGCGCCGTTTGGTCAGCGTACCACAGAGCTGCATCAATTTTTGAGCTCTCAGTGGGGCAGCGTTTACCAACAATGGTTAGAAGATAAAACGGCAACACCAGTCGATAACCAAGGCATGCAGCAACTTGCGCTTGGCATTGCCACTGCCGCGAGAAAAGTCAAAGCGCATTTTAATGAAGAAGGCGCACCGACGTTTTTGATGGTGGTGCAGAAAAACGAAGACAATGTGTATGACCAACACTTACTCGAAGTGGAATTGCAGAAGCTTGGCGTTCGCACGGTAAGACGTACCTTTGAGCAGCTAAGTTCACAGCTATCGAGTGGTGACAATCAACGCCTCTTGTTAGAAAACATTGGCGGTCTTGACGTTGTGTACTTGCGTGCGGGCTATCAATATATGGATTACTTCTCTCCAGAACTGAATGAACCAATCTGTTGCCATACCTTGAGCCAAACTCGTTTGTTCATGGAAAAGCACTACGTAGCGATGAATGCGACCATCAGTCAACAGTTGGCGACCAGCAAATCAATGCAAATGTTGTTAACCATGATGCCGGCAAGTGAGTATCAGCGCTGGGGACTCAATCTTGAAGAAGCCGAGTTGGTCAAAAGCGTATTGGCAGAGATGAAGCCAATTAACACTGACACGATTAAATGGTTTGCTGCTTCTGGTAACAAAGACGAATGGGTATTGAAAAACCAAGGCGAGGGCGGTGGTCACTGTATCTTTGGTGAAGATATAGCGAAACAACTGAGTCGACTGCCACAAGAGCAATACAGTGCTTGGGCTTTGATGCAGCGTTTGTATCCGCATGAAAGAGAAATACCGACGATTGCAGTGCGTGATGCAAAGCAGAGCGTGGTGACGGACCTTGTGAGTGAAATTGGTTTATTCACGGCGCACTATCAAGGTGAACCTGTAACGCAATTGGATGGCTACGCGGGTTATTTGATTCGCAGTAAACCAGCCAGTGAAAACGAAGGTGGCATCCACAGCGGCAAAGGCATCTTAGATTCTTTAGTGCTGGTGGATTAAAAAGAAACACTCTCCATGAGTAAAACGTGGAGAGTGTTTTTTGTGGATTAGTCAGTTATATGTGACCCATACCGTGGAACATCCCTCCGAACAGGGCACCTAAGATACTGAAAATAATACCTAGGATGATCATTGCAGGGATTGAAGCGATAGCGAACTTGACCATAAAGATCACCATCGACATAAATGGCATCTTAATATCAACAACCGTCACTTCTTGTTTTGTATTTTCATCAGACACGAGCGTCCTCCTAAATTTGCATTCTGAATATGCAGCCAGTTTATTACACTCAAACTTAAGAAAACGTTGAGCTGTGTTGCGCTTTTCTTTTTATGGGATAGCAACTGATTAATCTGAGAAATACGGCACGCTATGAATCGTTATCAGAAGCGGGTAAAGCCTCTCAACCAAGCGCCGGATAATCTGTATAGCCGTGTTCATTACCACCAAAGAGTGTGGAGCCATCCAGTTCTGCCAGAGGTTGTTGGTGCTGTAAGCGCGCCACCAAATCTGGGTTAGAAACAAACGGGCGTCCAAACGCGACTAAATCCGCATAACCTTTTTCAAGCACCTCGTCAGCACGCTCTTGGGTGTAACTGCCCGCGACGATAATCGTATTGGTGAAGTATTCGCGCAGTTCGATGCGGAAGCTTTCTGGAATCACTGGTGCGTCGTCCCAATCCGCTTCAGACAGGTGTAAGTACGCAATATCACGAGCTTGAAGTTGTTTCGATGCATCGAGGATGGTTGGCACAATATCTGGGCAGTTCATGTCCTTGAAAGTGATGAAAGGTGCGAGTCGTACTCCTACTTTGTTGGCACCAATGGCTTCGCTCACCGCATCGACCACTTCTAATAAAAAGCGAAGTCGGTTTTCGCGAGTACCGCCGTAGTTGTCGGTTCTGTGGTTTGAATTGGTACGTAGGAATTGGTCAATCAGGTAACCATTACCGCCGTGGATTTCGACGCCATCGAAGCCTGCTTCAATCGCACGTTTCGCTGCATGGGCAAAATCACTTACCACACGGTCAATATCGGCTTGAGTCATCGCTCGTGGCTCTACACAATCGACCATGTTGCCGTTGCCTTGCTCGTCGGCAATCCACACTTGGGTTTCTACGGGTTTTAGTGCTGATGGGGCAATAGGCTGTTCGCCTTTTTGGAATGTTGGGTGTGATACACGACCGACATGCCACAACTGACAAAACATAGCTGCGCCTTGCTCTTTTGCTGCTTGAGTGACGGTTTTCCAGCCTGCCACTTGTTCATCAGTGTAGACGCCTGGTGTGAATGAGTAACCCTGCGAATCGTCTGAAATCTGGGTGGCCTCAGAGATGATTAACCCTGCGGTAGCGCGTTGCTTGTAGTAAGTCGCCATCATTTGGTTTGGAATGTTTCCCGGTTGGCTAGTGCGCGCTCGGGTCATTGGAGCCATGGCTACGCGGTTTTGCAGAGTTAGTTGTTTCAGCTGTGTTGGTTCAAATAGTTTGCTCATGATCGATTCCTTACTTAAGTAGTGGTACTTGGGTTTTGTTGCTTACAGATTCCATCCAATCTTTCACAGCGTTGTCCCATTGGATTTCTGCGGCGCTGAAGAATCCGCGCAAAATAGAAAATAGGATCGCTTCGTCTACCAAAGTCACATGCTGATAAGAGTCGAGATTCAACACGCTTTTCGCACGTTCAATGAGCGCTTCGACCTCTTTGGCAATGTTTGGTGTGTCTTGCAAAAGTGCATCAAAATTGAGTGCATCCGTTTCCTTTTTTGCGCGCCAAGCTTGTTGTGCAGACTGAGTGGCAAACTCTGGTAAATCCATGTTTGACCAACGTGGGTAACCCACTTTTTGTAATGGAAGGAACGCGATTTTTTGCCAATCCAACACCGCTTGCGACGGTTGGCTTGTTTCACTTGATGTTGCCAGTTCAAGGAAGTAAGCGATGATATCGAGACTTTCTGCCATCGCTTCACCGTTGTCTTTGATAAGAAGTGGCACTTGCTTGGTTCCAATCAGGTCTGTTGTGGTTTTATCGTCGTCATAAGCAATATTGATGACGTCGAGTTGGATATTCAGCATGCCAGCAACGTAGCGGACGCGAGCACTGAATGGGCAATGTTCGTAAATGTAGAGTTTCATAGTATTTTCCTGGTGATTCGTATTGGGTAGCCCCGCTTGCTCGAGAAGCGTTAAGTCAGGGCTACCTGTAGGGATGACATTAGTTGTTGAAGCTCGGAGCTAACTCAGCCTGTTTGCTTTCTTTACGGTTTGCCTTGGCGATGAATAGCAAACCAATCAGTGGAACAATGATGGCTGCGTAAGGGATCATGCCTGCGCCCATTTGGCTATCGAGCACCATGCCGCCTAAGAAACCGCCAAAGGCATTGGCTAAGTTGAACGCCGAGATGTTTGCTGTCGCTGCTAATTCCTGACCTTCACCACCGTGGTTCATTACTCGAAGTTGCATTGCTGGTACGTTGGCGAATGACGCAATACCAAATACAAAGGCGGTGGCAATGAACAGCACTTTGCTGTCTACAGTGATTCCGACCAGTACGAGTGACACAATCATCGCGATAGCCCAGAACATAGATGCTTTTTGTAGGTTTTTATCCGATGAACGACCACCCATGGTGTTACCAACAATCAGACCGACACCAACAATAACCAGAATCCAAGTTACGGCACTTTCACCAAAGCCTGTGATGTGCATGGCGATAGGGGCGATGTAGCCATACAGAGTCATGAACCCCGACCAAGCAAATACGGTGATCGCAAGGCTAATAAGTAGCATTGGGTTTTTGAACGCAGCTAATTGTGCTTTGACATCTTTTGCTTCGCCATGACCTGTGGATTTGATCACTGAAGTGATAAAGAACAGAGCGACTAAACCAAAAGCTGCAACGGTCAAGAAAGTGGTGTGCCAGCCGAATTGCAAGCCAATCCAGGTACCGCCAGGCACACCTAAAACGTTAGCCAGCGTTAAGCCCGCGAACATTTGTCCGACCGCACGACCTGCCATTTTTTCTGAAACCAAATTGGTCGCGACCACGGCACCGATGCCGTAGAAAGGACCTTGAACTAAACCTGTGATCACTCGGCTGACCATCAATACAAAGTAGTTCGGCGCGAAAGCGGACAACACGTTGCCGAGAATAAACAGCACCATTAGCCCAGCCAGTACGGCTTTCTTGTTAAAGCGTGCTAAGTAAATCGTAAGTAGCGGACCGCCAAATACAATGGCAAGTGCGTAGGCACTGATTAGGTAACCGGCTTGTCCTTCCGTGATGGACAAAGAGTTGGCGACTTGAGGAAGGATTCCTGCAATAACAAATTCTGCGGTACCGATAGCAAAAGCTGCAAGTGTTAAGATCCATACCTGCAGCGGCATTTTTTCTTTATTCATGGGGGAGTCTCTTTTTTTAATTAGTTTTAACCCATTGGTGCCATGCTTTTTTCTTGCTCTGGCACCTTGTTTTTATTTGTTGTTATCCAAACGTGTGTTGTTAGCCGAGCAGTGCGCCACCATCGACATCAATCACGGCACCGGTCATATAGGTGTTTTCAATCAGAAGTAGGTAAGCTTTTGCAACGTCACTGGCTTCGCCAACTTTGCCCACTGGTAAGCTATTTTGTGTGCGTTTGTACATGGCATTTCTGTCGTCTTCGTTCATGCCTTGATACGCCTCAGTTTTGGTCAAACCTGGGCTGACTGCATTCACTCTGATTGGAGCCAGTTCTTTCGCCAGTACTTTTGTGGTTGCTTCAATGGCAGCGTTAATCGCGGTTTTTACGTAGGTGTTAGCAACAACTTTGCGCGATAACATGCCGGAAGTTAGCGTTATTGATCCGCCTTTCTTGATGTAGCGTGCTCCATGTTTCGCTGCGTTGATGGCGCCCCAAAATTTGGTATCGAACGCGTATTTTGCTTGGGAAACTTCTACATCCACCACTTTGCCTGCTGGAGCATAAGAACCTGCTGTGACGATCAGGTGGTCAAAAGCACCAATGGTTTCGAAGTAGTGGTAAACCGACTGTTCATCGCTGATGTCTAACCCTGTTTTGCGGCTTGCTACGTGGACAACCGCATTGTCGCTCGCAAGTTGTTGGCTAAGTTCAGCGCCAATACCTGATGTGCCACCCAGTACGACATAAATGGTTTTTTCTGTTGTCATGATTTGTTTCTCCAATCTCGTTTCGATGGAGTCAGTATATTGATTGGAATAAATTTGATAATTGAGTAATATTTGAATTGATTATTCAGCTCAGATGAATAATGAAGTTTAAGGAGGGAATGTGGACAAGTTTTCGGATATGACGCTGTTTGTCAGCATAGTGAAGAACCAAGGGTTGGCGGCGGCTGGCAGAGAGCTCGGCTTATCGCCAGCAACAGTAACGGCAAGATTGCAGTCGCTGGAAGATCGCTATGGGGTGAAATTACTTAATCGCAGTACAAGGCATATCTCACTGACGGACTCTGGCGCTATGTACCATCAGGCATGCTTGGAAATCATCGACAGCGTCAAAGAGACGGAGAACTTACTCCAAACTGGCACCAAAGAAGTGCGCGGCACACTTAAAATCTCGGCTCCTCGTGATATTGGAAAGCAATACATTTCGCCAATACTGTCGGAATTTAGTCAGCTCTATCCCGATGTGATCCCTTATCTGTATTTGAACGATAACTTATCCAACTTAGCTGAGTCCGGTTTGGACATCGTTATCCGATATGGGGAGCTAGCCGACAGCAACCTTATCTCTCGCAAACTGGCGTCCAGTCGCCGAGTGCTTTGTGCTTCTCCTCAGTATTTGGCAAAGAAAGGCACGCCGATCACGCCACAAGATTTAGCACATCACGATTGTTTAGCCATGGTTCGCAGCAATGAAGAGTTGAAAACATGGCACTTTCAAGATGAAGAGCAGCACAATGTTGTTACTGTCGTACCGAAGCGTTTTTCTGATGATGGCGAAGTGATTCGTCAGTGGGCGTTAGATGGCGCGGGTATTGCGTTGAAATCGATTCTCGATGTACAAGAGGACATCAAACAGCAGCGTTTAGTGACGGTATTAAATGGCTATATGAAGAACTTCAACGCATCGACCTCTTCTGCAGGCGCGGATTTGAACGTGATTTACCTGAGCCGCCAGTATCAACCCAAGCGACTTCGCTTGTTTTTGGACTTCTTGATTGAGCGTTTTCACACTCAATTTTAATGAGGCGAACGTTTCGATGTGTCGCATGGAAAGGCTGCATCATACTGAGGTTAGAGATTAGTAACACCGCGCTTTTAAGAATATTGGCATCAAGTGCGGTGTGGCTGAGTTAGCTAAAAACAGGTCTGAAGAAGCTGCGTTCGTAACTCAATACACAGTCGGTCTCTTCCGCGAACTTAAAGGCTTGGATGCACTCTTCATCGTTGAGCGACTTTTCTCGGTATTCCTCATACGCCGCGAGGCTTGGGAATGTAAATAATGCCAGTGCAATATTGTTAGCACCTTCAGATGGAAGATAGTAGCCGTTGTGTTGTCCGCCAAATTTCTCTACTAACGGAATCCACATTTTTGCGTACTCTTCAAACTCTTTGGTTTTTTTTGCATCAATGACATAACGAACATAGCAAGTGATCATAAAGATAAAGTCCTTTTTATTTGGTTTATACCCAAGTAACCTCGAGATGCTAGGTTCAGCGAGAATGACTTGGTTTGTAGACGCGGCGGCGATTTAAAGGTCTAGTGGGTCTAAATCAAGAATCGACAACAAAGTATACAAACCAAGACAACTCGCCCTTTGGGAGCGTGTCATTGACTCGACTTCTGCGTCATACAACTTGGAAAGAGCTGGCTATTACGCTGCGTTGTTTTCCTTGACCTCGAATCAATGACTACGCTCTGAATCCTGCATCTTGAAGTCACTTGGGTATATATATCCGAGAACCTTGAGGTTACTTGAGTACAAGTTTTAGGTTTGGCCAAATGGTTAGCCAATTTTTCTGAGTTAATCGCTGTCGAAATAAAACTAATGGTCGTTCTGGATTCCAAGTCAGGTAACCTCTAAACAAAGACTCAAATCCGAACGCTGAAATGCACTCTATCTGGTTCTTTTCGTTCAATCTGGCAGCAACCGCCGTCTCTTTTTCTGGCCAGTAACTCATCGCATCCAAGGTAGTTTGGTATGGCTTATCACCATTCCTTAGGTGCATGTTTGCTTGATTACGTACTTGCCAGTTGAACTCTGGCATCATTGCAGTTAACTGGGCTTCATAAATCAACGCCGCCTTGTCATCTATTTCATTTGGGTCGAAGTAGACAATATCAAGGTCATTGAGTGGGGTTGGCTGCGGTTTGTGATGAAGATGGTCCCAAACTAGATTTCGTACGAAGCCTGCAGCAATGTAGCAATCTGGTAAAGCCAGTGAGCGAGCACATTCCATTGCTTTCATACGTTCATGATCGGCGAGCAATAATTGAACAAGATCTTCCATGTTCACCCTTAAGATTTGGCTGGTGGCAGCTCAATGCCCAATTCATCGCGTTTTCGCTTACTCAAGCCAAGTGCAACTAATCGATAAGATTCTGATAAATAGTACTTTAGCTCTTCGTCTAGGCGTCCGGAGGTTTCCGTTTGTTGAATCCACTTCATACCTCGGTTAGCGAAATAAGGGGCAGGAATATAGCCTTCATAATCACTTAAAAAATCGAAGTTTAAAGGGGAAGTCTTAAACGTAAATGCAGGCTGCTTGTCTTTACTCCAGCCACCAATAGCAAATACCTTTCCACCGACTTTCCAAACGTGCGCATCACCCCATTGAACAACATGAGAAGTAGCAGCGAATGAGCCACAGAATTGATTAAATTCATCGTATGTCATGATGACGTCTCAACCTATCTTAGTCACGGATTTCGCTAGACTAACACAGGTTGAGAGTAAGGTTAGGACGTTTGCGGAAAAGTGCTCACCAGCGCTTGGATTCCGACATGCTAATGGAGAGATGATCGATAAAGGCTCTTAATAACGGTGTGACTTGTTTACGTGTGCCATAGATGGCATGAACGCCTAACGTTTTTGGGTGCCATTCTGGTAACAGCTGAATCAACTTACCCTCAGTGAGCAAATCCTTCACGGTTGGGAAAGGCTGTAAGCTGATTCCGTTACCATTTAAAGCGGCAGCAAGCAGTACTTCTGGGGTATTCGCGCTGATATTGCCTTTGATGGAGACTGATTCATCACCGTTTGGTCCAGAGAATATCCACTCGGAACGACCAAAATAGCTAAAGGAAAGACAATTGTGGTGTCCTAGATCTTGGGCGTTTAACGGTGCGCCTTTTTGTTCGATATATTTGGGGGACGCACATATCACCGAGCGGCATTCACCTAATTGCTTTGCTACGACATTAGCAGGTAACTCATTGGTGATGCGTATGGCAAGATCAATACGTGATTCCACGAGGTTTACGGTTTCATCTGTCGACACAATATCAATCGCCACATCAGGCCATTGTTCAACAAAGCTTGTGATTGCATCAATGAGGAAGCTACTCACAATGGAATAGCTTGCGGTAATACGCAATTGACCTTTTAGATTCACTCGATTTTGGTTTCGGATTCCGCTTAGGGACTCTTCAAGTGCAAGTAGCTCTCGTGCAATCTCAAGCGTCTCTTTCCCTGCACTGGTTAAGCTGAGGCTTCGAGTTGTGCGGTGGAGTAAACGAGTATCCATCCACTTTTCGAGCTCACCTAGATAACGTGTCACTTTAGTTCGCGAAAGATCGAGATGCTCAGCGGCAGCACTTAAGCTTCCTCGCTCTACGATCGTGACAAAGACGTTCATTGCCTCAAGTCTGTCCATTCTGTTGCTTCACCTTAAGAAAATCGCCGTCACAGTATATGTCCGGATTTCGCAATAGTGAAAGTTGATTTGCTGTCTATTTCATCTAAAACCAATCAAATAAGATGACCTCAACACTAAACGAGCCGCATGAGTTGGTTCTCTAATACGGAATAAGATGATGAATAAGCGTTCAATTACTCTACTGATCACAGCACTAGCGGCATCGAACTATGTGTCGGCTGCGGACTTAACGATTACCCACTACAACCCCGGTAAAAATGCGATCTTTCCTGCAAGCTCTGTGCTTGTTTCTGGTGAAAAAGAGCTGATGTTGTTTGACGCACAATTTAGCGTCAAAGACGGAAAAAAATTGGTGGAACAGATTAAAAACACTGGCAAAGAGCTGTCGATGATTTACATCAGCAGCGGTGACCCAGACTATTATTTTGGCTTAGAGCCTATTGTTGCTGCATTCCCTGATGTAAAAGTGGTTGCGAGCGAAGCGGTTGTTAAACATATCGAACGAACAAAAGACGCGAAACTGGCGTACTGGGGACCTATTTTGGAAGAGGGGGCACCATCAAAAATTGTTGTGCCTACTGTGCTCAATGACACCACCCTGACGCTTGAAGGTAAGCGCATTGAAGTAAAAGAAATCAATACTCATGATGCTTACCTTTGGGTGCCTGCGGAGAAAACTGTATTTGGTGGTGTATCGGTTTACAGTGGTGTTCATGTTTGGATGGCGGACACTCAGTTGAAACAAGAGCGAGCTCAATGGTCTCAATCGTTGGAGCGTATGAAAGCACTGAAACCAAAAACCGTGATTCCGGGACACTACCTTGGTGATATGCCGAAAGGTGTGGAAGGTGTTCAATTCACTATAAACTACATCGCAGACATTGAGCAGACGTTAGAAAAGTCAAGCAAGCCATCATCAAGCGAGATTTCGGCAGCGATGAAGGCTAAGTACCCACAGTTTGCTGCGACAGAAGGTGATCTTGAACTGGGCGCGAAAGTGCTAAGTGGTGAAATGGAGTGGCATTAATCTAAGCTTGCTATTCGCCATACTGCCCAAAAAAACAGCCCCTCATTGTGAGGGGCTGTTTTTTATTATTTTGCTGCTTGTGGACGTGGCTTGCGACGTTGTCCTGATGGCTTGTTGCCTGACGGTTTGCCGTTTGAAGGTTTTGCACCCGCAGGTTTACCGCTGTTAGGCTTGCGGTTTCCTGATGGTTTACCACCGTTACCATTTTTATTTGCGCCTGATTTGTTCGTATTAGGCTGTTTGGTATTCGGTTTGTTACCGCTTGGCTTGTCGTTTGTGCGAGCTTGACCATCACGGTTGCCTTTTGGCTTACCAGCGCCGCCTTTGCCTGATTTGTTTTCGCCCTTGCCATTTTTGTTGTCGCTGTTGAAACGACGCTTTGGTTTGTTGTTACCGCCGTTGTTTTTCTTCTCAGCTGTTTGACCGTTTTCACCTTCTGCTTTTGGCTTCTTAGGCTTTTTCGGTTTCTTTGGCTTGATAGGGCGAGTATCAAGCTTCGACTCTGGCAATACGTTAGTTGGTGCGTAGCCTTCCAGTTCTTTACGAGGCAGCAGTTGTTGAATTAAACGTTCAATCGCAAACAACTCGGATGCTTCAAGTGCGCATACTAAAGAAATCGCTTTACCCACTTCACCAGCACGACCGGTACGACCGATACGGTGAACGTAGTCTTCAGCTACTTTTGGCAGCTCAAAGTTAACCACTTGAGGAAGCTGAGGAATGTCGATACCGCGCGCAGCGATGTCTGTTGCGACTAATACGCGAACTTCGCCAGATTTAAAGTCAGCCAGTGCTTTGGTACGTGCGCCTTGGCTCTTATTGCCGTGAATTGCAGCTGCTGTAATCTTTTGGTCGATTAGGAACTTGGCTAAGCGGTTCGCGCCATGCTTGGTTTTGGTAAATACCAATACTTGTTTCCAATCGCCTTCTTTGATCAGCTTGACCAGCATTGGTGCTTTCTTCTTCACGTCTGCTGGGTAGATGCATTGTTCTACGGTGCGTGCTGTCGAGTTTGCTGGGTTAACTGAAATCTCAACAGGGTTGTTGACCAGACCTTTCGCAAGCTCACGGATTTCGTTTGAGAATGTCGCAGAGAACAATAGGTTTTGACGTTGCTTCGGTAGCAATTCAAGAATCTTGCGAATGTCGCGAATGAAACCCATGTCAAGCATGCGGTCTGCTTCGTCCAGTACTAGCATTTCTAGTTGGTCGAACTTCACTGCATTTTGGTTGTGTAGGTCCATTAGGCGACCTGGTGTTGCAACCAATACGTCTGCACCTTTACGCAGGCGAAGCATTTGTGGGTTGATCTTCACACCACCAAATACCACTGCACTCGTTAGAGGTAAGTGACGGCTGTACATGAATACGTTTTCTTGTACCTGGGCAGCAAGCTCACGAGTTGGTGTCAGCACCAATGCGCGGATGTGGTTGCCGCGTACGCGTGGACCGTTTGACAGACGTTCAAGAATTGGCAGCGTAAAGCCCGCCGTTTTACCTGTACCAGTCTGTGCTGCTGCCATTACGTCTTTCCCTTCCAAAACAGCAGGAATTGCTTGAGCCTGAATCGGCGAAGGGGTGTCGTAGCCTTTTTCCTGAATAGCCTTAAGGATTGGAGCAGATAGACCTAACGAGGTAAAACCCATATGTATGATTCTCAATTGTCGAGTTTGATAACAAGGCGTCGATTTTATGCGCGACGCGAAAAGTGCGACATTCTGAGGCTTTTGGGCGTTAGCTTCAACTATTTCCGTCATGGATAAATGTTTGAGGTAGATCTCATTTCGAAATTGAGTGAGCTAATCAAGCGATTTGAGCGTCGAAGAAGAGCTCTCATACCTTTGGCATTTTTGGTAGTGATGATAAAGGAGGTCGGCTTAACAACACATTTCATAGATATGAATACTGTTGCTAAATGTAATTGTTGCTTATTAATTTAAAGGTGTCTTTTTTATTTTATAATATTTGGTTATGCAAATTAAATTATCTTTCTATTTATAAAGCAAAAATATAGCAAACGATAAAACGACGCTTTGTAATTGAAAATTAAGAATTAATCTAATTGATTTCATGTGTGTAAAGTGAAGATGAAAAAATAGAAATAATCGTCTTAACAATGAGACCAATTGCTGTGCTTAAATGCTGAACGCCGAAACGGCTATTAAAATAAATAGATATAGTGGTAATAAGAGCGATCATAAACCACATAGATAAATGATATTCAGCTTGCTTAATAAAGGTTCCTTAATGTTCTCGTTTCTTCGTATTAATTTAAAATATATATCCTCATTTCTTTATTATAAGTTCAACGTTATTCTTTCTGTCAATTAATTGACTGCTTCGGCGTGCCAGCGTGAAAGTACCGCTCTGTAACGCCCTGATTTGAAAATTATATAAATTCACTGCTGTTTACCTGACCACGTCATTTAGCGGTTCGGGTTCAAGGCATTTTTGCGTTCCTGTCGATTAAATTATTCAAAAAAGATCTGTAAAGGTTCTATATTTTTAATTAGTAGGTCGTTCTAATATTTGTGTGAGTAATAATCATGTTAATTGAGAATGAAAAGTTCTATTGGCTCGGGGATAAACCAACTGAATACGAACTTGAAAATGTAGAGTATATCAATGACGTAGAGGCACTGCCTGCTGGTATGGGAGGTATGTTTTGTGTAAACGCTTCGGAACCAAAGCAACTTGAAGGAATACTTAAAGCTTTTTACCAACAGCAAGAGAGATGGAGTTGGGCTGTCTACACCACGATTGAAACACCATATTCTCGATGTGTTACTGATGGCACTTTTGATTTAACGATGTCCTATAAAGCATGGCAAAGCTCGCGAAGCCGCCTTGAATCGGTACCTCAGGTGACGTTGTTAGATCCGCTGATTGGTTGGCTTGGCATAAATAGAAACCGCAGATTAACGGCGATGAAAAGCCTTGAATCATCTTCAATTTATACGTATCCGCTGATAGAAGCGTTTTACCCTGACATTTACTCAACCTATCGCTATGTGTTGTCCGAGAAAGCAAGAGATATTATAGAAAGTGAACAACTGATGGATCGTATTCGTGTCTGTACGCATTGCAACAGCGGTCACTTGAATTACGTTGAAGTTTGCCCTCAATGCAGCAGTATCGACATTGAGTCTCAGAGTTCGCTCCACTGCTTTACTTGTGGTCACGTTGGTGAGCAGCAGTCATTTCAACGCCGCGGTAAGTTGGAATGCCCAAAGTGTTTAACGCAACTAAGACACATTGGTGTGGACTACGACCGCCCTCTAGAGAATCACGTTTGTAATCAGTGCTCTAATCTTTTTGTTGAAGCAGCAACGATGAGCCAATGCTTGAGTTGTGATGAGAAGATGAAGGTTGATGATCTCGTTGTGCGCAAGCTTTACCAATACCGTTTAGGTGAAGCAGGAGAATACATATTCCAGCACGGAAAGTCCTCTCAAGCTCCTGAGCTCTCAATCAAAGGCAAGGTTGAGAACAGTTTCTTCCAGAACTTACTCGCGTGGCTCAATAAAGTCGCTATGCGCCACAAAGAGCATCACCTACTTTTGGGGTTACACCTTCCATCTTTAGATGAGTACGGAAAGCAGCACGGTGACGCCAAGCTTTTCTCCTTGATGGATCAACTGACTAAGCGTCTTAGTGAGATATTCAGAGATACGGATATCTGCTGCCAATTTAAGCAAGATGTGTTGCTGGTGCTCATGCCGAATACCGAAACGTCTAGCTTATCGGTATTGCAGAACAAACTCTCGGCACTGGGAAGCCAAATTGAAGATGAAGAGTTTGAGCTCAATGTCTTCTCATGGGCACTTCCTCAAGCAAGTATTGAAGATGGCGTAGCGGTATGGTTAGAAACACTGGTTGGTGATATTTATGCTGCAAGATAGTCTTGTTCTGCTTGATTATCTTCGAGGGATGCTGCTTCACAATGAAGAGCTGTGGCTACTGCTATTCCCGGTCATGATTATTATCGAACTGCCCTTGTACCTGTTGGTATTAACGGGCATTTTTCGATGGTCGTATGATCAGGAAGACGTTGAGTTGACGCAGTTTCCATCGATCAGTTTTGTCATCACTTGTTATGGCGAAGGGGATGCGATTGGAATCACCATCGACACTTTAGTTGAACAAGTGTATCCGGGTTACATAGAAATTCTCGCCGTCGTAGATGGTGCGGTACAGAACCAAGATACTTACCAAGCGGCGTTGAACGGAGAACTGCGTCACGCTGGCGTCCGCAATCGCAAAGTACGGGTTATTCCAAAGTGGCAACGTGGCGGACGAGTGTCGACTCTTAATGCTGGTTTATCTGTTGCTCAGGGCGAGATTGTGATTAACGTCGATGGTGATACCTCCTTTGATAACGACATGGTGTTTACCATGATGAAACAATTTACATCGAAAGATGTGATTGCAAGCGGAGGCGCGTTACGGGTTAGAAATCATGACGCCAATATTCTGACAAAAATGCAGTCCTTAGAATACATGTTGTCCATGCAAGCAGGCAAAACTGGGATGGCAAAATGGGGCGTATTAAATAATATTTCAGGTGCGTTTGGGGCTTTTAGAAAAAACTTACTCAAACAAGTGGGTGGCTGGGATACGCATACTGCAGAAGATTTGGATCTAACCATGCGTTTAAAACAATATAAGCGACGCTATCCAAACAATAAATTAGCTTTTGCCACACATGCGATTGGTCATACCGATGTTCCAGATACCTTAAAAGGGCTAGTTATGCAGCGTTTAAGGTGGGATGGCGATTTGCTTTTCCTATTTTTGCGTAAGCACAATGAAGGATTATCACCATCTCTTTTGGGGTGGGGTAATTTTCTATTTACTCTCGCTTATGGTGTGGTTCAAAACGTCTTATTACCTTTGTTAGTTGTTATTTTTACGGTGTATATGCTTATAGCGTATCCGCTTAAAGCTGTTCTGGCGTTAATGCTGTTGCTGTACTTAACGTATTTATTTCTCTCTTTAATTATATTTATTGTTTATATCGGGCTGGTGTCTGAGAGAAAAAAAGAAGACTTAAAATTTACGAAATGGCTATTTCTATACCCCGTTTATCAGTTTTTCATGCGTCTAATAACGGCGTTTTCGATGGTGAATGAGGTAGTAAGACGCAGTCACGAAGAATCTAGCATGGCACCTTGGTGGGTATTGAAACGAGGCAAAAAGTTTTAGTATGAAAGTTAACTTTCACTTAGATAAAAAGAACAAGCCACAATCTGAGAGTGGCATGAAAGTCGCCTACGGTCAGGCGAAGCGTGGTGGTTATCGACTTCGTTGGTATCTGATTTTGGCAATTGTCATTAGCCCGCTGTTATTTATGGCTTATTACTTGTTTAAGACGCAGATTCTAGTGACTGCGCCCGGTATCGTGACCTCTTATCCATTAACGATAACGGCGACTCAAGCCGCAATTGTTGGACCGATTCCGGCGAATGTTGGAGACGAGGTAGGCAAGGGGCAGTCTTTAATTCTATTGGCAGATAGTGCGTTAAACAAAGAAGTCGAGTTTTTACAAAAAGAGTTGGTTTCGTTGTCCAATAACAAGGTTCAAAGTACAGATGAGTTGTACCAGCAAGCGATAGCCAGTACCAAAACAAGCCTCGCTAAGGTGCAACAAATTCAGCAAAAGTACGACCAATTTAGAAAGAAAGGTCAGGTGTCAGAAGTGGATTACGCTGCGGTAGTTAACGTGAGCAATGCCATTGATAGCCAATTGAGCGACCAAGAAATAGCTTACATCAATGCCAAACGTGATAGAGAGCAATTGGCATTGGCGGGGCCGGTTGCACAGCAGTATCGAGCGTTAATGCAAGAGCTTGTCGTAAAGCGTGCCCAACAAGAGAGCTTGACGTTTAGAGCACCGTTTAGTGGTCGAGTTTTGGATATTCATGTTCATGAAGGTTAGCGCGTTACAGAGAATGCACCATTATTGACGGTAGCTCAGAACGTAACACCGGACATTACCGCATTTTTAAATCCTAAGTATCTGGATTACAGCCAAAAAGGAACCAAAGCGAAGGTCATCTTTCCTGACGGTAAAAAGTTATCTGCGACAGTTTCAAGACCGGTTGAAGTGGTTAACAAGCTACCCCAAGAGCTGCAAAGCCCGTTTGAGGGTCAACCAGCGTACCTGAAAGTCACATTATCTTTTGACGAACCCGTAGAGCAAACGAGATGGATTGAGGGCGTTGAAGTGGAAGTTCGTTTTTAACTTAATGAGTTTAATAAATGATAAAAGGGAGCAAATGCTCTAATGCCGTTCACTTAAGGTGAGCGGCATTGTTTTTTCTAGGGTATCGGCTAGGTTTTTTCTTCACTACTCTAGGGAAGGATCTTTCCCGTCTTGGCTCTAATATTAAACTCTCGCTTATTGAGTAAAAGTTCTGGAGTTGCCTAGGTATTGCTCCTGGTGACGAATATGGAAGACCGACTAGCAAGCGCATAATATGGGCTAATGCACCATTGAAGCTTAGTTGGTATGGCAGGTAATCTCCATTCAACGTATGACACATTTGAGCCATTTGATACCTGACCAAGTTATACGTTAGCAAGATACCCCAGAGCTCTTGCTTCACTAATTCTGGAAGTCGACTTCTTAGTGTAAGTCGGTTGCCAAGCATATATTGTTTTTGTTCTCTGTATCCGAGCTCAATTTCCCAGCGGTATCCATAAAGACCAACTATGTCTGATTTTGGGTAAAGCATCGGGTCGGTCATTGAGGTAAGAACATCATATGACTTGCCATTCTTGACCCTCGTGATTAGACGGACAACAACTTCACGTTCTAGCGTTGGCCATTTCTTGCGAGCTTGCGGGTTACTCTTCAGTTTAATGAGTTTATCTTGTCGACCAAGGGACTGAACGACTTCATAATTTAATCCCTTTTTCATTGGGATGAGCCAATGTCGATTTACACCTTTAGCGCTCCACTCTTGAAGTAACCCGAGAGAGTAAAAGCCTTTATCGAAAAGGGTTAGACTGTTGTCGGGAGTCGTTTCTATTAGTTGCTCGGCCAGCGTCATTTCATTCACGGTATAACAGTCGAAAGCGCTGCCTGTGATTAGATGACTGCTTAGTTCCATCTGGCACACCATACGTAGCTGAGGGTACTGTGTTTCTTTACCATCACGATTGGTAGGCTTTGCAAAAGCCTCGGCGTTATCATCAGTATCCTCTGTTCGCCACAAAACCCCATCAACACCAAGCAGTGTGAGTCCGTTCCAGTTGGGTAGTCTTGCATGCTCAAACCAATGTCTTTGCGTACACTTAAAAAGAGCTTTAGCCGCAGATTCACCGAGATTTTTTCTACGCTGTGTTAATGCACTCGGGGCAACAAACGGTTTACCCGAACGGTCGACAATATCGAGCATATTAACGATATCAGCCATAGATTTGTCGTTATAAATAGCCATTCCGACCAACAGCCATGCCATCGATTCCAAAGTCAGTTTTCGCTTTCTAAGAGTGACTGTATCTGTCAGCTCATAGGCATCTTTGATTAGCTCAATCGGTAGGAGGTCTGCGAGAGTTTCGACTTCATTCGGTTTGTAGTTATTTATGATATCGAGGGCTTGAGAAACGTGCATAAAAAAATCCGATAAACAGAGTCTATCGGATTTTTACACATTGGAAGGATCATTCAATTGATCTGCCGATTAATGTTTAACTGATCGGCATTAGAGCAAATGCTCCCTTTTTTGATGAATATCGCGAATAGACTCAGTGCTTCGCGTGATCCAAAAACGCTTGAGTCAGCGTTTGAAACAACGTATCAACACTTAGTTTTTGTTCTATATGGTCGAATAGGGGAGTATGAACGTCGCCACGAATATCATCGTTATGCCCGCAAAGGCGATTACATAGCTTTACTGGTTCAACGATTTTTTCTACGTCAGCATCTATGAGAATACAGGCTTGAGAGAGCACTACTTGTCCTCCGCCTTTTTTCAGTAAGACACGTTGTGCTGTCCCAACCACTTTTTTCCCATCAATATTTAAGTTGTATTCGCCATCACAATAGGAGTTTGGCGTAGCGTGCACATCAACTTTGACACCTAACTGTTTAAAAAACACGGCGAGTACGGAACATAAGTCGAGATACGCTTTTTTAATGTCGTAAGGTTGACCTTCAGGCCAGTGGTAGATATGAGAGAGGTTTATGATCCCCGGAACCTGTGGAACTGGTGCACCGCCGGTTTTACGTGAAAACAGCCTCCAACCTGAGTCTGCTAGACCTTGTTCTAGTTGCTCTGAAATTGTCCACTTCTTACCTGCTGGAAGCACTAGCGTAGGGCTTTTGACTTGCCACAACAGTAATACTTGAGAAAGTTGACCAGATTGAACAAGCTTGATTAACTCGTCTTCTTTGCTGAATACGTCAGCTACTTCTTTAGATTGGTAACGGATCAGTTTGTTTTTCGAAGTCAAATTCAGTCCCTCTTGCCGCTTACTCCTCTGTTTTACTCTAATTTGGTCAAAAAGCAAATCGCCTAGTTATTTATGTTTTCTATTAAATTATTAACTAAAACATAAACTTAATAAAAATCCATTTAATTAAGCTAAATTTTAATGATTTTATTTTGGGTGCAAGTGTTGCGTACGCAATGATTGTTATGTAATCTTTTTTGTACCGTGAGTCCCAACAACATGAAAAGAGAATATCGCTATGAAAAAGACACTCAGCTTTGCTCATCGAATCACCTCTATTAGTGCATACCTGCTCATCATTAGCTTTTTCACCAGTACAGTCGCGGTTGAGTTGTTTGGTGATCATCACACAATTTTGGCGGTTAAAACTTATATCTCGTACGCGATTTGGGCAGTTGTCCCTCTTATGGCAGCAGCCGGCATAACCGGATCAAAGATGGCTCCGAATGTGAAAAAAGGACCTCTAGCGGCAAAGAAAAAGCGTATGCCTTTCGTTGCGATGAACGGCATCTTGATTTTAGTTCCGGCGGCGATTTATTTGCAGCATTTAGCCGCAAGTAATCAGTTTGATACGACCTTCTATGTTGTTCAGTTGGTTGAGTTGCTTGCTGGTTTCACGAACCTAACATTGATGACGCTGAACATTCGCGATGCGCGTGCATTAAAGAAGCCTAAGAAAGCTCCTAAACGAGCGGTTATGTAAAGCATAAAAATAATTTGTTGGTCATTGTCTAAACGATAAATAGAATCCGCAGACGATTTAATTCTAAGGCGATGAAATTATGAAAAAGTTAATGACTGGTGCAGCATTAGCAGCGTTATTAACTGGCTGTGTGACGTTCCCAACACAAGAATCTGAACAAGTAAAAGTGATTTGGGATGACGCAAACGCAATCGCGAACTGCCAACATTTAGGTACAGTGATCGGTTCAGAAGGTCACTTCTATGACTACTGGTTGCATGCGGACAAAGATATGGTTTGGGGAACGCTGAACCAAATGCGTATCAAAGCTGCTGAACTGGGGGGTGACACTCTTTATTTGTACCAACCGCTTGGTTTTTCGAGCTCAGTGACAATGTTCGCTAACGCGTATAAATGCCAGAACTAATAAAAGCAGACCTGAGGTCTGCTTTTGTTTTTGTGTAATCGTCAATTTTGCTATCTAATTCAAGCCCGCCGTTGCTATGGCGACCGCATCAGTAAATGACACCGAGAATGCTTCGTCGGTATTCAACACCTTCGCAGGAAATTCCAGGCTAAGCTTCATTTCGGATGCGACTTCCGACTCGATACTGGTAATGAAAGTGCGTGTTTCTCCCGGAGCAATCACCAGATCAGTTCCGCTTTCTGGACCGAGTTCAGCGATTCCCACGGTTGTTAGACCATTTCCCTCGCTGTCCACTAAGCTCAACAAGGATTCTGATTTGTAGATAAGTTCACCTTTGTCTGTTTGGTATGCCCTAAACGTATTGAAGTTTGGTTGTAGTTCACCATCAGCGGATAGGTTAGTCACAGAGAAGGTCACATTGGAGCCATCGAACTTTTCAACTTTAACCAAAACATTTGGGTCTTGATAGCGAGCTGCTGCTGCTGCCGCTAACTCTTGCTGTCTCTCTTTCTCACGTTCTACTTCTTCTTGGCGCGCCTTTTCTTCTGCGAGCTTCGCTTCTTCTTCAGCAATACGTTTTTCTGCCATCGAATAAGACTTATCGACCATTGTTAGCAGAGCTGGTATTGAAAATGCAGTTAACCCCTCTAAATGGTCAAAATCGATTTTTGCATGCGTAGTGAGTTGGTTGGTTGAGAACTGGCAGTGCCCGTCAATAAGGCTCACAAACGCTACTTCAAAAGTCCCTTGAAGCTTACTCACTTCTACGCCTGCTTTTTCGATGTTTTCTCGTACTTGCTTGATTTCTTCTAATGACTGCTTGGATAACGGTCCATTTGGTGAAACATTGTTAGAGACAGAGACAAGCTCTTCGGTCACAAACGGATTATTTTTTGCTGGGACAACAGTAGTGATTAGATTTGATTTGGTGATGTCTTCACCCAGCAATATCGTCATTTTCTGAGAAGCGGCGGTCTTGTTACCCGCTAGTACGTCGCTACAGTTTGGTGAATTGCCCGCATGCGCTGTTTGTATGGCTGCGAGAGAAAGCATGGCGGACAAGCCCGTGACGACGAGTCCTTTCGATGGTCGATTGTTCATCCTGATAAACCCCTCTGTAATATGATGCGCTAAGCCGACGTGTATAAGACCAATCGCGGATTGGTATAGCGACATTCAGAATGGTTGTAATTGCGTCCTCACCACGTTCATCTTCATCTTCACAAGACGACATTGCTGATGGTGTCAGCTCGACTTTCGATGGTGATAAGCCATCACGATCAAAAGTGTTTGAATTCGCAGATGATGCTGCAAGGGCGATGTCTTTTTTCTGAAAGATAGACGTAACCTTTCCAAGCTTCAAATACGTGATCGAGATCTATTTTTTGCGATAGTGCGAGGATCAAGCGAAAACAGACACTTAAGCTAGAGAGTTGATTTTGAGAGAAAAAAATAAATTTTTTAGGGAACTTTTTATACTGCTGCCTTTGGGACTTAATTCGCATCCCAAAGGCAGGTGATTGGATTCTAAAGGGGAATTCGGATTACAGCGCGTTCAGTACATCAGCTAAACGGGTTACGGCAACTCTGAGTTCATCAGGTGTTGCGTTGGTGAAGTTCAAGCGAAGCGCTGCTTTTACTTCTGAACCTTCTGGGTAGAACACTGGGCTCGGTACGACAGCTACACCGTTCGCAAGCAATGACTTCGCTAGCTCAAACGTATCGCACTCTGGAATCTCCACCCATACGAACATGCCGCCATCAACCGGTTTCAATACACAACTTGTCGGAAGCTGTTTTTCTAATTCTGCATACATCACGTCGTAGCGCGATTTGTATAGCTCACAAATAGTAGAGATGTGGGTTGCAAAGTTATCGTGTTGCAATAGACCGTGCAACAGGGCTTGCATAGGCACGCTAGAATGCAGGTCTGCACCCTGTTTGATTTTAATCAGTGGCTCTAGGTAGCTGGTTTTACCCGTTACAACACCGATTCGTAAACCCGGAGAAGCGATCTTAGAGAAAGAACGCAACACGATAGAGTTTTGTGGGCAGAAGTCAGATACCAATGGCAGAGCTTCACCAGAGAAGCGTAACTCGCGGTATGGTGCATCTTCAATGAAAGCCACGTTGTATTGAATACAAAGCTCCGCAACCTTTTGGCGTGTTTCCAGTGCCCAGCAAACACCTGTTGGGTTATGGAAATCTGGCACGGCGTAGAACATCTTCGGTTGTTGCTTAGCGAAGCATTGCTCCAGCTCATCAAGGTTTGGACCAAATTCTGTTTGAGAAACGGTAACGATGTTTGCTTGAACCAAACCAAACACCTGCATGGCACCCAAGTAACTTGGCGCTTCCATCACGACTTTGTCACCTGGATTCACGTAAGCACGTGCGATCAAATCCAAACCTTGTTGGGAGCCAGTAGTGATCATCGCAGTGTGTGTTTCAGGCAGTTTGAAGTAACCGTTTAGGAAGTTTAGTAGTGGTCCATAGCCTGCCGTTGAACCGTATTGGAAAACTTCAGGCATGTTTGCCAAGTTCTCTAATGTTGGCTTCATCAGCTCGATAGGAAAGGTTTTTTCATCTGGCAAACCACCAGCAAGTGAGATGACGTTTTTATCGCTAGCGGCAGCGAGGATCTCTCGAATGTACGATGACTTTACTTGTTGCAGTGACTGTGCGATTTCCATGTGTTGTGTTTCTCGTATTTTTTAATTTTATGTGAAAGATAGTACATGGGATTTGCTAACTAAGGTGTGTCCATTTATGCTGTTAAACATGTCCATTTATGCTATTTCATTAAAGCGATAAGTTATGAGCCAGCAACAGGTTTCCAGAATCAATGACGTGCTGTTCTATATTCATCAAGACATCAGTAGAGAATTATCCGCCAAAGAGCTAGCTGATGTAGCGGCGTATTCTGAACAGCACTTCCACCGTGTATTTAAAGATGTAGTGGGTGAGTCTATTCATCAATACATACGTCGTACGCGAATGGAATACGCAGCAAACCAGTTGATGTTTGATACTAAATCGTCGGTATTGGAAATCGCTAATAAGTGTGGTTTCAGCTCAGTGTCGTCTTTTAGTCGTGCTTTTAAAGCGACGTTTGAATTGTCTCCAGGAGCATGGCGTAAGCATGACCTTCATGTGGCAGAAAAGCCGTATTTGAAGGATCCGGAAGTGGCAGCAGGGTATCATCGAGTCGCAAAGCGCACTCTACCAGAGCCAAAGATTATTGAAGTTCCACAACGCTTTGCTGCGTACGTTCGCCATGAAGGTTACAACCGTTCGATTCGTAATGCGTGGCTGGTGCTGAAAGCGTGGGCGAACTCTGAGCAGCGTGATTTCTCTACTCAATATGGTTTGCACCATTCCAACCCTGCTTGGGTAGAGCTGGATAAGTGTCGCTATGTCGCGTGCATGGCGATTGATAAACCGCTTAAATACCGTGGTGTGGTGAATCAAATGACCATTCCAGGTGGCTTACACGCGGTGTTCCGATTAACAGGCGTCTATGGTGAGCTTTTGCCGCAAATCAGCATGGTATTGGAAAAGTGGTTACCTAACTCTGGTTTTAAGCAACGTTCGACACCTGCTTATGTGCACTATCATAAAAACCATTTTCTTAATCACGAAGAAGTCTTCGAGTTAGATTTCTATTTACCTATCAGTTTCTTCTAAAAGTCTTTGCTTCAAATTGAATGCTTTACTATTGTGTGGGAAGAAAATAGCCATTAATAACCTCAGACTTTATAGAATAAGTTGAAAATAAAATGAACATAGAACATCTAAAACTTTTCGTTCGTTTAGCATCGACCCACAATATCAGTATGGCGGGACAAGAGCTGGGATTATCTCCTGCGGTTGCTAGTGCCCATATTAATAAATTGGAAGAAGGTTTGGGTGTGCGCCTCGTACATCGAACCACGCGCAAGGTCTCGTTAACAGAAGAGGGGCAGGCATTCTTACCTCATGCTGAGGAAGTGTTGGCAACGGTTGAAGCGGCACGAGGTGCTGTAGGTGTTGGTCACAAGGCGCCAACAGGGACGTTACGAGTCACCGCATCTGCATCTTTTGGGCGCTTGCATTTAGTGCCAGCACTTAAAGGGTTTATGGCAAAGTACCCAGAGCTGACCATTGATTTTCGCTTCTCCGATTCGATTATCGACATGGTGGAAGGTGGCTTCGATGTTGCTGTTCGCCTTGCCGAGCTGAAAGACTCGTCTCTGGTGGCACGCAAACTTGCTCCAGATCGTCGTATTGTTGTCGCGTCACCGGAGTATTTGGCGCAGCATGGCACACCTCAATCGCCAGAAGAGCTTGTAAATCATGAATGTGTGACTTTGGCTGGTTTGGAGAACTGGGTATTTGAAACCCCAGAAGGGCAGTACTCGATGCGCGCTTCTGGCAGCTTTAGAACCGATAATGGTGATGCAATGCGTGATGCTTGCATTGATGGGCTCGGGGTTTCAATTAACTCGATTTGGAGCGTATACAAACAGCTACAAAAAGGCGAGTTAGTCGAAATATTACAAGACTATCCATTAGTGATGAATGCGAGTATCTGGGCGGTCTACCCGAGCTCTCGCCTGATCGCCCCTAAAGTTCGAGCGTTTATTGACTATTTCGCGGAGTATTACGGTCAACCGCCTTATTGGGAGCTTGAACTGGCAGAACAGCAAAAGTAGCCTGAATAATATTCAATGGAAACGCCACTTAATTCGCATTAAGTGGCGTTTTTTCTCATAAAATTAAGAAGATTAGCTGCGACCAAGCATACGTGAGATGGTGCCATCCTTATCGATCACTTGGTGTTTGATAGCGCCAGCAACGTGCAAAACAAACACTAAGATGAGCACTTCTACCGCAGAGTGATGAATCGTTGAGCCAAGCTCTTGCAGCCAAGGTGTTTCTGCGCCTTCTGCGATGATCACCCACCCGAAAATATCAACAGCTCGACCACCGCCAGCACTCATAGCAATACCAGAGATAGGCATTGCTAAGGTGGCTAACAGTAGAATACCGTGGACTGCCTTGGCTGCTTTGTCTTGCCATGCTGGCATCTCAGAAGCTGGTGGTAGAGCGCCTTCTTTTAAGCGCCACACTAGACGAGCAAGAGCGATAACTAAAAGGATAGCGCCTAGCGATTTATGAATCCCGTACCATTCGAATTTTACTGGGCTGCGTGGTAAATCCACCATGTATAAACCAAGTGCGAACACACCAATAAAAGCGAGTCCAGTTACCCAGTGCAAAGCGATAGTTTGCCAAGTTAAAGGTGTTTTGTTGAGCATAAGATAATCCTCTTTTTCTTTGTGGTTATACGAACGATTATCCATTAATGTTGTGAATAGAACTACACATGTCAGTGTAAAGTTGGGTAAATTTTGTTCACAAAAAACGCTCCGAAAGTTGGAGCGTTTTGCGTTAATTCAATGAGCAAAAATTGCTTAGCCTTGCTTTAACTCAGCGAGAGCGTGGTGCAGTGAAGGAACGATCGCATGACCAAATCCACGCACTTCTTCACAAGGTTCAACGAGGTCTGGGATTTGGAAAGTTACCATGTTGGCAGCAACAGCAGCACGAACGCCATTATTTGAATCTTCAAAGGCGAGACATTTGGTTGGTTCTATGTCTAAACGACTTGCCGCAAGCAAATAAATTTCTGGATCGGGTTTACCGTGTGAAACTTCACAGCCGGTAGTTAAGTTGTCGAAATACTGGCTCAAACCTGCCAATTCCAACTTCTTTTTCGCCACTTCTTTTGCTGTAGAAGTGGCAACAGCAATGGGTAACCCTTGCTCTTTCAACCATTCAAGTAGCTCAATCACTCCTTCTTTGACCGGAATGGCTTGGTGTTTAACTACCGCATCGTATCGGTCGCGCCATTCTTTGTGTAAGCGATCAAGATCATCCCCATAAGCTTTGCGGAAAATCACTTCAATGCCGGCTGCATTGCGACCAATGATTGAAAGGTAAACGTCTTTATAGAATAGGAGGTTTTGTGCTTCACACGCTTCTTGGAAAATGCGCATGCACACACGTTCCGTATCGAGGAGTAAACCATCCATGTCAAAAATAGCTGCTTGAAAATTCATTACGTTATGACTTGTCGATTGAGATGGCGCATTTTGACATAAGCGAAAACGATTTTCTTGTGGAATTCCACCATCTCACATGCTTTTTACTCAATCCTTATTTTATTCCTAAGCGTTTTGCTAAACGGTGCAAATTACCGTTATCCAGCTCAAGTTGACGTGCCGTTGCTGCCCAGTTACCTTGGTTCTCTTCCAGTGCTCGAATAATCATCGCTTTTTGGAATGCGTCTGTGGCTGGTTTTAATCCGCCTTCTGGCAGCTCTAAGCGAGAGTTTTGTTTCGTTTCTTTAACGTTCTTGATGTTCTGATTCGGCGTTCGAATATCAAAATCTTGTTCGACTAACTCAATATCCATGGAATGGGTGCGTGCTTTTGCCAAAACTCCAGCCCGTTTGATGACATGTTCGAGTTCTCGAACGTTGCCTGGCCACGAATAATCCTTAAGTGCGTGAACGAGCGTAGGGGACAAGCGAATGCTGTTCAATCCGAGCTTACTTCTCAAGTGTTCAGCAAAGAAGCCCGCTAGCAACACTACATCATCCTCGCGTTCGCGAAGAGGTGGCACATGAAGTGGGAAGACGCTTAGGCGGTGATATAAGTCGGCTCGAAAACGCCCAGCGGTGACTTCTTCATGCAAAATACGGTTGGTGGCGGCGACAATGCGTGTATTGACTCGGATATGACGGTCGTCACCCACTCGTTGGATGTCGCCGTATTGTAGGGCTCGAAGTAACTTGGCTTGTAGCTCTAATGACAGTTCACCGACTTCATCCAAAAACAGTGTGCCGCCATCTGCTTGTTCGAATTTACCCTTACGATTACTGATTGCGCCCGTAAATGCGCCTTTGATGTGCCCAAACAGTTCGCTCTCTGCTACGGACTCAGGCAGAGCCGCACAGTTGAGGTAAACCAAGGTATTGCTGGAACGATTGGAGCGATGGTGAATAGCACTGGCGACCAACTCTTTACCCACGCCAGTCTCACCCATGATCAGTACAGACAACTCGGTATCGGCGACTGCATCTATTTGTTCTTGAAGATTCTTCATCCCCTGAGAGTTGCCAATGATTTCGTTGCTCAAGGTGCGTTTTTCGGCGTAGGAATCACGTGGCAGGCTCGTTTGAGTTTCTAGTTGCTCTAACAGTAGAGCTGTATGTAAGCCACCTGCGGCTAATGCACTAACAAAACGTAATTCTTGGTTACGCAACCCATCAAATTGGTTGGGGTCGAAGGCGTCAATCGTAATAGCACCAATGAGTTGATCGTCGATCAGCAAAGGTAAACCAATGCAGGAATGGACATGCAGTTTGTCATCGTGGTTTGGAATCAAGCCGTCGTAAGGATCAGGTAAGTCGCTGTCAGAGGGAAAGCGCACAATGTCGCCAGCTCGGGCAATGGCTTCTAACCTTGGGTGCTGCTCAATGGAGAAACGGCGTCCCAGCACTTCTTCTGCCAAACCATTGATCGCTAATGGCTTAAAGTGCTGATCTTCATACAAAAGAAGGGCCGAAGAGTCACACTTTAATACCTCTCGAATCGTGGTCAACAACGTATCAAAACGAGCTTGCTGAGTGAGTGCCGAGTTAAGGTCTTGCGTGATGTGTAGCCACTGCGCGATTAAAGAAGTCATAACCAATACCAATTGTGTCAATATGACTATTGTAGTGTCTTAATGACAATTTTCAACTGTGTCTTAATGACAGTCTTTATTGTTGATTTTGTTTTAACTTGTTGAAAATAAAGGAAGTAAAAAGTTGGCATGCCCGATGCAATATAAAAGTCAGTTCTTCTTATTTATTTCGTCATTCAAGGTAGTAATTATGACAATTCACGTAAAAAACAACATTCATTGGGTAGGTCAGCGCGATTGGGAAGTTCAGGACTTCCATGGTACAGAATACAAAATGACAAAAGGTACCAGCTACAACAGTTATCTAATTCGTGAAGAGAAAACCGTACTGATTGATACGGTCGATCATCGATTCAGTCAACAATTCATCCAAAATTTAGAGATGGAAATCGACCTTAAGTCTATCGACTTTATCGTGGTAAACCATGCAGAAGAAGATCACTCGGGCGCATTGTCTGCATTGATGGAGAAGATTCCGAACACGCCAATTTACTGTACAGAAGCGGCGATTGACTCCATCGTTGGTCATCACCACCATCCCGAGTGGAACTTCAAAACCGTAAAAACGGGCGACAGTATCGATATCGGTAATGGCAAGCAACTGGTGTTTGTGGAAGCGCCAATGCTGCATTGGCCGGACAGCATGATGACATACCTAACGGGCGATGCGGTGCTATTCAGTAACGACGCATTTGGTCAGCACTACTGCGATGAACGTCTGTTCAATGATGAAGTGGACCAAAATGAATTGATGGAGCAGTGTTTGCGTTACTACTCAAACATCCTAACGCCATTTAGCAGCTTGGTAACCGCTAAAATCAAAGAAGTACTGAGCTTCAACTTGCCTGTCGACATGATCGCAACGTCACACGGTATTGTATGGCGCGATAATCCGGTTCAAATCATCGAGCAATACTTGGCGTGGGCAGACAATTATCAAGAAGATCGCATTACGATTTTCTACGATTCTATGTCAAATAACACCCGAATGATGGCAGATGCCATTGCGCAGGGCATTCACGATGTCGATCCTGGTGTGGCGGTTAAAGTCTTTAATGTCTCTAAGCACGATAAGAATGAAATTCTCGCCAATGTATTCCGCTCAAAAGGTATCTTAGTTGGTTCATCTACGATGAATAACGTCATGATGCCGAAGATCGCAGGCATGTTAGAAGAAATTACCGGTCTGCGCTTTAAAGCGAAGAAAGCCGCTGCGTTCGGTAGCTACGGTTGGAACGGTGGTGCGGTGGATCGTATCCATGCTCGATTGACTGACGCAGGCTTTGAAACGGCGGTGAGCTTGAAAACCAAATGGCGACCAGATGGTAAAGCGATGCGTGAATGTCGCGAACATGGTCAGAACATCGCGAAATTGTGGGCGAAGCATGACCTGACGAGCCCTGTTTTTGCACCGACGATTGCTGCGTCTGCACCACAAGTTCAATCACAACCCGCTGCACAAGTAGCAACACAAGCTGTGGTAGATGCTGCTCCTAGTAACCCTAGTACCGAGGCGCATCCTGCAGATTGTCAATGCATGGTTTGTACGGTTTGCAATTGGGTTTACGACCCAGCTAAAGGTGAGCCTAATCAAGGTGTTGAACCAGGTACGGCTTGGACTGAAGTGCCAGATTACTTCTTGTGCCCAGAATGCCACTTGGGTAAAGACGTTTTTGTCGAATACAACGGGTAAGGGGGCGAATATGCAAGCTCCTATTGTGATTATTGGTAGCGGCTTTGCGGCTTACCAATTGGTGAAAACAGTGCGTCGAATGGACGCACATATTCCGCTACAAGTGTTTACTGCTGATGATGGCGCGGAATACAACAAGCCTGATTTGAGTCATGTATTTAGCAATAAGCAAACCGCCCAGGACCTAGTGGTTAAGAGTGGAGAAGCGTTTGCACAGGAACACAACATTGAGTTATTTGCCCATACCATGATTGAGCATGTCGATGTGCAAGCTCAGCAAGTGGTAGTCAATGGTCAAGTCTATCCTTACTCCAAATTGGTATTTGCGACAGGTGCGAGAGCCTTTGTGCCACCGATGTCAGGCAATGCGGCATCTGAGGTGCTCACGTTAAATTCACTCCAAGAATACCAATTGGCAGAAGAGAAAATTAGCCGTGCGAAACGTGTTTTAGTGATTGGTGGTGGGTTGATCGGCGTCGAGATTGCCATGGATCTCGCGACCAGTGGTAAAGCGGCTACGGTGGTTGAGCCAAATCCCCGTTTGCTCGCTAACCTGATTCCTGAATTCGTTGCATTACCGCTCGAAAGCCAACTTAAGCAGCAAGGTATTCAACTTGCTTTGGAGACTGGGGTTGTCGCGATCAATCACTCAGATGATTCGCTGGTAGCAAGCGTGAGCAAAGGTAATGCAATCGAAGCCGATGTAGTGATTTCAGCGGCGGGTTTACGTGCTAACACTTGGTTAGCGAAGGCTTGTGGGGTGTGCGTCAATAAAGGCATCAAGGTGGATGCTCGATTACAGACATCAGTAGCCAATGTATTTGCATTAGGCGATTGCGCCGAGATCCAAGGTCGAATGATGCCGTATCTCCAACCGATCGTGCTAAGTGCCAATGTGTTAGGCAAACAGCTACTGGGGCAAGAAGCAGAGTTGAAACTACCACCTATGATGGTAAAGGTGAAAACGCCGAGCTACCCAATTCAATTAGCGGGCGATTTTAGTTCGGTAACGAACTGGAGCGTGCAGATTTCTCAAACTGGTATTGCCGCAAAGGCTGAAGATGAAAATAGCCGACTCAAGGGCTTCGTCGTGACGGGCGAACAAGTCAGCCAAGCATTTCCATTACTTCGAGAGTTGTCTCAAGCCGGTCAGGCTTAACCGATTTAAACGAAAAGAATTGTAATTAGAGAGGGTATCATTATGTCGCACTTACGAATTCCTAAAGACTGGACTGTTCAACGTTCAACGCCTTTCTTCACTAAAGACAATGTGCCACCAGCGCTACTGACTCATCATAATACCGCTGAGGGTGTGTTTGGGCAGCTGTGTGTCATGGAAGGGCAAGTGACTTACTACGGCTTTGCTGATGAAAATGCCGCAGAAGCAGAATTGGTGGTGGTGATTAATGCAGGCCAGTTTGCTACCAGTCCTCCGCAATATTGGCACCGAATTGAGATGAGCGATGATGCTCAGTTCAACATCAATTTCTGGTCGAACAAAGATAAGAGTGGGCAAGCGATGTTCCACGCGAAGAAATAACGCATACAGAAGTGAATACAGCGCTAATTTGTCGGGAAGAAGCGTTTACTATCACACTATGCATTAAGCGTAGGCAAAAGAGCAGAGATTCGTCTCTGCTCTTTTTTGTCTCTTACTTTACGACGATTACAAATGATGTTGAATAATGGTTTGCGTACACAGAACTCCGACGAGAAGAGCGTTAAAACGAAACCGTGCTCTCATTTATGTGATGGATATCAATTATATAGTTGGAATGTAACAAAAAGTTACGATATTTTTGTTATGTTATAACGTAATTAATATTGAAAAGCTCGAGTTATTCGGAAAGAATCAACTTAAGGAAATACTATGACGCTAAAAAAAGTGGCTCTATTTTGCGCACTGGCATTCGCAACTAACGCAATGGCAGATGTGGAGGTCAAAGATACCAACAACTTTAACGATGTTGCGGCTAAAGTAAATCAGCTGAAAGAAGCAGGGAAAAATCCACTGATCGTGGTTGATATCGACAATACTTTGCTGACTTCGACTTCCGATATTGGGGGCGATATTTGGTACCAATGGCAACGCGGTAAATTGGATGTGAAGCCGAAAGATGGCGATAAAGTCGATTGTCTTTTTCAAGACTCTATCGGCATGCTGTACGAGCTAGTACCGATGAAAACCATCGAAAATGGCGTGCCTGCGATGTTGCGCGGCTGGCAAGATGATGGTCTAACGGTGATGGCTCTAACGTCTCGTTCTCCAAATTATCGTTACGCCACAGAGCGTGAAATGATGCGTAATCAATTTGATATGACACGCACTGCGCTTAAAGAGAAAGGTTCAGACGCACTGCCTATCTATATCGATAATCCCAAGCGCCCGCTGAGCTACATCAATGGCATTATGATGACCACAGGTATGAACAAAGGCACCATGCTTGAGTACATTTTAGATAAGACAGATCAAAGCTTTAGTGACGTTGTGTTTGTTGATGACAGTGAGAAGAACGTCGTCAATATGAAGAATGCCTACAAAGATGACAAAGCAGTAGATATGACAATCTTCCACTATACCAAAGTAGAGCATGACCGTATTGCAGCAAATGGAGCAGTACTAACACAGGAACAAGCAAATAAGATGGCGAGTGATTGGAAAGCGTTAAACAAAGTCCTGGACCAGATTGCGCCTGCACGTATGGGTGACACTTGTTTGGGTCAATAACCAGGTGAAAAAGTGATTTAGGTTTGTTGCTTGTGCCGGGTTATTAATACCCGTTTAGAGAGATGGAGGGGTCCAATCGATTTTTTCGGATTATTTACTGGTCTTGCAACCTTATCCAAAGCGATATCAATGTTGGTATCGCTTTTTTTCTGCCTGTAGAAAGCTAGATTCGATCCTGTTCTGCTTATTCTGAAATCATTCAGGATTTGAATGGGTATAGAGGTCTAACTTGATGATTTTATGGACAATTAAATATCACTAAACTGTCATTTAAATAGGAATCAATAGTCCTGATGTAAGCCTCATCCTACAATTTCTTCATTGCGACGGAGCGACAAGCTTAAGGAAAGTCATCACTCAGTTACGTTTTAGCATTGTTTAGATCGTCTTAAACGTCTAGAGCGTCTTAAACTAGGAGCTTCCACAATGAATTTAATGTTGGACTACGCCTCTCTGGCGATCTTATTTGTGGTGCTGTTAATTCTGATTTTTGGATTGATAGCCTTACATGATATACCCTACGAAATTGCAAAAAAGCGCAACCATCCCCATGCCGATGCGATTCATATTGCCGGTTGGGTGAGCTTGTTCTTTCTTCATGTGATTTGGCCGTTTCTTTGGATATGGGCAGCCATGTACGACGGAGAGAAGCAAAACTGGTTAGGTGCTAAGCCTTCGGTATCTCAACAAGATTATGAGCAACTATTGGTTCGTATCAATCAACTTGAGCAAGCGAGAGGGGGCGAATAATGGAAACTCTTATCATCCTAAGTTACGTAGCGCTGTGCGTTATCGTATTTCGAGTATTTCGTGTACCTAAAACCAAGTGGACACTCACCACGGCATCCGTTATTGGCATGTTCATCGTGGGATGGATTTTTCTCTATATGGCAATGTATCAACCCGTTTCTCGCATGGCGCGTTTGTACAGTGTGACGACACCAATCACTTCTCAGGTAGAAGGTATAGTTACTCAAGTGTATGTGCAAGGAAACCAACAAGTGAAAGCGGGTGACCCTCTCTATCAAATTGACGATACACCGTTCAAAGATAAAGTGAGCCGTATTCAAGGTGATATCAGTCGTACCGAATCAGCGATTGAGTTCTATCAGGCGGAGCTGGAGAGATACCAAAAGTTAGGGCGTAAGGGGTATTCTTCTCAAGAGAAAGTGGACGATATTGAGAACCAATTGCTGGAACAAAAGGCAAATAAGAGCAAATATCAATCAGAGTTAGCTGTTGCTGAGTTTAAACTAGGCAAAACCACCGTCACCGCACCAACGGATGGCTATGTCACGCAAGTGGCGCTGCGTCCGGGGATGAAGAGTCGCATTGTGCCGTTTCAAGGAAACCTGACCTTCGTCCACAAAGAAGACAAACAACTGTTTGCTGCATTTAAACAAGCGCCAGCACGATACGTGAAAGTCGGTTATCCGGCGGAAGTGACCTTCAATACCATTCCCGGTCATGCTTACAAGGCGCATGTGACACAAGTGAATGACATTTTTGCTCAAGGCGCGGTATCACCATCAGGCAATATGAAGTACCCAGAACAAATTCCTGCTGGTGGTCGAATCTTAGTGAAAGTGGAACTGGATAATCCAGACTTGGTAAAAGACATGCCATTGCCATCCGGCACAGATGCACATGTTGCGGTGTACTCACCGAAATGGGAAATGTTCAGTATCGTACGTAAAGTGATTCTGAGAATGCAGAGTTGGCAAAACTGGCTATTCGAAGGCTAATGACATCAAGGGCAAGGTAGTACGCTTTGCCATTTTTCTATGGGTGTACTGCTATTGTTCGTCTGTTACTCAATGGATTGAGCGACCGCCTGTTTAATTGCATTCCTCAGCCATTCGTGTCCTTTGTCGCTCTTTTGTGATTGGTGCCAAGTCATGTAAATAGGCACCTTATTGGCTTCAAAAGGCAGAGGGAAAGCGTTTAATCCGAGCTTGCTTGCCAAGTTGTCAGAGAACCAACGCGAGGTGACGCATATCCAATCGGTTTGAGACACTAACTGTAGCGCTGTCATGGTCGAGCCGGTGGAATACGCCACTTGTCTCGGGGGAAGCGTATCTTCGATAATCAAAGAGTCTAAAGCGTTGGTGTTGAGCCGCTGCGTTCGCCAAGTTACATGAGATTCACGCATGAAATCGTCGTACGTGAGCTCGTCCTGAATACGAGGGTGACCTTGGCTTATTGTCACCATAAGTTCTTGTTCAAACAACAATTCATTGTGATAACCATGATCCGTCAAAGGCACGGTAGCAAGAATCACGTCCACGCGTCGGCGTCTCAAATCGTCTTGACGGTCTTGTTCGTTCAAGTGTTCCACATCTGCTTCAATAGACACCAATGGCGCATGCTGGGATTTGTATTTCGCCAAGGCTGGCACGAGCATTAAATCGATGTCTTTATGGCTAGAGATTCGAAACGTGCGTTGGCTGGTTTCTGGCGCGAATTCTTGACGAGATTTCGAACCGTTGATCAATAGGCTCAAAGGCTCTTTGATTTCTGCGTGTAACTCAATCGCGAAATTCGTCGGCACAATACCTCTACCTTGACGAACAAAGAGGGGATCTTGGTATTGATCTCTTAACTTGTTGAGTGCGTGACTCACGGCGGGCGCAGTGATGTTTAATGCGGTAGCGGCATCGTTGACGCTTTTTGATTTCATGACCGCATCAAACGTTTTTAACAAGTTAAGGTCCATAGGCTATCTCTTTGATTTGCTTTATCTTCAATGTAGGTGGATAGCGTAAAGATTTCGAGGATTATTTCTGTCAGGCGAGATTCAAATCATCACCAACGAAAAGACCAGATTTTGGGTTCTGTGCTTTTCGTTGGTTGAAAAGGGTTATAAACACTGCAGTAAACGCCGAGGTAGCGCGGTTTGATCCATCCAATGATTTGGAATCGACATTGGTGTGTCGTAGTAACTTGCCCCGAGAATGGCACCGAGCGGAATGGCTCGCCCACTTGAATCGCCGCCACAGTAAATGTTCTCACGCATGGTAGTTTCGTAGCTTTCTGAGTTCATCAACAAATGACAAATCACCACAAATGAAGCGTCTAAACCGCAATGCATTCCAACGGACTCCGCAACGCTGGTGGCGCTTCTGCCGCTCATCGCTTCTGCTCGTTGAATATCGCTAGCAATTTTTGGAGAAACCGTCTGAGCTGCCATTACACACGCTTTGGGCGCAGCGCCTTGCAATGCCATCTGAATCATCACTGCGACAGCTTGGGCATACATAACTGCGGTGTCGTTGTTATTGGTAACCCGCACGGCGGAATCGACCAGTTTAGCGAGTTTGTCATCATCTGAATGAAAAGCCACCAACGGCGGAAGCTTAGATAATGCAGGGTTTTGCGTGTCGTCAGCCCCACATTGCGTTACGCGTAGCTCTTTGGCTTCCAACTCATGAATGTTGAGCAGTGTTTGCTTAGTCGGTTTGTCTGTATAACCCTGCCATTTACCACCAAAATCAAACCATTCTCGAAAGGAGCGAATGTAACGCGCCTCGTCGTAGTGTCCGGTTTGAACCAGAGCATCTAACATGGCAACAAGCTGCGCACCATAGTGGGTGAGGTCACCGACTTGCTTACTACCGTGGGCAAAATAACCTTTGTCATGGTATTCAGTTCGGTTAGGTTGGTGAAATTCCGGATGCGGAGAACCAAACTGCCTGATGAGTTCTTGATCGTAAAGCCAATGAAATCCGAGAGATGCTGCATCACCGACGAGTGCGCCGATAATGGCATGAAGAGAGCGAGCGTTTCTATGAGTCATCTTGCCACCTTTATCAACAGGGCTACTCAATAAGTCTTACACAGTTTCTTGGTTTTGTAGGGAAATTTTTCTGTTTTGGATCAAGACTATAGTGCTCAATTAACCATTGCTTTACTAGGGTTAAAAAGACTAAGGTTAAAAGCAAAACGCCCCGCGAGTGGCGAGGCGTTGGTTTTAGTGGCGTACTATCAATAATAACGATTAGCTGTAAGCGCGTGCGACACGACCTTCACAATCCAAAGTAACCTGTTTTGCGTAAGCTGGAATGAAAACTGATTGTCCTTTTTCAACTACGCATGTTTCGCCGTTTGCGTGAGTTAGCACAAGCTTGGTATCCAGAGGCATAAGGATCTCAGCGGTTTGAACTTCTAGAGTACGCTGGTGAGCTTGTTTAACGATGGCGAATTTGAAATCGTCGACTGGGATTGGGTATTCCAACATATCGTCGATTTCGTTTGGTGCGAGCAATAGGCTGTCGAACGGCTTCTCGTTGAAGCGTGTACACGCAACAAGCTCTTTCACGTCCATGTATTTTGGTGTCAGACCTGCGCGTAGTACGTTGTCTGAGTTCGCCATGATCTCTAGACCTGTACCTTTCAAGTAAGCGTGTGGCGTTTCTGCATCCAAGAACATGGCATCACCCGGTTGTAGGGTAATCACATTAAGCATCAGTGGTGCAAACAAACCAATATCGCCAGGGTATTGCTTCTCTAGCTCAAGAATAAGGTTGAACAGAGGTAAGTCGGTGATGCGAGCTTGAGCCAATAGCACCGTCAACGCCATCTCTTTCTGTTCGCCCTCTAGTGATAGTAGACCCGAGAAGAAGGTCGCCAAGCCTGTTGGCGTCTGGTTTGCGATAAGGTCATCCACCAAGCCTTGCAGCTCAGGAATCGCCAGCTCAGAGAAGAAGCTGATGATTTCACTGGTTGGGCGGAAGCCATTCATCGCTTGGTATTCGGTTAGCGCGTAAACCAATTCAGGTTTGTGGTTTGGATCTTTGTAGTTACGGTTTGCAGCGGTTAGGGGAATGCCTTGTTTTTCTTCCAGTGCAAAGCCTAGCTCTGCTTGTTGTTTGTTTGGATGAACCTGAATCGACAGTGCTTTCTCAGCGGCAAGCACTTTAAACAGGTATGGAAGTTCACCAAAACGGTTTGCGACTTCTTCACTCAGAAAGGCATTCATGTCTTGAGCAATCAGTGAAGAGAGTTTGGTCTCTTCACCGTTTACCATCACCAATGAGCAACCGTTTGGATGCGCGCCCATCCATACTTCTGCTTGTGGTTCGCCCGTTGGGTTTTCAATGCCAAACAGTTGGTTAACAGAAGTAGTACTGCCCCAAGCGTAGTTTTGAATCACGTTGTTCATCAGGAAAAACATCGGATGCTTAGCTTGAGTTTGAATCGTTTGTGTATCGGACATCGTTAAATCAGACATAGAGTGTCACCATGAGAGAAAATCATGGCTTGGGCGACATTGCCCAAGCCATAGGAGCCATTTGGGGGTAGGGGTGATTAAGCGGCTGCTTGCATCATTTTTGCTTTGCGAACTTTCTTCAGAGTTACACACGTTACTGCGGTAACTACTGCGCCAGCTGCCATACAAATCAGAGCAAGTACTGGGTGGTTCATCGCGCCAAGTAGAGCCACAACTGGACCGCCGTGAGCAACGCTGTTGGTAATGCCGAATGAGAACGCCATTACTGCCGCTACCATTGAGCCAAGTACGTTTGCAGGAATCACTGACATTGGATCTTGCGCTGCGAACGGAATCGCACCTTCAGAGATACCAACCAGACCCATTGCACCAGCTGCTTTGCCCGCTTCGGTTTCTGATTCTTCGAACAGGTCGAACTTACGACCAAGCGCTGTTGCCAGTGCCATGCCTAGAGGTGCCACAGGGATTGCACACGCCATTGCACCCATAAATTGAGTTTGACCGCTCGCAATCATGCCCACAGAGAATAGGAACGCGACCTTGTTGAATGGACCACCCATATCGAAGCCAGCCATACCACCAAGTACGATACCCAGTAGAACGACGTTACCTGTACTCATGCTTGTTAGTAGCGCAGTCAGACCGTCCATTAGGCTTGCGATTGGCGCGCCGATAACGAAGATGAAAAGACCAGCGATGAATAGCGAACCTGTGATTGGCGCAATCATGATTGGCACTAAAGGTTGAATGAATTTGTGGTAGTTAATCGACGTAATCCACTTCACGAAGTAACCCACAAGCAGACCAGCGATGATGGCACCGATAAAGCCTGTACCAGCGTCTGCGCCGTAGAAAGAACCGTTGTTTGCAATCCAACCACCGATCAAGCCAGGAGCTAGAGCAGGACGGTCAGCAATCGCGTAAGCAATGTAACCGGCAAGGATTGGGATCATCAGCGTAAAGGCAACCACACCTACGTTGAGGATTTGGTTCCACATGCTGCCTTCAGGAATAGCCATGCCCGCTTCACTTGGCTGACCACCGACTGCAAGAGCAAGTGCAATCAACAGACCACCCGTTACAACGAATGGGATCATGTGTGATACGCCGTTCATCAAGTAGCGGTACAGGTCAGAGCGAGCCTGAGAGGCTTTGTTTGCAACAGACGCTTGAGCATTGCTGCTTGCTTCTGCTTGGTATTCTGGAGCGCTTAACGCTTCGTTAATCAGACCTTGAGCATCGCGGATTGGAGCTTTTACGTTAGTTTTAACCACGCGTTTGCCCGCAAAGCGGTTCATGTCGACTTGCTTGTCACATGCCACGATGATTGCGTCTGCACGTTCGATTTCTTCTGCGGTTGGGCTGTTTTTCACACCGATTGAACCGTTCGTTTCAACCTTGATTTCGTAACCCATCGCCGCTGCACCTTTCTCTAGCGCTTCTGCCGCTAGGTAAGTGTGCGCAACGCCCGCAGGACAACCAGTAACACCAATGATGAAGCCTTGGTTTGCTGGTGTGTCTGTCACTGCTTGAGGCTCTTCTTTAGCAAGTAGAAGTGCCAGTGCGTCTTGGCTGTTTGCTGCACCTAAGAACGCATCAATGAAACCATCTTCAATCAGTTTTGAAGACAGCTCTGCGAGAACTTCGATATGGTGGTTATCGCCACCGTCTGGAGAAGCGATCATGAAGAACAGTTTTGAAGGCAAACCGTCTTCTGCGCCGTATTCGATACCTGATTTGCTTACGCCGATCACAACCGCTGGTTCGATGACCGCGGCACTTTTCGCGTGTGGGATAGCAACGCCATCCTCAAATCCGGTGTTACCTAATTCTTCACGTGCTTTTATATCTGCAAGAAATTGCTCTTGGTCTGAAATACGACCTTGGGCGTGTAGAACTGCAACCAGTTCTTTAAATACGTCTTCTTTTGAAGTCGCTTGAAGATCAAGCTTAATCAAGTCTTCATTTATTAGTTTGGTGATCATTGTCGAACCCCTATAAATATAATTTTTATTTCAGGGGTATTTTGAAATTAACCAAGCGGAGACAGTAGTGAAGAAAAAATGCATTTACTGGACGATTGTAACCGCCCGACTAGAGTGTGATGTAGATCGTCTACTGGATAAACTTACTGCATATCTGTGACATTATGTGGAAGTCGGTGAACCATAAGTGAAATGTGTTATTGCTCCCATATATAAGGCTTTAAGAGCTTTATTGATGATTTACTAGACTGGATAATTGATGCGTTAACTGGATTTTTGTAACCTTAAAATGGAAGTGTGATTTTGCTCAATAGCACAAAAATCCAGTAGGGTGTATATCTATGGGTATAGCATCATGGATGCGCGTTTAAGAGTACGTAAAATGATTTTTCATGATTTGATTTCATCAGTATTAAACGAGCGAGAACCATTTCACAATATATGGTTTGCTGGTGATTTTCATACACCACCTGAATTTAGCTATCAGGTTAACTTCCCTCGATTAGAATTAGTCTTGTCTGGTGAATATATTAATGAAATGGAAAGTCATGATCGCAAAGTGACGCATATCGTGGCGAAAACCGGTGATGCGATATTTATTCCGCCTAACTGTTGGAATAAACCTGACTGGGATACAGATTGCTCGGTATTAAGTATTCTCTTTGGTCGCCGTCAATTGGGTTTGAGTCTCGTGTCCAAACGTAAAGGGGAAGCGAGCTTTTACGATATCCAAAAGCACAGTATTCAAACTCGTTCTGGATTTGCGATTGATAATATCTTGGAAGCACTGAGTTCATTGGCTCGTGAGTGTAATAAGAAGCCAATGGATGAGTTACTGCTGCAAGCCTTGTTGCAATACGCTAAGTCGATGTTAGATGCGCCTATTGAGACGCAGGCGCACAGCCGAGTGCAAGACCTGTATCAGGGCATTTGTATCTACATCCAAGAGAACTTCCATCGTCCAATTACACGTGACAGTATTGCGTCGAGGTTCAGCATCTCTTCTAACCATTTGTCGCGTTTGTTCCGTCAGCAAGGTCACATGACGTTAGCCGATTACATTACGTGGGTACGGGTAGACCGCGCGAAGTTTATGCTCAAGAAATACAACTTTAAGTTGAATGAGGTATCGGTGCGCTGTGGATTCAAAGATGTGAACTACTTCTGCCGAGTATTTAAGAACCGAACGGGCAGAACGCCGACGGAATATCGCGGTTCAATCTAGAACAGAAATCAAAACAGTAAAGACTAAGCGAGCAGCCTCGACATGGCGTACATCAGAAGCGCCTGCAAGTCGACGCTGCTTTTTGTTAGCAGTAAACGTTCAGCCATTTGGTCGGTCAGCAGATTACGAGTTAAGTTGGTTGCCGCAATGATGTGCTCGCGTGTGGGTTTTGCTGGCATTACTAATGCTATAGCAAGATGCACTTCACCCATTTTGGATGCCCAATCCATCGGAATCTCGTTCGCGATAACCGCTACAGAAATGTGGTCCACACCTTCGAACATGACGTGGGGCAGGGCAATGCCCGGTGTTACTGCGGTCGAAGATCGTTCTTCGCGTTTGATAAAGGCGAGAATGAGTTCGTCTGGGTGAATCGGATGAATAAGCTGCGCTAGCCCTTTCAAGCACTCAAACTTGGTGAGCTCAGTGTGCGCTTTGGCGTAATGCCATTGGATTTCACACGGTGGGCAAATCTGGGGAAGACGCTCTGCAAGTTGGCTTGAGAATTCGTAATTAATGTGGGAGCCGACAACGGTAAAGTTCTCAGCAATGATGTCTTTGATAACGAAACAAGCAAGCTCGGCGTCAATACCGATGGCAGTGATTTGGCACAGGTCGCCTTGCTGTAAGCCGACCTGTAAAACCGCGACTGACTTGGTGAGTTCAGCGATGCGGTTTTGGGTTATGTTGATGATGTGTATCGTGCTTTTGAACTTTTTGGCAACGCGATTGAGGGGCTGCGCTACGTGAGCACTGGCATTAATATCGTCGACAAAAAAGGTGATTTGGTATTCGTTCATCAGCACAGCGTATCATCGACAGTGCACGAGGAACACTTTATCGACATTGAGTAACACATCTTCAATTGGGATTTGGACTTTGTTCGTGCCTTCAAAGCGGGCTGGCTGTTCAATCTCAATATCGGACACAATTAAGACACGATCCGCCTGTGCAATGTCGTGGGGAGTGAGCTGATTCTCAATACCCATCGCACCTTGCGTCTCGACCTTAATTTGTACGTTATGCTTAGGCGCAGCTTTCATTAGAGCATCTGCCGCCATATAAGTATGAGCGATGCCTGTAGGGCACGCTGTCACCGCTACGATTTTCATGTTCTATCCATTTTATTTTTTGTGGATTTTAGCATAGTGGTCGACGAAAGGATGGATTTAAAGCAGATAATCGCAAGAGCTCTATCACAGTTTAAATCTCATGTTACATTAATCCAGTTAATGCACTTTTTATCCTGTATTGAAAACAGAAAGTGTTGGTTACTCTGTACACAGTCATAGATGGAACAAATAACTCATGACTCACGAGCGTGAACATTGCAAGGTACAAACAATGGACATATTAAACCTTATTGAGCCGGAAACCATTTGCTTGGATTTGCAGGCTCAAACCAAAGATGAAGCGCTCAAAGAGCTCGTTGAATTGTTGGACGCGGCGGGCAAGCTCACTAGCAAAAGTCAGTTCTTGGCGGACATTTGGAAACGAGAAGAGATTGGCAATACCGGCTTTGACGAGGGTATTGCCATTCCTCACGCCAAAAGCAATGCAGTCGCTAAACCCGCAGTCGCAGTAGGCATCAGCCGAAAAGGGATTGATTACGGCGCTGATGACGGCGAACTGTCTGACGTATTTTTTATGCTGGCTTCTCCGGATGGGGATGACCATCACCACATCGAAGTCTTGGCACAAATTTCCACCAAAATCATTGAAGATGGTTTCGTCAATAAGTTAAAAGCGGCGGAGTCAGTGGAGGAAGCGCGCGAACTACTCACTGACATTCAGTCGAACGCAAACGACTCAGGTTTAGATCCTCTGGAATTCGCATCTGAACCCCTTAGCCCTTGGGCACAAAAGCTGAGCAGAATGAAAGAGCACTTGCTGTTCGGCACTTCACATATGATCCCGTTTATTGTCGCGGGCGGTGTATTGCTATCTCTCTCTGTGATGATCTCAGGTCATGGTGGGGTTCCGAAAGAAGGCATTCTGGCTGATATCGCCAAAATGGGTATTGCTGGTCTGACACTATTTACCGCGGTATTAGGTGGTTACATTGCCTATTCGATCGCTGATAAGCCTGGTCTTGCTCCGGGAATGATTGGATCTTGGATTGCGGTTAGTCATTACAACACTGGCTTCTTGGGCGCGATTGTCGTCGGATTTTTCGCCGGCTTTGTGGTTTGGCTACTGAAGAAGATTCAATTGCCGGACAGCATGAGCTCCCTCGGCTCCATCTTTATCTACCCACTGGTTGGTACGTTTGTCACCTGTGGCGCAGTGATGTGGGTTATCGGCTCACCGATCGCCAGCGCAATGACGACCATGAACGATGTGCTCACAGGTATGGCAGGCTCTGGCAAAGTGATGTTGGGCACCGTACTAGGCGCAATGACCGCGTTTGACATGGGCGGCCCTATCAACAAAGTGGCGACCTTGTTTGCTCAAACACAGGTAAATACGCAACCGTGGCTAATGGGTGGCGTCGGTATCGCGATTTGTACCCCGCCTCTGGGCATGGCGTTAGCGACCTTCTTGTCGCCAAGTAAGTTTAAACGTGATGAGCGTGAGGCCGGTAAAGCCGCGGGCATCATGGGCATGATTGGCATCAGTGAAGGGGCGATTCCGTTTGCTGCCGGAGACCCTGCTCGCGTACTGCCTGCGATTGTTGCTGGTGGCATTGTCGGTAACGTGATTGGTTTCATGTTCCACGTGATTAACCACGCTCCGTGGGGCGGCTGGATTGTACTGCCAGTCGTTGATGGCAAGATTGGCTACATAGTTGGCACAATCGCAGGCTCGTTTACCACAGCATTGATTGTTATTGCGCTTAAGAAGACAGTCACAGAAGACGACAGTCCGGTAGGTCAATCTCAAGCTTATACGTCTGTGCAAGGCGAGGGCGAAGCAGACATTCTTGCCGTGACGTCTTGTCCATCAGGTGTGGCGCACACCTTCTTAGCGGCGAAGTCATTAGAAAAAGCTGCCTGTGCGTTAGGCATTAAGATCAAGGTTGAAACACAAGGGGCGAACGGCATCATTAACCGAATCACCGACAAAGATATCGCCAAGGCGAGGTTTGTCATCTTCGCTCACGATGTCGCCATCAAAGAGCCAGAACGATTCAGAAAAATGAAGGTGCTGGATGTCAGCACTAAAGACGCGATGCTCAATGCCGCAGCACTGTTGCAGGCGAAAAGAATCCCTTAAGTATGTAGCCCCTAACTCAGGCTATCTGCTAGTTAGCTCCATCATTTTTGATGGAGCTTTTTTTAGCCCTGCGAAAAGTGCTGCACTAAGAAATCAATAAAAGTGCGAATGCGCTGAGGTTGGTACTCACTATCTTTATAAACCAAGTACATTGGTAGCTTAACTGATTGATATTGCGTTAGTACTTGAATTAATTCACCGTTGATAAGCTCTTGTTCTACCATCCATTTTGGCATTGCAGCGATGCCTTGCCCAAGCTTTGCCATTTGCACCAACATCTCAGGACTATCACTTCGAACCTGTTCTTTCACTTTGACTTTAATGGTTTCATTTCCATCGCTAAAACGCCACAAGTTAGACGGATTGGAGAGTGAGTAGGTTAAGCAGCAGTGCGTACTCAAATCGTTAGCACTAAGAATAGGGTCGCGCTTGTCTATGTAACTTGGAGAGGCGAAGTAAACCAATTCGTTATCCATCAACCAACGCGCTTTTAAACCCGAGTCTTTTAGGTAGGCGGCACGAATCGCGATATCAACATTGCCTTCAGCTAAATCGACAAACTTGTCCGAAATCGACACATCAACGCTAAGCTCTGGATGTTGGTTGAGAAACTCATTCAGTGGGATGAAGATACTGTGTTTCTTCGATACTGTGACGAAAGCGCTAATCCCCAAGATGACTTTTAAGCAGCCATAGTGAACACACAGCAGCAACAGCGAGAGGTCTTAGAGGTAGCCGCATGGTGGTTTGACCTTAATGAAATGCTAGGTGATCAACTTGTGACCGTATAGGGAAATCTGGTTTTGTTCAGGTCAATAAAGCACTCATCAAAGCAGTAAATTAACGCACCAACATGGTGCATAAAGGTTGTTTATAATAAAGACCATCTACAGATAAGGAGTGGTTTATGGGACAACAGTTTAAGAAGTTTACTTATTACCTAAAGGTCGTCTTCAATCCTAGTTATGCACTAGAGGCTCTAGCGAGCTATTTAATAAAGAAGAAACGCTATAAAGTAGGATACTTTATAAAAAATCTCAGTGGTTTTTGGGGGCATGCTATAGCCCTATATCAAAGTCATAGCCTATTAACCAATGAAACGTTTGGTATTAGTGTGGAGTACATTTATACGTTTTCCTCTGCATTATGGGTGTGTGGTCTTATCGGGCTTTCATACTATGAATATAAGGTAATGTGTGGGGATAAAGCTGGTAGGAACTTACCCCCAGAGAGTAAAGGCTAGGGGAACACTAAAACAGATTACCGTGTGAATATGACTCTGCGCATGGCTATGACAGTATCACTTACAATTGAGACTATTCGGTAATATGTTTACTCACGATATCTCTAATGACTCCAAGCTCATAAGACTCAGCTGTTAAAAAGTACGCAGATATATCTTCAGCAAGCGCTTGAGTATAACTTTGTAGCTTTGCTTTTTTTAAGTCTTTTTCAATACTACTAAACACTCCATCCACAGACATAGCAACTGTAAGTCTAGTTGAAAATAATTCATAAGCTCTATCTGTTATGGGGTTTCCTTTTGGGGTATATCCATATGCTTCCTCATTATCACGGTGATAACCATACTTAGAGTGTAATTTTGTTAGTTGGTCTGTCATTTCAATAGAGCTTTGTGTATTAAATTTATCCCTTTCTATATCCTTTGCAATACTCCAAATAGAGTACAAGATAGCGTTTTTAAACCGTTTTTCTTTCTGGAGAAACACACGCATTTGTTTGGCAATATCAGCTTGTGAAAAGACATCGGTATACTCTGCATTCAACTCGTTTAAGATCCGCCATGCTTCATCGTTTCTACCAGCTAGTTGAAGATACATTGGTAAACGAAGCCTGTCTTTTACCATTAAATTGTTTGCGTCTGGACACTCATAAGCTTCTTTCAACTTCTTACAAGCCAAGTCATACTCTTTAGCTTTTTTGAGCTGAGTTGCTTGCTTCAGTAACTCTCTTGATTCCTGAGACTTATATGAGTTTATTGTATTACTTGATGAGTAAACTATTGGCTTTGACGTTTTTACTGGAACTTCTATTTCAACACTACTTGATGGTTTGTCTTGATTAGATGAAGAACTAAACAGTTTTAACAGTTTTGATAGCAACGCTGATATTCTCATAATTATTATTTATAAAATGCAAATATTATTACTGTGGTGTAGTGCATATGGAGAAAACATAGAACTACAGGTTATGTTTAAAGTTAAAGACTGGTAGTCGCAGAGCCTAGATCAGCCCTTAACATTGTTATATTTAATTTATATAAGCCTTTATTATTACGCCCAACGAGTATCCATAGTTACTGTAAACCTAAAAACTGTATTGCTTAACCAAACCGCTATCCCCTTTGGTTTCTCATGGGCTACAGCTTTTTTTATCGCTGAGAAAAGTGCTGAACTAAGAAATCAATGAAAGTGCGAATGCGCTGAGGTTGGTACTCACTATCTTTGTAAACCAAGTACATTGGTAGCTTAACTGATTGATATTGCGTTAGTACTTGAATCAGTTCACCGTTGTTAAGCTCTTGTTCTACCATCCATTTTGGCATTGCAGCGATGCCTTGCCCAAGCTTTGCCATTTGCACCAGCATCTCAGGACTGTCACTTCGAACCTGCTCTTTCACTTTGATTTTAATGGCTTCATCACTATCGCTAAAACGCCACAAGTTAGACGGATTGGAGAGTGAGTAGGTTAAGCAGCAGTGCGTACTCAAATCGTTAGCACTAAGAATAGGGTCGCGCTTGTCTATGTAACTTGGAGAGGCGAAGTAAACCAATTCGTTATCCATCAACCAACGCGCTTTTAAACCCGAGTCTTTTAGGTAGGCGGCACGAATCGCGATATCAACATTGCCTTCAACTAAATCGACAAACTTGTCCGAAACCGACACATCAACGCTAAGTTCTGGATGTTGGTTGAGAAACTCATTCAGTGGCGCAGATAACAAGCGAACGCTAAACGCACTCGGTACTGAAAGCTTGAGTTCGCCAGAGACCGACGCTTGCTCTTGTCTAAGCTGCGACTCGAAGGAATCCATTTGTTCTGTGAGTGTCTGCGCCAGTTCGAGATACTGCTTTCCACCAGAAGTTAAGCTAATAGCGCGTGCATGACGGTGAAACAAGGTGATGCCAATTTCTCTCTCAAGCCACGCGATCTTCTTACTCACTGCGCTCTGAGTGGTATTGAGCTCATTGGCGGCCGAGGTAAATGAACCTAACTGAGCGACACGAGAAAAGACTTTCAAACAATCAAATTTATCCATGACGCATTCCTGCTTGGAATGATAAGTAGCTAAATACTACTCTCCTTAAGTTTTAAGTGGAATGCTTTAATACTTCCATCATCTGTTCGGGAGTTAAAATTATGGTGTTTATTCAAGGGTTGTTAATCGCGTTTTTCTTGTTTGCCAGTTCTATCAAAATCATCGGTTGGGTGAAGCCGATTTTTGAGCCACAGCTCGCTTTCTTTCATAAATATGGATTGAACCGTGCCGCTATGTTTTTGATTGGACTGGTTGAGGTAACGGGTGCAATTTTGATGTTAATTGGCTTGTTATCGGCGAACAACTTGTTAAGTGCGATAGGTGCAAGTTTTATTGTTTTCACCTCAGTTGGTGCTATGTTTTTCCATTTTCGTTTTGATACTTGGAAAGATGCGATTCCGTCTATTGTGACGCTTTTATTATCACTTTTGGTGGCTTCGCCTTTAACTGAGTTTGTTGCGCTTATTTAAGACGAAATTATTGCAAGTAATGTTCTGAAATCTTTAGTAACATGTTTCAAATAGTAACTGTTTCAAATAGTAATAGTTTCAAAACGTCACTTATTTCGAATTCAAGGAGGCTTGCAATGGAAAAACTAAGAGTAGCATTTATTGGTCTGGGTGTGATGGGATACCCAATGGCTGGTTACCTAAGTAAAGCGGGCTTTGAAACCAAAGTATACAACCGCACAAAAGCGAAAGCCGACAAATGGGCTGAAGAATACCAAGGTGTGGCTTGTGAAACACCACGTGAAGCCGCAGAAGGCTGTGACATTGTTTTTACCTGTGTGGGTAATGATGATGACGTTCGTAGCGTTGTTTACGGTGAAGAAGGCATTCTGGTCGGTTTGAAAGCGGATGCAGTGTTAGTGGACCACACGACCACTTCTGCAGACCTAGCGGTTGAGCTGGCTGAAGCGTGTGTTAAGTACGGCAATCACTTCATTGATGCGCCAGTTTCTGGTGGTCAAGCGGGTGCAGAAAATGGTGTACTAACCATCATGTGTGGTGGTGAACAAAGCATTTTTGACCGTGTGTCTCCAGCGATGGATGTGTACGCGAAGCAGATGACGCTACTGGGTGAAAACGGTCAGGGCCAACGTTGTAAGATGGTAAACCAAATCTGTATTGGTGGCGTTTTACAAGGTCTGAGTGAAGCTTTGCTGCTGGCACAAAAATCAGGTTTGGACATCGCTCAAGTTGTAGAAACGTTGAAGCATGGCGCTGCAGGTTCATGGCAGATGGAAAACCGCGCAAATACGATGGCGGAAGATAAGTTCGATTTTGGCTTCGCTATTGATTGGATGCGCAAAGACTTGGGTTTCTGCCTGCAAGAAGCAGAGCGAGTGGGTCTAGAACTTCCACTGACTAAGAAAGTGGATGAGCAATACGCAGACCTTCAACGCGATGGTTTAGGGCGCATGGATACATCAGTACTGATCAAAGCGGTCGCTAAAAATCAGTAGTTGATGTGTCAGTAATAGATAAACAGTTCTTTGGTATCAAAGAGCTTAAAGAAATCTAAGTTAATCATAATGAATCTCCTTGAGCATTGGTTGTGGCTAGTGATTAAGGATTAGTAATTTGAAATCAGGAGGTGCTGTTGGGCACCTCCTTTTTTATGTCTTTTAATCACACAGCGTGATGATTACAGCGTTCGCTTACTTGTTTAAGCCTAGCGCAATCTCAAGACCTTTGCCGTACGCTTCGTCCGCTTGGTATGCGTGTTGAACGTGGCGCTGTTGGATGAACTCTGGCACACCGTCCATTGCGCGAGCTGTGTTGTCGAACAGAGTTTGACGTTGCTCTTCGCTCATCAGACGGAATAGGTCACCCGCTTGGCTGAAGTAGTCTTCGTCTACACGGTGATCGTAGTGATCAGCGTTGCCATTGATGCGTAGAGGTGGCTCAGAGTAATCTGGTTGCTCTGCCCATTCTTGTTTGTAGTTTGGCTCGTAACCCAGTGTTGAACCAAAGTTGCCATCAACGCGCATTGCGCCATCGCGGTGGTAGCTGTGAACAGGGCAACGAGGTGCGTTCACAGGGATTTGATGGTGGTTCACACCTAGGCGGTAACGCTGAGCATCGCCGTAAGCGAACAGACGACCTTGTAACATCTTATCTGGAGAGAAGCCGATACCAGGGACTACTGCTGCTGGGTTGAACGCTGACTGCTCAACTTCTGCGTAGAAGTTTTCTGGGTTACGGTTCAGTTCAAACTCACCAACTGGGATCAGTGGGTAGTCTTTTTGAGACCATACACGTGTAAGGTCGAATGGGTTGAAGTTGACTTCATCCGCTTCTAGTTCCGGCATGATCTGTACGTACATCTTCCATTTAGGGAAGTCTTGACGCTCAATCGCTTCGTAAAGGTCACGGTGATGGCTTTCGCGGTCTTTACCTACGATCGCTTCTGCTTCTTGGTCAGTCAGGTTCTTGATGCCTTGCTGAGTTTTGAAGTGGAATTTCACCCAGTAACGCTCGTTTTCTGCGTTGATGAAGCTGAATGTGTGGCTACCAAAACCATGCATATGACGGTAAGAAGCTGGGATACCACGGTCACTCATTACGATAGTCACTTGGTGGAATGCTTCTGGTAGTGATGTCCAGAAATCCCAGTTGTTGGTAGAGCTACGCATGTTAGTGCGAGGGTCGCGTTTTACTGCGTGGTTTAGGTCTGGGAATTTTAGTGGGTCACGTAGGAAGAATACTGGTGTGTTGTTACCAACCAAGTCCCAGTTACCTTCTTCAGTGTAGAATTTTAGTGCGAAACCACGGATGTCGCGTTCTGCGTCTGCTGCACCGCGCTCACCAGCTACGGTCGTGAAGCGAGCGAATAGTTCTGTTTTTTTACCGATGTCAGAGAAGATTTTCGCGCGAGTGTATTTTGTAATGTCGTGCGTTACAGTGAACGTACCGTAAGCACCAGAGCCTTTTGCGTGCATACGACGCTCTGGGATCACTTCGCGGTCAAAGTGCGCTAATTTTTCAAGGAACCAAACGTCTTGTAATAGTTGAGGGCCACGAGGACCAGCAGTCATAACGTTTTGGTTATGGGCGACAGGGCAACCTGCTGCTGTAGTCAGTTTTTTGCTCATTTGATTTTCCTTGCAATATAGTGATTATTTATCGACTTTTCGGCAACTGCTCGAAAGTTATGCAAGGAGAATAGCGCTGCAACTGAGAATAAAAAAACTGTTATTAGCAATCAGTGTGATAGGTATCACCTATGCTTTAAGTGCTTGTTAAACAATGCCTTTGTGTCAATTAACATTATTTGTCGTATGGATTAAAGGTTGTTCTTGAATATGGCTTATATGAATAATTTCTGTCTATTTCAATTAAATCGGAAATAGACAGAAACTTAGGCTACTCAGCGCAGATTGGCAGTCATTAAGTTAGCCATACTTTACCTCTAGCTCTTCAGCTTTGTGGAATGCTGGATGAGTGGCAAGCTGTGCACCATAACGTTGGATGTTTGGGAAGCGCTCAATGACGCCAAACTTGTTTAGGATATCGACGACAAAAGACATCATGAAATCCGCGCCTGTTAGTCGCTCTTCTACAAAGTAGGTTTTCCCTTCTAGGCTTTGATCAACGTAGCCCATGACTTTCATGGTTTCCGCGTCGGCGTAGTCCGCAAGGAAATTGGTCTGTGCGCCATCTTTAGCAACAAACATCTTGAGCAGCAGGGGAACCATGGCTGAGCTCTCTGCAAAATGCAGCCATTGAATGTACTGCGTGTAAGCTTTACTGCCACGCACTGGTGCAAAACGTCCATCTGCATACTTTTCAATTAAGTATTCAGTGATAGCACCAGACTCTGTAACGATCTCGTCGCCATCTTCCAATACAGGTGACTTGCCGAGTGGGTGAATACTCTTGAGCTCAGGTGGCGCAAGGAAGGTGACGCTGTCACGAAGGTAGGGCACGATCTCATAATCCACCCCTAATTCTTCTAACAACCAAATGATGCGTTTTGAGCGAGACTGGTTTAAATGATGCAGTTTAATCATAGAAGAATCCTTTCTATACGGGTTGATTGGTTTGAATAACAAGTTTGCCGAAGTTTTTGCCTTCCAGCAGACCGATGAATGCTTCTGGCGCATTTTCTAAACCTTCCACTAAATGCTCACGGTAGTGGATTTTGCCTTCCGCTAGCCATTGGCTTACATCTTTCACGAAATTTGTGTAGCTTTGCTCATAGTGATCAAAAATGATGAAACCTTGCATCTTGATGCGTTTGACCAGGATGTTGCCCATCAACATCGACATACGATCGGGACCTTCTGGTAACGCTGTCGCGTTGTATTGAGAAATCAAACCACAAAGTGGCACGCGAGCGCCGACATTTAACAGAGGTAACACGGCATCAAAGACTTTACCGCCTACGTTTTCAAAGTAGACATCGATACCTTTGTCGCATGTAGCTGCTAGTTGATCTGCAAAGTCATCTGCGGTGTGATCAAGACAATCATCAAAGCCTAGGGTCTCTTTTGCGTACTGACACTTCTCTGCGCCGCCCGCGACACCAATCACGCGGCAACCTTTTAGCTTACCGATTTGACCAACCATAGAACCAACTGCACCTGTTGCGGCTGCGACAACTAGAGTATCACCAGCTTTAGGCTGACCAATTTCCAATAACCCCACGTAAGCGGTAAAGCCAGGCATACCAAGTACACCAAGGGCATAAGAAGGATGCGTCGGCTCACTGCCTAATTTAAATAGACCTTCGCCGTTAGATAGCGCGTAATCTTGCCAGCCTGTGTAAGCTACCACCCATTCGCCTGCTTGGAAGTCAGAGTTCTTCGATTCCACGACCTGACAAACGGTCCCGCCAACCATCACGTCGTTTAGTTCAACGGGATCTGCGTAGGATTTGCCTTCATTCATTCGACCGCGCATATATGGGTCGAGAGATAGGTATACGCTGCGCAGAAGCACTTCACCTTCACTTGGAGTAGGGATAGCAGTTTGTTCTAAACGGAAGTTCTCTGGGACTGGCGAACCTTTTGGACGGTTAGCCAATACGATTTGACGGTTAAGCGTTTGGGTCATGGTAAGTTCCTACATTAATTATTAGACCAGTCGTCTAGTTTTTATTCCTAAAAAATCCGCCGTACTTTTTGGGTAAAGATAAGGCGGATTAAGTGTGGTTCGTTATTTGCCTTTTAGCATACTTTGAGTGCTCTCAAAGCTGCGTATTAAGCCGGAACGATCCTGATACAGTTTGTTGAGTAAGCTTGCACCAATCCATTGATGATAAATCAAGTGGGCGGTTTGTTCTGCTGATTCAACTTGGATAGAGCCGTCTTCAATGCCCGCTTGGACACAATCTTCGATGGCTTTCACCACTTGAGTGGCACCCGAAGCCAGTCTTACACGCATTGCTTCTGAAAGATCAGAAACTTCCGCGCTCAACTTCACCACCAAGCATTTGTTGGCATTACATTGACCATTTTCAATCGCCATCCAGCGCTCGAAGTAGCTCAACAGGCGCTCGGAACCAGAGCCTTCACTTTCAGTAAAGTGGGCTGTGATCATTTTAAGGTAGCGAGAGAAGTAATCTTCAATCAATGCCTCACCAAATTGCTCTTTCGACTTGAAGTAGTGGTAGAAAGAGCCTTTCGGCACATCCGCTACCTTTAATAGTTCTGAGAGTCCAACACTGGTAAAACCTTTGGTCACTACCAACTGGTAGCCGACATCAAGAATGTGTTGGCGTGTATCGTTCGTTTTTGCATTCATGACTAATACTATAAAAGCGATTAGACCAGTCGTCTAGTAATTTGTAAATCTTACTTGATCAGTTCGTATTCAATCACATACAGCTCATCGATATTTGGGTAGATCTCACGGATAAGTTCTTTCAGTTTTGGCAGTTCAATCGCTTCTTGCTCTGCGTGGAACTCATTGATGTCATCAAACTTCAGTGGTGCTACTGACAGGATTTTAATGTCGCATACCTTGCGATCTGTTTCTAAGGTAAACACTTCCACTTCGGTATTGGGCACGTAGTGGCTTTCTGATTCATCACGAATCGTGATTGTCTTTTTACCTGCAGTGATAAGTGGTGTTAGGAATTCAAAGAAGGTGATTTTAGTTGGATGTGAAGACATAACCGATGCTCATATTAATGTAATAGGGCGAGAGTATATCTCGCCCTTTAAGAAAAATATCCAAAAAAGTGCTCACCAAAGACGCCTATGTAGAGTCGCTATTTCGAGGTGTGTAGTTTGTCGCTTTAGAGTGTTGAGTGCGCCGAAAATATTATTATTTAACAATGAGTTTTATAAGTTTGGCACAGAAGTAACCTAATATAATACCGATCCAATTAGTGCTTAAGTCATCAAAACTGAAGGAGCGAGTTGCGATAAACAATTGGCTGAACTCCTCTAAAGAGACGATAAACAATAGGACGATCAGTAACCGAATACCAAACATGTCCGCGTTTGTTGCTGTCACCCATTTAGGGAAGTTAAACACGGCTAGAAAACCAATCAAAAGGCTAAAGGTAAAATGTAACGTACTTGAGCCGCCGACATAATTCTCTAGATTTTGGTACGTGGCATGACTGATATCAGAACTCTTCCAAAGCGATAGAGAAATCGTCAGTAGTAACACTCCGATAAAGCTAATTCGCGCAATCGTATTTGTCATATTTACCCCACTGGAAAAAAGCCAAGATAACGTTTCACGAAGTAGAGTGCGGCTAAGTTTTGGATTGCTAAACCTATCGCCATTGCCCAAGCTGCGCCTAATACGCCGTACCATTGAGAGAGCGTGACCAGTAATGTAATGGAGATGACACCAGATACGATAGTGATGTATTTCATGGTCTTTTCATGTCCACTCATAAGCAATAAAAACCCAACTGAACCTGTTGCTACATTCACTAGTTGCCCTAGCGACAATGCAACGAGTAAGGGCGCAGCTGCAGTAAACTCTTTGCCAAACAGTTGCATGACAAACTCAGGAAAGGCGACGCACACAACCACGGGAATCATTGCTGCTCCAATATTTGCACGGCATGCCAAACGACTAAGGCTTTGCAGTCGATCTAGTTTTCCTTCCTTATAGAGTGAAGCAAACATCGGAGCGACGACGAAGTTAATTGTGACTAACACAAAGCCAATGAGTAATGAGGTGCGTTGTGCTGCAGCGAGTAAGCCAAGATCGGAAGTTGCGAGAAAGAAACCCGCAATGACCAAGCTGCCCCACTGAACCAAATTGGAAAAGATGCTGCCAAACCAAACTTGTTTTGCTGAATAGGTTAGCTCGGTATTTTTCTCCGTTTTCCCATGACTATATTGATCAGACTTAAGCCATTTGATGCTCGATTGGAGAGCGACAGCCCCTGTTGCTATAACGAGTAAAATCATAAGGAGATCTGCATCAATTGAGTAAGCTCTCTGAGCCACTAATACCAGCGCAACCATAAAGAAGCTCACGCCGAGTTGTAACGCAAATAGCGAGGGGACAACTCGTCTAGAGGCTTGCAATACTCGGCTATTTGTCTGTCCAATAACGAGTAATGGGATCGACAACAAAGCAAGTGCCAGTGCAGCGTCGGAAACGCCAGTTGTGTTTACGTGTTTAGGGAAAAAGTTGAATGCCAAGTAGATAAAAGTACACGCTGCTACACTAAACAACAGACTTCGTGCTAGCGCGATACGGTAGTTGTTGCTCTGTTCCTCACTATTGTTATTCGAGAAACCAATAGCGTTGTACTTAACAAGCGAAACATCAAATCCTAACTGAGAAATAATGGCAGTGAAGTAAGCGAGATTAAACAAAAAGAAAAACTGCCCTGATGTCGATGCATCTGTGACTCGGGAAACGATGAGCGTTAAAAGAAACGCAAAACCAGCACTCAGAACACGGGTAACTGCGGTTTGAAAGCCGAGGGAAAACAGACTTTTTTCCTTGTTCTGAGTGGCTGCGCGCTTTTGTTGTAGTTGTTGAAGCATTTGATCCTCTAGCTGTAAATGCTGATTAGCGCGATTCGTTGTTTTTCTTCACTAAATGTTTCATTGAGCTCCTTTGAGTACTGATTGAAGTCAATATCGTGGTAGTGATTAATGCAATGGGTGATTTGTTTTGCCATCTCTTGTGGACCTTGTGCCAAGAAAGGGTAGTTAAGATCTTTGGTGGCACCGATAGAGCGAATGACCATAGGTAAATGCAGCTTCGCCGCTTCAAGAATGGTCAGCGGCATACCTTCCCAAGCAGCAGTATGTAAGTACAAATCCGAAGTTTTGAGTAGGCTAACGACTTCATCTCGTGGAATCATGCCCGTGACTTTAATACCTTGTGCACGTAACTGATCTTCAAGCTCTCTCTCGCCGCCACCAATCCAAGTGATATCAATATCATGTGCTAACTCAGCCTTTTTGATTTGACCGAGTGTATCAAGCAAGAACTGAGGATCTTTTTGTGGAGCGACTCGTCCTAGAATGACCAATTTCAGTTGAGTTTTGTTAGTATTTGGACTGCGCTCTTCGCTACCATAGGTTACGTAGTTATTGAGTAACTCAGCGCGCTTAGCGCCTATGCTGATGGCTAAATCGCATTCGCGTTGACTGCACCCAGCAACAACATCGATTTTTTTAAGCGCGATTTTTTCTAACGTCTTGTAAATCTGTTTGGCAAAATTGGAAATATCTTCACGTTCAAATGCATAACAGTGGGGCGTGTAGATAAGGCGAGCATGACCGAGCTTTAAGAATCGACCGAGGAAGCCCGCTTTACTTGAGTGCAAGTGAACAAAATCTGGCTTGATCTCCGCAATGAATGCGTTTGCGTCCTTCATGAATTGCAATAAGTTGCCCTCTACCCATTTTGTGTGGCTAAAGACATGGTTGCTTGATTCATTAGTCATATCATTTGAGCGAGCACGAGCAAGCAATGAATGCTCGAATGCTTCGCTACGCGAAGAGTGAACGTAGCTGTAGAGTGCTGTTTGAACCCCACCGCCAAAAGCTTCGGTTATGTGCAGTACTTTCTTCATTATGCTTTGGTCCCTGGAGTTTGCTTCCACTTGTTCTTAAATGCTGCACGCTCTTGCTCTGAGTAAAGGTGACGATAAAGAGGAAGATCGTACATGTAGAAAAGCTTGGAGAAGTCGTAACGCTCTTTAAAGTACTGATGGATATTGGAATACCACTTGTTTTTTGCTTCGTTGCTGTTTTTAAGAATAAAATCATCAAGCTGAAGAAACTCACCGATCTCTTTATCAAGGGAGCTAAGCTGTTCGCATTTAATTAGAATGACACTCGCCTTTTCATTACTGAATGTATAAAAAGGTTGAGTGTTATCAATCTCTTGGCGAAGTACATCGATGTTGAAGTTACGTTTAAGCTCGTTATCGAACCAGTTAGCAAAATAATTAAGGTTAAGGTAGTTATCGAAGCAATGCTCTAAATGTTTGTAAGTCACATCCATATCGCGATGGATAGCGTCGTTTTTCTTGCCTTCGATGAATTGAATATGCAGGTCTTGGAAAAAGCGGGAGAAAACCGTTGCAATTGGATCACGTACCAGAGTCACAATCTTGATGTTGTCGCGCTTTTGTAAGATGCGTTTTCTTTTGTTGAGAACAAGGCGATACATGGTGCGGTTTTTAAAGTCGAAGAATTTACTCACATCTTTTTTATTGTGGTACATCTGGAACTCTTCGTGATCATCAAACGTGTGGATGTGATAGCTCGGAATTTTACGCTCACCCAAAGTATGCTCAATAGACGACGAACCGACTTTACCCATTTGGTAAACCAGCACGAAATTGTCTGCTTGAAGTTCTCGGTTTTTCTCAAATTGTCGAGAGATTGAATATTTCATTTATCCTATCCTTGATAGCTTTAAATTGTTTGCTCTTCGCCATTTCTATTTGTTGGTTGGTGGCGAAATCAGTTAATTGGGTTTTGAATCATGAGCAGGTTGAGAGTGGAACTCTGCCGAAACGGTTGTCTCTTGCTGGAGGTTATAATGCCTTGCTTTACTGATCATGACGGGTAGTAAAAGTATTAAAATGATGGTGGTATTCACGGCGACAAAAAACACCATGATTAGAGCGTAGATTGCGAGTAGGAAGCTCTTTCTATTCTCTTCCAATGAGTTGAAACAGCCCTTCATAAAGTGCACATAACCACCAAATAACAACAAAATGCCTAATAGCCCGTATTCGATAGAGGTATCTAGAACAAAGTTGTGGGTGTAAATCGCTAACTCATCGTAGTTAAAGTAGTTGATCATGTAGTGAGGTAACATCTTTGCTCCGACACCTAAAATTGGATATTGAAGCAAGATGTCTAACCCGTTTGCCAAGAGCAATTTACGGTGTAAATTGGAGACCCAACGCGCTTCACTTTGGTTGGCAAATAGGATGTCTTCCTGAGTAATTTCGAGCTTGTCTGCAAGCTGGTCAAAACCCACGTAAAGCGTTGTTGATACGACGAAGAAGATGACTAAACTTACCCCAATCAGAACAGTCCAAGTGTAGGTCTCACTGATGGTTTGTCGTACCAATCGCTTGATCACCAGTTGATCCATAAAAACCAACAAACAAAAACCGAGCAATGCTTTTCTCTCTTGAGAAAGAACCAGTAGTACGAATGCAAATAGCATTAATAGGGGAAAAGCGCGGATTTTGTCTCTGTAAAGGTAGAGTAGGGAGCAGAGAACACCGAAGGCGTACTTACTCACGCCCAATAGCTTGAATCCACTCTGGTAGCCTTGTGAGAAGTGCCACAGCGCAACAAGAGAGCAAATCACCAGTAAGCTGTATGTAAAATAGACCATGATTCGGTCGTCGTTAAAGACACCGTAGGCGTAAAGCAAACACAGCAAACTTAATATGGCAACCCATTGAACTGTCTCCGTAACCAAAGGCATAAATGGGACACGATTAAGAAGTCCATTGACAAAAACATAGCTGGTAAACAGTAATAAGAAGCCCATGCGAGGATGTAGCAATGCATGGGTTTTACCTTCCAGTATGATAAGAGCCACCAAACCGATCGAGAGCAAGCTTGCAATATCGGAAGGCGCGAGTACGAGGCTACCTGCTCCCACTTTAAATGGTGCGAAAAAGAGGGAGAGCGTAATTGCTGCCAGTAATGAGATGCGACTACTTACTGGTGCAGAGTTGCTGGTAAAGTCCATAGTAACCGTCTCGGAATTTGTCGATGGTGTATAACTTGGCGCGATTAACTGAGTACTCGCTTGCTCTGTTGTACATTTCTTGGGTGGTGCAAAGTTGAGTTAATTTGTGGGCAAGTTGCTTTGAATCTCCCAGATCAAACAGGTATTCGCTGCTGCCCATGACTTCATCTAATCCAGGTACGTCAGAAGACAATACTGGCAAACCTGCTGCCATCGCCTCAACCGCAGCTAAACCGAAGCCTTCCACTTTAGAAGACTGGACGTATACGTCGATGTCGCTCAGGAATGACGGAATATCAGAGATGATGCCGTGAAAATGAACCCTTTCGGCAATATTGAGTTGATGACTAAGAGACTGTAGTTCGGTGCGTTTACTACCATCTCCCGCTAAGTGAAGCTCATAATTGGTCGGCATTAGGGCAGTCGCACGAATCAAGGTTTCATGGTCTTTATGCTCATGCAGTCTTCCGACCATACCGATATTAATAACTGGCTTTTGTAGCACTGAACTGGCGGACTTTGCGACCATTGGAAAACGTTCGAGATCAACGCCATTGTGTACAACACGATATTTGTGTTGGTAGTGAGGCATGAATTTCACGAGCTCTTCTTGCACTTTTTCACTGATGCTAACAGTAAGGTTATGACCTCTGTAAAGCAGGTGTTCCATGAATTTGAATAGGGGGTAGTCACGGCGGCGGTTATAAGAACAATGCTCGGTTTGAATTCGTTTTTTCCCCACAGCTAATAGCGCGAGATAGATGGAAGGATATAGGTGACCATGAACTAAATCAGGCCAACGCAACAGTGACCACTTTTCTTTTAGTGAAAGCGTTTTCCAGTTAAAACATTCGATGCCTTGAGCAGATAACAAGTCCAGATAGTCGTTGTCATCGCACAATACAAGAATCTTTATATCGTATTGAGGTGCGTGTTCCATCACAAGATCCACAAGGAATTTTTGCGCGCCCCCATTTTTGGATAAGTCATTGATGATATGAAGTATTTTTGTTTTCATAATTAGGCAGATAAGTAATCTTTTTTGAACTTTTCGATCTCAGATGCAGAAAAGAAATGCTTAGTGAATTTAGAAGTGAGCATTTCTTCAATGAGCGCTACTTTGGGATGAAAAGTACGTTTAAATTCAACAAGAAGAGGGGAGTACCACTTGTTATCGGCTTGGTTGTCATGCTGCACCTTTACTTCTTGTTGTAAAAAGGTGCTAATTGCTTTTTGTGACTGATCGAGTTTATCGACACGAACAACCATAAGAGAGAAGTTGTCCTTTTGGTAAACTTGATATCCAAGCTCATGATCAAAAGGGTGTGTAAACACGTCGATGCCAGTGAGTGGCTTGATTTCATTATCAAACCATTCCAATGGATATTGATGGTTTACATGCTCCTCAAAAGCTTCATGTAACAATTGAGAACGTTCAGAGCGTACTGCACTGTCATCGTTTAAGTACTTTGCCGCCATCCAGAATGGTAGGGATTGGAAGAACATGGATATGTTTCGACCAATCGGCTCACGCACTAAAGAAATGATGCGGACTTGTTTCTTACGCTTGAGCATGCGACTCATGATCAAGCGCTTTAATAAGCGCTTGATGTAGTTGGTCGCAGGGTTATGCAGTTGTGCACGAACTGGAGATATCTGTTTTTCTGCATCGATAGACATCAGATCGTGTAGATGAATCGATTTTGGAATCGATTTCTCCAACGCGCTCGACCCCACTTTTCCCATTTGATAAATCAGTACCGGGCTGTCCTGCTCCTTTAACAGTTGGTACCACTGCATGCTAAGGCTAATAGGCGTACTGCTGGACATAATTCGCTTCTCCTTCCTTTGATTTTGCCTTAGTAATCAGAACGCCAAGCGAAGGAACTGAGTGTTGAATTTGTTTAGATAGCGCTGCGTTAACCAATGATGCCTTGGTCGATTCTGATCGGATTACCGTAATTAATCCGTTTGCTTTCTTACCTAGAATGAGTGCATCGCTCACTGATAGCAGTGGAGGCGTATCAATAATGATGCGGTCATATTTCCCCTTGAGGTATTCGATCAATTTGTCGAAACGATCGGATGCCAACAACTCTTGTGGGTTTGGTGGAATAATCCCTGCAGGCAATACATCTAGATTCGCCTCCTCGCTGCGAACAATACACTCACTTAGCGATGTATCCATCGTAAGGATATTGGTGAGTCCAGGGCTCGACTCCGAGATATTAAAACGTTTGGCGATCGATGGTCTGCGTAAGTCGCAATCGATGATCAAGACTTTCTCCATGGTGGAAAAAGACACTGCCATATTGATGCTCGTTGATGTTTTGCCTTCTTCTGGAATAGCTGAAGTGAAAGGGAGCACTTTCTGTTTCGAGTTTGTTAATCTGAGCAGGAGAGAGGTTCTGACCGAGCGGCAGGCTTCGCTGAACAGTTTCTCATCTTTGTCGAGATAAGCGGTATAGCTCACCCCACCTTTGCGTAGATTACGCTTTTTCACTCTTGGTATTGTGCCTAGGCAGGTGACACCCAGCTTTTCTTGTACATCTGAAGAAGTACGAATCACTTCACGCAATGTTTCTAAAATGATGACAAGCGCACAGGCAATAGCAAAACCAAAGAAGGTTGCAATTAACACCAGCTTCATACGTTGTGGTGCAATTGGGAAAAGCGGAATGATTGCTGGATCAGTAAAACGCGCAGTGACGTTTTTGTAATCGCTAGTGGCGCTGGTCTCTTTCTCGCGGTTCAAAAACGCTTCATACAAATCTTTGTTCGATTCGACCTCTCGCTTCAGTTGCTCATACTTGGCTTTTTGGGAGCCTAACATTTGGAAATCTGACTTTTTGCTGTCTAATTCCGCGCGAAGCATATCTTCTTGCGCTTTCGCTGCGAGTAAGTCTTGTTGTTTGCTGAATGAGATTTCGCGAATCAGCTGTTGAGTTCGGGTGCGAATTGAATCTAGCTGAGCCCTAGCTTGAACCATACGGTCATGCTTTGGTCCATAGCGTTGAGAAAGCTCAGAGACATTTTTCTCAGCTTGAGCTTCAGAAAGTTTAAGATCGCGGATCTGCGCTTGGTTTGCAAATTCGTCGATAGACAGAAGGCTATCTAAGTCTTGTGAAGATTTACGCTTCAAAAGGTCGATCAGAGTCTGCGCTTCAATACGGTTATTAATCGCGGCATTTAACTTGCGGCTTAGCTCTTCGAGTTCACTGGCGTAGATATCATCAATACCATTGATATCAATAAGACCTTCTTGCAATAAGAAGTCTTGTAGCGCTTGCTCAGACGTTCTCAAGCGTTGTTCTAGCTTTTGTGAGTTATTGGTCAACCAAGTCGCTGCGTTTTGAGTAATTACTAACTTGGCTTCGAAGTTGGTATCGATGTATGCCTGACCGACGGCATTCGCAATCTTGGTAGCAAGCTCGGGATCAGTAGAGCGAAAGCGAATTTTCACTAGCTGAGTGTTACGTACAGGTTCGATCTCTAGCTTCTCTTTGAATGCTTGAAGAGCTTGGTAGTATGGCTTTGCATGCTGTTGAGTTTCTTCAGGGTTTGGAGACACTCGTAACACATCTTGTACTAGTGGGATGGACTTAATCTCATCGATTTTCTGCTCAAATCTACTTGACCCTGTGAACTCAGGGTGCTGGGTTAAGTTAAGCTGAGTAATCACTTTGTCGGCAATGTGATTTGATTTAAGAATGGCGATTTGAGTTTGAAAGTACTCTTTTTTAGTGGTGTCCACGCCGTACACTTCTTCAATTGAGAGTGCACTTTTTTGCTCTTCTTGAATAAGAAGGGTAGCAGTGGCTTGGTATACCGACTTTTTCGAATAGATATACCAAGTGCAAGTGAGAGAAAAGATGATGGTAAACGCTAAAATGCTTAACCAATTCTTTTTAAGTGTTCGGTAGTGATGCCCAAAACGAATCAACTCGATGCGATTGGAAGAAGGATGAGTAGAATGAATTCCGTTCATTGAATTGCCTGTCATTAGAAGAAGCTCTGATCGATAAATACAATGTCGCCAGGCTCTACCGAGCGCTGCATGTTGACGCTTTCAACAGTTTTACCTGTTGCATGTTGGGTAAGGTTGATACTTTTTCTTGATGCTCGGTCGGTCAAACCACCGGCTAGAGCGATCGCTTTTTCTATGGTGAGCCCTGGTTGATATTCAAACCCACCTGGTTTTCTTACTTCACCGTTCACATAGAAAAGTCGAAAGCTGTTGATTGTGACCATGACTTTAGGGTTAATGAGGTAATCACCTTTTAGCCCGGTTTCTATTTCGTATTTCAGCTGTTTTGGTGTTTTGTTGATCGCCTTGATGCGTCCTAGGTATGGGTAATCGAAGTAGCCATCTGACGTAATTAGGATGTTTTTTATCGTCAGATCTTCTTCGCCATACACTTGTACAGAAATGGTATCGCCTGTATCGAGCAAATAATCTTGCTCACTGGTATTTGCCGAAACAAAGGCGCTAAATAGAACCAGCGTTAAGCCAAGCAGCGTTGTTAAAAGGTTCATTGATATTCCTTGTTATAAAGAGAATCGGGCACTGATAGACCAAACGTTTTGGTCAAAACTATAGCCCTGCAAGTTGGAGTTTTTATCTTGATAGCGCCAATCTGCCTTAAGTAGTACCCAGCGCTTAATTTGATAATCCACACCTGCGGACAAGGCGTAGCGATCCTCGTGACGTGTGACGCCGGTATAGTCATCTTGCTGATAGAGCGCTTCTAACCGTGTGGTTAAGTAGCTGTTCCAATCTTGCTTGAGTGCTAGCGTATAACGAGTTTGCAAGTTGTAATCGCCATCCTGATCTGGACTAACCGCAGCTTGAGTCGTCTTTAAGGTCAGGAGCGTGTGTTCCTGTGGTTGCCATTCCAATCCGATATCCCAACTAAATCCCTCAAAGGTTTCTCTTTGATGACTATCGAAGTCCTTTATTTGGTAACCCAATCGCGCGATACCTTGTGTTTTCCCCGTGACTTCCCACTGAGCACCGGTGTAATAGAAGCCCGAGTGATTGTCTTTGGAAGGTACATTTGGATTATCTGTTTGATAATCTGTTAAGGTTTGTTTTGTTCCGATTAACCAATAAGTCCTGGGTGTGGCGCGCAAATAGAATTCGAGATGCGCGCTCGGCGCTCGAAAGTCGTTGTATTTGGTTTTAGAGTCAGGCTTTCCTGGCAGTCCATCACGGTAGTTCTGATAGGTTTTATCTTGGTAACCTATACCAAACTCAAATCGTCCTTTTGAACCGTCAGAGCCCAATATGTAATTGGATCTGAAAACATTGCGATGAAACTCCAACGGATCGGTAATTTGGTTGCCTTGCCCCTCAGTAAACTCTTCACCTTTTTCTTCATGCTGAGCGCGAAATTGGTAATCCAAGACCAAGCGGTTACGATGATTAAACTCAAAGAAGTTAGTGAATTGAATAAGATGATCATCGTAATCATTTTGTTCATCAGAGGAGAAGCCCGCGCTTAACTTATAAAGCAAGTCTGCACGGTATTGATTGCGTTCAATCTTTGTTAATAGGCTTGGCTCAACACCCCAAATATTTACTGATTCAACGTTTTCACCTTGGTCAGCTTTCGCAATGTTGTCATTGCCTTCATAAAACACGCCTACGGTAGGAATAAACTCAATGCCTGATTCGGTTCTGTAAGCCATCGGTTCTGCCATTGAAGCAGCAGAGCTTAGTACCAGAACAACCCCCAAGTACGTCTTTTTTATCATGATCGACTTAGTACGCATTTGAACCTGTAAATCCTTTGAATATCGTCAGGAAGATGATTTTGATGTCCATCCAAACTGACCATTGGTGGATGTAATCCAAATCGAACTCGACACGCTTTTCCATTTTATCGAGTGTATCGGTCTCACCACGGTAGCCATTGATTTGCGCCCAGCCTGTGATGCCTGGTTTTACTTTGTGTCTTAGCATGTAACGGTCGACGATTTGGCGATATTCCTCATTGTGTGAAACCGCATGCGGACGCGGGCCGACAATCGACATCGTGCCTTGCAGAACATTGATAAACTGGGGTAGTTCATCAAGAGAAGTGCGACGTAGGAACCCACCAAATGGTGTAATGCGAGGATCGTTTTTGGTGGCTTGTTTTACGTCGTTCCCTTGCTCCATCGTGGTCATTGAACGGAACTTCCAAACTTCAATTTTTCTGCCATCCAATCCGTAGCGGAATTGCTTAAAGATAACCGGACCTTTAGATGTAGCTTTAATGCCGATAGCAATTGCGAGTAGGATTGGTGAAATAAGAAGCAAGATAATGCTTGATAAAACAATATCTTCTAGACGTTTTACCCATGATGAAATACCAGCGAAAGGTGTATCGAAAACGCTGAGTGTTTGAACTTGACCTATTTGATCCCAACGAGAGTGCAGTAAGTTATAGGTAAAGAAATCAGGGATAAGGTAAGTGTTCGCCGTGGTGTCTGAAAACTGAGTCAGGAATGATGCAATACGCTCGTTAGCGTGCATTGGCATAGCGATATAAACGTAATCCACTTCACCGCGTTTAGCTCGTTCTAAGGCTAGACCAACATTGCCTTTTATTGGGTATTCGGATTCTGGCAATCGGTCTTTAGAGCGCTCATCGTAGAAACCATCAAATAAGACACCATGCTCTGTGTGGCTTTCTAGTTCATTTGCAAGTGTTAAGCCGTGTGGCGTTTGACCAATAATAATTGCAGTTCTAGTGTTGTAGCCCATCTTTCTCATGTATGCCAAGACCGCACGAAACGCAACGCGCCAAGAAAGAAGTAGTACTGGTGTAATTAAGAACCAAGATGCAAGAATGTAGCGCTCGAACAAGACATGTACTTGAGAAAAGTACAGAACCATAAACAGGAAGGTGCAGGTCACTAACCATGAAATGCACAGGATAAATATTTGTTCTTTAAATGAACTGGTGCGCCAAGAACGATATAGCTTTCCGCTCTCAGCCATGATGAGGAAAGAAACGCTGCCTACGAAAGATAGGATAACGTAATCTTTGTAGAGTGACGTGTTGGCATCTTTGACAACCAAAAACAGCATAAACGAGACGATGACTACGAGATCAGAGATGCGGTATAAAAATGCGAATTCCATCTCATGAGAACGTATGAGTCCTTTGTGTTTCATAACCTAATTTCCCTTAAGACACGCTACCGCCATTGGGTGTCGTTTCCCAATATCCGTGTCGTTAACGCTTTTTAGTGATAAATAAAATGTGTTTGTCGGTGACCGCAGAAAACCGATCTATCAATCACCATAATTCGGAAATTAGTTTAAAAATTCGCTCTGTTTAGGTAAGTGGAAATAAGAATGAAATTTAGACCTTCGGCTAATATTGGCAGTTTAGGAAAAACTTAATACTTGTCTGAGTAGGGCGGGTAAAAGTACTAATCGTAAAGGATTGAAAAGAAACTAAGGTTTTAATTTGCTTATGATCTATCGAATTAATTCTTAGGACGGAAAATTAATACGTTAGTTTCGGAAATAAAAAATCCCTCTCGAATGAGAGGGATTGGTAGCAAGCAAAGGTGAAAGAAGTTTTACTCGAAATCTACGCCGTTTTCTTTATGTAGTCGGCGGCATGCGCGACCATCGCTGTGGAATAGGTGACAACGATGTGCAGGGATACCGATTTCTAGTTTGTCACCAGACTCTACTGGTAGTGTATCTGGTTGACGGTAGATAACGTCTGCGTCCGCACCTTCTAGGTTTAGGTAAACTTGAGTCTCGTTACCTAGTTTCTCTACGATCATCACTTCACCGTGAATTGTCGCATCAGCGTCAACGGCTTGAACTAAGTGCTCTGGGCGAATACCTAGTGACATACGGTCACCGCGGTTCACCGTCGTACCATCTACTGGGATCCAGAATGATACACCGTTAGAAAGTTGTACTTTTACGCGCTCTGATTCGACTTCGTCAATGAAAACACTCATAAAGTTCATCTTTGGTGAACCAATGAAACCAGCAACAAAACGGTTTTGTGGGTAGTGGTAAAGCTCTAATGGCTTACCAACTTGTGATACATAACCACCATCAAGAACGACAATTTTGTCAGCCATTGTCATCGCTTCAACCTGATCGTGCGTAACGTAGATCATGGTACAACCAAGCTGGCGTTGTAGCTTCGTGATTTGCGCACGCATGTTTACACGCAGTGCTGCGTCCAAGTTTGATAATGGTTCATCAAGAAGGAATACATCTGGTTGAGACACAAGCGTACGACCGATCGCAACACGTTGACGTTGACCACCAGAAAGTGCTTTTGGTTGACGCTCTAGCAGGTGACCCAACTGTAGAATTTCTGCTGCGTGTTCAACACGCTTATCGATTTCAGCTTTGTCAGCTTTTGCTAGTTTCAGACCAAATGACATGTTGTCATATAGGTTTAGGTGTGGGTAAAGAGCATAAGACTGGAACACCATACCAACACCACGTTTGGATGGTTCTACGTCATTCATGCGCTGGTCACCAATATACAAATCACCTGAAGTAATGTCTTCAAGACCGGCAATACAACGTAGCAGGGTAGATTTACCACAACCTGATGGACCTACGAAAACAACGAATTCACCTTCGTTGATCTCTAGATCTACGTTCTTAGAAATCAGTACGTCGCCATACGCTTTACAAACATTTTTTAACGTGACACTCGCCATGTAGCTCGTCCTCGATCAATTTTTATTATTCACCGCTCATCATTATATGAATTATCTAGCGAGCAGTAACAGTAGGAATCGGTAAGTTATTGGGATTGGTAAGAAAAACAGGGTAGCGCTCCAAATGTCCTGAACTGGAGCACTACCCATCATAGCCAAATACGAGTTTCTCTCCCCCACATTATTCGTGTTGTCTCCCCCGTGAAATAATTACCACAAACAACACCAATAATGACATTCCACTCGTATGGCAATGAAAAACCAGCAAATCTTTTCACCTATAGGGTAGGTACTGCTGGGAAAGGGTTCTTACCATCCACTCTTGGATGACTGCAGTTTCTAAGATTGTGTTCACTGCTACATCCTCCTAATCGAAATAATTGTAGGGGGAGTAGGCGGGGAGGAGTCAAAAAGGAGGAATAGAGTGGGAGTTGGGCTGAAATCACATTATTGCGTGACCTAAAGTTGAAACCGATCACAGGAAGCATTCATTTTGTGATTTGAGTCTCTAACCCTTGGCGATTCAGATCACGAAAATACGTCATAATTGCAAGGGCGTAGGGATTAGGAGGATGAGACATATAGGATTATTTCAGATGATATATGTCGAAATACGGCTGAACCTCAATGGACTAGCCCTACATCAAAAATATAAAAAGGATACGAACATGAAAAAATTAAGCGCTGTAGCACTAGGTACTCTTGTTGCTTTGGGTTCTTTTGGTGCTAATGCTGCCATAGAAGAAGGACAACTGACTATCTGGATCAACGGCGACAAAGGCTATAACGGTCTTGCTGAAGTTGGTAAGAAGTTTGAAGAAGACACTGGCATCAAGGTAACAGTGGCTCACCCAGACGGTCTACAAGACAAGTTCCCTCAAACTGCAGCGACAGGTGATGGTCCTGATATCGTATTCTGGGCTCACGACCGTTTCGGTGGCTACGCAGAATCTGGTCTACTAGCTGAAATCAAACCATCTAAAGAAATTCAAGACGGCATCGTTGATTTTGCATGGGATGCAGTTCGTTATGACGGCAAACTTATCGGTTACCCAGTAGCAGTTGAGTCTCTATCTCTAATCTACAACAAAGACCTTGTTCCAAACCCACCTAAGACTTGGGAAGAAGTAGCAGCGCTAGATGCGAAGCTTAAGAAAGACGGTAAGTCTGCGATCATGTGGAACCTAAAAGAACCGTACTTCACATGGCCACTAATGGCAGCTGATGGCGGCTACGCGTTTAAATACACATCTGAAGGTTACGACATTAAAGATGCTGGTATCGCGAAAGAAGGCGTGAAAGACGCGATGAACTTCGTTAAAGGTCTAGTAGACAAAGGCGTAATCTCTGCGGATATGGACTACTCAGTATCTGAGTCTGCGTTCAACCAAGGTACTGCAGCAATGACTATCAACGGTCCGTGGTCTTGGGGCAACATCGAGAAGTCTGGCATCAACTACGGTGTAACAACACTGCCTAAATTCCAAGGTCAGTCTTCTAAGCCATTCGTTGGTGTACTAACTGCTGGTATCAGCACTGCATCACCTAACAAAGACCTAGCGGTAGAGTTCATCGAGAACTACTTACTAACTAACGATGGTCTACGTATGGTTAACAACGACAAGCCTCTAGGTGCAGTAGCGCTTAACTCGTTCCAACGTGAGCTAGATTCAGATACTCGTATCGCAGCAACAATGGACAACGCGATGAACGGCGAAATCATGCCAAACATCCCACAAATGAACGCATTCTGGGGTGCAGCTAAGAACGCTATCATCAACGTTGTTGACGGTCGTCAAACTGTAGATGCTGCTCTAGCAGATGCAGAAAAACAAATGACTAAATAATTCAGTAATACCCTTTTTAAGGAGGGGGCAACTCCTCCTTACTTTTCTATATTTATCCTATATTCGCTAGCAGGTTCCCTATGCAGTCAGTTCAAGGTACAGATGCTATGACAGCACCAGAAGCCAGCCTACCAAGCAGCAAGAAAGTGTTCACCAAATGGGCACTATTGGGCACAGTCGGCATTATCAATGGCTACGCAACTATCTTAATGTATTCTCGCGGTGAGATTGCGTTTGCGCTACTTACGATTATTCTAACCGCATTAGCGCTATTCATTTTTGGTAGTAAGAAAACTTACGCTCACCGATACATCTACCCTGGTATTGCCGGGATGATTCTATTCATCCTGTTCCCTTTGGCATATACCGTCGGTCTGGCGTTTACTAACTACAGCGCGAAAAACCAGCTTTCTTTCGATCGTGCACAGACTGTACTGTTAGACAGAACTTATCAGAGTGGTGAAAGTTTTCCATTCACTCTGTACAAGACTGAGCAAGGTCACCAAATTGTTGTGAAGAAAGGCGACGAGCTATTAGCAACGCCAACCTTCCAACTTGACGGCTTCTCTGCAACGGATCTTGTTTTAGCGCCTATCACTGAAGCGACTGGTGACAAAGAGCCAATCAAAACTATCGTTAAGAACCGCAGTGCACTAAGCAGCGTTGACTTGCACCTTCCAAGCGGCGATGACATTCGTATGAGCGGTCTACGTAAGTTCGCAGCTGTGGTTCCGCTATACACACTTCAAGATGATGGCGAATCACTGTTCAACAACCGTACTCAAGAACTATTGCGTCCAAACATGGATGTGGGTTACTACCAACCCGTTGATGAGAATGGTCAGTTTGTTGGCAACACAGTTTCTCCTGGTTTTGTCGTAAACATTGGTACAGATAACTTTGAGCGAGTTTGGAAAGACGACGGCATCAAAGAGCCTTTCATCAGTATCTTCATCTGGACGGTCGTATTCTCAATCCTGACGGTTGTGTTCACGCTAGTTATTGGCTTAGTTCTAGCGAGTGTTGTTCAGTGGGAGGAGCTCAAAGGTCGAGCAGTGTACCGAGTACTATTGATTCTGCCTTATGCGGTTCCGGCGTTTATCTCAATCCTAATCTTTAAAGGTCTCTTCAACCAAAGCTTTGGTGAGATCAACATGGTATTGAACGCTATCTTTGGTATTAGCCCATCTTGGTTCTCTGACCCATTCCTAGCGAAAACCATGGTAATGATCGTGAACACTTGGCTTGGTTTCCCTTACATGATGATTCTATGTATGGGTCTACTAAAAGCGATTCCTGATGACCTTTATGAAGCGTCTGCAATCGATGGTGCGAACTTCGTCCAAAACTTCATGAAAGTAACGTTACCTATGATGATTAAACCTCTGACTCCACTACTGATTGCGAGCTTTGCGTTTAACTTCAACAACTTTGTAATGATTCAGCTATTGACTGGCGGTGGTCCAAACATGATTGGTACTTCAGAGCCAGCGGGTTACACCGACCTACTAGTAAGCTACACGTACCGTATCGCGTTTGAAGGTGCAGGTGGTCAAGATTTCGGTCTAGCAAGTGCAATCGCAACGCTTATCTTCCTATTGGTTGGCGCGCTAGCACTATTGAACCTACGTTTCACTAAGCTATCTCAGGACTAAGGAGTAACGACCATGGCTATAGTACAAGGTAAATCTTTAAAGTACCGTGTATGGGCGACCCATATTGCTCTTTGGGCTTTCCTGTCACTGATTATTTTCCCACTGCTGATGATCATTGCGATCTCATTCCGTGAGGGTAACTTTGCAACGGGTAGTCTGATTCCAGACAACCCATCGCTAGAGCACTGGAAGTTAGCACTAGGCTTCTCGGTAACAAATGCAGATGGTTCTGTAACACCGCCTCCATTCCCAGTACTAACTTGGCTTTGGAACTCAGTAAAAGTTGCGGGTATCACGTCAATCCTTATCGTGGCACTGTCAACAACTTCGGCTTACGCGTTTGCACGTCTACGCTTCAAAGGTAAGAACACCATCTTGAAAGCGATGATGATCTTCCAAATGTTCCCGGCGGTACTTGCGCTTGTGGCTCTTTACGCATTGTTTGACAAACTAGGTCAGTACATTCCGTTCCTGGGGTTAAACACGCACGGTGGTTTGATCTTCTCTTACCTAGGTGGTATTGCACTGCACGTGTGGACCATTAAAGGTTACTTTGAGACGATTGATAACTCGCTAGAAGAGGCCGCGGCATTGGATGGTGCTACGCCATGGCAAGCGTTCCGTTTGGTACTACTACCACTATCTGTGCCAATTCTAGCTGTAGTGTTCATCTTGTCATTTATCGGTGTTGTAGGTGAGGTACCGGTAGCATCTCTACTACTTTCTGATGTAAACTCCTACACACTAGCAGTTGGTATGCAGCAGTACCTATACCCGCAGAACTATCTATGGGGTGATTTCGCAGCTGCAGCAGTATTGTCTGCACTACCAATTACAATCGTATTCTTGCTTGCACAACGCTGGTTAGTCGGTGGTCTGACAGCTGGTGGTGTGAAAGGATAATCTCAGTTGGTCTCTGAGAGAAAAGAATAACTAGAAAAGGGCGACCAAATGGTCGCCCTTATATTTAGCATCGATATTACGCTTTTGGTTTGGCCGCCGATCAGTAATATCAGGCTTTATTGGCGTTACGCATAGCTGGCTGTTAGCTTAGTTCCTTACGCTTTAATCACTAACAGTTTCTTGTAACCATAACCTGAGTCTCGACTCAGGTTTTTTTATACCCGTAGAATCTCTATGCTTTCTTGTTTCCGACACAGACTAACCAGTTTGCAATGGATTACACAGTGACATCAGAATGCCCTGCGTATCACTTCACAGAATTAATTTAAGCGTATTTAGAGGGAAGGGGCTGGATTTTCTGAGAAAGCGTTAAAACTCGCGGCTAGAGGGAGCACAGCCTACATATTGAAGTAAGGTATATAAACTTTCTTGCTGTAGAGCAACACGGCGGAATAGATCGGCAAAAGTTGAGTCACCACCAAAACAAGTTTGTATGTAATGGTTAATTTCTTCTTCGTTATAGCCTTCGACATACATGGTTCTGACCCACTGATATTCGACCGCTTTTAAATTGGTTAATGTATTTTCACTTAATGTGGTCTTTTTTAAGCTCAAGATCCAAACTCTACCCAACACCAAAATTGTGGGTGGATTTAACCAAATCAAAGTGAAAGATTTATGACAATTTGAACCTGGCATGAAGTGAATGACAGAACCATGACATTACTTCACGGGTACACCCAAGTGTCTGGAGGACACTTGGGTATATAAGTTGATTTATTTGAGATATTTGACGTGAGCTTCCATTTCTTCGCCAATCTGCTTGCGCATATTCATTAGGCGAATAGCCGATTGTTCGAGCGCTTTATCTTCTTCAGACTCCGGTTTCCACTTAGGAACATCAGTTGGCTTTCCGTCTTCGTCAACCGCAACCATGATGACGATGCAATGTGTTGTAAGGCGGTTTTTCAATTCTTTTGGATCGCTGGCTTGTACATCAATAGCAATGTGCATTGAACTGCGCCCCGTATAAATGACCTTGGCACTGACCTCGACTAAATTCCCAACATGAATTGGGGCGACAAAGCGAATACCACCAGCGTACGCGGTAATGCAGTATTTTCCACTCCAAGCTGCACTACATGCGTAAGCTGCTAAATCGATCCACTTCATTACGGCGCCGCCGTGTACTTTGCCACCGAAGTTTACGTCTCCAGGTTCTGCAAGAAAACGAAGGGTAATGTCTCTTTGACCACTGCTCATCTGTCATTCCTTTGTGCGTTGTTTAGCTTCAATGTAACAGCAATGCAACGACTCTTAAATACGTCAGCAAAACATTTATCACATCAGTGTCGTTTCGAGTTGGATTAAGTAATCCGAAAGCTGGCTAAAAATCCTTCAAAAATCGAGTTTTATCATTTTATAGATAAAACATAAGTCACACTTATTAAAAAAATACACTATTGATAAAAAGCGCACTAATTCAATTAATTGAATATCTGTTTTGTTGGTTATCTTACTTTTGAGAATGATGTGTCTTTGTTTGTAAGGGTTGTGTAAGGACCTGTAATTGTGGAATGAATATCACATAATTTCATTTGTGAATAAATATTCATTCGGAATGCTGTTTGGTGATTGTTTGCTCAATTGCATACGGTTTAATTATTTCGTATGGTTCTGACCGTTTTTAAATAACACTTTATGGTTAGTCTCTTGTTCCGTGTTTTAAGTCTTAGTTTAGCTATCTCACTAATTAGTATAAAGATATATGCAGGGGTGGACTCTGGGTATCTGTATGCTTCAGGATTTGGTGACGCTGAACATGTCGCTCTAAAAGATGCTAAGAAGCAATTGGCACTTAACTTGATTAGTGTTATCGAAGTGAATGAAAAGTCATCTATTGTTAAGACTTCCCATGGTGTCGACTCCTCTTTTTCTCAGGATTCATCCATACATTCACTTCCAATTGAAATCCCTCACTTGGAAGTTTTAAGTCATGAATGTGGCGAGAAAGGTTGTGAGTATCGCTATCGGCTGAGTAAGAAAACCTGGCAGAAACAGATTGAGCATGATTTGACGGTCTCGTACCAAACGGCTGCGATAAAACTTAAAAATCTCAACAACAACTGGCGTGGTGTGAAGGACTACTTTCATGCTGAAGAGCTAATGACGAAAAGTGCCGTTCAGCTCGATGTGCTCGGTATTTTAGATTCTGATGCTGCACAGTCATACCGTGCACAACACCTACAGATTAGCGAAACGATGAACGCGAAGAGAGAAATGCTCTCGATTTCGTTTGTCGCATCGAATGATGCTTTTTCTCATCAAATTCACGAGTTGCTATCACGTCACGCATTTGCGTCGAATCATGGTGGCATCTCCGTTTATATCAAGACGAAATCCCAGCAGGGACGACAAGGGAAAGACTTTGTCGCCAAGCAAAGTATTCAACTTAAAGTCTTCGATTCAAATTCATCTCATATGGTGACCCAAAAGGTGATCACCGTGTTAGGTAAATCCCAAGCTAGCTCTGCGGCGGCAAAACACGCTGCTGAGCAAAAAATAATTAAAAAGCTTACTAATAAATCTATCTATTCAGTATTGATCTAAAGGATACAGAAATGTTTAAAAAAACAGTCATGGCTTCTCTATTTGCTACCGCACTAGCAGGTTGTTCTTCAATGCCAGGTATGGAGTCTGCGACGGTTGACCGCAACGAAATGAGTGCAGCTCTTGTTAAATCTTGTACTGAGCTAGGCTCTGAGTACACACCAGTATCTTACGCTGTAGACAAAGTATCTAAAGTGATGGTGTCGATTCAAGAGCGTCAATGTGCTGTATTCCAAGACTACCGCACACTAGCAGACAAGCATGCAGACGTAGCAGGTTTCCTAAAGATCAATGCTGATAAGAGTGATGAAGAGCTTCTTGTTGCGATGAATGAATTCGATGAAGGCAAAGCTGAAAACAAGAAAATTCGCCCACAAGTTGAAGCGTACAAAGCGGCGTCTGATTCAATCTTTGACAAGAACGTTGAGCTAGCGAAAGACATCGCGCTTGAGGCAGCTGAAATTGCAATTATTGCTTCAGACAACGCGGCAGTAATTGCGCAAGATTCTGCAATGGCGGGTTTAGGCAACGCACTTTCTTTCCTATCGAATGAGTCTGAAGAAGAAGGCGAAGCGGATGCAGAAGCAAAAGAAGAAGTGCCAGTTGTTGAAGCTTACAACGAGATGAAAGCACGTTCTCTTCTTGTTTACGACGCAAACGACATGATTTCTCTAGACCAAAACACAATCGAGCAACTAGAGAACCTAGACAAAGTTTTAGCAGAGAAAGTTAAGTCGTAATGAAATATTCAAAGATCGCAACACTTGTCGCTGCTGGTCTTGTTTTGGCTGGGTGTAATAGCACGCCCAGCCAACAAACTTACGCAGTTGAGAGTAACGCAGGCAACTCGTCTTTAATCATTGGTAAGTCAGCGTTTGAATTCACCAACAGTGACATCGAAGTTCCAGCATACTTCAACACTCAAGGTCTTCAATTCTGTACTTACGAAGCAAACGAGAAAGACAGCCGTTGTCCGTTAGCAAAAAAGACTATTCGCCTTTACTTCGGTGACGTTCAAACTGACGTTAGCGAGAACCTTCAAGGCAAATCTGCCGATGTATTCAATGCAATGCATTCAAGTATTGGTAAGTTCGAAACGAAAGCGCTTGAGAACACGTTAGAAAACCAATTTGCGGGTGTGAACCGTTTCCGTATCTTGACGCGTGACACTAAGTCAGTAAACGCGGCGATGGAAGAGATTCTTGCCGATGAAGGTGCAGCAAAAGTCGCACAAAAAATGAGTGGTCGTGACAAGTTATCGACGGACTACATCATGAAGGTCGACGTGCTTAAAACTGGCGATATGCTCTTTGGTTCTACGCAGTCTTTATTCCAAACATCAATGGAAATGACGACGGGTGTTATTGACCCGTACACTCGTGAAAAGCTGAGCTACCCGAATATCGGTAAGATCCGCGTTTCTAACTTTGATGTTCGTGATAAGGAAAGCTTCACAACCGTAATCGCAAATGGTGACTACTACCGCGGTTTTAACTACACCAGTAGTAAAGACGTTGATTCTGTGATGAACGAAATGGCGTCACGTGGTTTCGATATCATGTTGACTCGTCTGCTAAAAGAGATGCCAGCAACAGCACAAGTTATGGGCATTAAAGGCGACCGAATCTCGCTAGATCGTGGTCAAAATGCTGGTGTATTACCAAATGAAACCATGGTTGTATTTGAGTACAGTGCAGGTTTTGTTGAGCCAATCGGTGTGGCGACGGTTAACCCTAGCCAACAAAGTGCTCAAGGCAAAATTGTCCGCTGGAAAGACAGTAAGCTTGCTGATCAAGTGAAAGACGAAGCTGCGCAGGGTATTTACCGTCCAGATCGTCAGCGTCGAATCTTTGCAGTTAGCGTCGGTGTCCCGATGGAATTCATGAAGGAACGCAGCACATGGGCGCAAAAGGGATAAGTCTTAGTCTTACCCTCGGTGGATTGCTTTCGGCTGCACCTGCAGCTGCGCTTGAACTTGATAAGAGCCAGTCAACACTGGCTCTTGTTGAGCAGGGGTGCGCATATGGTCGTGGTGCGTTAGCGATAGAGGGGGCGAAAGCGGATGCGATCAATAACCTGCGACTGTTTTTAAACGGGCAGGTTTCACTTTCTTTATCTTCTGAAGATTCCGAATTACTCAACGAACAGTTTAATCAAGCTGCTCGAGAAATGTTAGTAACTGGAATCGAGAGAGGGATGATCACTGCGGATTTTGGGCAACCTGAGATCTACGGCGATGATACCTGTGTGAATGTGCGTCTTATGCCACCAACGCAAACAGAAGAAGACTCAGACGAGGGTATTGTTTGGGGTTCTGACTCGACGGTTTCTGTTGTGGTCATCGGTGAGGGTATCCCGAACGCTAAGCAAGGTTTAAGTGCGCGCCAAGCGGCTGAGCAAGATGCATTTCGTCGTGCTATCAGCCAAGTTTTGGGCGTGATGGTTAAATCTGGCTACCTTCAGCAAACCTATTCAAGCATGTCGGCAAATGCGGTCAGTGATGACTTTAACTTGCATGATGTGGCTGTCCAATCCTTATCAATGCAATCGCAAGGTATGATTACTGGTTGGAGCGAAATTTCTAGCCAAACTAAACCAAATGGTGTGCTTGTCGTGACGCTCGATGTGTCTGTTGAACGCCAAAAGGTTGAGGCTAAGATCGCTCAACTTATCAAGAGTCTAGGGCAACCTGCCGTTTACGTGGATGCGCACCTTCCGGTTGTTCAAACCACGTTCAGTAGCTCTCTTGCTCAGATGGGCTTCGATCTCTCTGGTACTCCAGAGCAGGCAACCATCATTCTTCAAGTTCAAGAAAAAGAGAAAGTGACGCCTTCCGGCTTGCAGTTGGAATTGGCGGCTAAGCTATTAGACCGAGCGGGTAATGAATACGGTAATTGGCACAACGATCCAACACTGATGACCCTTCCTAACAAAGAGGGGATGCTGAATGAACTAGCGTCAGTGCACTTGGCTGTCGATCAAAACCAGAAAATGCTGACTCAAGCGTTACATAGCGCCGTCCAAAAAATGGCAATGCGTGGTGGCCCGGTTAGAGAATTGATCTTTACGCCGAAAGCGGCGGGTCAACAAGGTCAACTTTATACCTTGCTTAGTGCGATTAACGGCGTTTCTGATATCAAGATTGAAAGTCGTTCTGGCAAGGTGATTGTCCGACTTCGCTCATTAAACAACGCCAATGACCTTGCTCAGTTTATCCAGCCAACGTTGCGCATTCATCAGCCAAATTATCAGTCCAAGCTACGTGTTTTGAACGATTACCAAATCAACGTGCTTTAAGACCTCTACAGGATATTTATGTTTAAAAAAACACTTCTTTCATTGGTACTAGCAAGTGCCTTTGGTTCTGCACATGCAAATGTAGATTTTGACCTTAATGATCTCGTTCCTGCAACCGATGCACCTTCTGAAACACAAGCTGTAAATACAGATGACGTAAAAGAGGTGGGTGATCTAGTTGTGGCGGCAGACCCGAAAGCCGCGGTACTTGTTGCTCACCAAAGCCTGATCGAAGACGAAGGTGATGGCGTTAAGATGATCGCAGTTGGCTCGGGTATCGGTATTCTATCTACGGGTTCTGGTAGCTACGAAACTTACGAAAACCGTAACGCGACGTTGTTATCTAAGCGTGGTGCATACATGAAAGCTTTCCAAATTGCGAAAAAGCAATTAGTGGAAAACATGGAAGGCATGAGCAACATGTGTGCGACAGCGATCAACGAAACCATGGATGTGATTGATACTGCGACAGAAGGCGCGGCAAACACCACAAGCATGATGAGCGATAACTGTGCTGAGTCAGTAAAAGGCGCGTTGGCAGGTTACGTGACGTTCGATGTGTATGATGATCCAAGTGAAAACCTAGTTCGTGTTAGTTTGATTTCAACGCCGAAAACACGTGAGCAAACGAAGCGTAAAGTGGGCGCTCTGACTCAGACTACAGAACCAAACGTGATTTTCAAACAAATCATCGCTGATCTGCAGGCGGGTGTGATGCCTCCTGTTGGTGCGAAAGTGATTACCAACGCTGAAACGGGCGAGTCGTTTGTACTTGGTTTCGGTTCTTCGATCATTCGTGACAACAAGAATAAGAGCGTGAAACGCAAGCTGCTTGGTATGTCTAAATCTCAAGCGCAAGCAAAAGCGAGAAACGGTCTGATTGCAGTAATGCAAGGTGAACAAGTTTACTGGGAAGGTGGTTTCACAGAGAACCAGTTAGAGAAGAATGAACAGTTCGAGTACCCACCTGAGAGCGTTAACCCAGCAGATGCGAAAGTATTGGCAGAAGACAAACATACGTTCATGAACAACATCAAGAGCTTTGATTCGTACAAGTCATTTGCAGCGGGTCAAGTTCCTCCAGGTGTTTCTGTTAAAACCTTTAAGAGCAGCGATGGTGACTGGATGTTAGCCGTTGCGGTTTATGCCCCTTCTCTAGAGGCGACGGCAAAGCAAGCAGCTGCAGAAAACAAAAAGCGCGTTCGTGAAGGTCAAAACGCAAGCTCAGACCACAAAATTTCAACAACCGGTGGTCTGACTGACGGAAGCAACAATACTCAAGGACCATCTGGTCAAGTGAGTAACGCAAATGATCTGTAACCACAGATACTTGCTTGTTCTGGTAGGCCTTTTAGGTCTACCAGTTTTTGCTTCCGACTCTCATTCTTGGTCGTTCAACGGCACGGATTATGAGCTTAAAACCAGTGACTCAGAAGTGTCAGTTGAAGTGAAAAGACAGCATGAACTGACCACGAAACAAATGAAGTCATTGTGTCGTAAAGGGCTCGGTTTAGAGCTTCGCAAAAAATACGAAGACAAGTTGCTTGAAGGTGGTTTCATTCGTGAAACTTTAGATTCGTGGCCTTTTGCGAGTCTAACTTACGAACTGACCAATATTCAGTTTTCTTCAGTGAGTAAGAGTCAAGCTCAGTGCCGTGCGAATGTGAATGATACTGGCTACAAAACCAATCTCCAAACCACAGCGCTGAACTATGCCGTTGCGTATTACTCAACAAAGCAGTACCAGCACATCAAGCCGATATTACCGTTGATCATCAAAGAACCTAGCGTTGCGATGGATGCCGCAGGTTTGGTCACCTTGCTCTTATCTCAATCAGACGTGACCAAAGCTGAAAACTACTATCAACAGTATGTCGATGTTCCCGCAATTTCCAACAGTGAAATCAAACACTGGCTAGCTCAATGGCAGTTTGAGCAAGGAGAACTTGAGGAAAGCTTGTTCATCGCAAAGCAGTGCTCAAGCAAAGAATGCGAGCGTTTGGTGATAGACATTGAAGATCAAATGTTTGAGCAACAAGCTGAGAGTGTCGGAGATCTGTCTTCTTATTTCTGATTTAACAAATTACGGTAACTCAATTTATGAAATTGAAATATTGCGCACTGGCTGCGTTGTTAAACCTAATTGTGATGCAACCAAGTTTTGCAAATGATCCTTTTGCTGAACTGGACCAAGAAATCGAACAATTAACCGCTGATGATACGGATGAGTTTGAGCAATGGTATGCCGCCCAAATTCAAGAGTTCAATCAATGGCAGCAAGCTTACTTAGCGGATTGGGACAAAAAACAGAAAGCCTCTATTCAAAAATGGGGTGACACCAAAATACCTTCTCCGGATGTGGTAGTGGTTTATGACGAACAACATAACGCACGAACCGTTGTTGATTTGGAGAAAGGTGAGATTACGGTTAGCTACTTACCGCCTGCGGAAGAAGAAAAAGCCGAAGCTCCAGTTGTTGAAGCTGAAGTCGTCAATGCCGTTATCGAGAAAAACGCCAAGGTGTTTGAAGAAGTTGGTGTAACTCAACCTAAAAAAGCCGAGCCAACAATGGTTTTCGTTGAGGAAATTAAAGTAGAACCAAAGACTTTCGAAGAGGTGAAGAAAGAGATTGAGGCGCAAACTGAGCGCCAAATGAGTCAACTTGACATCTTTGCTGCTGAGAAAAGTGCAGTGTTAAGTGAACAAAAGCAAGAGCAAGTGATTGTTCAGCAAAAACAACAAATGGTGAAGCTGGAAGAAAAACGCATTGCTGCTGTGAAGCAAGAATTAGCTCAGCAAGAAAAGCAGCTAAAGCAACAGCCTAAAAAGATTGTTGAGTATAAGGTCAAGATTCCAAAATCATCACTGGCGAACCGCGCCAATCAGTACCTTCCTGCGATTCAACAAGAAAGTGCAAAGCGAGAACTACCGCCTGCACTTGTTTTGGCAATCATGCACGAAGAGTCGCATTTCAACCCGAAAGCAAAATCTCATGTGCCAGCATACGGGCTGATGCAAATCGTGCCGACAACCGCTGGTCATGACGTGAATAAGCTATATCGCGGTAAAGATAAGCCGATGAAAGCGAATGACTTATACGATCCCAATTTGAATATCGAAACTGGCACAGCGTATCTAAAAATTCTTCAGAGTCGATACCTAAAAGGCATTAAAGACCCACAAAGTGCGACTTACAGTGTGATCGCGGCTTACAACACCGGGTCAGGTAATGTGGCCAAAGCATTTGGTGAGCGACGTGTTTCTAGTGCGATTAAGAAAATCAATACCATGAGTTCTGATGAAGTATATGAGCACCTTATCAAGAACTTACCTTATAACGAGACTCGCAAATATCTCAAAAAGGTCAACGATAGAATGAAAACCTATCATGCGCAGTCCAACTCAATTATCTAAAAGGAATTGAAGATGAAATATCAAATTCTTACCGCTGCAATCAGCGCAGTGATCTTATCTGGTTGTGCGAGTCAAAGTGGTTCTGAAAACACGGCGAAAGTGGAAACCAACAAAGGCAGCAATGTGCCTAGCTGGGTACTAAACCCAACTTCAGCGAATGGCTTTGCAGCGTCAAACTGTGTTACGGCGTCAGGTAACTTTTCTGTTGATCGTAACCACGCTATCTCTCTAGCACGTAACACGCTTGCGCAAAACCTTGATATTAAAGTCAGTGTGTTAGAGAAGAACTATCAAAAAATTGATAGCTCAGTTGACGGTCAAACCTCTGGCACATCTTTTGAGCAAATCGCTAAGCAAATAACTAATACTTCAATTCAAAAGAGCCAAGTTGAGCAAGTATCACTGGTTGAAATTGGTGGTGTAGAGCAAATTTGTGCGCTAGTAGTCATGCCAAAGATTGAATCAGAAAAGATGTTTAACTCTGCTGTAACGGCAGGTACGGACATTGATCCAACGGATAAAGCGGCGCTATACAAAGAGTTTGTGAGCCAAAAGACAAGCAAAGAATTGGAACAGCAGGCTGAAGCCCTTTAATCCAAATGAAAGCAAAAAGAAAAGAGCCATGATGGCTCTTTTCTTTTTAGTTGCTATGAGCTCGTTGCAGTTTGAGCTTCTGGGTCGATGGCTTTGCCTTTTCTGTGTACTTTAATTTGCGACAAGATAACGCCAGAGATAACCAGCATGCCGCCAATGATGTGGTAAACATGAACTTCTTCGCCGAGCATGGTTGAAGCGAGAGCTACCGAAACCACAGGCATCAGGTTCATGAACATGGCACTTGAGTCTGCACCAATCAAGTCAATCGCTTTTACCCACATCAATGGAGCAAAGATAGACGCGGCAATACCAGCGTAAGCAATTAAAGGTAATGCGCTTTGGCTTGGTAGAAGTTGATCGCTGCTTAGCCACAATGGCGCAAGCATAACCAATGAGAAAAAGCCTTGCATGTAAACCAAAGTCATACTGTTGAAAGGCATCTTCCAGCGTTTTAGTAACACACAGTAAATTGCGTAGCAAAGCGCAGCCAGCAGCATCAAGCTGTCACCTTGCGTCATATCTTGATGCAGGAAGTAGGTGATATCGCCGTGCCCTAACATAAACGCCAAGCCGCCTAATGAAACCACGCCACCTGCCACGCTCAGCATGGAAATCGACTTGCCAAGTAAAGGTACACTCAAGAAAACACTGATCAAAGGAACGAGAGACGTAATCAGTGCCATATTAGAAGCGGTCGTTGTTAGCCCTGCGTAATAACCTAGGGATTGGTTTAGCACCATGCCTAATAGTGCGAGGAAAGCCAATTTAGCCAAGTATGGGCGAATCACATGACGTTGTTTGATCACTGCTGGTAAGCAAAATGGCGTTAAAAGTACCATAGCAACAAACCATCGGTAGAAACTCATTGCGCTAGGTTCGATTGCACTTGCTGCCATTTTATTTACGATGGAATTCCCACCCCAAATCATGACAGTAAAAAACGGAAGCAAATAAACCATGAGAACCTCATCGCAGAATAATTAATGGCGCTAGTCTGACAGGTCTTTATAATGAAAAGTATCTCTGGAAAGACATCGTAAGCGATAGGAAGACAAATTTGAAAAAGAGCACAAGGAATCTTCATCCGTCATTATCAATCGATAGAGCACCATCAGATGTGTTTATGAATTTTGAAGCCTTTTTGTCGAATACAGAAACTCGCATTCACAGCCACCCGTGGGGACAAGTTCAACTGATCAGTGGCGGTATTCTAGAAATGGATGCGGAAGACACACGTTTCTTAGCGCCTCCGCATCTTGCGATTTGGGTACCGGCTGGGATCCGTCACACCAGTTATAATCGTAAGCCTTTGGAATACTGCTCGTTAAATATCGACCCAGAGTTGACTCAGCACTTTCCATCCAAAACGAGCTTGATCAAAGTGACGCCCATTGTTTCGGCGATTGTGGAAGACTTTCGCCAACGTGATATTAATGTTGCTAAGAGCGAAGAAGATAAACGCCTCGTTCAGGTCTTGTTGGATCAGCTAGCCAAACAAGAAGTCGAACATCACTTTTTGCCAACCACAGACAACAAATATCTGGAGCCAATTCTTAAAGCCGTCGAAGAAGCGCCAACTGATGAAATTAGCTTGGGGGAATGGGCGGAAAAGGTTCATACCACGGAGCGCACTTTAGCTCGCCATTGCCAAAGTGAGTTAGGGATGAGTTTTACCGAGTGGCGATTGCGAGTGCGTTACTTGCATTCGATGGAGTTGTTAAGGAAGGGGCAAACCGTAAAAGAGGTGGCGTTGACATTGGGTTACAACCAGGCCAGTCCTTTTATCGCCATGTTTAAGAAATACTCCGGCATTACACCGGAGCAATATAAGAACCGCTTGTTATAGCTGAGTAAGCACGTAATCTAAACCACCTACAACTGCTGCAACTTGAGCGTCGTTACACTCTTCATCAGTGACTTTCGGGCTGTCTGGGTAAACTTCTGTTGTAGTGCCGTAAGTGCAGTTGGTGACGCCGCCACACAGACCCAGTTTCACCATTGGGTAATTAATCACACCAAATTGCACCACTGGCGAACCAATGATTTCGCCTTTATCGTCAGCAGGTGCAATGTGCGTTACTTTCGCTACTGACTCGATGACGGCTTTTTGGAACTCAGGTTGCGGGTTTTCTGTATCGCCCACCGTGTAGAAACCATCTGGGATCATGCCTTCGATGTATTCAAGACCATCACGTGCTGCAAGTGCAGGGCGGAATTCGGTCTCGTCAGAATCGGTGGTTTCGTGCAGGTCGATGTGCATTAGAACATCACCTAAGGTCGCAACAAGCTTAATCAAGTTAGCTGACTCTTCCGCAGGGCTATTTGCGTAGAAAGAGCGGTTTGGGTCAATCGCATTTGGATTCCAGCGGTTGATCACCTCGTACCCCCAAGGGCTGACACATGGTGCAACGACAATATTGAAGTGTTCTGCATAACGCTCTGCCTGCGTATCAACAAACTTCAGCGCACCATGTACGCCACTTGTCTCGTAGCCATGTACGCCGCCAGTTACTAAAACAACCGGTTTTGCAGCATCCCAGTTACGAGTCTTGATACAAAACAGAGGGAAGCGTGCTTCGTCGTAAGAGAGTGCGCCGTATTGCTCAACATCAAAACGCTCGCGAAGAGCATCAATTTTGGTCACGACTTCTTCTTGGTAGCTACGTTTTACGTCACGTTGCTCACGCCAAGCTTTACGTTCTGCTTCACCCCATGACTGACCTGGGGTACCAATTGGGTAAGTGTATCCGCTTTTCATCTATACTTTTTCTTTTGTGTGCGTGAAAGGTAAGACAAGACTAGTCCTGTCTCAAAGCCACGGCAATAGAAAACACAATTTGTGACCTTATTCTTTGCGAAATCATAACTTTGCTGAGTAGTTTATTGGTGTTACATTTTGTTACTTATTCAATTCCATAAAAGAGATAAATAAATGGCTGGAGCAAGTTTACTAACACTGTTGGATGACATTGCAGCTGTATTGGATGATGTCGCGTTGATGTCGAAGATGGCGGCGAAAAAGACCGCTGGTGTACTGGGCGACGATTTAGCGCTAAATGCGCAACAGGTGTCTGGCGTAGCGTCAGAACGAGAAATCCCGGTGGTTTGGGCGGTGGCAAAAGGGTCGTTTAAAAACAAACTGATTCTAGTGCCATCGGCGTTGTTGATCAGTGCCTTCATTCCTTGGCTGATCATGCCATTACTTCTCATTGGTGGTTTGTTTCTTTGCTTTGAAGGGGCTGAGAAGATCTTAGAAAAGCTTTTTCCTCATGCGCACCAACATGAAGAGAAGAAAGAAGAGCTCAATACCGGAGAATCGGTTGAAGAGTACGAGAAGAGAAAGGTCGCCGGTGCGATTCGTACTGACTTTATCCTCTCTGCAGAAATCATCGTGATTGCTTTGGGTACGGTGACAGGCTCAAGCATCGTAACGCAAATTCTTGTGGTCAGCTTAATCGCGGTATTGATGACCATTGGTGTTTACGGCTTAGTCGCTGGCATCGTTAAGCTTGATGACTTAGGTTTTTACCTAGAACGCACATCAAATGGTGAAGGACTGAAAGCCAAGCTAGGTGGAGCGTTAGTGGCGTTTGCGCCTAAGTTGATGAAGATGCTTGCTGTGGTGGGTACTGCGGCAATGTTCCTTGTTGGGGGCGGTATTGTTGTCCATAACGTGCCTGCAATTCATCATCTGATTGAACCGATCATCATGGATTTCCGTGGTCATACGATTGCGACGGCGATTGTGCCGACATTGCTTAATGGTGTGATTGGTGTCATCGCTGGCTTGGTTGTGGTTGCAGCTTGGACTTTAGTAGAGAAAGTTCGTGGTAAATAATTACTCTGTAGACAGTAGACAGTAGACAGTAGACAGTAGACAGTAGACATAAGGCTTTATAGGAGCCAAAAGAAAAGGGTCATGCGTTTCCATATCGAATATGGTGGCATGACCCTTTTTCATTTCGTGGAGATGATTACTTCACTTCCCACTCAATCTTTTCATTTGCACGGATTGGCACAACGATATCGCTACCAAACGGCATCGTTTCTGGCACATCCCAAGCTGCTTTTTCTAGCGTTACAGTGTCTGAGTTGCGAGCTATACCGTAAAAATCAGGACCATTTAAGCTTGCGAATGCTTCTAGGTTTTCGAGTTTGCCTTCATTCTCAAACACTTCTGCATAAAGTTCTAGTGCTGCGTGTGCGGTATAAGAACCTGCACAACCACAAGCTGATTCTTTTGCGCCTTTTGCGTGCGGCGCTGAATCTGTACCTAGGAAGAATTTCTTGCTACCGCCTGTTGCTGCTTCGATAAGCGCTTGTTGGTGGGTATTGCGCTTAAGGATTGGCAGGCAGTAGAAGTGAGGCTTAATGCCACCGACTAGCATGTGGTTGCGGTTGAACAGCAGGTGGTGAGCAGTGATGGTTGCTGCGACGTTATCAGAAGCGTTCTTAACGAAGTTTGCGGCATCCGCCGTCGTGATGTGTTCAAGAACGATTTTTAGGTTAGGGAAGTCGTTAACGATAGGAGCAAGAACCGTGTCTAGGAATTCCTTCTCACGGTCAAAAATATCAACGTGGTTGTGAGTCACTTCTCCATGAACCAAAAGCAGCATGCCAACTTCTTCCATCGCTTCAAAAACGTGGTAGATGTTCTTTGCATCGGTTACGCCAGAATCAGAGTTGGTGGTTGCACCTGCTGGGTAAAGCTTTGCTGCGACAATTTTGCCTGTTGCTTTGGCTTTGCGGATTTCATCTGGCGTGGTGTTGTCTGTCAGGTATAGCGCCATAAGAGGTTCGAATTGCTCGCCGTGTTGCTCAGCAAGGATTCGATCACGGTAGGCTAATGCCATTTCAGTATTGGTCACTGGTGGGACGGTGTTTGGCATGATCAGCGCACGGCCGTTATAACGGCTAATATCGCGAACGGTATCTTTTAGAACTTCACCATCGCGTAAGTGAACGTGCCAATCGTCAGGACGAGTAATAGTCAGTGTTGTCATTAATTGCTCCCACCATTAAAAAGTTATGTTTGGAGCCTAAACGCTGCATTTACCTCAAGAGCAAACGCTTGCGCTTAGGCGACAGGATGATAGAGGAATTGCAGTTCTATTTCACCCCATTTTTCACATTTCTTTACGGTAGGAGCTCAGTTGGTTACTTCATCGTCAACCAAAGCGCGTGAATTGTGCCGGGTAGGAAGAAGAAGAAAGTCAGGATCAGGTTGATGAAGAAGTCTTTCTCTAGACCTTTTTCCATGTAAACCGCCACTGGTGGAAGGAAGATACAAAGTAGAATTAGAATCAGTTTATTAGTATCCATGGTCTATGCTCCGGATAGATTATCTATAGTGTCAAAAAGTTGGCGAATTATGTGCTCTATATCACATCTTGGCAATCCTAGTTTCGTCAATACTATGCAAATTTATGGGACTCCATTCATAAAAAGAAGTTCTTCCACCTGCAAAGCAAGTGTCATATCGGGTGACTGACGAAGGTGCGGTTATAAATCGATATTTTATAGAGGCTTGGGTCATAACTGTTATAAGGATATGATAGTCCAATAATGAGAAAGTACCTGTAGGAAGAAGGCTATGTCGCAATCAGTTTTGTCCCAAATTAATGTTTTTCCAGTCAAATCCGTCGGAGGCGTTGCGTTATCTTCCGCTTGGGTAGAAAAACAAGGATTGAGTTTTGATCGTCGATTTATGATTGCGACGTCAGATGGCTCAATGGTGACAGCTCGAAAGTTCCCTCAAATGGTGACCATCAAGTCCGCGCTGTTGTCAGACGGAGTGGTGTTTACCAGCCTTGGCGAAGAGCCACTAAAGATTCGCTATCAAGATTTCAAAATGCAGGAAGCACCTGCAACGGTTTGGAAAGACAGTTTTACGGCATATACCACCACGGATGAAGCGGATGATTGGTTTAGCAAAGTATTAGGTCTTCGCGTCGAGTTACTTTTTACTGGTGAGCAATCAAATCGCATAAGAGAGAAACTGGGTCACAACGTCAGCTTTGCCGATGGCTACCCAGTACTTGTCATCAGTGAGGCATCACTGGAAGAATTAAACCGCAGAAGCTCTGAGCTGCACTCAATGGATCAATTCCGAACCAACCTTGTGGTATCTGATACCAAGCCATTTGAAGAAGACTCATGGAAGCGTATTCGCATTGGCGAAGTGGAATTTGAATCAGTAAAACCATGTGAGCGATGTATTCTAACTACCGTTAATACTCAGCGAGGCACATTTCGAGAAAGCAAAGAACCACTGAAGACATTGCAAGAGTTTCGTGCAAACGAGCGTGGGGGCGTGTTCTTCGGTCAAAACCTTGTTGCTCTGAACGAAGGCATTATTCGTTCTGGTGACAAAGTTGAAGTGCTGGAATACAAAGAGCCAGAGTTCTATCCAGACAACTCTCCTCAGCGAATGACGCTAACTTGTGTCGAACGAGAAGAAATCGCACGCGACTTTGTCACCTTGTGGCTTGAGCCAAGCAAAGGTCAATTACCAACGTACTTACCGGGACAGCATTTACCTATTGAAGTGGATATAGACGGTAAGAAAGTAGGGCGTCGTTATACGCTGTCATCTAGCCCGTCTCGCCCGGGACGCTACGCAATTTCGGTGAAACGTGTTTCTGGTGGGCGCGTATCCAATGCTTTGCTTGACAACCTACAAGTGGGGGATGTTCTGGAAGCGGAAACGCCAGGTGGTCAATTTCATCTAAAAGAGCATTCTGTTCAGCCTCTATTGCTGTTGTCTGCTGGTAGCGGCGTAACACCAATGCTGTCGATGGTTCGTTACTTGGCTGATCACAACCAACTCGATGATGTGGTGTTCTACCATCAGTGCAGCAGCGAGATTGATATTCCATGCAAAGATGAGTTAAACGAGTTAAAGCGCCAACACTCGGGGTTGGATGTAAAGATCTGCTTAACGCAACCGGCGATAGATTGGTTTGGCCTTAAGGGGCGAATCAGTCTATCTCATATAAAACAGATCAAAGATGTTGAACAGCGCCAAGTGTTTGTTTGTGGTCCTGACGGCTTTATGCAAAAGGCGAAAAACCTATTGCTTAAGAAGGGCCTTCCAGAAGACAATTATCATCAAGAAGCATTTGGTGTTGCAGCGACAAAAGCTAAGCCAGAGAAAAGTGTTGAGATTGAATTCAACGGCTTTAAGTTGATGGGTAACAACCAACAAACGTTACTTGAGCAAGTTGAGAATGCCGGTAAAAGTATTACCAATAGTTGTCGTGCGGGCTTGTGTGGTGCTTGTAAGGTTCAATTAGAATCAGGACAGGTAGAGCATCCTGACGTGCCTGCACTGAGCGCAGAAGAGCGCGCGATGGGTAAAGTGCTCGCGTGTTGTGCTATTCCGGAAACGGATGTGACGCTAACAGACTAACGTTGCTGAGCATAAACACTGCTTGTAACAAGCAAACAAAAACGCCGCTAAATTAGCGGCGTTTTTATCTATAGCAGAACGATTTAAAAACGAATCGTTGATGTGCACAATCGTGATTTAGTCGTAGATCGTTGGGATCGGCTGACGCTTGTGCTGAGTCATTTTGTAGATAGCCACAAGGCGATCGCTGACTTCTTGAGATACTGGCTTGCCTTCTAGGAAGTCATCGATTTGTTCGTAAGTTAAACTCAGAGCATCTTCATCAGCTTTTTGAGGATCAAGCTCTTCTAAGTCTGCCGTTGGTACTTTCTTAACAAGTTGCTCAGGTGCCCCCAATGTTGCTGCAACTTCGCGAACTTGACGTTTGCTCAAGCCGAATAGTGGTGCCATATCGCACGCGCCATCACCGAACTTAGTGTAAAAACCAGTGATGTTTTCTGCTGAGTGATCAGTACCAAGAACCAAGCCACCAACGTAACCAGCAATTTCGTATTGAGCGACCATGCGTGCACGCGCTTTTACGTTACCCTTCACGAAGTCCACTTTTGCAGCATCCGTTGGAAGAAGGTCTGTTCCTTCAAGTGCGATGTGAGAAGCGGCATGGAGACCATCGACACCAGCTTTAATGTTTACTGATACAGAGTGCGTTGGTTGGATGAAAGAAAGTGCGAGCTGTGCTTCATCTTCGTCTTTTTGTTCGCCATAAGGCAAACGAACAGCGATAAACTGGTAGTTGTTGTCACCAGCTTCTTCGTTTAGTTGGTCTACAGCCAGTTGAGCCAAGCGACCACATGTCGTTGAGTCAACGCCACCGCTAATGCCAAGAACAAGAGACTTACAGCCTGCTTCTTGCAATTTACGCTTAATAAAAGCGACACGGCGTTCAATTTCGAAATGCGGATCGATAGAAGGGAGTACTCGCATTTCATCGCGGATGGATTGTTCCATTTAGGGTTCCTTTTCCTGCAAATATGTACGACACCAAGTGAGTGTGAATAAATTCATACTGTCGCAGGCGTTTATAGTTCACAAATGGCGATAAACCATGCAGTTGATGTCTATAAACGTCGCTTTAGTGTCAAAAAGCTCTAAAGATTAGTAGTATCATACCGAATTCATCGGATTAGAAAACTCTCTTCAACCAGGTAATCACCGGATATGAAAAAAATCGCCGTTTTTGGCAGCGCATTTAACCCACCAAGCTTAGGTCACAAGAGTGTGATCGAGTCACTGAGCCACTTTGATCTTGTGCTACTAGAACCAAGCATTGCACACGCTTGGGGCAAAAATATGTTGGATTACCCAATTCGGTGCAAACTGGTTGATGCCTTTATTAAAGACATGGGGCTTTCTAATGTTCAACGCTCAGACCTTGAGCAAACTTTGTACCAACCAGGACAAAGTGTGACGACTTTTGCGTTATTAGAAAAAATTCAAGAAATCCACACGCAAGCCGATATAACTTTTGTCATAGGTCCTGATAATTTTTTCAAATTTGCTAAATTTTACAGAGCAGAAGAAATAACCGAACGTTGGACTGTGATGGCGTGTCCTGAAAAAGTCAAAATCAGAAGCACGGACATTCGTAATGCACTATTAGAGGGTGAAGACATCAGTGCATTCACGACACCAACGGTCAATAAATTATTACTAAGCGAAGGCTTATACAAACAATCGTAATCTGAAAACGAAGAGGTCAGATTTTCATGGTCAGAGTTGTGGTTCTTAGTGCATGCGCGCTGCTTGTGGCAACACAGGCTAGCTCTGCTTGTAACTATTTATCTGATCGTTCCGTCGTGTTTGCTGATAACACCATGCCAGTTTGTGAAGACATCTTTGACAGTGTTGGCGTTCTTAGCATCGATACGCTCAATTGGTATACCGCAGAAAAACAGATAGAAGGTCCGACAGAAAGTTACTGGGATCAATGGGCGTTCAAGTCTGAAGACTCTCCAATACTTACTCAAAATTTAGATAGTAACTATTTTGGGCTCGGGTTATGGATGCCAGAAGAACTGCGTGATGATGAAGCCAAAATGAGTACAGAAGAGTGGCTGAGAAGTCATGGCTTAATGTTCAGCATCGGCTTTGGTGACAAGAACGGCAGTGAACCACGAATGCGTGTTGATTATCGCTGGCATGAATACTATGACGCTGATTGGATGATGCAGATCGAAGTACCGTTTTAATATTCGAATCAAAATAAAAAGGACGCACATTGATGCGTCCTTTTTGTATTCTATTGCGACTTACCCTTTATAGCGCTTCCCCAAACACCAAAAAGCAAAGCTGTTCGTATTCTTCTTCATTGTCGTTAAATAGCTTCGCAACGATATCCGCTTGTTTTTTGCCGGATAACTTCATCTTGCGTGCTTCTCGAAGCGTTAATACTAGACAAAGCTCAATGGAAATCTGAGATTCACAGCCTGGTTTCCACTTATTGATAGAATCCGTTAATGCTGAACTGGTAAGCATTGGTTTGAGTGTTAGCACTTCGTGTTTCACAACCGCTAGCAAGTCGAGCTGATGTTCACTGCGTGCTTTTGTCATCACCAACTTTTCAATCAGCGCTGACAATAACACTGGTAGTTTCACGTAGCCTGCTTGTTGAGCAAATGCATCAGTTAAGCGCACAGAGAAGTCACAGCGAGTTACTCGTGTGTTAGGTAAAAAGGTGAGGGAGCTCAAACATCCCTGAGGAATCCAGAAGTGTTGACCCGGTTCAATGGCATACTCATGTTTACCCAATTTAATGATCGCCAAACCTTCCACTACTGATAGTAAGCTGTGTTTTAGCGCTTTTTTACGCGCAGCAACATTAAGAAAAGGGTAATTAGCGTCGTGAAATTCAATTGCGTAGTTCATTGTGAATACCAGAGTTTTTGGGGCGCTAAGGGTAACGCTAAACCCCTAAATTGCCAACCGGATAACAGATTTTTTTGCGAATAGAAATTGTAATGCTACTGGTATGACCATGTTAAAAGTATGGTCTGAAATGCTGCGGGTTGGCAAAACAATGCGTAAAATGTGCCAGCTTTTTTTGAAATGAATTGAATAATGACTGCCAATAACGATCCTTATATTGAAATTCGTCCATACAACGACGAAGAAATTCCAGCTGCGCTGGACCGCCTGATCAAAGACGATGAGTTTATCAGTGCGATTTTAAACCACCGTTTTGCAAACAAAGCGGCGTGGTTCAAAACACTCATGAGTCCGATTATCCGTGTCTACTTAAAAGCGAAGTGGAGTAAACTGGATTCTGTGGAAGCCATTCAGCTAGAAGTGAAGAAGTACCTTAAAGACACACTAGATACGACTACTGACGGAGTTACTTTTTCTGGTTTGGACAAACTCGACAAGAACACATCGTACTTGTTTGTCTCTAATCACCGCGATATCGCAATGGACCCCGCGCTTGTTAACTTTGGTTTACACCAAACAGACCACCGTACAGTGCGTATTGCGATTGGTGATAACCTGCTTAAGAAACCTTGTGCGACGGAGCTAATGAGACTCAACAAGAGCTTTATCGTAAAACGTTCTGCGAAAGCACCACGTGAAATGATGAAAGCGCTTGGTCTACTGTCGGGCTATATCAAGCACTCTTTAGATACCGGTAACTCAATCTGGATTGCGCAAAAAGAAGGTCGTGCGAAAGACGGTAATGATTTCACTGACCCAGCAATCTTGAAGATGTTCCATGTTGAAGGTCGTAAGCAAAAAATCAGCTTTGGTGAATACACTCGTTCACTGAAGATTGTGCCTGTTTCTATCTCTTACCAAAATGACCCTTGTGATATTGCAAAAGCTAAAGAACTGTATGAAAAAGCAGAGAACGGCAGTTATGAAAAAGGTGAGTTTGAAGATATTGAAAGCATCATCCAAGGTATCGTGGGTTACAAAGGTAAAGTGCATGTCGCATTTGGTGATGTGATCGATCAAGAGTTCGAGACGCCGGATGAGTTGGCAAACGAAATCGATCGCCAAATCCACAATAACTACCGCGTATTCCCTATCAACTTGCTCGCTGCGGGTCGTGAAGACGAATCGATCACTGAGTCAGTAAAATCTCAGTTGCAAGAGAAACTTGAACAGCTACCGACAGGTGCGCACAGTTACTTGGTTGCAAGTTACGCTAACCCAGTAAATAACCAAGAATAACCTTGCTATTGTCCATTGCGCGAAGTAGCAATGGACATTCAATTGCGAGGAACGGGACCTAATCGGAATCTATCTCAGGCGTGTTATTTGTTAGATTCTGAGCTCGTTCCTCACTTCAATTACTTTTATGGTGCAACCGAACCGCCTAAGGTCAAATTCGTTGGCCACTTTGTCACTCGATTTCCTCCCAAGAAGATGCTGCCTTTGACTGTCATGGTGTCAGGAAATGTTGTGACCTTTGAACCTCCTATATAGAGGTTACCATCCACCACCAATCCTTCTGGTAGTTCGGTCAATGGTGTCTGAATGACGCTCAAGTCGCCTTTTACTCTTAGTCTTGCTGGTAGGTTAGCTAACGGGGTATCGGTTAAATTCAAATAACCACCCAGTTTTACACCGCGAGGCCAGCGTTCAACTTTACTACCAAGTAAATTTGCATAGCCTTTAATTTTAACTCCTGGTCTTATCGTTTTGAGGGCGCTATTCGTTGCTTCAAGGCTGCCTTGAACATCGAGTCCTTTAGGAAGTTTAGTAATCGGTGTCTGGGAAATATTGAGGTTTCCTTTTACGACAAGACCATCAGGTAGGGTCGTATAGGGCTTGTTGCGGAGATCGATATTACCGTAGTTGTCGGTATGACCGAATTTAGCATAGTAATCAAGCTCGTAAGCGATAGAAGAGCTCGAGAAAAACACCAGAGCTAATAAAAGAGGAAAAATGCGCATAGCAGCCACAGTATTGGTAAAAGCGAGAAAAGGATAACGTAAAGCTTGGGGGGCTGCTACCTATCCATGTCTCAAGAATATGAGATGCTGCCAAGAACTGAAAGCACTTCTTTGTTAGTTTTATGGCTCTTCATTAAGGGGATATTCATGAATGTAAGATCGATTTCTGTTTTGCTTGCAAGCGTTGCTGCTGTTTTATCAAGTTTTGCGATGGCGAAATCCTATAGTACGCCAGATTCAAAAGCGTTAGTGGTGGCAGACGGTAAGCTAGGGCAGCGTGTTTGTTACTATGACGACAAAGCCTACACTACTGGGGCAGTGCTAAACGTAGATGGGGTGCTACTGATGTGTACCGATGAAAATGATTTTGAAACTAATGGCTCGTTGAAGTGGGTTGTGTTTCAGAAAGACAAGAAATAGATAGGTTCATCAGAGATCAAAAAAGCGAGCTGGATGCTCGCTTTTACCTATCTAACGATGAAATATCGACGATTAACGCGCTAGAGAGCGAGTCTTAAGTTCGAAGATTAGCTTTTCAGCGCTTACTTCAAACTTGAATCGAGCAGTAAGCTCTTTCGAATCTTCCGTTAGTTCAGAAACGTTGTATTCAACGCCTGCACAAACTTGTTTTGCTAGTTCGATGTATTTCGCCAACTCAGCTTCAAGTGCTGCTTTAGTCTCTGCGAAAATCGTTACGTCAGCGACATCGTCGCCTTCTTTGATGATAAAACCCATTTCACCAGCGCAACCGCAAGCTTCACATACTTGGTTTTCTTCTAATTCGACACTCATAACGAATCCTCTTGTAAATACTGTCAGTATTCTATCAGGTATTTGATCTCTATCTACAAAAATGAACGATTTTGGATAAAAAAAGGACAGTATGTTATGTTGTTAATAGAGGGTTAACTAATTTTATTAGAACTTCCTTAAGGAAATTAGTGTGATATGTATCAATATTTAAAATCAATTAACCTAGATATTCGTGAGATTTCTGTCAGGTGAGTTGAACTGGGGTTCAATTTATAAGACTATTTCCGGATTAATTATTTTTACATAATTATCATTCTTAGCCTGAGAATAGTTTCGATGAATGATTTGGTGCAAGGTTTTGATGGAGTGGACTTTTCGCCATATTTTGAGTCACATGTATTGACAGAAATATCACTGTAAATTGCACGTTACGCAGTGCAGTTTAGTTATGATTGGTCCTCTAACTTTGATGTTTGAGGTATACAGTACATAATGCTGAGGATGATTTTCATTCTGGCCTCATTTAATTGTGAGTTAGATGGATTTACAAAGAGAAGAGCTTAAAATATGCCAAAGCGTAGTAAAGAAGATACCGAAATCACTATCCAGAAGATCATGGATGCCGTTGTTGATCAGCTTCTGAGACTTGGTTATGACAAAATGTCTTACACCACGTTAAGCCAGCAGACAGGTGTATCGCGTACAGGTATTAGCCACCATTTCCCTAAGAAAACGGACTTTACCGCCGCTTTAGACGGTCGTATTTTCAAAATGTTCGTTGAACATCTAGAATTCGATAAAGGTCTAGAAGCGTTTTCAAAGAGCTGGATCACGGCTCTAGAAGACTCTGAATTCTTAGCGATTTTGCGTCTATTATTCCACCATATTGTTACTTCTGAGAGCGCGCACGAGTTTGCGGCAAACGGCATTGATCGTTTGTACAAAATGGCTGAGAGCCAGTTTGGCGTAGGCAGTGACAAAGAGCTAGAGTGGTTGATTGGTCGCTCATTGATCCAAATGAGCAAGTAACACCACAGTAAATAGCTAAAACCAAGAGGCTGTTTGGCTCTTGAGTATGTTTAGACCTGAGTTCAAAGTGTTTGAAGTCAGGTCTTTTAATTTCTTTATGTTGGTGTTTAGCCAACGTTTTTGCTTTCTATCTTTCTCATTAAACGCAGCATGTTTGATGGCATTAACCTTTCCTATCTCCTCTAGACTTCACCCCCATCATCTCTTTTCTTTGCTGCCTATCGAGTCGAAGATCTTCATACATTGACAGCAGGAATGTAATGTATGTATGGCGTCAGACGATGAGTTCATTTACAAATTTGCGTCGTCATTTATTTCTTTTTTCAAAATAATCTTACTGTCTGTTTTGTTATTTTTGTGTCATAGAGAGTTATCGAGCGCAAAGAATTCATGCACTTCGGTTGGAAACTGCGCCAATCTGTTCTTATGCTGAATAATAACCTCAAGTTATTAACGAAGTGGAACATGGCTAAAGATCTATTCTCAACTCTTGACTTAAACCTGCTCAGGACATTCATCATTCTTCATCAAGAGCGCAATATGCGGCGCGCTGCTGAACGTTTGTTTGTTTCCCAACCCGCCGTGAGCAAAGCGCTACAAAGATTGCGTGATCATTTTGAAGATGAGCTTTTTGTGAAAACTCACCATGGTTTGCGAGCAACCGAATATGCCAATGATCTTGCAGAGAGCTTAGCGCCTTTGTTGGATGATATTTCCATAACGTTAAATGGTTCCAAGGCATTTAACCCATTGGAAATGAACGGCACGGTAAAGATCGCTCTGGCACCATTTATTCTTAGTTCTTACGCGAGTGAGATCTTTCAAGCCATCAGGCAAGCTGCCCCTCATGTCCAAATTCATTTGCTGAATTGGTCTCGCTCAACCATGGAAGAGATCATCAAGGACGAAGTTGTGTTAGGAGTTAATTACGAAATAAACCATGCACCCAAAGAGCTTCTGACCAAAATGATCGTTAAAGATGAATTCTGTGCTTATGTGCGAAAAGATCATCCTCTGCAAGGTCACCGACTGCAGATATCTGATTGCAATGATCTAGAATTTGCAACTGTCATCGCTGCTGACTGGAACTCGAACATTTCTTTTTCAGAAAAGATCATGAAAATTAAAGGGGTAGAGCCAAAAATTGCTTTTAGATCAGAGCTTCCATCAGCCATCATCGACGTAGTCGCAAACTCAGATATGGTGTTTCCTGCATCAAAAACCGTCAATGTCGATAAACTTTATAAGCTACGTAGGTTGGATATTGAGTTGGATGGCATGGTGATAGAACCGTGTTTGAACGCTTACTTCCATCATAAGAATCGTCGCAACGAAACCGTGCACTGGTTACGTAATATCGTGACCGAAGTGATCATTAGTCACCTCGAACGCCCTCAAGAACAATAATAACCATCGGTTATCAAGCTCTCTACCTTGGTTTATTAATAACCCGCCGTTAATGGCGGGTTTCTTATAAGCGATTAGAGCAATAAAACACCGCTCAATATACTTCTCTTCATCGGGCAGGGAGTCCACTGAATCTGCAAGAGGCAGCCCTGAATTTCGACAAATTAAGAGAGTAAATCATGAAAGTTAAATTACTAAGTGCAGTTATCGCAGCGTCTTTTCTAGCCGGTTGTTCATCATCTGGTTCTTCGGACTCCCCAAGTGAGCCTGCAGGAGTTGCATCGGTACAAACCTTCGAAGGTGAGCACTTTGATGGCATGGCAATTCAAGGTGACAACGGCGAATACAACACAGTGGCTATTCGCGGCGTAGAAGGTAACACCGTATTCAACGTTGGCGGTGAGCTGTACTTCACTGACGGCGATGTGGTGAAAGACGCTTCTGGTAACGTAGTTGGTAACATTGAAGTTCGCAATAATGAATTGGTGTTTGTGAATGACAAAGGCTTTATTCACTTATCTGTTGACGATGGTCGTCTAGTAGTCGAAGAGGTAAAACCTAAGATCGAGCATCCTATTGAAGAAGATGTAGATCCTGGTTACGGAGGCGGCGTTGTTCCTACATATGGTGACATCATCGAGCTTGAAGGCGCTGCGGTTATCGTTGGTGATAATGGCAACCATGTGTTCATCAGTAAAGACGAAACAGACACGATAAACATTGCCGTTGGTGATTCGGGTGCCTCTTACACCGTTAATGGTAGTGAGATTCGAAATGAAGACGGTGAGGTTGTCGGACACACTTCAAAAGAGGGTGATAACTACATCGTACGCTTAGAAGATGGTACAGAAGTCGTATTCCGTAATGAAGATGGTCGTTTATTCGCAGGCGTTACGAACCGCCCGGATATTAGCCATCCAATTGAAGGTGTGCCAATGCATCCAATTGAACTGCCGTCGCCAGTTAACCCAATCGAGCCGGAAATTGGTCACCCGATCGAAGGTCCAGTAAATCTTCCTGCAAATGAGTTAACCAAAGAACAGCGTGCGGAGCTGAAACAAAAGGTTCAATCTCTGTCACAAGAGCAACGTCAGCAAATAAAAAGAGCGATTCGTGACCGCGTTGAGCGTTCGTAAGCTAATCGCATAAGGGTAAGTAGCAAGGAGCCGCTTGAATAAAGTGGCTCCTTTTTTGTTTTAACTCTTCTTCACAGGTCTCCCTAATGAATAAATCTTTGACATTGCTTTGCGCGCTCTTTGCTGTCCCGTGTTTTTCCGCTGACTATAAAATGCCAGAGTTTGGATTGGACGTATCCAATACAGATGATGAATGGATTGTCACTGCCAGCGGCTACTTACAAGCAACGGAAGAGTGGAATATTTCAGCGGAAATCGACTCGACTGGTTACCTAGAACTTGGGACTGGATATGGTGTCATGCTGGGACAGTTTTATACCGAGGCTTTTGTGAGTTACGGACGTGCTGATTTGTTTGATGTGTATGACGCCGGCGTATTTACTGGGACAGCGTTGGGTGAAGATTGGATGGTTTATGCCAATAGCTCTCACGAATGGAGAAAAAGCGCTATTGGTAAGTCATTTCCGGCATTCGAAAATACAACAAGAGAATGGAAAAACACCATCGGGGCAAGTTATACACCAATTGAATTTGTCAGCCTCGGCTATGCTTATAACTACGATAAAAAGCTCACGGAGGGCGGTCATCGTACAAACCATGAAGTGCGAATTACATTAAAACCAAAGTGGGTTGAACCTTACGTGAAATACACATTTGGTGAACATAGAGTCTCTCCAGGTTCCACGAAGGTAAGTGAAGAAAATAGTGTGGAGCTAGGCGTTAACTTCAACTTTTAAGGAGTCGATATGAACATACAATCAACGATGATTGAATACGCAGTGGCGATTATGGGGTTGCTCTTGACGGGAATCACCCTCTAAGTCGGAAGCTTAGAGGGTTTAGTAAATTAACGATTGATATTGTAGCGAGCCATTGCTGCTTCTTTTGTTGTCACGACTGTTTTACCGATCGGAGCTAGAGAGATAACCGCAAGTTTCAGGTGTTGAAGGGCAAACGGGATGCCGATGATGGTGACAAAGCACGCTACGGCAGAAAGTACGTGACCGATTGCCAACCAGATACCTGCAAACACAAACCAAATTACGTTACCAATGACACCAAGTGGGCTCGTGCCTATGTCCATTTCATTGGTTAATTCATCTCGTGAGACTGCTTCTTTACCGAATGGGAAGAACGAGAAGTTCCCCATTACAAAACAAGCGCGTCCCCATGGAATGCCGATGATGCTGATGAATGCTAGAAGTCCAAAGAACCACCATAGCAAACCCATGAATACGCCACCGAATACAAACCAGATGATGTTGCCGAGTGTTCTCATTTAAAACCCTTTTTGATTTATAGCGTTGTGTTAAGTATGTCACACGAATCTTAACAGAGGATGAATGGACACACTTTATCTTAAATAAGCAATCATTGATGAGAATACAGATTTAATACAGGTAATAGACCGCATGAGATGGAGTAAAGAAAAGGCTCTCAACGAGAAATGTCGAGAGCCTTTCAGGTTAGGCAGTAGCTAAGTTCAAGCGAGGGACTGGCTTGTCATTGATTGGCAGGTGAATCAGTGCTGCAATAAATGCTAATACAACGGTTGACCACCAGATTGGGTCGTACGAACCGTAGTAATCGTAAATACGACCACCAACCCAAGCTCCTAAGAAGCTGCCTACTTGGTGCGTAAAGAACACCAAGCCATACAAGGTGGAAAGGTAACGAGCTCCAAAGATTTGACGAACTAAGCCGGAAGTCAGTGGCACTGTGCCTAACCAGCAAAAGCCAATTGCACCGCCAAAGATAGCAGCGGTGTGTTCGGTGACAGGTAGCGTCACAAAAGCACCGATTACGACTGTGCGCATCAAATAAAGTGCAGACATAACATGACGCTTGTTAAAGCGGTCTGCCATTACACCCCAGAAGTACGAGCCAAAGATGTTGAAAATACCGACGTACGCTAGCGCCATTGCCGCCGTTGATGCGGGTAAATCTTTATCGGCTAAGTAACTCGGCAGGTGAGTCGCGATGAACATTACGTGGAAACCACAAACAAAGAAGCCAGCATGGATTAGCCAATAGCCTTTATGTGAAAAGGCTTCTTTCAATGCTTCTTTTAGAGTTTGTGTGTCTTCTTGAGCATTAGTTGCATTGCTCGCTTGTGGTTTCGCCGTTCTCATGAACAGTGCAAACATGATTATAAAGCTACACAGTACAGCGAATGCTTGAAGCGCGCCTTGCCAGCCAAAATCACTCAACAGCGCTTGGGCACCTGGGATCATGGCGAACATACCGAATGAACCAGCGGCTGTTGTCAAACCAAATGCTTTCGCAGCATGTTGCGCAGGGACGACCTTTGCAACGGCACCTAGCACGATCACGTAACTGGTCGCGCTCAGACCAAAACCGACCAAAACGCCAAGTGACAGGTACATCATGGTTGGTTCAACTGCGATGGAAGTCAGGTAGAGACCCAAAGCGTAAGAAATGGCACCTAAAATGATAATACGCTTCGCGCCCCAACGATCTGAAGCCATACCAACAAACGGTTGGAACACACCAAACAACAAGTTTTGCAATGCAATAGCAAAGCTAAAGAACTCGCGACCAGTGTGAAAGTAGTCTGAAATTGGCATCATGAAAATGCCGAAAGATTGTCTGATCCCTAGACAAATAATCAAAATCCCTATTCCAAGCCAAACAAGAATTGGAAATCGGAAAATACTCATAATTTGCTCTTATTAATGATGATGAGAATGATCATGATGCTCGCCGTCGCCTGTGGTTTGGTGACAGCCGCTGTTGATGGCTTGCTCTGCTAATATTTCCAGCAACCTAGGAGAGTGATGGACGATAACTAAAGATAGCCCCAACATGACGGACATTCTCAGCACCTGAGCGAAAATGGATTGAGAAAAAAGCATGCATTGTGCGCTCAAGTAGAAAAATGAGCGCGAAGTGTAGAGATAATTGTCTAGCGAGACAAATTACAAAAAGTGAATAGAGGTATGCGTTCTATGCATACCTCTATAATATTTCGTTTATAGCTTTTGTTCTGCAGTTATTAGGGGGACGCGGGTAGAGACTGCGTGTAAGGCAATGTTGTGGATCATTTCGTCAACCGTTGTGCAGCAGTCCATAAGAATTGAGACATCATACTTTTCTGCCGCTTTAGAAATCGCAGTATGAGTGACACAGTTTTGCGTCATCATACCGCATACCAATAGTTCTGTTACCCCATGTTTTTGCAGCACTTCTTCAAGGTTTGTTTGCTCAAAGCTGTCTGCAAAGTGCTTGATAACTACATCTGCACTCGGCGCCAGCGATAAGATCTCAGGGTGAATATCAGCACCTTCGGACCCCTCATTAAAGAAAGGTGCAATACCCATTGCCGGATCCGCAATGTGCTGAATATGAATGATAGGAATATTTTTCTCATTCGCTTTAGCAATTGCGCTCTTGATGTTGTTTAGTGTTGCTTCTGTATTCCATAGAGGAAATTTACCGTTTGGGAAGTAGTCGTTTTGTAGATCGATAACAAGAAGTGCTGCTTGGCTCATGGTGTTTTCCTTTTGTTTTCAGTGAATGTATTGCTTTGGTATGGGAGCTATTATGCGTGCTTTCTTTTATCTTGCTCAGTGTCTAAAATGACAAAAAATAGGTTAAAAACGACAATTGGAATGAACAAGATAAACATTGCTATTGTGAACTATCCGGGGGCTTCAAAAGCGTCAGTCTATGGTTTGCAGGAGCTGTTTGAGATGGCAAGCCACGCTGCGATTGAGTTGGGTGCTGAATGTCGCTTTGATGCAGACATCATTGATTGGCAAGAAGACGTTATTCGAGATGGTGATTTCACGGTCGTCATATTGCCGCCAAGCGGCGCGGAGCAATATTATCTTTCGCCAAGTGAGGCGTTAACGTCTTGGCTGTTTGAGCAACACAAAGCAGGAGCGGTTGTTACGTCTGCATGTGCCGGGGCTTTTGTTCTCGCTCAAGCTGGTTTGTTGAACAACAAAGCGTGCACGACACACTGGGGGCTGGCAGGGTTATTCAGAGACAAGTTTCCTAACGTGAGGCTTAAGCCAGAATCCATCCTTATCAATGAGGGCAGTGTCATCACGGCTGGTGGCATGATGTCTTGGCTCGATCTGGGGCTGGAGTTGGTATCTCAGTTAAGCACGCCTTCGGTGATGCGGTTATTGGGAAAGATGCTGGTGGTTGATACTGGTGCCAGAGAGCAACGTTTTTATCAGCAATTCATGCCTAATTTTCAACACGGCGATAGTGCCGTTCTTAGTGCTCAGCACTACATGGCCGATCATTTCTCCCATGTGATTTCAAACCAAGCTCTATCGGAGATCAGTTGTTTAACTGAGCGCACGCTTCAGAGACGTTTTCAAAAAGCGACAGGTTTGAACTTGAATCAGTATCTACAACACCTCCGGGTACAAAAAGCATGTAACTTGCTGGAATCAAGCAACCTCGCTTTTGAGGCGATTGCTTACCACGTGGGGTATCAAGATGCGAGCGCGTTTCGAAAAGTATTCATTAAAACCATGGGACTGGCACCCAAAGCATTCCGCGCTCGTTTTAGTGCTTAATTAACGACGTGCTACGTGTTCGATATGAAGGCAGAGCGCTTCTGCAAGTTGATGACTAGCAATGTTGCGCTGGACAATTTCAGTGGCGACTTTACCTGACTGAATGACGTTAAACCAATCAAGCAACATAGAGTGGAAACCTTTACTGGTTAGCATTGGCGTCCAATCTTTCAAGCTGAGCTTTTGCTCTTGATTGTCTTGCCACATTTTCCCTTCAACAAATGAATCAAATTCAATCGCTTTATTTGAATAGCAAGCTTGGACTCGCTCCGTTGTGATACCAAAATGGCGGTTCATTGATGCGTGAAACAGTGTCTCACCATGCTGCCATTGGATATCTAAACGAGCCAGTTGGTCGCCTTCCATTTGGTGAGTAATGTAAGCGTCTTGTAGATCTGCTTTTTTCGTAATGTTCACGCTATCGAGAGGGTGGATGAAGTCATCGAAAATGAAGGTACGAATATCCCCCGGTAATTGATGACGATTCTTCTCCCAACGTATTGATTTCAAGCCTGAAAGTTCGCCTTGCTGTACGCCCGGCATATGCTGATTGTAGAGCGGAATGTGACGGCGATTGAAACCGACATACAAAGGCTGATTCACGCGTTCTGCTAGTTCGTATAGCTTTTCCACCTCAGCAGCGCTGTCTGCCAAAGGTTTGTCAACAAATGTCGGGATGCCTTGTTCTAAAAAGAAAGATGCGATTTGAGGGTGAATGCTCGTCGCTGCATGAATCATTACTGCATCCACACCCATGCCAACCAACTGTTGGTAGTCCTGACAGGTTTCTGTGATGCGATATTGTTGAGCCAGTGTGTTAAGTGTATTTGCGTTACGGGTACAAAATACCAGTTCAACATTTGGAATCTGGGTGATAACTGGAAGGTAGGCTTTTTGAGCAATGTCGCCCAAGCCAATGATGCCAATTTTCATTTGGTTCTACTTTGTTCGTTGACGGGATAAACATTATAACGAGAACCTGTTGGATTTCTGAGAGCAAAAGGTCATAAAAAAGCCTGATTCATATGAATCAGGCTTTATCGTGCTGTTTGATACTAAGATGTTCTGCAGGTTTTAAAGATATCCAAATCTCCATCATAAGCATCGGTTTCTACGTCCATGATGCCGAGTAAAGAGTGGAATACATTATCGTGAGAGTGCGTCGCGGTTTGTTGCGCCTCTTGTTCCAAACAATCAGTATTGATGTGTTTAGCTTGCTTAAAGCCCGGAGACATCCAAAGTATCATAGGAACACGCTTTTGGAAATCAGGCGCCAATCCGTAAGGCATGCCGTGTAAGAACAAGCCATTTTCACCTAAAGACTCACCGTGATCAGAAACATAAATCATGGCCGTATTGTATTTGTCTTCTAGCGCTTTCAATTTCGCTATAGTTTGATCCAAAACGAAGTCCGTGTAGCGAATAGTATTGTCATAAGTATTGACGATTTGTTCAACGCTACAGTTTTCGATGTCTGCACGAGGGCAGTCTGGTTGGAAGAAGGCTTTGTCTTTTGGATAGCGTTGGAAATACGTTGGACCATGACTACCAATGAGATGCAGCGCAACAAGGCGGTTACCTTTCATGCTTGCGATTTGATCATCTAGGTTATTTAGCAATGCGATGTCATAGCAAGTGCTGCCGTTGCACTGTTCATTTTTCTGGCTGCGGTCCACATCCATCTTATTGATCTTATGCGCGACGCCTTTATCTCCGCCGTCATTGTCTTTCCACATCAAATCAATGCCAGCACGTTGCATTATATCCAAAGCATTGTCTTGGTTATCTGCTGTACTACGATCGAAGTCGCTACGAGGCAGTTGCGAAAACATACAAGGAACGGACACCGCTGTTGCTGTACCGCAAGAGGAAACGTCTTGGAATGAAATGACGTCTAGCTTGCTGGTGTATGGGTTGGTTTCGCGATCGTAACCGTTGATTTGGTAGTTTTGAGTACGCGCAGTTTCTCCTAATACGAAGACAACCAGAGTAGGCTTCTCTTTGGCTTGTTCTAAAGCTAGCTGAGATTGCTTAGCATCAGTGCCAATCTCACGGTATGGTTGTGGCGTTGTCAGGTAGGTTTCTTTGACATAACTAGAGATCGCATACACGTACTGAGTAGGGATAATGATTTTCTTTAGGTAGCTATTATTACGACCAACGGATGCGTAGTCTTGGTAATACAAACCAGCAATCACGGCAATGATCACTAAAGAAGCAAGCATTGAGACGATTTTAGTTAATGTGAATCTTAGCCAGTTTCCTTTTAGCGGTTGAAACTTCACTTTAAAGACAAGTAATGCAGGAAGTACCCCCATCAAAACTGTCCAGATCAACGAGTAAGCGCTGAAGTAAGAACTTGCTTCACTGGTATCAGTTTCGACAATATTGGTGATCATGTCGGTATCGAAGAGTGTGCCGTAGTTGTAGCTCGCGTAACTCACTATACCAGAGGTGATCAGCAATAAGATAAAGAATGGTTTACTGATCCAAGGCCAACTGAACAAGTTGAATAAGAAGTTCAGCGCTGCAAAAAAGAAGATGGGAATGGTAATAATGAAACCGATCTTAACTTGATCGAGATTAGTAAGGATGTGAACCAATTCCTTGTAAATGGGAATGTTCACCACAAGGGCGAAATACAAGGCGAGTAAAAGCGTAAAGGTAACGTAAGAGAGACCTTTAGTTGGTAGTTCAATTGTCTTCATAATTGACGTACTTCGATGTAACTAAATTAAAATCGACGCCCAAACAAATAGGGCGAGAACAAGCGCAACAAATACTGCTGCGGAACCAATGTCCTTGGCTCTTCCACTGAGTTCATGCCAGTCATCGCTGACACGATCGACAACCGCTTCGATGGCGGAATTAATCAATTCAACTATTACAACCAGCAGCAAGCTGCTGATCATCATTGTTCGTTCAAGCATGGTGACGGGAAGCAAGAATGCAGCGATAGAGAGTACTAACGTCAGTACTAACTCTTGTCTAAATGCTGCTTCGTTAATCCATGCTGCTTTCAATCCTTGAAGTGAATAGCCGGTTGCGTCCAATATCCGGCGAATGCCTGTTTTTCCTGGTTTCAAAATGGGGCCTATACTGCTGAGCCAAAAAAGAAGGGGCGCTTGAGGGATAAGCATCCCCTGATAAAAGAAAAGGCATCAAATTGCGAAAGTTGAGAGTAATAGGTCGAGCGTGAAACATTTGTGAAAAAGATGTCGCCTGACCATTATTTTATGCAATTGATGCTAATTTATACGTTATGAATCAAGGTCGTATACGGTATAGCCTTTATTTGCTAGGCATTTACGAAGCACGAGCGATTGGGTTTTGGTTGAGTCATTTGCACCGCCAAGTGCACCTGCGCCAGCACCGACTGCTGAACCAGCTACGGCACCTACGGCAGCACCACCGACGCCATCTTCTAGTGCGCCAGCTACGGCACCAACAAGAGCACCCGTCACAGCTCCATTTTTTGCTTCAGTTTTCGCCGCTTCGCCTTTGTCGACTTTTTCGGCATAACCTTGGCAATAAGCGAAGTCTTGCTCGTATTGAGCTTGGTCGACATTGGTCATATCAACGACAGGCTTTTGGTTGTAGGCACAAGCAGCAAGTGTGGAAGAAAGGGTGAGGAGAAAAAGGTGTTTATACATTTTTGTAATCCATTATTGCTGTGAATTGATGGATTAAATGTACACTGTTTTATTTTTGAGCTCTGTCTATCGTATGTATTGAAATGTCGTGTTTTGTAACAACAAGATAGGAGTTACTGATAAGTTTATGATTTTATTTTTGAAAGCATACCGTAAAGCATGCGCCGCCCAAAGGACTGTGAGAGACAGACACGCAGCCATCTTGTAACTCGACAATCTGTTTTACGATGGCGAGCCCTAAGCCAAAACCACTGGTGCTTTTGTTTCGCGCTTTATCGGCGCTATAAAATGCATCGAACAAGTGAGGCCAGTCTTTCTCTTCAATTCCGCAGCCGTCATCGTGGATCTGAATACAGCAGTGGTCGGGAGTATCAACCAGCTCCAAAACGATCTGCTTTTTCGCATAACGCATTGCATTGCGAAGTAGGTTATCGAGTGCACGTTTGAGCAGTGTTGGATCGGCGTTGACAACCACGCCTTGTGATTCGGCATCATCAATCACAATGGATAAAGGCGTATCGCGCTGCCATTTAGGAAGAAGCGATTGAAGAAAGCGAGATAACACCACGGTAGATGTTTGTATCTCGGAATTTGGTCGCTCCATTTTTGCGTAGTAGAGCAGTTCTTCAACCATTTTTTCCATATCGTCAATGTCTTCTACAATGCTATCGACGTATTTTTGCTGATGCTCATTTAACGAAGCGTCCGCCAGAAGATCGGCTTGCCACTGGAGTCGGAAGATTGGTGTTCTTAACTCATGAGCGACAGCATTGGTTAGCATTTTGTTACTCGTAATAAGACGAGAGACCTTCTCTGCCATATGGTTAAAGCTTTTGTTTAATGTTCCCACCGACTTCGCGCTGGAAGTATCGGCGCGAGCATTAAAATCACCGGATGCAAAATCCATCGTAACCTTCTCTAATGCTCTTACGCGGCGGCTTAAAAACCAAATCAGCAGAACACAATACAGTGCAAATCCAGCGAGGAAGAACAGCCAAACGATATTGTCGTCAAAATTAATGGCTTGAATGATTGGGCTGTTGGGGTTTTGGCTTAATTTGAATACTGGCGAGCCTGGTTCAAATCGAAACCATAAATCTCGATCCTCATCAAACGCGGTATTGACGGAAGGATCTTCATCGAAAGCCTGTTGAACCTCAAGAGGGACACTAGTCATCTCTTGAGCGATCAACAACATATGGCTAGAGGTTGCGAATTTCTCCAATTGTTGAATGGTGTAGTCTTCACCTTTTTCACGATAAATCGGATAAATAAGCTCATGGAAAGCTTGCGCCTCATGCTCTTCCAGTAGGTAATCGTAGTCAGTGTTCAGTTGATAAACAATGATTTCGTAACCAACTAAACTGGCGACAAAAAGAATAATCAGACCTAAGAAGCTTTCCAGATAAATACGTTTCATTACGCATTCCAAGCATCAGGCATAAACAAGTAGCCTTTACCACGCACAGTGATGATCTTTTGTGGTGGAGTGGTGCTGTCGCCCAGCTTTTTGCGTAAGGTAACGATGCGGTTATCGATAGTACGGTCAGTGCCGTCATATTCGATACCACGTAAGGTTTTTGTTAGCCACTCGCGAGAAAGAGTTTGTTCAGGGTGGTTTGCGAGGACCCAAAGTAAGTCAAATTCACCATCGGTTAGGGCAATGGGCTCATGATTTAGAGCGCAAGCCTTACGTAGGCGGTTAAGGCATAATAACCCCACTTCTAGACAAGTATCGGAATCAGACGTCGTTGCCTCCTTACGACGCAAAAGCATGCGGATTCGAGCAAGCAAAACTCGTGGTTTGATTGGCTTGTTTACGAAGTCATCTGCGCCGATTTCAAGGGCAGCGACGTGGTCAAAATCATCGTCGCTAGCAGTTAGCATCAAGACTTTGCCTTTAAAGCACTCGCGAATCTGGCGGCAGACGCTCAATCCATCTTGGCCAGGCAACATTAAATCAAGCAGTACGAGGTCGGGCTGAGCCTCTATAATCGCATCTGGAGCATCTGTTCCATTATCGATACAACGGACGTCGAAGCCTTGTTCAACAAAGTATTCGCTTAACATGGCTTGCAGTTTAGGATCGTCTTCAACGATGAAAATTGATTGCTTAGTGTCTTGTACATTCATGGCAGTGATGCGCTTTGTAGGAATTCTTCCTGAAACTTAAACAAATTTGTCAGTGATTTCAATAAACATCAATAGTCTTGTGGAATTTATAGACGGTAGTGATTGAACTTAACAACCAATAAAAAAAGCTCCGACGTTTATCGGAGCTTTTGAGAGTTAGAAGTCGATGCTAGCTAGCTTGAGGAGCGGGTGTCGAGTTTGTTACTTCAACTTGTTGCTCTTGTGCTTGTTTTGCAAGAAGTTCGTCTTGTTGGCGTTGATGCTCCATAATTTGTCCGTAGTTTTGCTTAAGGTATTGGAGTGTTTTAACCGCCGCGATGAAGAACACTGGCACGATCAATACGATGATCAGTACAGGGAACGCTTTAAGGATATTCAAGTCAGCATTAATCAGTAAGAAGATGATTGGTAGTGCTGTTAGCAATAAGCACCAGAACAGACGAAACATTGGGTTTACGTTTGCTTCTTCATCTAGCTGTTTAGTTGCGATGCCTGCTAGTGAATACGAGGTGCCATCTAGTGTTGTTACTGTAAACAGAATCATCGTGACTAGGTAGATAGCGGTTAGCAACATTGGAATAGATGTTGAGTCAAATACTTGCTTCACCAACTCAGTTGGCTGACCTTCACCAATCAGTTTGACACCATCAACGACGCCGTTGTTTACAAGATCCATTGAGAAGGTGCCACATACACCGAAGATAACCGCAGAGCCCATTGTGCCGCCAATCACGAGGATGAGAACCACGTCTTTTAGCTTCTGACCTTGGATGATCTTAGTGATGAAGACACCTACACCCGGTGAGTAAGAAATCCAGTTCGCTAGGAAGAATACCGTCCAGTATTGAGGGAACAACGTTGTGCCATATGGATCTGTGTTGGTGCTCATGCGGATGTATTCAGTCAACATGATACCAATGCCATTGGTTAAGTTGTTCATGATCAGAGCTGATGGTCCGATGATGAAGATGATGCCAACAAACGCTGCACAGATATAAATGGTTGCACTAGATAGGCGGGCCATGCCTTTCTCAATGCCGATGTAAGAGCTGAGAGAGAAGATCACTGACAACCCAAGGATAACGCCAATACCCAACATTAAATTGTCTGGAATGCCCGTTAAGCTCGCTAGGTTAGAGGAAATCATCGGGATGCCCAAACCTAATGTTAATGCGGTTGCGGCAAGCGTTGTGATGATAAACAGTAGGTCAATAAACTTTTGCGCCCAAACCGGTAATCGGTCATCAAACAGTGAGTTAATGACACCACTTAAGCTCATTCGACGGCTTTTCTTTAGGTAGAATACGACGGCGAATGGGATGGCTACAATGAGGTAGATAAACCAGCCTGCTGCGCCCCAGTGGAACATGTTGTAAGCCGTAGCGTATTCCATTGCCATGGCTTTATCTGTAATACCGAACTGAGGGTCCATGAAGTAGTATACCGCTTCAATAAAGCCCCAGTACATGGTGCTTGCACCCATGCCCGCAGACAATGCCATTGCGAACAGTTGGAATTTCGTAAACTTAGGTTTGGTGTCACCCATACGAATATCGCCATATTTAGAAAAGGCGAGGAACAATAGGGCACCTGTTGCAAAAAGTGTGTACCAAAGGAAACCAGAACCGAAGTTAATGACGGTAAAATCTAGCATGCCGCTCATGGTGCTTTTTACGGCTTCTGGGTATACCACTGCAAGAATACCTAGAAGCAGTACAAATCCAAAACTGCCAAAAGTAAGTTTCCAGTCGATTTCTGAAGTATTCAATTTCATTGTGACTTTCCAATATTGTCTATTAATGAGAATACTCGGACGGCCTTGTTTATTGTCACTGACACTCAGGGTGTCTGCCTTTCTCCCGTTCCCATACGAGTAATTAGAAAGGCAGACAGTGTAGGGGTAGAGGGATGTCAGTCTTTTGCTGTCTCTGTATTAATTGTTTATGTCGTGAAGCATGCGGTTTATTCGAAAACGTACGACGCCACAGACATTTCTTTCACTTTGTCCCAATCCATTTCAACACCTAAGCCATTGCCTTCAGGAGCACGGACATAACCTTCTTTGTCGGTGCGGATAACGGTTTTCGACGCTAGCTCAAAGTCTTCGTAAGGGTAGAATTGTTCAAAGAATTTACAGTTGTTATGCGCAAGAGCGACGTGCAGGTTTGCGGCTTGCGTTAGCGTGTAACCCATTGATTGGATCTCTAGGTTCTTAGAGAAGCCCTCTGCAATGTGGAAGCATTTGTTTAAAGGTGTAATACCACCGCAAACTGTCGCGTCTTGGCGAATGTCAGACCACATCTCTTGTGATAAGGCATAGGTCACTTCTTGCAGTGTTAACAAGCAGTTACCATGACTAGAAATCTCAAGGTCAGTGTTTTTAACTAGGCGTTTATAAGTGTTGTAGTCGTAATCAGAAACTGGTGCTTCTAACCATTCCCAGTGGTAGCGTTCTAGGCGTTTGGCCATTGCCATTGCTTGTTCTGGCGTGTAGAAGGTTGCCGTATCAAGCATGAATCGAATGCCTGTTTTGCCGTAACGAGCCTGAACTGCGTCAACAAGGGCAACGTCCTTTTCGTACACGCAGTAGCAGTGAAGCTTGATTGCTTTAAAGCCGTGTGCAATACAGTCGTCTAGGTACGGGAAGTACTCTTCTACGGTGTCGAACATTGGCGTCGATGCGTAAGACAACATTTTGTTTCGAGCGCCACCTAAAAGCATGTAAAGAGGCATGCCCGCTTTTTTGCCTTTGATGTCCCATGCTGCAATATCAATTGGCGCTTTAGCCGGCAGACCACCCCAAGTACAACGCGCCATTAACCAGTTGTAGAGCTCTTGAGTTGCCAATGGATTTTTACCCAGTAAACCTGGAACTATGGTGCGTTGAGATTCGATAATGCAGCGGTCAAAATCGTTCTCTGTGTAGCTGATTGTTGCGCCTAACCCCTCTGTACCATCGTTACAAATTAGACGGACGATGTTATTGGTGTATAACAAAGGTTCTTGGTTATCTGCCCATGGTACAGGTGCTGCATCGCGGTCTGCTACAGCGTAAAGTTCTACACGTTCAATTTTTAGTTCGGTCATTTTTCAGTCCTTACAGGCGTGAGCCATTTTTAATCATGGTGGCGCGAATCTCCGCGACATTTAAGTCACGAATCGCCGTATTTGTATCAATCGCTTGTGCAGCAGCAACGCCAGCTGCATGACCAAGCTCAAAGCATTGCGCGGTGACGCGAGCAGAAGCAAGCGCTTCGTGTTCAGCGCTCAAGCATCGGCCAGCAACAATGATGTTTTCACCAACCACTGGCACTAGCGTATGGAATGGAATGTCGTAATAATCGTTAATTAGCCAGTGCAGTTTTGGTTTATCGCCGGAGTGCAATTCAATAGGCCAAGGGGTACGGCAAATACCGTCTTCACGCTTGCGACAGTTAACAACGTCTTCATTAGTTAGCGTTTCGATACCAACAATAGAGCGCGTTTGACGAATGCCGACTTCTACACCGGTGTCGACAACGAATGCCTGTTCACAACCAGGAACAAAGTTATTCAAGAAACGGGCGTACTCACGAACTTGGCGACGACCGAACACTTCGGCTTCTGTGAAATCTTCAGGATCAATGACGTTCAGCATGCGTCCATCTTGACCTGCAAGGCGTGTCGCATTAACCATCAGCTCATTCGCGCGTGTGGTCGGGAAAATCCAAATCTTATGACGTGGCAACTGGTATTCGCCGCTTTCGTTGGCTGCAAGAATATTTTCGGTGACTTTTGGAGGGCAGATCGTGTCGTTGCCGTAGTAGTCAAGATAAGTGTCCATATCGACACCGCCAAAACGGAAGAACATGGTTGGGTTTTGGATACGACCATTGTCGCCAAAGTAATAATCCATGCCCGCACGAGCTACCACAGCAGCATCACCAGAAGCGTCGATGATCTGTTTACTTAAGATGATACTTTGACCTGCGTTTGATTCGATGATCACGCCTTTAAATGTGTCACCTTCCATGATCACGCCAGTGACTGACGTATGGAATAGAGTTTTGACATTTGCTTGCTCTAGGAAATCATCAGCAACTTCACGCCACATCAAAGGATCGTGCGTCACTGTGTACGTTTTACCGTAACGCTGTGGAGCAGTGACACCACCTTTGTTTTCTAATGCTTGACGAAAACGTTCTGTAAAACCGAATACTACTTGTTCTGGCTGTGCATTTTCATCGTCCGATGCCATGTACATACCACAAATAGTGCCAGATAAGCCCGCGACGGCAGCACCACCGCAAAAACCGTATTTCTCAATTAGCCAAGTATTCTTACCTAGACGACCAGCCGTTTCAGCTGCGGCAACACCAGCAGGACCTCCGCCAATGACTAACACTTCTACTTCAGCCAAAACAGGTAGGTCAGGAGTGTGTTCATAACGACGGATAATGTTCCAAGATTTCATTCTTACCTCACTAATAGATGACTGATGTTCATCTGATATATCAGTTGTATGTTTTTAATATATTCGTATTTCTTTTTTTGGTACAATGGCAAAACTTCTTATCGTGAGATTGCTCACTAAAAGATTGATCAATGGAATAGGAACGAGAATGACCGTAAATTCAGTCAATAAGACAGAAGTTGCATACAGCAAACTTGAAAAAATGATCATCTTCCGCGAATTAGAACCAGGGAGTATGGTCAGTGAAAAGCAGTTGGCAGAAGAGTTAGAGCTTGGGCGAACGCCAGTTCGAGAAGCGTTACAAAGATTGGCTTATGAATGTATGGTTGAGATCCACCCGCGACGTGGAATTCAAATCCCAGCAATCTCTGTCGAGAGCCAACTAAAGATCCTAGAAGTCCGTCGCGACATTGAAGCCTTATGTGTCAACTACGCTGCCTCGCGAGCAAGTGTTGAAGAGAAGCAGCAGATGTTAATGTTGGCTGAGCAGTTAGAAGCTTGTGCAGAAAACAAAGATGACCTGCTTTACGCGTCTTTACTTAAAGAAATCCATACCTTGCTCGTCAAAGCTGCATGTAATGAATATCTACAGTTAGCGATGGCACCACTACAAGGTTTATCCCGTCGCTTTTGGTTTGCATTTAAAAACCAAGACTCAGATTTGGTTGAAGCATCTTCTCTTCATGCTGCCGTTTTACGCGCTGTCAGCCATACTGATGCCGAGGAAGCGGTCACGGCATCACATCGCCTAAATGACTACCTAACTGATGTGGCTTATCGAACGATTAAGCCGAGGAAGTAAAGAAGGTTTCTTCTTCAGTGTTAGCCGATTGAGCCGAGCAAGCAACTGCTCGGCTTTTTTGTCTACGAAGTGCACGACCTCTTACAAACGCTTACGTGGCGACTGTGTGGTTATGAAATAATTTTCTTCATTACTTTGGTGGCTTGCTTGGATTTGTAGAGAGATAGATTATGAGGAGAAGCAAAGGGTTTACTTTGTTAGAGCTGGTTATTGTTGTCGTTGTATTGGCCCTCGTGTCTGTCACTTCTGCACCTCGAATTTTAGGTTTTTTTAGTGATGGACGCGTGGCAAAATTAAAAGAAATCGAAGCGGTGATGAAAACAGGCTCGGATATTGTGTTCTCTAAGGCCCTGACTCAAGGCCTTGAAAACCAGTGTTATACCTATATCGATGACATTTATACCTGTAATGGGTATCCCACTGCACACCGAGATAATGTTTTGCGGAGCTTTAATATCGATGCTGAGCAAGTTTACGTTACAAACAAAGGCAGTGATGCCGCGGGTAGGGAAGCGTTTATTGGCTTTACGAAAGATAACGTGTGGCACAAGAAATGCTACGTTTATTACAAAGATGCTGTCTCCGGCGGTAGCGTTACGGTCGCCTCATTTACCGAAGATTGCTGATTCCATGAAGAGCGTTGATTACATAAAGAGAAAAAGCGGCTTTGAAGCCGCTTTTTGAATTTCGTCGTCTTAAAATTGTATAGATTAAGGCTGTTGCTTAGTTGGTGCTAATGCAATTTCACGGATGCAAACGTTTTGTGGCTGCTGGTAAGCAAATACAACTGCACGTGCGATGTCATCAGCAGCAAGAACGCCGCCCATGTCCTCTTTCCATGCGCCGTAACCATCTTTGATTTCTTGCGATGTTGTGTGAGAAAGCAGTTCGGTTTCTACCGCACCTGGGGCAATTGTTGTTACACGAACATTCGATGCTGCGACTTCTTCACGAACGTTTTCAGAAATCGCGTGAACCGCAAATTTAGTACCACAGTAAGCTGCGTGATCAGGGAACGTTTTCTTACCTGCGATTGAGCTGATGTTGATGATAGTACCGCTGTTACGTGATTTCATTGGTGCAAGCACAGACTGCATGCCGTTTAGCAGACCAAGTACGTTCACGTCGAACATGCGTTTCCATTCTGATGCATCTTGTGTGTCAATTTGACCAAGTAGCATCACACCTGCGTTGTTTACTAGTGCATCAGCTGGACCAAATTTCTCTTCCGCTTTCGCAATCGCAGCTTCAAATGAAGACTTGTCTGTTACGTCTACTTTCTCACATAGCGTGTTTGGCAGGTTTAGGGCTTCCAAACGTTCTACACGACGAGCAAGAAGAAGAAGTGGGTGACCTTCATCGCTTAGACGACGGGCAATTGCTTCACCGATACCAGAACTTGCACCTGTAATTACAATCAGTTTTTTCATCTTTTGTTTCCTTCATCTCTTTGTTTGAGAGTTGCTTTTGTATGAGAGCAGCTTTTAGTTAAGAACATCTATCTCGCTGCGATGTGGGTATATTAAGGAAATGACTTTTGTTGATATATATCACTTTAGGTAAAACACTGTTGTTGTATAGCAACAATTAATGGTAACTCGATGAAAAATTGGCGATAAAAAAGGCGCACTGAGTACGCCTATCTTTTCTGTCTGTGTGATTAAGCTGGTTGCTCTTGAGTGCACACGACACTGTTATCACTGCCAAAACCATTTGGTACGTAGGCATCCGCTTGTGGGTCGTTTTCCCACTCAGCTTCGTTAAATAGGTAACGGAACTGAATATTCTGTTCTTTCGGCAAGCGTGTTTTAAATTTAAACTGTCCACTTTTCTTCACGAGCTTCATTGGTTCTGGTTGCCAGTTGTTAAAGTCGCCTGCAATTTGAATCGACTCCCACTGGTTTTTGTCTAGCTCGAACGTGACTTCGACTTCGTCTTTTGTTTTAAAGAATCTCTTTTTAAGCATTAATCTTTCCTTGTTTGTACAAAAACTGATCTAACTATTACTCAGGTTTCATAAGGATTTCAAGTGTTATCGGCATTGCAGTCGGTATCGAGTGTCAGAATCCTCTGGTTTGTGAACGTGCTACTAAGTGATTGGCTTGTATGAAAAGAAGGATTCTGTATGATGAAGATTCACCATATTTTGAAGAAGTTGTATGCCGAGTTTTAACCGTACATTCCTGACGACAATGCTTTGTCTATTAGCCATGTTGCTAACGGGTGTCGTGTCGAGTGTGCGTGCAGCAACGGCACCAATTGATGTGAGTTCAAACAAAGACCCTGTCGCTGAACTTCATCAAAAAATGGGTGTAGATAATAAGGATTGCATCGAGTCGCACCATAGTGATCACTTGATGGAAAAAGGGCAGCAAGCACATACCAGTTGCAGCTCTTCCTGTATCGTGAAAATTCCAACTAACCTTTTGCAAGATGATGTCATCTTGCTCCCGCATAGCCTCGCACTGATCGATAAATCACCCACACCGAAAGCAGTGACTGTGGTTTATAAACCTTACCGTCCTCCTATTGTTTGATCCTTTTATTCATCACAAACCAGCCCTGCTGGGCTTTTTAAAAACTCACTAATGAATACGGCACACGTGTGCCTGAAGGAATCAAACATGAAAAAGCTATTTGCTCTTTGTAGCACTCTATTACTGGCATTCACTGCTCACGCTGCGCAATTTGAAGCGGGTAAACATTACAAAGTGTTGGACGTAGAGAAGTCGAAGAAACCGACAGTAACCGAATTTTTCTCTTTCTATTGCCCACACTGTTACAAATTTGAATCAGTCATCGATAACCTAAAACCATCGCTACCAAAAGACGCGAGTTTTGAGAAAGTACATGTCGCATTTATGGGCGGCAATATGGCGGTGCCGATGGCGAAGTCATACGCGACAATGGTGTCTTTGGGCGTAGAGAAGACGATGGTACCGGCGATGTTTGCTCAAATTCACCAGAAACGTCAAGCACCTCAAAATGAAGCTGAATTGAAGCAAATCTTTGTGGACAATGGGGTAGATGGTAAGAAATTTGATGCGGCATACAACAGCTTTGCCGTAAACTCGATGCAAAAGGGTTTCGATAAGCAGTTTAAGCAAAGTACGTTGACTGGTGTTCCGGGGGTGGTTGTTAACAACAAGTACATCGTATTACCGAACGAAATCCGAAGCTACGATGAGTACAACAAGTTGGTAAACTACTTACTAACGCTTTAATTATAAAATGAAAAATGGCGACCAATGAGGTCACCATTTTTTTGTTTTGTTCGCTTTAGCGTAGGACGGCTGTGCAAGCTGCTGTTGGCATATCGGTCATAAAGATCGCGTTTGGGTAAAACAAGCTCGCCATGGTGACGGCAACGTTACAAGGTTGGGCTATAGTGGTTTTCACCACGGTATTTAAAACCACGCCAGTGTTATTCACCGTATTGACCGCAGCTTGATGAGCTTGGTAAGACACGCAACCTGCTGTTGCGTTGATAACTGCAGTACTAAAAAGAAGTTTACGAAAAAACATATTCATATCCTTTGTGAATGCTTTTGAGTACTTATATGCTTGCCTGTTCATAATTGGAACAAAACAGTGTTCAAAATTGCTATAGATTCACGAAATGAACATTGTTTTATATAACAACAGTAATTTTGTGATCTGGTAGGTAGACAGACCAGATTATGCAATTAAAACCAACCCATGCATGAGCACTACGCCTGTCGTGAGCTTGCCTCGCATCATCTGGTAACCTTTTGGCTCCGCCTCTTTTTCTATTTTCCGAATCAGCTTTTCCGCGTACCAAACGGCAATGTAACCAGCAGCCAATAACAGAGTTGCAATCACATAGTGTTTGTTACCTTGTAGTAGCGCTCCCCAAGCGAGTAGGACAAATAAATTACTGAGCACCAATGCATTGCGACTCAAGCGGTGATAAAAATGATCAATAGCATTGCCCCAAAGTACCCCTGAGAGAAAACTCAAAATCACTGCACTGTAAGCGATAAAAAATTGTTCCCCAGACAAGTTAAACAAAGTTCTTTCCGTAACGATGAGAACCAAGCTGAACAGAAATGGCAACAGCCCCAAATAACCCAATTGCAACATCGTCGTACGTGTGGTTGTCATAGCAGCCTTCCTTACAGTTGCTGTTCAATCATGTTAGTAAGCGTAGTACTTGTTGGAGAGGTTGAGCTTGGGAAGGTCGCGACGACTTTGCCTTCTTTATTGATCAAGAACTTGTAGAAGTTCCATTTCGGTGTAATGCCCGCTTGGGTACTGATCTGGGTAAATACTGGATTTGCATCCTCACCTAGGACAGACGTTTTAGCCATCATAGGGAAGGTGACACCATAGTCGAGGTAACAGATTTTTGCGGTCTTCTCTTCGCTACCACGGTCTTGACGAAAGTCGTTACTAGGAAAGCCGACAACTGAAAAGTTTTGATCTTTGTACGTTTGGTGTAGCTGTTCCAGTTGCTCGAATTGGGGAGTGAAGCCGCATTGGCTCGCGGTGTTCACAACCAATAGTGTTTTGCCTTTAAAGGCATCACACAGGGCTATTTCTTCTGTTGAATTGATAAGTCGTTGCTTACCTTGCAAGATATCTGGGCAACTCGATGCAAAAGTCAAAGAGCTGGTGGAGAGTAGTGTCGCGATAAGTGCGCTGCGAGTAATTCCTTTCATGATGTTGATTCCTTTTATTTTTACTAAGTATAACTACTAGAAAAGGAACCAAATCGATCAAAAAAGCCGCTGAGTTCAGCGGCTTTTTACTAGAGCAAATACGTGTTGATTACGCTAGCTTCAAATCAAATTGATTACGGTAAGCAACCATATCTTCGATGGTCAGTACTGGCATGTTGTGTAAACGACCAAACGCGACGATCTCTGGTGTTTTTGCCATAGTGCCATCTGGATTTGTCACCTCACATAACACGCCAGCAGGCTGCAAACCTGCCATTTGCATTAGATCGATAGTGCCTTCTGTGTGACCACGGCGAGTCATTACGCCACCAGGACGAGCGCGCAGCGGGAACACGTGACCAGGACGAGCCAAGTCGTCTGGTTTTGCATTTGGATTAGCAGCTGTTTTGATGGTCGTCACGCGGTCAGCGGCAGAAACGCCAGTTGTTACACCATGTTTTGCTTCAATAGAAACTGTGAAAGCCGTTTGGTTTGCGCTGTTGTTGTTTACAACCATTGGTGGCAGTTCCAACTTGTCTGCTTGAGCATCGGTCAGACACAGACAAACAATACCGCTGCATTCGCGGATCATAAGAGCCATTTGCTCATTGGTTAAGTGCTCTACGGAATAAATGATGTCGCCTTCGTTTTCACGATCTTCATCGTCGAGAAGAAGTACGCCACGACCTTCTTTAAGTGCGATAAGTGCGTTTTCAACGCGAGTAATTGGGTCGCCAAATTCGGCAAGTAGTGATGACTGATTCATGGTTAACTCCTAAATATCACCAGAATCAGGGCGGTATGAGGGATCGTCACATTTTATGCATGCGCTGAGCCGCCAACGGTAAGTTGGCACAAACCCACGCAATAAAAATGCGATCCAAAAAGAAGTGCACCAGTGTTCATCAACAAAGAACGTTGAGGAAAACGCTGATGTTTTCTTATTCTCTTTCATCCGGACTATAACCGTCGGCTCTGGCATCTCACCAGATCTGCTGACCTCGACGAATCGAGCGCTCGCGGGCTCACTCAAAAGAGTATACCGCCGGTGGGGAATTTCGCCCCGCCCTGAGAACATTGAATCCAACCAATATGGTCAGAAGTAAAAAACTCCGACACTCAAATGAGTGGTCGGAGTAGGGATAGTACTGCGAACGCCTTGGCTTGAAAAGTAGATTGCAACTACTTGATGGAAAAGTGCGCTATCGGCTGAAGTGATCAGTTTTGATAAAGTGATCAATCTGTGCAGGCACGTAGGTGTTGTATATAAGGCTGGTATGAGTTTGTTTGGTCTCAATATGGTCTTGCATGCCCTCTAAGCGTGTCTCATCGACAGTAACCGTACCGTCAGACATGGTGTTGTCTCTGTGCATTAGAATGGGTCTTGCACCAATTGCCATCGTGCCAGCGATGCTGCCAAGCTTTTGTGGGAAAGTCCAACTGTCCTCGTGCTTATTCAGACCATGGTATGGTGAGTTACCAAGAATCGCACCTAAACCTAAATCCTGAATGCGAGTCACAATGGAAGCGCCTTTCAGCGGTGAGCCAATTGCAACAACGTGAGAAACGAGGCTTGTCGATGGTTTTCTGCTTGCGAGGTATCGTTTAATCATCAAGCCACCTAGGCTATGACCCACTAACACATTAGCAGTCAACGGGTTAAGCGCTTTGTCGATGGAGTTAAATAGCGATTCTTCATTAATTGAAACCGTGTTGTAACTCAATACTTGGGTCTCGTAGCCCAGCTTTCTCAGCTTTTGGCTAAGAGGCTGCATGACCAGCCCATGCATATAAAGACCATGTAAGATGATGATTTTCATAATACCTCCTAGATTTATGATGTTGACTTTATCCTACTAAATTCTCCACAGGGCTACTGTCAGCGAATTAGCAAATCTTGCACTTCTTTTTGTAACAAATGGCGATCTAGTGTGGCTGGTTGCAATAACTCACCGATATTGACTTCGATACGAGACCAAAAGCGAGTAGGGCGTTTAGTTAACGCATGTCCATTTTTGTGACTGAAGAAAGATCCCCATAAGCCTTTTAACGCCATTGGAATCACGGGTACAGGTGTACGCTTTAAAATCTTCTCAACACCGGGTCTGAACTCGCCTAGTTCGCCATTTGAGGTCAAGCGACCTTCAGGGAAGATACAAACAACTTCATCGTTACTAAGAGCCTGCTCAATCTGTTCGAAAGCTTTTTTGTAAGTCTCTGCGCATTTGCGTGGAGAGCAAATTGGGATGACGCCAGCATGGCGGAAGACGTATTTAAGAACAGGCAGCTCGCTGATTGATTTGTCCATCACAAATCGCACAGGGCGGGTTGATGTGCCCATTAGAATCAAAGCATCTACATAGCTCACATGGTTTGCCACAATCAGGGCTGCACCTTGCTCTGGGATGTGCTGACGACCAGTTACGGATACTCGGTACAAACAGTGGCTTAGTAAGTAGCTAACAAAGCGCTGAGTAAACTCAGGTACTTGGCGGTAAACGTAGACAGCTACGATGAAGTTACCGACGGCCAAAATGGCAAACAGTTCAACGATAGAGAACTCTAAAACACTTAAGATCAAGATTGAAACAGCAGCAGAAGCGACCATAAATAGTGCATTCATTATGTTATTGGCTGCAATAGATTGAGCACATTCGCCTTCTTCAGAGCGTGATTGGATAAACGCATAAAGGGGAACAATAAACACACCGCCGCTCACACCAACCAAGAACAAATCGAACATCACTCGAATATGCGAAGACTGAGTAACAAAGTTATGTATATCGTAATACTGACTCGGAAAAGATTCGATTGCAGGCACCGCCCATAAAAGGTCTGCACTGAAAATTGTTAAGCCCAAAATACCAAATGGCAGAATGCCCAGTTCTACTTGATTGAAAGACAACTTCTCACATAGCCATGAACCCGTAGCGATACCAATTGAAAATAGAGCCAATAATAGAGAAACCACAGTGCTGTCTGCGAATAAGTGTTCGCGAGCAAAATTTGGAAATTGGGTCAGGTAAGTTGCGCCCATAAACCAGAACCAACTGATGGCTAGAATCGACATCCAAATACCGCGTTGTTTTTGTGCCAGTTTGAGCGTTTTCTTCAAACCAGTAATAGGCTCGAACTTTACTTTGTCACTTTTCTTACTTGGCAGAGAAGGGATGTTAGCGCTGCTTAACAGACCAAGCAGAGATAGCGTAATCACAATGCAAGAGGCGATAATCATGCCGTTTGGAACTGCGAGTAATAGACCAGCGCTTAATGTACCAATCAGAATCGAAAGGAAAGTCCCCATCTCAACCCAAGCGTTACCTTTCACTAGTTCATTCGACTTTAGCGCTTGAGGAAGTAGAGCGTATTTCACTGGACCGAAATAAGCCGATTGAGTACCAGTCATGAAGAGGAGGACGAGCATCAGGATAGCACTCTGCGTCATAATGGCAGTCGCAGCGCAACTCATGATCACTAATTCAATAAGTTTTAAGCGGCGGATCAATTTTGCTTTGTCCATGTTGTCTGCAATCGCACCTGCGTGGGCAGAAAACAGAAAAAAGGGAAGGATAAACAAGCCAGCAGCAAGGTTAACAAAAAGGTCAACCGACATTGGCAGTGAGCCAATTTGGCTGTACGTCACCATCAGTAAAAGAACATTTTTGTAGATATTGTCGTTCAGTGCACCAAGGCACTGAGTGACGAAATAAGGGAAGAATCGTTTAGTGAGAAACATGCTGGCTCCGTAAAGGCGAAATAGCGTTGAGATGGGAGCACTTTAAAGGCTTGGCTTTAGGAAGCCAGTGTGAAGAAAAGAGTTACGTTATGAGAAACCAAAAGTAACACTTAATGCTACTTTTGATTGCATAAATTCGTGATTTGATACGAACTGGTGCTTTTATGTATTACGAGTATGAATTTAGTGTCGGAACCAGACACTGAGCATTCTCAATGTGACAAATAGGATGAAGCCAGATAATCCTATAAAGCCCAAAGCAATGAGATAAAAAAACAGACGTACCATGCGAGCTTTCATTCGTTTGAAAAAGCCAAGGCTTGGCGTAAGCTCTGGAACATGCTGAAAGCTTGAGATCATCACCCAAGCGGCAAGAGCCCATAAAGCCGCTACACCACTCGGAATCAGATAAGACTCTTTAACCATATTGGAAAGTTGCAGAAGCGTGGCAACGAACACAGCAAAACCACCAAATGCAATTAACACGAATAAAGGGAGAACAGGTCTTGTCTTAATAGATAGGCTTTTGAGTTTATCGAGCATCAGGTATTCCCTATTTACGTTCCCAAGGCTTAAACAGCGGAAATGTCCAGCGACGCATGGCAATCACTAGAGAAGTACCGTGTTTCTCGTTCATGTCTAATGAGTCGTCGCTTTGGCAGATTTGGTAAAACTCATCAATGACCTTCTGTAGCTTCTGTTGCATCTTTTTGTTTGTTGGCAAGCTCATCAGCCCCGTCGCCATCACCAGTTTTTCATCTTCGGCGGAGAAATAGCTTTGGAAGAAGGCATCTTGAACTTGTTGTTGGAAGAAGCGCTGAATAGGACCGCCAGTGTGCCAACGAAAAGTCGGGGAGATACGTAGACGAATCTTATTACCTGGTAGCAAGTCAATGATATTGAGACGATCGAGTTGGGCGAGCTTTTGTATGAGCTCCAATTCATCAAAGGTGTATTGCTCGATGATTTGCTCGAAGCGATAACCATTAACCACACATACCGCAACAAGCAACAAGCCCTTATCGTCGACCAGCTGCTTTTCTTGTTCTAACGTGAGCGATTCCAGCCCTTTGTTACGTGCCGCTGATAGCTTAAACAATTCTGCCATTTCCAAACCAATTAGTTGACAGATTCGCTCCAACCGATCGAGGCTAATTTGACTGCCTTCTGCCAATAAGCGCTTTACGGAACCTTCGCTTAAGCCCAAGTGTTTTGCTACATCGACATAGTGTATACCGGACAACTTGAGCTGGCGTTTAAGCTCTTTAATTAGGTTGTGACTTTCCGACATATTAACCTTCTACTTCTTGGCGCAACTGTTCTAGGTAAGATTGCATAAACGCTTTACGCTTCACAGCTTCTTCATACGCCGCTTTGGTGTTCATCGTATCTACAATTTTAAACAGTTTGGTTTGGAAGTGATCGATGGTGAATCGTTTATCTTCCAGTTCTCGATGCTCTGCAAACATATCCTGTTCGTTATACAAAGTGGCATCAAATAGCGTGCTGACTTGAATACAGCGTGTAACGCCAATAGCGCCAAGCGCATCTAAGCGGTCTGCGTCTTGGACGACCTGAGCTTCCAAAGTATTTGGCGTAATATTGGCGCTAAAACTGTGCGATTCGATCGCGTGGGCAATGGCGTCATGGTATTGAGCAGGGTAATCGATACTTTCAAGAAACGAAATGGCTTTGGTTGCAGCAATAGCAGAGCTTTGTTTACGGTTTGGGTGATCTTTGGGATAGGTGAAACAATCATGCAAATAGGCTGCGGGTAACACAACTGCTAACTCAGCGCCTTCTTGAAGTGCAAGCTGGCGAGCTGTCTTGACTACGCGGCGGACATGGCTGAGGTCGTGAGCCGCATCGGTTTGCATCTCTTGTTGCATAAATTGAAGGAACTGAGACTCAAATCGGTTGAGCTCTGATGTATTGAGTTGAGACATGGATTTCTTCTAAAAAATAAAGGCTTAGACAGAGTATGCCTAAGCCTTTATTAAATTGCCAAATGAGACGTTGTTATTGCGATGTTACGATGAATACGTTGTCGTTTTATTGTGTACGAGTGAAGCGGAACGTCTGCACTTTTTGCTCTGCTCCGTCGATGTATGCATAGCTATCGATGGTCCAAACGTTTGGACCTGCGAAACCTAGTTCCACACGTACATCACCGGTTGGAATTCCTTGATAGATAACGTCGTTAATGTTCATCGGATAGAAGTTGTAGCGATTGCTTTGCGCTTGTTGCTCGCCTGCAAATGCGACCGATACATCTTTTGCTTGGTTAGTTAATGTCAATTGATAGCCAGCTTGTTGGTCGAACGTGAATGCGGCATTAAGGTCAACACCTTGCGAGTTGGTCACCTTAATATTTGCTTCTGTTGTTTTCGCTAGAGAACCGTGCGCTTGTAAGCCGTCTAAGCCTTTAAAATCGCGATTGTGGTTTTGGATGTTTACGTTCCAATCCCCAACAAAGTTATCGATTTCTTGCCATTGCTGAGGTGCGTTGGTGGTTGCTGTATTCTGATCGCCATTGATGCCACCAATCGCTTCGTTACGGCTATCATGGCGAATGTTTTCTCGATTGTTGTGAATATCTGCGCCAGCTCCTGCTACTCCGCCAGCAACACCACCTGCGACAGCGCCTTTCATTGCAAGCTCTGCGTCGCCAGTTAATGCGCCCATAGTAAGACCGAGAAGTGCACCGCCAGCGGCTCCTTGTTTTGTTAATGCATTTGGATCGTCTTCTCCCGGAGTCACGCATCCTGCAAGTAGGGGAAGAGATAGCGCCGCGACCAATGTTGTTTTGTTGAAAATGTTCATGTGTTCACTCCGAGATGTTTGGTTCGGAGCTATTATTGAACGCTGTTTGATTGTGAATCCACTTATCTCGCTGATAACCGTCAGTTATCACATGTAAATAATTTTTATTAAAAAGCTCAAATCTTAACTGAATAGCTCGATAAAAAAGAGATAAAGAAAAGGGTCAACATCGCTGTTGACCCTATATGGTTTTATTCTTTTATTTTATAAGCACTAATTTTGACGTTGTTAGTGGTAAATCTACTTTGGGCGATTTTTGGCTTTTTAATATAAAGCTCAACTAACTTGCTAACTTTAGTGCTTGTTCAACACGAGTGCAAATATTTATTACGTAAACTATCTATATTCTGAAATATAATTTGAAGTAATATCACAACAGATAACAATCTAAAATGGTGGAAATAGCGCAAGATCGCTTGTGCTGTCTCATGTTTGAGCCAAGCATAAACTGGATCGCCATTTTGTGATCTGGATCAATATTAATCCTCCTTCAGAGGGATAGCATTCACGCGAAATTGAGAATTATAAATTGAGCCCAAGCTATGCAGGATTTATATGAGCTAGAGCGTAAGTTGGTGGAATACGGCGCAGACATGAAAGGCTTAAAGGTTGTTCCTGCAATCATTGATCAAGATGGCAAGGTTGTTTATTTAGGGAATACACCCTCGTTGCTAAGAAATGTCATTAGTTGCCGTAGACAGCTAACGCAACGCGTAAAGAAATAAAAAAGGGTCTGATGCAAGTCAGACCCTTTTTTTGTATGTGCAGATTAGAGATTAACGCTTGTACGTTACTTGCTCTTGTTGACCAAGGTGAATGTGCGTTGTTGCCGGTTGAGTTTCAGCAATGACTTTACCGTGGCGAACAGAGTAGCGAACAGGTACTTGGCGGCGCACTGCATCAAAACCATTTTCTGCAGGAAGGATAAGCAAGCTACCTGGCTTACCTGCTTCAATGCCGTGTTTGTCTTGAATGTTCAGTGTGCGTGCTGAATTGGTGCTGATCAGATCAAGTGAGTTGTTGATTTGGTCGTAACCCATTACCTGACATACGTGCAGACCCATGTGCAGAACTTGCAGCATGTTTGCTGTGCCTAGTGGGTACCAAGGATCAAAGACGTCATCGTGACCAAAACATACGTTGATGTTGGCGTTCAGCATTTCTTTTACACGAGTCACACCACGGCGTTTCGGGTAATCATCGAAGCGACCTTGAAGGTGGATGTTCACCAATGGGTTTGCAACAAAGTTGATGCCAGACATGCGTAGCAGACGGAACAGGCGAGATGCGTAAGCACCGTTGTAAGAGCCCATCGCCGTTGTATGGCTTGCGGTTACCTTGTGACCCATGTTGAACTTGTGCGCTAGCGCTGCAAGTGTTTCAACAAAGCGTGATTGCTCGTCATCGATCTCATCACAGTGTACGTCGATCAAACGGTCGTATTTCTGTGCCAGTTCGAAAACGTAGTGCAGAGACTCGATGCCGTACTCACGAGTGAATTCAAAGTGAGGAATAGCACCAATAACGTCAGCACCCAACTGAACTGCCTCTTCTAGCAATTCTTTGCCGTTCGGATAAGACAGAATGCCTTCTTGTGGAAACGCAACGATTTGGATGTCTACCCACTCTTTCATTTCTTCGCGTACTTCTACCATTGCTTTTAGAGCAATTAGAGTAGGGTCAGAAACGTCAACGTGAGTACGAACGTGCTGTACACCGTTTGCAATTTGCCACTTAAGTGTTTGTTTCGCGCGTGATTTTACGTCTTCAATCGACAGCATTTCTTTGCGCTCAGCCCAACGCTCGATACCTTCGAAAAGGGTACCAGAGATGTTCCAGCTCGGCTCACCAGCGGTTTGCGTGGTGTCTAGGTGAATGTGCGGCTCACAGAATGGCGCGACAGCCATGCCGCCCTCCGCATCAAGAGTGTCACCTGTGTAATCTAGTTCTACATTATTGTCTTCAATACGCTTGAATTGACCATCCTCAATCAAAATCTGCTGGAGACCTTCCTGTCCCTTAAGCGTTGCGTTCTTGATCAATAGTGTTGTCATGATGGTTCCTTACGCTGGCTGCTGTGCCAGTGTCTTTTTATTAAGAATAGGATTTAGAATCAGGTAGCTGATTGTGCCGCCTAGTACCGCGTTCACAGGTACTACGCCCGGAAGGAAGTGACCTGCTGCAACGCCAATCGCTACTGCGATAATGCCAGCCCAGTTGACTGTTTGGAACTCTGCTGCTGCGAAATTTTTGTAACGTTTACGGTTCATGAAGAAGTCCGCAATAATGACGCCACCAATTGGTGGAATTGCAAGCGATAGGAAGGTTAACCAGCCTACAAAGTTATTGTACAGCCATAGTGCGCACAATGTACCTATTAAACCGTTTGCCATAGAGATGTATTTACTTGGCAAGCCTGTGATGTTGGAGAATCCTAGACCTGATGCGTAAAGCGCATTGTCATTGGTTGTCCAGATGTTTAAGCCAAGCACGATGATAGCTGGGATAAGAAGACCTTGCGCAATCATCACTTCTGAAATGTCTGATTGACCGGTTACTGCGGCACCTGCGGCACCGAAGATGAACATCAATGAGTTACCGATGAAGAATGCCACCATTGTGACCATCACGGCACCTTTTGGCTTTTTGCCGAAACGTACGAAGTCTGCAGTTAGTGTCCCTGCACTGACAAATGAGCCAACGACCATTGCTAGCGCTACAGAAAAGTCGATAGGTTGCGCTGGTTGTACTTTTTGTAGCTCAGCTACACCACCAACGCTGTTTACCGCTTCGACTACTGAGTAACCACCAAGCAGAGCAATCGCTGGTACTGCAATCGCTGAAAGTACCATTAGTGCAGAGATACCGAAGTAAACCGTTGCGGTCATGAGTAGACCAGAAATGATAATGAGTGTGTTTGTGTCAATGCCTGTTGCTTTGTTTACTGGAATTGCAAACATAGCCACGCCAACACCAAACCAACCAACTTGTGTGCCGCCAAGAAGAGCGGAAGGGAGCCAAGAGCCTTTAGAGCCAAATGAGAAACGAGCAAGGAGGTGAGTAGAGAGACCAGTAGAAGCGCCGATGTAACCGAGGAAAGAAGTGTAGATGCCGAGGATTAGGTTACCAATAAGAACAGCGAGGAAGAAATCATCAAAAGAAAGTCCGGTACCGAGCGAACCGCCTGTCCACATACTTGCGGAGAAGAAAGTGAGTCCCAACATTACCATGGTTAATGATGCAACACCCTTTCTGGCAGTGTTAGGAACCGGTCCAAGACTGTAGTTATTGTCTGCAGCCATTTTTACCTCCGCAAAGAAAATTAAAACGAATTATAGATCCCAATTTCTGGGCAAACGGCGCGTATTATCGTGATGTAAATCTCATAGTCAATGAGTTTTTTGTAACTTAAGCGTTTGCTTTAAGGTTTTTATTTATTAATGCTTTTTAAAACATGGTGTTATGGTTTTTTGAAAAATCAAAAAAGTTTAGCTACAAGTGGGTTTTGTTTTCTGTAATGTGTAATGAAATCGGTGTCATTGGTGGTTCGTGGTTATGATGTCATATTTATGTGGTTTGTTTATAAAATTGCGATTTGATTGATTTTAGTGATGGTTGGCAAACGTTTTTATGAGCTTGCTGGTAACCGTTGTTTGTTATTTAATCGAAAGGCAATTTGTAAGCTTATTCTTTTGTGAGTTTGACTTGATGATTTGGGTTAAGTTGGTATTTATAACAGATAACGTCGTAACTTTTACGTGTGTAATCGATTGTAAAGTTATTCAATAAGGTTGATTGCTGAGCGCGGGAGGGTAAATCGAAGAAGTTGGAGACGGAATAGACAAAAAAATAGCCAACCGCAAAGAGTGCGATTGGCTTATATACTTGTGAACAAATTCAAGTTCACTAACAACGTCAGTTGGCTAGGTGACCCTCGGCTTAAGAAGGGTCACTTTAAATAATGCAGTTAGTGTGCCAACTTTAAAACCACCGAAAAAACACGGTTTCTGTGATATGAGTTGCCTAAATTTAGCTGTTTGTTGCAAATTGCAAATGCGGATTGCAATTTGTAATTATAATGCTAATGATGAATTAATTAACTAGAGTAATTCTTTTTATAACATTACTAGGCTTGCGGTACCTAAGAAGGCAAAGAAGCCAACGACATCCGTTACCGTGGTCAGAATCACTGAGCCCGCCAATGCTGGATCGAGTTTGAGCTTGTCTAAAACTATTGGGATAAGCACACCAAATAAGGCTGCAGTAACAATATTGACGATTATCGCCAGAGCAATGGTGCCGCCCAATACGGGAGATTGGAACCAAAGCCCTGCTAAACCACCGATGATCAGCGCCCACAGCAATGCATTAAGAGAGCCGATTCCCAATTCGTTTTTGAGTAATGCAAAACGGTTACCTGGAGTGATCTGGTTTAATGCCATAGCACGAACCATCAGGGTCAGTGTTTGGCTACCAGCGATACCACCCATTGAGGCTACTATTGGCATCAGCACAGCAAGGGCGACCACTTGCGCAATCACGTCTTCAAATAGACCAATGGTGACGGAGGCTAGAATTGCAGTGAGTAAATTTATACCCAACCAAACTCCACGCTTTTGCGAACTCTTTAAAACAGGGGCGAATAAGTCATCGCCTTCGTCCATACCGGTACCCGCCATCAAACGTGCTTCGTAGATTTCACGTTGAGTACTCAATGCAAATTGCCAATCCACTTCACCGATCAGGGTTTGATCCGCATCGGTAACCGGAAGTGCCGGAAGCGCACTGTGCTCAAGTGCTTCCACTGCTTCCGGAAGTTCCATTTTACTATCGAGTACGGTGACGGTCTCAATCGCTAAAGTTTTAAGGCGGACGTCAGCTTCACTACGCAAGATTTCATAGTAGTTTACCGCACCACGAAACTGTTTCTTACGGTTGATGAGATACACTTGCTGTGGTGTATCGTAGCTATAGCGCTCCATCAAGCGTCTTGCTTTACCAACGGTGATATTAAAAGGGAGGGTGATTATCTTACGCTCTGCCCAACGACCGAGTTGTTCGTCTTCGTATTCGTTCGCTTGATCATAAAGCTCAAGTTCATCTTTCTCGATAAGCTCTAGTGCTTCATTGATGAACTCTTCTGGCAGAGAGTCTGCCCATTCGATTAAAGATAAGTTATCTAGCTTGGCTAGCGTGAGCTTTAGCTCTATTTCCGATAATGCTTCGATGATAGAAAGACGCACTTCAGCACGCATTTCCGTTAGTACATCAATATGTAGCTCTAGTGGTAATGCACGCCACAAGCGCACACGATCATCGATAGGAAAGGCTTCGAGGATAAGCGCAACAGCACCGGGCTCGAGACCGCATTCGATAGAATCATTCAAAGCGGTGACTTGATCCGCTTCGTCTGCTTGGACAATTTGTTCGATTAGAGTGGAGAGGTCTTGAAACTTACTCACCGAGCACCCCGACAGTCAGATTATTCTTATAGGCAGCTGATCAAGGTACTCGAAAATAGCAGAAAAACAATAGCCTATTGGTTACTTATCTGTAGGTAAGGTGAGACCAATTGGCGAATGTTCACTTTTGCGCCAATACGGGCTGCCAGCAAGTACATTCCGCCGATCTTTCTATGTAGGAATAGGGCATCTGCTGGTGGCGTGTGCCAGTAGTCTTGCTCCATGCTTAGAATGGTGCCAGCTTCTCTAAGTTTCTGAGCTAAACCGCTGGCTCTGAAGTCATAAGGCTCATCCACTAACATTGGCTCACATGCCATTTTTACCAAATCAAGAATCGCTTGGCGCTGCGTAGGCATGATGGTTGTGCTGAAGAAACCAATCTGTTCCAGTGCATCGTTCAAGCCTTGTTCGTCGTCGTTAACAACCGATGCAAAAGCTTGGCGATAACCAGTGCTGAATCGTTCGCTGTACTTGCGAGTCGCACCGAAATCTAACAAGCCGATTTGACGGGTGTTCTCTATGTATAAATAGTTGGCAAAGTTGGGATCGGTTTGCACCATCTTGAATTCGAACAGCTCTCGGAATAGCAATTCGAGCAGGCTGTGCATAACGAAGTCACGCGTATTTTGGTCATAGTATTCAATTTGCTCAATCGGGCTGCCATCAATGAATTCCATAGCGAGAACGGATTCTGAACAACTTTCAGTGTGAATCTTTGGCACGACAAAATGAGGGTGATCCTTCAAAGCGTCATGATAACGAATGGCAAATTGCGCTTCTCGTGCGTAATCGGCTTCATCATGCAGTTGCTTTTTGGCTTCTTCCAGCAACCCTTTGTAATCAACAGACTCGGGAATCAACCCAACGACTTTGAGCAAAGTACCCACGTTGTCTACGTCGCTGTCGATGCTCTTTCTTATGCCAGGATATTGCACTTTGACTGCTAGGTTATCACCTCCGTCGCTGTAGGCTTGGTGTACTTGTCCGATTGAGGCACTGGCAATTGGCTTGAAGTTAAAGGACAGGAACTCGGCTTTCCAATTCGTCCCTAATGAACTTTCCATTACTCCATTTAGCTGTTTGGCTGGCATCGGGTCTGCGTTGGAGCGAAGGCGAGAGAGAATATCGGCGAGTTCAGGTTCTAAAACATCACCAGCATCCATTGAGAGCATTTGACCAAGCTTCATTGCAGCGCCACGCAAGTGAGCAAGTTGGTCTGTTAAACGCGCGATGTTTTGTGGCGTCAGCAACAGGTCTTTCGCTTTAGGTTTATTACCTTTGGCGATTTGTTTAGTGCCTTCTGCAATTACGTTGCCTGCGACACGGGTTGCAAGGGAAGCAAACTTGCTGAATCTTGAGATACGATGGGTAGGTAGGCTTCTTTCCTTTGCCGACATGAATCTTCTCCGCTTATGACTAACTATTTGTTATACGGGAAAAGTACGTGCTTGGATACAAATGAAAAGAAAACCGCCAGCAGAACTGGCGGTTTATGAGTTTAGATAGAGTAGAAGAAGTACAGTTGAGACTTCATTCGGATGATGATGCCACGAATCACATCCAAGAACGCTAGGAAACCGATCGGCTTCTCGCCGCTGACCCATGCTAAGCCAACCGAACCGACAGGGATATCGTAGCCTTCTGGCTCGTCAATCTTAAGGCGGACAAAGTGATGCTTATTCTGTAAGTTCTTGCCAGTTGTCGCGCGAACGGAATCATCCAAACCAAGTAGGTTGCCTTGTGACTCACCAGTCGCTTCAACAATGCCCTCTACGGTTGCAGAGAAGATCTTGCCAGGATAAACCGAAGAAGAGAATTCCGCAGGTTGACCTGGTTTGATGTTACGAATCGCTTGGTGATTGACGCGCATCAGAACGTACTTCTCGTTGGTGTACATATTGATACGCGGCATCATCGAAACACGTTGACCTTCACGCAAGATAAAGTTGGTCACAAAGCCATCTGCTGGTGCGTGAACTTTCGTACTGCTCAAATCCCATTGTGCTTTTGCAATTTGCTCCTCAGCTTGGCGCAATTCAGCCTGTTTGGTTTCAACTGCTAATTCTGCTTTATGAATTGCCAGTTTTGCTCGTGAGATATCAACTTGTTTCTTCTTAATTTGAGATTCAAGAGTTAACACGTTGTGGCGTGCCATATCAACGGCACTCGATTGTTTGTCGATGTCGCTTTCCGTGATGGTGTTTTGGACCACACGGTTTTGTTCAACGTAACGATCGAGCATCTTTTTCTGCAATTTGTAGTCAACTTTCGCCGCTTCTAATTGGCTCTTGGAGGTTTCTAGATCTTGTACCAGAGCTTGATGGTTTGCTTCTTCAATCTCGATATCACCTTGTGCTGTTGCCAGTGCTACTCGAGCCGAATCAGCTGACACGTTTGCTTGGTTCAATGCGATCTCATACTGCGTTGGATCGAGTTCGTAAATGAGCTGACCTTTCTCAATCTGTTGATTTGGTTTGATGTAAATATGGTCAACTTTGCCTTTCACGTTGGTCGAATCTGGACGCAATTGGATGTGCGGTGATTGCACAACAGAGCCGCCAGATAAGTCCATAGGCGTGAAGTTAATGAGACCTACCCATACGAACATTAACCAACCTAAACCGCCAAGATAAGCGAACGATTTGGTTGCTTTGTTCCAAGGCATACCGACTAAACGGAGCAGGTAGATGAAGAGTGCCCATACCGCTAAACCTTCTAACATTATGCCTCCTCTTGTGGCTGTGTTTCTGTTTGCGGTTTACTTTTCCATGTATCACGCAGATTGATGATGGCTTTTTCCATATCAACGAATGCAAAGATTACGGCTAACACCCATACCCAGTGCCAGACAAATCCTATCCAGGTGAGGGCGGTGATAAGCCCTATCTGGTGATGGTCTTTGCTGTGTGCCTTATTGATTGGCAACTCATGGATTTTCCAAAAGCCGTAACATGCGCCAGCGACACTCGCGATTAAAACGACGGCAGCGACAACATGTAACGCTGTATCTGCGCCTGTTCCGACAAATGGGACACTCAGTAAACTCATTAAACACTCCTCTATCAAACTGTTGGCGTATTGTGATCTGGAATTGAAATAGGTGAGGGTTTGTGACAAATTCAATCACTAGAAGATTAAATTTGATGTGATTGGTTATGAAAACGGTTCGATTTATTCGCGCGATGGGTATTTTAAATATGCATAACCTCGCGTTATCTAAGTATAATTTGAGCTCTGAAGAGCTTGGGATCCCGTCGTCGGTGTTTCATAACCCAATGACATTGGTGCCTTTAAAGGCGGTCGCGGAATGGTATCGACGTGTTGAGCAACTCAGTAATGATCCTGATGTGGTGCTTAATTTGAGTCGTGGCATCGAATTGCAGAAACTCGGTCCTGTCGGTCGATGGTTATTTTCTGGTAACGATTTAGCCAGTACGATTCGACGTGTGAATTACGGAGTGAGTAACCTGCAATCGGGGGCTTTTTTTGCTGGCGAGCAGTCAGGGAAGATCATCAAGTGGACTTACCATAACCCCTTCGTTGAAACCTCAGTGAAAGTACATGACAGCATTCGCTGTGCGATTTTCATGATTAAGATTTTACGTGAATTTCTGGAACAAGATTACAAACCATTGCGCGTGATGATTTCTGGCTCTAGGAAAAACGGTGAGCTCTATAAAGAGTACTTTGGCTGTGAAGTAGAATGGAGCCAACCCAAGACCGAAATATGGATTAACGGCGATGACCGTCTTGCTTCTCGACAGGTAATTCATCGCGAGGACAACCGTTTAGCAATGAGTTTTTCCGATTTGGATGATTTACTCAATATGCCCGATCCAGAAGATGAACTGAAAGTGATATATGAAGTGGTGCACTACAGCAGTCATTACGGATTACCAACGCTAGAGCGTGTCTCTGCGTTGTTAGGATTATCTGACCAGCAGTTTCAGCGCCGGCTTCATAAACTAGGTCTCAATTTCTCCACGGTATCGGGTTACGTATTGAGCAATGTTGCTGCGGGTTTGTTGAGTAAGCACGTCAGCATTGAAGATATTGCGGCGCGCCTCGGTTACACCAATGTGGCCAGCTTTAATCGTATGTTCAAAAAACATCGTGGTTTAACGCCTAAGCAATATGCGGCTCGATTGGAAAAATAGCCTTTGTAAGAACAAGTGTTGTTAGTAAACAAAAGCCGCTCGTTTTAGCGGCTTTGGTTTTTAGGGTATGAGACGTTTACTGCTCGGGACGCCAGCTCAGTGCACTTGCAACCGCACCGATAGCAACAACATCTTTTTGTTGCTCGCTAAGTTCTGGCAGCATCTGTACTGCGATTGTGCCGTTGGTTTGCACTGCCGCAATTTCTTGTGTGCCTTGTTTAAAGCTGTAACCCAATGGAATGTCTACCGCCATCATGGAATCAGGGCTAGTGTGTACGGTTTCCACATTGAAATGAGTGTCGCCAACGCGAACGGTGCCTGTTTCTTTCTTTTCTAAGCTGATATCAATCAGTGCCGATTTAGGCTCCATCGCAAACTCACCGACTTTTACACCGTCTTGGGTGATTTGGCATGTGTAAGGATCGTTTCCACCGAAATCGACGCCCATATAGTTAACTGACATGCCGCCGCCCGTGCAACTCAATAGCCAAGTTTTACCATTGTCGATGCGCGTGACTTCTGCACCCATCGCCCCATCTTTAAACGATACGCGATTGAACCAGCTCGACTTTGAGGCGCTACGTGAGTATTTTCCTTTGTACTTACCAGCAAAGTCGAAATAGCCATCAGCACCAAATCCCCAGAAATCGCCATCTGTTTTGACCAACATTTCAGGTTGTGCTTTCACCGCATCGGATCGATCCATTACGGCAAGACCACCACAACCGACAAGGAACAAAGGGGCGAGCAAAGTAAGTTTCTTCATGTTTTTCATCATTTATCGCTTGGTTACATCTAGGATTTGATCGGTAAATTGAATGTTGTGTATATCGAATAATTCATCGGTACCAGTGCTAGGGCAGGCCACTGATACGTTCTTCGCAGTTAAAAGGGTACAGTCTGCGAATGCGTGCGGAACGATATAAGTGTTAACGCCACCTTCGCCGTAAATACGGTTGTTTTGCCCGTTGCCTTCAAATGTATTATTTTGATCATTCCCGATGACATCCATCGCTTGGTCGCCAATGATCTTCACGTTTATTAGCCATTGAGATTTATAGGTGTATGCTTCAACTACACCGTTTTCATTTGGTGACATACGGAAGGTAGGAACCGTACCTGGTCGCGTGTTATCTGTGTAGACTTTGACGCCTTCAGAATCGATGTGTGCAGTGTATTGTAAGTGGCTGTGGAAGAGTTCACTAATCCACTCAACGGCTGATGGATCTTGCGTGTGCATCGCTGAACGAGTCAGTGCTTGATAGCCATCTAAGCCATGCCCATTTGCTTTTGCTACGCCCATGTAGGCTTCAAAAGCGGCAGCAAAGTATTCATGAGAATAAGATCTTCCCGTTTGTTTTACACGTTCAGGATCAAAGTCGTCAGACTCCCAATCTTGCCAATCACGCTGAGTCGGTTGCCAGACAGTTTGCTTACCTGCTTGAGCATCGTTGTAGATGTTTAGCGCGTGTGTTTGGATTTCATTTTGCAATGACGAAGTCGACGGGTTAGGTGCAATACCTTGCGCTTGGACCAAGTGTAAAATTTCTTCAAAAGCGGCATCTCGATCGGCGTGTTCTCCGAGATAGGCGCAGTAATCCGAAAAGTTGCTCATGTAATGACAGTCACCTTCGACTGTCAGCTCTCGATACATCAAAGATTGACTGTTTATCAGCCAATTTGGCGTGTCTTGGCTGCTCATTAATGTGGACGTGATGGAATCGATGAGAACATCCATATCGTCCTCACTCAATACCGTCATGCTAGCAACAAACTTTTCTATAGAATCGGTATCAAAACTGTGTGTTAAACCAGAATCTAATACCGCATCACTCAATTTGTTTTGGCGAATCAGTTCCCCAACAAAAACTTTAGTTAATAGCTCATTGCTTTGATCATCGTCTCTCGTCAGCATTAAAGTGGCATCGTGCTCAGCTAGTGTCTTAGCGATCTCAGATTTGTCGGCACCGAATTTAGACCCCGGTTGGTTTGTGAGTAAGTGCTGGATGATTTTGGCTGCGCGAAAAATTTTCTCATTATTTGCTCCATCATCGACCGCAATGATATGAAATGATTGGTCATCGTGGGTTGCTGGAACAGAAACTTTCAAGTAGTGGGTAAACCCCGCATCAGAAGCGACTTTTAACTTCGGTGGAAACTGTGAAGAGACGGCTGCTGGGATAGATACGGTGCTTGTGATTGGATTTGGTTGAGGTGTTGACGTATCCGAACTGAATTCATTGCTACCGAACGAAGATAGGCTGACCACACACAGCATTGCTAAAGGTGTTAATTGAGCGAATTTCATCTTTTTGTACTCACAAACTGAAGGTTCGCCGAGGAATGTAGGGGGATAGGAAATTTCTGTCTATATGCGCAAATATAGTCATAACCACTAAAAATGGTTAGTTGTAAGGTTATTAATTCGATAAAACTAAAATAATAACGGGTTTATATGTGATTATTGGTTTTATTTCCGAATTAAAGTTTTGATATTCATTTATAAAATAGAGGGTTGTTCTGTTTCCTGACTCTTACAATGATACTGCCGATTGTAAATGTATGGTTTGTAAGGCTTTGTAAGCCGTTCTGTGTATGAAAAAGTGTCGGCAGTGTGGGTTGCACCCTACAAAACGAACGATATACTTCTCCTGTTTTATAGATGGAGTGAATAGATCATGGTTGGCAATAAAATCTTGCTCGTAGAGGATGACTCTGAGATTGCTCGATTAACCAAAATGTACCTAGAGGCTGAGGGCTACCTAGTGACAGTGGTCGACAATGGTCTAAATGCACTAGATGCAATCAAAGATTTGAAGCCTGATTTGGTGTTGCTGGATCTGATGCTCCCGGGTAAAAATGGCGCAGAGATATGTCAGGAAGCACGCGAGTTTTTTCACGGGATCATTATTGTTCTGACTGCAACAGACGATGAAATGAGTGAAGTAAGCTTGTTTAAGTTTGGTGCTGATGATTACCTAACCAAGCCCATCAAGGGTAATATTCTCTTAGCACGGATTGAAGCCGCCTTGCGTCGCTATTGCCGTCAGGTCGATACGGTTGAAGAGACAGAATTGAGCCGATACGGTATTGAACTGTGTACGCGTCGCTCTAAAGCGTACTATCTAGAACAAGATATTGACCTGACGGATTCTGAGTTCGAAATCTTGGAACTTTTGATGCTCAATGTCGACAAACCTGTCTCCCGAGAGTCATGCTGCCGCTTAGCGAGAGGTATTGAGTACTGTATTACCGATCGATCAATTGATATGCGAATTTCATCGTTACGTAAAAAATTCGCCAAAGCGCACATCCACACCGCAACGATTAAAACAGTGCGTAATCGCGGTTACATGCTGACGGGCAAATAATCGATGTTCTCTGTGTTTTCCCGTCTCTATGTAGGGCTGGTGACAGGTCTTGCGTTAACGATTGGCTTGTTCCTTTTTATGGGGGGCGAGTATATGCGCAAAACAGAAGTCAGTGTTTTTCTCAACGATGGTGCTTACTTTGTTGATCAATACATTGAACAACGAGGTACGCCGGATTCTCTCTACAAAAAGTTAACGGCAAACGGAAAGCAAGATTTCTTCATCTTTGATTTAACGCTTGTCGACAATTGGGATGGCACGCCACCTTGCTTGGACTGCGAGTTACTTTATCGAATGCAAGGCGTTCCGGTCTATTTGATTGATGGAAGCATATACGCCGCAGTGTTTCCTTTGCCTAATACCACTCAGAGCTTAGTGTTTAAAGAAAAGAGTGATTTTTTTAGCCCGGATATTGATTGGGATGAAGACTCCGAAATCATCTTTATTTTGACGCTACTGCTCACGGTGATTTGTAGCCTCGGAGTTATGGTATACATCCCTGTACGAAGGTTGGATCGTCAGATTCGACAACTGACCAAGGCACAAGGATTATTTGGCTCAGGTGAGCTGAATACTCGTGTTAAGTTGGAACAATACTCTTCACCGATTAAAGAGCTGGCGAACGGCTTTAATGGTATGTCTGAAGAAATCGAAAGAAGAGTGCGTCAAACACACATTTTTACTCAAGCCATCCCTCATGAAGTTCGAACGCCACTTAGTCGAATCCAATTAGCCACTGATTTAGCAAGGCGTACTGAGGGTGAGATGCAAGCTGAACTGCATGATGACATTGAGCGTTACGTAGACGTCGTTACGGATCTGACATCCGACATCGTGATGCTTTCTCGACTTAGCCTTAAGAACCATTCGTTACAAGACTCTATCGAAACGATTGAGTTGCCTTTGTGGTGCAAGAGTCGCATGAATTATCGTGGGTTAGAACAAGCAAAGCTGACCGTTGAAAATGATCTCGATTACCAGTCTATCCATCTACAGCCAACGTTAGGGAACTTGGTTCTGGATAACTTACTGCAAAACGCAAAACGTTATGGGGAATTCAGCGTAGAGGTCACGATTCGTTCTGTAGAGCACTTTTGGATTGTTGATATTGAAGACGATGGTCCTGGCATTCCGGAAGAGAAACGTGAAGAAGTGTTTATCCCGTTCTCACGTTTAGATGGGAGCCGTAACGCCGACGTGAAAGGGTTTGGCTTGGGGTTAGCCATTGCAACCAGTGCAGCAAGGCAACTGGGTTGGGAGCTTTCTGTCGGCGAAAGCCATTTAGGTGGGGCGCGCTTTACGGTGCTTATTCCTGCCAACGATTAGGGTAAGCACTACGATAATCTGGTTCTAATATACCTTCATATAAATCGTCACAAGCTTGAAGCGGACCTACCACAGTCCGGTACGGCAAGACTCCCGCCCAAACGGGAAGATCCATGTCTTCTGCATCGTCGTTGACGCCAAAGTTACTGACTTTGACCGATGCTTCCGCCAAGGAGATGCGCAGTAACATGGTCGCTTTGAGCTCTTTTTCGTTACTCAAACGCACTTCTTCGGTTCGACCTGGCGCAATTTGCTCAATAAAATGATTCAGAAGTCTGTCTTTCTCATTATTATCTTCTACGACTTCAAACTGCCCAAAGACGACGGCACTGCGATAATGTGCGCTATGATGAAAAGCACTTCGAGCTAACACCCAACCATCAAATAAAGTAAAGGTTAGGCACGTTTGTACTCCTTGTTTGAGCGAGCGTAATAGCCGGCTGTTGTTCGCGCCATGGATATAGACATAATTGTCGACACGCCAAGCCAACATAGGGATAACCACCGGACCCGTATCATTGGTTATTGCAATATGAGCGATCAAGCTTTCGTCTATTATGGCGTGTAGCTTATCGACATCCGTCACCGCCTTATGTGCGCCTTTCTTTATCTCGGTTCTATTGGTGCTGGATAACATTTTTTCTCCTTATTTACTCATATGGGTAAGCACTTGCTCCTCAATCTTTGATTGCAATGTAGCGCTTAACTGGTAGCTTAAAGAGAGCCAGTTTTAACTTATGGATGGATCCAGTTTGTCTTTGATTGATATTGGTGACTTGTACTTAAAGCACAGTGATGGGACGCGTCAACAGGCGCTATTTTTCGCAATTCGCGAGAAAATTGTTCAAGGATTGTGGGCAAAAAACGGAAAGTTACCTTCAACACGAAAACTCTCACAAGGGCTTAATATCAGCCGGAATACGGTGATCGCAGCCTATGAGCAGTTGGTGGCGGAAGGTTATTTAATCAGCCAAAAAGGCTCGGGATTTTATGTCGCGGTGGAATTACCAGAGCAGTATCTGCCTGAGCCTAATTCAGAAAAGAAGGGCTTATCACCGAAAAGTAACTTTGATATCAACTGTGCTTTTGCACCGGGTGTGCCTGATTTGGACGCATTTCCGATGGCTCAATGGCAAAAGTTACTCGCACGCCATATGTCTCGCACGTGCTTGTTGGGCAATCAAGATATTCAAGGAAGCTGGGCATTGCGTTGCGCTTTGGCTAACTACCTTGCATCAAGCCGCTCTGTGAGTTGTTCCCCTGAGCGGATAATTATTACCTCCGGGGCTCAGCAAGCGTTGTCGATTGCCACTATGGTTACTCTTAAGCCGGGTAGCAAAGTCTTGATGGAACAACCGGGCTACGCGCAAATGCGTAAGTTGATTCAATTCCAGCAATATCAATTTGAGCCACTCTATATTCGAGAGCAATTGGGTTTCGATGTGGAAGCGGTAACGGCCAGCAATGCAGATGCTTTATATGTCACGCCAAGTAACCAATATCCGATGGGCACAACGCTTAATACCGAACAAAGAGGAAAGATCATTAACTGGGCGGTGCAACAGTCACGTTGGATTATCGAAGATGATTACGACAGTGAGTTTCAGTTTGCCCATCGCCCATATACCAGCTTGCAAGGGCTTGCAGCCCAAATGGGACGTGATGATCGCGTTCTTTATGTAGGTTCTTTTAGTAAAGTCATGTTTAACGGGTTGCGGCTTGGGTATCTTGTTGTACCGGATGCTTTAGTTGAAGAATGCTTAGTGATTAAAGATGCGCTAAGCGGGGATTCTCCCTCTCATACTCAAGAGGCTTTGGCTGATTTCATCACTGAAGGAGGGTTACTCCGCCATATTCGTAAAATGCGTCGACTGTACAAAACCAAACATGAGCAATTGTGTATGGCGATAGAAAAACACTTTGGTGATAAAGTTAAGGTGATCAGTCAAGCTGCCGGTCTTCATATTACGTTGAAGTGGCAACAAGGTATTGATGAGAACGAATGGACACAGCAAGCGAAGATTCGAGGTATCGTGCTGCGCCCGATGAGTTTTTATGAGCACCCAGAGTATAAAGTGAGAGATTGGCAAGGAGTGGTTCTTGGTTATGGCAATGTCGCGCTTGGTGAGATTGATGCTCTGGTTGAACAGATTTCTGAGCTGTTTGAATAAGAGTATCAGTCTTGCTCAATCACCCGTTTAGGGTTCTTTTTTCGCCATTGCTTCCACGGTAAAGACAGCATGGCAAAAATAGTGATGGCGTAAAGCATAGACCAACCCAAACAAATGAACACTGCGGTGCACAATACCAAAGAAATTCCCGCGAGCGTCTTTCCCCAGCCTTGCAACAACTTATAAGCGGCAAGCATAGCGAGCAGGTAGACCAGAACAAAAATGCCATTCGCGAGCTTAAGGAAGAACTCCAAATCCAGTCCCGATAGCGAACCAATAACACAAGAAGCAAGCAAAATGGCGCCAACGACTAGCGTTGCATTGGCAGGAACGCCCCGAACGGACACTCTCGCGATAGCACTGGTTGGCTTGTGTTCTCTTGCTTGCGCCCACACCATTCGAGCCAGACTTTGAGTGTAGAGGTTTACACTAGCGAAACATGCTAAGAAACCAATAATACTGATAAGCCATTTCACATGATCACCAAATAGATGTGCGCTCAACCAAGGAATTGATGCGCTGTCGAACTCAGCACTGCCGTAAGCACCAAACTTCAATATCACGACAGAGCATGCCCAATAGGTTGCACCCGCGACAAAGCAGCCAACGATGATCGCGATCGGGAAGTCTCGTTGTGGGTTCTTAAACTCTTCTCCCATGTGTGCAAAGGCTTCTATTCCGACAAAACACCAGAACATGACACCAAGCGCTGCAGCAACTGACCATGTCGAATCCGTCGTTATCTTAGGCATGCTTAAATCAACAGGTCCCACATCGCCTTTCCATAAAAATGCACCGACTAAAGCAAAAATGCTCAATGCGATGACCGTCTGTAGCCGCCCCGATGATTTAGTGCCAAGTAGATTAACGACCACTAGCAGAGCCACTGTGAGAATTTGAGCGAAAAGGTGGTTACTAATGAACTCTGGTAACAGTTGTTGTAAAAAGCCGGCGGCAAGTGCGACAGCAGCAGGGACACCAACAGGAATAACACTAACAAATAACCACGCGACGCTGCTCTCTAGTTTGCTATTAAATGCTTTACGAACAAAATACGCCGTGCCGCCAGCACTTGGATAGCGCTTGCCCAACTGAGCGAAAGTCAAAGCGATGGGACAAATAGCAATGAATAAAATAATCCAAGCCCAAAGTGAGAAGTGCCCTGCAATGCCAGCGGCAATCGCTGGAATCATAAATAGACCCGTACCCATTAAGGTTGTCGATAGCTGACCAATTCCTGATATCAGCGTAATGTCTTTTTTGAGTTGTTCCATAACGACCTCGAACATCTAGGTAATGCAAGCCACAAGCATATCTAAATTCTGCATATCAAAATGATGTTGTCGACCGTCAAAATGACGGTTGTTTTACCGATAAACAGCAAATTGTCGGTTTTCAATAAGTTGTAATTGAGTAGAATGAAAAAATTAAGGAAAGCTTGGTGATGTTATGGACAAATTTGATCATCAGATCATAGAACTATTACGGCAGAATGCCCGTCTCTCTATTACTGAAATCTCAGAGCAAGTTAGCTTGTCACGTTCTGCTGTGACAGCTCGAATCAAAAAGCTTGAAAATGACCAAGTGATCCTTGGCTATCATGCCGATATTGCGACATCCAAAGAGTCGACGATTTGTGCATATATGGCGCTGAAGTTTGATACATCAGCCTCTAGTCATCACTGTGATAACTACGCGAATGATCTGTACAAAATTGATGGTGTGAAATGGTGCCATGCAATCAGTGGTGAAACCGATATGATGCTGTTTGTCGAAGTTCCGAATATCGCTCGCCTCAACGAGATTCGAGATTATATCCAAAGCTATCCAGAGCTTCGTAACGTGATGACACATACCGTGTTAACGGAGTTTTTCAATACGACAGGGAGCAAGTTCGTAAAATGACCGAGAAAGACATCGTCCTCAACTTCTGGAAAGTAATGGCAAGCAATGACTTCTATGCAGCAGCGGAACTCCTTGCGCCTGATTGTGAAGTAGTTTGGCCACTGACGAAAGAAGTGATTCGTGGCAGAAAGAATTTTGCCCAATTGAACTCTGCTTATCCAGCAGAAGGTGAGTGGACCTTTACTATAGAGCGTATCGTAAGTGACGGTGAGCAAGTGGTCACTGACGTCATAGTAAGCGATGGCGTCCGCTCCGATCGGGCGATTACTTTTCACACCGTGCGAGATGGGTTGATTTGCAAACAAGTTGAATACTGGCCAGAAGAGTATGCCGCCGCAGATTGGCGCGCGAAATGGGTAGAACGTGCTGAATAACATCAATCTGAATCTGCTGCGCTCTCTGCATGTATTGCTTGAAGAGTGCCATGTGAGCAAAACTGCCGAGCGTTTGCATATCACCCAATCGGCGGTAAGCCGTCAGTTAGCGCAGTTACGTGAGTTGTGCGGCGATCCCTTATTGGTTCGGCAGGGGAACCAACTGATTCCAACGCCAAGAGCACTACTTCTAAAAGAGAAGTTGGACGACTTATTGGCTGAGTTCGATCATCTTCTCGATGACAAGCCTTTTGAACCCGCAGATTGGAAAGGGGAGCTAGTATTGGCATCGAGTGACTACGTCGCACAATACGTACTCCCTGACATTGCCTCGCACTTGAGTGGCTTTGCTCCTCGGTTGGATATGGCGTATCGATTGTGGCAACCAGACTTTCTAGATAAGCTTCATGAGACTGGTATTCATATCGCGTCTTCCATGTATCCAGAGAAGCCTCAAGGTGTGTCTAGTGTGAAGATTGGTGAAGACTCATCAGTCTGTTTGATGAAAGCCTCTCACCCTTTAGCAAAGCAAGATAGCATCAGCGTTGAAGATTTAATTTCTTACTCTCATATCAAAGTAACAGGCGGTGGAGATAAAGATTCTTACACCGATTTAGCGTTAAGAGGGCTAGGGCATACACGTCATGTCACGTTCAAAGTGCCTTTCTTCTCTGCTGCTATCAATCGCCTAGTTTCTAGTGAACATCTGATGGTGGTTCCAGAGCATATTGCGGTCAATCTCGCAAAGCATTGGGACTTAGCCCATAAAGCACTACCTCTCGAAACGCCTATTCATCAGTATTGGTTAATGTGGCATCCAAAATACGATACGGATCCTGCACATAAATGGGTGCGCGAAGAGATTCGTTCGGTCATGCAGATTTCAGAGTATTCCATTCGATAATAAATGCATTGTTGCCTTATGATTTCAAATCATGGCTAGTATGAAAAACTTTGATTTCTAATTATACCTATTCCATTGATAGATTAGCGTCAAAGAGGGGAGATTCTTATGACACTAACAGTTTGGCTATCACTTTTTACCGTGTGTTTACTAGGGGCGATGTCGCCAGGACCGAGTTTAGCGATTGTTGCTAAGCACTCGTTGGCTGGTGGTCGTGTGAATGGTTTGGCTACCGCATGGGCACACGCGTTTGGTATCGGTATTTATGCTTTCATTACCTTGATCGGTTTGGCCGTGGTACTTCAACAAAGCCCATTGTTATTTAAGACTATTAGTTTAGCTGGTGCAGCTTACTTGGCGTATCTTGGTTTCAATGCATTGCGTTCAAAGGGGGGCGTAGCGGCGAAGTTAGAATCCGGTGAAGAGACGACGGTTTTGCAATCGGCGCGAGAGGGTTTTCTGATTTCGATTCTAAGTCCGAAAATTGCACTGTTCTTTATTGCACTGTTCAGTCAATTTGTTGCGTTAGGTAATGACCTAAGTAACCAAATGATTATCGTCGCGACCCCATTTGTTGTTGATGGTTTGTGGTATACGTTCATCACATTGGTATTGTCTAACTCACGAGTTGTGGACCGTATTCGCTCAAAGGCAGTATTGATTGACCGACTGTCTGGCATCGTTTTAATGTTGCTGGCAGTGCGTGTGGTTGTGACGATTTAACCAAGTAGAATGCACTGCTCATGAAGTTAAAAGGCTACCGTAATGGTAGCCTTTTTTGTCGATGACCAATAAAAAAACATCCTAACTCTTAACGAGATAGGATGTCAGCAAAGAAGGTTGCTCAGGAACATAGGGGGAGTGTGGAACCTTCAGAAGCGTTAGCGACGAACTTCTTCAAACTCGCCTTCAATTGCGTCGGACTTACCCGTATTGAATTCATACTCTTCATGCATTTCTTGCTGCATTTGCTTCACGCGCTTTTCAATACGTTTACCAGTAATCAGGGCTGCGATGGTCAATGGAATCGCCATGATTAGGCTAAATACCAAAGTAAAAAAGCCAGTAATCAGTGCCAATGCAGTAACGATAATTCGATTCATAATCATGACCTCTCTTTCAATCTATGGGTTCATACTACGATTTTGAATATGAACGAAACATGAACATACCCAAATAACCTCAAAATTCTAGTTTCAGCAAGACAATTTGCCCTAGGGAGCGTGTTACTAACGCCAATTCTTTGATAAATCCCTCGGCAATAGTGAACTTTTACGCAAGCGATTTATCTTTGAACTAGCGCTAGTAACAACGCTCTGAATTCTGAATATTGAGGTCATTTGGGTATCTAACGTTCAATTTCGCATCGATTTGTCTGAGGAATGTCAAAGTGTCTTAAAACGAAAAAACGCCTGAGGGTCATCAGGCGTATAAGCGGGGAAGTATATTAGTAATGCGCAAGGCGCTTATTATTTAAAACAAATGCTGGGGTGTTGCTCGTTACACATTGTGGTTAACGTTGTGGAGCAAGGTTCACCTTATCGAGGGAATGTTTGGTAACGAACACCCATCATTTGTTCCATACAGTGTACAACTTGACAGCTGTAACCAAATTCATTGTCGTACCAGATGTACAGTACACAGCGCTTGTCTTGAGCGATGGTTGCTTGGCCATCTACCACTCCTGCGTGGCGAGAGCCCACTAGATCGCTTGATACGATTTCTGTCGAATCTGTGTAATCGATTTGCGCAGAAAGCTCAGAGTTTAATGCCATTTCACGTAGGTATTCGTTCAGCGAATCACGGTCTACATCTTCACCCAAGTTAAGGTTTGCAACAGCCATTGATACGTTCGGAGTCGGTACACGAATTGCGTTGCCTGTAAGCTTACCTGCAAGTTCTGGAAGTGCTTTTGCTACCGCTTTCGCTGCGCCTGTTGACGTAAGAACCATGTTCAATGAAGCACTACGACCACGGCGATCGCCTGAGTGGAAGTTGTCGATTAGGTTTTGATCGTTGGTGTAAGAGTGAACGGTCTCAATGTGTCCAGAAAGCACACCGTACTTGTCGTTCAGGGCTTTAAGAACCGGAGTGATAGCGTTAGTCGTACAGCTCGCTGCGGAGATGATAGTGTCATCTTCTTGAATCACAGATTCATTCACACCAAATACGACGTTCTTGATGTCGCCTTTACCTGGTGCAGTAAGCAGTACTTTCTCTGCACCGTTACACGCTACGTGTTGGCTTAGACCTTCGGCATCACGCCAAACACCCGTGTTATCAACAACTAGTGCATTGTTGATGCCGTAAACTGAGTAGTCCACATCACTTGGGTTATTCGCGTAAATAATTTGAATGTAGTTACCGTTCACGATCAGTGCTTTACGCTCTTCATCAATCACGATACTACCGTTGAACTGTCCATGAACTGAGTCACGACGGAGCAAGCTAGCACGTTTTTCTAGATCGCCTTTCTTTCCGCCACGCACAACAATTGCACGCAGACGAAGTGGGTAACCCGGACCACTCTTTTCAATCAACAGGCGAGTCAATAGGCGGCCGATACGACCGAAGCCATAAAGAACCACGTCACGAGCTGCTAGAGAAGAGTCGGCATCACGAGCACCTTGAAGTGCTGTGTGTAAAAAGTCACTAAGTGCGGCAGTATCTTCGTGATCTTTCCAGTACATACCAGCAAGCTGACCAACATCAACACGACAAGACGAGATGCTCATTTCGCACAGCGCTTGGATGATTGGCATGGTTTGTTCAAGAGAAAGAGGGCTTCCGGTGTAACGTCTTGCAATACGGTGAGTTTTGAGAATGTCGATGGTTGTTGCGTTGATAAGTGTTTTACCAAACAGAACCACTTCGATTCCTTTTTGACGATATAACTTACCAATAAGAGGGGAAATAGATTCAGCAATCGTTTGGCTAGTTTGCCAGTCTTGGAGATATTTCTCTGGACTCATTGTTGTTTTGGACCTTTCACGTTTTGGGGGCTGACCTTACTTTCTGCTGTTACCTCAACGGTAGAGCGTGAAGTGAGGGTGTTTTGTAATTGGGTTGTAATAATTATGTGTGCGGATTGTACGGGTGGAGGTCTTATTCTGCTAGGAAAAATAAATCCAGTTAAAAGTGTGGGGTATGATTCATTTTTTGGCTTATTAATGTGACTAAAGCGGCGTTTTATAGGGATTGACTTTTCCTATCTATAAAACTTATTTCGCGACAATAAAGGTTCATCTCAAAGTGACTATATGTAACAAGGTGAACTTCCTTTTAAATAATGTGATATGGATAATCTTTAACACTTAAATGGTAAACGTTTTTCGCCATTTTAGGCGGTATCTTTAAGTTCGCCCATGGTATGAGTTGGTTTAACTAAATCTGTTTAAAAATGATGCAGCAAAATTTTGCAAGCAATCACATTTTTCCTTCTTATGACCTCAATGTATAGAAGGGTAATGAGTGTGTTTTTAGCCGTTTGGGCAGTTCAGACCGATTAAGTTGCCGATAAAACACTTCATACAAGTTCATATTCAATCTATGAAAGTGGTCTAGTATTAATTCGAGAGCCTTTTCCTAACACGGGCAAACGGATGATAAAACTTTCTATAAAATTACGTTTAGCTCTACTCGCACTGTTACCCGCGGTGGTTATTTCTGTGTTTGCCGTTCACCAATTTGTCGTTAACTCTCAAAGAGTCGACCAACTCAATCAAACGGTCAGTAATATTCAAGGCTTGAAACTGATTTCCGAAGCGTCTCATTTTGTCTATGACATGGAGAAGGAGCGTCATCGATATGGAGAAGAGCAGCCTTTACCAATTGAAGTGAAAGTACAACGTGATAGAGCGCTTTCTATCTACGAGAAGTTTATACAGAACAGTTATACTGCCGAGTATTCTGATGACCTTAAGCGAGCGATGTTAGATTTGATCTCTGGTGACTTGAGAGACAGTGTGGATGCCGGAGATTGGTCGTTTCGCCTGTTGCAAGAAATGTCTCAATCACTGGTTCAACATAATCACTTGTTTGATAGTGATGAAGCGCATTGGATGCAAGATTTCATCGCTTATCTTGCTCAACTTTCTTACTGGACGCAAAAAGAAGCGTGGTTGACGTATCGGTTGGTGCTACAGCCTGATAGCCAACCGAATCAAAACATGTTCTTTCAAGCCATTGAGCGCCAACAGCAAAGTCTGGAAGGATTCTTAAAGTTAGGTGCATCAAATGAGCAGGTAGAAAAGCTCCTTAGTTTGTATACGTCTCCTCGTTATTTGTCGAGTATAGAAGCCCGAGGACGTTTATTGGCAGGAGAGATGTCCCAATCTGACTATGTGACTTATTTACGAGATCTTGACCACCGTGTTCAACGCTTGCAAGTCATGACCGCAGGTTTCACGCAACAGGTTGAAAGCGCATTGTTGGTCCAAGTCAGTTCGCAAAAGCAGAGCATAACGCTCATGACCTCGGGCGTGATGGTCATCATCATCCTGTTATGTTGGTTAGGCTTTGGTACTTGGTATCGTGTGCATAGTAAATTGGACTCGATTATTCATTCGCTTAACACCTTAATCCATGAACATGTAAAGGGGGAGAAGGTGGTGGTTGATGGCAATGATGAGTTCACGATCTTTGCACAACAAGTTAATCGAATGATGGAGGAGCAAAACCGACAAACAGAAGAGATTTTGCAAACCAAAGAATCTGCTATTTCGGCAAACCGCGCAAAGTCGGTCTTTCTTGCAAGCATGTCTCATGAAATTCGAACCCCTTTGAACGGGATTATCGGGATGACAGAGATCCTGTCACAAAGCGAACTTTCAGATCATCAAAAAGAAGTCTTAACCGATATTGATACCTCGTCGCATACCTTGCTCACGTTAATTAATGACATCCTTGATCTATCTAAGATTGAATCAGGTCATTTACAGCTTTCTCTTATCGAAACAGATATTCGTGAAGTCGTGTACCAATCGATGATTTTGTTCCAGTCCAAAGCCACGTCCAAGCAATTAGAACTGAATATCAATTTAGATGAGCGTATTCCCGCGCGCATCAAGGTTGATGACCATCGAATCAAGCAAATCGTCATGAACTTGGTATCGAACGCGGTGAAGTTCACAGAGAAGGGCTGCATCAATGTGGATGTTGACTACCAAGAATCCACCACACAAAAGAGCGTATTTTTGACTTTTCGAGTATCCGACACCGGTGTAGGTATAGAAAAGGACAAGCTTGATTCCATCTTCGAGCCTTTCACTCAAGAAGACGAAGGTATATCACGTCAGTTTGGAGGGACAGGACTAGGCTTGGCCATTTGTCGTCAACTGGTGGCTATGATGGGCGGCAAGTTAACCGCGACGTCTTCAAAAGGAGTGGGAACCAGTTTTGAGTTCTCAATTGAAGTGGAAGTGTTGCCGACCGTAGGTTGGCGCTCAGAAACCATTCGTAACGGTATTCTCATTGGAGATAACTACGCGTATGCCGATCAAATTATGAAAGAGTGTCGTTTAGCTGGTATTCAGCTTTCAGAGGTAAGCAGCATTAAGGATTTACCGACTTCTACAAAGGGGCTGGAAGTGATCTTTTATTGTCATGATGGCAGAGTGGCGTTGGATTCTGTAATAGACGAGTTAGCGCGTACGGTTGATATTAGCCGAATCATTGTTTGCCAACATCATTTGATCTCTACCTACACCAATTCTGAGCGTATTCATTCTGTGCTGACTTTACCTTTTTTAGGTAACCGCTTTAGGCATGCCATTGATGAACTCGCACACATTGAACAAAATACTCAAAGTTACCATGTCACACATTCGGCAGTGGTTCATAATATCAACCAGTCACGTACACATCGTCGCATTTTGATTGCTGAAGATAACTTGATGAACCAAAAGATAGCCAGCTTTTTCTTAGATAAGGCGGGATACGATTATCTGATTGCCAGCAATGGGCAAGAGGCATTAGAAGCCATCACTAAGGGGGAGAAGTTTGATGCAATTCTTATGGATTGCATGATGCCAGTTATGGATGGTTTGACCGCAACAAAAGAAATTCGCCGCTGGGAGAAAGAAGTAGGAAGTGGGAAGATCACCATTATTGCTTTGACAGCAAGTGTGCTCGAAGAAGATATTCAAAACTGCTTTGCTGCGGGAATGGATGCTTACTTACCGAAACCTTACAAGTCGAATCAACTGTTTGAGTTGTTTAATGAACTAAAGCTTGCTTAAATCGTGTCTGCGAGCCGAACTCCTTACGGCTTCTAGAACGATAAAGAAAAGGAAGTAACATGTTCAAACTTGCTGTGATCGGGACGAACTGGATCTCTCAACAATTTGTTGAAGCTGCGCTCCAGACCAAAGAATTTTGTCTTCAAGCTGTGTATTCACGTGATGTTGAGAAAGCGCGCGAATTTGGCAAGCCTTATAATGCGCAATCTTATTACGATAGCTTAGAAGCATTGGGGGCTGATAACGATATCGATGCGGTTTACATAGCGAGTCCAAATTCACTGCATGCGCCTCAGGCAATGCAAATGCTTAAAGCGGGTAAGCACGTGATTTGTGAAAAGCCAATGGCTTCAAATTATCCTCTTGCTCAGGCGATGTTTAAGACCGCTGAAGAAAATAACGTCGTGTTGTTCGAAGCTTTCATGTCACCATATACGCCGAATTTTCAAGTGCTAAAAGACAGCCTACCAGCGATCGCCCCTCTTCGTCATGCCACGATCAGTTATTGTCAGTATTCTTCCCGATATCAGAAATATTTAAATGGTGAGAATCCAAATACATTCAATCCAGAATTTTCTAACGGTTCGATTATGGACATCGGCTACTACTGTGTTGGCTCCGCGATTGAGTTGTTTGGCGAGCCTAACAGCATAGAAGCAAGTGCTCACATTCTGCCTTCTGGCGTCGATGGTTGTGGCAGTGTGACGTTGGCGTATGACGGCTTTAACGTGAACCTATTACATTCCAAGGTAAGCGATTCGCTAATCCCAAGTGAATTCCAGGGTGAACAGGGCAGTGTGCTGGTAGATATGATTGCCACAGGACGTGGTGTTGAGCGCATTTTGCGAGGTGAGAGTAAACAAGTACTAACATTACCTCAAGAAGAGAACCACATGTTCTACGAAGCGCAAGCATTTGCTAAGCAACTCAAAGTTGGCTCGATTGATCCTCAAATGAAGCAGCGCTCACTTATCGTTGCTAAAGTGCTCACTGAGGTGAGAAGACAGACTGGTGTTGTGTTCCCAGCGGATAAAGTGGCGCTAGGCTAACGTCTTTCTTTACAAACGTTGCCCAAAGGGTTCGGCTAGGCGTTCACATCTGAGTGAAATTTAACCGCGAAAGATCAACAGACCCTAGTGTATAAAAACCATAAAGCCCTCAATGCGAGGGCTTTCGTTTTTCTTGCTTATTTAAGCGGCAGCATGCGCTTCTGTGAGCTTACGAATTGTTTTTCTATAGGTTAAGTAAGCCGCGATACCAGCTAAGATATTACCCAAACACGCGCCAATAAGTAGCCCTTGAATCCCACCCATTTGTGCACCGATCCACAAACACGGAAGGAAGAACAAAAATAGGCGCAGTGCCGAAATGGTCAGTGCAGTGTAGGACTTACCAAGGGCGTTACAGATCGAAACCATCAACATACATACACCAAGCGAGCCCAAACTGATAGGTACAATCATCAAGTGCATTTCGAGTACATGGGTGACTTGCGCGTCGCTGGTCATCAATAATGCCAGTGGGTCTGCAGCGATAAACGTAATCACAGCAATCAGCAATTGGAAACCAAGTATGAACTTAACCGCAATCGAGATGAGAGACTGAATGTCGGTGTAGTTTTTCGCTCCTAGTAGACGACCAACCATCGGCGGCATTGACATCGTCAGTGCAAGTACAGAAACAATAGCAAAAAACTCATAACGAGAGCCTAACGCCCATGATGCTACCGCTGCGGTACCAAAGCCCGCCAATAGTTTCGTCGCCAGCATAGAAGAGAGTGGTGGTAATAATTGGCTGATCATTGCTGGTCCCATAATGTGACCGATGGAGCGAACGCTTTTCACAACATCCAGCTCTTGCCATTGGAACGTCGCCCAGTGATTTTTTTGTACGCGAGGCGCCACAACCAAAATGCCAAACCCGAACGCGATTATCGTAGCGATAGCGGCACCGTTGATGCCTAAATCAAAGGTGAAAATGAATAGTGGATCGAGCACTAAGTTCACTACACTGGTGACCATCATCATAGTGCCTGGCAGCATGGTATTACCATTAGAACGACAAATACTGTAATAGAAGTACAGCACAGCACCCGTCCATGAGCTTAGCAACCACCATGGCCAGTAGCTGTCGATAATTGGCATGACGGTTTCTGGTGCGCTTAATAAAGAGAGAATAGGGTAACGCAATAACCAAATGATCAAACCAAGTACAGCTACGCCGACAGAGCCAATCATGAGGACTAACCCACCTAATTGTTTTGCGTAGTGGGTGTCGTTTGCTCCTAGTGCTTTCGATATCACTGCGGTAGTGGCAATACCCAAACCAACTTGAATGCCAATAACCACCATTTGTAATGGTAAAGTGAAGCCTTGTGCCGCAAGTGGTAAAACGCCCAGTTGCCCAATGAAGGCACTGTCGACAAGTTGGAAGCTCATCAATGACAATACGCCAAACAGCATTGGCCAGGTCATAGTGAAAAGTTGTTTTGCTAACGTTGGTTGCACGCTAGAAGAAGTAGAAGACATAGAGAAATTGGGTGTTTTGGGAACAAGAATTGGTGTTATTGTACACACTGGTTTTGTAAGTTACAAAAAGAAACCCCGAGCAAGTTATCCCTGCTCGGGGTTAAATTCTACAACTATTTGGGCTTATTTTTTGCCGCTAGTTTGTTTGTCTTCTTCAGTCAGTTCGCGAATACGACGGCTGATGTCACGACGTGCTTTAGAAATTTCTGCACTCTTGATGATGTGATCGTCAACGCGGTCTTCGTAGTCTGCTTTCATGTTCTTGATGATTGCAACGATTTCGTCGTGAGACATTTCTGGTTTGATGTAGTCTAGAAGGTTTTCTAGTAGGTCTACACGTTTACGGTTGTCACGAACTTTTTTCTCGTTATCAAGCAGCTCACGTTTTAGTTTGTTTTTACGACGAGCTTGGTTCACGATTTCAAATACGCTACTCATGGTTCCCTTTCCTAATTTGTGAATATCTGATTCGATTAAAGCACAACATCTCGTGGCATAACAGTCTTTAGATCAAACGTCATGCTGGGTTGGACATTTATCCATCAATTCTGATGTGGCATTAACAATCGAGTGCTAAAAGCGTGAATGTTGCTCACTTGAGTGAAGGGACTCGTTGTCATGGTGGAGCCTTCGCTATATCATCAACTTCATTCAATACAAAAATATGAAGCTCGAAATGAACTCTGGGACTATTGCGGAGCAAGTCGAAAGCCAAGAGATCGATAACCAAGACGATTCTTTGGCTACCAAACTCAAAGCAGCGTATGTGGCTGCTAGAACGCAACTCGAAATCACTGAAGTCGAACTCAATCGTTCGAAGATAATGATGATTGACGAGAATGGAAAAATGACCAAAGTGTCGATTCTATCAGAGCATTAAGACCTAACCCGATTCGCAAAGGGTGTCAGGTCCATGCGCTATGCTTTAGCCTGATACCCAGTTCAAATGCAACAATAATAAGGAAATGCATTATGAAAGTTGAGCTAACGGCAATTGAAGCACGAGTAATTGGCTGCTTAATCGAAAAAGAAGTCACCACCCCCGACCAATACCCCCTAAGCCTTAACGCGCTGACGAACGCATGTAATCAAAAAAGCAACCGCGAACCTGTCATGTCATTGTCTGAAGCAGACGTACTAGACGCGGTTGATGCACTCATCGAGCGTCGTCTTGTCAGTGATGAAAGTGGTTTCAATAGCCGTGTCAGCAAATACCAACACCGATTCTGTAATACCGAGTTTGGCGACCTACAACTTACCGAGCAAGAGAAAGGCATCGTATGTTGCATGCTGCTTCGTGGTGCTCAAACCCCTGGCGAAATTCGCACGCGCACTAATCGTCTAGCAACATTTAATGATGTAAAGGAAGTTGAAAACGTTCTTGAGCACCTTGCAAGCGAAGAGAAAGGACCTCTTGTGGTTAAACTGCCTCGCGAGGCGGGCAAGCGTGAATCACGTTACATGCATCTATTTTGTGGTGAGGTAGACATCAGTGAGTTGGCTGTGGCAAGTGCGGCGCCATCATCAGCCAGTTCTGAGCGCATTAGCCAGTTAGAACAAGAAGTGGCAGAACTTCGTGCAGAGCTGACCGCATTAAAAGAACAGGTTGAATCTCTGCTTTCATGAGTGAGACTGCCGAGCAAAGTTGGAGCGTCTATCTAATCCGTAATAACCGCAATGCGCTGTATTGTGGTGTAACGAATGATGTGGATCGACGCTTCAAACAGCATCAGAGCGGGAAAGGTGCAAAAGCACTGAAAGGGAAGGGACCATTAACCTTGGAATGGTTCTCTTCTTTTGAAAGCAAAAGCGTCGCGATGAAAGCGGAATACTTTATCAAGCAACTGACTAAAGCTAAGAAAGAGCTCTTAGTCAGCGAAGATGCTGAAATTTGTATCGATGAAAAACATGTCCTTGCATTTCAAACACGAGTGAAGTGTTCCAATTAATCAATGATTTTCGCAAGTGACATTTTCGACCAATATTGAGCTGTACAACTTCTAATCAACTAAAAAGTCCAAATATGTGCTGCTAGTTCAATGTTGGGCAATTTGAATTAACACTATGCGTATTAGAGAGCAAACCGCCTTCAAATGGCGGTTTATTTTTGTCTATTATGGGTATCATTTCAGGCGACAGTAACACATAATACATTGATGCCCTGCTAGGCTTAATATCAAAAAAATTTATATAGAAGCGGGCAATTTATGGATATCAGAATTATAGGGTAAAGGATGACTCGGCTAGGTAATAAAATAGAGCAGTTCCATGCTCCATAAAAAACTAAAAGAGCAACAGATGAAAAAAGCGTTACTATTTTCCCTGATTTCTATGGTCGGTTTCTCTCCTGTTTCACATGCAACGCAAGTGCTCAATGGCTACTGGGGTTATCAAGAGTTCTTGGATGAATTCCCGCAGCAGCGAAAACTCACTAATGCTTTAGCAGAAGCCGTTCGTGAACGTCCTGTACCATTCTCTAAAAACAAAAAGCGTCCGCTTAAAATATCCGTGGTTTATCCGGGGCAGCAAGTATCTGATTACTGGGTAAGAAACATTGCGGCATTTGAAAAGCGCTTGGACAAGCTAAATATCAACTATCAGATCAACCAAGTTTTCACACGCCCTAATGCGGATATTAAGCAGCAAAGCTTGTCGTTAATGGAAGCGCTGAAGAGCAAATCCGATTATTTGATTTTTACGTTAGATACAACCAGACACCGCAAATTTGTTGAACACGTTCTTGATTCAACAAACACCAAATTGATCTTACAAAATATCACGACACCAGTGCGTGAATGGGATAAACATCAACCGTTTTTATATGTCGGATTTGATCACGCGGAAGGCAGCCGTGAATTAGCGACAGAATTCGGAAAGTACTTTCCAAAGCACACCTATTACAGTGTGCTCTATTTCTCGGAAGGGTACATTAGTGATGTGAGAGGTGACACGTTTATTCATCAGGTTAACCGTGATAATAACTTTGAACTACAATCAGCGTACTACACTAAAGCAACAAAGCAGTCGGGATATGATGCTGCAAAAGCAAGTTTAGAAAAGCACCCAGATGTTGATTTTATTTATGCGTGCTCGACTGATGTTGCGTTAGGCGCTGTTGAGGCGTTAGCAGATTTAGGGCGAAGTGATGTTATGATCAACGGTTGGGGCGGTGGTTCAGCAGAGCTTGACGCTATTCAGAAAGGCGACTTAGATATCACTGTTATGCGTATGAATGATGATACTGGTATCGCCATGGCAGAAGCCATTAAGTGGGATTTGGAAGGAAAACCTGTCCCAACCGTATATTCTGGTGATTTTGAAATTGTTACCAAAGCTGATTCACCGGAAAGAATCGAAACGCTGAAGAAGCGTGCATTTAGATATTCAGATAATTGATGACAATAACTCGATCAAACATAAAGAAGCGTCGCTCACTGGCGACGCTCATAACAAAGATCATCATTCTTGTTCTTGCTCCGATCATTCTAGGGATTTTTATTCAGAGCTATTACTTCTCTAAACAGATAATTTGGCAAGAAGTCGACAGAACGAAGCAACAAACCTCTGCATTGATCCACAATATATTTGATAGTCACTTTGCGGCGATTCAAATACATCATGACAGCAACTCAAAAAGTGAAGTGATTCGTGACTTTTACACCAATCGCGACACTGATGCACTTAACTTTTTCTTTCTCAGTATCGATCAAAGTGACCCATCGCACACGCCAGAGTTTCGCTTTCTGACCGATCATAAGGGCATCATTTGGGATGATGGTAATGCACATTTCTATGGTGTGAATGATCTTATCCTCGACAGTTTGGCGAACCGAGTCACCTTTAGTAATAACTGGTATTACATTAATGTGATGACCTCTATTGGTTCTAGACATATGCTGACGCGTCGCGTGCCAGTGTTGGATCCTGCGACAGGTGAAGTGCTTGGCTTCTCTTTTAATGTTGTAGTGCTTGATAACAACTTCGCTTTGATGGAGAAGCTAAAAAGCGAAAGTAATGTCGACAATGTGGTCCTTGTGGCGAATAACGTCCCTTTAGCTAACTCCTTAATTGGTGACGAGCCATACAATGTTGCGGATATTTTGCAGCGCAAAGGTTCAGAAAGAAGGCTCGACAAACTTCTAGTGATTCAAACTCCAATAGAAGTGAATGCCGTGACGACAGAGTTATGCTTGCTTACTGTGCAGGATAACCAAAGCGTTGTTACGTTGCAGATCCAACATATCCTAGCAATGTTGGCTTCTATCATCGGTATGATCATGATTGCGTTGCTCACTAAAGAATGGATCGAGAGTAAGGTAGCGGCTCAGTTGGAGTCTCTGATGTCCTACACTCGTTCCGCGCGTGAGGAAAAGGGCTTTGAGCGCTTTGATGGTTCGGATATCGAAGAGTTCGATCATATCGGCTCTACTCTTGAAAGTACTTTTGAGGAACTAGAGGCGCAGAAGAAGTCATTCCGAGACCTGTTTAACTTCGCGTTATCACCGATTATGGTGTGGTCTGAGGAAAGTGTTCTTATCCAAATGAACCCTGCAGCACGCAAAGAGCTCGTTATCGAAGATGACAATGAAACCATGCATCCTGTCTTCCAAGGCTTCAAAGATAAATTGACACCTCACCTGAAGATGGCAGCGCAAGGTGCGACGTTAACAGGCGTCAACGTTCCAATTGGGAATAAGATTTACCGTTGGAACCTATCACCAATTCGTGTCGATGGTGATATCAGTGGCATCATTGTGCAAGGGCAAGACATTACGACTCTGATTGAAGCGGAAAAGCAAAGTAATATCGCACGTAGAGAAGCAGAGAAGTCTGCACAAGCTAGAGCTGATTTCCTTGCGAAGATGAGTCATGAGATCCGTACTCCAATTAACGGTATCTTAGGTGTTGCGCAATTGCTTAAAGACACGGTAGAAACTCAAGAGCAGAAGAACCAAATTGATGTTCTGTGCCACAGTGGTGAGCACTTACTTGCCGTACTGAATGATATTTTGGATTTCTCCAAGATAGAGCAAGGTAAGTTTAATATCCAGAAGCACCCGTTCTCATTCTCCGATACGATTCGCACATTGGAAAATATCTATCGTCCAATCTGTACAAATAAAGGGGTTGAGCTGGTTATCGAAAACAAACTGGATCCGAATGTCGAAATCTTTACGGATCAAGTTCGACTCAACCAAATTCTGTTTAACCTTGTTAGTAACTCCGCCAAGTTTACTCCGTCGGGTTCTATCCGGATCCATGCCGAGCTTGAGCAATTTTATGGTGCAGAGAACAGTGTATTGGTTGTTGAAATTACTGATACGGGGATCGGGATTGAGTCGGACAAGTTAGACCAAATGTTCGAACCGTTTGTACAAGAAGAAGCAACAACAACACGAGAATACGGTGGTAGTGGTTTAGGCTTAACCATCGTTAAGAATCTTGTCGATATGTTGGAAGGCGATGTTCAGGTTCGTAGTAGTAAAGGGATGGGCACAACTTTCGTTGTGACATTGCCGGTAAAAGACCGTGAGCGTGTATTCCGACCGTTAGAAGTCAGCCAACGCGTTAAGCCTGAAGCTTTGTTTGATGAGAGTTTGAAAGTGTTGCTGGTGGAGGACAATCACACCAATGCCTTTATTCTTCAGGCGTTCTGCAAGAAGTACAAAATGCAGGTTGATTGGGCAAAAGATGGATTAGAGGCGATGGAGTTTCTCGCGGACAATACTTATGACCTTATCTTGATGGACAATCAATTACCGCATCTTGGTGGTATTGAAACAACTCATGAGATCCGTCAGAACTTGCGACTTGGTACGCCTATTTATGCCTGTACGGCTGATACAGCTAAAGAAACTAGTGATGCATTTATGGCGGCAGGGGCGAATTATGTCTTGCTCAAGCCAATCAAAGAAAACGCATTACATGAAGCGTTTGTCGATTTTAAGCAGAGATTTTTGCTAGAACGGACGTAATGCAGAACTAAAAAGGGAGCATGATGCTCCCTTTTTAGTTCTTTACGGTTGAGAACCTCATGCAGCCTAAATTGTGCTGGCTGAAAAAGAATGCTCTAGTAACTCATTCTTCAATTCTTCGGACATATCAAGCGGTACCTCAAATTTCACGCCTATAATCCAACCTTTTGGTAGCTTCTTAATATTGGCAACTGAGCAGTGGTTTTCTTCGTCGATATAGCCACTTAAAGGGGATTCAATCGTAATTCGTTCACCGATTTCAAACTCGGGTTCAACCAACGTCGAAATTCCACAGCCAGAAAGAGAGAAGTCGACCAAACTGCCATCATATTTATTGCCAGTGTGGTCTATTGCACAGTCCAATTGCAATTTATAACGCTCATGCTCACGTACAGGCTTCGTCGCGAAGGTGGCAGGAATCCGTACAAACAATAACGGAGACGGTCGGACCAAGTTCATCAGCACACTGGTCTTAAAAGCAATCACATGCCCCAGATCTGTATCTGACACACCACGGATAACAACGTCCACATTGGTGAGTTTTCTTAGCGCTTGCTCTTCTAATAACCGAGCGGGTATGTCGAGAATGATATAAGCGTTTTCTTTAAGCCCTAAATAAGTAGCAGCGTAAATGTACTTTTCTTCCTGACCGAACTCGAAATTTACCGAGATTCGCATCCCTGTTTTTAGGAATTTATGCAGTTCATCTTTTGTATGAGTTGAAGGCATAACATCTGACGTTTAATTTATTATCGCAACAGGTTATCAAAACGCTATTTTGGCTTTCAATAGGTGCCTGTAAAAAGTTATGCAATTTTATTGTTATCTGTGAACAGGTGGCTGATATTTCTGATTAGGGTCTTGTTTCATCAGGATATTACTCGCCACGATACTACCGCAAGTCACCAATATTAAAGCACACCATGTAAGGGTATCAGGCTGCTCATTAAACACTGGCATTGCGAGTAAGGTTGCCAATACTGGTGTGAGAGATCCGAATGCGGCGCTGGCTTCCGCTCCAATGGTTCTGATTGCGTAAAGAAAAGTGAAAGATGCTAATAGACCTGCTCCGATACCTTGTAATACGAGATGACCAACAAGCTCTTTCCATGGCCAATCAGTGATAGGTGTGATGGCTAAATAACTATCCAACCAACCGAAACCTACAGCGACAATCAGCAATGCAAACGAAATGACTGAAACAAACCCAGCGCAAACATAAGCACTTAAATTTGCAACGCGAGCACTGATGGTAAATACCGCCCACATTAAGCTGCCGACTAGAAACAGTAAGTGCCCTTTTAATTGTGCCCAGTTGTATTCTTCACCGAGATTGGACATCAGGAACACCATAATCCCAAGTAAGACAGCAGACAAACCGACCATACGATGTTGGCTAAGAGGTTGCTGGTAACAAATGACCGCAATCGCAGAGACAAACAGAGGCAAAGTGCCAGGTATCAGAGCACTGCCATGGGCGACTGGGGCAAAGTGCATAGCGGTACCAGCAACGAGCAAGTAAGGGAGTCCGCTTCCTATGACGATACCGATAAGATATTTGTTCGGTACTGCGCGTGCTTTATCCATGGATTTGAGGACGAAAGGAAGTAACACCAACGCCGGAATGAAAAAGCGAGTTAAGGCAATATCGGCAGGTTGAAGAGCTGAAATTGCGCCTCCACGTAGCGATAGAAAGAAACCAGACCAAAGAAAGAGCGTTGTGATGATTGCGGCGTATCCTAATGCCATGGGAGGTTCCGTTTATTTGTAAATAATGTGTTAATTATCGAATGAAAGTGACGCTCAATGGTGGCAAAATATGACTTAATACAGTTAGAACTTAGTGAATTTCGGCATGGAATTAAAAAATCATGGCGAAATCTGGCAAGGAAGGCAAGATGGATAAAATTGACCGACAGTTATTGGATTTGATCCAGCAAGACGCCACAATGACAACAAGCGAACTGGCAGATAGAGTGGGGCTTTCCGCTTCCCCTTGTGCGCGAAGAATTAAACGCTTGGAACAAGAAGGCGTGATCAGTGGTTACCGCGCAATGGTTTCTCGCGAACAAGCGGGAATTGCAATGACGGTATTCGTTGAAGTAAGCCTTAATAATCACCAAGCCAGTTCAATAGATGAATTTGAGCAAGCGGTAAGCGAAATGGAAGAAGTGATCTCCTGCCATGTTGTTTCTGGGGCGTACGATTATCTATTAGAAGTGGTGAGTAGAGATCTCACTGGCTATGAAGCTTTTACGCGAAAACTCCAGATCCTTGAAAACGTCAAAGATATTCATACGCACTTAGCGATTCGCCAAGTGAAAGGAAATGGTAACTTACCGATTTATACCTAGGTAACCTTGAGATGCTAGGTTCTTCGAGAACGATTTGTCTTGTAGACGCGGCGTTGTTTTCCTTGACCTCGAATCAATGACAATGCTCAGAATTCTGCATCTTGAAGTTACTGGGTATACTCATAAATACGGTTATTCACAAACCCAACAAACAAAGCAATCATGAAGTGGCTCGACAGATTACGCATCGCACATTATCACCGAAAAAGACACAAACAATTTGGCGAAGACAGAGCCAGGACGCTGGGGTGGCAAGACACTTTCAGCCAAGTCACACGCTTTGAAGCCTTATGTCGGGATTTAGACCTTAATGGCAAAAGTATTCTTGATATTGGTTGTGGATATGGAGATTTGTTGGCGTATATAGAACAAAAAGGCAATAGCCCCAGTCATTACATCGGCATTGATCAACAAAAGCGGTTTATCGTGGAATCTCGCAAGCGTCATTTCATTACTGATACGCAGTTTATCCGGGGCGATTTCTCTAACTTGATTTTGCCGAAAGCGCACTATGTATTTGCATCTGGCTCGCTCAATTACCAATCTGCCAACCCAAATCATACAATCGAGATGATTGAGAAAATGTATCAGACTGCGAGTATTGCTTGTGTGTTTAATCTGTTGGATGAGGCTAAGTTACCCAGCATGCGGATGTTAGAGTCTCACAACAAAGATGGTGTACTGCGTTATTGCAAGCTGCTGAGTGAGAGAAGTTACCTAATTGAAGGTTATTCCGATCATGATTTTACCATCGTGATGCCAAAATAACCGACAATAAAAAACGGAGACAGTTTCCTGTCTCCGTTCGAATAGTCTTTTAAGCCTTATTGGCATTTGTATTTTGAGATCTCACAGTTACCTGTGTGTCTATCAACCCTAAAAGAGAAAGCAGCTGAATGGTATTCCCTCCCATCACTCCAAATTGTTTCTCCGAAGATTTTACATAGGTCCAAATCACTGATTGAACCGAACTCTTTAACATGCCTAACTACTGACAAAAACTTGGCTTTGGTAGCATTAGGACAATCCCTGTTACTTAATCGATTGATAACCATTGGTTTAGCATCATCTCCAGCCAAATGTGACTTTATATTAAATTTTGTTAATGGGTAAATTACCCAAAATCTGCTCGTAAGTAAAGCGTTATTGTGACGTACCTCTCTATAAATTGACCTGTTTGCCTATTAATTGCTCAATTTCAATAAAGGGAACAATCCCAATATGAACAGACTTAGTCAGATTCATTTTGCACGTATTTTAATGCGTTGGCTTCTTTATCGTACAGCTGCGCTAAACCAAGATATTGTGTTGCCAGTTGCGTATAATCTTTAGCGAGTTGAGAAGCGTTTGTTTGATACCATTCGGCGCTAATTTGGTTGGCTGTGGCATCAGAAATTTCACATTTACTTGCGAGTTTTTGCCATCCGTTTGCCATCCAATTTGACTCAATGCTGAGTTTCTCTAACTCTCGCGCTTTACTGGTGAGTTCTTCGCGATATTGAATCGACGCCTTAAGCTGACTTTGAAAAGCTCGTTGGTTAGTTTGTGCCTGCCACAACAAGGTAAGTTCACGTAGGGAGAAGGTCTGAGAGAGCAGTTGTCTTTGTTTGTGTTCAGTGAGAAGCGTATTGAATGTCTCAACGTATCTATTGTAATTGGACTCTAAACGGTTGAATTGGGTAAGATTGTCATTCCATGATGCGTGGTCACACTGAATGCTTGCGTAAGCAGGAAGTGGAAGCAGTAGCAATATCCATTTGAACTTATTCATCATTGTTTTCACACTAATTAGCTTTCTCGTTGATTAGTTTTTGCGTCCGTTATGCACTCTCTATCAGTATAGTTAGTGTGACGGTGCTTACTGCGTAAGGAATGAAAAAGGAACGGAATATGAAGAAAGCCTTGATCTTAATAGTTGTCTTGCTCTTGTTAGGGGGAGCGGGCGCAGGGTATTACTTCTTCTTTATGCAGCAAGACGACCCTGTCGCTGAACAGGAAAAAGAGCCAGAGAAACCAGCCGAACCTGCAGAAAAACCCAAACCGATTATGGATCTTGAGGCGCCCGCACCTGAGGTCACCGAGTACTATGTGATTGAGCGCCGGATCGATGTTTACAATAAGCCAGATCATCAGGCGTTGATTATTGATGCGCTGTATAAAGGTGAGAAGGTATCGGTTTTGGAGAAATCTAATGGCTGGTTCCGCTTGACGGATTACATTGTGTATGAAGAGGGTGGGGAAGAGACCGCTGAGTGGGTAGACTCAAAAGGATTATCAGACTCAGAACCTGTCATCAAAGAGCAAGAGCGCTTGGAGATCCTTGATGGGTATTTGCAAAAATCAGACGATTTAAAAACGCATCTCGATATGTTTCGTAACAAAACGCAGCAACTGCTCGATGATGAGACTTGCGACCCAAGTGATTTTGAAGAATTAGGTGGGTGGGTGCGTTCTGTCACTTACAAAACCCGCAATGTTTACTTCATCTACTGCGGTGGCTTGGAACAAGAAAACAAAATCTATTTGGATGTCGATAAAGGTGAAATATTTTATCGATGAATACCGCTTAAGGCTTGCTGGCAACTGCGTTCCACGGTTGGAAACAGAGATTTATAACTTTTTAGTTGTTAAGTATAAGCAATAGGAATACTATCACCGAGCTGAGTTGAAGAACTCGGCTCGTTTTGTTTTAAGTGAGCTACCATGCCTTGGATTTACGTTAGAAAACTGTTTTTGCTGCTTCTTGCAATGGCTTTATCGCCAATGCAGGCGTCGGCTGCACAAGCAGAACAGAAATCCTACTTACCTCACTTTTCTAAGTTGCAGCCATTTACGGCGAGCAACTCTGCATCGAACTCTCCAGTTGATTTCTCAGAACTCTCTGAGGAAAGCACCCAATCTCCAGTATCTGAAGGTCATGCTTTCCAAGATTCGTTTGCCATCTTTAATTCTCAACGTTGGACAACGCACCTTCGTGAGAACATTGACGATGAACACATTGATTTCATCGGCGATTTAAATGCCCCGTTTTATGCTGATGCTGGCTATGCCTATAGCCTTATGGATATCAGCTGGCGTCAAAGCCAATCGACATTTAATCACTTTGTTAGCGACCACCGCCTTTCTGGTTGGAAAGAAACCAATGCGATGTACGTCGCCCTCAATAGTCAGTTTTCTGCTTAAACACCATCACTCTGCACATTTTGTGCATTTCTAACACGGCAATTCTTCAACAGAGCAACTGAAGCTCTGGGCATTCCATACCTGTATGTTGTTCAGGTGAGCGTTTTGTCGTGTCTTGAATCTAACTAAATAAAACTTCACTGAGCAGTGAAGGGATGATGTTTACATGAAGAAAACACCAAAACCACAAAAGAACAGAAAAGTGCTGAATCACTATTCAGCATGGAAATACGTCGTTTTAATTACGACGGTTATTATCTTAACCCTTAGCGCCATCCCAACTTGGTTTGGTGAGCAGCCTTCTATTCAGGTGACGTTTGCTGACCAAAACAACAGTGCGATGTCAGTGGTTCAGCTCGACCAGCTGTTAAAAACGCACCATATTCCAGCCTCTAAAATCATTGAAAAAGACGGTAAGACCACCATTGTTTTTGATGGTGAAGATGCGCAAAGTAAGGCTCGTGTATTGCTTAACGATCAGTTAGGCAAAGATGACAGCATCACGTTCTCATACGTGTCTGTTGCCCCAGAATGGTTAAACGAGATGGGTTTCAGCCCAATCAAGCTTGGTCTTGACCTTCGTGGCGGCGTTCAATTCCTATTGAATGTAGATGTAAATAAAGCGTTTGAAGAACAGCGCGACGCATTGGTTGATGAGATCAAAGCGAGCCTGCGTGAGCAACGTGTACGTGGCGTTCAAGTTCGTGCTGAAGCGCATAACCACATCGCAGTAAATAGTGAAAACGAAGCGGGCTTAAAAGCGGCGAGCCAATTCATTCGTCAAAACTACCCTGGTTGGACAATGACAAGCTCAGATCGTGGCTTTGAACTTCAACCAAGCGAACAAAACATCCAAGAATTCCAAACAACGACACTGCAACAAAACTTGAAGATCATGCGTGGTCGTATCGAAGAGCTTGGTATTACTGAAGCGTTGGTACAACGCCAAGGTAAAGAGAGCATTCGTATCGAGCTACCAGGTGTTCAAGACCCTGCACAAGCGAAAAACGTCATTGGCGCAACAGCAAGTCTTGCGTTCTACGAAGTGAAAGACGCAGGTCAAGCACGTAGCAGCCAAGACCTTGTCCTGAAAGACAACGATGGTCGTACAGTGATTCTTGCTAAGCGTCCAGTACTAACGGGTGAACATATTGTAAATGCGCGCGCGGGCGTTGATAAAATGGGCATGTCAGAAGTAAACATCTCTCTAGACCACGCTGGTGGTAAGAAGATGAGTGACTTCTCTGCAACGCATATCGGCAAGCCAATGGCGACAGTCTACCGTGAGTACAAAACTAACGAACGTGGTATGACAGAGCGTAGCGAGCGCGTTATTAGTGTTGCAACTATCCAGTCTCAATTGGGTAGCCAATTCCGTATTACTGGTGCGGGTAGCATGGATGAAGCACAGCAACTTGCCTTGCTTCTACGTGCGGGTTCATTGACCGCTCCGGTAACGATTGTTGAAGAACGTACAATCGGTGCTTCTCTAGGTGCAGAAAACATCCAAAACGGTTTCGCAGCTCTTGCTCTTGGTATGGGTCTAACACTGACATTTATGGCACTTTGGTACCGTCGTCTTGGTTGGGTTGCGAACGTGGCTTTGTGTGCAAACATGCTTTGCTTACTTGGTCTAATCGCACTACTTCCTGGCGCCGTGCTAACACTTCCTGGTATCGCAGGCTTGGTATTGACTGTCGGTATGGCGGTGGATACCAACGTAATTATTTTCGAACGTATTAAGGACAAGATGCGTGAAGGTCGTAGTTTTGCACAAGCTATCGACTTAGGCTTCGACAGCGCGTTCGCTACTATCCTTGATGCCAACATCACAACCATGATCACTGCCGTGATTCTATACGCGATTGGTAACGGTCCAATCCAAGGCTTTGCGCTGACGCTAGGTCTGGGTCTGATGACCAGTATGTTTACTGGCGTATTCGCTTCTCGTGCAATGATCAATTTAATTTGGGGCCGCGATGCCCGTCGTGATGTGAGGGTTTAATCATGGTCGAAATGCTAAAACAAAATATCCGTAAGATTCGTTACTTCACGACAGCTGTATCGGTTGTGTTGACGATTATTGCTCTGGTTGCTCTGGGTATGAAAGGGTTAAACCTAGGTCTTGATTTCACTGGTGGTATGGTTACTGAAGTGAAAGTCGATAAACAATTGACTAACCATGATTTGCTTAATGCGCTGCAACCAAAGCTTGGTGAATCAACATCTGTAACCCGTTCAGGCGAAGATGGTCGTTGGGTTATTCGTTACTCAGCACCGGCAGAAGGTCATACATTACCTAATGTTGCAGATGTACTTAAGCCTATTTCACATCAAGTAGATGTAGTAAGTAACAGCATCGTGGGTGCTCAAGTGGGTCAGGACCTGTTCGACCAAGGTGGCTTAGCATTATTAGTATCGGTACTGACGATTCTTGGTTACTTGTGTTTCCGCTTTGAATGGCGTCTGGCAAGTGGCTCTCTATTCGCGTTGGCGCACGATGTTATCTTAGTATTGGGCTTCTTTGCGATTACACAAATGGAGTTCAACCTGACGGTGTTTGCGGCGATTTTGGCGATTCTTGGCTACTCGCTCAATGACTCGATCATCATCGCTGACCGTATTCGTGAACTGCTTGTTGCGAAGCAAAATTGGAAAACAGAACAGATCAACGATGAAGCGGTATTGGCGACATTCTCACGTACTATGGTGACATCAGGTACTACTTTAATCACTGTTGGTGCGTTGTGGATTATGGGCGGTTCTGCATTGGCAGGTTTCTCTACCGCAATGTTCATTGGCGTACTGTCTGGTACGTGGTCATCAATCTCGATTGGTACGGTGCTTCCTGAATGGTTGAAGCTAGAACCAAAACACTACCTACCAGTAGAGATCGACACTGCACCATAATACTTGGTGTTTAAGGTAAAAGTGCTTGCGCCACTCTTCTGAGTGGCGCTTTTTTATCTGGGAAAAGGGAAAAGGGAAAAGGGAAAAGGGAAAAGGGAAAAGGGAAAAGAAATAGAATCGGACGCTACTTCACGCGCATTAGTCGATGCTTGACTGAACCTAAATCAAATTCGATGATCTGAGATCGCTTCATTGACTCGACTTTGGTGAGCATTGCTCCTTTATAGCCCTTCTTTTTCATCCATTGTAACGGTTCAGAAAAGCTGTCCTCATTGACCACGTAAGACTCACCTTTATGTTCGCCAGCATAGACGTTCACTACCCACACTCGGGCTTGAAAATCCAACACCTCACCAAAGGATTGTTTGAGCCTGCTTAAAATGTTCTTCATAACTTGTTTTTCATCACTAGACCTGTTTCATCAATACTGCTTTTTCTAACCCATTAAGAGCCAAATACCCACTCCCATCATCAAAGTGCCAGCGATTCGGTTCATTAAGCGTACATTTTTGGATTGACCTAGCAATCGCTTCAATCCTTTACCACCCGTTGCGTAAAGAGACATACAAATGAACTCGAACATCAAAATAATAGAAACAAGCACGATGAGCTGAGGAGCAAGAGCCGCAGTTTGATCAATAAAAGGCGGCAAAAGTGAAATCATGAACGCCCAGCCTTTCGGGTTTGCAATTGCGGTGACAAAGCCTTGCAAAACCAAATCCCAGTTACCGCTAGTAGGAACATCAATGCTATCAACATTAATGGCAAGTTTGCCTCGTGAGCGCCACATCTCAACCCCTAAATAAAGCAGATAACCGCCGCCAATCAATTTTAGTACGGTAAAGAGCCAAGGGTAAGTGAGCATGATGGCTGCGATACCGAGCACCGCAGAGATTGAAACTAAAGCAACACCAAACAGTTCGCCAATCATCATCCAAAGGGTGCGACGATATCCGATACTCATACCTAACGTTAAGGCAAGCGTCATACACATCCCAGGTGTAATGGATACAAAGAAAAAGGTAGGGATGAACATAGTTAACAAGGCGGTATTCATGAATATTGATGAGTGTGTAAGTAAATAAAGAAGTATCAAAGATAGTGCAAACTGGCATTCAATGCCACATCTAAAAACAGTGGAGGTTGGAGGTATAGGGTTAACATTCAACTGTTTAATAAAATTTAAATAACAATTAAATGTGTGCGACATATTAGTGCGCTGTTGCACCAAATAAAATCATTTATAAATTAATATGAGATAAATTAGTTGTAGAAATTAGTTGGTTTAATTACCAGTTATATTATTTTTTAATTGGTATTTATGTCATTTTGACCATGTTTTACTTAGATTAAATACTCAAGGTAGGATATAAGCTAATGATATATTTCATAATTATTGATTGAGCTTTGTTAACTATTGACTCGATAATTTAATTGCGATCTATTAGTTTCTAAATGAAAGATGATCTTAAACCATTTGCAAATGCAACATAGATAGAAATTCGTATAACTTACTGAATGCAAAGTGATTTACAAAATTAATAATCAAATTGTCTTTAGTATTTATTCTTTTAAAACAGTGGTTTATGTACGTTTAACTTTTTTATAACATTTCATTCCGAATGAGATCTAAATCAATCTTATGCAAATGAATGAGTTTTTTATTTGAAATGTCATATTTCTAGGTTAACTTAAAATAAAAGGCAGCAGAGGAATTGTTGCCAAAAGAATAAATTAACACGTCAGTTGGCGAAACATTTCGTCAGTGTCTTAATTCGCTTTTTTAATGCCGTTAAGAATGGAGTCTTCAATGAAGAAAGTCGCTTTGATCACTGGATCAAAAGGCGGAATTGGTTCTGCTATTTCCTCTCAATTAGTAAATGATGGTTATCGAGTAATTGCTACTTATTTTACAGGTAATTATGAGTGTGCTTTGGAATGGTTTAATGAAAAAGGGTTTACCAAAGATCAGGTACGCTTATTTGAATTAGATGTGACAAACACCACGCAGTGTGCTGAAAAACTGGCACTTTTGCTTGAGGAAGAAGGGACTATAGATGTTGTCATCAACAATGCAGGTATCACACGTGATGGCGTGTTTAAAAAGATGACTGCACAAGCTTGGAATGACGTCATTAACACCAATCTAAATAGCTTGTTCAATGTGACTCAACCTTTGTTCGCGACTATGTGTGAAAAAGGTGGTGGTCGCATCATTAACATCTCTTCCGTTAATGGTTTGAAAGGACAGTTTGGACAAGCAAACTACTCAGCGGCTAAGGCTGGCATGATTGGTTTTTCAAAAGCTCTGGCATATGAAGGTGCTCGTTCTGGTGTGACTGTGAATGTTATCGCTCCGGGATACACCGGCACCCCAATGGTAGAGCAGATGAAACCGGAAGTGCTTGAATCTATCACCAACCAAATCCCAATGAAGCGTTTAGCAACGCCAGAAGAAATTGCAGCATCAGTAAGCTTCCTAGTGAGTGATGCCGGCGCATACATCACCGGTGAAACATTGTCGGTGAACGGCGGCCTATACATGAGCTAAGGAGTAGAGTGATGGAAAAAGTATTTATCGTTGCAGCAAAGCGTACGCCAATTGGTGCGTTTGGTGGAAGCTTAAAAAACACCTCAGCAGGAAATCTAGCTGCAGTAGCAATAAAAGGTGCGCTTGAGGCAGCTTCTTTGGCAGCAGATAAGGTCGATGAAGTTATTGTTGGTAACGTTGTTGCAGCCGGTCAAGGTATGGGTGTTGGACGCCAAGCTGCACTGTTTGCAGGTATCCCGGAGTCAGTCCCTGCATACGGCGTAAACATGGTATGCGGCAGTGGTATGAAAACCGTCATGGATGGCGTTTCGCATATTCGCAGCGGTGATGCAGAAGTCGTGGTAGCTGCCGGCGTTGAGGTCATGTCACAAATCCCATTCATCGTGCCTAGCAGTGTGCGAGATGGCAACAAAATGGGTCACATGGAGCTGAAAGATCTCCTTATCTCAGATGGCTTAACGGATGTTTACAACCAGTACCACATGGGAGTGACGGCTGAAAACGTTGCAAAAGAGGTAGGGTTGTCTCGCCAACAGCAAGACGAATACGCACTTTCGAGTCAGCAAAAAGCTGTCGCGGCTATCGAGGCAGGTAAATTCAAAGATGAAATTGTTCCTGTTGAAGTTAAGCAGCGTCGAGAAACGGTCGTGTTTGACACCGATGAATACCCGAAAGCCAATGCCACACTTGAAGGTTTGAGCAAGCTGCGCCCTGCGTTCGACCGAGAAGGTACAGTGACAGCAGGTAATGCATCGGGCATTAATGACGGTGCAAGTGCCATCATTTTGGCCTCAGAAACTGCAGTTCAAGCGCATGGTTTAACACCAATTGCCGAGGTAGTGAGCTACGCACAATCTGGTTTAGACCCTCAAATTATGGGGCTTGGTCCTGTTGAGTCAGTGAACAAGGCACTACAAAAAGCCGAGCTGAAAACCAGCGATATCGATGTTTATGAATTAAACGAAGCCTTTGCTGCTCAGGCATTAGGCGTGATTCATAAACTGGCTGAAACCAACCAAGTACCAGTAAGCTCGATTCAAGATAAAGCCAATTTTAATGGTGGTGCTATCGCATTGGGTCACCCACTTGGTGCATCAGGTAACCGAATTTTGGTTACGTTGGTTCATGAACTTCACAAACAAGACGGTCAGTACGGGGTTGCTTCACTTTGTGTGGGCGGCGGTATGGGCACGGCTGTGATTGTAAAAGCAGTTAAGTAGTTATTTAAACGGACATTTTTAATTCTTTCTCTAGGAGATAAACCATGTACACTGATTTCTTCAAAACTTTTAGCGATCAAACTGAAAAGAATCTAGAACCATACTTGAAGTTCAACAAGCTAGTAACAAAGAACGTAGAAGTGCTTACTGAGCTTCAACTGAACGCGATCCGTACTTACAGCGAAGTGGGTCTAAACCAAATGAAAGCAGCGTCAGAAATCAAAGACGTGACTTCTCTAACGGCTTTCAACAGCCAACAACTTACCGTTCTTACTAAACTTTCTCAGCAAATGATGGACGACAGCAACAAGCTGCAATCTATCGCAAAAGAGTTCAAAGAAGACGTTGAGAAAATGACTTCGGAAAACCTAAAGACTGTTACTCCAGCGTAATACGTCCGCTTGCGCCGCCCGCTTTTTGGGCGGCGTTGTTTTTTCCGAATATAGGAGTAAGACTATGTTTCAACACTTCTTTTCGGACTATCTTGTAAAGCTTCAGGAAACCAATCAACAGTGGTGGCATGATTTCGAAGTGAACAAGGCAGTCGTGAATTCTCCTTTGAACAAGGCCATGCAAGAAGTGAACTTTGAAGATACTGCTAAACTGTTCGAACAAGCGGCAAACCAACCCGCTGCAATTTTGAAGTTGCAAGCAGAGTGGTGGGAGCAGCAGCTTCAAATTTGGCAGAATGTGGCTCTCGCAGGTAATCAAACGCAACTTATCGAAGCAGAGAAGGGCGACAAGCGTTTCTCAAATGATGCTTGGCAGCAAGAGGCCATGTACAGCTTCATCAAGCAATCATATTTGTTGTTTAGTAAAACCTATCTAGACACGCTCGATTCCATCGAAGGTCTTGATGAGAAGACGAAAGAGCGTATTACCTTCTTCTCTCGTCAGGCTATCAACGCACTTTCTCCATCTAATTTCATCGCGACCAACCCAGAACTGCTTAAACTCACTCTTGAGCAAAATGGTGAAAACCTACTGACGGGTTTAGAGAAGTTAAAAGAAGATGTTGAGTCGAGTGCCGACATTCTCAAAGTACGCATGACCAACAACAATGCGTTTCGCGTTGGGGATGATGTAGCGACGACTGCGGGCGATGTTGTGTTCCAAAACGAATTGTTTGAGCTGATTCAGTACCGTCCCTTGACGGAAAAAGTGAATGCGACACCGCTATTAATCGTTCCACCGTTCATCAATAAGTACTACATCCTTGACCTAACGGCGAAAAACTCAATGGTTCGTTGGTTATTAGAGCAAGGTCATAGCGTATTTATGATGTCTTGGCGCAATCCGGGTAAAGAACAAGCGCAGGTTGAGTTTGGGGACTACGTAACCGAAGGCGTAGCGAAAGCGGTTACTGCGATTGAGGATATTACTGGTCAAGAGCAAATCAACGCAGCTGGCTACTGTATCGGTGGTACGGTTCTCGCCAGCACCGTAGCTTACTATGCAGCGAAACGTATGAAGAAGCGTATTAAGTCTGCGACCTTCTTTACGACCTTATTGGACTTCTCTCAGCCGGGGGAGGTTGGGGCATACATCAATGACACAATCATCAGTGCTATAGAAACGCAAAACAACGCCAAGGGTTACATGGATGGTCGCTCGTTAAGCGTGACATTCAGTCTGCTGCGTGAAAACAGTTTGTACTGGAACTATTACGTCGATAATTACCTCAAAGGTAATAGCCCTGTTGATTTTGATCTGCTGTATTGGAACAGTGACAGCACTAATGTGAGCGCCGCTTGCCATAATTTCTTACTGCGAGAACTCTATTTGGAGAATAAGCTGGTACAAGACAAGGGTGTTAAAATTGGCGGTGTTTGGATTGATCTCAACAAGATTAAGATCCCAAGTTATTTTGTATCGACCAAAGAAGACCATATTGCACTGTGGCAAGGAACGTATCGTGGTGCTCTGAATACAGGTGGTAATAAGACCTTTGTTTTAGGTGAGTCAGGGCATATTGCTGGTATCGTGAATCACCCAGCGAAAAACAAATATGGATATTGGTTGAACGACAATCTTGATGACTCGGCGGACGAATGGTTCAACAACGCGAATCATCAAGAAGGTTCTTGGTGGACGCATTGGCACCAATGGTTGATGCAGTTTAACCCGAAAGAGCAAGTTGAGCCTTTCCCAGTTGGTTCTGAGCAAAATCCGGTTATTGAAGATGCTCCTGGTCAGTATGTTCGACAAGTTCTGCCTATCAACGAGTCCTAGACTGCTCCTCGCAAGCAGTATTATTTGGCGATCTGAATGGTCGCCTTTTTTCTGTCTGAAGCTTTGCTTCGCAAGGAGCAAAGAATCATCACAACAAGCAAGTGTGAGAACCTCCATAAGCCGTCAGAGAGTATTGGGTTTGGTGCTTTGGTTGGAAACGTAGAAAGAAAAAACGCCAAGCAAATGCTCGGCGTTTTCCGTCAACAAAATAGGCAAAAAAGTTGACTGGTTCGAGGTGAATTACACCTCTTTATCCTTACCTAGTGAGAGTAGCCATAGAGAGATTGCTGCTACTCCGACAAAGCCGGAAAGAATAATGACTGGCATTGCGCTGTATCCAAGGAAGTGCCAGATAAAGGATTCAAGATTACTCATTGTCTATGTTTCTCCTTATTGCCAGCCTTCAACACCGTGCATGTCAGGCAGTTTGTGTGCGATACCTTTATGACAGTCTACACAAGTTTTATCGCCTGAAGCCAGAGCGGTAGAGTGTTGAGCTGCCGCTCGTTTACCCTGCTGCGAGTAGTCCATGTAATCAAACTGGTGACAGTTACGACATTCAAGAGAATCATTCTTCTTCATACGCGCCCACTCACGTTCCGCTAAGTGTTCACGACGAGCTTGGAATTTCTCCGGCGTATCGATCGTCTTCGTTACGAAGTGAGCAAACAACTCTTTAGACGCTTGAACTTTACGAACGATCTTATCGGTCCATTCGTGTGGTACGTGACAATCAGAACAGATTGCACGAACACCAGAACGGTTCGAGTAGTGAATCGTTTCTTGAATTTCAGCGACGATAGGAGCGTGACAGCCAGAACAGAATTCTTCTGTGTTGGTCGCTTCCATACCTGTGTTGAATGCGCCCCAAAACAGAAGACCACCAGCGAAGCCAAGGAATAAAACCACACCAGCGGCAGCTTTACTCGGGCTCGACAGTCTCTTCCAAAACGCTTTAAGTATTTTCATAAGTAACCTCTTAGTACTCGCGTTTCAATTACTGAAGCGAATCGACTGCCTTAAACTCGTTTTCCACTAATGGTTTAGCATCCGTTTGTGGAACGTGACATTGCAAACAGAAGTAACGACGTGGTGACATGTCTGCTAGTACCGCGTCTTCACGGTTAACGTAGTGCGTTACACTGATCTTGGTAGCGCCTGCGTCTTTAGCATTTTTCCAGCTGTGACATGCTAGACATTTGTTTGCGTTCAAAGACACTTCGTAGTTACGGATGCTATGAGGGATCAGTGGCGGCTGATATACAAAGCTGTCTGCAACGATCTGGTCTTTGGGAAAGTCTTTAAAATCATCTGCAGGGCGAGTGTCTTCAAGTTGCGCAGTGCCGCGTAGCGAGTCTAGACCGCCTGTGCCACCTGGATTGTCCAGTTCCGCTTGTGCAACGCCTGTCAATAAAGCACCTACAGATAAAAGTGCGATAAGGTATTTTTTCATCATTTCATCTCCGCCTTATGGCTTAAATTCTTTTTAGGCCGCCGAGTCGACGGCCTTTGCATTCGTTATTTGACGGTTAAGCAATTTTCGTGATTTTGACTGGACACTTCTTAAAGTCTGTCTGTTTTGACAGAGGGTCAGTCGCATCAAGAATCAGCTTGTTAATCAAAATACGGGCATCAAAGAACGGTACGAATACCAAGCCTTCAGGTGGACGGTTACGACCACGGGTTTCAACACGAACGCGTACTTCGCCACGTTTGTTTGCAATCAGAACTTCTTCACCGCGACGTACATTACGTTTTTTCGCATCCGCAGGGTGCATGTAAACCACAGCGTCTGGTACAGCTTTGTAAAGCTCTGGTACACGACGAGTCATAGTACCTGTGTGCCAGTGCTCAAGAACACGACCTGTACATAGCCATAGGTCGAACTCTTCATTTGGTACTTCTGGTGGCGCTTCGTAAGGCGCAGAAATGATCTTCGCTTTACCATCAGCATTACCGTAGAAGTCCCAACCTGAACCTGCTTTAGCGTATGGGTCAGAACCTTCTTTAAAGCGCCATTGTGTTTCTTTGCCATCAACAACCGGCCAACGTAGACCACGTACAGTGTGGTAGACATCGTAAGGTGCTAAGTCGTGACCGTGACCGCGACCAAATGTTGCGTACTCTTCGAACAGACCTTTCTGAACGTAGTAGCCGAAGTGGTGCGAATCATCGTTTAGTTCACGAGCTTCTTCGATAGGGAACTGGTCAACTTGACCGTTCTTGAACAGCATGTCGTACATGGTTTTACCACGGTACTCTGGTGCTTTTGCAAGAAGCTCTTCTGGCCACACTTCTTCCATCTTGAAGCGTTTAGAGAATTCCATTACCTGCCAAAGGTCAGATTTTGCATCACCGATGGTCTCTACTTGTTGGTACCAAGCTTGTGTACGACGCTCTGCGTTACCGTAAGCGCCTTCTTTCTCGATCCACATTGCAGTAGGAAGGATAAGGTCAGCGGCTTGCGCTGTTGCTGTTGGGTATGGGTCAGACACAACAATAAAGTTTTCTGGATTACGGTAACCTGGAAGACGCTCTGTGTTGATGTTTGGACCAGCTTGCATGTTGTTGTTACATTGAACCCAATAACAGTTCAGAACGCCATCATGCAACATGCGGTCTTGCAGTACCGCGTGGAAACCTGGTTTCGGTGGGATGGTGCCTTCTGGCAGTTTCCAGATCTCTTCCGCGATTTTACGGTGTTTAGGGTTAGCAACCACCATGTCTGCAGGTAGACGGTGAGCAAACGTACCAACTTCACGAGCGGTACCACATGCTGATGGTTGACCCGTTAGTGAGAATGGACTGTTGCCCGGAGTAGCAATCTTACCGGTTAGTAGGTGGATGTTGTAAACCAAGTTGTTCATCCATACGCCACGAGTATGTTGGTTCATACCCATTGTCCATAGAGACATCACTTTCGTGTTTGGATCCGCGTACTGCTTAGCAAGTTCGATTAGTTTCTCTTTTTCTACGCCTGAGATTTCAGATGCTTTCTCTACGGTGTAAGGCGCGACAGTCTTCTTGTACTCTTCGAAAGAGATAGACGTCAGCTTGCCAGAGTTCGGGTTCTTAGCGGCTTTTTGTAGCGGGTCATCGTCACGCAGACCGTAACCGATGTCAGTGTCTGTTTTGGTAAAGTTCGTGTGCTTGTTCACGAAGTCCCAGTTCACTGCATCGTTTTGAATGATGTAGTTTGCGATAAAGTTAGCAATCGCAAGGTCAGACTGAGGATTAAAAATGTAGCCGTGGTCTGCCAACTCAAATGAACGGTGGTAGTAAGTAGAAAGCACGTTCACTTTTACATGAGGGTGGCTTAGGCGACGGTCAGTAATACGTGTCCACAGAACTGGGTGCATTTCTGCCATGTTTGAACCCCAAAGAACGAATGAGTCAGCGTTCTCGAAGTCGTCGTAACAACCCATTGGTTCATCGATACCAAATGCACGCATGAAGCCTACTACTGCAGATGCCATACAGTGACGCGCGTTCGGATCGATATTGTTTGAACGGAAGCCTGCTTTCATCATTTTGGCTGCGGCATAACCTTCCATTACTGTCCATTGACCAGAACCGAACATACCGATGCTTGTTGGACCTTTCTTCTCTAGAGAAGCTTTCCATTTCTCAGCCATGATATCGAAAGCGGTGTCCCAAGATACAGGAGCGAAGTCACCGTCTTTGCTGTATTTGCCATCTTTCATACGTAGAAGAGGCTGAGTCAGACGGTCTTGACCGTACATGATCTTAGAAAGGAAGTAACCTTTGATACAGTTCAGACCTTTGTTTACCGGCGCTTCAGGGTCACCTTGAGTCGCCACGACTTTGCCGTTTTGAGTACCAACAAGAACAGAACAGCCTGTACCACAGAAACGACAAGGTGCTTTGTCCCATGTGATCTTAGTTTGGTCAGAGCTTGCAATCAGATTGGTTGCAGAAGCTGGTAGTGTGATACCTGCGACAGCAGCAGCTGATGCAGCCGCGTTTGCTTTCACAAACGCACGTCTTGTCATTTTCATACTTCACCCTCGATTTGGGAATGTTGTGTTCCAGTGTCTTCTTCTTCCGTTTCTTCAAGCCCAGTTTCGATTTGGTGATAAACCAATACTGTGCTCAAGACATTCGGTAAATTATTAATCGCATCGATAGTGTCGGTGATGAAACCTTGATTCTCAGTTTCTAGCACCACCACGATTTTGCCTTCTGGGCTGTCACCGTAGATTTCTGCGTTTTCGTACGCTTCAATCTGGGTTTTAACTTCAGCCAAATGTTCAGGCAGAACATGGACTACCAGACTCGAAATGTGCACTTCGTTTAGTGACATACATCTCTCTCGTTTTATCGCCTATCGCGCCGACCACTAACGGCTAGGCTGTTATATTGCTCACATTGATGGATGAAGTAGGGCACACTGAAACACAGGCGCCGCAGCCGTTACACTCATCAAGGTCTAAATTTGGTTGTGCTACTTTGCCAAGTTCTAACTTGAACTTAATCGCCATCGGGTCGCACATGTCCCCACAGCTTCGGCATTCGACATCTTGTTTTGCTAAACAGCTATCGGTGATGCTCGCTTTTGCCTGCCAAGGTTGCTCCGCTTCTGCTAAAAACAGTGGCTCTGGGCAAGCCTCGGCGCATTGGTAACAAAATGTGCATTCATCAATAGAAAAATCGACTGCAGGAAAACCGCCGTCGCTTTTGGTTATAATCTTGGTTTCACATGCCTCGATGCATTTGCCACAGCGAGTGCAGTCATCCGTGAATTGAGTTGGCTTTGCTAACCAAGGAAGACGTACCGAATTATCCGGTTGCGCTTTGCGTGCAAAAAGTCTTCGTCTAGAAAGGTCTACCACTTAGTCACCTCAAAAATTGAAACCCAAACTAAGCATAGTCCACAATTTCATTAATAAACTGTCATTTAAGTACACGAAATTGTAGTTTTTGACATATATGTATAAATACCTCTTAGGAGGTAATTAGGATGCAATATTGTTTTGGATCAATAAATTCCGGCGCAGGTGATCACATATTGATAAAGTTGAAAGATAATGCGCGTTGTATAAAGACAAACGTGGTTATCAAACGAGCGGAGTTCAGAGTTGTTTAAAAATGTGAAAAAGTCAGTAACACGCACTATTGCGTCTGCCATGATGTTGATTTTACTCCTATCGGTGGCGACGACTGGCTTTGCTATATTCACTCTTGCATCAAGCCTTAATGATGCGGAGGCGGTCAACGTAGCGGGTTCGATGCGAATGCAAAGTTATCGTTTAGCCCATGATATTCAAAGTGAATCTGTTGACTATTCTTCACATATTGACTTATTTGAGCAGTCAATTTACTCCCATTCAATGCTGGCACTACAGCATTGGTCAGTACCAGAAGATATTACAAAAGACTACTATCGGTTGATTCTGCGCTGGCACGAGCTGAAATCGGTACTAAAGAGCCAAGATAGAGACAAATATCTGATCTTAGTGGCTGGTTTTGTTCAACAAATTGATGCTTTTGTATTTAAACTGCAGAACTACTCAGAACAAAAACTGATCAACTTAGCGTGGATTGGTGGCTTAGGGCTTGGCGGCATACTGTGTGTCAGCATGTTTGTCGTGCACTTTGTGAGACTAGAAGTTGTCAGACCTTTACGTGCTCTTGTGTTTGCAAGTGAACAAATTCAGAATCGTTCGTTTAATGTGTCACTCAATGTATCGAGTGACAACGAAATGGGTATTTTGACCCGAACTTTCAATAGGATGGCGAACGATCTTGGTAAGCTATATCGAGGGTTGGAGCAAGCTGTCGACGAGAAAACACGTAAGCTACAACATGCTAACCAATCGCTGAGAGTGTTGTATGATTCGTCGAAAGAGCTGACGGCGTCACGTATCTATCAGGAGAATTTCCAAGCGATTTTACAACATATTGCAAGTTTGGAAGGAATTCGTGCAGTTAAGCTCGAAATTGATCAAATTGGGGAACCAAATTGGATACTCTCAGAGGGGGAAGAGTGCCGTCACGAATGTGATAGCGAATGCCACACGAAGATATTAACGCTGGACGGTGTTCACCTTGGGTATTTGCATTGGAAAGCGGGTTTGCCGTGTCCTAATGAGTCTCTTATTGATAACTTTGTTCAAATTTTATCTCGTGCGGTATATTACAACCGAGCGCAGAGACAAGCCGAGCAGCTGCTTTTGATGGAAGAACGTGCCACCATCGCTCGTGAGTTACACGATTCACTAGCCCAAGCATTGTCTTATTTGAAGATCCAAGTATCGCTACTCAAACGAAGTGTGAAGAATATTCCTGATGACAAAGCGATAGAGCAGACAAATCAAGTTATTGCTGAACTCGATACTGGGCTTTCAGCAGCATATACCCAACTTCGTGAGCTTTTGACTACATTCCGCCTAACAATAAAAGAGGGTAGCTTTGGTCAAGCGCTTCAAGAAATGGTTTCGACGCTTGATGATCAAACTGCGGCGAAAATCTCGCTTGATAATGAGCTTTCTTCAACTGAATTAGATGCACACCAGCAGGTCCATCTACTACAGTTGATCAGAGAAGCGACAATAAATGCGATCAAACATGCTCAAGCGAACAATATTAAGATTCAATGTCTTGATTCTGATGGGAAAGTCACAGTGACTGTTACCGATGATGGTATAGGCTTTGAGCAGCAAGACGAAAAATTAAATCATTACGGTATGAGTATCATGCAAGAGCGAGCAGCCAGATTGCACGCTGAGTTGCAAATTGAAGCCGCAGCAAATAGCGGCTGTATCGTAAGACTAGAATTCCAACATAGTAAGGAAGTAAACATTGACAGTGTGTAAAGTAATGCTGGTGGATGATCACCCACTCATGAGACGTGGTATTCATCAGTTACTCAGTTTTGAGCCAGAATTTGAAGTCGTCGCAGAGGCAAGTAGCGGTGCGGATGCGGTTGCGAAAGCTCATGAACTTGAGCTGGATTTGGTACTTCTTGATCTGAATATGAAAGGCATGTCTGGTCTAGATACGCTAAAAGCTTTGCGTGCTGACGGTTGTGAAGCTCGCATTGTTATTCTCACCGTATCGGACAGTCCGGCAGACATCGAAGCTATCGTGCGTAGCGGCGCAGATGGTTACTTGTTAAAAGACACAGAGCCAGATGAATTGGTTGAACTGCTAAAACAAGCACACGAAGGGGATAAAGCCTACAGCCAAGCGGTAGCGAAATACCTAAATGAGCGTGAAGGTCAAGAAGACGTATTTGACTCATTGACTGACCGTGAAACGCAAATCCTCCAAGAGGTGGCGCGTGGTTTTCGCAACAAGCAGATTGCCGATCGCCTGTTTATCTCTGAATCGACCGTTAAAGTGCACATGAAGAGCTTGCTGAAAAAGTTGAAAGTACCTTCACGTACTGCAGCAACAGTGCTTTATCTAGAGCGATTCGGCGAAATTAAGTAACACTTTAGACGCCCATTCTAGAAACGCCAAATAGAAAAAAACCGCCCAAACAAGGGCGGTTTTTTATTGGTCTGGGCGAATGGAGTACAAATCACTGTTGTGTTTGCCACACTCCAAATAGTAACGATGCGCCGCTTTCTTATCTTCCGCGACGACTCTCATACTGTGCATTTTCCCCTGTTCAAAGTAGCGAATTTCGTATTCTACACTCGTATCAAGTTGCTCAGCAGCAGCCATGCTACGCCTCCATAAACTATCCTGATGTTATTGAAGCAATTTATATGCCACTTTAAGGAACGCTATATCGTTCGAGTTTTGGCTAATAATTGCGCACTAACTCACTTTTTTGCGGATAGTTGTGATAAAAAAGTTAATTTCAAACTCTATATACTACTAGGGTGGCAATGTCACTTTGCCAGACTGACGTAAGTTTGCCGCAATAATAAGTGATTTAGATTGAGTATAGAACTTAATCAATGGAAAAGGGAATATGGATCGGTGATGAAATTAAAAAGTTTATCTAATAAAGCGGTTCGATATGGATGTATCTTGTTATCTATTTTGGCGCTTGCTGGTTGTGCAAAGAAGTTTTTATACAGCAATATTGATTGGGTAGTGATCGAATATTTAGATGACTATGTGTCTTTAGATGGTGAACAAGAAGCTCTGGTAGAGGAGCGAATCTTATTATTAGCCGATTGGCACAAGAAAGAAGAATTACCTTTATATATCGATCACTTAAAGCAATTGGAGGCACTGAATAAAGACAGCATTACGTTGGAAGCATTGCAAGCGAATCGAGACCAAATGCGTGAACATTATCAACGTCTTGTTTCGAAGGCCGCTCCAGATCTGTTCTCGTTAAGTATGCAGCTCGATAATCAACAAGAAGCAGAGTTTATTGATAGTGTAAGAGAACGTTATAAGGAGAGAGATGAAAAATATGTAGGAAAAACGGAACAAGAACTGAGAGAAGTTGTCTTAGAGAATACAGAGGATTGGATGGAAGAATGGTTGGGGAAATTATCTAGCCAACAAAAAGCGCGAGCCAAACAGCTTTCTCAACAAGTGATTATAAATAGTCCCTTATGGCGTGATTATCGATCTTCCATTATTCAAGAATTAGAATATCTTTTCGAAAATAAAACCAACAGCGTGGTTTACCAGCAGGTATTCATGCAGCTCTTATTTGAACCAGAAAGTTATTATAGTGATCAATTGACTAAGAATATTGATCAAAATATCGCACTAACGGATCAATTCACTCTAGATATAGCTCAATCCATGAGTGATAAACAATGGAAACACTTCCATGGCAAAATCCGAGAGTGGCGAGAACTTGCCGAAGACCTATTGAATTAAAACTCGATAAATCAAATTCTTAATGTGAGTGCTGTAGGAGTGCGCCAGCACTTTTTAATGAAAAACTGATTCAAAGCAAATTCTTATCGCCTTATGAGCGTAACATGGTTTGTCGAACCATGTTGGATAGGATCCTCGCATACCAAGCATCCCTGTGTGTGGCATCCTTCGCCCAAAACAATGAGAATAATTATGAAACATTTAGTTGAAAGATTTCTTCGCTACGTCACGTTCGATACTCAATCTAATCCCCACGAATCAGCTTGCCCAAGCAGCAGCGGGCAACTGGTGTTTGCTCAGCAACTTAAAAAAGAGATGATTGAGCTTGGCTTAAGCAATGTGACGTTAAGTGACAACGGCTACTTGATGGCAAAACTGCCATCTAACGTTGATTACGATGTACCTGCTATTGGCTTTATCGCGCATATGGACACTGCACCAGATGCCTCTGGTAAAAATGTAAATCCTCAGTTTATTGAGGACTATCAGGGTGGCGATATTGCACTTGGTTTGGGCGATGAAGTGTTATCACCAGTCCAATACCCAGATTTGCACGATCTTCATGGCCACAACCTGATCACGACTGATGGTACGACACTACTTGGTGCTGACAACAAAGCCGGTATTGCAGAAATTCTTTCCGCGGTTGCGATGCTGATTGAAAACCCTCAAATCCCACACGGTGATATTTGCATTGGTTTTACACCAGATGAAGAAATTGGTCGTGGTGCGGACTTGTTTGATGTTGAAAAGTTTGGTGCGAAATGGGCGTACACTATCGATGGTGGCCCTCAAGGCGAGCTAGAATACGAAAACTTTAATGCAACCAGTGCAGATGTCATTTTCCATGGCGTGAGTGTTCACCCTGGTACAGCAAAAGGCAAATTGGTTAATGCGATGAACTTGGCGGCAAAATTCCAAGTGCAAATGCCAGAAGATCAGACGCCAGAAACCACAGAAGGCTACGAAGGCTTCTTCCATCTTAAATCAGGTGAACTTGGTGTGGCTCGCAGTGAGCTAGGTTACATCATCCGTGACTTCGATCGTGAAGGTCTAGAAAGCCGTAAAGCCTTCATGCAGAAACTTGTCGATGATATGAACGCTGGGTTGAAGCATGGCTCTGTTGAGTTGAAGCTCACTGACAGCTACTACAACATGCGTGAAATGGTTGAACCATACCCGCACATTATCGACTTGGCGAAACAAGCGATGGAAGATTGTGATGTAGAACCTCTGATCAAACCAATTCGTGGCGGAACAGATGGCGCTCGTTTGTCATTTATGGGTTTACCGTGTCCAAACATCTTCACTGGCGGTTATAACTTCCACGGTATCCACGAGTTTATTTCAGTTGAGATGATGGAGAAATCGGTTCAAGTGATCGTTAAGATTGCTGAGCTAACGGCGAAGAAGCACGGTTAATATCATTTGCTGAGTAATCTCATCCTTCAAGTAAACAAAAGCCCAGACACGTGTCTGGGCTTTTTAATTTTGCTCGAGTGAAATGAATTCTGTACGTTTATTAGCCATCCAAGAGGTGGTTTAACGAACGCTTTTTTCTTCGATTTCACTAATTGGTAGCCAGTTCACTTCGACTCCGGCTTGGTCGAACATATCTTGGCTTACTTGAATCTTATCACCCCAACGAGACAAGAAATCTTCAGACTGTTCCGGGCAACTCACGCGAGCGATACCTGTCTGAATGATCTTTGCCGCACAGTTTGGGCAAGGGAAGTGCGTTACCCAGATATCACATCCATCTAAGTCGCGCTTTGAAAACAAAATCGCGTTCTCTTCTGCGTGCAGTGTTTTTAAGTATTTCAGTTCACGTTCATCCGTATCCACACTGTCAGAAACACCATGTGGGTAGCCGTTGAAGCCAACAGAAACAATGCGGTTTTGTTTTGTGATAACCGCACCTACCTGTGTCGATGGATCTTTACTCCAAGATGCCACCAGCTCAGCCATTTGGTAAAAACGTTTCTCCCATTTAGAAATCATACTCATCCTCTCGGTCGAAAGCTTTGAATTATCTGCATGATAACGCATTCTGTTTAAAAAAATAGTCAAAACATGTCTAGCGATCATGAAGATTCTATTTTCCTATGTAGACTTTGATCTCCAAGTGATGATGACGCCATATTCTCATTGCTTACTTCACATCAATTTTCAGCGTGATTCGTGTACATGATCGCAACAAATTTAGCCTGTTGATTACGATGTTTGCGAGTCGTTTCATCGGCTTACACTTTGATACACTTTCCCCGGTTTCTCTTAAAGTTTTCGGACAAAGCACCCTGTAAGGTTAGGGTATTGTCAAACGAATCCTGTTCTATAAAGACGGTATATACATGCAAAAGAAACCACTCGTCGCACTAATGGCGGCAACAGCTATCCTCGCGGGATGCGGAGAAGCAAACAATGCCCAGAAGGGGGCGCAAGCTCCTCTTGTTGTGACTCAAGATGTCACAATTATCGACTACCAACCGAGCAAGTCTTACATCGGTCGCATTGAAGCAGTAGAAGATACGAATATTACGGCACAAGTCTCCGGCTATCTTGAAGCTCGCCATTTTGACGAAGGTCAGATGGTAGAGAAAGGGCAGTTGTTGTACTCCATCGAGCCTTCTTCTTTTGAAGCGCAAGTGGCGAGTGCAAAAGCAGCGCTAGCTCAGGCAAAAGCGGCGCTTAAGAAAGCAGAGCTCGACCACCAACGTGGTAAAAACTTGTTGCCACGTGGCAGTATTTCCCAATCAGAGTTCGATGCGTTGACGGCGACGTTACTTGGCGCGCGAGCAGAGCTTGAAGCAGCAAACGCTCAGCTTAAGCTTGCGGAAGTAAACCTTTCTTACACTCAAATTCGTGCTCCATTTAGCGGTCGCATCAGTGACAGTAAAGTAAGTACTGGTGATCTGCTTTCACCATCTTCTGGCATTTTGACGACATTAGTTAGCTTAGACCCAGTGCATACCTCATTCAGCGTGAGTGAACGTGAACGTTTAAACCTTGGTATGGACGGTATTAAAGGCGACGGTAGTGCAGAGTCGAGTGGCGTTGAGGTTCAGCTTGAACTGGAAAACGGAGAGTACTTCGAACATCTAGGTCAATTGGACTTTTTAGGTAATCGGATTAATACGCAAACCGGTACGATCGCGATGCGTGCAGTGGTACCAAACCCTGAGCAAAAGCTACTTCCTGGCCAGCACATTAAAGTGAACCTTCGCGACAAGAATGCAAAAGACGTCATCGTGATTCCTCGTCGTGCAGTGCAAACGGACCTAGAAGGTGACTTTGCCATGGTGATGGCAGAAGGCAATGTTGCGGAGCGCCGTAACGTTGAACTTGGTGCGCAAGTAGAGCAGGGTATCATCATCAAAGAAGGTTTGAACAAGGACGACACTGTGATTACACAAGGTCTACAACGTGTACGCAACGGTGTAGAAGTGCGTATTCAATCACCTGCTGAACAGAAACAGTAGGAGGCGTCATGTTAAGTCGTTTCTTTATTCAAAGACCGAAATTCGCACTGGTTATTTCGATCATCTTGACGTTGGCTGGTGCCATCTCATTAGCGATCTTGCCTGTTGCTGAATATCCTAAAATCAGTCCACCATCGGTGAGCGTGACAGCATTTTATACGGGTGCAAGTGCTGAGGTTGTGGAGCAGGCGATAGCCGACCCAATAGAAACCTCCGTGAACGGCGTTGAAAACATGATTTACATGTCTTCAAAGAGTGCTAACGATGGTTCTTACAGCCTAAACGTCACCTTCGATGTGGGTACTGATCCAGACATGGCGCAGGTTAACGTGCAAAACCGTGTATCGCAGATTGAGTCAAAACTGCCTCAAGAAGTACGCATGGTAGGCGTAACGGTGAAAAAGCGTTCTCCTGACTTGTTGATGGTTTTGAACTTCTACTCACCTGACGGTAAGTACGATGACAAGTTCCTTATCAACTACATCAACCTGAACGTAAAAGACCAACTTGCGCGTGTTAAGGGCATCAGTGAAGTTAACGTTATCGGTGGTGGTGAATACGCGATGCGTGTTTGGTTAGATCCAGAAAAAATGGCTAACCTGAACCTCACAACAACCGATGTGTACTCGGCGTTGGCGGAGCAGAACGTACAGGTAGCAGCAGGTCGTATTGGTGCTGCGCCATACAACAACCCTCAAGAAGTTCAGTTCAACTTGGTGACCAAAGGTCGTCTTGAGAGCGTGAGCGAGTTTGAGGATGTAGTACTTCGTGCAAACCCAGATGGTTCTACTGTATACCTAAAAGACGTTGCTCGCGTTGAGCTTGGTAAGAAGTTCTATGACGGTAACGGTAAGTTCCGTGGTCAAGATGCCTCTATCGTCGCGTTGTCACTGCAATCAGACGCAAACGCATTGGAAAGTGGGCAAGCGGTCATGGACTTGCTTGAGCGCTTAAGCACTAACTTCCCTGAAGGCATGGCTTACGAAACCAGTTATGACACAACCGTGTTCGTTGCAGAGTCGATCAAGGGTGTAGTGAAAACGCTGATTGAAGCGATCTTGTTGGTAATTGCAGTTACTTACCTGTTCCTTGGTAGTGCGCGCGCAACCTTAATTCCTGTTGTTGCGATTCCAGTATCCCTTATCGGCACATTCGCTATCATGCAGGCGACGGGTTTTACCATCAACACGGTAACCCTGTTCGGTTTGATCCTCGCCATCGGTATCGTGGTAGATGACGCGATTCTAGTTATCGAAAACGTCGATACCACTATGGCGAAAGACCCAACCATTTCACCACGCAAAGCCACTTTGCTGGCGATGAAAGAAGTAACGGGTCCAATCATTACCTCGACCTTGGTTCTATTGGCGGTATTCCTACCAGTAGCCATGCTTCCGGGGATTACCGGCATCATGTACCGTCAGTTCGCATTGACGATCTGTATCTCGGTAGTTATCTCGTCTATTAACGCATTAACGCTGTCTCCAGCACTATGTTCGTTGGTGTTGAAGCAGGGTGGTGGTAACACGGCAAACTGGTTCCAAGCGTTCAACCGCGGTCTAGAGCGCGTAACAGCGCGCTACGGTCAGATCGCTGGCTTCTTGGTCAAGAAGTCTATGTTGCTGATTGCTTTCTTCTTCGTCGCGGTTGCCGCAGTAACTTTCTTCGCGAAAACAACGTCTACGGCGTTTGTACCTCAAGAAGATAAAGGCATTTTGTTGGTGAACGTGCAACTTCCGGACTCTGCGTCACTTTCTCGTACCGAAGAAGTGACCAATGAACTGATGAAGATGGTTGAGCAAGAACCGGGTGTTGATGGCGTGACGGTTGCGAATGGTTACTCATTCATGACGGGGGCCGCAGCATCAAATGGTGCGTCTCTGTTTATCAAACTGCATGATTGGGATACGCGTAACTCACTTGACGGTGAACATGCTGCTAACGCAATTGCAAACCGCATCAACGGTCGTGCTGCGATGGAACTGCCGCAAGCGATAGTATTTGCGATGGGACCTCCTGCCGTTCCGGGTATGGGCGCAGCCTCAGGCTTTGAATTTGTACTTGAGGACACGTTAGGTCGTAGCCGTACTGATTTGTCGATGGTAATGGGTGAAATGATTCAGGCGGCTAACCAAGCTCCAGAAATTGCATATACCTTCAGTACCTTCCGTGCAAATGTACCGCATTACTATGTCGATATTGACCGTGAGAAAGCACAACAGTTAGGTATTCCACTGTCGTCAATCTTCCAAACATTGCAAGGTAACCTTGGTTCGCTATACGTGAACGACTTCACCATGTTCGGTAAGAACTTCCGTGTGACCATGCAAGCAGACAGTGAACACCGCAGCAGTATGGAAGATCTTGAGCGTTTCCACGTTCGTTCTTCGAGCGGCGATATGGTGCCACTGAGTACATTAGTGAGCTACGAACAGGTGTTTGAGCCGGATGTTGCATGGCGTTATAACATGTACCGCAGTGCCATCATCCAAGGTCAACCTGCTCCGGGTTATTCAAGTGGTGACGCGATTGCAGCAATGGAACGTGTCGCGGCTGAAGTTCTGCCACAAGGTTACACCTATGAGTGGACGGGTATGGCGTATCAAGAAGTCTTGGCAGGTAACCAAGCGATTTACGCGTTCGCATTGGCATTGATCTTTATCTACTTGTTCATGGTGGCGCAGTACGAGAGTTGGAGTATTCCTTTAGCGATCATCCTAGTGGTGCCAGTGGCAACGTTGGGTTCCTTCCTCGCATTGAACTTAACCGGAACGCCACTCAACTTATACGCTCAGATAGGTCTCGTCCTGCTCATAGCGCTCGCGGCGAAGAACGCAATCCTAATTGTGGAATTCGCCAAGCAAGAGCGTGAAGAAAAAGATGTGGATATCGACAGTGCAGCAGTACAAGGGGGTAAGCTTCGTTTCCGTGCTGTTAACATGACGTCTTGGTCGTTTATCTTGGGTATTTTCCCATTGATCTTCGCCGCTGGTGCGGGTCACGTGAGTCAGAACTCACTGGGTATTTCCCTAATTGGCGGTCTGCTATGTGTGCTTCTAGCAGGTACTTTCCTGATTCCGGGCTTCTACGCTCTGGTACAGAGAAAACGTGAGAAGATCCACGGTGGTAATACCAAATTGGTTCCTTTAGATGATGAATAAGCACTAAGTAACTTTAAATAGAAAAGCCCGAAGCATGAGAGTGCTTCGGGCTTTTTGTTGGTACTCATTTAAACCGAGTAAGTGAACTTGGGCTACGCGCTGCGAGTTTTAAATTCCGCAACCGCTTCGTCCATGTCATGGGCTTGAGCAGAGACAGAGTCGACTTCATGCAGACACTCTTGTGCGGATTGCATGTTGTTTTCTGAAATCACGTTCAATTCAGTAATCGAGTCGCTCACCTGATTCATCACGATGCCTTGCTCTTCAATTGCTGATGCGATGCGTTCAGAGTTGCCTTGAATTGCATGCATGTCTGCAATGATTTGCTGAAGGCTTGAATCCAGCTTCTCCGATGCTTGTAGGGTTTGCTGCCCCTGATCGTTACATTGGTCGATATCAGATACGACCATCGACATTTGTGACTGAATGTCTGATACCACGCGAGTGATCTCTTCTGTCGATTGATGAGTTCGACTTGCGAGTGCGCGTACTTCATCCGCCACGACGGCAAAGCCACGACCTTGCTCGCCGGCACGTGCTGCTTCAATTGCTGCGTTTAGCGCGAGTAGGTTAGTTTGCTCTGCAATATCTTGGATGATGTTTACTGCACCGCCAATTTTCGCTACATGTTCGTTTAAAGAGCCAATTGATTGCTGGCTGTTCGAGAGAATACCAGTTAATTGACCGACATTTGTTACTGTGGTTTCAACAACGGTACGACCTTGCTCCGCATTGTTTGCAGCTTGGTGAACGCCTTCTACTGCCACAGAAGTACTTTCAGAGATTTCACCAATCGTGGCGACCATTTGCTGAACTGCTGTTGCCATTGATGAGGTATGGTCTGCCTGAGTGTGGAACTGTTCCATCACACCTTCTAGTTCGCGATGCATGTTGTCAGTACTTGCTGATAGCTGTGCTGACTTCTCTTGTGTGCTGTGAATCAGGTGCTCAAGCTTATCCAACAGATCGTTTAAGTGGTGGCTGATGTCCGCCAGTTCATCTTTACCTGCCAACTCTGAACGTAAACCCATGTTATTACTTTCACTGATGTTCTTTATGGTCGCAAGCAGGCTACTAACACGTGCATTGATTGAGCGTGAGATTTGCGAAATCAGAGCTAAGATAATAATAAATACTACCGCAGTGATAACTTGTTTCACCATGGTGTTTTGACTATCACGTTCGGTCGCTGCATTACTCAACGCAGATGAGAAGGTCTTAAATTGTTCTTCAACTGTGTGTGATAGGGCACGAGTGTCACCCAGTAGACCTTTGTTGTACGCGACTCCAATCGTCTGTTTCTGCGTCGCAAGTTGGCGCGCATTTTCGATTAATGAAGGAACATACAAACCTTGCAACAGGCCTTCGTCCATTTGTCCGGCTTTAACTCGTTGTGCGAACTTAGTCAGTGCCATTACTTGTTGGTGGTTTGCATTTTGCTCGGCTTCAGATAAAGCCTGTTCAAAGCTCGCTAATAGACCACTGTTTGCATCGAGACCATAGCGTTCGTAAGCAGCAACTAATTTTTGAAATCCTTTTTGGTAAGCCAGTAAATCTTGCTTGAATTGATGACTAGAAGGAAGTTCATAAAGGTTGAGAATGCCAGCCAATTCTTGTTCGGTACCCAAAAATTTGTCGACGTTAGCATTGAATTTATCGAGGTATTTGATGTTGCTGCGTAGCAAGAAGTCTTTTTCATTACGGCGCAGGTTAAGGAGACGAATTTCGAGATCGCCAACCAATTTGATTGCATGGTTGAGCTCTTGGCTTTGGTTAGCGAAGTGTGACGAGGTACCCAATAGGGTAACAATGCCAAGAATGGCAATTACTCCTAGGGAGTAGAGCTTGTGCCTAATAGTCATATAGTTTGTCCTGAAGAATTGACTAAGTTAAGAAACCCAAAGAGGCTTCCAATGGCTAGCTCTGACGTTTGTTAGTACAGCACTTTCTGGCGTTGCTGTTTTTTTGTCGCTTGCTTGGTTTTGCTATCAAGTCTGCGACGTTGTGAAGCGCGAGTTGGTTTCGTTTTAATACGCTTCTTTTCCTGTCGGCTGGCAGATTGTATCAACGCTTGTAATCGATTTAGTGCGTCTTCTTTGTTCTGCTCTTGCGTCCGAAACTGCTGAGCTTTAATGATGATCACCCCTTCTTTTGAAATCCTACTATCCGAAAGGGCGAGGAGTCGCTCTTTATAGAATTCCGGCAGTGTGGAATGACGTACATCAAAGCGCAGATGTATTGCGGACGATACCTTATTAACGTTCTGCCCACCATTTCCTTGAGCCCGGATAGGCAATAATTGGATTTCCCAATCTTGAATTGTGACGGAGTTCGAAATTTTGAGCATGATTACTAAATGCCAATAAGGAATGTGACGATGGCTGATAAATTACCATCAGAGATGTACAAATAGAAGAATTGACATGAACACAATAGATTTAAGCCCCTATAAAGGGTTAATTTTCGATATGGACGGCACCTTGATTGATACGATGCCAGCGCACTTAGCTGCATGGCAAGCGACAGCAGAGCGTTTCGAGTTCCCTTTTAACCAAGAGTGGTTGCATAGTTTAGGGGGCATGCCAAGCTTCAAAATTGTTGGCGAAGTGAATCGTCAACACGGTTTATCTCTCGACCCAAAAGTTATTTCTCGTTTCAAAATGGACACGTTTGCAGAAATGGAACAACACGGTGAAATCATTTCATGCACGAATACGGTTTTGGACCAACATCTTGGTAATAAGAAGATTGCTGTTGGAACAGGCAGTCAACGTGATAGCGCACTGCGTCTGTTAGCAAAAGCGGGCATTCTGAAGAAGTTAAATGCTGTCGTTACGGCAACGGATGTAGAAAATCACAAACCTTTCCCAGATACGTTTCTTATGGCAGCCGAACAGCTTGGTTTGTCTGCACAAGAGTGTGTGGTGTTTGAAGATACCGAGTTAGGAAAAAAAGCCGCTCATGCCGCAGGAATGGATTGTGTGATGGTCGAGGGTAATGAGCTAGTATTTTATCCAAAATCTTAACTTAATAAGTTAATTGTCATTTAAAAGACCACGATATTATCGTGGTCTTTTTGTATAACCTCAGTGAATTTATATAATTCTCATAATGAGAATGTGAATGTTTATTGTGAAATTAATCAAATTATCAATCTAATTATAAAGTATTAATAATCTACACTCGCTATAGTTATTTATTCCTTTTACTAAATTATTTTTACAGGAAAGGATCATGACACGCTCTCAAAATGTTTATGTAATTTCTTCTGACTCAGATTGGTCAGGGTTAGTTATTGCTGGTTTATCTCATTCTTTTAAAAACTACACTTTTTACACTGAGAAAACTGTCAATAATATATGGAATTTAAAAAATACTGATATTGTTATTTATGATCGCCTTACTTTAGGTAATCCATCATTGCACTTAATCTCACCACTTTCGCGTGGCGGCGCTTGGTTGCTTGCCAATGCGAGTAAGCAAGACTTAGAGGGAGTTCAAGGGCTTATATCTCTGGGTTGGGGTGGGTTACTAGAGAATGACTTTACCTTAGAACTGCTTCACAAATCCGTCCGAATGGTGGCTTCTGGTCAGTTATGGTTTAGTCGAGAAGCCATGTCTTCTTCATTGAAGAATATTGTTAGGGGACAAGTTCATAGTTCTTCATCTGCGGAAGTTCTAGGTGCTAAATACGAACTTTCTACTAAAGAACAGAAAGTATTTATGTATTTAGTTCAAGGTTATTCAAATAAAGAAATAGCAGGTCAACTGAGTGTAAGTTTAAGCACGGTAAAAACACATGTCTCCCATATATTATCTAAAACAGGAAAGCAAAGCCGTTCTCAGTTAGGATCTTTAATGGTTGAGTGATTTTTGATCTAGTTCAAATTAATTATTTGGTTGTCCTTTACTCATCCTTTTATGTGGTTCTTTTGGTCAGATGACCGATAGGAAAAAAGTTAATAAGGCGTACATTTAACTCGTCTACTTAATTCAACTTTTGGTCTATACCGCAGGAAAAAATGTAAAGGAGAACAATCATGAAACGTTTAGCAGGTTTTGCAGCAATGGCGTTGCTTGTATCGGCTGGTGCAGTTGCGAATCCATGGGTCGTTGGGTCTGACGAAGGTCGCGCAGACTTTTACGTTAAATTCAAAGGTGAAGTGCCTAAGCGTTGTGAAATGATGACTTACGGCAACTTGGATGTCATCAATTTCGACTTAACTAAGTCATCTGATACAAAAGAATTTGGCTTTAAAACGTGGTGCAACTCATACGGCACGAAAGGTATCGTCCAAGTTGACCCATTTGGTTTTACCAACAGCAATGAAGATGAAATTCCAATGGAGTACAGCTTCAATGGTGAAACTAAGCTAAAAGACAAAGGGATTGACACTACCGTTGCTCGTATCCATCAAGTGGTTGAAATTAGTAACAACCTAGATAAAACGATGACTGATGAGCACAAACTTTCAATTACCTCTAAACCTCAAGCTGGTGCGCGCTGGGGTGAATACAGCGGCGCGATGTATGTGACTCTATTCCACATGTAGGAAGGAATGCGCTGAGGGAGGTCCCGTCCATCCCTCAGCCATTATGTTGTATGAAAACACTTCGAATATTATTTCTCATCTTGATTTACATGCCAGCACAAGTGTTGGCTTTTGAGCTTTTCCCAATGGTGCAATTTCTTTCCGATTCAGGGAAAGAGACAACGGTATTTTTCAAGGTAACCAATACCTCTCTTGCACCTTTGCCTATCGAGGTGACTGGCGTTAAGCGATTAGTTGAATTCAACAACGAAGAGTCGCTTCTTGAAACCGATGACTTGATGATCTTTCCACCGCAAGTACTTATTCAGCCGGGGAAATCTCAGACCATTAAGGTGCAATACATTGGCGCACCCAAGGGTGTAGCAGAATCCTATCGTTTGATCGTGAGCCAATTGCCACTCAAAGCGGATGAAGTTGAGAAAGATGCCATACAAATGTTGTTCCGAATCGGAGCGCTTGTGTTTGTCTCTCCACAAGATGCGCAAGACCAATATTCCAGCGAAATCACTGTATCCAATGACAACAAGCCAAATCTGAAAATTAGCAATACAGGTTCAAGTGTTATTGAGTTAAACAAACACACTTACTCGGTTGATTGGCAAGGTCAAACGAAACGTTGGGATTGGGAGCAACTAGAGCCGGTTCTACCGATGCAATATCTCGTGCCAAACCAGAAAGTTCAGGTGAACGTCGAGTCACTTCTTGTGAACTAACGACACCCAGTTTTCATAACGTCGCTGACATACACGGAAGGTTACAATGTGGCGCGCATTCGTCGTATCGATCGCTGTCCTTATTTCTGGGGCTGTATGGGGAAGCTCTTACAGCCTCTCCTTACCCCTTGTGTATGAACAAAATCAGCTTGGCGAACTCCCTGTTGAAATAAACGGCATGGCTCTTGAGCGAGTGTCTGTCGATGCCCTCCAAGATTTGCTCGGAACGCGCGTGAGTCCGGAATGGTGGTCGCAGTTTTTTGGTTCAGAGCCGTCAACATTCGTTGATATCGAAACACTCGCTGAGCGAGGTATCGAGGTGACACTTAATACTGAATCCTTGTTTATTGACGTTCGGCTCTCGGCACAAATTCTTAGCGAACAAGACATTACTTTGTCGTCTGGCTATCCCGATTTTATTCCCTCTGAAAGTGGCTCGATAAACTGGTTAAACAGTTTTAGCTTTGCCTATAACAATTATTGGCAAGAGGATGTTGAGACTTGGGATTCGTCGCTGGATTGGTTGTCACAAGGCAATATCGGTGGTGCCAGTGGTGTGAATTTTCTTTTAGCCAATTATCTTGAAGCGGATAACGAAACCACAAAGTTTTCCCGAGGTGAGTGGATTGCTTTCTATGATGATCCAAACTTACCGATGCGTGCTTCCACAGGGGATGTTATCAGTGGTGAATCTGGACATATTTATGGCATGTCCTTGGGTGGTTTTTCTATTGAGAGTCGATACGCTGACTTACAACCGGATCGTGAGACAAGCCCTGAGAGTAGCCAACAACTTGTTCTGCTCGAATCCGCTGAAGTGGAAGTTTATGTCAACGGTGAACGAATTTCTGGTGGGCGATTGGAGCCGGGACGTTACAACCTCAAGAATCTGATTTTAGATAACGGTGCTAACGATATTACGGTTGTCGTCAACTATGTTTCTGGTAAGCAAGAAGTATTGCGCTTTACTCAATTTTACAACGCTAAGCTGTTGAAAAAAGGTCTGATTGATTACTCGTTTTCCGTTGGGCAGCCAATCATCTATGACAACCGTCAAGTAGAATACGAAGAGGAATGGGTAGCGACAGGTTACTTAGAATATGGTGTCACTGACTGGTTAACTGCAGGTGCAAACGGCTTATATGCTCAAGATGGTTCGATATTTGGGGTTCTGACTACTTTCAAAAGCGGTGTAGGGAATGTGACTGCCCGTTATTCGCTAAGTTCTGCAAGTTCGGGAGAAGACGGTTGGATAGCTTCCCTTGATTATGAAAACAGCATTTTTGGAAGTGGGGAAAGCCAATCTCCCAACCTACGTTTTGCGATTGAAAAATCGGATGATTTTCAAAACAAACCTTGGAAAGAATCCCAAGAAGGCAACTCATATACACAATATCTCGCAAATTACTTTTGGCAGATAAACAGTAAATTTGATCTGACATTAACAGGACGCATGACTCAGCTCCCTCCTGATGACGATGAGTTACGTGGTTCGGTCTTGCTAAATTGGCGACATGGTGGTTTTACGGTAGGGGTTGGCAGCGAATACGAAGAATCCGAGCGTTATAACGAACCGGATACGCGTTTCTTGTTTACCTTTGAATACAATTGGTATTCGGATGAGCATGGAAATCGTATAGGTCTCTCTTACAACAGTGAGAATGAACGGAGCCGAGCGTATTTTAGTAATGAAGGTTTGAACTACGTTAGTGACTATGGCGTAAGAATCGAAGCTGAGCAGGACGAATTTCGTGATACCCAACGAGCTCAATTGAGTTACACCGCAAATCGTTTTAGAGCAGAGTCCGAAGTAAGCCGTGATGTAGTGAGAAAAGAAGATACCGAGCAATACCAAGCTTCACTGCGCCTAGCGACTGCAGTTGGTATGGTTGACGGTGATTGGGGGTGGGGACGTGCGACCAGTGGTCCTTTTGTTGTGGCAGAAATGCACCCGACGTTGGGTGAAGCGACTGCGAACCTAGATGTAGACTCCCAAGGAAGACCAACCGCAATAGCGACAAAGCATCTTAATGGTCTTGTTTCGATCTCCCAGCCTTATGCTCGCTATGCGATGGATTATAACGTGATGGATTCTCCCGTTGGTTATGACTGGGGAGATGGCAAACTTGAGCTAATGCCGGCGGCGGCCACCGGATATTTGTTGACGATAGGTTCCGATGCGTCATATACGGCGAGTGGTTATTTGAAGCGTCTTAGCGGTGAACCTATCGAGTACCGACAAGGGCGTGTGTTGGTTGATGATGAACAAATTGAGTTTTTTACCAACAAGCAAGGACGATTCTTCATTCAAGGTCTACGTCCTGGCATATATACACTTGAGCTTTATGGACTACAGACTAGCCCTGTCGTTATCTCGATTCCTGAGTCTGATACGAGCTTAATCGATTTAGGTGAAATCACAGTAATGCCGAACAATGACAAATAATTTAGCGCATTGTACTGGTAAAGGAAAAGGAGAATAGGATGAAAACAGTTAATCGCAGTGATGTCTTAACATTCGCAACCGTGCTATTTCTTACTGCTTTTGCTTCACCGTTGTTGGCGAATGATGCCAGCGAAGCGCAGTGTGGGGGGACATTTAGGGTAAGCATCAATGATACACCTTATAAACCTCATGTGACGCAACCTGATACCTTGTGGTTTCAAGGCAAAATAGAGTTAGATAGCCAACTAGTTAACTGTATGAGCGGCATTGTCATCAAGCCTTCAAATGGTTGGCAGCAGGTTGTTTCTGGCCCTCAAGGTAAGATCAATTCGACCGTCCTTAACACGCAAAGAAAAAGCCTAAATAGAACCCCTCAAGGAGACTTTTTACTACCAAGTCGTGGTAGTAAGCAGGTCGATTTTTGGGTGCAAGTGCCCGAAGGAAAAACCATGCAACCGGGCAATTATCGGGCAGATTTTGAATTTTCGTTACTTGGCAAGCAAGTTGAAGTTGGTGTGAGAAATGCAGGGCTCGACTACACGATAAAGCCATTCGTACGAGCACGCATAGAGGCAAATTCAAGTTCCAATGTGTCTGTTTCTGGGGCAAGAGTGACGGTGGATATGGGGAATTTAACCAAGCAAAACCGAAGGGATTTGGACATTGTCATGGTGAGCAACGCTTCCGTAAAACTTGAGCTCGACTCGTTGAATCATGGGCACCTTGTCAATACTAGGAAACCGAGTCATAAAGTTCCGTACACCACATTTTTGCAAGGTCAGACTCTTGGGTTGGATAGTCCGGTGTTTTTAAATACTCACCGTGGGAACCAAACTCGCTTCAATATGGCTTTTGAAAATAAGGCAGTGCCAGGTGCTGCTGCAGGGTTATATGAAGATGAGATGACCATTAGTTTGATTGCCTACTGATTAACGTAAGTTGAGACGAATAAAAAACGCCGCAATTGATGCGGCGTTTTTTTGTTCTTGCTGAGGATTATTGGATGTCCAATAGCTCCACATCAAAGATCAGTACACTTGCTGGTGGGATAGGGCCAGTACCGTTTTTACCGTAACCAAGTGTGCTTGGCACGAACAGGCGGATTTTCTCGCCTACAACCATGTATTGCAGACCTTCTTGCCAGCCTTTAATCACCTGATTTAGACCGAATGTGATCGGCTCACCACGTTCTACTGAACTATCGAAAACCGTACCATCGATAAGCGTGCCATGGTAGTGAACTTTCACTTTGCTAGTTGCAGTTGGATGAACGTCGCCCGTTCCTTTCTCAAGAACAAGGTATTGCAGACCACTCTCTGTGGTAATCACACCTTCTTTCTTGCTGTTTTCTAGCAGGAATTCTTGCCCTTTTGCAAAGTTTTCGTCTGCCGCTTTGTGGTTTGTCCAAGTACGGTAGATAAAGAATGCCGCTAGGACGAAAATAATAAGAGGAAACAGAAATTTAGACACAGTAGCTCCTTGTCTTATTTTGGTTGTTTTAGCAGGTAGTTGATAGTGTCAGCCATTGCTTCAACGGTCTCGTGGCCACCAGTGATTACTTGGTATTTACCATTTACGATGAAGGCAGGAACTGAGTTGATTTGACCACGAGTCGTGATCTCTTCTGCTTTAGTAATATATTCAAACAGTTTCGCTTGTTGTGCGTCGTCTAGCTGGTAAGGGCTTACTAGGTTACGAGACTCAAAAGCTTTCTCTACCGCAGCTTGGCGCTCATCGGCAGTTGCATCTGTACCCATTTGAACGGCAGCAAACAGTTCTTCCATAAACGCTTTGTCCGGAGTGCCGTTAACTTGCATTGCCGCTGTATAGAAAATGATCGCGCTGATTTGCGCACTTTCGTTAAAGGTAACGTGCATCTTCTCAACTTTCTGTTCTGTCAACGATTCAATTTGAGGAACGAACTGCTCCATCGTACGACAATGACCACAGGTGAGAGAAAACGCTTCAGTTACTGGTGCTAAGTTGTATTCAGCAAGAGAAACTGGCAGAACTTCGTATTGCTTGCCTTGTTGTGGCTGACTATTGCCGTTGTCACAAGCTGTTAGGGCAAAAACTGCGGCAAAAAGTGCAGCGCCTTTAGAAATGGTTTTGAACATGGGTAAGGCTCTAAATAGTAAAATTGGTGCTAGTTTATCGGTTAACGGTATCGACGAAAACCATTAATACGGCTTGTTACACTAAAGTGAGACAATCGAAGAAAGTTTAGACAAAACATGGCAATGACGTTGTGTTTAGTGCGCTCAGCTATTGAAAATTCGTGAAGTGAAACGCCATTAAGCGACAGTTTAGTTAACGAGATTTTCTTTGCTCTCTTATCTACCAAATAATGTTTGATAAAAATGAATGCCCAACTTAAATCGTTGGCATGAACTGTGCTTGTGTATTGAAGAAAATATGGTAATAGGCACTAAAGTTTGGGCGATTTAAGCCGACACAGTGAACAGGAATTCATTCTACGTTGGTAACGGTATGAAGCATTGGTTTTTAGTGGCATGCGGTCTATTAGCCGGGTGCACGAGTATTAATTCAGATATGGTTCCGGGCGGTAATATTCTCGATACTGCCCCGAGAACTAACTCAGAGCTAAGACATCCAGAGTGGGGTTACGCGAAATCTTACGTGTCAACTCCACGTTATGTTGCTCAGACTCCGAGTACAGCTGGAAAAAAGTCACAGGGCGTGACGTCACTGGAGATGTTTTTAAATAGACATCATATCGCCCATGAAACCATCAGTGGCGACCACCTTATGGTGCGTTTGAAAGAACAAGTGCATTTCCAAACGGGCTCTGCGAGATTATCATCGCAATCTCAAGACTGGATCCGCAATCTTGGACATTATCTTGCCGGGCGTACTGATGTTGATGTGGTGATAGACGGTCATACAGACAGTACAGGCGCAGAGAGTTTTAATGATTCGTTATCGGAAAAGCGTGCTCGTGAGGTAGAAAAGCAGCTACTTGCAACCAGCTTGCCTCGTCAAAGAGTGTTCTCTCGTGGCTTTGGCGAATATGTGCCGCAGTGCAGTAATACCACAGCAAGCGGTAAGGCATGTAATCGTCGAGTGGAACTGATGCTGATTGTCGATCAGTAAGCGCCCATATCATTGAATTGAGATAAAAGAAAAGAGGCACCGTATGGTGCCTCTTTTGCATCCGCCAATGTTCTTAGGGGGAACTAGGCAAATTCTTTTTCAATGTAAGCGACGATGTCTGAAGACTCGTAAAGCCATTGCGTCTCGCCATCTTTTTCAATACGCAGACAAGGTACTTTTACACGACCACCACCTTGTTCAAGTGCTTCGCGATGTACTGGGTCGTTTTTCGCATCACGTAATTCAATATTCACGGATTGACGTTTCAAAGCACGTCGAACTTTTACGCAGAAAGGACAAGCTTCAAATTGGTACAGTGCGTAGTTTTTGGCTTTATCATCAACGCTTTTCTGTGCTTCTGCCGAACGTTTAACGCCACGGGGAGAGAATACTGCATTGAGAAGTAGAATGATTTTTCCCAAAATCCAACGGATAAACTTCATAATGATCCCTTGATGTTCAGTGGATGAGTGTCCTTGTATATCATGCAACGAACTTACGTAACGAAATCGTTGTATGAAGGGCGTAGTCTATCAGGTGTTTGGTTTTGACAAAACCATGTATTTTATGAGGAAAACAGACGTTTTACCCAACCCAATAGCCCGCTTGCTTTTACTGGGTTAGCTTCTTTACCAAGATAGAAACTCTGCATTAAGTAGACACGTTCGAGTCAGTTATAATTTCACCAGATTTTGGCAAGTGGCGACAAACTGGCGGCAGACGTTAGAAAATATGACGAAGTAAACTATACGTTGTTGAGTGGGTTGAGCGTGATGGTATCAGTTAAGTGATCTGGCGCGAAATGCGCATAACGCATGGTCATTTTTATATCTGCATGCCCTAGTACATCTCGAAGTATTAGTATATTACCTCCGTTCATCATGAAATGACTGGCGAATGTATGGCGGAGTATGCGTGATGCTTGACCTTTAGGAATGCTAACTCCTAATTTGTTTTTTTAGAATATAACAAAAAGGTGTATAGCACTCTTCAAATAATGGTCCAGAAGTGGGTTTGTTGATCTCCTTATAGAGCTCTTCTGATATTGGAACTGTGCGGTTTTTCTTTGTTTTTGTTTTGGTGAACGTTACTTTGAACTGGGAAACCTGTGATCCTCTTAGTTGAGCAGCTTCATTCCAACGAGCTCCAGTAGAGAGGCAGAGTTTGATGATCTTAATCATGTCTGCGCGTTTGTGGTATTCAGCATAAGTCAGTAACTTCACAATTTGCTCATGTGTGAGAAATGCCATCTCATGTTCTGATTCTTTAAATGGTTTCACATTTTCTATTGGGTTGGGTAATTTCCATTCCCCTAGTTCAATAAGTTTATTGAATACCGCTTTAAAACGACCGAGTTCGTAATTTACCGTATCTTTGGCTGAAAGAGGATAAATCTGTTTGGCTGTTAGTACCGGCTGCTTTCTGTCTTGCTATATTTGCATGGTTATTGTCTTTACATCCCATTACTGCAGGTAGGGTCTATGCAGCATATGGTGGTGTTTACATTTTCGTGGCTATCTTATGGTTGTGGGTCGTAGATGGTATTCGTCCTAGCTTATGGGACATAGTCGGTATTTGTGTAGCGATGCTAGGAATGGCAGTCATAATGTTTGCGCCAAGAGCTACATAACGAAGCGTTTAAACAGATTCGCAACGCTCGGCATTTTTGGTTTGATTCGACTTTAGTATTTACGGCACAATGGTTTAGGTAGATGGCATCGTTATTCACTACTTAACACGGTGTTATGTGAATAGGGAAAGGAGAACGAAGAATGATGGAATCCAATGTTTTTGAACGCACTAACAACGGAGAGCAGGAAATAAGCTCTCGGCTGTATAATTTTACGATTGGAGCGGTACTGTGTTGGGGCTTTTGGATTAATTGGTTAATGGTTGGGAATATCCCGGTAGAGTCAATTGCCGCTATTAATCCTTGGGTCTTTTTCATCGGCTATTTTGCGAGCTGCTTCTTTGGAGTTTACTTGTTCAGTAAATCTTCGAATCCATTGGTTAGCTTTGTTGGCTACAACTTTGTAGTTGTGCCTTTTGGATTAATCATCAACTTGGTGGTATCACGCTATGACCCATCCTTGGTTTTAAGTGCGATTAAGGTTACAGGTCTAGTGACTGGCATGATGATGCTACTAGGAACAATTTTCCCTGCTTTTTTCCAAAGAATCGCTGGTGTATTAACTATTGCATTAGTTGTTGTACTTGTGGTTGAGCTCTTTCAAATATTTATCCTTGGGATCCACCAAGAATGGATAGACTGGGCTGTCGTTATCCTTTTTTGTGGTTATATCGGTTATGACTGGGGGCGAGCAAATCAAATTCCCAAAACAATGGACAATGCAGTAGATAGCGCAGCCGCTCTATACATGGATATCATTAATCTATTCTTGAGAATACTAAGAATCATGGGGCGCAAATAGAGTCCGCATAACAAATGGTTTAAGAGTGATTCGGCACTCGTGGCATTTTTACTATACGTTGGGTTTAGTGGTTAAGGTGTATGCTGTGGCTTATGGATTGCGCTGCTCACATCTTCGAATGACGTTATGTGCTTTGCGGCATATATCACAAGCTATGAAACAGATGAGAGTAAAATTCCTCGAAAAATACCTTACAAAATAGTTTTTTCATGAAGTTCAATAGGTTACTTTTCATCGCTTGTTGTTTTGTCTCCACCTCAGCCATTGCTTCCACCAGTACCTTAGAGTGCATATATAAAAAGTATGCAGACCCAGAGGGCGTTAGACCAAAATCTGCAAAGGATTAGTGATGAAAAGTTTGAAATTAATTTGTGGGTTGCTTTTGTTTATTAGCATTGCAGCATGTTCGCCTTTTGAAGTATTTCAAGACATGAACAATAAAGAAGAGCAGTTTAATGAGTCAAGCCTCCAGAAGCTTGGTGCTAAGGCTGAGACTAGTTGGAATATCCAAAATGGACAATTAACTAGTATTACAGTTATTTATCGTGCTAACTCGTTAAATGACGTGACAGTAAGTAATCTAGGAAATGAAGTAGAATCAATGGTTAAGAGCATTTATGGCGACGGATCGTATGCGATAAGTATTGCAATTAACTTAGGTGATGAATAAATTTTTAACAACGTTGTTTATAATTAACAGAGGAAATGAAATGGATTGGTATTTGGCGGTCTTAAAGAAGTATGCAGTTTTTAATGGAAGGGCTAGACGAAAGGAATACTGGATGTTTTTTTTGTTTAATCTCATTTTTTCTTTTGTTTTAGGGTTTATTGATGGGATCTTAGGTACAGTATTTATCGGTACTATTTACGGGCTAGTTGTTTTAATTCCAGGTATAGCTGTGACGGTTCGTAGGTTGCACGATATCGGGCGAACAGGCTGGTGGGTGTTAATTGGATTAATCCCGTTAATTGGATTAATCGTGCTTATCGTATTTGCAGTAACTGACGGAAATAAAGGAAGTAATGAGTACGGGTCCAACCCGAAGGATCTGGCTGATACATTTGCCTAATAATTGGCTTAAGAGTGGTTCGCAACGCACGGCATTTTTGCTATGCGTTGCTCACACTCTAACAAGATGTATGTGCCTTCAGGTTAGAGCACATACTCGAAGTCATTCCAGTTGAAGTCGGCTTATTTGATACACTTGACGACATACAAAATCTAGTTCGACTCAAAGGAAGCTATGAAAGTCATTTCAAAGAATGACATCGATCAGTATATCGGTGTGGATATCGAGCCAACAGATTGGTTTGTTGTAAATCAAGACCAAATTAATCAATTTGCAGATTGTACCTTAGACCATCAATTTATCCATACGGATCCGGTTAAAGCACAAGGTACAGTGTTCAAGTCTACAATTGCGCACGGTTTATTATCTCTGTCTATGCTCCCATATTTTGCAGAGAGTTTTGGGTACCATTTGGAGGGGGCTAGACTCGCTCTCAATTATGGCTTCGATAAGGTGCGTTTTATCCACCCAGTAAAAGTAAATAGCCGTATTCGAGCTCATGCCAAATTGGTTGCTGTAGAAGAAAGGAACCCAGGACAGTATGTATTTAGTACAGAAGTTGTTATTGAAATTGAAGGTGAAACAAAACCTGCGTTGAGCGCTGTATGGTTAGCTATGCAGATCGTTCCTTAGTGGCAAGGTATTAAGAGTATAACAAACTGCTTAAGGGTAATTTGCAACGCGTGGCGTTACTATGTGTTGGTTCTAGTGGTATGCGGTGACTTCGGTATTGCGTTGCTCATCCCTTAACAGGGTATTAGAAGAGTTGAATAAATGAAGAGATTAATTACGATATTTATAGCTGCTTTGTGCCTAGCTTCGGTTGGTGTCCAAGCCAATGACTATCAGTTAAAACAAGCATATGAAAATCATCAAAGTGATATTCAAGTTCAAGGCTCAGGTAAAGTAATTCGCGTGCTACCAGACGACAATGATGGAAGCAGACATCAAAAATTTATATTGAAACTAGATGGCAAACAAACCTTACTTGTTGCGCACAATATTGATTTAGCTCCTAGGATTCCAGATCTAGAGGTGGGGGATAGAGTGCAGTTCTACGGTGAATATGAGTGGAACAAAAAAGGTGGAGTAATGCACTGGACACACCATGACCCAAACAATAGACACCCTCATGGTTGGTTAAAACATAACGGCAAGACGTACGAGTAAAAATTCACATAACAGACAATTTAAGCATGATTCGGCATGCGTGGTAATTTCACCATGCGTTACGTTTAGTGTTTAAGTTGGTTTGTGGCGGTATCTGCATTGCGTTGCTTACCCTTAACGCAGCGATATGCTTTTCGGGAGGATATATGGAAGTATCGTTGTACCGCGCAAAAGGTTCTAATAGCTCCGAAAGAGTGGAGTGGGTCCTCAATTTTAAGAGCCTACGTTACAATAGAATTGAGGTCAGCTCTGCCGAACTATCGACAACATACCTAGATATAAATCCTTTTGGCTATGTCCCATCTCTTCGTGTAGATGATGCGTTATTTTCTGAATCAATGGCCATTATTGAGTATTTGGAAGAACGATTTCCTAGGCCAGGCTTATTTGGCAAAAGCCTTAATGAAAAAACGCACATCCGCAGAGTTTGTGAATACGTAAACTCCAGTATTCACTCCCCCCAAAACCGAACAGTATTAAGATTCATGCGTCCTGAGTTAGACGAGGCGTCAAAGCGCGAACTTCGTGGGAAATGGATTATGCGGTGCCTAGAAAAGTTAAGTCCCTCAATCTACCGTGAGTCGGGATTTACAGTGGGCAACGACTTTAGCGTTGCCGATATATTTGTGGCTTCAATCTACAAAAAAGCGCTGCAACATGGTTGTACTAGAAGCGGCTTTTACGACAAACATTTGATGTACATAAGAGCACATGACCGTGTTGTGGTTTCAGAACCACAAGCATCGCAAACAATTTAAGAGTGATTCGGCACGCGTGGCATTTTCACCATGCGTTGGTTTTAGTGGTTAAGGTGGTATGCGTAAGCTTCGGTATTGCGTGCCTCACCCTTAACAGGGCGTTATGTGCAAGTTCAATAATAAGAGGTCGCGCACTTGAATTATGAATTCCCAGATGAATTGGATTTTTTTGAAAGAGGCTTCGGTTGGTCTGAAGAGTACAGTCATGATGAAGGACAATTCTCATTTATAATGCAGTACGATAATGGAGATAGCTTAATCTTTACTCATTCACCATTTTGTAACTGTTCAGTGAGTGTGAAATTGGTTCAAGATGAAGTGGTTGTTTTTGACGTATTTAAAGAAAATGTTTCTTCGATTGCTTTCCAAGCATGGGGAGCAGAACAGGTTATAAGAGTTTATTTCTCCAAAGACACTGAAAATAATGACTTTCTTGTGTATTTTAACCCTAAACCAAGGCTACGGTACTCCGAGCTTTGAGTTTGCACAAAACAATCTGTTCAAGAGGTATTCACAACGCGTGGCATTTTTGCTATGCGTTGCGTTTTGTGTTTAAGGTTGCATGCGGGAGCTTCTGTATAGCGTGCTCATTCCTTAACGGGGTGTTATGTGGTGTATGAAAATGCATGAATATTGCAAGTTAAAAAGCAGAATAAAAGACATCCTAATCGAGCGAGGATACAAAGAAGTAAAACCTGATACCTACATAGACTACTGTGGTTCAATGCACAGTATTTATGCCTCAGGCAATTATAGGTTTATGATCCAGTGGGATGGTGAAGAAGGTTTCGGCTCGGTTGAATACTGGGAACATGATAGTTGGAAATTGTTAGAACCGATAGTTCCCGAAGGTTTCAAAGAAGCCTTTGACAGCAATCTTGAAGCTCTGTGTATTAGTGTTCAACGCCACCTTTGAGTCACCACATTACAAGGTGTTTAAGACGGATTCCCAACACTTTGCGTTTTCGGTTTGATTCATCTTTAGTGTCTACGGCACAATGCTTTAGGTCAGGTGTTAGCGTTGCTCACACCTTAACAGGGCGCTATGTACTTGAGGGGATATGAAAGTTTCTGAATTACAGGAAGTATTTCTGGCTGAGCTGGGCTCTCTTCTTCCTGAGTGGAAGTATGTTAATTCACAGCGCACTTTTAAGTTAAAGTCTGGTAACTTCAATTGGCATTTGCATATCAGTTGTATTAATCGTGCGTCAGGTTTTGATGCGACAGCTGATGTTGCGGTCGAATTTCTGGATAAAAAGAAGAAGTTGATAATTGTTGGGGCTGAGCTTGGAAACATAGAGGGTGCTGGGCAACGACGCTTTCCAGTGATTTCGTATGACGATGCTGTTGGTTCTGCTCGTAGATTGAAGCTCTGCTTCGATGCCGTTGGTTTACCTTTCCTTAATTTATATAGTGATCCAAAAGTAGTTCTATTGTCACTTAAAAAAGGTGGTAAAGATGCTATGTTAATCAGTCCTTTGCCAAATTTACACGACCAGCAAATTGAAATATTAAGTCAATATATTGAAGAGTGTACACAGCAAAGCGTTTAAGACATATTCGCAACGCTCGGCGACTTTGGTTTCAAGTGGCTTTTGTGTTTATGGCGCAATAATTCAGCTTAGGTGGTAAGCGTTGCTCACTACTTAACGCAGCATTATATATCTCTATTACATGGAGTAATTAATTTGAGTTGGAATCTTACTATCTGGCGGTGGAGGTCAGATTTAGACACGATGGCTAAGCGGCGGAAGTTCAAAATGAGAACAATCGCAGCGGCGTTGCTAAATACTGGCTGCCACAATGCAGTAGATGAATGTGACTTCAGTGAGTTTCTAGAAGAAATAAATGACCTTTTCGGACTAGATGAGTTGGGTCGCCCATTTGTTCTTGAAAATTATAGAGACTACATCGTGTTTAATTATAGTTCAGATGTAAGGTTTACTCTTGTGCCTCAATTAGGGGCTATTGCGCAAAAACACGGTTTCAATGCTGTCGAGGGATAATACATAATAAAGCGTTTAAGATGGATTCCCAACGCTCGGCATTTTCGGTTTGATTCGGATTTAGTGTATGACGTACCATGGCTTAAGTGTGGTGGTCTGCGTTGTTCTCCACGTAACACGGCTAGTTTTCTCAAGGAGATTTTGTGGAACAGTTCGGTATTACTTATTTCGACTTAGCACTATTAATTCTATGTCCGATCGGCGGAGTAATGGGAAGTTTTGCATTTGCAATAATGGATTCTATTGATCCGTTGAATTCACCTAAAGATGAAGTAAGCTTGATCTTCGCATCTGCTCAATTGCAGGAAAAGCGAGGTGTTTGGCTTGGCTTACGCTGTACACTGGGTTTTATTTTAGGTGTAGTTGTATCACTATATTTTCTTGGTTCAATTCAACCTAACATTGCAACTGTAGCTAAGATTATGGCGTTATCAATTGTTGCCGGCTATGCGGCTCCTAAAGTATGGGCAGCACACGAAATTATAGTTGAAGCCAAGATTAAACAGTTAATGACCGAAAACGAGAAAAGCTAACAAATTGTTTATGAGCGATTCGCAACGCGTGGCATTTTGACTATGCGTTGGTTTAGGTGATTAAGGTGTTATGCGGCGGCATCGGTATAGCGTTGTTCACACCTTAATAGGGCGCTATGCGCTTAAGGTTATATGAAAGAACTATTAGAAAGAATTCAAACAGAGTTTGATGAATCAGAAGGTAATATTCGCATCGTTGATGCTGATTGGTATGCGGACGGTCTTAGGATTAGCCTTTCAGTCTTGATGCATAATGAGGCTGAACCTGAACTTTGGGAAGTGCAGTGTATTGGTGTCGTTGAAGAGTCTATATGCTCTGCTGAAGAAGAGTTACTCTCTATATCTAAGAACTCTCCTCTTTTAATTCCATACCAAGAAGTAGAAATTGACCTGTTTTTTTCGGGAAACTCATGCAGCCCAGAGTCACTTCTTGGTGTTCTTTTTAGCGCCTGTGTGGAGATAATGGGAAAAGCGGAATACTTAGTCCGGTTCTTGAATCAAAAGCCAACTGTAAATGGGATCGTGAAAACTAAATTTGGTACTTTAGGTCGCTTCCCCAAATCATTGGCTGACAAAATTACTCAAGAGCTAAGTGCACTGCCAATAAATATCAAGCCCATTGAGGTAGTTCCTCCAAAACATTGGACAGGATCAGAACTCATAAGTTACCCAAGCTTGTCTGTTTTTGAGTTAGGTAATTCTTACGTTATAGCAGAAAGCTTTGCCGCAGTACGTGCATAACAAAGCATTTAAGAGTGATTCCCAACGCTTGGTATTTTCACTTCATCGCTGGGTCTTTTGTTTAAGATGGGGGTATACTGCTGCATCGGTACTGCGTTGCTCTCACCTTAAAAAGGTGTTATACACCCAATCTTAAAGTGCACTGCAATTGTTGTCTTGCCAAACTTGCTCACGAGCTTTCATGCTTTCTATCATGTAGTTATTTTCTTCAAGTTTCTGGTTTGTTTGAGAAAAAAATTGTGTAACGGCTGTCTCTTGAACTTGGTGAAATAACTCTTCTCCTGCATCAAGGTTTTCTAAATCAGCAATAATAAGGCGCCAGTAATAAGATGTTTTCCTATTTGTTAGGTCGGCAGCTACCCAACAAAATGTGTCTTGCTTCAGCTCTCTAAGGTGTTCACGAGTTCCTGCAAGCGTGCTACAACTAAACAATAAAAAACATACAAGCATTAAGTTCTTCATTCGTGAACTTCCTGTTCTACCGAGGTTTTGTGGAAAACGGTGATGATAGCAGTGGGAATAATTGGGCACAAATAGTACTCGAATGATTATGTAGTATTAAATGAAAAATAAAATTTTGGATTTAGGTGTATAACAAACTGTTTAAGGTTGTATGTGGGAACTTCGGTATTACTTTGCTCACCCTTTAACAGGGGTGTATGTTTTTTATCGAAAAAGAACATGGAGGTTAATCGCTATGGGTAAGCAATTTTCAGAGTTATCCGATAAACATATTGAATTTATCGAACAGCAAAAAATCTATTTTGTAGCTACTGCTGCTGAGAGTGGCAGTGTGAATTTGTCCCCTAAAGGTGGAGATTCCTTACGGGTTATCAACCCAAAGCAAATAGTTTGGTTGAATCTTACCGGAAGTGGCAATGAGTCTGCATCACATGTCATTCAACATCCAAGAATGACTATCATGTTTTGTGCTTTTCAAGGCTCTCCTCTAATCCTTCGAGCCTATGGCAAGGCGACAGTTTTACACTCTCAAGACGATAGTTGGGGTAAGTACGCATCGCTGTTCCCGAAGAGTGTTGCTGCTAGACAAATCTTTGTCTTGGATATCGATTTAGTACAGTCTTCCTGTGGAATGTCAGTTCCTTACTTTAGCTATGAGGGAGATCGCGAAGACTTGGCTAATTGGTCAGAAAAGCAAGGTAGAGAGGGTATAGAAAAATACTGGCTCAAAAAGAACCAAAAGAGTATAGATGGTTTTGAAACTGAAATTGTGAGAAGGACTGGCTTGGATACATAGTGATCTAACTACACCGTTTGATTCCACGCAGACATAATAAACAATTTAAGAGATATTCAGCGCGCTTGGCATTTCGGGCTTGAATGGAGTTTAGTGATTAGAGTGTTCAATTTGAGTGGCGTGGTAGCGCGCTTCACGCCTTATATACAAATAGAGGAAAACTATGTACAAGGCTGCTGATTTTGACTTGGATTCAAAAGAATTTAGGTTTAAGAAAGACTCATATCCTTTGTCTAAGATAAATAATGCTAGGGTTAAAAAGTTAAGTCTTCTTGATAATCTAGGTCAAATGTTATTCTGGGTGTTTATTTTTTCTGGGGCACTTTGGTTAGGCATTCCAAGCTTTGAAGAGGCACCACAATGGCTAAAAGTTTTAGTTCTTAGTTTGACGGCTGTCGGTTTCATTTTTGCTCTTTTTCGTTGTTCAAGATATGCACTGCAAGTCGAGTTTCGCCACATAGATGAAACGGGCGTTCAATGGGTTAATGTCGCTAAATCATACTCAAAGTTAGATTGTGAGTTGTTTGAGCAACAAGTGCTGGCACTGAAGGAAAAGTTCGTATAAAAATCGTTCAACAATGCGTTGGCTCGTGTGGCATTTCTACTATGTGCTGGTTTTCCTCAAACCTTAAACAAGGCGTTATATGCCAGTAACCAAAAAATCGATAGCAGCGATGATTTCGTTTCTAAACGTGCTGAGCTCGTTGACTGGGGTCGTAAGGATTTTAGTAGGTACACTAGCCATTTGTTGAGTGAGAAGCACAAAGTCACCTTCATCAATATGGATTGTAGGACACAGATGGTTAGGGGCTTTTTTCTCTAGTAGCTCGATTGGAGTTAAAGGAATGACTAAGCGAGTATTCAGTGAATCTAGCAACTCGCTTTGGACATCAACAAAATATGGATAAGTGCTAGCGGTGCGCTTATCGTTGTTTTTATAAAGCGTAAATTGTGACATTAGAATACTCGGTATGAATCGGAAAATAGTCCGTGTTTTGCAGTTAAGTCGTTACAAGCATCAATAGCTTCAGCATTTTGCTCTAACCATTCGGCTTTCAATTGCTGTTTTACTTCTTTTTCCAAAGCCTTTTCCATTGTGGCTGATAGGTTGATATTTAGGCGTTTAGCTTCGGCGAGTAACTCACTGTTTAGACTAAGGTTTGTCGCCTTTTTAGGTGCGTGTGTGTTATATGTGTTTCTCATGAATTAATCCTATGCGTATTAATGGTGCGCATTGAGTATAGGTGAAAGTTAGAGGTATAACAAATTGTTCAAGATTGATTCGCAATGCGTGGAACTTTCCAATATGTTGGGTTTAGTGTTTAAGGTGGTATGCAGTGGCTTCGGTATTGTTTTGCTCATACCTTAATTGGGAGTTGGGCGACTATCGGCTATTCAGCCCATATTAAAATAAATAGGAAAGGTTATGGAACTTAGTAATCAGTTTGAGTATGCAGGCTTTTGGGTAAGATTTGGAGCGGCTTTAATCGATACAATTTTATTTCTTATGTTGACCATGCCACTACTATATTGGATATATGGTAATTACTACTTCGAGTCTGAGGGTTTTATCCTTGGTGGTTGGGACCTTTTACTTAATTGGGTGTTTCCATTCATAGCGACAGTACTATTTTGGGTATATCGCTCAGCAACACCTGGTAAAATTGCGTTAAAGTTGAAAGTGGTGGATGCCAAAACGGGTGAAGCACTTTCAACGAGTAAGTCAATTATTAGGTATTTAGCATATTACGTTAGTACCATACCTTTGTGTTTAGGTTTTATCTGGGTAGCTTTCAACGGTAAAAAACAAGGTTGGCACGACCTGATAGCCAATACGGTTGTTATTCGACCTAAAGATCGTAGTGTCGAGGCTGTAGAGTTCGAAAAACGCACCTAACAAACTGTTTAAGACTGATTCGCAACGCGTGGCACTCTAACAGTTAGTTTATTGCTCATAGCACAATGAGTTAGGTATGGTGTTAGCGTTGTTCACTCCTTAATTTAGCGTTTTGTACTTAGAGGAAAATCCGTCGTGATAAGAGAAATGGATATCTCAGATTACTCACAAGTGATCGGCTTATGGTCAACAACAGAAGCGATGCTGTTACGAGATGCAGATTCAAGGGAAAACATAGGTAAGTACCTAAAACGCAATCCTAACCTGAGCTTCGTTGCATTGGATGGTGACAATATTATTGGTGCTATTTTAGTTGGAACTGATGGTCGTCGAGGTTATGTTCAGCATCTGGCTGTTGATTCAACTTTCCGAGGCAAAGGCGTTGGTGCCAAGCTCATATCATCAGCAGTGGAAGCTCTATCAAAAGTAGGCATAGCCAAAACGCATCTATTCGTTGCAAATGAAAACATCAATGCGCAGTCTTTTTACGAAAGACTAGGCTGGATTTGTCGCGACGAAGTTCGGATGTTTTCTTTCAATTCTTCCAGCTGTGACAACATTTAGTGCGCATTTAGCAAACTGTTTAAGGGTGATTCGCAACTCGTGGTATTTTCACTGCCTTATCTGCAAAAAATAAGAACTCATTAATATAACTAACAGTTACGTAAGTGTATGAAGTTATATGTAAGGTAAATGTTTGGTTGATCGCAACGTAACAAGCGGACAACAAAAGGGAACGCGGATATGAAGGTTGTCACGATGGTAGCTATGTTGTTGAGTATGGAGTTAAAACGCACACTGCCACCCGTTTCGACTTGTCAGCAGTCCCTGACAGCGTAGGAGACTAAATGGATAGAGCTGACAAGATCGCGGTAGGTTGTGTCGTAGGGACTGTCGTCGCGGCAATAATACTAAGCAGAGGCTATATTGTGGCTTTTTTACTTATAATCGCAGCGATATGCCTAGCCCTTATTTTTGTTTACAACGGTTACTATTTTGTACAAATAGCTACAGATTTAGTTGAAAGCCGCAAGCCCCCGAAAGATTGGAATGTGATACTCGGTTATTTTTTTGCATCAATCGTTTTTGGGGCATCAGCAATGATAGCAACGTTTGTTGCCATATCATTCATCGTCAATAGAACGTAATTAAAAGCCAGCTTAGACGCATTCTGTAGAATGCAGCGACAAGGACGCCAATGTGGTATAGGCGTGCAGTCCGAGTCGCGAATTTCGAAACTGACGCTGACTGCTTACAGCTCTAGTAAGGTAATCACTCCTACCTTGGTACTGAATACCATGTATGCACGCTGGCGACCAGTTTACTGAGCGTATGCTCGTCCATGGTGATTATTCAGGTCGGTGTGGTCGCCAGGCGCACAAAGAGCGAAGCGATATTGACAAAAAGATGTTGTTTAAATCTAAGTTAGATGACGCCTCGAACTTGTTTTGTAATCAGAAGTTCGTAGAGGTTTTTCTTGAGCATGGTTTGAGTGGCATCACTTTTACGGATGAACTCGCTGGGTCGCTTTAACAAGGATTGACCAAGACCGATAGGAGCATTTGAGTCTGATTTAGACCCGGTTATTGAAGGATTTGGGAATGCTTATGTGTGTCTGGGCTTTGGTTATCAAATAGAGGTTTCATTTACTATTTTGATGTTTAGTTACTGTGTTTATTGTTGTTTAACTTGTTGATTTTATTTGTGTTTGTTGTTTTTTATGAAGTTCGGCGGATAAACTTCATAATGATCCCTTGATGTTCAGTGGATGAGTGCCCTTGTATGTCATGCAACGAACTTACGTAACGAAGTCGTTGAGCGTAGAAAGCCGTTGCATGAAAGGGCGTAGTCTATCAGGTGTTTGGTTTTGACAAAACCATGTATTTTATGAGGAAAACAGACGTTTTACCCAACCAAATAGCCCGCTTGCTTTTACTGGGTTAGCTTCTTTACCAAGATAGAAACTCTGCATTAAATCGGTACGAAAAGCATCCAAATCCATGCGCTTAATCACTAACTCATGTTGCAGGATATTTTGCGTTTGTTCTGCATGGTCATGAGCAAGGCTAAAATCCATATTTAGATAGCCTTGGGTGTATAGCCATAAATGCGTCACCAGTACTAAGTCTTCGGCCGACTGATTGGTGAACTTTTCCGCGTGCTCTTCACCAAGCGTGTCGTTCAACACTTGCTGCATGTGGTGAGTGGAGGTGGCATGTTGTTCATACAGGGCGCTGGCTTCGATGTGAGATTTAGTCAAAAGCCCAAGCATATGCAGCGCAGGGGCTGTGTCAGGCTTGTTTTCACATACTCTAATGAACAATGGGGCTTGTTCTTTTGTCCAACGTCGCCTTGCAGCCTTATGCTCATTAACGAAGGGAATGTTTTTGAACCCCATTTCTTGGATCAGTTCATTAAGAGGCGTCATTACTTTGCAATTCCTTCACCGTCACTTCGACGTGTTGTTCGTTAATATCAACGAAAATAGAGGTGCCGGTAATCATAACAGATAGGCTAGTGCCACGGTCAAGGTGTTGTGAAATCAAGTCGATAGCATCGTAGTCAAGGCTTGCCACATCCACTGGAAGCATGCCAAATTTGCCCGCCATCTTATCCCACCAAACGGAGGCTTTGGTGTTGTAGGTATAGACTTTTACTTTCTTAGCCAAACGGGTCGCTTTCTTGATGCGATCTGGTTCTGGTTCGCCAATCTCAATCCAGTGAGTGATAGATTGGTCGTCCTCTACACGCCACAAATCTGGTTCTTCTGTTGTAGATAGACCCTTAGTGAACTCAAGATCATCTTGTGCATTCAAGCAGTAGGCGAAAATACGAGCCAACATGCGCTGTGGCTTTTCAGAAGGGTGAAGGGCGATAGTAAGATTTTTTGAATCGTAGTAATCGTTGTTCATATCAGAGATTGCGATACGAAACTTGTAAATTGTTGGTTTTAGAGCCATAGGAAGTATCGATAAATGAAGGGCAAAAAAATAGCCAGCTAAAAGCTGGCTACCATATCAAAATCTTAAAGGATTAAACTAGAGTGATTTTCTCAGCTTGTGGACCTTTTTGACCTTGAGTGATTTCGAATTCTACTTTCTGACCTTCAACAAGCGTACGGAAGCCGTCACCTTGGATTGCAGAGAAGTGAGCGAAAACGTCAGGACCGTTTTCTTGTTGGATGAAACCGAAGCCTTTAGTTTCGTTGAACCACTTAACTGTACCAGTAGCTTTGTTAGACATGTCTATTTCCTAAATATCTAATTTTATGTAAATCTTCGCCTAATCGGCGCTTATAGCGTGGAAAAATAAATTGCTATTGCGTACCACAGGACGGGGGAGTTACGAGTAATCCAACGAAATGTGAAAACAAAGAACTTTCTTTCTAGCCGTGTTCGAGTCTAGGTTAATTACGGGTATAGTCAACATATATCGACCCATCAAGGGCAAATATTTGTATCTAGTCACTTTTTATACGGTGTATTTTTGATGAATTTTCAAATAAATGACGTTGTTGTGAAGTTTTTGGAGAATAAAATGAATTTTATTATACAAATTTGACTATTTTCCCTAATTATTGTCCAATCTGGTTCGACCATTAAGGAGGAAGTATGGTAAAGAACAAATCTAATCCTCAGCCAAATGAATTGAATCAAGATACCGAGTTTGGCAGAGGGGAAATCAAAGACAACGCACTTAAAGCTGTCGTCACTAGTCAACTGTTTAGAACGCGGGTTGTGAAAGCCAAAAAAGGCAAAGGCAGCTTCAATCGGAAAGCAAAACATAGAGGCAAAGAGCCCTATTCAAAGTTCTCACTAAAGTGGATTTTGAATAGGGCTTTTTTCTTATCTGAAGGTGATGGCGAGAGGGGGTTTTAGCGTTCTATTTTTGGAGAGTAAATTGAGTAAGCCGTGATTTGCCCCGCAACGATAGCAGAGAACATAAACAGCGCAGACAGACCAATACTTGGAATGGGTAAAATAGATTGTTCAAACACGGATTGGCTTGCGCTTACTAAGACGCGGCTACCTGGAACCAAAATGATGATGCCTTGAACAATGTAGATAGAGCCAGTCAGTTCCATCTTTTTCGCAATCCAAGTTCCGTATAATGTAATCAGAACTGTAGTTACCCAAGTCCCCACAACCCAGCCACTTTCGAAACCAAGATAAAAAGGTCCCCACATGCCCAGCATTGCAACGGGTAAGCCAAGCAGAATGTCGATAGGGCGAGCGTTAAAGATCACTCCAAGGCTGGCGGAAATTAAGAATAGTCCGCTGATGTGCATCCAAATCGGGATTTCATTGGTGTAGGCGATGGATTGCGCTTGTCCCCAAATGGCTTCACCGATATTGAGCCCCATGGTGATGCCAACAAACAACTTGATCAACGTAAGAGCGCATTGCCCCAATAAACTGGTCCCTGATACCAAATCATTAAATGCGAGACATTCAAGGGAGTTAGCGATGGAGAGTCCGGGTACAAATAAGACAATCGTTGCGATACATAGCGCCCAAACAGGGATCGGCAGTCCAGTGCTGGACAGGTACGCAACAATAATACCTGTGAACAAAGCTGCAATGAACTCAACTGCAATTGCACGTCTCGCTCGGCAAACTTGCTGGCATCCCCAGACCATAAAACCAAGAATAAAAGCAAAGCCGACCGCTTCTAAAGTACTGCCGACCAGCATCAAGTACGCGGGTGGAATGCCCATATTCGCCAATGCAATAACCCATGAAGGATATCCAGCAGGCTCTGGGACGGGTTCGCTACTCGGTTGGTTGATTCGAATGATGGTGTTAGCTAGCAAACTTAAGTTGATTGAAGCTGGTTTCAAGCGCTTGAGTACCACTGCATTGTTATCATCTGGAAATTGATAATTGATCGCGGTTGGCGTGGCTTGAATCATCACATCCACGCCATGTTTTTGCGCGTAGTGCTGAGTGTATTTCTCTACTTTGTATGGCGCACAGCCACTACGATGCAGCGTATCGCCAATTTCGACGATTTTGTTAATTCTATATTGAGAAGGCATGGCGAAAGCGAAAATTTCGAGTCACAAAAAAATTGCGCGTAAGTTAACAAAGTGATTCTTGTCGAGCGAATAATCATTAACTTTTTTGTGTGATTTTGTGGACTGTGTCAGGTGTTACTCATGTCGAGAAAAGGCTCAACCCAGAGAAACCCGGAGTTTCGAACTTTTATTCATATTAAATTCATAACAATTCGTGATGATTCTATAAAATAATCTAATGTAAAAGTGCCGTTTTTCAGTGTAAAGGTACTAATTTAGATTCATATCAATAAGAGTTGCTACCTAAAGAAAGAACCTCTGCTATACCTTTAGTTCTATTTAAGTCTTAGATAGCCCTTTAGGGTAGGTTAGTGAGAAGTAGGTATGACCTTCATGCGTTATAGTACTAATGATTGGAAAAACACAATATTTGGCATGTTTCTGCTGCTTATTGTTGCGTTCCATTCCAGCGCAGTCTACGGGCACGAAACTAAACAAGGTACCTTGGTTGTTGCCAATTCAAAAGCATGGAAACCCTTCTCATACCTTACGCCAGATGGTGAGCCTCAAGGCATCTTAATTGACTTCTGGCGCGAGTACTCCGTTCGAAATGATGTTCATGTGAAATTTCTTTTGCTTGACTGGGAAGAATCTTTACTAGCAGTAAAAGAGGGACGAGCAGATATTCATGCTGGATTGATATTTTCTGCAGAGCGCAACCAGTATCTGAACTTTGGCACAGTGATTATGCCTATCGATACTCAACTTTATGTCAACAGTGACCTGTTAGGAATTGACGTGGAATCGGTGCTGAAAGGTGAATCGGCAATGGAAGTTGGTTTGGTGAAAGGAGGATACGAAGAGACTTTCGTTCGTAAACACTATCCGAACGCGGCAATACGGTTGTTTTCGAATAATGATGCGTTGCTAAAAGCGGTTACGAGTAAGCAAATTTTTCTGTTTGTCGCTGATACCCAGGTATCCAATTTCTACATGGCAACAACACCTGACTCGGTGACTTTCTTACCCGCATTGCATCTTTACAGCAAAGATTTAAGAATCGCGACGGGTGACGGCAGTGCAAAGTCGATTGAAGAGGTATCGAGGAATTTTGAGATAGTCATGGAGGCAAATAAGGACCGGATCCTCAGTCGTTGGATTCATGTTAAAACCGTCTATCCAGCGTATCTTGCTCCACTTGCTGTTTTTGCACTGATTATTGCTGCCATGTTCCATATTTTTTCACTTAAGCGTACGGTTGCTTTGCGTACTCGGCAGTTAACTTTAGCCAACCAACAGTTGTTTGAGTTGACCCTAACAGACCCTCTTACCAAGCTTTATAACCGACGTCATTTGATTGAAAGGTTGGCGACGTTAAGTACAGTAAAAAGAAACCTGACGGTGATGGTGTTTGATATTGATGACTTTAAATCCATCAATGATCAATTTGGTCATTTAGCTGGAGATCAAGCAATCGTTGCTGTTGCGAATACCGCGAAATCGGTAACCGATGAAAAGGTGACATTAGCTCGAATTGGCGGCGAGGAATTTGCGTTGGTGAGTGTGTCACTATCGGCAGAAGAAGCCCAAACGCTGGCGTGTGAAATCTGTACTCACGTTAATCAAATGCCAATCCCATTAGATGGTCAGAACATTCATGTGAGCATCAGTCTTGGTTGCGCGTATTATCCAAAATTTGATGAACAACCAAGCCTGCAAGATGCTGATCAACTTATGTACCATGGCAAGGCAAACGGGAAGAATCGCGCTGTGTTCCAAATCATCAACAGAAACAAAGTGGAACCATTACTTCGTAAAGCTCAGTAAAACTTTGAGCGAGCTCTCGCTGACCTTCATCCTCTCCTTGCTATACTGATCTGAACTCCCTGTTTTTATTGTCATTTCTGACGCGAATAGTGTTGGATTTCAGTGTCGAGGACGGTTATGCGTACTGCTTTGTTATCTCTTTTGTGTTGGTCCATTTCATTTACTGCTGTGGCTGAAAGCCCTTTTGATATCGTGCAAAAGTCAGATCAAGCCATGCGCGGCGATTCCAGTTATACCGAATCTACAATGGAGATCATTCGCCCTGATTGGACTCGGTCGATGACCATGAAGAGTTGGACAAAAGGGACAGAGTTGTCTTTGGTGTTGGTCACGGCGCCAGCCAAAGATAAGGGCAGTGCTTCTCTAAAACGACAAAGAGAAATGTGGAACTGGGTGCCGAGTATTGAACGCGTCATCAAAATTGCGCCATCTATGTTGAGCCAATCGTGGATGGGCTCTGACTTCACCAACGATGATTTGATCAACCAGTCCTCTATCGTGGTCGATTATCAACATGAATTGAAAGGCGAGGATGTGTTTGATGGCGACAAGGTCTGGGTGATAGACGCCGTTGCTAAGCCCGATGCTCCTGTGGTTTGGAGCAAAGTAACGTTGTGGATTTCCAAATCGACCTACCTACAGCGCAAAGTAGAATTCTACGATGAGTTTGATGAGCGAGTGAACGTGATGACGACTTATGACGTGGAAGAACTCGGCGGGAGAAAATTAGCAACCAGAATGGAAATGCAGCCGCTTGATAAGCCAGAGAACAAAACCGTACTCATTACTCACCAAGCACAGTTTGATTTTGATATTGATGACAGTTTTTTCTCTCAACAACAGATGAAATCGCTGCGCGACTAAGTTTGGATAAATGAACGGCTAGAAGAAGAAACGGATAATCAAATATCAACGGAAGGAAGCGAATCAATGCTTGTGAAACTGGCTTGGCGAAACCTCTGGCGACAAAAGCGCAGGACACTACTGACGGCGTCTGCGCTGGCATTGGTGTTGTTTCTTTCGCTTATTACGCGAGCGTTTCAAGAAGGCAGTTACACGTCCAATATCAAAAATGCTGCCAAGTTTTATACCGGGTTAATTCAACTGCAAAACCCCGAGTTTGGTGACTCTTCCAGCATTGATGATGTCTTGCCGCAAACCAACACCTTCATTTCGGCGGCGAAAAACAATCCCAACATTGATGTCGTATTACCTCGGGTGGAATCTTTTGCTCTAGCCGCAAAAGACGAACGCTCAAAAGGCGTGATGGTACTAGGCGTTGAGCCTGAAGCGGAAGATCAGTACTCCAATATCAGCGACAAATTGATTGAGGGAAGCTACATCCAATCAGGGAAAAAAGCAGTGCTAGTTGGTGGTGGTTTAGCGAATTATTTGCAACTCAAGGTTGGCGATGAACTGGTGCTATATGGTGTCGGTTATCGAGGACAGACCGCGGCAGGTTTGTATCAAATCTCGGGCATTCTTCATTTTCCTTTGCAGCAGCTTGATTCTCAGTTGGTGTACATGCCGCTCGATACTGCGCAAAACCTGTATTCATTGGATGGCCAAGTCACCGCATGGGTTTTGAATACTGAGAGTCTAAGAGACTTACCTGATACCGTTGAACAACTTAAAGCCGAGTATGGCAAAAATGTCGCCGTGAAGGATTGGAAAAAGTTGTCGCCAGAAATGGCACAGCAAATCGCCTTGGATAAAGCGGGCGGTATTTTCTTGATTTATATTCTCTACGGCATTGTTGGTTTTGGCTTGTTCGCGACTATCTTGATGACAACATTAGAACGCCAACGTGAGTTCGCAGTCATGCTGGCAACCGGAATGCTGCGCTCCAAGCTCGTCCTTCTGCTCACGATAGAGTCTCTGTTTATGTCCACAATTGGCATCATTATTGGGCTTATCGTGAGTGCTCCCGTGTTGGGGTATTTCTATTTTAATCCAATCGAAATTACTGGCGATGCTGCCAAGCTCATGCGCGAAAGTGGTTTTGAACCTATTGTGCCTGTTTCGCTCGACCCACACTTACTGCTCAATCAAATCGCCGTCGTGCTGTTCATTCTTTTGTTATGTCTGCTTTACCCAATGGTTCGCATGTTTCGAATGCCCATTGCGGCAGGGTTAAAAGGAGGTGCTCATGCTGGTTAAGTTGGCTTGGCGTAACTTGTGGCGCAACAAGTTGAGAACCTCAATCATGCTCGGAGCTATGGTATTTGGCTTGATGGGCGTGGTTGCCATGATGGGATTCATGAATGGCTTGGTCGATAGTATGATCAAGAACGCCATCTCTTGGCAAACCAGTCACTTTCAGATCCAGCAAAAGTCCTACTTGGTCAATCCTGAGCTAAAAGATGTGATTCCCGATGCGGATAAGATAAGCAAAGTGTTGGCGAGTAACCGAGAAGTGAAAGCCATTTCTGAGCGACTATTAGCAGATGGCATGATAGCGTCGGCGCGCAGTACACGTGGTATTCGCATCAACGGCGTTAGTATCGAGCAAGAGCAAAACATCACGCCACTCTCGAAACACATTGTTGACGGAGAATGGCTGAGCGAAGAAGGCAGAAATCCGATTTTAGTATCGAGCAAGATAGCTGAGCGATTAAAGCTACGTGTCGGCTCCAAAGTGGTACTTACTCTGTCTGATGTCAATGGAGAGGTTGCAGGTGCGGCATTTCGTGTTCGAGGCATATTCAAAACACCATCAACAGGGTTTGATGACGGGAATGTTTACGTCCGAAAAGCGGATCTTGAAAAGGTAGCGGGGCTGAGTGGCACGCACGAAATTGCGATACTCCTTACTTCTAATAACGATGCTGAGCTCAAGCAGTTACTGGCGTTCACTCACTCTATTTTGTCGCCGGAAAGTAAAGGCTTGCTCAGTGTGAGACCTTGGCAGGAGATCCAGCCTTTGCTCTCCACCATGATGAGCACGATGGATGTTTCCAACCAAGTGATGCTCGTGGTGTTTGTGCTGGCGATGACCCTTGGCATCATCAATATCATGCTGATGTCGGTGTTTGAACGCACACGAGAGTTCGGGGTGTTAATGGCTGTCGGCATGCAAAAACACAAGATACGCTTGTTGATTGTTTTTGAAACCTTGTTCCTCGGATTAAGCGGTTGTGCGCTTGGGTTGCTCGGGAGTGCAATTATGCTCAAGGTGCTGAGTATTACCGGATTGTCGCTGGCTGGTATGGCGGAAGGGCTAGGGGCTTATGGCGTGGATACCTTGCTTTATCCACGGGTATCAATAGCGGAATATCAAATGATCATTGTCGCGATTTTTGTTGCCAGCCTTATCGCAGCCCTATATCCCGCACGACAAATTTTGAAGCATCGACCTGTGGATGCCATGGCGGAGAAAAACTAATGACCATCAAACTAGAAAGCCTAACTAAGATTTACAACGCCGATGGTGATTACCCTGTGCACGCAGTGCAGTCGGTGAACTTAGAGATTAAGCAGGGTGAATTTGTTGCGATCATGGGACCATCCGGTTCGGGTAAAACGACGTTGCTGAACATGATTGGAGGTATTGATGCCCCAAGCTCTGGCAAAGTGGAAATCGACGGCTGCATGATTTCATCGATGTCAGAAAAAGAACTGATTGCCTATCGTCGCGATAATATAGGCTTCATCTTCCAAGACTACAGTTTGTTACCCGTATTAACCGCGCTTGAGAATGTGGAATTCGTCATGCAGCTGCAAGGTAAAACCGAGCGAGAGTGCCGTGAACGTGCGACGTCCTTGCTTGAACAAGTAGGGTTGGTGGAACAGATGAATAAGGTGCCAGGCAAAATGTCCGGCGGGCAGCAGCAGCGTGTTGCGGTTGCTCGTGCTTTAGCGCCGAAGCCTCGTTTTGTCATGGCGGACGAACCGACTGCCAATCTAGACGCCCAAAGCACCGCGGAGCTGCTCGACATTATGGAGCAACTTAGTGAACAAGAGGGAACGACGTTTATCTTCTCGACCCACGATCCGCGGGTGATAAAACGTGCACACCGAATTATCGTGTTTGAAGACGGTCGTTTGGCGCGTGATTTCAGTAATATTGATAATCGTGCAGAGAGGTCGCATGCATAGAGCTGTTTCCTATTTGTCTGCGACTTGCACCAAAGCTCTCCAATTCAATACCGGCTTGCTCAGAACAAAAGTAAATACAGTGTTTATTAAGGCGTTAAGTCTTTCATTGCTATGTCTTCAGGCAGGTTCTGCCTTGTCTGCTGTCCCCGGATTAGAGCCTCAAAAGTCATGGGATTTGGATGGCTACATCAAATACATGGCAACCTACAGTGTTCCTGATGGCACTGATAATACGTTCGATAACCTGATACACAATCGACTTAACTTTGAATACCGTTTTTCCTCTAGCTGGCGTGTGAATGTTGGGCTTAGAAATCGAGCTCTTTGGGGCGATTCTACCGACTTTCCTGGCTATACCGATTTGGTCGCGTTGGACTCTGGTTACATGGATTTAAGCAAAAACTGGCATGAAGATGATGTGGTCATTAACAGTCAGCTTGATCGTCTATATTTCACTTGGCAGCAAGATGACTGGGGAGCGCAACTAGGGCGCTTTCGTATCAATTGGTCGATGAATACGATATGGAATCCAAACGATATCTATAATGCGTATTCGATTTACGATTTTGATTATGAAGAGCGGGCAGGCACGGATGCGGTCATGCTGAGCAGAAAATTAGGTTTTGCCGATGGGGTAGATTTGGTGTTTTCACCAGCTCGTCAGTCAGGACAAGACAGTGCCTCACTGCGTTATTTCGCCAATCAATCGGGATGGGATTATCAGTTTATTGCAGGACGAGCTCGGATGGATTACGTACTCGGCGCTGGTTTTGCAACGGATGTGTTTGATGCGGGTTTTCGTGGAGAGCTCACGTGGTTTGATCCCATTGATCCAGAATTTGAGGGTGAACCGACCAAAAAGACTACAGTTGCCAGTATTGAATCGGATTACAGCTTTGGCGGCAAACGCAGCTGGATGGGGCGTGCAGCGTGGTTATTTATCTCTGAACCTCAAGATGCATCAAGCGCATTGGCGTATTTGAATCTTCCTCTCGATGCAAAAACGTTGAGCTTTACACGAAATACATGGTATGTCGATGTGAGCTTTGACTTAACGCCTTTAAACCGCTTAACGCTCTCAACCAGTTACTACGACGATCATTCCTATTTCCTTGGGATATCGAGTAACTACTCCCTCGCTAATGACTGGCAATTGCTCACGGTAATCCAAAGCTTTAACGGTAGCAATGGCAGCTTGTTTGGCGAAGTACCTGCGACTTTGTTGTTTGCTAATGTAAAGTACAGTTTTTAAATATATGTTTTAAAAGTGAATTTATTTAACTGTTAGTAAGTGAAACTCTTCTATCAACTCTGATGTAAATACGATACTGAATGTTGCTCCATAAATCCCAACCCGCTCACGCTTTGACAGTTGAGTGCAGGGTTGATATGAAATTAAATGCAATTTCTTGGTAAAGCTAAAAAGCCTTGTCTACACTCAACGTAAAACGAATGTTATTCGTTGGGTGGCATATTAATTGAGCCACGGAGAAAAGTAGCCAAAGAGCTACACCAGTAAAGTTGGCTGATAAGGACGGGGAAATGAACAACGAGTGTTTTGCTAGGTCCCGAGGTGTCACGGATGAGATGCCAATGAAAGAAACGTTTTCTGCAGGTAAAGATCCTTATGCACATTACCTAAAAGACATCGTGGGGATTGATTTACTCTCTCGAGAAGATGAACTGCATTATGCCAAACTCAATCGAGCGGGGGACAAAGAAGCGCGCGAGGTGATGATCGAATCAAATTTGCGTTTAGTGGTGAAGATTGCCAAAAGCTACTTAAAACGTACTGGCAACAACTTCACGCTGCTTGATTTGATTGAAGAGGGCAACATTGGCTTGATCAAAGCCATCGACAAGTATGATCCTGAGCCGGGTTATCGTTTTTCAACTTACGCTGTGTGGTGGATTCGCGAAAACATTGAAGCGGCATTAATGAACAACGGTCGCACGGTGCGTTTACCTGCTCACGTTTGTAAGGAGATAAATAGTCTTGCGTCCAAAAAGCATGATGCGAGCAAAACCATGAGCAAAGACATCTCGATTTCTGAGTTGTCCCACTGTTCAGGCGTAAAGGTAGAGCGTGTCGATGAGTTAGTCGCGTTGAGCGGCTTTATTGATGTTTCAACGACTGTCGACCTTAATCATGCGCCATTTGTGCTCGAACAGTGCGAAAGCGAATACACAACAGATCCACAGCAAGATTGCGAAGACCATTGCTTTACTCAAGCACTGGAGCACGTCGTTAACACATTGCCTGTGAAGTTACAGCAAGTGCTGATTCATCGCTTCGGCTTATTTGAACACAACGTGAAAACATTAGCTGAAGTCGGGGACTTACTGAATGTCTCTAACGAACGCGTGAGACAAATGCAGAAAGAGGCGGTAGAGCGAATACAAAAACGTCTTCAGTTTGATGGATGGGTTTGATACCGATAAATAGCTTCTAAAAAGCCAGCGTCGTTGCTGGCTTTTTTCTATCTGTTTGTTGCTCAGTTGGTCTTTGCTTGTTCTTCGGCAAAAAGCAGTAACTCAAGTTGTGCTTTTGCGGAGGGTTCGAGTGTCCAGATGCTCAATATACGGTTAAGGGCAGCTCGATACACACGACTCTTGAGTAAGAAAGCGAGTGTGGTCGTGTAGTTGTTCACCACTTGAGTTTGTGTTGCCACTAGCTCCGCTTTGTTTGCGATGTCGATTTGCTCGAGATTGAAATCAGGCAAAAATGCACACTCATACCACACCTCGACAATCTCGCGGATTTCGAGTTCTTCTTCAGGCACATCAAAGTCCTGCAATGCGTGGTTTTCCGGTATCGCTGATAAATAAACCACATCCAATTTGTCAGCAACAAATGTATACATCTGAATCCTAAACACCTCTAAATCTCGGTCGAATCATCTCTCTGGTTTATATCTTTGTCAATTGTATCTGCCTGATTAAAGAGTTAATTGTGAATAAGCGCCACAGTATTAACTTAAGCTGTTTAAGTATCTGTCTGTTAAGCCAAAATATTTCAAGTTGCCGTCTGGCTCTAATACCAAGCTCATGTTCGAAGTGGCGATCAACCCCGGATCATTGGTAGAGAACACCACGGTTTTGTTTAGCAATTTATCGGTGAACAAGCGGTTGAAGTACTGGGCATTTTCTTGCTCAGCGCCATTAAATGGTTCATCAATGATGATCAGTGATTGTTCACAACTTCCAAGCCCCAGTGCGAGGCGCAATTTCTGTTGAATACCGTTGGGTAAATTCTTGCATTTATCTACGCTTAGCTGAGTGTTCAATCCTTCTGGCAACCACGCATCGAGTTCGAAAAAGCTCACCATCTCTTGCATCTTTTCTGTAGGGATGAGTCCATTATGCAAGATGAAGTTAGTCTCCAGAGAGCCTTCAAAAATATGCAAATTAAACGGGATGTAGTTAATCGAGGTTCGGTAGCGATAGCTGTTGAACTGTTTGATGTTGTAACCGTCTACCGACACTGCGCCTTGGTATCGATCTTCTAAACCCGCAAGGATGGAAATTAGCGTGGTTTTACCGCAACCAGTTGGTCCACAAATCACCACTTTCGCCCCTGGGGCAATTTTAAATCCGAGATTGGTTAAGCCCGTTGCTGCGCCAGTGTAGCGATGGCTTACACCGCTGCCGACAATGCTGCCTTGGAAGAGGCGAATAGGGGGGCTTTTCTCCAACGTTAGCTTGTCGTCATTCATTGCCATCAGGTTGTTGATTTGCGCAGAGGACGCCTTAATGGATTGGAATTTGGATATGGAGTTGTAGATACCCATTATCGGACCTAACGCCTTCCAGACTAAAATTACGGTTGCAAGCATGGCACCAGCGTCAGACGTTCCATCCATTACACCAATAACCGCGGTCACGATACTTGCGGTACCTATCACCTGAATCAAACTGCCACCTGCGGCTTGAACCTTACTGTTGGTCACCGCAACGTTTTCAGCATCGTTGGTGCTTTGCATGTGTGAAGCACTGAAGCGAGATTGAATAACGCGCAACAGTGGCAAGCCTTGGATGGTTTTGATGCCGCGAAGAATCTCATTCCACTGGTAAGAAACCATGGCGTTAGCGCGAGAGCTCTTCGACGTGGCTTGTGAATAGATGTAACGAGAGTAAACACAGAATACCAACATCAGAATCAACCCCGCCATGACGACCAATGCAGCGGTTCCTGACATGATGGCAATCGCGACAATGAACACGATAACAAACGGCATGTCGAAGTAGCTCAAAGTTGACTCTGCCGTTACCAATCGGCGGAATGTGTCGATGTCTTTCAAACGCGCCAACTGAGAAGACACGCCAGCGGTGGATGTCATCGCATAAGGGAGCCATAAAAGCTTAGATATAACCGCTTGAGAAATGTGCACCGCCAAATCCTTACCTGACGTGGCAATGATGTTGACTCGCATTTTCTTAAAAAAGTATTCCGAAAATCCAACAATCACGGCAAACAACGTGAGCCAATAGAGCGTGGCTTGGGAGCTAGACGTCAATGCGAAGTTGTACACACTCATGATAAAGAAGGGTTGGAGCGCGCCCAAGATACTGATGACAAAGCTAAGAATAATCAGGCTTTTGAGTTCATTGTTGTAGCGATAGAACGCGTATTTAATCCAGTTACTGCGGTCTTGAGATTCAGGTGGCGGCTCTCGGAACAAGCGCGAGTATTCGCTGATCGAAACCAACAAGCACGGCTTCTTGCAGAGCGGGTATTCAATGGTGTTGTTATTGGTGTAATCAAACAGGATCAGTTTGCCGTCTTTAGTGCCCAAGAAAATCGCAGTGAGGTTTTCTATCTCGATAAAACAAGGATGAGGGTGCCCCTCGATGTGCTCCAACGTTTTTAATTTGGTGACGTCACAACGATAACCAAGGCGTTCAATGGTGGCGATAAAACTGTCGCTGTCTTTTGGTTTAGGGATAAAAGCGTCGCTGAGGATAGAAGGTGTGCCTTCCCATTCAAGCGCAATGAGGGTGTAAGCTAAACCACGAATCAAAGGTGACTGATTGTATCGCTCGTCATAACTGCGAGCCTCAAAGTCCAACAAGCGCTGAGGGACATTATTAAAATCAACCAAAATACTCATTGGTCACCTCCGGTAAGTTTGACGCGTTTGAGGCGATGATTGAGTTTGTCCATCTTATTGCTGACGATGATGAGGATTTTGTCGTTGGCGCGATAGGCGGTACTGGTCAAAACCAATCGAGCAAAGTCGTCATCATAAACACAGTCGATGTCGTCGAAGATCAACACACGTTTGTTCGCAAGTAAGGCACGCACCAGCAACAAGGCATAAGCGACTTGGCGTGAGAATGGGTTGCGTAAATGTCCTTTAAGCTCGGTGTAAAAACCAGCGGGAAGGGCATCGATTTGTGCTTTGATGTTCATGGTTTCGCAAAGCGCAAATGCGGTGTTGTTTAAGCTCGGGCGAAAACAAGTCAGGTTGTCGATGATGGTGCCTTCGACGAATGAACTGGTTTTGTCGACCATGAGCACGCTATTGCGCCAGACGTTGTAATTGACGTCATCAAGTGGAGTCTCGTTGATTTGGATATCGAGCTTGGTGTCGGTGTTTTGCCGCGTAATGCAATTGGCGAGGTGGGTTTTGCCTGCGCCGCTTTTCCCCGTCAGCAAGTAAGCCTGACCGCGTTCAAACTCGATGCGTTGTTTTTCCGAATACTTCACCGAGATGCGCTCGACTTCTGTCGTGTCATTTTGCTGTTCTACAGACGCAGCAAGCTCAAGTAGTTCGGCGATACGTTGAATATGAAGCTTGTTCAACTCCCAGCGGCTCACCGTGCGCATCACTTGCTGGTATGGGGCGAAGTAACGGTTGGTAAGCATGATGATGGCTGCCATGATGCCTTGGCTAGATTGCATGTTGATAACTGCCGTTGCCAAAACCACCACCACACAAGCGATGGAGAGCTGTTGTATGAGCGAAAGGATAAGGCTGAAGTTTGATTCGATTTGCTCGTATTTGATGTTCTCGACTTCACGTTCTTCCACCATTTGTGTCATCAAGCTCTCAACGCGATATTCCATATTGCGTGCTTTGATATCGAGTGGGCTAGAGATGATCTCGATAATTTTTGAGGTGGTTAAGCCTTCGATATCGGATTTGTTTTCTAGGCTGTTGATCTTTTGCTTGGAAAGGCTGAGTGCGAATATTGCTAAAACGATGGAGGCGAGCAAGATGGTCACCCCTGCCCAGATGTTGATCAGACCGATAATCAAAATGGTCAGTATGCTGACAGCAAGGTTGATCAATGCCCGTACAGATTCTCCGCCAAAGAAGGATTTAATCTCTGGAATGGTAGCAATACGCTCTAGGTATTCACCGGGTTCTAGGCGACGAAACTTCGATATCTCAGCCAAACAGATGGATTGAAACACCTTGTTGGTTAGGTTGGTTTCGAACTGCTTCATGATCACCGACGAAATCTTCTCTTCCTGATTCTTTAAGTGATAGTCGAGGAAGATGGTGATCAAGATAATGGCAAACAGAAGAAACAGCGTGTCTTTAGCTTGGTTAGGTAAAACACGGTCAAAGATAATCAGAATCGAAAAGGGCAACACTAAACCAAACAGTGTTGAGATGACCGTTGAGAAAGTCAGATAACACTTGTCAGCAAAGTTAATCTTCTGGGAAAAATGCTCAGTTTGCATTGCGACCTCCTTTCTTAATCGATGGTTTGGAGAGAAGGTGTTTTGGAACTAAGTCTTGATTGCTTCTGCCTTCGATATCACTCATCAACTGCATGATGCTTTCGATGGATTGCACCGACAGCATGCCTTTGATTTGCTCAAGATTGATCGATTCAATGATGTAGTCATAGCGCGCGCTCTCGTAATCACGTAGTGCGCTAAACAGTTTACTTTCCGCTGCCAGTAAGTCGGTAATGGTTCGCGTACCAAGCTGGTAAGCGCGTTGAATGCCTTTATAGGAAGCGTAGTTAGCTCGGATGATGTTCTCGTAACTGCTAATAGCTCGGGAGAAGTCATTAATGTTGAGTACCGAGGTGTTAACGCTATTGCGCGTCGTGAACAACGAATCTTGGTACAGCAGCTCCGTTCGCTCGATAGCCGTCGACGATTTTTGATAACCGTAGTAATCCGAACCACCTGAGAAAATCGGCACATTCAAGTTCAAGCCGACGCTGGTGGAGTTACTGTCCCCTGTCGCGGTTGGGTCGGTTCGGTCATAGTTGTTTGCATCGTCGTAACGGTAACTGGCAGAGAGCGATACGGTCGGCACAAAGTTTGAACCGCTCTCTTTCAAGCCTCTTCGGCTGCGTTCTACGGTCTTCTTTGCGACTAATAAGTCGTTATTGAGCTTCAAAGCTTGTTCAAGAATTACGCGTTGTTCGGATTCGCTGATTTCTGCTAAGGGTACGCTTTCGTAGATGTCCTGCGATGGGGTGACTGGGTATTGAACTTGAATCTCTAAACCGTTCAAAATCACACGTCGGTCTTTCTCTAGGGTTCTTAAGCGATTGGCAATGCCTTCTTTCTGAGCAATCACCTCATACAACTCGCTCGCCGCAGTGTTGCCAAGTTCCACGTTGCGACGCATTTGGCGCTCACGTGTTTCAGACGATTTAAGCTCGACTTTGGTGGCTTTGATTTGCGCGTTGTTTTTCAGGTACTCGAAATATTGCGTCGCGATTTCAGAAATGGTGCTCTGGATTTTGTTCTCGTGCTTGATTTCTTCAATGTTGAAATCCAGCTTCGCGGTGCCGTATTTGAAGATGTCGCCAAGGTTAAACACCGATTGGGATAAAGACACGCTGTAGCTGTTTGAGTTGTAGCTAGAACGCGTATCTGGTGTTCCCGTTAATATGGTCTCGTTTTCATTCCATGTAGTATCAGCGGCACCGTTTAAAGAAGGCAGGAACTTAGAACGGCTGATGTCGATGTTGTATTCGTTTTCTTCCACGCCTTTGTCACTTGCGCGCAGAGATAAATTGTTTTCCAAGCCGAGTTTGACCGCCTCAAGCAAGGTGGTCGCCATTGCCGAAGGAGCATTGCTCAATGTAAGCGCTGCCAATACGCAGCTAGTTAAGTTTCTGTACCGCCACATACTTGTTGATCACCTTGATGATTTCGTCGTTTTTATAAGGTTTGCTGATCACGTAATCCATTCCAGCTTCGATACAAGCTTGGTGTTCATTACTGCTGGTCAATGCTGTCGCACCTATAATGGTGCAAGGGTTCTGTCCGCTTTCTTGTTCGTATTGTCGAATGCGTTTGGTTGCTTCAATACCGCCCATGCCCGGCATGATGCAGTCCATAAAAATGATGTCCGAGCGTTGATTTATGAAGTGCTGAACGGCGTCTGCGCCATCGCCAACGGTATCGGCTTCGTATTCTTGCTTGCTCAAAATACGTTTGAGTAGAATCTGTTGAACACGGTCATCTTCCACAATCAGGAATGAGCTGTTCTCCATCTGATCTTCAGAGGCTTCCGCTTCCATGATTGCTAACAGGTTAGGGATGAACTCATATGGAATCGCAGGAGAGTTCAGAATCTTGTCGACAAAGGTATGGCTCTCTTGTGCTTGCTGAGTGTTAGTAACTGAAAGCAACAACTTGGTGTTCGGGTGATTGCGCAGTTGCGATTTCACGGTTTTGCTCAGTGAGGGCAATTTGTTTGGCTCAAACGTGTCGGTCAGCATGATGGCGTCGTATTCGCCAAAGGTTTTTGCAGCAGAGAAGAGCTCGTTCGGCGTTCGAATTGGTGTGATCTCTAAGCCCAAGTTGACCAGCATTTTGTTCATCACATCAATGCGCAGCTGAGAGTTGGCACACAGCAACAAACGTTTATTGTCGAAGCGAGTTTTCTCGGTGTGGAAGCTCTTGGCTTTTAAATCGAGCTGAATTTGAAAACGTTCCTGATTGCCCGATTGATACCAATGGCTCTCGTAATAGCCATAATCTTTCAGCACGCTTTTCGCCAAATCGTCTTTGGTTGCGGTGTGCTGTTTATGGTCGCTCCAGTGTAGGGTATTGAGCTTGACAAACGGCACATCCAGTGTGGTTAAGAAGTTTAGATTGATGGTCAGGCGAGTGTTTTCAATGTCTGACGCTGCGCCCGATTCAATGGTGACAAACAGTTTTTTGTCAGCTTTGAGTTGGATGGCGTTCGATAGCTGTAGGAACAACACCCAGAATAAGCTGGTGGATTGCCCTTCAACACGATTTGGTAGGTTATCCGAGATAAAGCAGTCTAATTCACCTTCATTCCGCTGTACTTTGGAACTGATGTGAATCATCAATTCAGACAGCACATTAAGCAGTGAAAACTCTTTCGATTTGCTCTCAGTTCCTTGTGAAATGAGTCGGTTGTAGTTCTCTGCCAACTCAGACAAGGTATTGGCAGCCGAGGTTATATCTTGCGCCATCAACACGCCGCTCTCATCGGTCTCTTGTACAAGATATTGCACGCCGCCGTTAATAGTGTTGGTGATGCCACGAATCTCGTAACCAATCAGAGCATAGAGCTGTTTGTAGAGATCGTTATTACGTTTTTGCTCTTCGAGTTTGCTGAAAATCAGTTTTAGGTGAGAGTAGATCTGACGCTGCTTAGGATTGATGCTCACTTCATTGAGCAACTCTTCTAACCTTTGTAAATCCAGTTGTTTGAGCTCTTGATAAAGCCCATCGAATTCTTGGTCAATGTCGCGCTCATTCGAACTGGATTTTTTAAGCTTTAGGATTGCCACCAAATTCGATAGAACGGCGATACCAACCAACACAACAACGACCATAAACAACCAAATGAAGAACTCGTTTTTCTCCATCATTAGGTCGCTCGCGTGGTTGTTAAACATGGTGCGATAGTTGTCGTCCATTTGTAGGTAGTTATTGGTGAGCGAGAGATACAGTGCCAACACATCGTCACGCGTTTTGGAGCTGTCCGAGAAGCGATTAATCGCCAGTTCAAGCTGCGTATATTCGGTCGCGCCTACCAAGCTAAACTCGGTTTTGTTGAGTGACGCGAGAGACTTAAACTGGTCAATTTCGTTTTTCAGAACCTCAAAATTGAGCTCTGTTGTACTGCAATAACGCGCGGCTAAACAGCGCTGAAGCGTTTGGATATCAAGTTCGATGGTTTGGTTGAGTTGTTGGGCTTGAACTAACAGAGGTGCGTTTTGCACTTGCTCCACTGAATCCACTTTTTCCCAAGAGACATACAAATAAAAGGCGAGGGCAGCCAGCACCAAGCTGAAAGCAATACTAAGGCGCATAACAGGAACGGAAATATTGTAGGAAGGTTTGTTACTCATCCATTACCTCTCATCGAACGCGTCTTCGATAGCCGACATAACCGGCTTCGCAGCGTATTCGATAACCCGACGCGACCCTGTTTTCACGTCGGCGGTAAACTCCATGTAAGGGGATAGTTTGTATTGTGTGCCTCCGCGCTCTAGATAGTTTTGGCTGATTTGGATTTCAGCGAGGTAGAATTCAGCGTCCTCTTCTTCATAGGACGAACGGCTGATCGACGCGATTCGACCTTCCAAAAATCCGTATTTGGCAAAGTTGTAGGTGTCCATCTTCACTTTGACTGCCTGTCCGATTTCAACAAAGCCCATGTCTTTACGTGGAATCTTCGCTTCGCCATGAAGGGAGTTATTGATCGGCGCAATGTCCGCGATACTTTCCCCCGGCGGTATCACGGCAGAGCGGAAGTTGAAGTGCACTTTATCCACCACACCATCAATAGGGGCGTAGACCACAAGACGATCCACTTTGTCTGAGTGTTGAGGACGAAGAATGCGTTTCAGCTTGAGATCTTTCTTCGCTTGAATGATTTGCGCTTGGTATTCGGAGTTGCGATTTTCCACCAAGTCACGGTACTGTTTTTCTAGCTTGTCGAGTTGGAAGCGCTCATTCATGACTGACTCATCAAGGTTTTCAATCTCACGCACCATGTTTGACTCTTGAACCTGCATATTCAGAACATCGACATAAGATGCCATTTCTTCTTTATAGAGGGTGTTCTTGATATTGAGCTGCTTGCGAATCAAAGAAAGCTGGTTCTCGGAGCTTTTGCGGCGCTTAAGCATAGAATCAATCAACGAGTTCTTGTGATTGATGTCGTGAGTGATCAACTCTTCATTAGATCGGTTTTTGGAAAACTCTTGCTGCCAGGTATTCATATTTACCTGAACCAATTCTGGGTATTTTTCGATGTAGGCAGAGAAATCGGGCTCTACCATATCGCGCAGGCTTTCATAACGGAGTTTATCTAACTCGAGCTGAATGATTTCTGTGTTCACCGTATCGAGTTGAGTGTTTCTATCCAAAGAACGAATTCGCGCAATGGGTTGACCTTCGTAAACCACTTCGCCTTTGCGCACTAACATTTCTTCGAGAATACCGCCTTCAAGGTGTTGCACTTTTTCTACGTCAGATTCCAGCAATAACTCACCGCGCACCGACACCACAATGTCGATACGAGCTTGAGACGCCACGGCGATCGCCACCATTGAAAGCAAAAAGATAACCAGCAATGTTTTGTGTACGCTGGTCATCGCACTGGCTAGCACGATCGTATCGTCTGCGGTCACCTTCGAAGACTCGTTATTGGAAACGAGTGCTTTTCTGAGGTGGTGCTCGATCTGCTTGTTACTCATGATCCACCTCGGTTATTCATCATCTGCGCTGTCATTGATAGAGTTCTCGATATCTAACAGCTGGCTAATTTGCTTGTTCACGTTGTTGAGCTCAGTTTTGATATCCTCAATCAATTCATTAGGTGCAGGGAAGTGGTGCTTACTCAAATGCTCCAGCTTTGCCATCTTGGGTGGTAAATCATCATCACAAAGCAATACGAGAATAGTCTTCAGCTTTTTTGAGTAGCCGCTCAGCTCTTCAAAACGGTTTTGTTTATGCAGCATTTCGATGTTGATCGCCGCGCTGCTGAAATCCTTGTAAAAATCTCCCAATAGCAATTGCAGCCCTTTGTGGCTGTTGTCGACTGAGCGCAACAGATTCGTCATGTTTATCATTGTTCCACCGCCCTAATTGCTTTAATGACAATAACTAAGGATCTTTAAATTGCGTTTTCAAATTTTTTTTACCTCTTTCTGGTTAAACAACATGAGTATGAAAAAAGTTGGATAAAAAAGTTGGTTTTCCAGAATGGTGTCCTTTACTGCCTCTAAACACGATCAGTTAGCTAATGGCAACGGAGGCTGTAATGGCAGGTGACAACAACCAAAATAACCAAAACAAAGACCTAAATGACGCGGTAGAACAAACGGAAACCAATGACGCGGGTACGCCCTCCCAGCAGCAGAATCAGCAAAATCAACAGAATACGATTGCTTCGACGGTAGCGACGGGTGCTGAAAATACCGATGCAGCAGACGAAGCCAATCAGGCGATGGAAGACAACCCAAGTGGTGCCGGATCGGAAGAAGAAGCCTCGGTGTCCGGTGGTGCGGTACAAGAAGACGCGCCAGAGAGTAGCGGTGGGTCGGATGCCGCTCAATCGAACGTGGTAGACAGTGTGGCATCAGACGGTGGGTCTGGTGAAGAAGCGGCTGGCAGCGGCGGTGCAGCTTCCGGTGCGGGTGCACAAGCTGTTGGTGGCGGTGATGCTTCTGGCTCTGAAGGTGGTTCGGACGCAGAAGGCAATGAAGCACAAGGACAAGCTGTACAGACGTCGGCTGCGCCAAGTGCCTCTTCATCCGATTCTGAAGGTTCACAAGGTGGTGATAACCTAGATTCAGAAACCACAGAAGAAACCTTTGCGGTGGACGTTCAAGACACCAGTGAAGAGACCACGACGCAAGTAGAAGATGATTTCGACTCAGAAACTACGAGCGAAACGTTCCAAATTAAAGTCGAAGGTGAAAACGATGCGCCAGAGGTAGAACAAGATCTGGCTTACATCATGGATGAAGACGGCACCATTACCTTCACGCAAGAACAATTACTCGAATACGCAAGTGATGTTGATGGCGACGACCTTGTTGCGTCTAACGTCCAAGTAGGTGCGAATGCATCGGTTCAAGACAATGGTGACGGCACGTTCACCGTGGTTCCGGACGCTGATTTCAATGGTGAACTCGACTTAACGTTTGATATCAGTGATGGTCAAGAAACCGTTTCAAGCTCTATCGATTTAACTGTTCGTCCAATCAATGATGCACCAGTGCCTGAAGATAAAACCTTTGAGGTGGAAGAAGACGGAACTCTGATCTTCACCGATGCTGACCTGCTTGCTGGCGCAACGGATATTGAAGGCGACAACCTAACCGTTGAAGGTGTGAGCTACGATGGTGGCGACGGCATCCTGACCGACAACGGCAATGGCACTTACACTTTTGCGCCAAATGAAAACTTCAACGGCGATGTGAACTTCAGCTTTGATGTGTCCGACGGCACAGATACGGTTTCTGCCAACATTGATGTCAGTGTTACGCCTGTCGATGACGCACCAGTATCTGGCAATCTTGCTTACTCGGTGGATGAAGATGGCTCGATTCGTTTGAGCCAAGAGCAGTTGTTGTCGCAAGCTTCCGATGTGGAAGGCGATGCACTGACGGCATCTAATCTTTCGGTAGATGGCAATGCGACGGTGACTCAAAATGACGATGGTAGCTTCACCATCACACCAGACGCAGACTTCAATGGTGATATCGACATCAGCTTTGATATCTCAGATGGCACGAATACCGTTCAAGCAACCGCTGACCTAACGGTTAATCCAATCAACGATTTGCCTGTCCCTCAAGACCAGCAGTTCAGCGTGGAAGAAGATGGCACGCTGATCTTTACGGACGCTGACCTGCTTACTGGCGCAACGGATATTGAAGGCGATAACCTAACAGTTGAAGGTGTGATCTACGATGGTGGCGACGGCATCCTGACCGACAACGGCAATGGGACTTACACTTTTGCGCCAAATGAAAACTTCAATGGTGATGTGAACTTCAGCTTTGATGTGTCCGACGGTACGGATACGGTTTCTGCCAACATTGATGTCAGTGTTACGCCAGTCGATGATGCGCCAGTGTCTGGCAATCTTGCTTACTCGGTGGACGAAGATGGCTCGATTCGTTTGAGCCAAGAACAGTTGTTGTCGCAAGCTTCCGATGTGGAAGGCGATGCACTGACGGCGTCTAACCTTTCGGTAGATGGCAACGCGACGGTGACTCAAAATGACGATGGTAGTTTCACTATCACGCCAGACGCAGATTTCAATGGTGATATCGACATCAGCTTCGATATTTCAGATGGCACGAATACCGTTCAAGCAACCGCTGACCTAACCGTTAATCCAATCAACGATCTGCCTGTTCCTCAAGACCAACAATTCAGTGTGGAAGAGGACGGCACGCTGCAATTTACTGATGCAGATCTGCTTGCAGGTGCTACCGACATTGAAGGCGATGACCTTTCTGTAACGGGAATCAGCTATGAAGGCACCGACGGCGTTCTAACTGACAATGGAGATGGCACATATAGCTTTGCGCCAAATGAGAACTTCAATGGCGATGTGAATTTCAGCTTCGACGTATCTGATGGCACGGATATGGTTTCAGCGAATGTAGATGTGAGCGTCACGCCGGTGAATGATCCTCCGGTGGCTGGTTCAACGTCTTACACAGTTCACGAAGACAACTCTATTACCATTTCTGACGCGCAGCTGTTGGCAAATTCTTCGGATTTAGAAGGGGATGTCTCGATTGATAGCGTGAGCTACTCTGGCAGCGATGGTGTGTTGCAAATCAATGGTGACGGTACGTACACCTTCTCTCCAAATGAAAACTATAATGGTGAAGTGACGCTTGATGTTGTCGTCGCTGATGATGAAGGCGCAACGGATGCCACCACTGCTGGTATTACGGTGCTGGAAGTGAACGATCCACCAGTCGCTGGACCAACTTCTTACACTATTGATGAAGATTCAGTTCTGACGTTTAGTGAGTCGCAAGTGCTGTTGAATGCCTCTGATGTGGAAGGCGATGTAGAGCTTGTTGGCATTAGTTACGATGGTCCGGATGGCATTTTCACCGTTAACGATGATGGCACGTGCAGCTTCGCGCCAAACGAGAACTTTAACGGACAAGTTCAACTTGATGTGACCATTCGAGATGAAGATGGAGCTGAAGTTGATACCGTCATCAATGTGAATGTATTGCCAATCAATGATGCGCCAGTATCGGGTGATTTGGCTTATAGCGTTGATGAAGACGGTGCGATTACACTCAGCCAAGAGCAGCTTCTTTCTCAAGCGTCTGATATTGAGGGCGATGACCTGACTGCTAGCGATTTGACTGTCGATGGAAACGCAACCGTTACAGCGAACGACGATGGCAGCTTCACGATTACACCTGATGCGGACTTTAATGGTGACATTGATATCCAATTCAACATTACAGATGGCACAGACACTATCCAAGCAACGGCGGATCTGACGGTTAATCCGGTTAACGATCTTCCTGTTCCTCAAGACCAGCAGTTCAGTGTTGAAGAAGATGGCACGCTTCAGTTTACCGACGCAGACCTACTTGCTGGCGCGACCGATATCGATGGCGATAACTTAACGGTTGATGGCATTAGCTACACAGGCAGCGATGGTGTGCTGACTGACCACGGTGATGGTACTTACACCTTTGCACCAAATGAAAACTTCAACGGTGATGTCAGCTTTAGCTTTGGTGTTTCTGACGGCACTGAGACCGTACCTGCCAATGTGGACGTGAGCGTCACTCCAGTGAACGATCCTCCGGTTGCGGGTTCAACGTCTTACACGGTTGATGAAGATAATGCGATTACGATTTCCGACGAGCAGCTTCTGGCTAACTCTTCAGATGTGGAAGGCGCAGTGTCCATCGATAGCGTGACCTATTCAGGCACCGATGGCGTATTCCAAGACAACGGTGACGGCACTTACACCTTCATGCCGAATGAGAACTTCAGTGGTGACATCAGCCTTGATGTGATTGTGGCGGATGAGCAAGGAGCGATTGACGAAACGACCGCAGGCATTACGGTCATTGAAGTGAATGACCCTCCAGTTGCCGGTCCGACGTCTTACACGATTGATGAAGATTCAGTACTGACATTCAGTGAGTCACAAATTCTTGCCAACGCATCTGATATCGAGGGCGATGTAGAGCTTGTTGGCATCAGCTATGAAGGCTCGGATGGTATCTTTACCGTCAATGGCGATGGTACTTGTAGCTTTGCGCCAAACGAGAACTTCAATGGTCAAGTTCAGTTGGATGTGACCATTCAAGATGAGAATGGGGCAACCGTTGATACGCACATCAATGTCGACGTATTGCCAATCAACGATCCACCAGTATCGGGTGATTTGGCTTACACCATCAACGAAGACAGCTCAATCACGCTAAGCCAAGAGCAGCTGCTTGCCAAAGCGGGCGATATTGATAGCGAGAACCTTGAAGCCATCAATCTATCGACAGATGACAACGCGACGATTCAATACAACGATGATGGCAGCTACACCATCACACCAGATGAAAACTACAACGGTGACCTAGATCTGACCTTCGATATCATTGATAACGATGGCGGCTCGGTACAAGTTGGTCTGGATATTACGGTTAATCCTGTGAATGACTTGCCACAAGCGCAAGATCAACAGTTCACGATAGAAGAAGATGGCACCTTGCTGTTCACGGATGCAGACCTATTGGAAGGTGCATCGGATATTGATGGCGATGATCTGTCTATCGAAAACGTTCTCTACACAGGTGCGGATGGTGTGCTTACCGACAATGGCGATGGCACTTACAGCTTCGCGCCGAATGAAAACTTCAACGGTGATGTTCAGTTCACATTCGATGTGTCTGACGGCACAGGTTCAACACCAGCATTCATTGATGTCAGCGTGACACCAGTGAACGATCCACCGGTTGCAGGTTCTACGTCGTACACGGTTCAAGAAGACGGTCAAATCACCATTAGTGACGAGCAGTTGTTAGCCAACTCTTCTGATGTGGAAGGCGACGTAGCCTTGGCGAATGTTAGCTACTCTGGTAACGACGGTAGCTTCGTGGACAATGGCGACGGCACATATACCTTTACGCCAAATGAGAACTTTGACGGTAACATTTCGCTCGACGTTACGGTCATCGACCAAGATGGTGCAACAGATACGACAACCGCAGGCATCGATGTTATCGCGGTGAACGACGCACCTGAAACGTCAGGCATTCAAGCTGAAGTGGATGAAGATAACGCCATCACCATCACGCAAGAACAATTGCTTGCGAATGCGACAGACATTGAAGGTGATGACCTTGTTGCCAGCAATCTACAAACCAATGACCCAGATGCGACGATCGTAGCCAATGACGATGGTTCTTTCACCATTACGCACACCGAAAACTTTAACGGTGAGTTGGACTTCACTTACAACATCAGCGATGGCGAAAATGATGTTCTGACCACGTTGGATCTGACCGTTAACCCTGTCAACGATGCGCCAGAAGCGGGCGACGAGATCTTTATTCAAGCGGAAGAAGACCAAACAGTGGGTGTTTCTCTGCGTGAAGAGCCTGCTTTACGTCTCGACCAAGCCCCTGAAAACGGCATCATTGAAGCGAATCTAAATGACGAATGGGTACAGCTAGAAGTCGGGCAGGAGGTTCCTGCAGACACGGAAGTGCGCTTCATTCCAAATGATGATGCATTGGCGAACGGTACGCATACGAGTCAAATTGGTACCTTTGACGACAACGCTAGCCTCGATGATTGGGGTACTGCTGTTGACCCTTACACACGTGAGTTTGTTGATGGTGATTTGAAAGTTACCGTTCAAAGTAATGATGACCCACTCGGTGCGTGGAATGGTAAAACACACATCGGTCACGGTATTGGTGATACTGACCGTCAAGGCTTGAGCGGTGATGAAAAACTAACTGTGACCGTTGAAGGTCAAGATATCAACGAAATCAGCTTCCACCTAGATGGTCTAGGCGGCTGGTTTATGGAAGAGTCTCGCCACTTTACCGAAGTCGAAATTCGCGCATTCAACTCCGATGGTGACTTGATCGACTCGATGACTTACCACAAAGAAGATCGTGGTAGCTATGAGACGGATTACACTCTAACGGTGAACGAGCCGGTGTCTTACTTTGAGCTAGGTACGATTCAAGGTAACGGTACATACGTGGTTCAAAACATGACGGTTTCGCAAACTTGTCATGATGAAGCGGTGTTCACATCTATTGGCGTGGACGGCACGGAAATCACGGAAACGGTAGAGCTGAATATCCGAGAAGGTGACAGTGAAATCGAACTGACGGCTGATCTGCCAAATGTGACCATCGATACCGAAGGTTCTACGCAGTTTGCCTCTGTGGTAATCACAGAAGAGCAGCTTCTCGCACAAGCGAGTGATATCGATAGTGACGTTCTTGATATTCAAAACCTAGAGCTGGTTGGGGATAACGCGGAGCACGCTACGTTAACCGACAACGGCGATGGTACGTGGACAGTCACACCAGATGAGAACTTCTACGGTGAGATTGAGCTTGGCTACCAAGTTACGGATGGTGAACTCACTGACGACAACATCATCAACATCAACTTCGAAGCAGTAAACGATGCACCAATCGTTTCTGGTCCGATTGTGTTGTCGACTGATGAGGATGTGGGCATTACGTTTAGCGCGGATGATTTGCTTGCCAATGCAAGTGACGTGGAAGGCGATGCGCTGTCTATCTCTGATATCTCTTACAGCGGTGATAACGGTGAGCTTGTCGACAATGGCGACGGCACTTACACCTTTATGCCGAATGAAAACTTCAATGGTGAAGTCGACATCGATTACAAAGTCTTCGATGGCACCGATGAAGTCGATACCCATCTAGATCTGACCGTTATTCCAGTCAACGATGTGCCAGTTCCTGGTGCGCCGCTGCATACTCAAATGCTAGAAAACGGCACCATCATCATCGAAGCAAAAGACCTGTTATCAGGTGCGACTGATGTGGATGGCGACATTCTGCATATCGAGAATCTGCTGCTTGTTGACCAGTCACAAGGTACGTTGACAGACAACGGTGACAACACCTTTACCTTCGAGCCAACTTCGAACTTCTACGGTGAAGTGAACCTGACCTTCGACATCAGCGATGGTCAAGCAAGCGCACCAAGCACTGCGAAGATCGATGTTGAGATCGTCAACGAAGGTCCAGAGGTAAGCGGTCCTGTTGATGCGGTCGTCGATGAAGATGGTTCAATTACCATCACTCAAGAAGACTTGTTAGCGAACGCGACGGACGTGGATGGTGACAACCTTGAAGCGGTGAACCTATCGACCAACGATCCTAATGCAACCATCGTTGAGAACGCTGATGGTAGCTTCACGATTACACCGAGCGAAAACTTCTTTGGTGAAATCGAATTTACTTATGACGTAACTGACGCGATTGAAACCGTCGCTGCGGATCTAAACCTCACCGTTAACCCAGTGAACGACCTGCCAGATGTGCCTGATTTGTCCTTCACCACAGAAGACGGCGAAGCTATCACGATTACTGAAGCAGAGCTGCTGGCTCAAGCGACGGACATCGAAGGCGATGACTTATCTGTTGTGAACGTGACGAGCTTAAGCGATACGGTTCAAGTGACAGACAATGGCGATGGCACTTACACGTTAACGCCAGAGCAGGGCTTCTTTGGTAATGTTGACCTCACGTTTGATGTGAGTGATGGCACCGATGTGGTGGCGGCAAACATCGACTTGAAAGTTGAGTTCGTTAACGACGCACCAGAAGCAGCGCCAATCGTGGCAGACGTGGACGAGGATGGCTCTATCCTCGTGACACAAGAAATGCTGCTTGAAAACGCCAGCGATCAAGATGGTGATGACTTATACGCAACGGCACTAGAAACCAATGATCCGAATGCCTCTATCGTAGACAACGGTGACGGCACCTACACTGTGACGCCATCTGAGAACTTTAATGGTGAAATTGCGTTTACCTATGAAGTGAACGACGGCGAGCTAAGCACTTCAACTGATATGACACTGACGGTTAATCCCGTCAACGATATCCCAATTGTCGCACCAGCCATGTATAGCATCGAAGAAGATGGCAGTATCTTGTTTACAGAGGCGGACTTACTGAGTGGCGCAGTTGATGTTGAAGGCGATGACTTATCTGTTACCAGCATTAACTACTCGGGTGATGAAGGTACTGTAACGGACAACGGTGACGGTACATTTAGCTTCGTACCAGAAGAGCACTTCAGCGGTGACTTGCAGTTCAGCTTTACGGTTTCTGACGGCACAGATGAAGTTGAGCAAGACATTAATGTTCATATTGAAGCCGTGGCAGATGCGCCTGATTTGGTCATTCGAGATGGTGATGGTGCCATCGTGGATGACCAAGCGATCATCGTTGATCCGGGTGGTGTTGTCGAGTTGAATATTGCTGCCGCTTTGGTTGACCAAGACTTGTCAGAAACGCTGACGGTGACTGTGGATGGTGTTCCAGAAGGCTCCGTTGTTACTTACGACAACGAAGGTGTACTGAACGACCAAGATAACGGTATCACCAGTTACAGCGATACTGAAATTACGGTTACGTTTGAAGGTGAAACCGCGGGTTACCAAAACACAGCGGGTTACTACAAAGTCGATGAAGATGGCAACATTACGGGCGTTGAAGTGGTGTACGAAAATGCCTCTCAAGTTGGCGGAGGCGGTGATCTCATTCCGGGACAAGATCAGTTCAGCTTCCAAATCTCGGAAGGGGAAAGTTTCAACCTATTCTTGATTCCTAACGGTCACAACTTCAATGACTTTGCATCTATGCAAGATGGTCAGTACGAGTTCCGTGCAGCAGATGGCTCTCCCGCGAACATGGATACAGTTGACCCACAACTCGTGTTTGTTGGCGCTGATGGTTCTGAAACCGTGATTCAAAGCCAATTCGGTGATGCAGTCTTCCATGGTGGTTCAAGCTCAGAGCTCAACCAAGATGGTATTGAACATACCCGAACTACCGTGAACGAAGACGGTGAACTGGTTTACGGCTTTGAAGATCTCTACGGTGGCGGCGATGCCGATTACACCGACTTCAACTTCACCATTGATGTAGGTGAAGTGAACAGCCAGATCTACAGCGGTGAAGTGACTGTTGGTCCTGATGGTTCAGTTGCAATACCAACCACGGCGATTGATAAAGAAATTGAAATTCAACTGCCTGAAGACTTCTCTGAGCAGCTTGAGATTCACGTGACAGCCACCGCAACAGAATTATCGAATGACGATTCTGAAACCGTGTCCCAAACCATCTACATTAACGCAACTGGGGCAACGATTGAGCATGCTCCGGAAGCGCTGCCGGTATCTGCTCAGGTCGAAGAAGATGGTTCTATTCTGATCACTCAGGACGACTTATTAGCGAATGCGAGTGACTTAGATGGAGACCAACTGATAGCACTGAATCTGGCAACGGATGATGAAAACATCACCATCACAGACAATGGCGATGGTACTTACACCTTAACGCCAGATGCGGATTTTAATGGTGATATCACCTTCACGTTCGATGTGTCTGACGGCGATGATGTTGTCTCAACGAACCTTGAGTTAACGGTATCACCAGTTAATGACGCACCAGAGCCACAAGATCAAGCGTTCACTGTTGGCGAAGATGGTGTACTGACCTTTACTGATGCGGATCTGCTAACAGGCGCTACCGACATTGAAGGGGATGACCTATCTGTTGAGGGCGTCACTTACACAGGTGCAGACGGTGTCCTAACCGACAATGGTGATGGCTCATACAGCTTCGCACCGAACGAGAACTTCAATGGCGATGTGAACTTCACGTTTGATGTATCAGACGGTACGGATACAGCCTCTGCCAACATTGATGTGAGTGTGACGCCAGAGAACGATCCACCTGTGGCAGGCAGTACGTCTTACACCGTACATGAAGACAACTCGATCACCATCAGTGATGAACAGCTATTAGCGAACTCATCGGATATTGAAGGCGATGTGTTGATTGATAGCGTGAGCTACAGCGGTAACGATGGTGTGTTAGAAATCAACGGTGATGGTACTTACACCTTCTCACCAAACGAGAACTTCAGCGGCGAGGTGAGCCTAGATGTTGTCGTAGTCGATGAAGAAGGTGCAACGGACTCTACTACTGCTGGCATTACTGTGATTGAGGTAAATGACCCACCAATCGCAGGTCCTACCGCATACACTATCGATGAAGACCAAGTTCTAACCTTCAGTGAATCGCAAGTGCTACTGAATGCTTCGGATGTTGAAGGGGATGTTGAGCTAGTTGGCATCAGCTACGACGGTCCAGATGGTATCTTCTCGGTAAACGGTGATGGCACTTGTAGCTTTGCACCGAATGAAAACTTCAACGGTCAAGTACAGTTGGATGTGACCATTCGTGATGAAGATGGCGCAGAGGTCGATACTTACATCACAGTCGATGTCTTACCAATCAATGATGCACCTGTATCGGGTAACTTGGCGTACAGCGTCGACGAAGACAACTCAATCACACTGAGCCAAGAGCAGCTTCTTGCTCAAGCATCGGATGTAGAAGGCGACGCGCTAACCGCATCTAATCTAGTGGTTGACGGTGATGCAACGGTTACGGCAAACGACGATGGTAGCTTTACTATCACGCCAGATGCGAACTTTAATGGCGACATTGATATCACCTTTGATATCAACGACGGCAGCGACACTATTGTTGCAACGGCGGATCTAACCGTTAACCCGGTTAATGACTTGCCGCAGCCGGAAGATCAAGCGTTCACCATTGGTGAAGATGGTGTGTTGACCTTCACTGATCAAGACCTGCTGGATGGCGCAACGGACATCGATGGTGATGATCTATCGGTAGAGGGCGTCACTTACACAGGCGCGGACGGTGTCCTAACTGACAATGGCGATGGCACATACAGCTTCGCTCCAAACGAAAACTTCAATGGCGACGTGAACTTTACCTTCGATGTTTCTGATGGCACGGATACCGTGACCGCGAATATCGATGTGACAGTCACACCTGAGAACGATCCACCGGTTGCAGGCAGCACCTCTTACACAGTGCATGAAGACAACTCGATCACCATCAGTGACGAGCAATTACTGGCGAATTCATCAGACGTCGAAGGAGATGTCTCGGTTGATAGCGTCAGCTACAGTGGCACAGATGGTGTGTTCCAAGACAATGGTGATGGTACGTACACCTTCTCGCCAAACGAGAACTTCAATGGCGAAGTGAGCCTAGATGTTGTCGTAGTCGATGAAGACGGTGCAACGGATTCAACTACCGCAGGTATTACAGTACTTGAGGTGAACGATCCACCAATCGCAGGCGCGACCAGCTACTCAGTGAACGAAGACGAAGTCATCACCATTAGCTCTGAACAGCTGTTGGCGAACGCTTCTGACGTTGAAGGTGAAGTTGCGATTGATAGCGTCAGCTACAGCGGTTCCGACGGCATCTTTACCGATAACGGTGACGGTACATTCAGCTTCGCACCAAACGCAAACTTCGATGGCGATGTGAGCCTAGATGTTGTGGTTGTTGATGAAGACGGTGCAACTGCGTCAACTAATGCAAACATCGATGTATTGCCAATCAACGATGCGCCAGTATCGGGCAACTTGGCTTACAGTGTCGATGAAGACAATTCAATTACGCTTAGCCAAGAACAGCTTCTTGCTCAAGCATCGGATGTAGAAGGGGACGCGCTAACCGCGACTAACCTAGTGGTTGACGGTGATGCAACGGTTACGGCAAACGATGATGGCAGCTTTACCATTACGCCTGATGCGAACTTCAATGGTGACATTGATATCACGTTCGATATCAACGATGGCACCGACACTATTGTTGCAACGGCTGACCTAACGGTTAATCCAGTTAACGACCTACCACAGCCAGAAGATCAAGCGTTCACGATTGGTGAAGATGGCGTCTTGCTGTTCACTGATGAGGACCTACTTGATGGCGCAACGGATATCGATGGCGATGACCTATCGGTTGAAGGTGTGTCTTACACAGGTGCAGACGGTGTCCTAACCGACAATGGTGATGGCACTTACAGCTTCGCGCCAAACGAAAACTTCAATGGCGACGTGAACTTTACCTTCGATGTTTCCGATGGCACGGATACCGTGACGGCGAATATCGACGTAAGCGTGACGCCAGAGAACGATCCACCGGTAGCAGGCAGCACGTCTTACACCGTACACGAAGACAACTCAATCACCATCAGTAACGAGCAGTTATTGGCTAACTCATCTGACGTCGAAGGCGAAGTCGCGATTGATAGTGTCAGCTACAGTGGCGCAGATGGTGTGTTCCAAGACAATGGTGACGGCACTTACACCTTCTCACCAAACGAGAACTTCAATGGTGAAGTCAGCCTAGATGTTGTTGTGGTAGACGAAGACGGTGCTACGGATTCAACCACCGCAGGTATCACGGTACTTGAGGTGAACGATCCACCTATAGCTGGCGCGACCAGTTACTCAGTGAACGAAGACGAAGTCATCACCATCAGCTCTGAGCAGCTATTGGCGAATGCTTCGGATGTTGAAGGTGATGTCGCGATTGACAGCGTCAGCTACAGCGGCTCCGACGGTATCTTTACTGACAACGGCGATGGCACATTCAGCTTTGCACCAAACGAAAACTTCAACGGTGATGTCAGCCTAGATGTTGTCGTGACCGATGAAGATGGTGCAACTGCGACAACCAATGCAAACATTGATGTATTGCCAGTCAACGATGCTCCAGTATCAGGTGATTTGGCTTACAGTGTGGATGAAGATGGTTCTATCACCCTCAGCCAAGAGCAGCTTCTTGCACAAGCGGGCGATGTGGATGGTGATGATCTAACTGCATCCAACCTGACTGTTGATAGCAATGCGACCGTTGTTGCGAACGACGATGGTAGCTTCACTATCACGCCGGATGCAGACTTCAATGGCGACATTGATCTGAGTTTCGACATTACGGACGGCGATGCAACCATTCAAGCCACTGCCGATCTGACTGTGAACCCAGTGAACGACTTACCAACGGTTGGTCAGCCACAGTTCGTCACGCAAGAAGACACCAGCTTCACCTTCACCGAAGAGCAACTGCTGCAAAATGCAGGTGATATCGATGGTGATAACCTAACAGTTGAAAACGTTGCCTCTGACAGCGGTACCTTGGTTGATAACGGTGACGGCACGTACACCTTTGCACCAAACGAAAACTTCGATGGCAACGTGAATGTGACGTTCGATGTCAACGATGGCACTGCAACGGTTCCTGCTGAAGCGAACATTGATGTTCAATCTGTGGTTGATATGCCAGAGCTGTCGATTGCTTCGGACTTGGTGATTGCCTCTGATAACTTCGAGTCTGGCTCGAACGGTTGGAACGCGAACACTGAGAGCTCACAAGGCTTCGAAACGGGCGACATGCTGGGTCGTATTGGTGGCACTGGCGGTGATGAAGCGGTCAGCAAAACTTACGATATCCCAAGCGATGTCAATGAAGTGAATATCTCGTTTAGCTTCTACGAAATCGATTCTTGGGATGGCGAGTCGTTCCAAATCTTTGTCGGCGGTGAACAGCTAACCACCTTGGAGAACTCCGCGTTCCGTACTCAAGATGGCACGACAACGCTTTACGACTCAGATGGTAATGAAGTGGGTGAAGTGATTCATGGAGCCTCCCAACGTGAAGGCTTCAGTGGCTGGAACGACCAAGCTCACCAAATCAATCTGACGGTTCCTGTCGAGGATGGTGAATTGCAACTTGGCTTCGGTTCAACCTTGAATCAAGACGTTTGGGATGAATCGTTTGGTATCGACAACATCGAAATCACGGTAGCGGACGCGGATTACCAAATCATTGGTACCGAAGATACGCCAGTGCCGCTTGATATCGATGCAGCGTTAACCGATACCGATGGTTCAGAAAACCTCGCTATCTTGATTGAAGATGTGCCAGAAGGCAGCTCGCTATCAGCAGGTGTTGATAATGGCGACGGCACTTGGTCACTACAACCAGGCGAGCTAGAAGGACTAGAGTTTATCCCTTCTGCGGACTTCAACGGCGATGTGACGCTAACCGTGAACGCAACCTCTACGGATGTGGATACCGGAACCACAGCGACAGCGACGCAAGATGTGACGATTCATATCTCGCCGACCAATGACGCACCAGAAGTGACGGGCGATATCACGGCAGTCACTGCCGAAGACAACAGCATTACGCTGACTCAAGAACAGTTACTGGAGCACGCCGTTGATATCGATGGTGACGATCTGAGCGCAATCAACTTAAGCACCAATGATGAAAATGCGACGGTTGAAATGAACGAGGATGGCAGTTTCACCATTACTCCGAGCGAGAACTTCTACGGTGACATTGAATTTAGTTACGATGTCACGGATGGCGAAGAAGTGGTTGCTGCTGGTCTCGACCTAACGGTAACACCAGTCAATGACGCTCCAGAGCCACAAGATCAAGCGTTCACCGTGGGTGAGGACGGTCTTCTTACCTTTACAGATGCAGACCTGTTAACAGGCGCGACAGATGTAGAAGGTGACAACCTAACAGTTGAAGGCGTGACTTACACTGGCGCGGACGGTGTCCTAACCGACAATGGCGATGGCACGTACAGCTTCGCACCGAATGAGAACTTCAATGGCGATGTGAACTTCACTTTCGATGTGTCAGACGGTACGGATACGACCTCTGCCAACATTGATGTGAGTGTGACGCCAGAGAACGATCCTCCGGTGGCGGGCAGCACGTCTTACACAGTACATGAAGACAACTCGATCACCATCAGTGACGAGCAACTACTGGCTAATTCGTCGGATATTGAAGGCGACGTAGACATCAGTAGTGTGACTTACAGTGGCGCAGATGGCGTGTTCCAAGACAATGGCGATGGTACGTACACCTTCTCTCCAAACGAGAACTTCAATGGCGAGGTTAGCCTAGACGTTGTAGTTGTCGATGAAGAGGGTGCGACAGACTCAACCACTGCAGGTATTACCGTTCTTGAGGTGAACGATCCACCAATCGCAGGTTCGACAAGTTACTCTGTCAATGAAGACGAAGTCATTATCTTCACGGAAGAGCAACTGCTAGCGCAGTCAAGCGATGTGGAAGGCGACGTGAGCCTAGAAAGCGTCTCTTACAGTGGTAGCGACGGCATTCTAACGGCGAATGACGATGGCACTTACAGCTTCGCACCAAATGAAAACTTCAACGGTGGCGTAAGTCTAGACGTAGTCGTCGCTGATGAAGACGGTGCAACTGCGACAACCAACGCGAACATTGATGTTCTGCCAATCAATGATGCTCCAGTATCGGGTGACTTGGCTTACAGTGTCGACGAAGACAACTCAATCACGCTAAGCCAAGAACAATTGTTGGCACAAGCAACGGATGTAGAAGGTGATGCACTAACTGCATCTAACCTAGTGGTTGACGGTGATGCGACGGTTACGGCTAATGACGATGGCAGCTTTACCATTACGCCTGACGCGAACTTCAATGGCGACATTGATATCACGTTCGATATCAACGATGGCACCGATACTATCGTTGCAACGGCTGACCTAACGGTTAACCCAGTTAATGACTTACCGCAGCCGGAAGATCAAGCGTTCACCATTGGTGAAGATGGCGTGTTGACCTTCACTGATCAAGACCTGCTTGATGGTGCAACCGATATCGATGGCGATGACTTATCGGTAGAAGGTGTCACATACACTGGCGCGGACGGTGTCCTAACTGACAATGGCGATGGTACGTATAGCTTCGCTCCAAACGAAAACTTCAATGGCGACGTAAACTTTACCTTCGATGTTTCCGATGGCACGGATACTGTGACCGCGAATATCGATGTGAGTGTGACGCCAGAGAACGATCCACCGGTTGCGGGCAGCACGTCTTACACAGTGCATGAAGATAACTCGATCACCATCAGTGATGAACAGCTACTAGCGAACTCATCGGATATTGAAGGCGATGTATCGATTGATAGCGTGAGCTACGGCGGTAACGATGGTGTGCTGGAAATCAACGGTGATGGCACGTACACCTTCTCGCCAAACGAGAACTTCAATGGCGAAGTGAGCCTAGATGTTGTCGTGGTCGATGAAGATGGTGCGACGGATTCAACTACCGCAGGTATCACGGTACTTGAGGTGAACGATCCGCCAATCGCAGGTCCAACTGCGTACACCATCGATGAAGACCAAGTTCTAACGTTCAGTGAATCACAAGTGCTTCTGAATGCTTCGGATGTCGAAGGGGATGTTGAGCTTGTAAGTATCAGCTACGACGGTCCAGATGGCATCTTCTCAGTAAATGGCGATGGCACTTGTAGCTTTGCACCGAATGAGAACTTCAATGGTCAAGTGTCGCTGGACGTGACTATTCGTGATGAAGATGGCGCAGAAGTCGACACCTATATCACTGTGGATGTATTGCCAATCAACGACGCACCAGTATCGGGTAACTTGGCTTACAACGTAGATGAAGATAACACCATTACATTGAGCCAAGAGCAATTGTTGTCTCAAGCGAGCGATGTGGACGGCGATGACCTTGTTGCTGAAAACTTGCTTGTGGATGGTAATGCGACAGTGACTGCTAACGACGATGGCAGCTTCACCATCACGCCTGATGCGAACTTCAATGGTGACATTGATATCACGTTTGATATCAACGATGGCACCGACACTATTGTTGCAACGGCTGACCTAACGGTTAATCCAGTTAACGACCTACCACAGCCAGAAGATCAAGCGTTCACCATTGGTGAAGATGGTGTCTTGTTGTTCACTGATGAAGACCTGCTTGATGGCGCAACGGATATCGATGGCGATGACCTATCAGTAGAAGGTGTGACCTACACAGGTGCTGATGGTGTCCTAACCGACAATGGTGATGGCACTTACAGCTTCGCTCCAAACGAAAACTTCAATGGCGACGTGAACTTTACCTTCGATGTTTCTGACGGCACGGATACCGTGACCGCAAATATCGATGTAAGCGTGACGCCAGAGAACGATCCACCGGTGGCAGGTAGCACGTCTTACACCGTGCATGAAGATAACTCAATCACCATCAGCGATGAGCAGTTACTAGCGAACTCGTCAGATATTGAAGGCGATGTTTCGGTTGATAGCGTGAGCTACAGCGGCGCAGATGGCGTGTTCCAAGACAATGGTGATGGTACTTACACCTTCTCGCCAAACGAGAACTTCAATGGTGAAGTGAGCCTAGATGTTGTTGTGGTAGACGAAGACGGTGCAACGGATTCAACCACCGCGGGTATTACAGTACTTGAGGTAAACGATCCACCAATTGCCGGCGCAACTAGCTACTCAGTGAACGAAGACGAAGTCATCACCATTAGCTCTGAGCAGTTATTGGCGAATGCTTCTGATGTTGAAGGTGACGTCGCGATTGATAGCGTCAGCTACAGCGGCTCCGACGGTATCTTTACTGACAACGGCGATGGCACATTCAGCTTCGCACCAAACGAAAACTTCAACGGTGATGTCAGCCTAGATGTTGTCGTGACCGATGAAGATGGTGCAACGGTAGCAACCAATGCAAACATTGATGTATTGCCAGTCAACGATGCTCCAGTATCAGGTGATTTGGCTTACAGCGTGGATGAAGATGGTTCTATCACTCTTAGCCAAGAGCAGCTTCTTGCTCAAGCCGGCGACGTGGATGGCGATGACCTAACTGCATCCAACCTGACTGTTGACGGCAATGCGACCGTTGTTGCGAATGACGATGGTAGCTTCACTATCACGCCGGATGCGGACTTCAATGGCGACATTGATCTGAGCTTCGACATTACGGACGGTGATGCGACCATTCAAACGACAGCCGATCTGACTGTGAACCCAGTGAACGACTTACCAACGGTTGGTCAGCCACAGTTTGTTACGCAAGAAGACACCAGCTTCACCTTCACTGAAGAGCAACTGCTGCGAAATGCAGGTGATATCGATGGTGATAACTTAACGGTTGAAAATGTTGCTTCTGACAGTGGTACCTTGGTTGATAACGGTGATGGCACGTACACTTTTGCACCGAATGAAAACTTCGATGGCAACGTGAACGTAACGTTTGATGTCAACGATGGCACCGCAACCGTGCCAGCAGAAGCGAACATGGATGTTCAATCTGTGGTCGATATGCCAGAGCTGTCGATTGCTTCAGACTTGGTGATTGCTTCTGATAACTTCGAGTCTGGCTCGAACGGTTGGAACGCGAACACTGAAAGTTCACAAGGCTTCGAAACGGGCGACATGCTGGGTCGTATTGGTGGCACTGGCGGTGATGAAGCGGTCAGCAAAACCTACGAGATCCCAAGCGATGTCAATGAAGTGAATATTTCGTTTAGCTTCTACGAAATCGATTCTTGGGATGGCGAGTCGTTCCAAATCTTTGTCGGCGGTGAACAGCTAACAACCTTGGAGAACTCCGCGTTCCGTACTCAAGATGGTACGACAACGCTTTACGATTCTGACGGTAACGAAGTAGGTGAAGTGATCCACGGAGCCTCTCAACGTGAAGGCTTCAGTGGTTGGAACGACCAAGCTCACCAAATCAATCTGACGGTTCCTGTCGAGGATGGTGAATTGCAACTTGGCTTCGGTTCAACCTTGAATCAAGACGTTTGGGATGAATCGTTTGGTATCGACAACATCGAAATCACGGTAGCGGACGCGGATTACCAAATCATTGGTACCGAAGATACACCAGTACCGCTTGATATCGATGCAGCATTAACCGATACCGATGGCTCAGAAAACCTCTCTATCTTGATTGAAGATGTGCCAGAAGGCAGCTCACTATCAGCAGGTGTTGATAATGGCGACGGCACTTGGTCACTGCAACCAGGCGAGCTAGAAGGGCTAGAGTTTATCCCGTCTGCGGACTTCAACGGCGATGTGACGCTAACTGTGAACGCAACCTCTACGGACGTAGATACAGGTACAACAGCAACAGCAACGCAAGATGTAACGATTCATATCTCGCCAACCAATGATGCACCAGAAGTAACGGGTGACATCACCTCAGTCACTGCCGAAGACAATAGCATTACGCTAACTCAAGAGCAGTTACTTGAGCATGCCGTTGATATTGATGGTGACGACCTAAGCGCAATCAACCTGAGCACCAATGATGAAAATGCAACGGTTGAAATGAACGAGGATGGCAGCTTCACCATTACTCCGAGCGAGAACTTCTACGGTGACATTGAGTTTAGTTACGATGTCACGGATGGCGAAGAAGTGGTCGCGGCTGGTCTCGATCTAACGGTGACACCAGTCAATGACGCTCCAGAGCCACAAGACCAAGCGTTCACTGTGGGTGAGGACGGTATTCTTACCTTTACAGATGCGGACTTGCTAACAGGCGCGACGGATGTAGAAGGTGACAACCTAACAGTTGAAGGTGTGACTTACACTGGCGCGGACGGTGTCCTAACTGACAATGGCGATGGCACGTACAGCTTCGCGCCGAACGAGAACTTCAATGGCGATGTGAACTTCACTTTCGATGTGTCAGACGGTACGGATACGACCTCTGCCAACATTGATGTGAGTGTGACGCCAGAGAACGATCCACCTGTGGCGGGCAGCACGTCTTACACAGTACATGAAGACAACTCGATCACCATCAGTGACGAGCAACTACTGGCTAATTCGTCGGATATTGAAGGCGACGTAGACATCAGTAGTGTGACTTACAGTGGTAACGATGGTGTGTTCCAAGACAATGGTGATGGTACGTACACCTTCTCTCCAAACGAGAACTTCAATGGCGAGGTCAGCCTAGATGTTGTGGTTGTCGATGAAGAGGGCGCGACAGACTCAACCACTGCGGGTATCACAGTACTTGAGGTGAACGATCCACCAATCGCAGGTGCGACCAGTTACTCTGTCAATGAAGACGAAGTCATTATCTTCACGGAAGAGCAACTGCTAGCGCAGTCAAGCGATGTGGAAGGCGACGTGAGCTTAGAAAGCGTCTCTTACAGTGGTAGCGACGGCATTCTAACAGCGAATGACGATGGCACTTACAGCTTCGCGCCAAATGAAAACTTCAACGGTGGCGTAAGCCTAGGCGTAGTAGTCGCTGATGAAGACGGTGCAACTGCGACAACCAACGCGAACATTGATGTATTGCCAGTCAACGATGCTCCGGTATCTGGCGACTTGGCTTACAGCGTCGATGAAGATGGTTCAATCACATTGAGTCAAGAGCAGTTACTGGCTCAAGCGGGTGACGTCGACAGCGATAATCTAGAAGCGGTGAACTTAACCGCGGTAGCCAATGCGACCGTTGTTGAGAACCAAGATGGTAGCTTCACGATTACGCCAGATGCGAACTTCAATGGCGATATCGACCTAAGTTTCGACTTGATTGATAACGATGGTGCGAGCGTGGAAGTGGGCGTTGATCTAACGGTGAACCCAATTAACGATGCGCCGCAATCAACACCAGTGAATATTGCTGGCACCGAAGATACCACCATTCTTATCACGCAGGACATGTTGCTTGCTAACGCGACAGACATCGACAACACCTACGATGAACTGTCTGCTGTCGACCTAGTGATTGATGAGCAATATGGTGACTTGCTAGACAACGGTGATGGTACTTGGTCATTCACTCCAGCTGAGAACTTCAATGGCGATGTGCCAATGTCGTTCGGTGTCAGCGATGGTGATTTAGTTACGCCGGTTGAAGGCAATCTAAACATCGAAGCGGTTAACGATGCACCAGAAGCGCCAACCATCCAGATGCAAGGCGAAGAAGATGTGGTCATGGTGATTGACCCAGCTTACATCGCTGATCAAGTTACGGATCTTGATGGTGACGAAATCAGCGTAGAAAGCATCACTGTTCGTGCTCCTGCAAACGCGACATTAACCCAGCAACCAGATGGTATGTACCACTTGGTAACCACTCAAGACTTCAATGGTTTGGTGGAACTGGGCTACACCGCGACGGATGGTGAAGAAGTGGTTGAAGGCTCGTTGAATGTGGATGTTATTCCAGTCAACGATGCTCCATTCAATGTGGGTAATGCGTTTATGGCAACCGACGAGGATGGCGCATTCACCTTCGACGCTGGCGACCTGATGAACTTGTTCGGCGATATCGATACTGAAAACCTAGTCGTATCACGCATTATCACCGCAGAAGGTGAAGATGGTGGTGAGGTAACAGACAACGGTGACGGTACTTGGACATTCACACCGACTGGCGATTTTGCAGGGGTTTCTGACTTGCAAGTTGTGGTAAGTGACGGTGAGTTTGAGACGGTACTTGATGTACCAGTGTTTGTTCGCCCTGTTGCGGATGGCGCGGTCATCACAACCGACCATGATGGTCCGTTAGTCTTCGGTGAGGACGAAACGGGTCACCTAGGCTTGAATGTCGGTCTAATCGACGATTCAGAAACGCTAAGTAACCTAGTAATGACTGGTTTCCCTGTTGGCTTCGAAGTTACGGATGGTGTGAACACCATTACCATTACGGAACCGGGTCAATACATCGACTTGAACGAGTGGGATATTTCAGACCTGCAAATGACGCCTCCAGCTGACTTTAATGGCGAGTTCTTCGTAACCGTGACCGCAACAACGGTGGATTATGGTGACGAGCCAGAAGAGTTCGAAGATGGCATCGATTCAGGTGACTTCGAAACCCTAGCGGGTGAACCAGTTATCCTAACCGCTGATGACCTAATCGGATTGGCAGAGAACGTAGATGCTGACGCGGGTGATGAAGTGAAATTCGTTCACCTAGCTGATCGCAGCCAAGGTGAGATTGTCGATAACGGTGATGGCACATGGACATTCAATCCAGCACCAGGCTTTACTGGTGAAGCGGATATCGCTTACGTGATTGATAAAGACGGTGTGCTTCATGATGAGCAAACAGGCGTGGTCGTGAAAGAAGACGCACCACAAGAGAATGCTTCACCAGAAATCGACAGCATTTCTACCACAGAAATGGCAGCGGATGGCACCTTGTCGTTCACCAATGATGACATGCTATCGACCTTGAGCGATGCAGAAGGCGACAGCTTGAGCATTGAGTCAGTGAGCCTAATGGAAGGTCAAGGTGTGATAGAGACCGATAACCAAGGTAACTACCAATTCACACCAGCAGAAGGCTACACCGGAGATGTTCAAGTTGGCTTCATTGCAACTGACGGTGAAAACCGCATTGAGAGCTTCTTTAATGTCGACATCCAAGGTGAAGGTGAAACCACAACCAGCGAAGGCTACGCACTGGCTGATGATGGTTCACTAACACTAACGGAAGCACAGTTGATTGATGAACTTGGCATTAGCCCTTCAGCAGAAGTGTTGGATGTCGCTGATGCAAACGATGCAGGTTTCTTCGCGAAATCAGGTGATGAAGAGTGGACATACTGGCCGAACGATGACTTCGATGGCAATTTGGCTATGGATGTTCAGGTCAACGACAACGGTGAAGTATCGACTCAGAATCTGAGCATCCAAGTTGCGGACGATTCAGCGCAAAGTGACGAGCCACAAATCCAAACTGCTCAAGCATCATCAGAGCAGCAAGTCGGCGAAGCGCAACAGCCTGAAGAGCAAGCAGCAAACGGTGCAGACAGTGAAGAGGAGAGCGCAGCTGATGTTACTGCAGCACCAGGCGATACCATTTCTATCTCGGTTCCAGATGAGGTCAGTGGTAACGAATCGGTGGATTATGCAGAAATGTCTGGTCTACCTGATGGTGCATCAGTAAGCAACGCACTGGATAATGGCGATGGCAGCTTCACATTAAGTGGCAACCTGAACCAACCAGTATCGGTTGACTTACCAGAAGGTTACGAAGGTACGAGCGAAATCCAATTCCAAGGTTACGACGAATTGGGCAGCGCAGTAGAAGGTGCGAGTGGCACAGTTGAAGTTGAAGTCGATGATCAATACACCATGCAGGGTTCTGCTCAAGATCAGCAACCAGATATGGCAGGTATGGAATCTGGCGGCAGCGACTGGACAAGTGCGGGAGGTCAAGATCAAGGTGTTGACTTCACGGATGACTCTGGCAGCTTCGACTCGGATACTCAAACGGGTACTGACCAAGGCAACGATTTCGATCAAAGCTCAATGTAACCAGTCCTAGACGAGGGCAGTGTCATTGCTGCCCAAACCAAAGCCATGCAGAGCCTACTTTGCATGGCTTTTTTGTTGGGCTTCTTTCTATGAGCTGTAGAAAAAAACTTGGAAATTGAAAAAAGTATTCTTAGTTAGTTTATACCCAAGTAACCTCGAGATGTTAGGTTCAGCGAGAATGGCTTGGTTTGTAGACGCGGCGGCGATTTAAAGGTCTAGTGGGTCTAAATCAAGAATCGACAACAAAGTATACAAACCAAGACAGCTCGCCCTTCGGGAGCGTGTCATTGACTCGGTTTCTGTGTCAAACAACTTGGAAAGCGCTGACTATTACGCTGCGTTGTTTTCCTTGACCCCGAATCAATGACAACGCTCTGAATCCTGCATCTTGAAGTCACTTGGGTATAAGAGTCATTTACAAGGAGGAGCGACATGTACCGTTATGTCAGTTCGCCAAAAGCATCGAAGTACATAGTGCCACCACCACAGCATCGAGAGTTGTCGAGTATCGATGTGCCGGAGTCAGAACTAGAAATGCGAGAAATTCTGAACAATTGGTTTGCCGATGGATTGGCGCCCATCATTCAGAATGAAGACAATTACATTTCTGCTAATGAGCAACAGCGCTTTGAGCAGCTCAGCCGTACGGTGGGCGTGCTACTGCGTAACAAAGATTACTACTTCGCCACCAAGCGGATTCTCTCGTTGTGGGAGCAAGACTGCTTAGAAACCACTTACGTTAATTATCTGATTTTACGTAGTGAGCGCATACCATACTTCGAATAAGTCCCATTTCTTGGCTTGAAATAGTGGTTTACATGGTTTTCTTAGTAACTTTTGATACCTGTATTTAACATTTTTGTAAACATCGTTATATTTAAGGCTCATCGTTGTCAGGAGTTTATGGATGAACCTTACGATATCAGGGAAGTTGCAGCTCAGTTTTGTGCTGCTAGCCGTACTTTTTATGGCATCAGCGGTATTCACGTATCGCAACGTCACCACCGTAGAGCAATACGCCTCTTCGTTACTTAAATCCGATTTACCGACCGTCGACACCAGTCGCGGTATCCAACAGTCCGTTCAAGCGTCGCTGTCTTCTATTCGAGCCTACATGTTGCTAGGTGGCGATGAAGAGGCGAGTGCACGTCTAAGTGAGGACGTACGCAATATCATGGCATCTACAGACGAGTCGCTTCCAACGTTGCAGGCTTTGATCTCTGAACAGGATTTTCAAGCGATTCAAACCCAGTGGGATGCGGTAAAAGTTTCTCTAAACAAGCTGATTGAACTTAGCCACAGTGATGAGAACTTACCCGCACACAACCTCTTTATTAACGAAGCGGCACCCATTGCAGAAGTTGCACTTGACCAGCTTCAAAGCTTAATCAATGAAGAGTCAGGGAACCCATTTGGTGGGGACAGAAAGCGTTTGTTTAAAGTCTACGCCGACAGTTATACCTCCCTCGCCAATGCACTGTCTGCTTTGCGAGATTTCCTGTTGTACGGGCAGCAAGATCATTTGGACAAATACCACGACTTGATTAAGTACCACAATCAGTCCGTGGCGGAAATCGACAGCAAACTCGACAGACTTACCGATAACGACCAATCACTGTGGTCACTGTTTAAAGAAATGCAGCAACTGTACTTTCCTTTAGCAGAGCAGGTGATTGCATTACGTCAGTCACCAGAATGGAACGAATCAAACTTGTTAATGGCGAACGAACTGTTGCCAGCAGCGGATGCACTAGACCAAAGTTTAGAAACGATCGTATTGGCTCAACAAAGTCGTGCTGATCAAAGCGGACAGGGTATCAATCAGTCGATCAAGAACGTACTCACCACCATGCTGATTGCAGCGGCATTGGTTTTGTTTGCCGCAGTAGCGATTTCAAAATACATGGGCAACACCATTGGTCGCCGAGTGAAAAACTTATCGGAGCGAGCCAAGACGATCGCTTCAGGAGATGTTTCTCAGCCTCCGTTAACTGTTGTTGGGAAAGATGAATTGGCAGACCTTACCGATTCGATTAACCGCATGAACCAATCGTTAGCGAGCATCGTGGCAGGGGTGAGTGAAAAAGCGCACCAGGTGGATACCAGCATGGGGGCTTTGTTGGAATCGGCGCAAGTTACCTCATCGAATGTAGAACAGCAACAAACCAGCATTGTTGAAATGGGAAGCCAATTGGATGAAATCGCTTTAGCCGCGCGTAACACTCTAGATCAAGCCAATCAATCGGTGCAGAAGCTTTCTGATTCAAAAGGCGAGATTGAACAAGGTCGCGATGCTTTAGAGCAAAACAAAGTCACCATGGAAAGCTTGCATGGCAGCATTGAAACCGCGAGTACGCAAGTGACGCAGTTAAGCAAAGAGAGCGAAGCCATTGGTCGAGTGACGGAAGTGATTGAAGGCTTGGCAGAGCAAACTAACTTACTGGCATTGAATGCCGCGATAGAAGCGGCGCGTGCGGGCGACCAAGGACGAGGCTTTGCAGTCGTGGCAGACGAAGTACGCATGTTAGCGACGCGCACTACTCAATCGACGACAGAAATCAACGGCATCATCAATGCGATTCAACGCTCGACCCATTCGGTGGTTGAGGAGATTGAACACAGTCAATCACTTGCGGAGCAGGGCGCTGAGCACATTGAAAAAGCGGTAACTCGTTTGCTTGTCACGACCGAGCAAATTGGTTCTTTGAATGAACAAATGGCAGAACTTGCGGCAGCGGCAGAACAGCAATCTCATGCGACCAACTCGATCACTGGATTGATGTCCGGTATTACTCAATCAGTGGATGAGGTTTCGAATAACAGCCAACGTGCATCAGAGACATCATTGCAAGTAAAAGAGCAAGTTACCGAGCTGAATCAACAGATGGCAACTTTTAAAACGGCGTAGATAAGGTTTACGTCTGTTCATCTACTTTTGAACGTTAACCAAATAGTAAAAAAGCCCCAATCCTTTTTACACAAAAAGGGTTGGGGCTTTTTGTTGGATGTTACGCCGATATTCGTCTACTTGCTCATTGGATTTGGCTATTTAAATCATAGCTAAAACCAAATTCTCTTCACCGAGCCGGAGTCGTAATATGACTCCATCGGCAGCAAATACTGCAAAAGAATTTTTAAACTTTATACCAATCTCAGTAAGAGAATCGTTCGTTACTACGATTGGTATCATCCTTCTAGGAGCAAGATTATGAACAAACAAGTAAGCCTAATTGGTCTAGACAGCGAACAATCAGCACAACTAGCTCAACAGTTAAATCAACTGCTAGCGCATTACCAAGTGTTGTACATGAACTCTCGCGGTTACCACTGGAACATTAAAGGTGCGCAATTCTTCGAACTGCACGTAAAATTTGAAGAGATCTACACTGATCTACAAACAAAAATCGATGAGCTTGCAGAGCGTATTCTAACTTTGGGTCATACGCCAGCGCACGCATTCAGCAACTACTTGGAAGCAAGTGAAATTAAAGAACATCAAAACGCGACTTCTGGTGAGGAGTGTGTACAAGGTCTGGTTCAAGGCTTTAGCGTTCTACTTCTAAAACAGCGTGAGATTCTACAAAACGCGGGTGAAGCAGATGACGAAGGTACAGCGGCATTGATGGGTGACTACATCCGTGAGCAAGAAAAATTAATGTGGATGCTTAACGCTTACCTACAAGGCTAAGCAGCGCATCACCCAAGCAACCTTGGGAACGCATGAAACAATCGGGAATAAGTCATATGGGGTACGTTGGTGCCCCTTTTTTTTGTTTGCGTGTTTTATATGTGTGCTTTATTTGCGTGGTAAGGATTCGAAACGGCTCAATAAATCACTGAGTTCATTAAGCGCCAACGAGGCTGAGTCATTGAAGGTTTCTTGATTCCCATGGTGCACAAGGCAAGAGGGCATCTGAGCGTTATACGCCGCCTGTAAGTCGTAAAGGTAATCGCCGACATAAAGCACTTCATCAGGCATCAAACGCCACTCTTTCGCCAATACCTGCAGAGACAAAGGGTCTGGCTTGGGCGGGAAACATTCACGAGTGATGACTCGTTCCACTGAGATTTGGTTGTGTTCTAGTTTGCGCTGCGTGGCGATTTGACAGTTGCGCGTCACGATAGCGGTTTTGATTTCATTTTGATGCAAGTGGGCGAGCAACTCATGGCAGCCAATCATTGGAGCAGACTGCTCAGCATCAGAAATCTCGTAATCAAATATCACGTTATGAGCGTGCTCTCTATGGTGAGGATGCTCAAGTGCGTCGACAAAATCCAATAGATCTTCACTCTGCGGACAACCTAGCTGTTGTCGTAATTCGCCGAAGTTCATATCAGAACTCACCAAGGTGTTGTCTAAATCAAACACCACGGCTTTAATTTTATCGAGCTGTAAAGGGAATGGAATCATAATGACCTCGTACAACTTAACCGAACTATCGTTTTAAAAAACAAAAGGTTATTGTTAAGTTTAGATTCTTCTGCTTAGATTGTACGAAAATAAATCAACCATGTATCACAAAACAAGGACGCGCATGATCATTCCTAAACCATTACAAAAAGGCGACACCATCGGCTTTTTCTCGCCATCCTCCCCAGCCACGGTATTTGCACCAGCGCGTTTTGAGCGTGCCAAAGCCTACGTGGAATCTCATGGTTACCAGCTAAAAGCAGGCAGCTTAACGGGCAAAACTGACCAATACCGCTCGGGTTCGATTCAAGAGCGAGTAGAAGAATTGAATGCGCTGATTCGTGATCCTGAAGTGCGCTGTATTATGTCGACCATAGGTGGTTCCAACAGTAACTCATTGCTACCTTACATTGATTTCGAGGCATTGAAGAAAGATCCCAAGATCATTGTTGGCTATTCGGATGTGACAGCTTTGCTTATGGGCATTTACGCACAAACCGGCATCGTCACTTTCTATGGTCCTGCTTTGGTGGCGTCACTGGGTGAATTCCCGCCACTGGTGGACGAGACCTTCGCTTCGTTTGAGTCGATTGTAAACATGCTAGATAGTTTGGCGCATCAATACACAATGCCTCAAGGGTGGACAGATGAATGGATAGAGTGGGGCGAACAAGACCGCGCAAAGCAAACCTTGCAAAACCAGTGGCACTTTAAAGGCGAAGGCAAGATCACCGGACGTTTGATTGGTGGCAACCTCAATACCATGACGGGTATTTGGGCAAGTAAGTTTATGCCGAGTATCGAACAAGGCGATATTTTGCTAGTGGAAGATTGTTTGCAGGGCATTGAAACGGTCGAACGCTCTTTTGCGCTGCTCAAGCTTTCTGGCGTGTTTGATAAAGTCAGTGCAGTTGTTCTTGGCAAGCATGAAAAGTTCAACGATAAAGGCACAGGACGAGCACCTATAGACGTGTTGCTAGAAGTGCTTAACGGTCAACCACTACCAATTTTGTATGACTTTGATAGCTGCCATACTCACCCAATGCTTACCGTTCCATTGGGCTCGACCATGACGCTCGATTTTGACCATAAAACGGTGGCAGTGAGTTTAAAGAGCTAGCTTTTTTGACTAGCTCGTCAGAGAAAACTATTTCTCCTCAAGACGAAAGATTTTGCCGCTGTCGGTAGAAAAATAGATATAGCCATCGGGGCTGATGGTTATATCTCTTACTCGCTCACCAAGATTCTCCATCAATCTTTTTGATTCGGTGAGCTTGCCATTCTCGATAGAAACCACGTTGATGTGCGCCAGTTTCAATGCACCGGCGAGGATTTTTCCGTCCAACTCTGGGTATTTATCGCCACGGTACAAAATCATATTGCTGGGTGCGATAGAAGGGATGTATACCAACTTTGGATCTTCCATTCCCGGTAACGACTTAGCTTCCCCGACGTCCAACGGTCCCCAATATTCTTTACCATGAGAGACTTTTGCCCAGCCGTAGTTTGCGCCTTTCTTGATTAGATTAATTTCATCGCCACCGCGTGGTCCATGTTCAATCGACCACAGCTGTTTTGTTGTTTCGTCGTAAAACATGCCTTGTGGGTTGCGGTGCCCGTAACTCCATATCTCAGGACGAGCTTCGGAAGGTTTGAATGGGTTGTCTTGCGGAACCGAACCATCAAGGTTGAGACGAAGAATACTGCCAGCATGGGTTTGAGTGTCTTGCCCATTATCACGTTCACCACGGTCACCGATTGAGAAGTAAACTTTGTCGTCAACAAATGAAAGTCGACTGCCGTAGTGACGCCCTGTGTCGGTGATGGCATCAGCAACAAAGAGATCTTTCCAACCCACAAGCTGATTGTTTTGCAATTGCGCCGTCGCTAACGCCACCGTATTGCCTTTGCTCGTGCGCTTGCTGTAGGTAAAGAAGAGTTGCGGGTTTTGCTTATCGGCATTCGGTGCGAGCGCAACATCCAATAAACCCGCTTGTCCACTGGTATTCACATCGGGGACGTTAAACAGCTTTTGAGGTTTGCCAGTGGTGATATCCAGCAACGAAACCGTACCGTTCTTTTCGTTGACGATAACGCGTTGGCTATCTAAGAACTCGATCCCCCAAGGGATCTGAAATCCATTCGCCACTTCGTTAGCGCGGTATTCGGCAGCGTTGGCAGAAAAGGATAAACAAGCGAGTAGGGCAGCAGCAATCGTTCTCATGGTTCCTTCCAATATGAATCGTATTAATGCTTAAAAGCTAACACTAAAAGAGAACGTTTTGCAGAGCATGGATTGTATAAGAATGTAAAAAAATCCCCGATACGAGATCGGGGATTGAATTAAGGCTAGAGAATTGTTTATGTAGCGAGATTACATCGCTTCTTCGAAGATCTTAGAGATTTCTTCGTGAGTTGCTTGTTTAGGGTTAGTGAAACCACAAGCGTCTTTCAGTGCGTTGTCTGCTAGCGTTGGGATGTCTTCTAGTTTCGCACCAAGCTCTTTAATACCTGCTGGGATACCCACATCTTTCGCTAGAGTAACGATAGCGTCGATTGCTGCCGCTGCACCTGCTTCAGCAGACATGCCTTCTACGTTTACGCCCATTGCTTTCGCTACATCACGTAGACGCTCAGGACATACTTGCGCGTTGTAGCGCTGTACGTGAGGTAGAAGAATCGCGTTACAAACACCGTGTGGAAGGTCGTAGAAACCACCAAGTTGGTGTGCCATTGCATGTACGTAACCTAGAGAAGCGTTGTTGAACGCCATACCCGCCATGAACTGTGCATATGCCATTTGTTCACGAGCTTCTAGATCTTCACCATTTTTCACTGCTGTGCGTAGGTACGCTTGGATAAGTTCAATCGCTTTGATTGCTACCGCATCAGTGATTGGTGTTGCCGCGATAGATACGTAAGCTTCAATCGCGTGAGTTAGGGCATCCATACCTGTTGCCGCAGTTAGCGAAGCAGGTTTAGCTAGCATTAGCTCTGGATCGTTTACTGAGATAAGCGGTGTTGTGTGCTTATCAACGATAGCCATCTTGATGTGACGCTCTTCGTCAGTGATGATGCAGAAACGCGTCATTTCAGATGCAGTACCCGCAGTCGTGTTGATTGCGATAAGTGGCATCATTGGTTTTGCAGATTGGTCTACGCCTTCGTAATCTGCGATTTTGCCGCCGTTAGAAGCAACAAGCGCGATACCTTTCGCACAGTCGTGTGGTGAACCGCCACCTAAAGAGATAACGAAGTCACATTCGTTATCTGTAAGAAGTGCCAAGCCGTCGTTAACGTTGCTGATAGTAGGGTTTGGTTGAGTGCCATCGAACACAACAGTTGCTACGTCGCGTTCTGTTAGTAGATCTTGAACCTGCTTTACTACACCGATTTGGTTAAGAATCTTATCCGTAACAATCAAACCTTTTTTAAAGCCTTGAGATTGGATGCTGTCTGCTGCGTCTTTCAGACAACCAGCGCCCATTAGGTTTACAGTAGGGATAAAAAATGCACTTGTCATATAACATTGCTCCGTCGTTATTTTTAATAATCTTTCTTAATCTGTCATTTACTCTTGCATACCTGACGAAGTTTCCTATTTGATCTAGCGCAATTTTACCCCCTAAGTAGTAGTGTTAAGAGTTAAAGTGTGAAATGGATCTTGTTGCACACCCTGTTGGTGCAACATTAAAGCAACAGATAGGAAATGATTTATTTATTACGCAAACGATTGGTAAAAATAACAAGTTTCGTACGGTTTATCTCTCAATTAGACTAAAGTATAAAAAATCCCCATTAATATGTAGTCTATCAATGGGGATTGGAATGGTGGGTTTTAAGCAAACGTTTTCTATTTAGGCGATTTTAACTAACTTATCTACTAGTTTTTCAATGCCTGACGCGGCTTGGGAGATATTCTCCGCTAACATATAAGCTGGTGTTGAAAGCACGTTGTGTTTTTCATCGAAATGGATTTCATCCACCTGACAATTGACATGCTCGCCCCCCATATGACCGAATGCTGCTGCAGTGGCTTCATCGTTACCAATTGTGCCTTTTACACCTTGATCGTAAATCATAGGGATAATAGTTGGTGCGATGCATAAATAACCTGCAGGTTTGCCCGCTTGAGCGAATGCACGACACGCTTGGGCAACGTGAGTATTAATCGAACACTCCGCACCCGAAACGGCGAAGTCGGTTAAGTTTTTCGCGGCACCAAATCCACCTGGAAGTAGTAGGGCATCGTATTCATCAACGTTAAGTTTGGCGACATCGTCAATGTTTCCGCGAGCGATACGAGCTGATTCGATCAAGACGTTGCGTGTTTCATCCATTTCGCCACCAGTTAGGTGGTTGATGACGTGGAGTTGGTCAATGTTAGGTGCAAAGCAGTGCCAAGTTGCACCTGCCTTCTCGATGGCGTAGAGCGCCAATACTGCTTCGTGGATCTCAGAACCGTCGTAAACGCCTGAACCACTTAAAATGACTGCGACTTTTTTCATGATTGGATTCCTTTACTCTGAACGTTCCTTAGATTGTTCTTCACTATCTAGACCATGCGTTTCCGAATGTGTTTCAACGTTTTCACTCTCGTCGTCTTCTTCATAGTAGCGCACAACAAAGGGTGTCAGCATGACACTCGAAGGCAGAAAATGTTTCATATCGACTCCAACCGCTTAATAGAGTGGTTTTTATACCGATTTTGGAAAAAGAGTACGTTGAAGCGGATCATTTTTGAGTTAAGCTGCAGTTTCCTTTGGCATTCATGAGCAGTAGGTCACATAGATAACATGCAATCCTATCAGTTTCATTTCACCCTTTATGGTTGTATCGCCATTCTCTCTTGGAGTTGTTTGCTAGGCATCGCAAGATTGGTGACAGAAAGTTTGGGACCCGTGGGTGGATCAGCCATGCTGTATTCTCTGAGCTCCATTTTTCTGTTGATTGTGGTTGGCATCCCAAAACTGTCATATTTCTCACCCAAGTATTTAGTTCTGGGTGGAGCGATGTTTGTTTGCTACGAGATCTTCCTTGCGCTGGCATTGGGCTACTCCAATTCTCGTTCTCAGGCGATTGAAGTCTCGATCGTCAATTATCTATGGCCGGCACTAACCGTTTTGTTTGCGGTATTGGGCAGTAACAAAAAGCCGAACTGGTTACTGTACCCGGCAGTTATGTTGGCATTCATTGGTGTCGCGTGGACGGTCAGTGGTGATAGCGGTTTATCACCGACGCAGTTAGTGGCGAACATCAGTAGCAATCCGATTGTTTACTTCATGGCATTTGCAGGCGCAGTCATCTGGGCTGTGTATTGCAATCTGACTCAAAGACAACAATCGAAGCACAACGCGATTACTTTGTTTTTTATCGCGACAGCCATCTCTTTGTGGATCAAATACGCCTTTACTGATGAGCCGCCAATGGCATTCAGCTGGCAAGCGATGGGGTACTTAGTGGCTTCTGCAGCTTTAATGGCGGGTGGTTACGGATTGTGGAACATCGCGATTGTGGGCGGCAATATGGTGTTTCTCGCAACCTTGTCTTACTTTACGCCGATTTTTTCTGCTCTGTTTTCCTCTCTTATTCTAGGCGTCACTCTAAGCCACAGCTTCTGGCAAGGAGTCGTAATGGTAACGGTTGGTTCGCTGATGTGTTGGCTGGTCACCAAAGAGAAGCGCGAAGCGGCGGGATGAACGCTGGTATAGAAATATGTAGAGCACGCTTGAGTGTCTTTCAGGTTCAAATCAAAGCAAGAAAAAAGCTCCCGAGATTGGGAGCTTTTCTTTTGAGTTCTAATGATTGTTTGGTGGCGCTCTAATAAGCGACGTTCAATTGTAATTGAAGCTTGAATCTGTGCTTCGATAGTCGCTTAGTAAGCTGCTTACGAGTGTGTTCTAGCGTATCAAGCTCTAGCGTGTCGTCATCCACATGCACGTCCACATTTACTCGCAGTTCTTGACCAACTTTAGTTACGCCAGCCAGTTTCAATTGGTGCTCAGTCACTTTTTCAATCTCAAGAACGTCTTTACCAACGCTCTGACACAACTCTTTGCTTGGTGTCATCATTAACAGTTCGCGCAGGGCACCAACTAGCATATCAAATGGTACTTTAAGGAAGTAAAAGCCCATCAAGACCATCATCATAGGGTCTGCATAGACCGCGTAGTGTGCGTATGGTGTTAGCGATACTAGCCATGCAGCGATAAAACCAACCGTTACTGCCACGCTTAACAACGTATCCATTTGCCATTGTTTTTTCTCGGCTTCGATCAAACCTGATGAGAAACGACGACTTTTCTTCGCCATAAACCACCAAGCGTAACCACAACCAATCACGTTAACGACACCGAAGATGGTTGCGATGGAAGCGTCTACCTCACGACCGCCTGTCATCAACGCGGTTACCGCTGAAAATAATGAGAAAGAAACCACCACTAAAATAACAGCGGCTTTAATAGCGATAACGATAGGTTCAAGTACAGCTTTGCCGAAAGGAAAAATAGATTTTGATGGCTTGCTGATGTAGTAAGAAGCTGCCAGTGACAATAAAGTTAACAGCAGACTGACTAGAGAATAAACACCGTCAAAAACGATGACGATCGACCCAACAAGCAAGCCAAGTACCATCCCTCCAATCGCAAACCCAGATGCTAAAAGGGCTGAGAAGGTTAGGATACGGTTTTCGTTTTTGCTTGTCCTGTCACACATAAAAGATGCCTTAAATTATTACACCCTTACATTCTTCTCCTTAGGGCAAATTTAAGCAAATGAAAACTGTGTGACATTTAAACGATAAAATGTTGTTTTTGAATTATGCTTTTATTTTTCAATGATTTAACATTAAATTTTGCTGTCAATATAATTGACGCTCACTGCAATGTGTTTAGAAGTCGAATAAATACTCGCTTAACTTATCGGCCAACCAACTCATTGCAGGGTGTTCTGTTTGTCCATTTGGTACGAACATACAGTAGTCTTCTTGCGTCAAACCATAGGTGTGTTTGATCACCGCAAGTTTCTGATGTCTCAAGTAATGTCGGATCAATGGCTCTGGTAATACGCCCCATGCATCTTCTTCTAAAATAGTGTTCAGCATGTAGTCAAAACTGGAGAAGCCAATGTATCGAGTAGAAAAGGGTTGTAGCTCGGGGTTGTCTTTCTCATTCAAATACACCATCAAAGCTTGCATCTGGTTACGCAAATCTTCATCGGTGACGCGACGCATTTTGCTGAGTTGGTGATCGAAGCTACAGACCGACATCATACGAATTTTACCAAGTGGATTGTAAACGATGTGTGGGTCATCCACGCGCTCGTAATCAACACCAAATGCAAAATCGACCTGTTGAGTACTGACCAAATTAGCTAAGTCACCACTGGAAGCGAGAATCAGGTTGAATGTGGTGGAAGGGAAGCGATTGTTTAGAGTATGCGAGAGCTCTTGCCAAAGTTCGTCTGGTAGCGAGTCATCACGTGCCACCCAGACCTCAGCGTTGAAGCCGTCAGAAACTTGAGCGCAAGTCTTTTTGATTCGTTGTGCGGTTACGAGCAGGTTTTCGCAGTCTTTGAAGATGGCTTTCCCCGCTTCCGAGAGCGTTAGTTGATTGCCTGTGCGAGTGAATAGCTCGACGTCTAAGTCTTTCTCAAGCGCTTTAATTGCCATACTGAGTTTGGTGCGGTTGCAATCGAGTTGACGCGCAGCCTCCGATACGGAGCCATATTCGGCGATGGTACAAAAAGCTTCGACTTGAGTTAAGTTCATGATTAAAAAAGACCTAAACTAAAAAGATGAGAATCGATAACGTAGATGAATGAGCGTACTGACGCTTAGAAAGATTATCGAAAAAAACACGGATTCGCCAGATAAGTCTATGGTGTTTTGGCGTTTTTGCGGTAATCTATGGGGGTTACAAGAAGTGAACATGGAGGCCACGATGGCACAAGATTGGGACGGCTTAGCAAAGAATTGGGAATCTAACCCAGCAACAGATCAATTTGCTCAGTCGGTGTTTGCACAGTTACAACAGCTTACTCAGCTTGATGGCATTAAAGTATTGGATTTTGGATGTGGGACAGGGCAGTTAAGCCAACTATTGTCGCCATCCGCAAAAGAGATTGTGGCGCTGGATGCATCTGAAGCCATGATTGAAGAGCTTGATAAGAAAGAGTTAGAGAATGTAGAACCAGTTGTTGACGCATTGACGCGTGGTCTAGTTGCTCAGCACCCAGCATTCCGTGGTCAGTTTGACTTAGTCGTTGCTTCTTCAGTTCTGGCTTTTATCGAAGACTACGAAACGTCTCTAGAGATTGCTCACTCGTTACTTAACGCTGGTGGTCACTTCGTGCATTTTGATTGGATCGCAGATTCAGCAAAAGAAGGCTTCACGCTAGCGAAATCAGAGAACGCACTCATCAAAGTCGGCTTTACTGAGGTAGAAACGAAGAAGGTCTTCGAAATCACGTCAGACGGTCACACAATGTCAGTATTAATGGGCGTAGGTCGCCGTTAATCCCCGACAAAGAACATAAGAAAAGCGAGCTATTTAGCTCGCTTTTTTGTTTTCTTTGATTCGCTAGACAAAGGTGAGTTGTCGAATTTCTTCTAAAACGTCTGGATTCGCAATCGCACCTAAGTTCTCGACTTCCTTACCATTTATGACTTGTTTGACCGCAAGTTCTACCAACTTTCCTGAGCGCGTTTTAGGAATATCGCTGATAGCGAATATTTGGTTTGGCACGTGCCTTGGCGAGCAGGACGTTTTGAGACGCGACTTAATCTCTGATACTAATCCGTCATCTAACGTGACACCAGAAACGGTCTGCACAAACAGCCAGATTTGCTCATTGCGATCGACCTCTTTACCTACAGCGATAGAATCGACGATACCTTCAATAGCGTTTACTTGCTGATAAATCTCTGCTGTGCCGATGCGCACACCGCCAGGATTCAACAATGCATCGCTACGACCGTAAAAAACGAATCCACCTTTGGTGCTGCGCTCGACATCATCACCGTGATGCCAGATATTATCGAACTTGTCCCAATACGCATTGTGATAGCGTTCCCCTGTATCGTTCCAAAAGCCGACAGGGAAGTTAGGCATAGAGTTGGTGCAGACGAGCTCACCGCGTTGTTCACTCACGCTGTGACCTTGCGAGTCGAACACTTGAACATCAATCCCCAAGCCAGCGTACTGACATTCACCACGATAAACAGGCGAGATAGGGTTGCCTAATACAAAGCAGCCACAGATGTCTGTTCCGCCTGAAATAGAAGCCAAGTGCAAATCTTGCTTGATTCGTTGATACACGTAGTCAAACTGCTCTGGATAAAGCACTGAGCCCGTAGAGCACAAGGTTCTCAAAGCTGGGAGTGAGTAATCTTTGATAGGTGACAATCCGGCTTTTTCTATCGCTTCTAGATACTTGGCGGCAGTACCAAAGAGACTTACTTCTGCTCGCTGGGCTAAATCCCATAATACGTGAGGTGCTGGGTAAACCGGGCTACCATCGAAAATCACCAAGCACGCGCCACTTGCTAGAGCAGATACGTGCCAGTTCCACATCATCCAACCACAAGTTGTGTAGTAAAAGACGCGGTCTTTAGGCTGAATATCTGAATGAAGTTGATGCTCTTTAAGATGATTAAGAATCGTACCGCCAACAGAATGCACGATGCACTTGGGCTTGCCAGTCGTGCCAGAGGAATAAAGCACAAACAGCGGGCTATTGAATTCCACGCGAGTGTAATGCAACGGAGCAGGAGAATACTGATTAATGATGTTTTGCCAATCGTGAGTACAAACATCGCATTCGAACACATGTGGTTTGAGGTAACCGATCTGACATACTTGTTTCAGCCCATCAAGATGATCCGCGATGTGGTGGTTCTTCTCCGACATATCAAAGGTTTTGCCATTAAAGGTATAACCATCGCAGGTGAAGAGAACCTTTGGTTTCACTTGTCCGAAGCGCTCGATGACACTTTCTACCCCAAAATCAGGGGAGGTGGACGTCCAAGTCGCGCCTAAGCTGGTGGTAGCAAGCATTGCAATAACGGTTTGTGGCATATGTGGTAAATAACCTGCAACCACATCGCCTTGCTTGATGCCACATTCGACTAACCATTGCTGAATGCTCGAGACTTCGTCACGAAGCTGTTTCCATGTGTAAGTCTGTTTGTCCCCGCGCTCGTTTTCAAACCAAACCGCCAGCTCATCGGCTTGTTGCTCTGCCAAACTAAGCAGGTTCTCTGCGTAGTTAACTTGAGCTTGAGGGAACCACACGGCATCTCGATTTTGCATTGGTGATTGCCAACGGCTTTCACCTTGTGCTTTTACGGTATCGCCTTGCGTGCCAATTAGGTCGCAAAATTGCCAAACCTCTTTCCAGAAGTGCTCGTTATGCTCCAAAGACCATTGGTGCAAATCAGAGTAGTTTTTGAGCTCGAACCCCTGCCGATTAATGTGCTCGATAAACTGCGTGATATTGGCTTGCTCGATTCGTTCTTCCGTCGGCTGCCAGACTTTGTTGCTCTCGCGCATAGCTCCCTCTATAACAAAGTTTTAACGTTTTCAGTCTGAGGTGAACCAGAAATAAAGTCAAACTCGTTGGCGAAACTAGCTCCCTATGTATATCAATGTGTTAGGTGTTAATGTAAAGAAAATGTTACACCTGAATTTTGAGTGGAAAATGGTCAGGGGATTGGAAGGGCAAAAGAGTGTAGATAGGCTTAATGTAAAGGATTTGTTAACGGAGATGTGCAATGACTCAGTATCATTCAAAACCCGTCGATCAGGATGGAAGGGTAGAATGGAGCCATGAAGAGGATGCCATTTGGCGCGACTTGGTAACAAGACAAATGAGCGTGATTCAAGACCGTGCATGCAACGCGTATCTGCATGGACTCAAGCTACTCGATTTACCTCATGACCGCGTGCCACAACTGCCCGAAATTAATCGTGTTTTGATGGAAACAACGGGTTGGCAAGTGGAGCCAGTACCCGCGTTGATCGATTTTGATCGTTTCTTCAATTTGCTTGGCAATAAACGCTTCCCAGTCGCGACGTTTTTGAGAACGCGAGAAGAGTTTGATTACCTACAAGAGCCAGATTTCTTCCATGAGATCTTCGGTCATTGCGCCATGCTCACCAACCCTGATTTTGCCGCCTTTACCGAGCATTACGGACAGCTTGGACAAGCCGCGACACCAAAGCAGCGAGGGTATCTTGCGCGTCTATATTGGTTTACAGTCGAGTTCGGCTTGGTTCAAGAGGGTAACAAAACCAAGATCTACGGTGGCGGCATCCTTTCATCTCCGGGAGAAACCATCTATTCATTGGAAAGCGACATCGCGATTAGAGACGAGTTTGACCTGCAAACTGTGCTAAGAACCCCTTATCGCATTGATATCATGCAGCCGAAATACTACGTGATTGAAGATTTGTCCCAGCTTTTCCAAATTAGCCAACTGAATTTATTGAAACAAGCCGACCTGGCGATTGAAGCCGGATTGCTTCCACCACTTTTTGAACCAAAGGAACCTGCTCATGTTGAATGAACAAAAATGCGAAGCTTGTAGTATCGATGCCATTGCACTTAGCAAAGAGGAACAACAGTCTTTGCTGCTGCAATTGTCTGATTGGCAGATAATTGAGAGAGATGAGATTCCTCAACTTGAGAAGGTCTACAAGTTTAAGAACTTCAAACAAGCTTGGGCGTTTAGCAACAAGATTGCTGAGCTTGCAGAAGATGAGTTCCATCACCCATCAATCTTGCTGGAGTGGGGCAAAGTGACCATCGCGTGGTGGAGCCATTCTATTAAAGGTTTGCATAAGAACGACTTTATCTGTGCTTCGAAATGCGATGCGTTGGCGATTGAAGAGTAAAGCTGAGTGATTATGCTCACTCATTATAAACAAAAGCGCCCGGACTTAAGTTCGGGCGCTTTACTTTTAGTTTTGTCGTCTTGAAGAGTGGGTATTAAAGCTCAATTCGAAACACAGACGTCGTGCCTGAAACTTCATTACCCACTGCGATAAAGTGTTGTTCGTTACGAGCAAAGTAGTTGATTGATTCTGGCGCCAAATCACCTGCTTTGGGATTGTAAGTGTCGTTCGCGCATTCGCCATCTTCCACTTCCGTACAAACGGGTTGGCTGTAATCACGACGGTTTACGTAATGCATGAACTTCGCTTGTTTCGGGTCTGTGATGTCATAAATCATGATGCCACCTTGGCGCTCCAAACCGATGAACGCATAATGACGACCATTGATTTGTGCTACTTCAATCGCTTCTGGCTCAATGCCTTTGTCGTCGCTGCGGTCATCGCCACTGTCATTACTATCGTTGGTACTGTTGAAGTTTTTACCTTCATTCATTAGTGCGATGGTCGCGAAATCGTCACCACTATCGAAAACCAACTCACCGTTTTCATCCCAAATAGAGAATGAACGTGCGCCAAAGGCTTGAACATTGTCTTGCGCAGAAAGCGTTTGTTCAGGCTTAATCACTTTTAGACGCGCGAGTTGCTTGTTATCTTTTAGCGCCTCTGCCAGCGGGTGATCTGCTGCAACTTTTAGCTTCTTACCGCGCACTTCGTCAACATGGCTTAAACAGGTACCTTGCTCTGAAGTATATTCATCTGTACCGAGGTAATCGTCTTCATCCCACTTAAAGCCCGCTTGGTCACATAAAGCTTGTGTTGTTTTGAAGCCATATTCACGACCGTCCCCTTCGTTGGCAGAGAGTATGTAAGTTTTGCCATCTACCGAGTAGTTGTCGAGGGTATCTGGCATGTACAGACCAACCAGCTGAGGGTAGCTCTTAAAGTTGCCAATGATTTTGTCTTTGTTCGAAGCATCCAGTTTTGAGTCCGACCAAGATTTCTCGCCTAGACCGACAATTTTCTCTACCGATTTGCTTTCTGGGTTTACGATTGCCATTGCATTATTCTCTTGCAGTGCAACGTAGATTTTTCCGTTGTCAGCAAAGGTGAGGTATTCCGGTTCTAGATCTTGCGCCACCGTTGCATTTGGACCTGAGATTCGAACATCAGGCTTACGTGCACCATCAAACTCATTGAAACCAATCTGCGTGACTTCTGCTTGGTTTACGCCTTGGCTTAAATCGATCAATGTGATGCTGCCCTCTGGATCGACACTGTAATCACCATTTGGCTCACCTTCGTTTGCTGTCGCAATGTATCTGCCATCTTTTGAGAAGCCAACCATGTCTGGCAATGCACCAGTAGGGAAGGTGGTGATAAGCGACAAATCATCCGAACGGTACAAGCCAACAATACCATTCGCCTGCTTATTACTGTTTTCAATCGCAACAGCGACTAAACCATTAAAGACAGCAACGCTGTTTGCCGCACCAATCTCAACGCCTGCCGCTTTGCCCGCGCTGTTGAGATCAATGAATGCGGTTTGCGTTGGTGCGCCGTTGTCATCCATAGAAAGTACATCGACACGCTTTGCTTGAGCGTTGACCACGTAAAGCTTGTCAGTACACGCATCATATTGAACGATTTCTGCTGCTGATGTGTCGAACGGCGCGTCAGCGATAGACGTTCCCATAAAGGTCAAACCTTGGATGGATGTCTCTCCAGCAACAGGTGCTACCGATGCTTTACATTGAGCTGCAAACGAAGAGAGAGAATCGTCAGGTTGAGATGAACATGCGATGGCAAGTGAAGATAATGCCAATACGCCTATTGCCTTAAATGGGGTGGTCATGATATTTCCTTATTAAGCAGATACAATGTTGCTCAATGCACCTAAATTAGATATCTATTCATTCACTACAATAGTGAGGAATAGTGCATTGATTGAAGTGTTATGAGGGGCTGTTGATCTTTCGCGGTTAAATTTTGTTCGAGATAAAATCGTTTTAGGCGAGGCAAGGAGTGTGTCGCCTAGTCGTTCTAAGCAAATACTCCTTAACAAAGTATGAAACGATTTTAGCCGAACCCTCCGGGCAGCGTTTGTTGGTCATTTCTACCGCGTTATCGACTTCTCATGTAGGCTAGCTACATAGCAAAGTCTCTGCCTTGTATAAATGTCCAACAATTCGCTGCAAAAATCAGCTCGAAAGGTCAACAGCCCCTAAATAAGGCTCTGAATATATTTATGATTTATGACTCTTATATTGGCTTTTAATGAAACAAATGTGTCAGTTTTAATCTGAACGTATGTCGAACACTTGAGATGAAAAGACACTAGGAACTAGAAATAATGGAACTTAAAGAATTTTTGGATGCGCTAGCGGCATCACCTGAGACAGTAGAGTTTGAAACGACAATGGCAGCGATAGAGGCAAACTACGCGTTTACGCCAGCGGCTTTTGTGAATGGTGAAACGCACAATAATGCAGGTGAGAATAACGGCTCGTGCAAGATCTTCGCTTTTGGTCAATTGAACAACCTAAGCAAAGAAGCAACGTTGGCGTGTTTTGGTCGCTTCTACCGAGAAGACGTATTGGCACATCCAGAGAACAACGACCATCAAAACATTCGTAACTTTATGGTGACAGGCTGGGATGGCGTGAAGTTCGAATCCCAAGCGTTAGCGCAGAAATAGCGCGCTAAAAGTCTCGATTTCAATGACAAGCCAGTCAGCAAAGGACGACTAACTAGGCGACTGGCTTTTTCTCTAAACACTTACGGCATAAACAAAGCTGTCCCGCTTCTGGCTTGGGTAGATCTCTGGTCTCAATATCAAAGCACCAACACGTTTCTTTCCCCGCAGCAATATCGCAGTGCGCGTTCGTGCCACACTCCGGGCAAGAGTGGGTTGAATCATTTCCAACCAACTGCTCGATGATCGCGTCTCGTTGAGTATCGGACTTATCTTTCCACTGCACGATTTCTTCCATGGTTCGGTGACAGCCAGAACAGATTCCGCCGTTGTTTTTACAGGCTGCGCGGCAAGGTGACTTCATTATTTTTCTCGTTATGCTTTCCAGTAAGCGGCGTACTTTAACATGAAATTGTGCAACGGGAAGTTCAATACTTGATTCAACAAAATATCCATTGAGTGAATAAATACTGGTCAAAATTATATGGAATGATAAACTGTATATTCAAAGTTTAAGGAGTTGGTATGTTTAAGTCATTGGTTGAGCGCTTGTTTAAGGCGACGGTAGTTGTATCTCTGGGTTTCATCTTGAGTGGATGTGCTGGTGGCCCCGTCGTCAGTGCGACGAAATTCACCAGTTATAAAGATTTTCGTCCTGGTCCAGAGGGTGGGGTCGATCTCGTTTGGGCGAGAGCAGGCTTGCGCGATGCTACTCGTTTGAAAGAGAAAATGGATGAATACGACAGCGTAGTGATTGATCGAGTGATGGTTGTGGTTCAAGAATCTGAGCTGGATGATGAAGAAATCAATGAATTGACGACATACATGGTCGATCAGCTAAAAGCGCGCATCTCACCCGTCAAAAAGATTGTCGACCAACCCGGTGAAAAAACACTTCGCTTGAGCATTGCGGTAAGTAATGTGGAAACGCCGAATCCCGTTCTTGCTGTCACCTCAAGCATTCTGCCGGTTGGCTTGGGGATTTCTACCATCTCAAAAATAACGACAGGTGAGCACACCAATGTAGGCTCAGCGACGGTGGAGTTACTGGTGAGCGATTCTGAGAGTGATGCGCCTTTGTTCGCGGCGATTGATCGTCAAGCAGGAAACAAAGACTTCTCAACCATGATTGACTCTTTAGACGATGCTAAAGACGCAATTAACTGGTGGGTCGATCGCTTGGGTGTTACTCTTAGCCAAGATTTATCCCAACAGACTCCGTAGTATATGTTAGAAAAAGAAAACCTTATTAAACTCGCTCGAATGCAAATGCCGTTTGGCAAATACGCTGGGCGTGTTCTTATTGATCTTCCAGAAGAATACCTACTCTGGTTTGATAAAAAAGGTTTTCCGGAAGGGGAGTTAGGCGAACTGCTAAAGCTCTGCCTCGCACTTAAAATTGAAGGCTTGGACAGTGTTGTTAAGCCTTTAAAGCGCATGTAGCCTGCCAGAGAAACTCCCTATTTTTGATTTAAAGAATTACCATGAATTTTGATATTAATGCACTGAAACACCACCAACTGGTCGAAGATGGTCAACTAGAAGGGTGCTACCTTCATCAACCTGCAAAAGGCAGTCAGCAAGATGACAAAGCGGTTTTGGCAGAACGCCAAGCGTTGGAAAAGATGGGGTATAAGGTGATTCAGGTCCAAGCTAAGGGCGGAACCACAACGTTTGCTGAGGCAATGCAAGAGTTTGCGCAGAAGACGGGGCTCCAGTCCAAGTAATAAGCGAATGGAGAAGGGCTTTTTATGTCTAGCTTAATGGCTTAGTGGTTTTGATACTTTTTCGCGATCTAGAACGCACAAAAAAGCCCGTAGCATCACGCTTACGGGCTTTCTTAATTCGTTTTAACTAGGCTTTTTCAGGCGCTAGGCTTTTTTTTTCCTGTTGCATTTTAGCAAGGAAGTACACGTTAACACATGCAATAAAGCCGTTTGTTAGTACTACTGGCCATGAATCAATCATCAAACCGTAAGCTGTGAAAAGCGCACAGCCGATAAAGTTAAGGATACGAAGCTTAACGATATCTTTCATAGTTAGTGAGATTGCAACCATGATTGAAGCCGCGTAGCCTAGAATCTCAACCATATTCATTTCCATTATTTGACCCTCTTAAATCTGCCGAATTCTGTCGGTACCACTTCTTCTCATCTTGAGATTAACGAGGAAGCTCCATGCCTCGAATGGTCTTGTTCGTTTTGATGGGTGAACTATAGCAATGGAAAAACCGTGATGAAAGCCTCAAATCAAGGTTAAGAGAAGGTTAGCGATTACGCAAACGTTTAGGAAAAAAATCATTGATAATTTTACTTATTATGTTGATTGATAATAACGATGTCACCAATAGATAAAACAAAGTTGAAGAAATAAGAATTATCGCATACTATTGCAAATGAGAATTATTTACAACTAAGTCGATATTATGCCAGTAGCCATCAGTTTCTTGTTTTCGTTTGCTCTAATGATGCGTACTAAACCTCATGCATGGGGCGTGATTCTTCACGTTTTAACACATGTGTTGATGCTACTTCTTATCCCTTCTGACTATGTTGTCCAATACCTTATGGTGATGTTTTTCTGTTCTCCATTCCTTATTCGACTTGCAAAACGCTCCTCTTCTTATGACATCTTATTTGCCTTTTTACCGCTTCTTATCGGTACTGGCGGGATGATGTTTACCGCTTAAAATCTGCTGGTTTCTACTTTTTACAATTAAGGTCTAAGCTTTAATTAATAGGCTTATGTTTTCATATGGTTATGTAATGTATTGCCATGGTGACAAATGCCATTGTTGTGATGAAACACAGATAACATGTCTAAAGCGTGTTGAATGTTCAAAATTTGATTGTTTATTGAGTTGATTGTTAGTTAAATCAGCATTGTGAGCTAATGCGCATCACATTTCGATAAACTAAAATAATTTATAAAGGTCTTTCGTAAAGACGTTAGGCAATGAGCGGGGGTCAGATGAGTACACAAACTGTGCCGCAGGAAGTAGTTGTTGATGCTGTCAAAGGTAGTGTTTACGCTTTAACCCCAGAAGGGAATGTTAGAGAAGTAAAAGTTGGGGATATTTTATTTCCTGATGAGGTGGTCATCACGGAAAATGGTGCTGCTCTGGAGGTTATTGCTGAGGGGGCACTTTATCTCGTTGATGAGAATTGTGTTGCTTGCATACCAACCTCAAGTCCTGAACAAGACTCTAGTGATGCGCTTGTCGTAGCGCCTGTTGATGGCAAGGTTAACGTTGACCCAACCGCAACTGGTGATGCTGAATTCGGTGAAGAAGATGTCGCTGCGATTCAACAAGCTATTTTAGAAGGCGCCGACCCAACGGCTATTCTTGAAGCTACTGCTGCTGGTCCAGGTGGTGGCGGTGCGGGATCGGCAAATGCGGGTTTTGTCACCATTGAATACAATAACCCTGAAATTCTTGCTTCGACCTTTTTTGAAACCTCCGCTCCAACAACCGACACTGAAACTGATGAAGATTTGGATGGCATTAATGTCACCATCTTTGCTGATGGCGGTCAAACGCTGTCTTCTCAAGTAACAGAAGGCTCTATTTCTCTCTCTACTTACCCTCAAACTATTTCTTCAACTGTGGTGGTTGGCGCCGCTGATCTCGCACTTGATACAGACTCCTTTGTACCTGAAGCCGCATCTCTTGCATCTTTACTGGCAGAGTTAAACGCGGATATCACCTCCGGTGGTGTTGCCGTTTCATTTGTCTATGATGAAAACCAAAATGCGATCATCGGTACTCAAGGTAGTAACGAAGTTCTTCGTATTGAAATTGATGCAACGTCGTTAGGTTTAGATGCAGAACTTGAAGTCACCACGACAATTAGCCAAGGTATTGATCATTTACCTTCGATAGCGGATGGACAAGTCTCCATCGCTGGCGACCAAATTAGCATTGCATTTGATATTACGGGTGCAGATGTAGGTGGTAACAGTATTCTAGCTCCAGTGGATTTTACAACCACTGTGATTGATGGTGATAACCCAAGTTCGCAAGACATCGCGTTTGAAAATGTTGAGTCTTCTTCAACACCTATTACAGGGAGCTTTGTCGATATTGGCAGTGATCAGCTATCTTCTGTCTCTTTTAACCAAGAAGGCTTGAGCCAGTTTAATGGTTTGCTTAGTGACAACCAAGCAACAGAAGCAACACTATCCGATGACGGCAGCACCATTATTTTATCTATCGCCGGTTCTAACGAAACGGTTTTATCGATAAGCCTCAACACAGATGGTACGTATCAATTCGAGCAGTTCAAACCGCTAGAGCAGAGTAATGCCGACGACACTATTGTGCTTTCCCTGCCTACCACCATTGTTGATTTTGACCAGGACATCACTGCTAATACGTTCAGCCTGACCATTTCTGATGGCAACAATCCAGTTATCGAAAACGTGACAGGGCTATCTTTAGACGAAGCGGGCGTAGATCAAGGCTCTCAAGAAGGGGCTGTGATTACCAGTGGTGCTGGATCTATTACGACTTCTGTTGGCAGTGACATTGTCGACCATTATGAATTAGAACCGAGCGAATTTAATAACTCTGGAGAGCTGCAATCTCAAGGGCAAGTTGTTCAACTGGAACAAACCTCCGAGAGCAATGGCGTTCGTACTTATGAAGGGTATATCGAACTGGGTGGTAATCGCATCACGGTCTTTGATGTGACGGTTGACTCTCCGAATCTTGGTGAATACCAGTTTAATCTATATGAGCAGTTGGATCACACTGGTAGTAATAGTGATTCTCTAACGTTTTCTTTGCCAGTCTATGCAGTGGACGCCGACGGAGACCGCTCATCTATTACCGCTGGCTCGAATACACCTGAAGCTGCTCAGATTGTCATTCAAGTCCAAGATGACACACCTACGATTGATGATGTAGTTGCCTTGTCAGTTGATGAAGATGATTTAGCGTCAATTGGTTCAGATGGCTCCGAACCAATTTCAGTTGGTGGTAACTTCACGACGACACAAGGCTCCGACCGAGTGGTGAGCTACCAGCTTGATGGATCTGCGACGCCAGTTGATGGTTTGAAATCACAAGGTGTCGACGTCGTTCTGAACGAGACTGCCAACCCTGATGGCAGCTTCACGTATGAAGCGACCGCTGGGACCAATGCGGTCTTTACGTTAACGGTCAACACCGATGGCAGTTATAACTTCACGCTACAAGGTCCAATTGACCACGCGCCAAACAGTGATGAATTGCTCCTCAATTTCCCAGTTATAGCGACAGATTTTGATGGCGATACCTCGACGGCAACGATTCCTGTCACGATTGTAGACGACAAGCCAACGATTACTGATGCCGATGCCATCTCTGTCGATGAAGATGATTTAGCAAGTATTGGCTCAGACCAAAGTAATCCGGTTTCTATCGATGGCAACTTCACTACAACACAAGGTTCTGACCGAGTGGTGAGTTACCAGCTCGATAATTCTGCAACGCCAGTCGATGGTTTGAAATCACAAGGTGTTGATGTGACGTTAGCGGAAACAGCAAACTCAGATGGTAGTTTCACTTATGAAGCGACAGCGGGTGCAAATGCGGTCTTTACGCTGACGGTGAACACCGATGGTAGCTACAACTTCACGCTGCAAGGTCCAATCGACCATGCTCCGAACAGTGATGAGCTGATCCTCAATTTCCCAATCATTGCGACAGACTTCGATGGCGATACCTCTACAGCAACAATTCCGGTTACCATCGTAGATGATCAGCCGACCATTGCCGACGTCGTTGCGCTTTCTGTCGATGAAGATGATTTAGCGAGTATCGGCTCAGACCAAAGCAATCCAATTTCCATTGATGGCAATTTCACGACGACACAAGGTTCTGACCGAGTAGTAAGTTATCAATTAGATAGCGCTGCAACGCCAATTGATGGTTTGAAGTCGCAAGGTGTTGACGTCACTCTGAATGAAACAGCAAACCCAGATGGTAGCTTTACGTATGAAGCGACAGCAGGTGCTAACGCGGTATTCACGCTTACCGTTAATACAGATGGCAGCTATAACTTTACGCTGCAAGGTCCAATCGATCATGCGCCAAACAGTGATGAGTTGATCCTCAACTTCCCAATCATTGCGACAGACTTTGACGGTGATAGTACAACGGCAACCATTCCAGTAACGATTGTGGATGACAAGCCGACGATTACTGATGTAGATGCGATCTCTGTCGATGAAGATGATTTAGCGAGTACCGGCTCAGACCAAAGCAATCCAGTTTCAATTGATGGTAACTTTACGACAACACAAGGTTCCGACCGAGTAGTAAGTTATCAATTAGATAGTGCTGCAACGCCAGTCGATGGTTTGAAGTCGCAAGGAGTCGACGTCAGTCTAAACGAAACGGCTAATCCAGACGGTAGCTTTACTTATGAAGCGACAGCTGGGGCAAATCCCGTATTCACTCTGACGGTGAACCCAGATGGCAGCTACAATTTTACGCTACAAGGTCCAATTGACCACGCGCCAAATAGCGATGAGTTGGTTCTCAATTTCCCAATTACGGCGACCGATTTTGATGGTGATACGTCAACCGTAAGCATTCCAGTGACTATCATCGATGATAAACCAATAATCACAGACGTAGATGCGATTTCTGTCGATGAAGATGACCTAGCAAGTATCGGCTCAGATGGCTCCGAACCAGTTTCAATTGATGGTAACTTCACGACGACACAAGGTTCCGACCGAGTGGTTAGCTACCAGCTTGATGGTTCTGCAACGCCAGTTGACGGTCTGAAATCGCAAGGTGTCGACGTGACATTGGTGGAAACTGCGAACCCAGATGGCAGCTTCACATACGAGGCGACAGCGGGTGCAAATGCAGTATTCACGCTTACCGTTAAGACCGATGGCAGTTATAACTTCACCCTGCAAGGTCCGATTGATCATGCTGCAAACAGCGATGAGTTGGTTCTCAATTTCCCAATTACGGCGACCGATTTTGATGGTGATACGTCAACCGTAAGCATCCCAGTCACGATTGTGGACGATAAGCCAACCATTACTGATGTTGATGCGATTTCTGTTGACGAAGATGACCTAGCAAGTATCGGCTCAGATGGCTCCGAACCAGTTTCAATTGATGGTAACTTCACGACGACACAAGGTTCCGACCGCGTGGTGAGCTACCAGCTTGATGGTTCTGCAACGCCAGTTGATGGTCTGAAATCGCAAGGTGTCGATGTAACATTGGCGGAAACCGCAAATCCAGATGGTAGTTTCACTTATGAGGCTACAGCAGGGGCGAATGCGGTCTTTACGCTGACGGTGAACACCGATGGCAGCTATAACTTCACCCTGCAAGGTCCAATTGATCACGCGGCAAACGGTGATGAATTACTCCTTAACTTCCCAATCATTGCGACCGATTTTGATGGGGATACTTCTACCTTAAGCATCCCAGTCACGATTGTGGATGATAAGCCGACGATTACTGACGTTGATGCGCTCTCTGTTGACGAAGATGACTTAGTAAGTATTGGTTCAGATGGCTCCGAGCCAGTTTCAATTGATGGTAACTTCACGACGACACAAGGTTCTGACCGAGTGGTGAGCTACCAGCTTGATGGTTCTGCCACGCCAGTTGATGGTCTGAAATCGCAAGGTATCGATGTAACATTGGCGGAAACTGCAAACCCAGATGGTAGCTTTACTTATGAGGCAACTGCGGGTGCAAATGCAGTATTCACGCTTACCGTTAAAACCGATGGCAGCTATAACTTCACATTGCAAGGTCCGATTGACCATGCTGCAAACAGTGATGAGTTGACTCTCAATTTTCCAATTATTGCGACCGATTTTGACGGCGATACCTCGACAGCCACTATTCCAGTTAGCATCGTAGATGACAAGCCAACCATTACTGATGCCGATGCGATCTCTGTTGACGAAGATGATTTAGCCAGTATTGGTTCAGATGGCTCCGAGCCAGTTTCAATTGATGGTAACTTCACGACGACACAAGGTTCTGACCGCGTGGTGAGCTACCAGCTTGACGGTTCTGCAACACCTGTCGATGGTCTGAAATCGCAAGGTGTCGATGTAACATTGGCGGAAACCGCAAATCCAGATGGTAGTTTCACTTATGAAGCGACAGCGGGTGCAAATGCGGTATTCACGCTTACCGTTAATACCGATGGTAGCTATAACTTTACCTTGCAGGGACCAATCGATCATGCGCCAAACAGCGATGAATTGATCCTCAACTTCCCAATCATTGCGACAGACTTTGACGGTGATAGTACAACGGCAACGATTCCTGTCACGATTGTAGACGACAAGCCAACCATTACTGACGTTGATGCGCTCTCTGTTGATGAAGATGATTTAGCGACGATTGGTTCAGATGGCACAGACCCAGTTTCAATTGATGGCAACTTCACGACGACGCAAGGCTCTGACCGCGTGGTGAGCTACCAGTTAGACGGTTCTGCAACTCCTGTCGATGGTCTGAAATCGCAAGGTGTCGATGTCACATTGGCGGAAACCGCAAATCCAGACGGTAGTTTCACTTATGAAGCGACAGCAGGCACTAACGCGGTCTTTACGCTGACGGTAAACACTGACGGTAGCTACAACTTCACCCTGCAAGGTCCAATTGATCACGCTCCAAACAGTGACGAGTTGATCCTCAACTTTCCAATCATAGCGACAGACTTTGACGGTGATACAACAATCGCGACTATCCCAGTTACGATTGTGGACGACAAGCCGGTCATTACTGATGTCGATGCGATTTCTGTTGATGAAGATGATTTAGCGCCGATCGGTTCAGATGGCTCTGCCCCGGTTTCAATTGACGGAAACTTCACTACCACACAGGGCTCAGACCGAGTAGTGAGCTACCAACTAGAAAGCTCTGCAACACCAGTTGATGGTTTGAAATCACAAGGTATCGACGTCGTTCTGAATGAAACTGCAAACCCAGATGGTAGCTTTACTTATGAAGCGACAGCGGGTGCTAACTCGGTGTTTACGTTAACGGTCAATACCGATGGCAGCTACAACTTTACGCTGCAAGGTCCGATCGACCATGCACCAAACAGTGATGAGTTGATCCTTAATTTCCCAATTACAGCAACAGATTTTGATGGGGATACGTCAACAGTCAGCATCCCAGTCACGATTGTTGATGATAAGCCAACCATTACTGATGTTGATGCGATCTCTGTCGATGAAGATGATTTAGCGAGTATTGGCTCGGACCAAAGCAATCCAGTTTCAATTGATGGTAACTTTACGACAACACAAGGTTCCGACCGAGTAGTAAGTTATCAATTAGATAGCTCTGCAACACCAGTTGATGGTTTGAAATCGCAAGGTGTCGACGTCGTTCTGAATGAAACGGCAAACCCAGATGGTAGCTTTACTTATGAAGCGACAGCAGGCGCTAATGCGGTCTTTACGTTAACGATCAACGCTGATGGCAGCTACAACTTTACGCTGCAAGGTCCGATCGACCATGCATCAAACAGTGATGAGTTGGTTCTTAACTTCCCAATTACAGCAACAGATTTTGATGGGGATACGTCAACAGTCAGCATCCCAGTTACCATCGTTGATGATAAGCCAACCATTACCGATGTTGACGCAATCAGCGTGGACGAGGACGATTTAGCGGCTATTGGCTCAGACCAAAGCAATCCGGTTTCCATTGATGGTAACTTTACGACGACACAAGGCTCTGACCGAGTGGTGAGCTACCAACTAGATAGCTCTGCAACACCAGTTGGTGGTTTGAAATCGCAAGGTGTCGACGTCGTTCTGAATGAAACGGCAAACCCAGATGGTAGCTTCACTTATGAAGCGACAGCAGGCGCAAATGCAGTCTTTACGCTGAAGGTCAACACCGATGGCAGCTACAATTTCACGCTGCAAGGCCCAATCGATCACGCTCCAAACAGCGATGAGTTGATCCTTAATTTCCCGATTATTGCGACCGATTTTGACGGCGATATAACAACGGCAACGATTCCTGTCACGATTGTGGACGACAAGCCGGTCATTACTGATGTCGATGCGATTTCTGTCGATGAAGACGATTTGGCGAGCGTTGGTTCGGATGGTTCAGATCCAATTTCAATCAATGGTAACTTTACGACGACGCAGGGCTCTGACCGAGTGGTGAGCTATCAGCTTGAGGGCGCTGCAACGCCAGTCGATGGTTTGAAGTCGCAAGGAGTCGACGTTAGTCTAAACGAAACGGCTAACCCAGACGGTAGCTTCACTTATGAAGCGACAGCAGGGGCAAATCCCGTATTCACTCTGACGGTGAACCCAGATGGCAGCTATAACTTCACGTTACAAGGTCCGATTGACCATGCTGCAAACAGTGATGAGTTGATCCTCAATTTCCCAATTATCGCGACCGATTTTGATGGTGATAGCACAACGGCAACGATTCCGGTTACGATTGTTGACGACAAGCCAACGATTGCTGATGTAGACGCAATCAGCGTGGATGAGGACGATTTAGCGACTATCGGTTCAGACCAAAGTAATCCGGTTTCCATTGATGGTAACTTCACGACGACGCAAGGTTCAGATCGCGTGGTGAGTTACCAACTAGACAGCTCTGCAACACCAGTTGATGGTTTGAAATCACAAGGTGTCGACGTCGTTCTGAACGAGACTGCAAGCCCTGATGGTAGCTTCACGTATGAAGCGACCGCTGGGAGCAATGCGGTCTTTACGTTAACGGTCAACACCGATGGCAGCTATAACTTCACGCTACAAGGCCCAATTGACCACGCGCCAAACAGTGATGAATTGATCCTCAATTTCCCAATCATCGCTACTGATTTTGACGGTGATAGCACAACGGCAACCATTCCAGTCACGATTGTGGATGATAAGCCAACCATTACTGACGTTGACGCAATCAGCGTGGACGAGGACGATTTAGCGACTATTGGTTCAGACCAAAGCAATCCGGTTTCCATTGGTGGTAACTTTACGACGACGCAAGGCTCAGACCGAGTGGTGAGCTATCAGCTTGATGGCTCTGCAACGCCAGTTGATGGTTTGAAATCGCAAGGTGTCGACGTGACACTAGCGGAAACCGCAAACCCAGATGGCAGCTTTACGTATGAAGCGACAGCAGGGACCAGTGCGGTCTTTACGCTGGCGGTAAACCCAGATGGTAGCTACAATTTTACGCTGCAAGGTCCAATCGACCATGCGCCAAACAGCGATGAGCTGATCCTTAACTTCCCAATCATTGCGACTGATTTTGATGGTGATACGTCAACGGTAAGTATCCCAGTCACCATCGTCGATGATAAGCCAACCATCACTGATGTTGATGCGATCAGTGTGGACGAGGACGATTTAGCGAGTATTGGCTCAGACCAAAGTAATCCGGTTTCTATTGATGGCAACTTTACGACGACGCAAGGCTCAGACCGAGTAGTGAGTTACCAACTAGACAGCTCTGCAACACCGGTTGATGGTCTGAAATCGCAAGGTGTCGACGTGACACTAGCGGAAACTGCAAACCCAGATGGTAGCTTTACCTATGAGGCGACAGCAGGCGCTAACGCGGTATTCACGCTTACCGTTAATACTGATGGCAGCTATAACTTTACGCTGCAAGGTCCAATCGACCATGCGCCAAACAGTGATGAGTTGCTCCTCAATTTCCCAATCATTGCGACCGATTTTGATGGTGATACGTCAACGGTAAGTATCCCAGTCACCATCGTCGATGATAAGCCAATCATCACTGACGTAGATGCGATTTCTGTCGATGAAGACGATTTGGCGAGCATTGGCTCGGATGGTTCAGACCCAATTTCAATTGGTGGCAACTTCACGACGACGCAAGGCTCAGACGGTGTGGTGAGCTATCAGCTTGATGGCTCTGCAACACCAGTTGATGGTTTAAAATCGCAAGGTGTCGACGTGACACTAGCGGAAACTGCAAACCCAGATGGCAGCTTTACCTATGAAGCGACAGCTGGTGCTAACGCGGTATTCACGCTTACCGTTAATACCGACGGCAGCTATAACTTTACGCTGCAAGGTCCAATCGACCATGCGCCAAACAGTGATGAGTTGCTCCTCAATTTCCCAATCATTGCGACCGATTTTGATGGTGATACGTCAACGGTAAGTATCCCAGTCACCATCGTCGATGATAAGCCAACCATCACTGATGTCGATGCGATTTCTGTCGATGAAGACGATTTGGCGAGTGTTGGTTCGGATGGTTCAGACCCAATTTCAATCAATGGTAACTTTACGACGACGCAAGGCTCAGATGGTGTGGTGAGCTATCAATTAGATGGTTCTGCAAACCCTGTCGCTGGACTGAAATCGCAAGGTGTCGACGTGACTCTAGCGGAAACTGCAAACCCAGATGGTAGCTTTACGTATGAAGCGACAGCAGGCGCTAACGCGGTATTTACGCTTACCGTTAATGCTGACGGCAGCTATAACTTTACGTTGCAGGGACCGATTGACCATGCGCCAAACAGTGATGAGTTGATCCTCAATTTCCCAATCATTGCGACAGATTTTGATGGCGATACTTCGACAGCAACGATCCCTGTTACGATTGTGGACGACAAACCCAACATTACTGATGTAGATGCAATCAGTGTGGACGAAGATGACCTAGCGAGTATCGGTTCCGACCAAAGTAATCCGGTTTCCATTGATGGCAACTTTACGACGACTCAAGGCTCAGATGGTGTGGTGAGCTATCAACTAGATGGTTCTGCAACCCCTGTCGCTGGACTGAAATCGCAAGGTGTTGACGTTACTCTCAATGAAACCGCTAACCCTGATGGCAGCTTCACTTATGTGGCGACAGCTGGGGTGAATGCAGTATTTACGCTAACGGTTAATACTGATGGCAGCTATAACTTCACGTTGAAAGGTCCGATTGACCATGCGCCGAATAGTGACGAATTGATCCTCAATTTCCCAATCGTCGCTACGGATTTTGACGGCGATACTTCAACGGCAACCATTCCTGTTACGATTGTGGACGACAAACCAACCGTTACTGATGTTGATGCACTCACTGTCGATGAAGATGACATCACAACCATTGGTTCTGACCAAAACGACGACGCCTTTATGTCAGGCATGTTCACGACCACAGAAGGTTCTGACGGGGTAGTGAAGTATCAATTAGATACGACGGCAGATCCGGTTGCAGGGCTGAAATCTCAAGGTAATGACGTAACACTTGCTGAGACCGCTAATCTTGATGGCAGTTATACCTACACAGCCACGGCTAATGGTAGTGCTGTATTTGAATTAGTTGTTAAGCCTGACGGTAGCTATACGTTCACCTTGCAAGGTCCACTTGACCATGCGACCAACAGTGATAGTTTGCAGATTGACTTCCCGATCATTGCGACCGACTTTGATGGTGATACATCATCTGAAACGCTTCCTGTCACGATTGTGGACGATAAACCGACACTTGGCGGTATTGTTGATACCAGCACGCAAACAGTGGATGAAGATGACATTCCAACGATAGGATCTGATGGTGCTCAATCGAATAGCATTACGGGTAACTTTATCGCGAATGATGGTTCTGACAGTATCGTTGAGTATGAGGTGTCCGATCTAAATTCTCCAGTTCAAGGTTTGCAGTCTGGAGGGCAAGACCTAGTGATGGTTGAAGTCTCTAATTCAGGCGGTGTTTCTGTTTATGAAGCGCGTATTGATGGGACTACGACACCAATTTTCCGCGTTACGCTTGATGCATCGGATGACAGCTATCAGTTTGATTTGCTTGGTGCGCTAGACCATCCTGATGCGGACGGAGAAAACCAGCTCGTCATCAATTTACCTATCCAAGCGACCGACTTTGATGGTGATGTTTCTAATACGCAATTGCTACCGATTACGGTTGTCGATGATGTTCCAATCATTGATGGCGTAGTGGCTGGCAGCGAGCAGATTGTGGATGAAGATGACTTGCCGGCAGGCACTGACGGGGCAAGTGCCGAAGATACTGTCATCACAGGCACGCTGGATATCAATGAAGGCGCAGACCAAGTCGCCTCTATCCAGCTTAGCGATTTGACCACGCCGGTTGCGTCATTAATGTCTGATGGTCAGCCTATCTCTCTTGTTTTGAGTTCAAGTCTCAATGGGGTCAATGTTTACCAAGGCATTGCTGGTAACCCAGCAGAGGTGGTATTTGAGCTGTCGTTAGATGCGACAGATAACTCTTATGAGTTTGACCTACAAAAACCACTTGATCATCCAGATGGTAATCAGCAAAACACCATTGTTATTGACCTTCCTGTTACAGCGACAGACAACGATGGCGATACGTCACCAGTGTTTACGTTGCCGATTACGGTAGTGGATGATGTTCCAGTCGTTACGCAAATTGATAGTTTGCAAGTTGACGAAGATGACCTTCCTTTGGGTTCAGATTCATCGAAAGAGCCTTTGACCGTATCCGGTGAGTTTGAAGCAACCAGTGCCGATGGTATTGATTCGTTTGTTTTGGATCTGAGCACGAATCCAGTTCCAAACCTGAAATCGGGTGGGGAGGATGTCACCATTTCACCGGATGCAAGCGCGTCAACGGCAGATGCACTTGTCTACGTTGGTCAAACTGCGAATGGAGCAACGGTCTTTACCTTAACACTCCACCAAGATGGTAAATACGACTTCGAACTGTCTGGTCAACTTGATCATGCGGTTAACTCAGACCAAATACTATTGAATCTTCCTGTTCAAATTACAGATGGCGATAACGATACGATTACAGCAACGTTGCCTGTTACCATTGTGGATGATAAACCAACGATTGATGCCATTCGTCCTGGTAGCATCTTGTCAGTGGATGAAGATGACATCCCAAGTGAAGGTTCAGATACCACGCCTGAATCCAATGTTATTGGCGGTAACTTCGATGTTACTGACGGCGCTGACTCTATCGTGAGTTTCCAATTAGATAGCTTAACATCGCCTGTTTCAGGACTAAAATCAGGAGGTCAATCCCTTGAGTTGGTTGAATTCTCTAATGCTAACGGTGTCGTTGAGTATCGTGCTTACGTCCAAGGGACAACCGACACAGTATTTAAACTGACGCTTAATGGCTCTGCAGACAGTTATGAATTCGAGTTATTGGGGGCTTTGGACCATCCATCAGGCAGCGACCAAAACTCGCTAGTGATTAACTTCCCTGTTAATGCGACCGATTTTGATGGTGATGTCTCAAACAACATTACCTTACCAATCACCGTTGTGGATGATGTCCCGGCGATTATCAAAGTCGCGGACACAAGCGAACAAACAGTGGATGAAGATGACTTGCCAGGAGGCTCGGATAGCACTAGTGGTGATTCTCGCGTACTTAATGGTGGTTTTGACGTTGTCGACGGTACGGATGAGATTGTTAGTTATCAAATCTCAGATCTAGATGCGGTGGTATCTGGACTAACTTCGAACGGTTTAGATCTTGAGCTGAAGCCATTGCCTTCTGCCGGTGGTGTGACAGGTTATGAAGCCGTCATTGCGGGAACTTCAACGCAAATCTTCACGCTGACACTCGATGCGAATAACGACAGTTATCAATTTGAGTTATTGGGTCCGCTCGATCATGCGGTGGTTCAAGGTGAGAACACGCTAACGATCGATATTCCAATCACGGTCACCGATTATGACGGTGATACGTCTGCTTCACTTAATCTACCGATCACCATAGTGGATGATATTCCAGAAATTAAATCGGCGGATGCGCTTGCCGTGGATGAAGACGACTTAGCCAATGGCTCTCAAGCAACGGGTAAAGATAGCTTAGAAGCAACTGGCAATTTTGATACGGTTGAAGGGGCAGATACGGTTGTTTCTTATCAGCTTGATCTGACTTCGAATCCTATTCCTGGTGTCACTTCGGGTGGGTTAGCGGTGACTCTGGTACAAACTGGGGTAAGCAATAATAACTACACCTATCAAGGACAAACGCCAAATGGCAGCTCCGTGTTCACCTTGGTACTCAATGCAGACGGCTCTTACAAGTTTACGCTTGAAGGTGTCCTTGACCATTCTGTGCAGGGTGAAGACACTTTAATCCTCGACCTGCCTGTCTTTGCTACAGACGTGGATGGAGATACTGCGGGCATTAATTTACCTGTAACCATAACCGATGACGTCCCAACGTTATATGACGCATCGATTTCACGTGTTGAAGGTCAAAGTGGACGCACGGTTCGCTTGTTTAGAGACCCAGTAGAAGGCGACGATGATCTTGGCGCCGATGGTGCGCAAATTACCTCTTTCTCAGCGGATAATTCCGGAATTTACTTCAAGCAGAATGGTGTTGACTCCAGCTCAGTTGACCTCAATGGTAGTAATCAAACCGTCTCAGTCCATAAAGTATTAGATGGTGTCGATGCCGAAATCGGTGTTTTGATTGTTCGCACTAATGGTCGTGTGACATTCCGCCCTAACGACGACTTAGATCATACCGAAACAGATTCTATTGATTTCACTGTCAACGTTGTTGCTACCGATGGTGATGGTGATACAAGTGATGCAGATGTAGATATTTCGGTAAGAGATAGAAATGCTGAAATTAAAACGTCGACAGTAACCGCGTTTGAGGACCAAGGGCGCGGTGGTGTTGTCGCTGGTGTTGATTCAGCGAATACACAAGACAACCTGTCAACGTTAGATATCACTCCTGCAAAAGTGGACCTCGTTATTGATCTGCATGATATCGATCGTAATGAGAGTTTAGGCGATATCATTATTCGTGACGCGAACAGTTACGAAGGTACTTTCTTCTACCTAGATAGTGCTACCGGTAGCTATGTGGCGCTAACGACTAGCGGTAACAATGTTATTTTGGATGGTGCGAATGTCGAGCAGTCGTTCAACGGCGAACTTGTGTCACTCGATAATCTATATTTCGTTCCTGACCGCCATGCTTCAACAGATGCAGCAGGTGTTGACCCTCGTATTCGTATTGAAATCCTCAACAACGGCGTAAGAGATCACTTTGTTGATGGTCGTTTAGATATTGAGGTGGATGCTGTTGCGGATATTGCTACGTGGAAAGGGACCAGTGACTTTGCGTATACGGTTGATGAGGATGCTAACAACGTCTCATTAAACATTGAAGCTGAAACGCAAGATAACAGTAATCCGGAAGCAATAGCCTATGAGCTTGTATTTACTGAAGGTGGTGCTAGCGCAACACTTGTGTACTCAGATGGTTCCGCTATCCCAGAAGTGGGTGGTAAATATCTTGTTGACGCAAACCGAATTGGTGAAGTCCAGGTTGATCCTGCAGATAACTTCTCCGGTCAGATTAAAATCGATGTGACAGCGATTACGACGGAAGGGAATAACCCGCTTGCTGGTAAAGATACCGCTCGCTCTGTGACAGAAGAAATTGTGATTGACGTGAATCCGGTTGCTGATGCCGGTAGTTTTACTGTTAACCGCATTAATATTTTTGAGGACAACGCGAGAACGCAAGACACCATAGACCCAGTGACAGATCATGATCCACTTCAACTCAGTGAAGTGATTAAGATGACGCCTTCTGCAGATATAGATGGCTCGGAAGAGCTGTTTGTGCGCATCGATAACTTCTCAATTGATGGTGTCACCTTAGTGTGGCTTGATAGCGGTAACCCAAGCCAAATCAACGTTGTTACTGACTCTGGTGGCAATGTTCTGTATTACGAAATTCCAGAAGCGAATCTAGCGGATGTTGAGGTGCTTCCTCCAATTCACAGCAACGAAGACTTCACTTTCGATGTCGAAGGTATTGTGAAAGACAACGCATCACTTTCTTCTGGCGCCGCGCAGGACATCCGCTCATTAGGTACCCAGTCAGTGATCGTTTCAGTCAAAGGTGTTGCCGATATCCCGGACATTGAACTGAACGATAAAACTGGGGTTTGGAATGTTTTTGATGATGGTAACGTTCGTGGTATCGAAGCAACCATTGACGAAAATGGTCAAGTCGATCTTGCATTTAGCGTGGTTTCCGGAGAACTGAAGGATAACCCTGCAGACAGCTCAGAAACCATTACGGTTCTTCTGTCGAACATTCCAGACGGTGTTGAACTGTTTGATAGTGATGGCTCATCCATCGATTTGACGTTTGTTGGATACGACGGTGCTGGTGAACCGATTTACGAAGCGAACATTACGGACGCAAATGTGAATTCAGGTATTGTGATTCGACCTGAAACCTCATCTACGGAAAATATCACGATCACGGCGACCACTATCGTGACAGAAAACGATGGTCATACTCGCTCTGTGGCGGGTGAGATCCGCGTTAAAGTGGCACCAGTTATTGATGCTCAAGACAACTATGTGGTGAACTCTGAAGGTAATGAAGATACTCGCATCAATATCGATTGGGAGCCAACTGCAACACAAAGTCCGGATACGGACGAATTCTTTGCCGAACTAACCATCAGTGGCTTCCCGAATGGCAGCACCGTATATGTTGGTGGTGTTGCTCAAACGGTAACGGGTGGCAGCATCACGTTGACGCCGGGAACCAATGAGTCAGAGCAAGATTTCTCGGCGCGAATAACCCAAGACGGATACATTCAGGTGCAATTGGAGCAAGACTCTAGTCTAGACTTTGATTTGAGCACGCAAGTGACGGTGAAGGAAATTGATGCTGAGTACGTAGATTCAGGTAATCCTGGCGAGGGCATAGCATCAACGGTCATCAATGGTACGGTCAATGTTCAAGTTAACCCAGTGGTTGAGCCAGAAGATTTAACCGGTCCAGTTTCAGGTCAAACACGTCTTCTTGTTGAAGGTACAGGCGGTGTTACTGACACGGTACAGTCCGATACTCAGGGACGAATTGATTTCACTATTAATACTGCGGCCGGTGGTTCTGCTGATGCAAACATTATCAAGTATCAGGAGTTCGATAACTCTTCAGATGAAGTGGTCACCCAACTTGTGGTGCAGTTTAGTAATACTTCTCCAGAGATCTTGAATCAATTAGTTATTGTTGGTGCTTCTAACGAAGGCGGTGGTCGTTGGACTATTACCGATGAAGAGAACTTCTCAATCATTGCGCCTGCTGGCTTAGATTTGACGCCAAACGACAACACGGATGACGGAGCAAACGGTGGTATCTCTTCGATTGGTCTTACCATCTATGCTCAAGTTAACGATTTAGGTGAAGATGCGTCAGAAGTCGACGCAACCGTGACGCGACAAACCGATATCACACTGGAGTTCCCAACTGATATCACGCCTCAAACCAGTGTAGCGGCTGATATAGAGCTTGATAATACGGTCCAAATTGATGGTAGCGAAGACAATGTCATTGATTTAGGTGTTCAGTTGGCATCGAAAGTCAGCACTATGAATGGCGATACAGTAGAAGACGTGTTGACGTTAGTGATAGACCCAACATCCCCAAGTGTACCGCCAGGTCTTGTTATTGGTGGTACCGATGTCGACTTTGTTAATGGCAAATATGTGTTCCAAGCAACGGTTGATGCAAGTGGAAATATCACTGGTTTGGACGGTCTCACTCTACGTGTGGCAGAAGACTGGGCAGGAGACTTTACCTTACCAGTACTATTTGTAACGACTGACACGCAGTCCGGTGACGAAAACTCAACGTTTGAGTCACTTCCTGTTCAGATCCTACCCGTTGCAGACGTACCAGGGTCCTCTGTTGATCAACCTCTTGATAGCGACGTCACTCCGGATGTGACGGTCGACATCACTGGCACACTTGGTCTTGATGCTAACAAACAACCGGTTAATGACCTCAATAGCGATGTTCCAACGAACGATGGTGTTGGCTACGAAGATGGCTTGATTCAGTTGAATTTGAACGTTGATTTTGCTGACGACCGTAACAATCTTCAAGCAGGACAAGAAACGCTCACTAACGTGAAGCTTACGGTTGCCGATACAACACTGGGTGAGTTTGTTGATGCAAATGGCAATCCACTTGGTACAAGCATTGAGTTTAATGCTACTGAGATTGCGGCAGGTGCACTTGATGAGGTGTTGTTTAAACCGAAAGAAAACTACCCTGTCGGTGGTGGTCAAAATACGGTTCAAATCAATATTGAAGGCGAGATCACCGATACTGCAGCTATTGACCAGACTACATTGGCAAACCCGGGGGATGATACGGACGTACGCAACTTCACCGACAGTGTGTCATTTGAAATCACTCCTGTTGTGGATGACATCACTATTAGCGGTGCCGATCCAACTCAGCCTATAGTGGTGACGGGCGATGAAGATACGTTGATTTCCTTAGCGCAATCAGGCTCTGGTGTGTCAGTGAGCCTGAATGACAATGATGGTTCGGAACAGTTTGTATCGCTGAAACTGACGGGTTTACCGACTGACTTTATCGTCACTTCAAATTCTCCTGATTACACCGTGAAGAACAATGGCGGCGGAGAGTGGAGTATTCAGTTGAAAGACTTGACGCAAACGTCAGTTGATCTCAGCGCTATTCAAATTCAACCGCCGAAAAACTTCAGTGGTGAAGCGGAGATCGGAATTACAGTCTTTACGCAGGAAGAATTACTTAAAGTTCCTACTGAACATACTGGCAATTTCAAAGTTGTGATTGACCCAATTGGTGATGATGTCGACGTTAACCCAGATACACTTGTGTCAGGTAACGAAGGCGAAGACATCGATATCAACATAAATGCTCTAGTGGTCGACAATAAAGAGTCGATTGGTGATGGTGCAACGTATCAAGAAAATGACCCAGAAACACTTCGCGTCGAAATTTCAAACGTGCCAGATGGCGCAACCATTGCACTGGCAGATGGTACTCAGTTTGTGAACCAAGGCAGTGGTGTATTCGTCCTAGAAATCGATGCACAAGATTTGGATAAAGTGGCCTTCAATTCGGGTGATCGTAACGATAACTCTTGGAATGGTACGCTTGAGTTTAAAGTTCAAGCCGTGGATACCGGTCTAGATGGAAGCCAAAGCTTAGGCACTCCACAGCAATTTGATGTGAATGTTGAGGTTGAGGCGATTAACGACCGTCCTGAATTCGTTAATACCGTAGATGTTGAAACGCCGGAAGACACACCATTACTCCTTGATGGCTTTAGTGTTTCGGATGTTGATGCCGTTTTGGATGATCCGAGTGCTGAGTACGTATTGGATGTGACGGTCGATAGCGGAACGTTGGTTCTGGACCCTGCGCTTGTCACTACTTACAACTTAACCGTGCAAGGTGATGGCTCTGATACTCTTGAATTGAAAGGGACAGTGGCTGATCTCAACAATGCTATTGCCAATGGTTTGATAGAGTTCAACCCTGATTTGAACTTCTTTGGTGACGTTACCGTTGGCGTTACTGTCGATGACCAAGGTAACGAAGGTCTAGTGATCAGTGGCGTCGATGACACACTCAATACCAACAGCACTAGCTTTAATATCGAAGTGACTGAGGTCAATGATACACCAGAGACAACACCAGTTACCTTGCCGGATATCGAAGAAGACAGTGGCGTATTCTCTATTTCTGAAGCAGACCTAATTGCGAACGCGACGGATATTGAAAACGACAACCTCACAGTAAGTAATGTGCAGGTGACGGATCCAAACGCTGGTAGCGTGAATTTTAACAATGTGACGGGAGAGTGGGAGTTCACGCCAGCGTCGGATTATAACGGTCCAGTCGAGCTCACCTACACGATAACAGATGATGGTACGACAGACGGCGCATTGGATCCTAAGTCGGTAAATGGCACCGCTTCATTCAATGTAACGGAAGTGAATGATGCACCAACCACATCACAAGTTGCGCTCTCTGACATAGCTGAAGACAGTGCGGCGGTCGAAATTACTCAAGCCGATCTGCTCGTTAACGCATCTGACATTGAAAACGACACCTTGACTGTAAGTAACGTGCAATTGGTTGATCCAAGTAGTGGCTCAATCACCTTTGATAGCATTGCGGGTACATGGTCTTTTACACCAGCGCCAAGTTACAACGGCACAGTAAATCTGACTTACGACATTACCGATGATGGTACAACCAATGGTGCTTCTGACCCACAGACTGCGTCAGGAACAGCAACCTTTGAGGTGACGGAAGTCAATGATGCACCAGTGACTTCTGAAGTGACGCTGAGCAGTGCGGAAGAAGATGGCGGTACCGTGACAATTACGGCGACAGAATTGTTAAGTAATGCCACGGATCCTGAATCGGACAACCTGACCATTAGTAACCTTGCTCTCGCTAATCCTACTGACGGCGTTTTAATTCAAGTGAGCGCAACGGAATGGACGTTTGAACCTGCTTCAAACTTCTTCGGAGATGTGAATTTTACCTACGAAATCACCGACGATGGTACGACCAATGGTTCACCAGACCCAATTACGGTCGCTGGCACAGCAGTGATTAATGTTGAAGCTACCAATGATGCACCACAAATTATGGCAACATCGGTTACGGATACCATTAATGAAGCAGATGGACAGAAAATCACAGGTATCAGTGTCAGTGATATCGATTTTACAGGTGCACAAGCGAACGAAATTATGACCGTAACACTCAGCTTGACCGAAGGCGATGTTCGTGTTGAGCCACCTGCGGGCAGTGGTGTCACTGTTGGAAATGGGATGGCGGGTGAAGTTATTCTTATGGGGACACCTGACAATATTAATGCCGTTCTTGGGGCAACGGATGCTGCTGAAGGTGTATTTGTGGATGCAGGAGACGTTAATGCGGCTTCTATCTCGTTGTCTGTCAAAGTCGAAGATAATGGCGTCTACTTTGAGAATACAGCGGGCACGGCGCTGGAGGCAAACCAGGACTTTGCTATCAATGTGACACCGGTAGCTGACGCTCCGACATTAGGTATTGACCCTCAGTTTAACTACATTCGTCAAATTGCGGCGAGCCAAACGGCGAGTGCTCAAGGTTTAGCCATTGTCGGTATCATGGCGGCACTGACGGATATTGATGAAGTGCTATCTCTTGAATTAACCGGCGTACCCGCGAGTGCGAACGTGACCAGTGGTATTGCACCGTCAAACATTACGTTTGATGGCACAACATGGACGGTTCCAAGTGATGAGATTGATACACTGCAAATTGTCGCAACGGATACAAACAGCGGTATCGATGTGGGTAGTTACGATATCTCCGTAACGGCGGTATCAACCGAATCTAATGGCGATGAAGCGCAATCATCACCCGTTCAAATTAGTTTAGATGTTAGCAGCGATGGAGACGACATTGATCAATCGAGCGCATCGGATGACAGTTACCTCGCTGGTGGCGATACGGGCATTAGCCTAACTGGTGGTGACGGTGACGACCTGATCGTTGGTGGTGATGGTGATGACGTCCTTATCGGCGGTTTGGGTTCCGATATCCTCACTGGTGGTGATGGTAGTGATATCTTTAAATGGACAATCGATTCTGTAGACGAGGGGGCGATTGATACCATTACGGACTTCACCCTTAACGAAGACAGTATCGACCTACGCGAAGTAATTTCTGACCTAAGTAGCCCAATGATCGATATGGATGATTTGTTGAGTCATATCTCTGCAGACTACGATGCGTCAACAGAGGCTGTGTCATTGAACATCACGACCGATGCCAATGTTCATCAAACTATCGTGGTTGAACATCTAGGTGATTCAATTGATTTCAATGGGTTAACCTCTAATGAAATTATTGAGTCATTGTTGAATAATAACGTTCTTGCCAATGGTTAAACGAGTGTAAAAGCAAAAGCGCGATAGCTCATAGAGTTATCGCGCTTTTTTGTGTTCAGTTTGTTGCTGTTCGACCGCTGACTGCTGGTAGATTACCGTTGCTCGCAGGTATTAATTAGGAGTGGCTTAAACGTGGATATCGAGTAAGCTGCCGATGACTTCGTTGTTTTTATCAACAACGGAAGCACCAATGCGATTGTAGGTTGAGGCTTGGGTGAGATTTACCAAGGGTTCGATTGGGTTAGCAGGCAAATCAGAAGCCTTATTGAACTCAAGTTCGTTGCCTTTTACTAAATCGACTTTATTGAAGGCGAGATCATTTTCTTTTATGAAGTCTTGCTGAATTTCATGCGCAGCACCTTCAGCCATCTTATGCGATAGCTGAATCATATTATATCCGGACTGTATTCCTGATACTGGCATGGTTACTCTCTCACTTGTTATGCTTTTGTTAGCATAGGAAGTGTTGATAATTCGTGCAAGTGCTTTATTTGAACTGTTTGATTACGCAAACAGTTTTGAAAGCATATCACGCTCTTCCGAAGAAAGAAGCGGACTCTCTTTTTTATTAAGGGATAGATTAATTTCACCTTGAAGTGACTTTAACTGAGAAGCCGTCAGTTCATTAATCTTCTTTCTTAATTCATAAAATTCTTGAGTAGTCATCGTGACCTCCCCACATTTCTTGGGTTTCTCCTTCATCAACCCACCTCAGTGACCCTCATGGTCACAATCAAACAGTGTTCTAATATGGTTAGATTAGATTTTGAGTGGTGATTTTTTGTCCGAGAAATGTCAGATGGTGTCAAATGACATGTAAGAATATTCTTATGAATAAGTCTGCTAATCATAAAGGAGTAGAATCATAACCTACTCCTCTGGAACAGTGTTCTTAATCAGTTTACGCGCACGGCAAACTTAGAAGCCAGTGAATGCAACTCGGGTAACATGCGATAGATTAGGTGAAGCTGTTGAAGCACCATTCGTGCAGAATGATCATCTTCATCACGCCACTCATTTAATCGTTGTTCCAAATTCGTGTCATCGATCGAGGACAAATCGCATTCTTCACAGTGTTGATGCAGTTGTCGGTGCAGTACGTCTAGGTGCTGGTGAATACAACGGTGTGCATCCAGAACGAGTTGGTGAATTGACTCATCCTCAATCCTTGTCCGGTGTGCGCCCAGTGCTGAAATGTAACTCAACATCGCGTGGTTTAGCGTAAGGAAGCGGAAACTCTCATCCACGGCTGTACGGTACTTACCCGGTTCCGCCAGCATAGTGCTGATGGCTGAAGAGAGGTTGGCATCGGTATTGTGCGCCTGGCGACGAGCAATTCGATAGCTCAAGTTATCTTTCTTACCAATTCGGTACTGACCGATGATCTGTCCAAGATATTGCTTGTTGGCGTCGATTGCATCCGACATGACTTTATGCAGACGTTTTGATTGCCAATCAGGCAGAATCACCATAACAGCACCAACGGCTAACACACAGCCAATCAAGGTATCTGCAAGGCGAGGGAGCACCACAGCGTAGCCTTCGCCCAATTGGTTAAATAGGAACAGCACGAGTAAGGTGATAAAGCCAGTCGCATAACCATAGTTGTTGATGCGAAACGCAAAGAACATCACGCCGGATATCACAATGAAGACCAACTGGCTTTCTTGGGAAGGAAAGAAGGTGAGCAGTGGTACGCCAATCAACAAGCCCGCTAACGTGCCAATCACGCGCGCAGTAAGCTTCTGTCTTGTCGCACTGTAGTTTGGTTGGCAGACAAACAACGTGGTCAGCAATATCCAGTATCCACGATCAATATCGAACGCTTGAATGATCCCATACCCTGCAGTAAGCGCAATCGACATGCGTAAGGCATGACGAAACAACATTGAATCCTTGTTCAAGTTAGCTGAAATGCGTTGCCACATTGCTTTAAGCGTGTGCGGATTGGTGTCATCCAGTACGTCTTCTTCCAATCGTTCAGCATCTGGGTTGTTGATGTTACTCAGCTGCTTTTCCACGGTCGCAAGGTTATTGAACAGGTACGTTAACTGAGCCAATAAGCGCTTCCAGTGACTTTGCTGTTGTTCTTCCAAATAACCCAATGAGTTTTGTAATTCCGCTAATGCCAATATGGATTGATCAGTGTGCGTGTACTCGTTTCCCAACCGAATCGCATGAGCGATATCGCGGCAAGCTTGGGCTTGAGACTCAAGCAAATACTTAAAGCGGAATAAGACGTCAGAGCGTTCGAATTCCGTCGCCAAATCTTGATAGCGATAATGGCTGGAACTCACGCGCTCGTGAATGTCTTGTGCAATAAAGTAGATATTGAGGAAGCGGTCACTCGGACCATCAATATGCCCGCGTTTGGAGCGGCTAAGCAGGGTTGCTTTACAAGCATTCAATGCATTTACGGTGGCTGCGTTTAATCTTGCTGCTTCAATCCGCATCGGCTGCGGGGTTAAGTTCGTTACTGGATGAAACAGCTTGGCTTTCGCATCAAGGTAATTGGCGATTTGCAGGAACACAGTTGCCAGACTTTGCTGAACAGGCTGCATTGGCCAAAACATCTGCCAAATCATCGACATAAAGTAATACCACGCAGCGCCCGTTAAAAGCAGCAATGGTTGGAACCAAATATTGGTACTCTCATGTGCCCCAAGCATGGTGTAGATGGCGATCAACAATGAGCCAAATGCAATGCTAGCGTACTTAGGTCCGATTGCTCCTAGCATGATGAAGCCGAACGTCGAGATAAACAGACCGATCGCAAATGCCCATGGCGTATCAAATAAGATCTCTATTGAGAAAGCAGCGACCGCAAAACAGATAAAGGTGAGAAAGAGGGCTTTTATCCTACCTGTAAAGCTGTCATCACTCTCTGCAAGTGCAGCGGCAATGACACCTAGAATCAGGGGCGTGATTAATGTGTTTTGCTGGAAGTACCATGCGGGGATCACGACGCCTAGTAAGGTGATCAGAATAAGAATGCTGTAGTTGAGAGTTTTGTTTGCCCAAAAGAGGCGGAATTTTAAAGCTGCTTGCACGATGCGCCTTTCGTTGCCGGTGGAAAACGAGAGAAGTTTAACAAACTCACTATAGCGCGTTTATGACCTAATTTAATAAAAATCGTCACTTGCTTAGGAAATCAACAGATTTGTCATTGACTTAACGAATCTACACGGATGAAAGAATATACCGTTGTTCACAAATTCAACAGTAATGTGAATTTTAATTAAGAATACAGACAGAAGGCGATTTGTGCTTCATCCATCGCTACAATTTAGCGGTCTAAAATGATATAAAACGGGAACTTCTATATCAAAAGGCGCACCTTTCATGCAGCTTACTGCCTCTAATAAAGCACAGTTTTTTATTCAAAATGAGTATTACCAAGTCGAAATAAAAGAAAACAGTGTTTTATTAAGCTCAGTGGGTAGTGAAGAACACATCCCGTTTACGATTTGGAATGGCAAAGTTAGCGTGAAACGTGGTCTTCTCTGGAGCTCACTTCAGTTTTTTGCTCATGAGCAAGATGGCAAGCAACAAAGCTGGCTTGTGCAAGGTTTACCTTGGCCGCAGTGTCGTAAGTTTGCGGTCGAAGCCGTGCGTCAGTATCAGGATTGGCATAACACCCAATGTCGTAAACTCGCGGAATATCTACCCAAGTGGGAAGATGAGCTGTATCAACTCAAACATCTTCCAGCCTACTTACCTCACTCAAAAGTGCAGTCTTGGGTGACTCAACTGAACGAAGAGCTCATTGAAATCAAAACCAGTTTGGCAGAAGCGAAAATGCGCATGCCTAAACGTATGGCGGAGATTGAACCATGGCTTGCACAAACCTCGCAGACGTTGAGTGAGCGTAACCATGAATGGCTAGAGAACGAACGCCCAAACTGGGAAGTGCTGTTTAGCCGAATTGAATCTTCGCCGCTTAACCTTTCTCAGCAGCATGCGGTGCTCCTTAACGATGACCATAACTTGGTACTAGCCGGAGCTGGTTCAGGTAAAACTAGTGTGCTGACAGCGCGTGTGGCGTACCTTCTACAAAGCCATCAAGCGCAGGCAGAAGAGCTGCTGATGCTGGCCTTTGGTCGTGACGCTGCCAAAGAGATGAAAGAGCGATTGGTCGAAAAAGTTGGCTTGGCGGCAGAAAGTGTTCGCGTTAATACATTCCATCAACTTGGTTTGCGCATCCTAAATCAAGTTGAGACTCAACCCGTCGAAATCAGCCCATTAGCGCTCGATGATAATCAGCGCTCAGCCTGGTGCATTGATTGGCTTAAGAAACATTGGATGACGCCAACAAACTTTAAGCGTTGGCAAAAGCATCTAGATAAATGGCCGATTGCGTACTTGAAAGGTGACGATGAGCTCGGCAGTCACTCGGAAAATCCTAAACTGATTGCTTGGTTAGATAACCAATTGTCTCAACTTGCATCGGTTGGTTTAACCAAGAAACAAGTACAAGAAAAGCTCGTTAATCACCAAGACTACACTCGTTTAAACAGTGAGTTGGCACTTTGCTGGCCGTGCTTTAGTGCGTGGCAAAAGATGCTCAAAGAGACCAATCAAGTGGACTTCCCAACCATGATCAGTCGTGCGACCGATTACGTTAAGAAAGGGAAATTCAGTTCACCTTGGCGTTTTATTATGGTGGATGAATACCAAGATATTTCTCCTGATCGCTTGGCGTTGATTGAGGCTCTATGTGAATCCACAGAGAAGCAAGCAGGTGCAACCTTGTTTGCTGTAGGTGATGACTGGCAAGCGATCTACCAATTTGCGGGCGCAGATGTGGATTTGACGACAGGATTCCAAGATAGATTCATTCATTCAACGGTGCATCACTTGGATACGACGTATCGCTTCAACAATCAAATTGGTGATGTAGCAAATACCTTTGTGCAAGAAAACCCGTCGCAATTACCGAAGACACTAAACAGTCACAAACAGCGTAAGCAGAAAAGCGTTCATACGGCACCAAGCAACCAAGTTGAGAAGATTCTTGACCAGCTTAACCAACAGGCGAAGAAAACCAAATCTGTGTTGTTGTTAGGACGTAATCATTACCACAAACCAGACTTATACGATGACTGGTTGAAGCGATTCCCGAACTTGGATATTCGCTTTATGACTTGTCACGCGAGTAAGGGTAGAGAAGCAGACTTTGTAATTATTCTATCTGTGGACGAAGGGCAATTCCCTGCGAAGAAAAAACAAGCTCATATTGATGGTGCGCTATGTGAGTCGAAAGACAAGTATCCATACGCAGAAGAACGTCGTTTATTCTATGTGGCAATTACGCGTGCGAAGGAAAAAGTGTGGATCACGCACACGGGAGCAGGGTCCTCATTTGTTCAAGAGCTGGTAAATGGTGATTATCCCATCGTGACGTCAAGATAAGGTATACCTGTTATCTGATTACAACAAAGGCGATACTCAGTATCGCCTTTGTTTTACTTGTGATGAGTTTTATTTGTGACGAGTCGATCCGCTCAGAGGAATTAAGTGCGCTCTGCTATATATGCGTCGTAGTCTGGCACTTCAATATCCACTTCTTGGTCGATCAGTGGAGAGTTGAATAGGAACTTCGCTGTCGCGCGGTTCGTTGCTACAGGAATGTTCCAAACACTTGCAATACGTAGTAGTGCCTTTACATCTGGGTCATGTGGTACAGCATTTAGCGGATCCCAGAAAAACACAAGAACATCGATATTGCCTTCAGAAATCAGCGCACCAAGTTGCTGGTCGCCTCCCATTGGACCACTGATCATGCTCTTGATCGCTAAGCCCGTTTCTTTGCTTAGCATGTGACCCGTTGTGCCAGTCGCATACAAGAAATGGCTTTGTAGCTTTTCTTTGTTCTCTTTTACCCAACGAAGCAGTTCAGGTTTGCAATTGTCGTGGGCAACCAATGCCACATGTTTGTGCGCAGGCATGGTACGAGTTGTTTTTTGCATCAAGTTATTTCCGTTTTTATGATTTTAAAGTCGTTCCGGTTCAATAAAACACACTTTTTGCCTATCAATCAACAGCCTTAACGCTGAATGTCGGCCTATATTCTGACGGAGATAACGATTCTTCAATTGTATCGTCGTGAAGTGTCTTTGGCGTCAATGGTTTGATCTGTGGAGACGCATGTTTTTCATACGGTTGATGACGCAAATAGTGCGTCGCTTGAAGGACAGACAAACGACCTTGTTCTACCATTTTATCGGTTGGAGCGAATAACACCTTATGACGCAATAGTCCACGATACACACCATGACTGAGATACACGGAAACCAAACCAATGTCCTTGGTTTTGTTTGCACTGCGTAGTTCACTGATCGCGGCTTCGATCGCAACGGCACTACCGACAATGTAGTCGATATCGCCCATATCAATAACACGCTGAACTAGGTTACGCTGTAACTCTTTGTCATTGTCAGCCCAGTAAGAATCCACGATGTGAATATCGCTGTTCTTTATTGCTTCGTAGAAACCTGTGGTAACCGGTTTGGTACCACCACGCGTTCTTGGACCAAGCAGTAGGGCAATATTGGTTTTACCCGAGCCTTTAGGGTGCTTTTCTGCAAGGTATTTGCCGGCTTCATAGCCCATCCAATACCAGTCCACACCAACTACGCCTTTAAGCAGTTTGGTTTGCTCTGCATCAAGGTCGAGTTGATTTACGGTAGCAAATACAGGCGTATTACCAACCCAGTTTCTCAGGTTGTGCTCATAAGCTTGTGGATCAACGGTACCAAGGATAATGGCATCGGCACCCCATTGAGTGCACAAAGCCAATTGTTGCTCTTGGCGCGTTTTATTGGGATAACCGCCTGCCTCAAGTACGCGCAGGTTAACACCCAGTTTTTCCGCTTCGGAAACCATTCCATAGTTTACTGATAGCCAGTATGAATCCTTTAAATGAGGGTAAATGGCACAGATTTTCTCTGCTGCAAAACTCGGCACTGAAGCGAAAAGTGTCATTGCTAGCGCAGATTGTTTGAAAATTGTGCGAAATGAACGCTGATTTATAACCATGAAATGAAGTTCGTTGGCATAGATTAAGTAAACACTGCAAAATATAACGTAATATGTCGCCGAACACGAATATTAAGGTCAGGAAAATATGTTGCTAGCTACCGCAAGCATCGGTCGTAAACTGTTATTGTCCTTCATTGCGATGGCAATGTTGGTGATGTTATCAGCATTAATCGGTGTATCAGGGTTTTCTCTGGTGGCAAAAACGGAAAGGAACGTGGTAGATGCTGCCATACCAGCAATGATTGAAGCTCGACAAGTGTCAGAGCTCAGTACCCGCATCATTTCATCGGTTCAAATGTTGTCCAATGCGCAAAACGAACAGGAGCGTAAAGAGGCGGGGCGCGTCTTATTTGATCAGCTTGAGTCCTTACTTACTCACATCAAAGAGCTGGGTGGAGAGTCTTTTGATTCACAATTGCTAGAGGCATTGGAAAATAACGTCCAGAACGTCATTAACAACCTGGCTGAGTTAGGTGTCACGGTAGAACGCAAGCTTTGGCTAGCGAAAGAGATCGATACGCGTGTAGAAGAAATGCGCTTATTGAGTGAAGAGTTGGAGCAACTTACGCGTACTCAAGTGCAAAACACCAGTACCATTGCCGTTGCGAACGTGACGCATATTTATGATTTGCTTGAATCCAACAAGAAAGATCAAGTGTATCAAGCGCTAGATGCGTTAGTGGAAGTCGACCTAGACCTGACCGAACGACTTCACGAGCTGCATTTACTCGCCTTCAAGATGCTCAACCAAATTGAAGAAGCGCGCACACTGACTAACGTAGACCGCATTCAACAGATCCAAACAGCGTTCGAAGACAACCTAAAAATCATGAAACGCCGAGTGTTAGCGGTAGAAGACCCTACGCGCTCAGAGCAAATGAGCCAACTTCTTACTGAACTGGGTAAACGTCAAGTTGTCTTCACCATTTTGCTTCAACAATATGAGAACAACGAGCAGTCTCAGCAACTAATGCAAAAAACGCTTGAGCTTTTCTCTGAGTTAAACAGCACCGTAAACAAGCTGGTGGATGATTCTAACCAGACTACCCGTATTGCAGTTGAACAACTGACAAGTACCTTGAAATTTGCGCAGTGGTCGCTGACGGTCATTTCGATCATTGGTTTGATCATTGTTGTGCTTATTCTTTGGCGTGTGGTTTACGTGTCGGTCGTGAAGCGCTTGACAGAATACTCTTCGGCGCTGCTTTCTGTTGCGCAGGGCAACCTAGCGGTAGAGCTGGAAGTGAAAGGAAAAGATGAGCTGGCGCATATGGGGCAAGCCATCATTACTGCTCGTAATACGGCGCAAGCCCTCAAGGTGGTTGCTGAGGGCGAAGCGAAAGCCAAGCGTGAATTGGAAGAGCATAAAGAGCACCTCGAAGAGCTGGTTGAGCAACGAACTTCTCAGCTGAAACAAGCAAACCGCCGTTTGAATGAAGAGGTGTTGAACCACGCGAAAGCACGTAAGCAAGCAGAACAAGCCAGCCGAGCGAAGTCTGCCTTCCTTGCTACTATGAGTCATGAGATTCGTACGCCGATGAATGGTGTGCTTGGTACGGCACGTCTGCTGATTGATTCCGGTCTGAACCCAATTCAAAAGCGTTACGCAGAAATCATCAACCGCAGTGGTAAAACGTTGCTGGCGATTTTGAATGACGTTCTGGATTACTCGAAAATCGAAGCCGGACATTTGGAGATCCGCAGTTTAGGTTTCGACTTGCACCAAATGATAGAAGACACATTCCAGTTGATGAACGGCAAAGCGCAAGAGAAAAAACTGCTGTTCTCTTACCATATCGAAAGTGATGTAGGGCGTTACTGGAAAGGGGATGTTACGCGCATCAATCAAGTTCTAAATAACTTAGTGGGTAATGCGATTAAGTTCACCGAACAAGGTGAGATTGACATCTATGTCAGCTTAAACCCAGAAGATGAATCGCAAGTTCTGTTCGAAGTCTCGGATACCGGTATTGGCATTGCAAAGAAAGACCAAAAAACCTTATTCGATGCCTTTACACAAGCTGAAGGCGGTTTGAACCAAACTGGTGGTACCGGGTTAGGTCTTGCTATTAGCCGCCGTATTATTCAAGCAATGGGGGGCCGTTTGGATGTGGATTCGGATGAAGGACATGGCAGCCGTTTCTGGTTCTCCATTCCTTTAGAAGAGAGTGAGCCTGTAGAGACGGTTTCCATCGCGAGCGCTCGTTGTAAAGTGAAAGCGAAAGTTCTGCTAGTAGAAGACAATCCTGTAAACCGTGTTGTGGCGGAAGGTTTCTTAGAGAGCATGGGACACCAAGTTATCATGGCAGAAAATGGCTTAGAGGCGGAGCAGATCATTGACAAGCACGATTTCGACATTGCACTGGTCGATATCAACTTGCCAGATTGTAACGGTGCTGATTTAATCCACCGCCTTAAACGCATAGAGCGCAACAAACCAGCGGATAAAGCACTTGCACCTACGCCAATGGTGGCGGTTTCTGCTCATGTATTTGCTGAAGAAGTGGAAAGCTATTTGGCGGCGGGATTTGATGGCTACTTACCAAAACCTATGGAAAAAGAAGCTCTTGCTGCGCTCATCCAAGATATGTTGGATGGCAAACAGTTGCTGCTTCCTCAAAGCGGGGAATGCATCCCACATAATGAAATAACAACAACGACCGACAACAACGAATCGGCGGTCACAACAGACACGATAGCAGAGGAGCCAGCAATGGTTATCATCAACCCTAATGTGATTCAGTCAGACATGAAGATTTTGGGCAGAGAAAAGATGCTGCACATCATTGATTTGTTCAGACAAACCAGCGCTGATGTACTAAGCCAAATGGAAACGTCTTCAGAAAGCGGTGACAGCCGAGGCGTGAAAGATCTTGCCCACAAATTGAAAGGCAGCGCAGGCAGTTTAGGTCTGACGGCATTAATGAATACATGCCAATGTGTTGAAATTGCCGCTGAGCCATTGGAGGCGTACGCCACACACCAAGGTGCGCTAAAAGAGCAAGTTGATGAGTCGATTCATGCCCTTGATAACCTGATGGCTGAATAAACGTCTATTTTGCTACCTGCTTGAGCCAGAAGGTAAATTCGAGCAAGCAGATCAATGCCGATAAACAAAAACCTCCGGTTTACGCCGGAGGTTTTTTTCTATTCGGTCAGATCATCTTCCCACTCAAACCGAGTGTCTAATGCATAAGGATCATCTTCGAACGGATGCTCCATTCTGCCACGCAAGTATTCGAGTTGGTGCTCAAGCATGTTGACCGTATCGTAATCCCCCTCTGAGCAAGCAACGTAAATCTGTTGCTCGAGAGCGGCAATGTTGTCTCGGATACTCATGAGAACCCCCTTAAATCATCATCGATTCTCAAAACGATTATAGTCAAGTAAACCAAATTCGATCGGTTGATTTGTACGATACCAATCGTGGATACGATCGCTAAACGGCCAGAACTTTTCTGAGCTTCGGCGAATCGCAAAATTATCCAGTAACTTAACGTAATCTGACTCGGATTTTAGAGCACTAAATTGATCGACAAATTCTTTTACCTGATTTTCGTTAATTGAGAAAAACGCAGCTGGGTAACTGCCAACAACACCTCGAACGATGGTCATATCATCGTTTGCGAAGTCACGGTTACTTTCTTCATCAAACAAACTAGAAATATTGATATGCGCGTTATTATGCAGCAGGGTAAACAGCTCATCTTGACCGGAATTACTGCGCACCATCAGCATGGTGATTTGCGGCACAGTTTGGAGTCCCTCTCCACGAACTTGGTTGATGCTTGCCAACTGCTGCTCATTCTCCACCGTTAGTGCGGTATCTACAATGTCATAACGTGGTAACAGGATAGGTGAAACCTGCTTGCGCAAGATATCAAGCAGTTCGGATTTCGGGTCGTCAGTATGGTACACAACGCTAGTCGGTTGGCTAAATGGTGCGACATTACGCTGCAAGAAGTCGCTTAGCTGACGCGGTTGATCTTGGTACCAACTTGAGTGCTCTTGATGACGCATATCGGCAGGCAATAGGGCAATGAAATTACTCTCCCCTTCAAGACGAAGGAAGTCCATGAACATACGAGTGATCAACTGATGACCAAAGTTGCCGTAAACATCAAACCCAGCAACGAGAAGGTAGTGAATTCGCTCAAGTAGGGCATAGTCCAGCACCCAAGCTGTTTTTGGTTGTTCTCCGACTAAACCCTGCACGACAGATGCACTGTCAAAGTGGCGGAATACCGTTAGCGCTGCATTCTGATTGGTGCCGTTACCATCCCAAATCACATCCGTAGAAAGATGCTCGCCGTTTTTGAACCATTTGTTGATGAAGTCTGATTTAGCCTCTAGGTAACGAGCTTGCTGGCGCGAGTACTTCACCCAGTTTGTTACTGGTACGGTATTGCTTTCTAACTCGCCCGGAAGCTTCAAATTGTCTGCTTGGGAACGATAAAACTCGTTCACCTCGGGAATATCCGCTTTGTCTGGATCGAGAAAGAACACCCAGAAACGGTCGTTAATTACATTCAATGCTAATTGACCGCGACACACCGGACCTTTGATGTAAGCCATAATGGTGTTTTGTGCATTATCCAGCATGAACTTGAAGCGAGATTTCACTGGTAGGTCAATGAATGCAGTCATTGGGTTAGCAGCGACTTCTGGCTCGTAGCTTGGCAGTTGTGCCACTTTGTAATCGGCATCAATGAACCACTTTTCCCAGTTATCAATGCGTTGTTTATTCAAGGCAAACGGCATGTGGGTCTTATCCACGATAGTGCCTTGCTCTGGAATAATACGGTAGTAAACGCGTTCCACTTTGGGATCATCATATGGACGACGTGTTGTAATGCGTTTTACAGGCTCGCCGGGAGGCGTCGCAGAGCGAACTAATATAAAGAATCGAGGTTGTTCTCCATCTAATTCAGAGAAATATAGGTGAGATAAGAACAGATGTTCGTAAATGTAACGAGCAGCAAGTTGATTCTTACGAGAGCCCTTGTTGAGTAACGCTTCGTACTTGTCTACTTCTGTTTGTTGTTGCTCGGTTAACGGTACATGTGCGTTCATGATCGCGCCGTTCTTTAACCAAAGCATCAATGTTTGATACTCCGCTGAAGTTAAGTTCGGCATACCAAAAGGCATTCCCCATGTTGGGTTGTCTTGCTCATATTGCGCGTATTCTTCAATGGTCGGACAGGTTTGTTCACGATCGATAGAAAAATCGAAGCCTTCTAGCTGAACTTGGTCGGGAAGAGGGTGACGTTCCTTTTGTTGCAGCATTCGTGCAATTAGACCTGCATCCATGTTAGCCGCCATGCTCTGCTCACGTTCGTTAAGCACAGGATGGAAGCCAGCGTCACGCCACTCCTGAGTGGTTTGTGCATCTTCAAATAGACGAGTTGGGGCAGCGGCAGTGAGGCGAGTGCCTTCATATACTAAAGCTTTGCTTGCTCCGCGGTCTATGCCTTCTACGGAAGAAAGTTTGAGCTGACAAGGGGCATCGTAGCAGGCATGGCAAACCACACAGCGATTATCAACAATAGGTTTGACGTCATGTTGAAAGAAATCCGCTTGTGGCGTATCAATCGTTGCGGTTCGCTCGCGAACTTGCTCAGGACCAAACAGTTTATCGTAGTTTAGTCCTGCATAGGTCGCACAACCCGCAAATAGAGTGGCAATAGACAGTGTAAAAATTAAACGTAAATTCATTGAGTTATTTTGAGTAAATTGAATTTGCGTTAATTAAAGCAAAATACGCCGCTAAATACCAAAAATCGGAGCAATTCGCCCCGATTTCTGAGTTGTTATCGTTAGGTCAATGGCAATGTACTCACTCGAACCTAGAACGCGTAAGTGACGTTAAATCGGAAGTCTCGACCAGGGCTCGCATACCCTTGTGCTACTGGGCTTCCGATGTATGCCATGTATGAGGCATGGTCGAAGTAGTACTTATCAAAGACGTTCTTCACCGATAGGGTTAAGGAAAGTTCTTCATCAGCTAATGGCATCCAGTATGCGTAAACGTCATGCACACCATAGCCTGGCTTTTCTGGATGGACGGTTGGATCCGCTACATCGGTCAAGCGTTCAACAAATCGAGCATTCCAACCAAACTCAAGGGTTTCCATTGGTTGGTAGATAAGATCAAGTACCCAAGTATCACCAATCGATGTTCCCAATGTGGAATCTTCATCAGAAAGCGGTGTGCCGTTTAGCTCTGGACGGGATTGGTTGTAACTCAATCGAGCTGATACATCAGCAATTGCATAGCCTAAGTAAGCGGTAACACCTTGGTTATCCAAATCGCCCACGTTGGTGTAAACCGCGCCTTGGTTTGTTACCACGTCTTTGATTGTGCTATCGAAGAAGGTGACGCCAGCAAAGAAATCATCGTATTGGTAATTTGCCCCTAGCTCTAAGTTGCGTGCTTCTTCAGGTTTACGATTTGGGTCATTTTCGCGGTAATCGATAACAAACAGTTCTTTGATTTGTTGACCACGGAACGCTTCCGCATAACTAGCAAATAGGTTCAAGCCTTCCAACGCATTGTAATTAATACCTACGTTAGGGCTAAAACCGTTTGAGTCGAAGTCTTGGTCCTTGTTATCGGTTAACTCGTACCAATCGTAACGAGCACCAGCGGTTAGAATGATGGTTTCTGTTAACATCCAATCATCTTGGACAAACAGACCATAGACTGTGCCTTTTTCTTCATCATCCTTTTTACCATCGTAGTTGGTTTCAAATTCCGATTTGTCTTTCTTGTAATCCAAGCCATAGACCAAAGTGTGGTCAGTCAATTTACTCGTGTTGAATATCTTTATACCAGTAGTCTGGATCGAACCATCACTGGTGCCCCAGCGGGGGTGATCTTTATGAGCTAAGCGACTATCGGTGTAGTAGAGCGTGGTGTCTAAATTAAACAATTCGCTTGCTGCGTATTTGTGATTCAGAGTAAAAGTAGAACGATCGGTTTCTTGATCGAGAGGCGCATTTTTAAAGCTTGGCTGGAAGTGAGGGCGATTTAAACGTCGACCATCATCATTGCGGTAATCGTAACTGATAGATAAGTAATGTTCGTCATTCAACTGACCAGAAAGCTTTAGAAGCGCAATTTGTTGCTCTAACGCTGTGTAGGGTTGTTCCTGACCTTTACCGTCTTCGATGTTATCGCCGTCGACGTAACCAAACGAAGCCAGAAGACCAAGCTGATCAGCGACTTCTCCGTATAAACTTGCTGAAACCTTGTAACCCTCATTATTGGTGTAATAACCGCCTTTTAGCATCGCACCATAGGTTTCACCTGCGGCAAGGAGATCGTGTGCATCTTTAGTGGTGAACTTAATCGCGCCACCGAGTGCACCTGGTCCGTCTGTTGCACGACCTGTACCAGCACTCACATCAACTTGCTTGAGAAGTTCAGGTTCAATAGAGAGTCGACCTTGATGGTGGAATAGGTTACCGGATTGCTCCGCACCGTCGATAGATACATTCAACATGGTATCTTCCAGACCACGGACATAGACCTTTTGAGAAACGCCAGAAGAGCCACCGACGCTAACTTCTGCATCTTTACGGAAAATGTCGTTCAAGTCTTGCGCTTGGGATTTAGCGAGCTGATCGGAATCGATTGTGATATCGACGCCTTCAGGCGTGTGCCCAGTAACTTCGACAATTTCGATGTCATCCTTGGCGTATGTCGCTTGTGATGCAACCAAAAGCGCGATGGTAAGTGGGCTTAGCTTAAATACGGTTGAAGCAGACACCGTAACCTCCATTGTTAATGAGAATTATTATCGAGTGAGATTTTGGTGATTCTTACACTCTGAGTAAACGACTTTTACAACTGTTACAATCCTTGCAGTGAGCTGGAGTTAGCGTCGTTTAGGTAATGAAATATCCATCGTCAATCCCTTTGGTTCTGCGTTGTAAGCGGTGATCTTGCCGCCTACTGCTTCGATGTGGCGCTTGGCGAGCGCAAGACCTACACCAAAGCCTTTTCGGGATGTAACTTGGTTATTTGCTTTAAAGAAGGGTTTGAAGATTTGTCGATACAGACTAGGGTCGATACCCGGACCTGAATCAGTAATCAAGATTTGATAATGATTGGATTTGGTGAGAACACGAATGTCTAACGTTTCTTTTGTTTGTGTGTATCGCAGACCGTTACGAATGATGTTCTCCAAAGATTGGCTGAGCGCCATTTGGTTCGAGTCTTGTAGAGGAAGAGAATGATCTTGCAGCAATGAAACCTGTTTATCCGGGTATTCAAAACGCGCATCTTCTACGATGATTTCAATTAGCTCGGCGAGATCAAACGACTCGGTTCTTAAGTTTGGTTGCTCATTTTCAATCCACGCAAGGGTCAGTGTGTCTTCGGCGGTCGCTCGCATTTTTTGAGTATCGCTTTTGATTCGTTCTAGCATTTGCTCGCGTTCGATATTTTTATCTACGCAGTCAATTGCCATCTCAATTCGAGCGAGTGGGGTACGTATCTCATGTGACATGTCCGCAATAAGGTTGCGGTTGTGCTGAATCACATCTGACGTTCGTTCCGCCATTTTGTCGAAAGTACGAGCGACTTGGCTAATCTCATCGTTGCCTAGTTTCATGGTATGCCCAATACGAGCAGAGTAATCGCCCTGACTGAAAGCTTGACTGGCACGATGAAACTGCTGCAAGGGGCGCATGACATAACGGTACAAATACACAGTAAGTGCTAGTAGAGCAAGAAAGGGAATCACAAAGCGAAACAACCAAAACGCGTGAGACATGTAGGTTCCCGGTCGCATTCGATCTGGTAGCAGAATCAAAAAGTGGTATCCGAATGGAGAGAGTGGGACTTCCATAATTGGGTTGTCTGGGAAATCGAGGTGAATCTTCCACTCTACACTTCGACCAATTCCATAACCTTGCCAAAAACGTTGGTTGAGCGGGTTCCCTCCTTTTACGTCAAGATGGGATTGCAACACGGTTGCCCAAGTTGATTCTTTGATAGCAAGCTCTTCCAGCCAAACATCAAGTCCGTGCCAATCTTGTTGGTCAATGAAGGTTTGTGCGGTATTGCCCCAATCTAAAATTTGTTGACGATGAGACTTCTTTAAATAGCTCATTTTCTCGTTAGAGAGGATGGCAGCACTATGAATCAGAGAGAAAAAGATCACCACTCCAAGGGATAAAACGATAAATAGCCGCCAAAACAGCATTTTTTTCATTTAAAAATGTATCCCTTGCCATGAACGGTTTGGATGCGGTCGTTAGACATTCCCTCTGCGATGAGGCGCTTGCGTACTCGGCTTAAGTGCATATCAAGAGCACGGTCGTATTGACTGAACTGACGCTCTAGAACGGTCTGATAGAGAAAGGGTTTACTTAACACTTCACCGCGATGTTCGATTAAAGTCCAAAGTAACTTGAACTGAATCGGTGTGAGTTGAACAGGTTCCATTTCTGGGCGGTGATGAAGTGTGACGGAATGCGTCTGCTTACTGAGAAGAAGCTCTCTATCATTGAGTTTTGTGGCAGAGTTAGGTTGTTGAATCAGTTGGGTTCGGCGCAGTATCGCTTCAACACGTAAGCTAACCTCGGTGAAGTTACAGGGTTTAGTAATGTAATCATCAGCACCACATTTAAGACCTTGAATCCGATATTCTTCCGCACCGTAAGCGGTGAGCATGACAACGGGGGTTTGCGACTGAGATCGAATCACATTGAGCACTTCAAATCCATCAAGGTTAGGTAGGTTCACATCTAAAATCACCAAGTCGAACGTTTGTTGATGAAATGCGCTTACTCCATCGTCACCACTGTACATAGAACTCACGTTGTAACCTTGCTCTTTGAGTAGTTCTGTGAGTTGAAGGTTGAGGTCGGGATCATCTTCAACTAACAAAATAGAAGGAGCAGTTGAGGGAGCACTAGAAGACCAGTTTTGATGAGAAGTGCTAGTGGCTGACGTTGGACTGAACATGTTGATGCATTACTCATTACTTGATAATGCGAACTATTATCAAAAATCAACTGGTGAAAATCAATGTGCTGAATGAGAAAGCTATCAGTTATTAGTAATAGAGCGTCAAAGTGCGACCTAATTAGAAGTTTCGTTATCTGAGAGGGAGGTGATGCGAACGTGTAATATAGGTCGGTCAATTAGTAAAGAACAAGCGGCTAACGGATAAAAGTGAAAAAAGAAAACCCACCAAGGCTGGCGGGTTTTTTCGGTAGTAGCAAAAGAAACTATTTCATTTTCTTAACTTCTTGCTGAAGTTGTTCTAGCTGTTTCATTTTCCCTTGTAGACCAAGAGATTGGTAGCTAATTGATGCAGGGTTCATCATTTGACCTTGCTGCATTGGGTAATCCGGTAGTGTCTTGAAGAACTCACCTAGCACGTCTTGGATAGGTACAAACAACCACATGTTGTCAGCCATCCAGCGCAAGTACATACCAGACTCGTGAGGCGCTTTCTCGAATGGGTCAGCACGTAGGTGGATGATCTTCGGCCAGTTTGGTGCGAAGCGTACCGCGTCCGTAATGTTACCTTCTAGTGTTGCGAAATGCAGTTTCCAATCGTTCCAGCGAACTGCGTTTAGCTCACCGTTTGCTGTGAAGTATAGTAGTGATTCACGCGGACCTTTCTCTTCTTTACCTTGGAAGTAAGGCATGAAGTTGTAGCCATCAATATGTACGCGCCAGTCTTTGCCATTTGCTTTGTAGCCTTTAGCCAGTTTCTCTTTCACGTCAGGAACGCCTGCTGCTGCCATCAGTGTTGGTAACCAGTCTTGGTGCGCCATCATTTCGTTGATCTTAGTACCTGGTTCAATTACGCCAGGCCAACGAACGAGCTGAGGAACACGCATACCGCCTTCCCATGTCGTGCCTTTTTCACCGTGGAATGGTGTTGCACCGCCGTCAGGCCACGATACAGTCTCTGCACCGTTATCGGTTGAGTAGATAACGATGGTGTTGTCTGCGACGCCTAGCTCATCCAATTTGTCCAGTAGAATACCCACTTGATCATCATGCTCTAACATGCCGTCGGCGTAGATACTGATGCCAGATTTACCTTGGTATTTCTCTTGAAGGCGAGTCCATACGTGCATGCGTGTTGTGTTATGCCAGATGAAGAAAGGCTTGTCCGCTTTTACGGCTTTTTCCATGAACGCCAATGACGTTTCTAGGAATTCTTCATCGGCATGTTCCATACGCTTACGCGTCATAGGACCTGTGTCTTCGATCTTACCGTCAGCAAATGATTTGATTACACCACGAGGACCGTAGTTTTTACGGAATTCAGGGTCTTTCGGGTAGTAATATGTTTCTGGCTCTTCTTCAGCGTTTAGGTGGTAAAGGTTACCAAAGAACTCGTCGAAACCATGGTTAGTTGGCAAGTGTTGGTCTTGGTCACCCAAGTGGTTCTTACCGAACTGAGCCGTCATGTAGCCTTGCTCTTTTAGCAAGTCTGCAATGGTCGGTGCCCAATCAGGGATACCGTGAGTTGAGCCTGGCATACCAATTGTAAGCAAGCCTGTACGGAACGGTTCTTGGCCTGTGATGAATGCTGCACGGCCTGCAGTACAAGATTGCTGACCGTAGTGATCAGTAAATAGTGCACCTTCGTTTGCGATACGGTCGATATTCGGGGTTTCGTAACCCATCATACCTTGGTTGTATGCACTGATGTTCCAGTAACCAACATCATCACCAAAAATCGCTAGGATATTCGGTTTGTCTGCCGCCACTGCTGCGCTTGAGGTTGCCAGTACGCCGAGACCGACAGCCAGCTTGCTCATTTGGTTAGCCATAAAAACTCCAAATTGGTTGAAAGTTGGAAGAGAAGCTTAGGGACCGCCTACGCTTCGTTGGCTATTAAGTTAATGATGCAATTGAAGAATGTCGCTTTATAGTGTTTATAACCATAAGTTATGCAGACGCGTAACTCTTTGTTTTCTTAGTTTAATATTCAAACCTTACCTTTTGTATGGAAAACTGAAGCGAGACTTGGGTCACGTTAATTCCCCTTTGGTTTAGAGCTTATAAGACCTTAGTTTTAACTTAACTTTAATTATGCTATTGGATTCGCATTAGTCTGTTTTGTGAGCTATACGTTTGTGTGCAGGATGCACTTTTCTAATACAGACAGAGGTTTATATGACAGCGAATTATGGCGTTAAACGCCGATTAGCGATTCTTGCCGCTGCTTTTATCGGCGCGACAAGTAGCAGTATCGCAGCAGAAAAACCGAACATTCTGGTTATCTGGGGTGATGATATTGGTCAGTCGAATATCAGCGCCTATACGTTCGGCCTCATGGGCTACAAAACCCCAAACATCGATAGAATCGCAAAAGAAGGTATGATGTTCACCGACTACTATGGCGAACAATCATGTACCGCGGGTCGCTCCACCTTTATTACGGGTCAAACAGTGCTGCGAACCGGCTTGAGTAAAGTTGGTCTTCCGGGGGCTGACCTAGGCTTGCAAGCAGAAGATGCAACGATTGCAGAAATGCTTAAACCTTTAGGTTATATGACGGGGCAATTTGGTAAGAACCACTTAGGCGATAAAGACGAACATCTTCCAACCAATCATGGCTTCGACGAATTTTTTGGCAACCTTTATCACTTGAACGCCGAGGAAGAACCGGAAAATGTTGATTACCCGAAAGACCCAGAATTCCGTAAGAAATTTGGTCCTCGTGGTGTCATTAAATCCTTTGCTGATGGCAAAATTGAAGATACGGGGCCGCTCACTCGTAAGCGAATGGAAACCGTAGATGAAGAAACGCTAGATGCGGCACTTGATTTTATGGATCGGGCGGTGAAAGCCGACAAACCGTTCTTCGTCTGGTGGAATGCCACACGCATGCATTTCCGCACTCATGTTAAAGAAGACAACTTGGGTAAAACTGGCATCAGTTTTTATGCCGACGGCATGGTTGAGCACGATAACCATGTTGGTCAGCTATTGAAGAAAGTGGATGATCTTGGCATTCAAGATAACACCATCGTATTTTACTCCACTGATAACGGTCCACACATGAACTCGTGGCCAGATGCAGGTACAACGCCATTCCGTGGTGAGAAAAATACTAACTGGGAAGGCGCATTCCGTGTTCCCGCTATGGTTCGTTGGCCGGGTAAAATTGAGCCGGGAAGCGTGTCTAACGAGATCATGCATCATATGGACTGGATGCCAACATTCCTAGCGGCAGCAGGCGATGATCAAATCAAAGAGAAACTCCTGAAAGGCTATAAAGCAGGAGATAAGACGTTCAAAAACCATCTTGATGGTTACAACTTCCTGCCTTACCTAACTGGTAAAGAGGACAAAGGGCCACGTGAAGAAATCTTCTACTTTACAGACGATGGTGATTTGAGCTCACTGCGTTTCCGCAACTGGAAGATCGTATTCCTAGAGCAGCGCGCGAAAGGTACGTTGCAAATTTGGGCTGAACCGTTTACACCGTTGCGTGTGCCTAAGATCTTCAATCTACGCATGGACCCATACGAAGTCGCAGATATTACGTCGAACACCTATTACGATTGGTTGATCGACCATGCGTATATGCTTGTTCCTGCACAGGCTTATGTGGGCAAGTTCTTAGAAACATTCCAAGAATTTCCTCCAAGGCAGAAAGCTGCGAGCTTCTCACTTGATCAGGTGATGGAGAAACTGCAAGAAAGTCACAATAAATAGATTGATTGCAACCAAATGTGGGGGCTCTTCGGAGCCTCTTTTTTTGCGCCTCGTTTGAGTTTTTCTTAAAACCTATGTAATTGCTTGTCTAAAAAGAAAAAACACTTCTATCTTTGATCAGAGAATAAAAAGAATCACACAAGGACAGTTATGACTCAGTGGGCAAGTTGGAAGCAGACCTTAATTGGTCTTGCAGCGCTCGTCAGTTTTTCTCTGTTTGCACAGGAAACGCCGCAATCAACCGAATCATCAACGCTAACTTACGTAGGCAGTGAAGCTTGCGTAGATTGCCACCAAAAAGAAACCAAAGCGTGGCAAGGATCTCATCATGATATGGCGATGAGGCATGCTGATGCACAGTCCATATTGGGTGACTTTAACGAGCACACATTTACATTCGAAGGAAAGCCAAACCGTTTTTATCGAAAAGGGGACGAGTATTGGGTCAATATCCAAGGTCCAGACGGAGAGTGGCACGACTACAAAATTAGCTACACTTTTGCGTGGGAACCGCTTCAACAATACATGGTGGAGTTTGAAGATGGACGAGTCCAGCTCATTCCTTTTGCATGGGATTCGAGAACCAAGCAACAAGGTGGTCAGCGCTGGTTTCACCTATATCCAGATACCACGCCAAAAGATGAATTCTACTGGACGAATACGGGGCAAAATTGGAACTTCATGTGTGCCGATTGCCACTCAACGAATCTAGAAAAGAACTACGACGCCAAAACCAATACGTATTCAACCACGTGGTCTGAGATCAATGTGGGTTGTGAAGCGTGCCATGGTCCTGCCAGCGAACATGTAGAACTTGCCAAACAAGCGGAAAAATCTGGAAATACCATCGTCTCAGCGAATCACTATGGTTTTGATCGAGATTTAGGTCTGGCTGTAAAAGAATGGGTCTACGAAGAAGGGCGCAGTACGCTCCAGCCAAAAGAAATAGCGATGACGCACCAAGTTCAAACGTGCGCGCAGTGCCATAGTCGTCGTACGCAGCTCAATGAAACTGAAGATCACGCAAAAGGTTCGTTCCTAGATAAATATCGTCTTAGCTTAATCACACCAGAGCTCTATTATCACGATGGTCAAATCTATGACGAAGATTACGTCTACGGTTCATTTTTGCAATCTGCCATGGCAGAAAAAGGCGTTACTTGTACTAACTGCCATGATCCGCATACCGCAGAATTGAAGATCCCAGAAGAAGCGGTTTGTGCTCAGTGCCATATTGCGTCTGACTACATGCCGGAAAATCACACTTTCCATGAGGCAAATACTGAGGCATCGCAATGCACAACTTGTCACATGCCAGAAACGACTTACATGCAAGTGGACCCGCGTCGTGATCACAGTTGGCATGTGCCGCGCCCAGATTTGAGTATGCATATTAATACGCCAAACGTCTGTACGTCTTGTCATGAAGACGAAACCAATCAATGGGCAGATACGAAAATAGGCGAATGGTTCCCGAATTCAAAATACCGAAATCAACAACACTTCGCGGTCGCATTTTACGCGGATTCTATTGGTCATCGTGGTGCGCCTGATGCATTAGCATATTCGGCTCAAGACGCATCGTTAAGCGATATTATTCGTGCGTCTGCTCTAGAACGTATGGGTGGCAATACCGGACAGAACACTTTGGTTTCATTAGCGAGGGCCGTAAAACATGAAAGCGATATGATCCGTTTGGGTGCCGTTGCTGGTTCTTCTAGTTATGAATTTAGCGATCGTTGGCAAATTCTCGAACCATTACTAACTGACCCAGTATTGTCCGTTCGCGCTGAAGCCGCGGCTGCTTTGGTTCGTCATTATCCAGAAATGAATCCGCTGCAACGCGACAAGATCAAACAGCCGTTGGAAGACTACATGGCAATCCAGCGTTTCAATGCGGATCGAGGTTTTGGACGAACCAACCTAGCAAATGTCTATCGAGCTCTTGGAGAAACAGGTAAAGCCATTACGTCTTATCAAAAAGCCATTGAAATAGAGCCTTACTTTGAGAATAGCTACGCCAACTTAGCGGATTTGTACCGTACACAAGGTAACGACAGAAAAGCACTAGAAACCTTGATGGCAGGGATTGAAGCGCAACCTAAATCGAGTGCTTTGCCTTACAGCGCTGGTTTGGCATGGCTTCGTGTTGGAGATGGCGTTAAGGCAAACCAATATTTGAAACAAGCGGCTGAAACGGCAGAACACAACCCGCAATATTGGTATGTGTATGGCTTGGCGTTAGAGAAGAGTGACATACTCGCGGCAAGCAAAGCACTGAGCACAGCCTACCAAGTGGGTGGAAATCCGCAGCATTTGTACGCCGAGTGTGAAGTGTTAGCGCGCAACTATAAACAAGGGGCCGTAGCTTTTGCTTTTGAACAATGTGTTAAGCAGCTTGCAGAAGTGGCTCCAGCGGAGGTTGTTCAACGCTTGAGAGCCTCTATAAATCAATAGGTGCTGGATTGGTAGACTCCAACTGATGTTGAATTTGTTCTCTTAAGCGTTGATGGGCAGGGTTGTGCTCGTCGCGCTTATGGTAGACAAATTTATAAGGAATACGCTCTATTTCTATTGGACAATCAAGCACTTGTAATTTAAGTGCTTTACTCCATTTCATCGCAAACGAGCGTGACACGACACCGAGGCAATCACGTTGTGCTACATACATTGCCATACCTGCTAATGATGACGTCACGATCTCGACATTTCGCTCCTGAATCGGCTCTTTTGCCAACTGTTCAAAACCGGACGTGTTATTCCATTTTCCTGAAAACATGCAGTGATTCTCATGATAGAAGGCTTCTTTGCTGAGCGAACCTTGAATCCTAGGGTGGCTTTGGCGACAGATCACCATGGCGGGCTCGTCGTAAGCCGTTTCTATCACGAATGAGGAGTCCTTAGTGATGATAGTATCAATCACCAAGTCCATTTTCTGTTGGCGAATCTGTTCAAAAAGTAAGTATTTTTCCGGTGGAGATTCGTGGAATACCACGTTCTCAATTGGATTTAAGCTATGGAGCAAGGTTTCGGAGCAGCAAACTTGAAAAGAGGTACGTTCAGAAATGGCGTTGTCGACAATACTTACAGCTTGGCGAAACTGCGGCATCAATTGATAGGCAGTCGAGGTTGGTGCAATACCACGACCTTGTTTCACAAACAGCTGCTTGCCTACTACTTGCTCTAGTCGCTTTATTGAGGCGCTAACAGCAGGCTGTGTAACTCCTAAATGGTCTGCTGCTTTGGTGTATGACTGGTACTCAGCGACAACCAAAAAAGTCTGAATCAAGTTTAAGTCCATCTTCTTATCCATAAACTGAATTTATGTATTAACGTATCTGAACTCTATTTATCCGTCAAATTACAAGTTTTATCTTAATCAAATCTTGGCATCTGATTTCTCCCCAAGATTAGCAGCAACGGATTTATGGAGCTCTTTTATGGCAAACCACGATAAAAAACGCGGCAAGAAGTTGGTATTAAACGCTTGCACTCTTGCGATTGGAGCGGCATCTGCGACCGCTTATTCAGCAGAACAACCCAACATTCTCGTTATCTTTGGTGATGACGTCGGTTACTGGAACTTAAGTGCTTACAACGGCGGTATGCTGGCTTACAGCACTCCAAACATTGATAGTATTGCTAGAGATGGCGCTAAGTTTACGAACTTCTACGCTCAGCAAAGCTCAACCGCAGGTCGTTCGGCGTTCATTACGGGACAAATGCCAAAGCGTACTGGCTTGTCTAAAGTTGGTTTGCCGGGAGCGAAAGAGGGGATTTCTGAGAAAGATCCAACTATAGCGACATTGTTACGTGACCTTGGTTACGCAACGGGTCAATTTGGTAAGAACCATCTAGGTGACCGTGACGAACACTTGCCAACCAACCACGGTTTTGACGAGTTCTTTGGTAACCTTTACCACTTAAATGCAGAAGAAGAGCCGGAGAACGTAGACTACCCACAAGATCCTGAATTTAAGAAGAAGTTCGGTCCTCGTGGAGTGATCCATTCTTATGCGGATGGCAAGATTGAAGATACAGGTCCATTGACCCGCAAACGTATGGAAACAGTCGATGATGAGTTCTTAGATGAAGCAGAGAAGTTTATCGAGAAACAAGTCAAAGCTGACAAACCATTCTTTACGTGGTTTAACACCACGCGCATGCACAACTTCACGCACGTTCCTGATGAATACAAAGGCAAAACTGGCGCTGGCTTCTACGCCGATGGTGTGAAGCAACATGACGATCAGATTGGTCACTTGCTCAATAAGGTTAAAGAGCTTGGTGTCGACGACAACACCATCATTGTTTACACCACAGATAATGGTCCAATGATCAACTTATGGCCGGACGCAGGTATGACGCCATTCCGCAGCGAGAAAAACACGGGCTGGGAAGGCGGTTTCCGCGTTCCTGCATTGATCAAATGGCCAGGTCATATCCAAGCTGGCACAACGCTTAATGGCATTGTGTCTCTGGAAGATTTCCTACCAACCTTAGTAGCTGCGGCGGGCAATAGTAACGTCAAAGAGGAGCTACTCAAGGGTAAGAAAGTGGGCGATATGAATTACAACGTCCACTTAGATGGCTACAATCAGCTGCCATATCTAACGGGGAAAACGGACAAGTCTGCTCGTAACGAGTTTGTCTACTGGAGCGACGACGGAGATTTGTTGGCTCTGCGCTATGGTAAGTACAAATATCACTTCATGATCCAAGAAAATGAAACGGGCTTGGATATCTGGAAGAAACCATTCACCAAACTCCGCGTACCACAAATTTATGATTTGAGTATCGACCCATTTGAGCGTGGCGATACTGGTATGGGTTACGACCGTTGGATGTACGAACGTTCGTTTTTGATGATGCCTGCCATCGAGAAAGTAAAAGAGGTCATGGAAACCTTCAAAGAGTACCCGCCGCGTATGGCTCCGGGCTCGTTTGTTCCGAAATAACGTTTTGTCCACAGGTCGATAGACCCTAGTTATTGTCCTTAAATACAGCGCCCAACTTGGGCGCTGACTTTCTTCTGCTTTCGAGATCGTTCTTTATGAAAAAACAAACTCACATTCATACCACTCAAATGGCATTAACTCCTCTCAAAACGGCATTTGCATCTAATAGTGATAAAGTCGAACGACGTTTTCACGTGATGGCGAAACCGGGCGGAGCAAAATGCAACATCGATTGTCAGTACTGTTTTTATCTGCACAAAGATGAATTACTCAATCAAGGCACTCAACCAAAAATGGATGATGCAACACTTGAGGCATTCATAAAGAGCTATATCGAAAGCCAAGACGGTGACGAGATTGTGTTTTCTTGGCAGGGTGGTGAGCCAACATTATTAGGTTTGGATTACTTTAAGAAGATTGTCGAACTGCAGAACAAATACGCTAAACACGGCGTTCGTATCGAAAACGACCTTCAAACCAATGGTCTTTTATTGAACGAGGCTTGGTGTCAGTTTCTGCATGACCATGGGTTTCTGGTTGGTCTATCGATAGATGGTCCTGAGTTTATCCACGATAAATACCGTAAAACCCGAAGTGGAAAGCCGGCCTTTCAACGCGTCATGCAAGCCGTTGATTTGATGAAGCGTCATAATGTGTCATTCAACGCTTTGGTGACAGTAAACCGCTTTAACGCCAAATATCCGCTCGAAGTGTATCGCTTTCTTACTCAAGAACTCCGTGTCACTTATATCCAATTCACACCTTGTGTTGAACCTCGATCTTTCACTCAAACCGCTCCCAATTTCTGGAAAGAAAACATGTCTCCAAAACTTGGCAGCGAATTAGCAAAGCCGGGGCATTTGATGTCGGTCGTTACGGATTGGTCGGTCGATGCAGAAGAGTGGGGCGAGTTTCTGATTGCTGTATTTGAAGAATGGGCGAACAACGATCTTGGCAGAGTCTTGGTCAACCTTTTCGAAACCGCCGTCGCGCAAGTGATGGGGATGCCTTCGCAGTTATGTGTTAGCGCAGAGTTCTGCGGTAAAGGTCTAGCAATTGAACACAATGGAGATGTGTTTAGCTGTGATCACTACGTTTATCCGGAATACCAACTGGCTAACATTCATGACCGATCTCTGAATGAAATTGCTATCTCAACTCGTCAATACAGCTTTGGCATGGCGAAAAAGTCTTCTTTGCCGCAATACTGCCTCGATTGCCCGTATTTGAAATATTGCTGGGGAGAATGCCCAAAAAATCGGCTACTTACCGCGCCGAATGGTGAGGCTGGTCTAAACTACTTGTGTCCAGGAATAAAAATGTTCTTTGACCATTCGCTGCCAATTTTGGTTGGTATATCTACGTTAATAAAGTCTTACAACTCAAGTGAATATAGCGAATATAACCTTTAGTTATTACTTTCAGTCTTATACTCAACTTTTAACGCTCAGGCTCCCGTAAACTCAATAGGTAGACTATGAACCACGCACAACAAGCCATTAATGAATTAATCGAACAAACTGAAAAAAGTGTCATTGGACAAAGCCATGTGGTTCAGGCTTTGGTGATAGGGTTACTGACCAATGGTCACGTACTTCTAGAGGGTTTACCGGGGACGGCAAAAACGCGCTCGGTGAAATCGCTTGCCAATCTACTTAATACCAGCTTTGGTCGTATTCAGTTTACCCCCGACTTGTTACCTTCAGACGTTACAGGTACCGAAGTGTACCAAGAACTAGATGGCAAGCCTCAACTTCACTTCCAACCAGGTCCAATCTTTAACAGCATCGTATTGGCGGACGAGGTAAACCGTGCGCCAGCAAAAGTACAAGCTGCACTGCTAGAAGCGATGGCAGAAGGTACGATTACAGTGGGTGATAAGACGCACGTCTTGCCAGAGTTGTTCATGGTGCTTGCTACGCAAAACCCAGTTGAACAAGAGGGCACTTACCCATTGCCAGAAGCGCAGATGGACCGCTTTATCATGAAAGTGACCGTGGACTATCCAGAAGATGAAGCTGAGCGTGACATTATTCGTTTAGTGCGCAGTGAAGAGCTGGGTTCAGAAACCAGTAGTGAATTAGTGACGCCAAAACACATTGAGCCAGAGCTTGTGATTGAAGCGCGACGTCAACTGCCAAACGTTGCGGTTTCCGATTTGGTTGAGAACTACATTGTGGCGCTTGTGATGGCGACACGTAAACCAGAGCGTTACGCCGATTCCCAGCTACAAAAATGGATCGAAATCGGCTCAAGCCCTCGCGCATCAATTTCGTTGGACAAATGTGCTCGTGCTTACGCGTGGCTACAAGGGCGTGACTATGTAACGCCTGATGACGTACGTGCGATGGTGCCATCGGTACTTGGACACCGATTCTCACTTTCTTACGATGCACTTGCCGATGGTGTTGATCACCAGCGAGTGGTGCAAGAGCTGCTTGATTGTGTAGAAATCGGATAAGCAGGAGGGACTATGGCAAAGCCAACGCTTGCTCCTCAATCCCAAGGGCTCGATCCTCGCTTGTATTGTGATTACGCTCGCTTAGTGCGTTTACAAGCACAAGCCGAATCCTTCAGCCTGCTGCCTCACTTAAAAGCGGGCAGTGTGCTTTCTGGGCGGCACAACTCATTATTCCGTGGGCGTGGTCTGAACTTCGAAGAGCTGCGTCACTATCAGCTAGGGGACGACATCCGAAACCTAGATTGGAAAGTCACCATGCGCACAGGCAAGCCCCATGTGCGCAGTTACACCGAAGAAAAAGACCGCAATGTGATTGTTTGCGTTGATCAGCGCAGTGCGATGTTTTTCGCCTCTACCGAGGTCATGAAATCCGTGGTCGCTGCTGAAGTCGCGGCTATGTGTGGTTGGCGAGTATTGAAAGACGGTGATCGAGTGGGATTTGTTATCGCTTCTGACTCCGCTCTATATCACAGCAAAGCCCAGCGTTCACAAAACGATCTGCTTGCACAACTGAAACGACTCTCTCAAGTTAACCAGCGCTTAAATGTGGACTCGATTGATGCAGATAACGTGACGTTCAGTAAATGGATAGAGCTCATCAAACGCATGAAACTAAAACAATCCACATTGATTCTTATTAGTGATTGGCGTGATTGCGAAGAGCACCACCTAGATCACCTTAAGCAGCTTCAACAGCACAACGATGTTCTCGCGGTGATGGTGAGCGACCCTTTAGAGCAGTCGCTTCCTCAAGATTTGGCAAAAGTGAAATGGGTGATTGGTGACGGTCGTTACCAGCTCAACTTAGACAGCAAAGCCAAAGTCGACGCCGCCAGTGCCAGTTTGGTTGAGAAAGCGCAGTTAAAACGTCAATCACTGGCGCAACTAATGGCGATGAAAAAGCTGCCTCATATCGAAATCGATACATCAGGTGACCACATTACTCAATTCCAAAAACTCGTTGGAGGTCGATAAATGACAGACTTACACACGCCTCCAAGCACGTATATTCTGCGTGAGCTGCATGACGTTGCGGTGCCAGAAAGCGTAAGCTGGGTACCACAAACCATTGGTTGGAAGATCCTTGCCGTCATTGGTGCGATTGTACTTATGTATCTGGGTTACCGATTGCTGCACCATTGGTGGGATAACCGCTACCGTAAAGAAGCTATTGAAGCCATTTCTCGTTTGAATCCAGATGACGCGAGTATGCCCAAAGCCCTGTTCTCGATTTTGAAAATTGTATTGATTCATCTTGATAGCTCTCATGCTCGCTTGTTTGATACGGCGTTCCTGCGCAAGTTAGATGAGCTTAACCCTAAGCATAAAATGTTTGATGACGAAGTCTCGAAGCGATGGCTGCAAAGTATCGTTGACCCAAGTGTTGAACTGGAAAAAACAGAGTGTTTACAACTTCTTGAACGCGCCACTAAGTGGGTGAAAGAGCATGATGAGAACGCTCAAAATATTGAAAAGCGCACGCTTGCCTACAAAGCGCGTGTATTAAAAGGAGGTCGCCATGGGTGATCTTCTTGCTTCATGGCTGGGCATGAGCAGTTTTGAGTTTGAGCATCCGCTTTGTTTCATCATCTTGCCACTGCCTTTGGTGGTGTATTTCCTCGTTCCAGCTTACCGCACCAAACAAATGGCCATCAAAGTGCCGTTTTTTAGTCAGCTTGTGGACGCCATTGGCGAAACGCCATCAGAAGGCGCAAGCCAACTGACTCCAAGCTGGTGGCAGCGTGCGACGCTGATTATTTCTTGGCTTTTAGTCGTGACCGCAATGGCAAAACCGACAGTACTTGGCGAGCCACAGGTGCGTGAAAGCTTAGGGCGTGATGTCATGGTTGTGGTCGATTTGTCTGGCTCAATGGCAGAGCAAGACTTTACATCCCAAACCGGAGAAAAGATCACTCGCCTTGATGCCGCTAAAGAAGTGTTGAGCGATTTTGCTAAAACGCGCAAAGGCGACCGTTTAGGTCTGATCTTGTTTGGCGACGCAGCATTTGTCCAAACTCCGTTCACGCCTGATCAAAAAGTATGGTTAGAGCTGCTTGACCAAACGGATGTGGCGATGGCTGGGCAGAGTACCCACTTAGGTGATGCAATTGGTTTGGCGATTAAGGTGTTTGAGCAAAGCGAACAGTCACGCACCGACGTAGAAGAGAGCAAAGAGAAAGTCGCCATTGTTCTGACAGATGGTAATGATACCGGAAGCTTCGTTGAACCGATTGATGCGGCGAAAGTCGCGAAAGCGAAAGATGTACGTATCCACGTGATTGCCATGGGTGATCCACAAACCGTGGGTGAAACTGCGCTAGATATGAATACGATCAAACGTATTGCGAAGGAGTCCGGTGGTGAGGCGTTTGAAGCGCTCAACCGTGACGAACTTGCTAAAGCCTATGATGAGATTGGTAAGTTAGAGCCCCAGCTTTATGAAAGTACCACGTATCGCCCCAAGCAAAGCTTGCATCATTATTTAATGGCTTTGGTCGTTGTGATGTACTTGACCGCGTTCACGTTAGCGACATTTAAGCGTCGTCGACTATCAGTGACCAGTGGAGCTTCCACGCAAGCAGAAAACGGAAAAGGAGATCGCCATGTTTGATTCTCCTTTCTCTAGCATGGGACTAGAACAGTTCTTCACACAGTTCCATTTCATTCGTCCAATGTGGCTATTGGCGTTCATCCCAATGTTTCTTTTGCTTTGGTTGAGGTGGCGAGAAGAAGCCAAACCTAGCTGGAAAGACATTCTTCCAGAACACTTACGTAAAGCCTTAACGATTGGTGACTATGGTTGGCGAAAGCAACTGCCGCTCAAGCTACTTATGGTGATAGTGGCGATTGCCATCGTCATCTGTGCCGGCCCTTCGTGGGAGCGCCAAGCTTCTCCATTTGGCGAGGATAAAGCCTCCATGTTGGTGGTGTTGGATAACAACGATTCGATGTTGCAAAAAGACCTTCCGCCAAGCCGTTTGGAGCGCTCTAAGCAAAAGATCCGCGACCTATTGGCAGCAAGAAAAGGAGGCAGTACTGGGCTAGTTGTGTATGCGGGGTCTGCTCATGTTGCGATGCCTGTGACGCAGGACAGTAAAGTATTCGAACCGTTTCTTGCTGCGATAACACCAGAAATCATGCCGGTTGAAGGTAAACTTGCTGAAACGGCGCTGCCTTTGATTGACCGACAATTACAAGACCAACCGGGTTCGACGGTTCTGTTGGTCACGGATGGGGTTAATCCTGCAACTATTACCGCTTACAAAAACTACTTCGCTGACAAGCCTTATCAATTGCTTATCTTGGCTGCGGGTAACTCAGACATTGTTTCTAACAACCCGGTCGATTTGGACTCGTTAAATAATCTTGCCAGCGCGACGGGTGGACGCCTTGTGGAAGTGACGGTAGACAATAGTGACATAGAGAAGCTGAATCGTTTTGTTGAGCGAAACATGCAACTCAATGGTGAATCCTCAATGCCTTGGAAAGACATGGGTTATCAACTGTTGTTCCCAATTGCGCTCATCATGATGCTTTGGTTCCGCAAAGGGTGGTTAGTGCAATGGTGTGTTGTCGCGATGGTGTCAACGTCTTTGTTTATGACGCCAAAAGTCATGGCGGAAACCGTCTCGCTCAAAGCGAATAAGCCCGAAGTGGTGCAAGAGGTTACGGTCTGGGATAAAGCGTCTCAATGGTGGTGGGATTTATGGCTCACGCCAAACCAACAAGGGCAGCGCCTGTTCAACAACAACGAATACCTTGAGGCAGCAAAGCACTTTACGGATCCGTTGCGAAAAGGGACGGCTTATTACTACGCAGGCGAATACAAACTGGCTCATACGGCTTTCTTGGAGATGCAAAACAATCCATCAGATGCGGTAAAGGACTATGGCTTGTACAACGCTGCGAGTGCGTTGGCGCGTCAACGTGAGTATTTGGCCGCGCGTAATTTATTGCAAACACTGGCAGACAAAGACACCTTGAGCGATCAATTGCGACCAGACGTTGAACATAACCTAAAAGTCATCGGCGGCATTGTTGAAGAGATTAACCGCACCAGTGAAAGTCAAGCAGGGACAACGGATGGACCCGAAGAGTCATTTGAACTGGGTGACAACCCGCAAACGGCAGATGGGGCAGACGAAAAAACCGCTGCTGAATTAATGCTGAAAGAGAAACTCAATGCGAACGAAATCCTTGGCAGCCAAGAACTGGCGGATAAGTGGTTAAAACGCGTAGAGGCCGACCCTAAGTACTTCTTGCGCGCTAAATTCCAAATTCAACTGCGTGAACCCGTGAAAACGGGGCCGAAGCCACAACCGCAACAACAAGAAGAGGAGCAAGCACAATGATGAATGTATTCAAACTTGGCGCTGATTCTATTGTTGCGCGTCTAAGCACTATCTTGATGGTGTTTACTTTGTTTTTTACTGGTTTGGCGAACGCACAAGACATTCAAGACTTGCAGCGCAGCGATAATGTTGAATTGTTAGCATGGGTCGGTAAACAGGGAGCAGGGGCAGATACGAAAGAAGCGCCTAAGTTCAGTGTGAATGAGCAGGTGATCTTGTACATCGAAGTCGCAACGCCTCGTTGGTTCACCGGTGGTACACGCATTGGCAGCGTAGAAATCCCTAACGTGATTGCAAAGCAGCGTAACCAATTAGCAACCAACTATACCGAGCGTAAAGGGGGGAAAACATGGTCTCGTCAGCGTTGGGAAATAACCCTGTATCCGCAAGTCTCGGGACAATTTGTAATTCCACCGGTCGCCGTTGGTGTGCAAGTCTCTGCGCCTGATGGTTCGAAGGTCGCTGGCACGCTTTATACGCAGCCAATTAAGTTTGAAGCGTCTATGCCTTCTGGATTGCTCAGTGATGAGTCTGAATGGTTTACTGCGACTAAGGTGAGTGTGGATCAGAAATGGACAACGTCTAACGATGAGCTGAAAGTCGGTGATGCAATCACTCGCACCATAACGATCAATGCACAAGACAGTTTGTCAGTGTTGCTTCCAGACTTGTTATCCAATGATTCTACTGCCGGTTATCAAGCCTACCCTCAACCAAACCGCTTAGATGATAAGCAAACGCGTGGCGATTACCAATCGAGTCGCATCGAAGAAAGTGTGTATGTGATCCAACAGGGTGGTGAGTTCACCTTACCTGAGCACACTTTCCAATGGTGGAATAACCAGAGTAAACAGCTGGAAACGGTGGTTATTGAGGGTAAGACCTTCAAAGCCAAGCATACATTCAAATCCTTTGTTCGAGCTTATTCTGGCTGGTTGATTGGCTGTGCAGTGACGCTATTTGTTCTCGTTATCGCCGTCTTGAGCATTCACCGTTATTATCGTTCTCGTCCTGCGCCGCCATGGTTGGTGTTCAGACGAATGGTGAAAGCAAACCGATGGGGTGATGTTCGAGCAAGCTTGTATAAGCAGTTGAGAAGCAACACTGGTGGTCTTGAAATGAGTAAAGCCAGTGACTCTGACGTTTGGCAGAAGCGTTCACAGCGCCTACAAGAGGGGCAGGAGGACGCAAGCTTGATGAATGCTCTTTGGAAAGGGATACAAGCGTTGAAGCCAAAACGCTTCAAGTGGGTGATACCTAAAGCCTTGCAACAACTCGATAAGCAGGCAAGCAATAAGAAATAAAAACGAAAAGGACGCTAGTAAAGCGTCCTTTTTTATATCCTTTAATAAACGTCGTGTTGTTATTTTTGCGTGCTACAATGGGCGTAACTAAATAATATATTCTACATATATTTAATTCTTGTCACTTCGACGTTCTGCTTTTGATCTATTTTATCTTTATATTAAACAGGTTTATTAATCAGCTATATATTGAAAATAGTATATTTAAGATTATATAACCAATAAATCACTTTAATTCCTTTCGTGATGGAGTGTCACTTCCATGTGACAAGCTTTTCGTCTTAACCCTGATAAAGACGGCTTATTCAATGTATATTTCATTTTTGATTTGTTCAAATAAAATAACACTTCAAAAATGGAATGATAATTTGCAAGTTTTTCGATTTAGATTATTAAAATTATCGGTGTATATTTCTGGGGAAACGGAAATACGGAGTGATTCCGTTTTGATTTTTAAATATGTGAATAATAATTATCAGATTAAATTTAATTCTGTGTATTAAATTTATCTTAATATAATTCGTCGTCACTAGGCAGCTTTATTTTGTGAAGTTTAATTATCAGAAGTTTTAATTCGATATTATTTTAAAGGGTGATTTATGGAAGCTAATATTCACGACGACCCAATATTGGTGGCAGGCAAGAGGATTCTGATTGCTCAAGCAGCTTTGGGTCTGGTATTCATCGCGTATGAGTACATGCGAAGCGGGACTCTAAGCGCTGAATCAGCAATCACTGGGGTACTGATTGCGATTCTTCCATCTCTGTTTGGCATGGTATTCGCGTCCATTAAATCTAGGGTGAAACCAGAAGAGAGTTTGCGTGACCTCATGCATCTGAGTCGAAATATCAAAGTCATTTACACCATAGTGATGTTTGTTTTGACGTTTCGATTTATGGCTCTTCGCAACATCGTGGTCCTGATAGGCTTTTGTGTGACGATGTTTGGTCACTTCTTAACGCCGCTGTTCAGAGACCGCTTCGAAAGGAAGGCATAAATGGAGACTGTCCAGTCCGCTCATGAATATATTGAGCACCACTTGACCTTTCTCACCGCCGGCGACGGTTGGTTTGGAATTAACCTTGATTCCATGATCATGGTCTGGTTGACGGGGCTCGTTTTCATCCTTTCATTCCGTTATGCGGTGACGAAAGGAACGAAAGGAGTACCAGGACGATTCCAGTGTTTGATCGAGATAATATTTGAGTTCGTCGATGACATCGTAAAAGAAATATTTCAAGCGAAGGACAAATTAATTGGTCCTTTGGCACTGACAATATTTGTTTGGGTGTTATTAATGAATGCCGTGGATTTGTTACCGATTGATTTAATTCCTGCACTTACTCGTGCTGTAGGGGTTGAACACTTCCGTGACTTACCATCCGCTGACGTCAATATTACGATGTCGATGGCATTAGGCGTATTTATTTTGGTGTTAGGTTATACGTTTAAAAACAAAGGCGTGAAAGGTTTTATTAAAGAGTTAACTACTCAACCATTTTCACATCCGTTGTTATATCCAGTGAACTTAGTTCTTGAATTGGTGACGTTAATTTCTAAACCAATATCTTTAGGTCTTCGATTATTTGGCAATATGTATGCAGGTGAAATGATCTTCATTCTAATTGCATTAATGCCGTGGTGGATGCAATGGGCACTAAGTGTTCCTTGGGCACTGTTCCACATTCTTATTGTTGTTCTTCAAGCATTTATTTTTATGGTACTGACCGTGGTTTATCTCGGCATGGCTGTTGAAGAGCATTAATTTCAAAAATCTTGTTTATTAATTAAAAAATCCAATTCTAGGAGTTGTTATGGATATCGTTAGCGCAGTTCTTTACGTGGCGGGTGCACTACTGATCGGTCTTGGTGCAGCGGGTGCCGCAGCAGGTATCGGTAACCTTGCAGGTAAATACCTTGAAGGTGTGGCTCGTCAACCTGATTTGACCCCAATGCTTCGTACTCAATTCTTCATCATGATGGGTCTTGTGGACGCGGTGCCAATGATCGGTGTTGGTATCGGCTTGTACATCATCTTCGCTGTAGCGTAATTCGAATTAATAATTTTCATAACGTTATAGAAGAGAGGGTGCTATGAACTTAAATGCCTCAATGTTTGGTCAGGCGATCTCCTTCGTGATTTTCGTTTGGCTGTGCATGAAATATGTCTGGCCACCACTTGTAAAACTGCTTGATGAGCGTCGTGCTGAAATTGCCCAAGGTCTTGAGCAAACAGAAAAAGCAGCACAAGAGTTAGAACTGGCAAAAGCGAACGGTGAAGCGCTGCTGACAGAAGCTCGCTCAAAAGCTCAAGCTATCATCAACCAAGGTAAGCAACGTCAAGAACAGATGGTTGCGGAAGCGGTTGATCTGGCAAATCAAGAGAAAGCGCGCATTGTCGCAGAAGGCAAAGCAGAAGTGGAAAGCGAACGCAGCAAAGTTCGCCAAGAGCTGAAAGATGAAATGGCGGATCTGGTGATTGAAAGTGCCAGCAAGCTGATTAATCGCAATCTGGATAGCTCGGCTAACCGCGACTTGGTGAACCGCTTCATCAACGAAATGTAGGAGGGCACATGTCCGAATTGACAGTGGTAGCTCAACCCTACGCAAAAGCGGCGTTTGATTACGCACGCGATGCAGAATGCTTGGACGATTGGCAACAAATGTTTGCGATTACCCAAGTGGTCTTGGAACAACCTAACACGCTTCTGGTCTTGAATGACCTTGATGAAGACGGTTCTGAACAACCATTGTTGGATCTGATTCTTCATGCTGGTGGTGAATGGTTGAATCAAAACTTCGAGAATTTTCTTCGCATTATGGAAGAGAACAAGCGCCTAAAAGCGCTCAGTGAAGTAAACGTTCAGTTCCAAGAGATGAAAGCGGATTACGAACGAACCATGACAGTAACAGTACGTGTTTCAGAACCTCTGGATGAGGAACAGATGGCAAGGCTTAAACAAGCGTTAACCGAAAAGTACGGTAAAGCCATCACACTAGAAACACAACTGGATCCATCCCTTGTAGGTGGTGTGGTGATCAACGCAGGGCAGACCGTGTATGACGGCAGTGTCCTCACCAACCTAAGCCGATTGGCGACCAACCTACATGTGTAACGGGGTATAGAAATGCAATTAAATTCAAATGAAATCAGTGAATTAATCAGAGAGCGAATTGTTAACTTCAACCTCGAAAGTGAAGCGAGAAATGAAGGTACTATCGTCTCCGTTAGTGACGGCATCATCACAATTCACGGTCTTGCAGACGTTATGCAAGGCGAGATGCTAGAACTGCCAGATAACCGCTTTGCGTTGGCTCTGAACTTAGAGCGTCATTCAGTTGGTGCTGTTGTGATGGGCCCATATGCGGACTTGTCAGAAGGGATGAAAGTAAAAGGCACCGGTCGTATTCTCGAAGTGCCAGTTGGTAACGGTCTGCTAGGTCGTGTCGTGAACACGCTAGGTCAACCAATCGATGGTAAAGGCGCAGTGTCATTCGATCGTATGGACCCTGTAGAGGTCATTGCCCCTGGTGTTATCGACCGTAAATCTGTCGACCAACCAATCCAAACCGGTTACAAAGCGGTAGATTCCATGGTGCCAATTGGTCGTGGTCAACGTGAGTTGATCATCGGTGACCGTCAGACAGGTAAAACCGCGATGGCGATTGATGCCATCATCAACCAAAAAGAACTGGGCGTTAAATGTATTTACGTCGCAATTGGTCAAAAAGCATCGACGATTGCTAACGTGGTTCGCAAGCTAGAAGAACACGGCGCACTAGAAAACACCATTGTGGTGGTTGCGTCAGCATCAGAAGCGGCAGCACTGCAATACCTAGCGCCATACGCAGGTTGTACCATGGGCGAATACTTCCGTGACCGTGGTGAAGATGCGTTGATCGTATACGATGATCTATCAAAACAAGCGGTGGCTTACCGTCAAATCTCACTACTTCTAAAACGTCCACCAGGTCGTGAAGCCTTCCCGGGTGATGTTTTCTACCTCCACTCACGCCTACTAGAACGTGCAGCACGTGTTAACGAAGAATACGTTGAGCGATTCACTAACGGTGAAGTGAAAGGCAAAACCGGTTCTCTAACCGCACTGCCAATCATCGAAACCCAAGCGGGTGACGTATCGGCGTTCGTACCAACCAACGTTATCTCGATTACCGATGGTCAAATCTTCCTACAGACTCAGCTATTCAACTCAGGCTTACGTCCAGCAGTTGACCCAGGTATTTCGGTATCTCGTGTAGGTGGTGCAGCACAAACCAAAGTGATCAAGAAGCTGTCGGGGGGTATTCGTACCGCGTTGGCGCAATACCGTGAATTGGCAGCATTTGCTCAGTTCTCTTCTGACCTAGATGAAGCGACACGTCGTCAGCTTGACCACGGTGAGAAAGTAACGGAACTCATGAAGCAGAAACAGTACGCACCAATGACCGTTGCTGAGCAAGCACTGGCGATCTTTGCAGCAGAGAAGGGTTACCTCACCGATGTGGCGTTAAACCAAATATCTCGCTTTGAAGATGAGTTGATGGCATTTGGTCGTACAAACGCGCAGCCGCTATTGGACAAGATCAACCAATCCGGTGATTACAACGACGAGATCGAGAGTGAGCTACACAGCTTGCTGAAAGAGTTCACTGCGCTGCAATCGTAGGACCACTAACAGGAGTCCGTTATGGCAAATACCAAAGAGATTCGCACCAAAATTGCTAGCGTGAGTAGCACGCAAAAGATTACGAGTGCGATGCAAATGGTCGCCGCCAGCAAGATGCGCAAAGTGCAGGAGAACATGCAGGCGTCCCGTCCTTACGCGGAGAACATGCGTAAGGTTATCGGTCACGTCTCGTCCGGTACGCTGGAGTACAGCCATCCTTTCCTTCAAGAACGCGAAGTGAAGCGAGTGGCTTACATCATCATCTCATCCGATCGAGGTTTGTGTGGTGGCCTGAACAGTAATTTGTTCAAAAAAGTATTGGCAGAAATGCAGGACTGGCAAGAGAAGGGCGTTGAAGTAGATACGACGCTCATTGGTTCGAAAGCAATCAGCTTTTTCCAGTCCCTCGGGAAAGTAATGGCACAGACTTCTGGGCTTGGTGATGCACCAAAACTGGAAGATATGTTGGGTGCGGTTAACGCCATGATGGAGCACTACTCCGAAGGCAAAATCGACCGCTTGTTCCTCGTTTACAACCAGTTTGTAAACACCATGGTGCAAAAACCAACGGTATTGCAAATGTTGCCGTTCCCTAAAGAAGACATTTCACGTGATAAAGAGGCTCGTTGGGATTACCTCTACGAGCAGTCTCCTCAAGACATTCTCAACCACCTGATTCAACGCTATGTGGAATCACTGGTTTATCAGGGTGTGGTTGAGAGTATCGCTTGTGAACAAGCCGCGCGGATGATGGCAATGTCTGCCGCGACGGATAACGCAGCGCAACTGATTGAAAACCTACAACTGGTTTACAACAAAGCGCGTCAAGCGGCGATTACTCAAGAGTTGAGTGAAATTGTATCCGGCGCACAAGCGGTTTAGAGAGAGAATTTGAGGTTTAAATTATGAGTATTGGCAAAATCGTCAAAGTCATCGGTGCGGTGGTCGACGTCGAGTTCGAACAAGGCAAAGGTCCGAAAGTTTACGACGCACTGAAAATCAACGATGGTAGCAACGGCTCACTGATGTTGGAAGTTCAGCAGCAGTTGGGTGGCGGTGTGGTTCGCTGTATCGCAATGGGTTCTTCGGATGGTCTTAAACGTGGCCTAGAAGTGGAATCTACGGGCAACCCAATCACGGTACCAGTGGGTGAAGAAACCCTAGGTCGTATCATGAACGTGTTGGGTCATCCTATCGATGAATGTGGTCCAATCGGTGAGCAAGTGTCTTACGAGATCCACCGTGATGCCCCAAGCTACGAAGAGCAATCTAACAGCACTGCGCTACTAGAAACCGGCGTTAAAGTTATCGACTTGATTTGTCCGTTCGCGAAGGGCGGTAAGATCGGCCTGTTCGGTGGTGCGGGTGTAGGTAAGACGGTAAACATGATGGAGCTTATCAATAACATTGCTAAAGCTCACTCAGGTTTGTCGGTATTTACCGGTGTAGGTGAACGTACTCGTGAGGGTAACGATTTCTACTACGAAATGAAGGAAGCGGGCGTTCTCGACAAAGTAGCCATGGTTTACGGTCAGATGAACGAGCCACCGGGTAACCGTCTACGTGTTGCGCTAACAGGCTTGACCATCGCAGAACGTTTCCGTGATGAGGGTCGTGACGTACTGTTGTTCGTGGATAACATTTACCGTTACACATTGGCAGGTACTGAGGTATCGGCATTGCTTGGTCGTATGCCATCTGCGGTAGGTTACCAACCAACACTGGCAGAAGAGATGGGTGTGCTTCAAGAGCGTATCACGTCGACTAAAAATGGTTCTATCACGTCTATCCAAGCGGTTTACGTACCAGCGGATGACTTGACTGACCCATCGCCAGCAACCACGTTTGCGCACTTGGATGCGACCGTTGTTCTATCTCGTAACATCGCTGCTTTGGGTCTGTACCCAGCGATTGACCCATTGGATTCGACATCACGTCAGCTTGACCCTCAAGTGGTTGGTCAAGAGCACTACGATGTGGCGCGTAAAGTTCAGCAAACGCTGCAACGTTATAAAGAGCTAAAAGACATCATCGCTATCCTGGGTATGGATGAGTTGTCTGAAGAAGATAAGCGCTTGGTATCTCGTGCTCGTAAAGTTGAACGTTTCCTAACTCAGCCTTACCACGTAGCAGAAGTGTTTACGGGTCAACCGGGTGTATTCGTTCCACTAAAAGACACCATTGCAGGCTTTAAAGCGCTGCTTGATGGTCAGTACGATGACATCCCAGAGCAGGCATTTATGTACTGCGGCAACATCGACGAAGTGCTTGAAAAAGCGAAAAAACTGTAAAGCGCGGGAGGCAATATGGCCATAGCGGTTTCACAAAATACGTTTCAACTGAATGTGGTAAGTGCGGAGGGCACTCTTTACTCAGGTCCGGCACATGCTATCGCGGTAGCGGGTGCGGATGGTGAGTTAGGTATTCGTCCGGGTCACTCACCGCTTATCAGTAAAATCAAGCCGGGCGTTGCTCGTATTACTGGTGACTTGTCCAAGCCTGAGGAGATCCTGTATGTCTCTGGTGGTTTGGTCGAAGTCCAACCTGATGTGGTTACTGTATTAGCGGATACTGCGCTTCACGGTAAAGACATCGACAAAGCAAGGGCTGAAGAAGCTCGTAGAGCAGCGGAAGAAAACATTCGTGCTCATGTAGACGATATCAGCTTTGCACAGGCACACATGGAGTTGAACAAAGCATTGGCTCAGCTTCGTGCAGTTGAACTAACGATGAGAATTCGTTAGTCAACACTTCGGAATGCGGTCTGAAGGGTAACCAAACGGGGCAACTACGGTTTGCCCCGTTTTTTTTATTTTTTATGGGGATTAGGTTTAGCAATGAGTCGTTTGTTGAGATAAGACGTACCAGTATTGCAAACACTTTTATATAGCGAGGAAAGCATGCTGGCGTTAGAATCCATCACCCAAATTCTGAATAACGAGTATCAAATTCAAATGAACCAACAATTTATGCTTCGTGCGTTGGAAGTATCACGCAACGCGCTGCCTGCCTGTCAGCCAAACCCGCCTGTCGGATGTGTGCTGGTCAAAAACGGTGAAATCGTATCAGAAGGGCACACACAAGCGATTGGTGGTAATCATGCAGAAGTGGAAGCCCTAAACGCATACAACGGAGACCTAAGTGACGTCACCGCGTACGTAACACTAGAGCCATGTTCATTTGTGGGTCGCACGCCAGCTTGCGCTAAAACCTTAGTGACTTGTGGTATCAGAAAAGTAGTGGTTGCTATGCTTGATCCTGATCCCCGTAATGCTGGTCGCGGTATCGAAATCCTAAAAGAAGGTGGCGTTGAAGTAGAAGTTGGCTTATGCGGTGAAGAGGCGAGTGCATTCTTGACCCCTTACCTAGGAAAATCCTGAGTGATTTTCAGAATATTCTTCGTCAATGCGAGGTTAAAACTCACGAAAACATGCATAGACGCTCAAATCTAGAGTTCTGAGTCGTTAACTATCATACTGTTAGCTAAAATAAGGTCATGTCCTGTTTTATGTTTGCAAAATGAAGAGCACCGACTTAAACCTTATCCCCATTTTTGTGGCGATTTATGAAGAGCAGAACCTGTCTAAGGCCGCTGCTCGTCTTGATATCAGCCAACCTGCGGTGAGCAAAGCACTCGCTCGTTTGCGTGACATTTATGATGAGCCACTGTTCCACCGCAGCACATCGGGTGTCGAGCCGACCAGTTTTGCTATGGATATTTATCCTGCGATGGTCGCTGCGCTGAAAAACTTTACTTCTACCTTATCCGCCTCGAGCAGTTTTGATCCTAAAGTATCCAATCGTATTTTTTCCATCGCCTGCGTCTCAGTTGCCAGTTATGAGTTAATGCCGCAGCTCCTGCGCCAAATCCGTAAAAACGCGCCGAGTGTCGGTTTGGAAGTGCATCCTTTGTTCACGGAAGATTACGAAAGCGATCTGCGTTTACAACGATATGATTTGATTATCGATATGCCACCGCGTGGTCGTACTGTCCTCAAAGTAGAGCCTGTGTTTTCCGAGCGTTTGATGGTGGTGTGCAGTGCCGAGCATCCACGAATTCATGATGCTTGTTCTGTAGAACAATTTTTGGCGGAAGAACACGTCGTGGTTTCGCGTTGGCATGCGCGTAAAAGTTTGATGAATGAGGAAGATATTGCAGACCTAGCGCAAAGGAATATCGTGTATCGCGCATCTGGTGCAATGGAAATGCTGCCAGTCATTAATGGTAGTGAATACATCGGTATGCTGCCGTTGTCGACCATTCAACACTTTTCAAAAACGTATAATATTAAAGCTGTCCCGCTTCCTTTTAGTGACAAAATTCATGACCTTTGTGCAATCTGGCATTCTAGTCGTCACAATGAAAGTGCGCATCAATGGTTGAGAGCTCAACTCAAGCAAGCAGGGAAAGCAATCGAAGAGTAAAGGACCAGTATGAAGACAATACGAGCCATTCTAAACGGTAAGAAAGCCGGAACGCCTGAGCTTCGCAGTGAGATCATGCGAATGCGAGAACAAGGTGTGGATCTGCAAGTTCGGGTCACTTGGGAATCACAAGACATGACTCGTTTAGTGAGTGAAGCGGTCAATCAAGGAATGAAACGTATTGTTGTTGCTGGTGGCGATGGCACCGTTAACGAAGCGGTAACAGCTTTGAATCAGATTGAGGCGAACGTTCGTCCAGAATTGGCCATTATCCCCATGGGTACGGCGAATGACTTCGCGACAGCTACGAGAGTCCCAACCATGATTCGAGAAGCCATCGAACTTGCCGTCAATGGTGACGCTGTTGCGGTAGACTGCGTTCAAGCTAATGATCGCTATTTTATGAACATTGCTGCAGCTGGCTTTGGTGCAGAAATTACCGCTGAAACACCAGTTGAACTGAAAAACTTTCTGGGTGGTGGTGCCTACACATTAACCGGTCTAGTGAAGGCGCTTGGCTTTAAACCTTATGATGGCTCCCTCACAATTGAGCAGGGCAGTTATCAAGGGGAGATCTTGGTTGGGGCGTTTTGTAATAGTCGCCTTGCGGGAGGAGGTCAAGAGCTTGCGCCAAATGCATTGATAGATGATGGCTTAATGGACATTACTTTGGTGCATCCATTCTTGCCCCATGACCTACCTCAGGTCATTGATGAAATTCAAAATCCAACTGAGACTGGGCAGTTTGTTAAGCATACTCAGGCGAGTTGGTTGGAGATCGATTTCCCTAAAGCACTGCCTTTAAATCTTGATGGTGAGCCTTATCGTTCCCGTAAAATTCGATTTGATGTTAGATCTAAAAGTATTCGCTTGGTCCTACCGCCTAATTGCCCATGCTTGAGCGTTTGTTAAGAGATGCACAAAAGCCACCCAATGCGGTGGCTTTGTACTTAACAAGAGTAAGGATCTCGTTTGAACGTGTGGCTTATAGCTTTTGAATCGTATCGACGTCGATTTGAGTCTTTGTCCATTCAGAGTCTACTTCACCACGAATGGCAACGCGATCTTGCGGTGATACGTCTTGACCCATCCAGTCTTCGTTATCGATCTCGACTTGAATCTCACCTGTGTTGTCTTTGAATAGGTAAGTCTCATTACCAAGTGCTTGAACGATGTTACCTGTCAACAGTACATAGCTATCATCAGATGCATTTTGCGCCGCTTTTACAGTGCTGATTGCTGCGGTTTCAGGACCGTTGAAGGCAGCCAATGCAGAGCCAGAAATTAGGGCTAATGTTGTCGTAATAATCAGTTTTTTCATGCTAATGGCTTCCTAAGTTAGAAGTAGTAAGTAGAGCCTACGTTGATTGATGCTGTGTTTGCGTAGCTATCAAGCTGGTATTTTGCGTTCGCGCCGATGGTCAATTGAGGGAAGATTTTGTATTCCGCACCGATAGATAGCATTGCACCGAGCTCATTATTTTTTTCAGAACGGTGGAACAAGGTGTTGTTCATTTCGACGTCGTCATTCATAACAAGCTCATGTTCTTCTGATTTGCTTGCTTTGGATTCGTACTGAGTGTAAGTCAAACCTGCTTTAACTTTTGTTGTCCACTTTTCGTTTAACGCATAGCTAAACACAGGCGCTAACGTAATTTGTTTGGCTTTGATTGAAGCGTCCCAATCCATTTCATGATGGTATTTTTGACCCTTGATATCGACAATTCCAAGATTTTTGGAACGACCATCATCAAGATCAAATTGGTTATAACCCAGTTCTACAGCCCAAGAATCATTGATAGAGTAGCCAATGAAGCCACCAAAAATACCGTCTTCCAATTCAGGATTCAGATTCACACCGTCAGCTTGAAAAGATGGTTCAAAATCGTGATCTGTGGTGCCGAATCCGTATTCCAAACCCACGTAAGGTGCTGCTGCAACCGAAAATGAGCTTGCTGCGAGAATCGTCAGGACTGTTTTTTTCATTATATATTTACCTCTTCGTTTCGATGGGAGGCATTTTGTGTGAAGAGTCGTGAAGTGTTCGTGAAGAAAAGACTAACGTTTGAAAATTAATAAAAAAACTCCTCACTAAGGAGGAGTTTGTCAGTTGCAAAGGTATAGTTAATACACCGTGCACCACTCATTTTTCATGTCAATGAGGTGCCAGTTATCACGCTGATTGGCTTCATCCATTGCTTTATCTAAATGACCCACACTGGACTTGCGGTCGTATTTCCACTCACGCTCTTCGTCGGTATGGTGAACGATCATCGCCATAGAGTTTGGTTGACTGGTTGCCCATTGCATCATCGCGTGGTCACCGTCTGAGTTACCAATCGCGAGAACGGGTTTCTTACCGATGATGTGCTGAATGTTCTCAACTTTACCGGCTTTGTCATCAATCGTGAGGATTTCACCTAACTTGGTCACGGTTGGCTTACCGTCGTTGTAGTCGTACTTGTATTTTAGCGCGCTGCCAATGATTTGCTCTTCGGGAATACCGTACACCTCTGGTGCCCAAACGCGCATAAAGTCCACACCGCCACCTGATACGATGTAAGTCTTAAAACCATGCTCTTGCAGGTAGGTGACCATTTCGCGCATTGGTTTGTATGTAAGTTCGGTATAAGCTTTGCCAAAGCGTGGATCTTTCGCGACTTTCAGCCAATCGGCGACTTTTTGCTGATATTCCTCTACCGTCATACCACTATGAGTGACCTTGACGATCTCAAGTAGTGCTTTTTCACCGCCTTTGAAGACGCCTTCAATATCGTCATTCAGTACAGATTTAAATGGTTCTTGCGTCTTCCATTCTGGATGGTCTTTTGCCATCAGTTTCACTTCGTCTAGCGCATATGCCAGTTGGAAGTAAAACGGTTTTTCTGACCATAACGTACCGTCATTGTCGAACACCGCGATGCGGTCTTGTTCCGCAATGAAGGTTTTTTTCGAAGCATCAGTAGATTGATCAACATAGTTAACAATTGCGGATTTACTCGCGCCATCTTTCCAAGAAGGTAGTAAGTTTGGATCGCAATCTAAAGCCATCGCTGAGAATGATAAACCAGATAAGACTGCAAGGGCACAGATGTGTTTCTTCATATTATTATTTACCTAAGTTTGAATGTATTGTTTGTATACATTTGAGGTTAAATGAGAACAACGTAGATTTAGCCTCTTTCCCCTAACCATTTCCCTAACCAAGAGACGTCTTAATTGGTAAGAATGCGCAAAGGGGCAGTCACGTCGTTTCTCATGCGTAATCGTGCTTAATCAGCATCTTTCGCAAGGCGAAGTCCCATGTCCGACATAATTATAGACTGGCTGGCGAAGTCTCGGCGGAAATTCTCTGATTCATCAGAATCATAGGCAAAACTGCCGCCTCGTACGGATTTGTGTGCTAAGCCTGCTTTTTCGTCTTTAGCGTTGTTTGGATTTTCGGTTGGACCAAAGCGGTAGAAGGTGTCGTCATAAGCATCAATAACAAATTCACCAACGTTGCCTGTCATGTCATAAAGACCGAGTTCATTGGGTTGCTTTTGACCAACGGGGTGAGCTTGGTTTTTAGAGTTGTCGGCATACCACGCCACATCAGCAATGTTGTTCGAGCCTGCGTAAGTGAAACCTTGGCTCTTGTTACCGCCTTTCGCGGCAAACTCCCATTCCGCTTCTGTCGGTAAGCGGTAGTTTTCACCTGTGAGTTCGTTCAACTTCTCGATGAAGTAATTTGCCTGCTGCCAACTCAAGTTATTAACCGGAATGTTTGCGCCTTGGAAGTAACTCATTGAAGAACCCATGACAGATTCAAACAATTCTTGAGTGACCTCGAATTTGGAAATGTAGAAGCCGTCTACCTTTACTTCGCGTGCTGGGGTTTCTGCCTTCTTGGCGGAGTCGCTGTCCGATCCCATGACAAATGAACCGCCTTCCACCAACACCATGTCTTGATCAATGTTGAGCGCGATAGGGTGCGGTGATTGAGTTGCACAACCACTCATTAATACGCTGAATGATAGAATGGAAAGTGCGGTTAACGATTTGCTTTTAAATGATTTCATCAATAGTTTCTCGCCAAAAAAGTCACGATAAATATTAGCAATAAACGCTATGAAAAAAGGTTATAAACGGTATAACAAGCCTCTTGTATTAATGGGATTTATGATTAGGTCATCAAGGTGAGAATGGCACGCTTATGAGCGTTCTCAGCTGCATTTCATAACGAAAAAGGTGACGTATGCACATTACTCAAGGCCCTCAGTTCAGCGGTAAAGCCTCTAAGCGTTTACATGTCATGGCAAAACCTATTGGGGCGGCTTGTAACATTGATTGCACTTACTGCTATTACCTCAGCAAACAGGACTTACTTGAGTACAAAAAAGGCTGCACGCCTGTGATGGATGAAGAGACGTTAGAAACCTACATTCGTCAGTACATTGAAGGGCAGAACACGCCGGAAATCATCTTCTCTTGGCAGGGTGGTGAACCAACAATGTTGGGCTTGGATTACTTTAAAAAGATTGTTGAGTTTCAATCTAAGTACAAGCCTGAAGGCGTGGTCATTTCTAACGATCTACAAACCAATGGCACATTGCTCAACGACGATTGGTGTGCATTTCTGAAAGCAAATAACTTCTTGGTCGGTTTGAGTATCGACGGCCCAGAAATGATGCACAACGCTTACCGAACCAACCGCGCAGGTCGTGGTACCTTTAACCAAGTGATGAAGGCTGTTGAACTGCTGCACAAACACGAAGTGAAGTTCGCAACGCTGACTTGTGTAAACAATCTAACCAGCCGCAATCCTCTTGAGGTATACCGATTCCTGCGTGATGAAGTACGCTCACCGCAAATGCAGTTCATTCCCATCGTGGAACAAAAAACGTTCCGTACTACCGCACCTCAAACATGGCAGCCGCAAGAGCAACTGAAACAAGGCGACAAGCGTCTTATTCCTGGTCACAAAGACTCTGTAGTAGAGCCTTGGTGTGTGGCAGACGAGGCGTGGGGTAACTTCCTTATCGCGATTTTTGATGAGTGGATTCAACACGACATTGGCAAAGTGTTTGTGCAGTACTTTGAAGCGAGTGTAGAGACTTGGATGGGGCGCAAAAACCCACTTTGTACACTGGGCGAGATTTGTGGCAAAGGCTTGGCAATGGAACCAAACGGTGATGTTTTTGCTTGTGACCACTACGTTTATCCAGAGTACAAGATTGGCAACATCCACCACGAAAAATTAGACAAGTTGGCCTATGGTCCTGAGCAGCAAAAGTTTGGCTTTGCCAAGACTCGCTCGTTAACCAAGCAGTGCCAACAGTGTGATTACCAATTTGCTTGCTACGGTGAGTGTCCGAAAAACCGTTTCATCCGCACCAAAGACGGTGAACCCGGGTTGAACTACCTGTGTGCAGGTTGGAAAAAGTTCTTCTCTCATGCTGATAAGGCAATGGCATACATTCTTCGTGCAACGGGTAACCCTGTGGCACATGGCAAATACAGTGATGCAGTGTTACGCCAACAAGCGGTGAAGCGTCCTGTATTCGAAACCAAATTTTAAGGGGATTGATATGACATTCTCAAAAACACTGTTAGTTGTCGCTTTAGGTATCACCGCAAGCCAATCTGTCATTGCACAAGATGAAACCTTGCTCGCACCAGACCAAGTCTCATCAGCGAGCGTGACAAGCGCTCAAAAAGCAAACTCAGCGCAGATGTCGCCACAGCAAATGGTTGCGAAGCTGTCTTATCAAGCGCAGGACATCAAACAACCCGTTGAAAAGCGTATTGAAGCACTGCACGAGTTGGCGAACTACCCAAGTCAAAACGCGCTGGTAGCGGTTGCACGCAGCCTTCAAGACCAAGACCCTGCGGTTCGTGAAGCCGCGATTGTTGGAGCAGAGCCATATACGATTGAACATCGTTGGCGCATGATTGAGCCATTATTGAGTGACCAAGAAACCATGGTTCGCATTACTGCGGCGACCAACTTAGTGCGTGATTTTTCTAACGTGAGCAGCGAGCAAAAGCAAACGCTTGAAGCCCCGGTTGCTGAACTGATCAGCTATTTAGAGAACAAGCAAGATAACGGTTCCAAACTGTTATTGGCGGATGTCTATCGTTGGCATCATGAATGGGATAAAGCGGATAAAATCTATCAAGCTTTGGTGATCAATCAGCCGGAGAATTCACAGATCTGGTTAAGCTTGGCGGACAACTACCGAGCGCAGCAACGCGATGCCGATGCAGTAAAGACGCTGGATTCTGCAATTAAGCTTCATCCTGACAACGCATCTTTGCATTACTCGAAAGCGTTAACGCTTGTGCGTCTTGATGACAAGAAGAGTGCAGCTTTAGAGATTGAGAAAGCAGCCAACATGGCGAAAGATAACAGTTACTTCTGGTACCTCAATGGTGTACTGCAAGAAGAGTACAATCTAGACAAATCGGTGAAGTCTTTTGAGCAAGCGTATTTGATTTCTGGCGCGCCGGAGCAGCTTTATGCGGTTTGTGACATTTATGTTCGCTACGACAACCCGAAAACAGACGAGTGCTTGGGCGAACTAGAGAAAGTCGCACCAAGCTACGTGATTGATCAATTGAAAGAGAAGAAAGGGCAGAAGAACGCCAAAGTAAGTAGCTAAGACCATTCTGGCTCTTTTCTAAGCTTGTGCTGTTATACCCAAGTAACCTCAAGATGCTAGGTTCAGCGAGAATGACTTGGTTTGTAGACGCGGCGGCGATTTAAAGATCTAGTCACTCTAAATCAAGAATCGACAACAAAGTATACAAGCCAAGACAGCTCGCCCTTCGGGAGCGTGTCATTGCCCCGATCTCTGCGTCAAATAACTTGGAAAGAGCTGGCTATTACGCGGCGTCGTTTTCCTTGACCTCGAATCAATGACAGCGCTCTGAATCCTGCATCTTGAAGTCACTTGGGTATACATAACAGACTGAGAACGGTACATTGAGGCGATTGAACTCCTTGATCCAACGCCATTGGTTATCTTGGAGTTTATCGCCTGGGCCTTTCACCTCTATCCATTCAAATTTCCCTTCTTTAAATGCAATCAAATCCGGCATGCCGTTTCGATAGAGTTTCAGATCACTTAACTGCACGTTAAACAGTTCGACCAACAGGTCATTAGGGATGTGTTCAAGAGCTAGGGATATCAGCTCTTCGTTCACGTATGCCCAACTGACGAAGGGATTACTGATCCCAACTTTATCTCGGTATGTATCAAACAACGCCTGCGTCTTCCCTTGTTGAACTTGCTCAAGCGCATTGTCGATAAGTTGCTTCCTTTTGTCGGCAAAATTGGCGTGATACAAATCCAATGGTCGATGTTGATAAGCGTTAATAAATGCCCCCTCTATTGGTGCAAAAATCGCATCCCACAAAGTTAAGCCTAACAAGCCGTTGAGTAGGGTATTCTCAGAATAGAAAACGGTCCAACCTAAACTTTCGAAATGTGCTTTGGTTGCCAGTTCAACACGTTGCTGTGATAGATCCAATTCGATGTGGTATTCGCTGCATTTAGGCTTGGAGGCTCTCGGGACTTTAAAGCCCTGTTTACGTTTAACGCGTTGTTCAAGCTTTTGTGCCACTTCAAACTCGGAGACATCAATAGGGTGGGTGAGTATCTCCGTGACAATGTCACTAAATAAATCGTTTTGTTCTAATTTGTCGTAGATGCGAGCACGACGCTCTCGGCTTGGGGCGAGTGTGGTCGTCTCAAACAACGCAATTGCAATCTCAAGTTCGTTTATGCGCTCGTAATCACGGGCAATGTCGTTAATCATGTGTTCACGTTTACGGTCGACGTAGCGATGTTCAACCCGTTCTGGCATCGCTTCGATAAGAACATCGAGATTCGCTTTTTGTTTTCTGTCGCATTGCCAATAAAGGTTGGAGAGCTGGCTGAGCTCAATAAGACGGTCGATTTGCTCTCTGCTCTCGAAAAATCGACGCGCTTTACTTAACTGGTATTGTTCGAATTGGTGTAAGCCTAAATCATCGAGCACGAACTGGCTGAGGTCTTGATGGGTATTAGCAAAAAACAGCGTCAGCAAAACATCAATCATGTGTGCGGAGTTCAGCTTAATCACCGTGAAACCCAGAGCCTCAAATAGCTCGAAACGCTCTTCACTTAGGCATGCCACTAACGCCTCTTTCTTGAGGGATTTAGGATGCTCAGGATAGAGTGTGGCGATCTCTGGCTTGGTCAGTAGATTCGCTGCTAATTCTTGCGTTGTTAGGTCAGGGGAGAGCGAGACAAAATCATGAGCTGCCAATTCATCCAAAGCAGACTGGATATTCTCGATTTCTTGATAGTTGAGTTTGTCGCTGCGAAACCAGCACCCTTTACGGCTGTATAGACGAACAAGAAGACACTGTGCGGGTTTGTTTAAGCTTTCAAACGCGGATAGCCATTGGTGCTCATCTGAGCAAAGTAAGTCGCTGTACCACTCGGTAGCGTGCTGTGTGAGCATAAAGAAGTTATCGAGATAGTAATCTGGCGCGAGTTCGACGGTGTTTTCCATAACCAACTAACAATAAAAAAAGCTTAACCCTTAGGTTAAGCCTTTTTCGAATCAATTTCTGCAGATCTACTAGATAAATAGAACTGGACTGGCAATTAAGCGTTTTTCAGTTGTGCTACTTTCGCTTCAGTCAGTGGCTTAGTGATGAACGCCAGTACGATACATACCGCCATCATTGCCGCTGAGATAGTGTAAGCAAGCGTGTAACCGTCACCGTTAGTCATTGAGAAACCAACAACAGCAGCACCGATTGCACCACCGATACCCCATGCTGTGTATAGCACGCCGTAGTTAGTACCGTAGTTCTTCAGACCGTAGAATTCAGCCGTTAGAGTAGGGAATACTGCTAGAAGCGTACCGTAGCCTACTGCTGCGATTGCTGTACCGATGATCAGCGTAAACTCAGTTTTGAACGTTGCGAACAGAACCATGTTGATGCCCTGTAGAACGAACGCTAGAAGAAGAGTACGAACGCCACCGATCTTGTCTGCAAGCATACCTGCTGCTACACGACCGCCTGAGTTAAATACCGCAAGGATAGACGCTAGGTAAACCGCGTTTGGCAGGTTCGCTTGAACGCTTGCAATAGTCGTGATGTTACCGATGATCATAAGACCAACAGAAGCTGCAAATGCGTACATGATCCATAGAGAGTAGAACTGTGGCGTTTTAAGCATTGCTTTCCAAGTTAGGTCGTCAGACTTCTTCACAACCTTAGGCGCTTGACCTTCTTTTACTTTAGGCTCTGCTGGCGTGTAATCCGATGGTGGGTTGTTGATTGTTGCAGCTAGAGGAACTGCGATAGCAAGGATACCAACACCAAGAACTAGGAAGCTCGTTTGGATGCCCATGCTGTCAATCAGCGCAGAAGTCACAGGAGCTAGGTAGATAGCTGCTAGACCGAAACCTGCTGCGATGATGCCGTTAACCATACCTTTCTTAGATGCGTGGAACCACTTCATTGCTGAAGGAGAAAGACACGCATAACCAAAACCGATACCTGCACCAGTGATCACACCGAAAGTGATGTTCAGCATTAGTGGTGAGTTAACAAAACCAGACGCGATCATGCCTAGACCTGTTAGAACAGTACCTAGAATAAGGATCAAACGTGGACCCATACGGTCTTGAAGAATACCTGCAACAAGAAGACAGATAGAGAAAGTAATAGTTGCAGTCGCGTAAGGTGCAGATGCTTCTGCTGCGCTCCAGCCTGACTCAGTCACTAGTGCTTTGTTGAATACACTCCAAGCATACAGGATGCCAAGACAAAGGTTGATACAGAATCCTGCTAGCAGGATGCGCATAGCTTTATCAATCTTGCTCATTTTTGTTCTCAGTAATACCTCTTGGCAGATAGCAAAGAGGAGTCGGTTTAAAGATAGGGTTTACTCAAAATAAGTTTGCATTTTTCAACGCATAACGTAATGAGCGCGGATTATAACCAATAAATGTGTGATTGGAATCTCTTTTTACCCCTATTACTAAAAATAATTCGAAGCATTAAAAATGGTTGTAATGAGAGCGTTTTATATATGAAGGAAATGTTGATCTAACGTAAAGAATCGTTGGTTTGGTAGTGAGATCCTAAGTGAAACAAGGTTTATAGCTAGAGCATGGGTATTTGGCTCACAGTTTAAGCAAAAAGTTTTAAAATATTTTAGTGTTAATGTTCTGTAACAAAAGTGGGCAAAATAGAGACTGTTTTCTGTAAGTGCAGGATCTAAAGGGTTTATAAATTAGAGAATGTTAACTGCTTGTAATAACTTGATTCAAAAGGAGGGAGTGAACATAAATTGAGCAAAAAATGTGCTTGTAATTGCTAAATAGATAAGCAAAATAGGGCGCAAAATGAGTTTTCATTAATGAAAGGATGCTTTTCTCTACTCGTAGTGAGGTGACTTATGAAATTGTTCCTATTACTTATGGCTTCTGTTTCTGCAGGTGTCGCATCAGCAGATCACATCCATTCATTCATGCTAGGTCTTTCTATTGCATCGCTTGCAGTAGGTAGCTGCTACTTCTTCGCATTCCGTAGTTCGCGTTTCCCACAGCTTGCTTTGTTCTTACTGATCTGTGGCATGTTATCTAAATTGACGATTACGGTAATTGGCGTAATGTGGGGTATGTCAGCCGAGCTGATTACATCTCCAATCGTGTTTGCTTTGTCTTACTTGTTCTTCTCACTAGCGGTAACTTACTTGTGGTTCAGCTATCGTCAAAGCATCACTAAGATTCCAGAGCGCTTTAAAGCTGCTTAATCAGCGTCACTTATAGCCGAATACAAAAACGCCAGCGATCATCGCTGGCGTTTTACTTTTTGCAGTTAAAGCGTCACGGTAAGCGGCGGTTCTGGAACTTCCAAGAAACACGCTATCACGCGGTACAATTCGCCTTCCGCGACGGTGATCTTACCATCAGACTCAATTGCTAAACGACACGCCTTAACGAACTGTCGCCGTTGAAGGGGTTTAAGTTGCAACAACAGCTCCAATGCAGCGCGACTTAAACGCCAGTTGTTGTTTGGCGCTTCCAATGTCGTTTCTGCAAATCCTAGCGAGGTGAGCGAAGCGTTGAATGCGCGTTGTGCGCCTTCTCGTTCTGAATGCGTGACCCACGCCAATTCACGTAGCAACCAGTGCACGCTTTCTTGGAGTTGCTTGAATGTCTTGTTTTGGCGAGTAGAGCCAAAAGGCGCAAGAAGCTGCTTTTCCAGCAAGTTAATGACGCACCATTCACCCAGTGAGTAGTGATTGTCCGTTTGAGACAACTCTCGCAACACTTGGCAAAGTCTGTTTTTCTGACCTTCACTCATTGATTTAAGTGCTGGGATGGCGAGCTCTAGCAGAGGAAGTCTTAAGTGCAGGGGCAAATCGTAATCCAGCCATGGTAACAGCTTTGCGTGCGAGACCATTGGAATATGACCTTTGATCATCTCACGTTGCACATCGCTGCCATCAAAGATCAGGAGCAATGCAATAAAGCGCGAACTGTAGGGTTCACGGGCAATGTCTACCAAGTCTTGGGGCAATTGGCTGATCAGTTGTTTTCCTGTGTCACTTAGTTCTGAGGAAGTTGGAGTGACACTTTGTGGTTCATGGTCTTGAGAGCCGAAATCGGCATCCGAAGCAAATCCGCTGACTTGTTCATGGGCAAACGTCGAAGCTTGGCTATGATTTCTGCGCGAAAAACTGCCGTCCCAGTTGGGTTCAATGCGACGGATTCGTTCTTCGAGAGGCGGGTGAGTAGCGAAGAAGCCGGTGAAGCCAGACAAACTGCTTTGTCCAAACATCATGTGGCTCATTTGGCTGCTCGCTTGTGCATCCAAGCTAGAGCCAGATGCGTGACCACCAATCTTTTTCAACGCACCTGAAATACCTTGGTCATTACGAGTAAACTGAACTGCACTCGCGTCCGCCAAGAACTCACGTTGTCGTGAGATAGCTGCTTTGATCATTGAGCCAAATAAAGTACCAACCCAACCGAGCACCAAACACACAACCGCGATCAGCATGATGACAGCGAAGCCTTTATCGGAATCGGAAGAGCTTCTTGATGAACGGCTAGTGTAGTGTGTATTGTCGAGAACCAAGTGACCCAAGTGCGCAATACAAGTAATGCCGAACAAGACGCCAATCAAGCGCGTGTTCATGCGCATGTCGCCATTCAATACGTGGCTGAACTCGTGAGCAATGACGCCTTGCAGTTCATCACGAGAAAAGCTGTCGAGCGCACCTTGCGTGACACCTATAACGGCATCATCAATGCTCATACCTGCAGCAAAAGCGTTAATGCCTCGCTCTTCTGGCATCACATAAACAGGGGGGACAGGAATGCCAGAAGCAATCGCCATCTCCTCTACCACATTAAGTAATTGGCGGTGTTTTGTGTCCGTTGTATTTGAGGAAATAAGCTTACCTCCAATACTTTCAGCGACGCCACGACCGCCATTGGAAGAAAGTTCAGATAGGCGGAACATAGAGCTGATTGCGACGACCAGTGCCACACCTGCAAAGCACAGCAAGGTGTAAGTAATAGCGGTGCGTTGATCAAATGGCTCGCCGGTTACTACGTAATAAATAGTAATGGATAGTACGCTGACTAAACTTGTGATGATTAATACTGCTAAGGAGAACAGAAACACCAAAAGCCCGGTACGCTGACGTGCGGTATCTTGATGGTCGAAAAAATCCATTAGAACTCAACCTTTGGCGCTTCTTGGATTGCTTCGCTGTCTGCAAACTCCAGCAACTTACCATCTTGGAAGCCAAACATATTGGCAAACAAGACTGGTGGGAAAGTCTGTTTGTAAGTGTTGTAGCTGGTAACCGCATCATTGAAAGCTTGGCGAGCAAAAGCGACTTTATTCTCCGTGCTGGTTAGTTCTTCTTGCAACTGAGTCATGGTTTCGTTGGCTTTCAGTTCTGGGTAAGCTTCAACGACGACGTTTAACTTACCTAGTGCATTTTGTAGCATGCCTTCTGCTTGTGCCAGTTGGCTAATTGCCGCATCGCTGTCTGGCGCGTCACTTGCTGCTTTCAAACCCGAAATTGCCTGGTTACGCGCTTGGATGACTCGCTCGAAGGTTTCTTTTTCGTGTTCCATGTAACCTTTCGCTGTGCTGACAAGATTTGGGATCAGGTCGTAACGACGTTTTAACTGAACCTCAATCTGAGCAAAGCTGTTTTTAAAGCGATTACGCAGCGTCACTAGTTTGTTGTAAATACTGACCGCAAACACCGCGATAAGCAAAATGATGACGATGAAAACAATAAGTGAAGTCATAGTAAGTTCCATTTTGTGAATGTATTTGGACTTTATATAAGTAGTTGAGATATTAAGCAAATTAGACTTACTTATAATGTGCAATGTTTTGTAATTATGGGACGTATTGCGTATTCAGTACGAGGTATCAAAGAGGGGAAAGGTGGTGACAAGGTCTGTGGAATACAAATAAAAAAGCCCGACAAAACTGCCGAGCTTTTACGAACTAGATGATTGTGATTAGCGCTTACGCTGACATTGGTACAAGAACCATAGTACCGATGATCACAGTAATCAGACCCGCTAAAACTGGCACTGATGTGCGTTTTACTACCTCAAATGGGCTGATGTTTGCCATACCTGAAGTAGCAACGATTACGCCAGATACTGGCGAGATAGTACGACCTAGGTTAGAAGCTTGTAGCATTGGGATGATTAGGAACGCAGGGTTCAAACCCATTTTCGCAGCCAGTGAAGGAGCAAGTTCAACAAACGCGTAGAATGGTGCGTTACCAGAACCCGTTGCAATTGCTGCCGCCACGGTTAAACCTGTTAGGATAAGCATTAGTGCGATACCGCCTGCGCCTGCGTTATCCGCTAGGTGAAGAAGGTTGTCGATCGCACCGATAGACATAAGACCTTGAGCAAACACACCAGCAGCAACCAAAAGCATTACTACACCCTTAAACGCATCCGCCATGCCTGTGTAGCACGAGTCTAGATCTTCAAGAGATTTCTTACCGTCGAATTTATTAACAACGTAATGAATAACCGCACCTAAGAAAATCGAGCCAACCACGATCGTGTAGATATCTAGGCTTAGACCAGGGATTGTGCGACCGTTGAATAGGAAAACACCGATGATAGGTAGGAAAGGTAGCGCAGCGTAGAATGCTGGAGCATCTGCTTTGATCTCAGACACGTCGATTCTTTCCATTGGTGTGTTATCTTTCTTATCTAGGTATTTGTTCCAGAAGAAAGCGGCTGCCGCCATTACGATGATTGCACAGATAGAAACAGGAAGTACGGTTTGAACCGCAAATACGTCAAGCGCGAGACCAGATTTTTCTGCTGCGATAACCACGTCACCTGATGTTGGCGAAAGAATGATTGCCGCTGGTGAAGCACACACTGCTACTGCCGCTGGACGAGAAATACCCATTGCCGTCATCATAGGGAATAGGGTAGCCATTAATAGCACGCCCAGACCTGTTGCTGAACTCACTGCAAGAGACATCAAACATGCCACGATGTAAGCCGCTACCAAAAGGACGTATGGAGACTTGATAACAGAAAGCGGTTTAGAGAACTGTTTTACAACAACATTGTTTGCGCCGATATGTGTCATGTAAGACGCAAAACCACAAAGTAGCATGATTTGCATACCAAGACCGCCACCACGGTATTGAAGCATGTATTTTACGTACTCTAGTGCGTCCGTCACCATATTACCCGTTGAGGTTACTTTTGATGGCAGAACGTCATGGCCAAGAATGCCAGTCATAAGAAGCAAACTAATACCTGCGGTTAATAACACGCCAGCAGCTTTGTAGCCTTTGACAATGAAATAACCCACAGCAATGGTCACTACCAAGCCAATTAAGAGCTCTAACATAGGGTTGTCTCCAGATATTATGAAAAAAAGAAAGAAACTGTTTCAGTTTATGTCTGGGAATTTACAGAATTCTTTCCTGTGGCACGAGACTAAATTAGAGCTAGCATGATCTAAAACAAATAATAGATTAATAAATAATTGCATTGGATTATATTGTTTAAATTACGTTTTTTAGGTGTTATGTACTAGTTTTCTGGATTTTAAAGAAACGAAAATATGAACATTCAATCGAATAAAAATCGTACTAAATGATTAAAAAGTGAGAAAAGCGATAGTTCGAGCTAGATCACGTTAAAGGGGCTTGGTTGAACAAAAAAGCTCCGAATTAACGGAGCTTTTGTTTTGACGTCTTTATATTGAAGCGCGAGTTACACGTTACGCGTAGCGACGCACTAAGAGATTCCAACTGCGTTGTTGACGTTCAAATTCTTCCTTAATTTGTTGGTATTTTAATTTGGAAACGGATCGCTCATACTTTTTCACTACTGTTGCAGTTTTCTCACCAAGCACTTCTTTGCGCGCTTCGTAGTACTCCTGCATGTGATGTACTAATGCGTCGAACTCCTTCTGAAGCTGATCACGAATCGACTGGCTGTTTGGCTTACTCTCTAGTTTTTCTTTGGCTTTCTTCAATAACTGCGTCGCGCGTGCTTTTTCTATGCGAAACGTTGACGTCGTACGAAGCTTCGTTGTTAACCCCAGCCAAGAACAAGATTTGATCAGCCATTTGGTTGGATCGTAGTGCCACCAGTAAACGCCATTACGGTAATCGTTCTCAAAGATGTGATGGAAGTTGTGGTAGCCCTCACCAAAGGTAAAGAATGCCAAAATGCCATTGTCACGAGCAGTGTTCTTATCGGTGAAGGTTTGTTTACCCCAAACGTGCGCCAATGAGTTGATAAAGAAAGTGGTGTGATGGCTCAAGAACAGACGAGCAGCACCGACAATTAGGAACATTCCCCAGATATCACCGTATAGAAGCCCAAGAGCCAGTGGGAAACCAATGTTCGTTGCGATAGCCAAAGGGACATAATATTTGTGCTGCCACACGACGATTTTATCTCGCTTCAAATCTCGACAATTAGTGTACTCGTTCTCTTTTGATTTGTTGTAATCACGAAGCATCCAACCGATATGTGAATACCAGAACCCACGTTTTGCTGAGTATGGGTCTTTGTCGTTGTCGTCGACATGTTTGTGGTGAACACGATGATCGGATGACCAATGCATTGCACTGTTTTGAAGAGAGAAAGCACCACCGATGGCAAAGATGAATCGTAAAACTGGGTGAGCTTCGTAGGTTTTGTGACTCCAAAGGCGGTGATAGCCCGCTGTAATAGAGAGGTTGGTGAAACTAAAGGCAATAATGCCCCAGATCAGATGCTCCCAGCCTAAACCGAAGTGGTATGCATACCAAGGTAGTACAATAAAGGTGAGAATAAAACTGGCGGAAAATATCAATATATTCAACCAGATAAGTGGTGGTTTATTATGCTTCACAATGTGTCCCTAACTTTGAGCTAACAACTGTACGCCAGAATATCAGCGTACACGTGTAAGTCAAACTAAAGTTCGATGACTTTGTTTCGAGTTGTGACATTTCTATCGTTAAGCGAAAACTCGCAATAATTGGGTTTCGTTGGTGGGATATTTTGCTTTTAAACGAATAATGAGTAGTATTAATCAATGAGCTGTGGCTATAGATTTGTAAAATCTGCCAATAATATGCAGTTAATGAGGTGGAAAATGCCAAAGCTCGTTAGAGAAGCAATACAAGAACATAGGAATACGTAATGGAATTACGATTAGCGGAATATAAGGATTATGAACGCATCGCGCAGTTACACGCAGACAGTTGGAAGCGCCATTACCGTGGTGTGTTGAGTGATGGCTATTTGGATAGCGAAGCCATCGACGACAAACTGTTGATATGGCAAACGCGCTTAACCAATCCACCATTCAACCAACACATTGTTTTAGCCGAAGAGGGTGGTCTTCTTCTTGGTTTTGTTTGTGTGTTTGGTAATCATGATTTTGAACGTGGCAGCTTTATTGAAGCATTGCACGTAGATGACAGTTATCGCGGAAGAGGTATAGGCAAACAGCTACTTCTTGCGGTAGCGGAATGGCACCAGCAATACTTTAAGGACAGTGGTTTGTATCTTGAAGTCGTCTCTCAGAATGAACCTGCGGTTGAGTTTTATCAACATATTGGCGGGCAAGAGTGTCAGGAGCGAAACTGGAAAACTCCGGGCGGAAATGAAGTACTCGAAAAAGTGTTTCGTTGGTCTAACGCGCAATCACTAGTGAGTGGCATTGAAGAGAATGTTATTTACTCGTAACTCAGATTGAGTTTCCTTTAAACATACAAAGAGCAGCACGTCGCTGCTCTTTTTTGTCTGCATAGGGATACCACTTAGAAGGTGAGTCCTAGTGCTTTGAGTTCTTGTTCACATTGTTCAGCATTCTCAAATTGAATCGCAGAGATTCCAAGTTTTCGAGCGCCTTCTACGTTATAAGGCATATCATCAAGAAAAACCGTCTCAGCGGCGATAAGTTGATGAGTATCAAGCAAGCTCTGATAGATCTCAGGCTGAGGTTTTAGCAAACCAAGTTCGGCGGAAACCGTCGTTCCATCAAATAAAGGCCAAAACTCATAGGTTGTTTTTAAGTGTTCAACAATCTCAACAACATTATCGGTTAATGCATACACGGAATAACCAGCACTTTTGATGCGTGTGAGGAGTTCTACGCTGCCAAAGATCAGAAGTTGTGTTTGCTTAACATAGTAAAAGAATCGCTCACATTCGTTGTGAGACAGCTGTTTCTCTGATTGATAACGCTCTTTTGCCTCAGCTTCTGTGATTAAGCCTTTGTTTAAATCTAACCATATATCGTTTGCGAATAATGCTTTAGCTTTTGCCTCAGCATCAACGTGGTAGCCCAATGTCAATCTGACGATTTCTAAAGGTGACCATCTCACCATGACGTTGCCGATATCAAATACGACATTCTTAATTGAGTTAGCTTGCATAGGTATCCTTGGGTTAATTTGATTAGGTACGTGTTCAAATTCCGGCAATATCTTAATTGCAATATGTTTATGTAAAAATTGTTGCGTATAATCCGGTTTTTCAAATACTTTTCGATGTTATTTGACTAATTATCACCTTTATGAATGTAACGGATTGAATTTAAAGCAGACCGTCATAAACTTTTGAACAACACCTCGCTGTTTATGTGCGATAACTAATATATAATTATAAGAAAACAATGTAATAGACAGTTAAACGTTAGGGCTGAGTTAATTAAGTAATAATATGGACGCGATTCGCAAAGTTTATCAGTACGCAGAGCCAAACCTTACCTTAGTAGGGTGGATGGGCTTTGTGGGCTTCCCAATTTATTACGTGGTATGGGAATTCATGTTCCCACAACCGTATGAAAACTTGCCACTGAGAATTCTCTGCTCTTTCTTGTTCTTTGGTATCATTTATCGTAACCGCCTACCATTCGAGTGGCGAAAGTATCTGCCGGCTTTTTATCAAGTCGCAATTACCCTTTGTTTACCTTGTTTCTTCTTCTATATGTTGTTGATGAACAACTGGTCAAATGTTTGGGTAATGTCGTTTATGTCGGCGATATTCCTTCATATTTTGTTGGTTCATATTACTTGGGTTATGTTTGCCCAGACCTTTGCTGGTATTGGCTTGGCGACGTTTTTCGCTTGGGTAGCTCAAGGCTTTCATATTGAGCTCACCATGGATTGGACGCATGTACCAATCTTCTTGTTCATTTATCTATTTGGTAACTTGTTCTACTTCCGAAACCAAGTGGAGCACGAAGCTAAAGTTTCCTTGGCTAAGTCTTTTGGTGCGGGCATCGCCCATGAAATGCGAAACCCACTCAGCGGCTTGTTGACTTCAATTGATGTGATTCAATCAGTGTTGCCCAACCCGAAAGAGGGAAGAAAAGCACAATACGAGCTGAGTGACGAAGATGTGACCTTATTGCGTGAAGTCAGTGACGATGCAATGAAAATCATTCACTCAGGTAACGAGACCATTGATTTACTGCTAACTTCAATTGATGAAAACCGAGTGTCGCGTTCGACGTTCCAGAAACACTCGGCTCAATCTGTCGTTGAAAGTGCAATTGAAAGTTTTAGCTACAAACGAGCGACTGACCGTTTTGCCATTTCGTTGGATATGCGTAGTGAATTTGATTTCTTGGGCAGTGATACGCTGTTGAAGTACGTCATGTACAACTTGTTTAAGAATGCATTTCACCACCGAAGTTCGGAAGATTTTCATATCCACGTTACCATGTACAGTGACGATTTCAGCAATCAAATTGTGGTTACGGATAATGGTTCAGGCATCGCGCCTGATGTGTTACAAAGCATTTTCCAAGACTTCTACACTACAGGCAAATCGGGTAGTTACGGCTTAGGTTTGCCTTTCTGTAAAAAGGTGATGCGTTCATTTGGGGGGGACATTCGGTGTCAGTCAGAAGTGGGCGAGTGGTCGCAATTTACGATGACCTTCCCGGCTATTAACTCAAATGAAGTCAAAGAGATCAAAAGTGAGTTAATCAAGCTAAAAACCACACTCTTTGTGAGTGAGCAAAACATTCTAGTGTCTAAAATGACGGACATTGCTCGGTTTATGGGCTTTAGCCTTACGGTGTTAGACGTTGATGCTCTGCTCAAGAAGAAAGAATATGAATTTGAATACGATTTGATCTTTGTCGATATCGAAAGCCTAGACGCCCGAGGCAGTCATATGGACAAAATGGAGTCACTATTTTCATTCACTGAAGCTCGTATTGTTTATCTGTTTGAGCACCACCCAATTCAGAGAGCCAGAAAGGCATCTTTTGCGCCGATTTGGGTGGAAACACAAGCGTGGTTACTCAACACAAAAGCAACCATTGATCGTTTGCTATACGACGCCAACTATGTGGTTCCTCAGGTATCAACGAAGCCGCTAGATGCAACGAACAAACGAACGATTATGGTCGTTGATGATAACGAATCCTTGCGTAAGTTCACGGCAATGTTACTTGAGAAGCAAGGGTTTGAAGTGATCCAAACCGAAGACGGTCAGCAAGCTATAAGCGCATTAGATACAAATGACATTGATCTCATCTTAATGGACATCGAAATGCCAGTGATGGATGGGGTAGAGACATCTCGTCGAATTCGAGCGTCAAACAAACCTTATGCTTCCGTGCCTATCATTGCCCATACGGGAGACAGTTCACCAGTGACTCTCGATAAAATTGGCTCATCTGGCATGTCAGATTTTATTGTCAAACCGGCAGATAAAAACAGACTGTTCGATAAGATAGCGAACTGGATTTAATTCCATCGCCTAACGTACTCATTGCCTAGCATCATTATTGAAGAACGGAATGACGATAGAGCTCAGCATTGTGCTGAGCTCTTTGTTTTTCGGCAGCGACAAGCTTCCATTCAATTGTGCCGTTATCGATTCGTTATGCGAATTCTAGTTCTGGATGGTTAAATGCTTCCTGACAAGCGGTAAGTACGTGGTCCACATCGCGAGAAGTCATATCTGCATTGATTGAAAATCGGATGATGTTTTTGTTCTTACCTGTTGCTGGGCGACAGAATACTGCACCAAACACATTACGTTCTTCAAGAAAGTCACGTACACGTTCCGTATTTCTCTCGCTACCGCACTCCAAAGCGACAATTTGAGATTCACTACGGATATTAAAGCCAATTTGTTTTAATCCTGTTCTTAGCTCTTTAGCTCGGTTGAACAGTAAGGTTCGTTTATCGTCAGCCCCCTTAATCACCTCAAGCGTTTTTTCTAAGCGAATCACTTCTTGTGGCAACACCGTCGAACTAAAAATCGCTGGATACGCGACAAATGGGAGTGTCTTAGCTAGCTTTTCAGGACCAAGAATAGCCCCCGCACGGTATGCGAATGTCTTAGCCAAACTTACCGTAATGAAATCAACTTGATCGGTTAACCCTAACGCTTTCACAAGACCAGCGCCATTTGGACCGTGAGTTCCAAGTGAGTGGGATTCATCGACGACCAATGCACAATCAAATTCACGTGCCATTTCGTAGATGTCGTGAAGTGGGGCGATAGTACCAATCGTGCTATAGACCGAATCGACAACAATCACACCGGAGCCATGACGTTGGATCTGTTTACGCAAGTGGTTCATATTGTTGTGCATAAATGCATGCGCGTGTGCTCCCGCTGCTCGAATGCCTTCCCATAACGACATATGCGCAAAAAAGTCGATATAAACGGGCGTATTTGGTGGGCAAATCGTTTGCAACAACCCGATGTTTGCCGCCCATCCTGATTGTGAGAGCAAGCAGCTTCCCATTCCCACGTAATCGGCGAGTTGGGTTTCAAATGCAGGCTTGGAAGTATCATCTTGCAGGAAGATTGCAGACATTACTACGTTGTCGTCATGCTCGGTAATTGCATCACGATGTGCCTTTTGAATCAGTTGGTTGTGGGATAACGATAAGTAGTCGTTGCTTTGCATGACCACCGCTCCGGATTGTGGTCGCTTACCCAAAACCAAGTGCTTCTGGTTCTCGTTTTGTTCGATCAAGTCTTGAATATAAAAGTCTAGGCGTTCCTCAACAAAAGAAGGAAGAGGTTTCGTTTTCAGTTTATCACTCATAATAATTTCTCTTAGTAATACGAAAAACGCCAGCGCTGACAGTTATATAGTTTTAACTGATATGAGAGATGTGTCATTGCCAATGTTGCATAAGTTTGCGTACGCTTGCAAACTCGGTATTTAAGGGTTGGGTGCGGTTTGGAATTCCTTACCTTTCGGGAGTCTAACTATGATGGAGCTTAGAAAATAACCGTTAAAATACATAGTAAATCACTATGAATTTGTTTGGTTTTTTCTACAAAAATTAACGAATAGATGTCAAATCACAACGCCATTTTGTGGCGTTTTAGAGTGGTTCGTTCCATTTAATGTGGTTAACGAGTCTGTGGATTTTCAAGCTGATAAAAAAGATATACCCACGTGACTTCGCGATGATGTCTTCAAGATGAGGATTTCAGAGTGTTGTCATAGATTCGAGAGCAAGTACAACAACTAAGTGGAGTATCAAGCTCTTTTCAGATTGTTATAAACCTGGAAAATCGGCGAAAAAAGCGCGTATAAAACGCGCTTTAAAACAGTGATTGGATAGGAACTATCGTTTGTTACGTAGGTAACGCTTGCGACGTTCTTCCTTGCGTTTTGCTTTCTCTTCTTCTTTACGAGCGGTTTCGATTTCTACTTCGATCAGCTCTTGAGTAATCATCTCTGGCAACTCAAGGGTGATTTTCCCTAAGGTGCCCTGACGAAGTTCGTGTAGAAGGATTTCAGATACCTTGTGTAGGTCAACACGACCACCCGCACGAAGTGCTCCACGACGACGACCAATTTCTTCCATGATTTCGATATCAGACTCTGGAAGCTCTTCGATTTGATAACGCTCTTTAAGCTTCTCTGGGTAATGAGCAGCTAGGTATTCGACCGTGTAAAATGCCACTTCATCGTATTCCATTGCGGTATCTTTCACCGCACCTGTTGCTGCGAGTCGGAAACCACTGTGCGGGTTTTCAACTTTTGGCCACAAAATTCCTGGGGTATCTGAAAGTACGATGCCATTTTGTAGGTTAATACGCTGCTGACGACGAGTGACCGCTGGTTGGTTGCCTGTTACGGCAATCGTGCGACCGGCAAGAGTATTGATAATGGTCGATTTACCAACGTTTGGAATACCCATGATCATGGTACGAATGTTCTTACCAATTTCTTCACGGTGAGGCGCTAGCTTGCGGCAAAGCTCCATAATCTTATGTACTTCACTCGTCTCTGACGTAGTGATTGCCATTGCTTTTACGTTTTGCTCTTTCTCAAGGTGATCAATCCACACTTGAGTTAACTCCGGATCGGCAAGGTCGCGTTTATTCAGTACCTTTACTACTGGTTTGTCACCGCGAATTTGGGAGATCATCGGGTTTTCACTACTGAAAGGAATACGAGCATCCAGTACTTCGATGATCACATCCACTTGCGGGATCGCTTCTTCGATTTCTTTACGCGCTTTGTGCATGTGGCCAGGAAACCACTGGATAGAGTTGTTAACCATCTGAAAAATCGCCTTATTGTTTCATGGTTATGCTGGTGGGTTAATCAATTTACCTACATCACTAACGAAGATGTTAAGGGGAGCGGGGTATGTTTCCCCACTCAATACCACTACAGCGAGTCATGTGAGGATCTTAACACTTTATTGGATGGGCGGAAATGTTAGAGCAAGCTGACATCGCGATATTTAAGGGCTTGAGCGTTGCTTTGGCTTCGCTTTGGTTAGTTTCGAATCGAATATCAATGCCTCGGTAATGATGTGCCTTATCACGATAAAGAAAATGACATCCGGGTGATTCGAGCGTCAGACCAACAAGGTGAGTTATGAGGCATGTTTGTTTAATTCTCTGATCAGCTCTGCGCGTTCAGTCCTTGCTGCTAACATCATTTGCATGTTCACCAGAGGAGAGGGTACTTTTCTGATGTATTGTGCGTAATCAACAGGAACGCCATCAACGATCAACTCTATGTGCAGGTGAGGTCCGGTTGTTCTGCCTGTGTTACCTGAGCGACCAATAGCTTGTCCTTTCGTTACGTGGTCACCTACGCGAACGTTGCTGCGTGATAAGTGCAAGTAGCGGGATATAGAGCCATTTGTGTGACGGATGTTTATATAGTTGCCTGCAAAACGATTGTAGCGTGATTTGATGACGACACCGTCTGCAATACTTTTTATCGGCGTTCCAATTGGGACTGCATAATCTGTCCCTAAATGAGGAACAATCAAACCGGTTACTGGATGTCTTCTCTTTAAATTAAAGCCGGAGCTAATTTTGTAAGCTTTCGCTAGTGGAAATGAATAATAAGGCTTTTGAATTAGCTTATTTCCATATTCATCGTAAGCATTGTCTTTACCATCATTAATAATGAAAAAGTCTCTTTTACTACCGGAGTAGTAAAAAGAACTAATGTATCTTTCATTATAACTATTGGTTTTGATTTTTACTGAAAATCGGTCGCCTTTCTGTGCTGAACCAATAATGTTGAACTCATCTTCGATTAACTTGAACAAAGATTTGATCTCATGCGGGGATAATCCGGAATTAATTAAAGAGGCAACAAAGGAGTAATCAATAATGCCTGTGGTGATCTTGGTGCGTTGAAAGTGTGCTTCATAAGTCTGCTCGATACTATTACTATTTATCTTATTGTAACTTTCTGTTTTTGCAGTTGATTTTGTGGGAGTGGTCTGAAGTTCTGGGGTGAGAAAGTAATGAGTCAAAGATACGCCAGCAATGATAACGAATGCAATAAGAACAAGGGGTAAAGCAATATGCTGAGTCTGCTGTCTTAATATTAAACTTGTCATTAAATCGAAATTATGCTTATAGGCGAAAAATTGAGGGGAGTATAATATTTAAAATAAAATCTTACACGCCGTTAAGGGCAATTCCTGTGTTTTTACTAATTAAATAACGATAGATGTGAAGTGGCGCTGCTAAAGAGATTGAAAACTGCCTATTTCCTTAGCGTTTATGTTTGATTTTATGGTTATTTTGTCACGTTGAGAAAATTCTAGACAATAATATAATCGCGGCAAAATATACTCTGCCAAATTACTATGATCACTAAAAATACGCTAAAACCAACGTTAGGTCTCATGGCTGCTTCACTATTATTGAGTGCATGTGGCGGTGGGGGTGGGGGTGACAGCACGCCGCCAGCTAGGAAGACAGGAAGTATCTCAGGAAACGTTTTTGACGCTCCCGTCAATGGTGCGAAGATCGAGGTGTTTGAATACAAGAACGGAAAAGTTGGCAGGTTGCTTGCCAACACGACTTCTAACGCCTTCGGTGATTACAAGCTTGAATTCGAATCTTCATCGATGCCTTTGTATGTAGTTGCGCAACAAGGAAGCTATACCGATCCGCTTACGAAAGAGATCGTGTCGTCAAGTGCAGGTAAGACTTTGCGCCTAGAAGGTGTCGTCAACTTTAGTGAAGGCAGCAACCAGACATTAATGCTGACGCCTTTAACTAATATTGTTTCTGGTTTGGCAAAGTACAAAATTGCAGAAGGGGCATCTGGGGCGGATGCTATTTCTAAAGCATTGAGTAGTATCAATGGTATGTATGGGTTCAATGTCAATGAAACCACACCGATTGACATAACTAAAGGCGGTCAGAGTAGCTTTGCTACACCCGGACATCAGTACGGTGCGTTGCTAACGGCTTATTCTTCTTACTCTTATGATTTGATAGAGAAATACGGTCAGTCTAAAGACAATATATATACCTCAATGCATCTTGCAGACATTCAATTCCGCGATGTTATTGCAGACGGTCTTTTAGATGGCTTAGAAATTAGTGAGTCTACAGGTGCTGTTACTCCACTTACGTTCGGTCAGCAGAAAGTCACCAGTGACGTTTATACGCAAGATCTTTCGCAGCAAATTTTAATTGTGGTGAACGATCCCAAGCTCAATGTTTCTGGAACCGATGCTGATGATTACGTGGCGTTTAGCCAACAAGTCAATGATTTGGGGACTCATGGTCAGGCTGATGGCGTTATTCCGCCTCGCGACGAGACGGAAATTGACACAATTCCGCCAACTGTTACTCGCACAGATAGTGACGTTTTAGCTGGCACAGATAACGTCGATCTCAGAATCAACGACGATATTGGCGTTCAATCTATTTCTGCTTATGTTGAATACAAACTAAACGGCATTTGGTCAGGAGAATTTAAATGTAGTGACCAGCAAACTTCCGGTAGTGAGTTCTGTTCGGTAGATGCTAGCGGCTTTGAAGTTGGTGTTCGTGAAACAAACATCAAAGTAAGCATTGATACCAATGCGATTGATGCTGTAGAGCGTGATTCGGATACTGGTCTTTCTAATGTATCGGATGCTCGTTTGGTCTTTTACACTGCAGACGTTTTAGGTAATGAACTTGTTCCTGGCAGTAACAAAGGTCACTACGTTAATTTTTATTGGGATAATGACGCGCCTGTTATTACGGTGAGTTCAGCGAGCGCGATCAACAAGCAGCTTCCCGAATATGTGTTAAAAGGGACTGTTAAAGAGGCATCTCAAGACATTAAATCGGTTAACGTCTCCTTCAAAAACGGTTTACCAGAAGAGCTCAGTTGTACTCCGGTTATCACTGAGTCAGGCAGTGCTTGTGAATTCACCAGTAAACCTTATTCGACAGAAGAATTCTTATCTACGACCACGTTTGATATTACGGCGAAGGACACAAAAGATAATGTCGGTAAGCTAACATTTACCGTCAGTCGCGATGACCAAGCTCCAGCTCAGATCGTTGCTTACCCTGAAGGGGCGTCGATGAACTACGTCAATGTAAACCTTGATGGGGAGCGATCGACATACGAGGGGGTTTACACACAAGATACTTATACTTCTGATAACGTGCAGTCGAGTCGTGACTACTTGAAGATCGACTACGTCTACGCAAGCTCAGGTTTGAAATCTCTTGATGGTGTCGACTTCGCAAACTTTAACGTTAACTTATTAAAAGAAAAGAAAATTCCTTATGTAAAGGTTCGAGTTTCCGATGTGAGTTCAGACACTGTCTTGGGAACGAGTGCTGACAAACTGAAGCTAGTGGTCAAGTACTATGTAAGCCCAAACAATGATGGTCAATATGCCTTCCAAGAGAGAACACAAACAGTAGCCTCAACAGAAGACGTTACCGCAAATATTCCTCACGAAGCGATCATGGACAGCAACGGTCGAGTCAGCGAAGTTATCTATTATGTTCCTTTCGTAAGAGAAATCCTTGGTGAAGGCTTTAAGAACGTTTCTGAAAATGCGAGCCAAAAGCTGGAAATCCAAACCATCGATGAATCTGAAAACGTGAGTGCTGCGCAAGTCGTTTACTTCAGAAGCAGTTTTGACTTGCCGACAATGACTGTCGTGACGCCTTTTATTGGTGCGCGAGTGCAATTAGAAGGGTTGAACCCCAATGGCGAATTCACATCTTTAGCTAGTTGTACCACCATCCAGCAACCTGAAAGTGATCAGACAACCGCGCTTGACGTCGCGGTGTGTGAAACCACAACTGATGTGGTGAATTACGAATTCATGCGCGTACGTTTAATCGGTGTAGAAGGGATGGATCCTCATTACTACCAATGGAAAGATGATGAGGGTAAAAAGGCAAGTGTAAACTTAAATAACGCCAATATAGGCGCATATTTTGAGCTTGATGGCTCAAACACTTATTACATCACTGAGCTTGCAACCTACCAAACGGGTTTGTTTGATTATCGTTGGAACCAAGTAGAAGCAGGAGATAAAACGTCAGAACGTGCATCGCAAATTCTTACTGATGTGAAATACGCTTTGTCGGGTACCAACAGTAACAACAGCTCATTCTTTGGCTTTGACCCGACCGTGACGGCTTATGCCACGAACGAGATGTTAGAGAAACCAATACCTAATGTTTTGACCAATGACTACTTACATCGATTCCTTGTTGAGGCCATCGATGGTTTGGCGCAAAACCTGCCGAGAAACAACTCTTCTGATTTTGCCTCTGCTATCTATGATGATCTTAGCTACGATGGTAAAGCAAATGGTCTTGGAGCTGGTGGTAACAAAATCAAACTAGATGATTATGAGTTCAGTTCTGACACTTACAGGAAAGACCTTGCTCAGTCGTATTACAACATCATGACGGGTAAGTATCAGATTCCTGATAATATTGCTCAGCTATATGCTGATGATATTTCACAGGCAAACCCAAAACTTGGCAGTGACAGTATTTTTGATAGTGAAGGTGGAAGTATTGATGTATATCCACCGGAGAAAACGTTGAAGATAGTAACTGGTCGCCAAACGATGGTTGGTAACAAACGTTATGTCGCGGGGGAAGTGGTTTCCCAAGTCGTTTTGGAAGACCCATCAGGTATTGTCGAAAAGGGCGATAATGCACCTAAATTCAAAAGTATGTGGTATGCGGGAAGCAATCCAAATACGGCTATTCCACTGGATCTAAACATAGAAGAGTCAGGCGAGAGTGGGAAGTTCAAAAAAGAGTACTTCTTTACGCTTAACTCAGAGTCATCAGACTTAAAGGATATTATTGAATTTGCACTGGAGATAAGTGCGTTTGATACCAAAGGCAATGGTTATTCTGAGTCCAACCCACATGTAGAACGCCTTTATGTAGATAACGATTATCCGAAGGCGAGTTATGAGCCTCCCAAAGACATCAATGATGAAGAAATCAAAGATGGTGTTTATCTAAGCGTTAAGAATAACATTCACGATCTGACTTTTATCTTAGATGATGTCGTTGGCGATAAGCTCGATAAGCGTAGTCTTTTACTTTACAAAAGTTCAGGCGAAAAATATCCAGTTTCGTATGAGCAGTTTTATAAGAATGAAACAAAACGATTTGTAGTACGACTATGCAGCCAGAAAGACTGTTCGGGTCAAGGAGTCACCATCAACCCAGGGGATGGTAACTGGTTCGCAGTCGCTAGCGCAGAAGATAACTTGGGCAATGTCGTATCTGATGCTGATAGCGGTGCGCCAAGGTTCCGCATCTACATCGATTCTGAAGCTCCAGTTGTTAATGATGCGAATATTGCTGAACGATTGGGTGGCAACAGTGTTTGGACACCGATCATTGATTGGGGCGAACTCAGTCAGGGAAGTAACGTAAAGATTGAGTTGAGCAAAGGTTCGGGTCAGACCCAGACATTAGAGGCGTGTGACCCTGTAGCAAGTAGTTGTGATGAACCGTACCTTATTGGCGAGCAGCCAGATATTAAAGTTCAGTTGGTTGCAAATGCCTTTAGTTATGATGCTACCAATGAATTCTACGTGACGGCGACAGATAAAGCGTATCCGAAAAACGAAAGTAGAAAAGGTACGTTTACCTTCAAAGTTGATAACGAAGGGCCAACTATTTTACTTTCTACCCCTTGGGTTGAAGACGCTTTAACAAAGGAAAATGCAGTCGTTGGTCGTAATTTCAACGTGCTTTTTGATGGAGTGACAGATGATTCGAAAATCACGGAGGTCTCGTTATTCCAAGTTGGACAAGCAGATGCGCTGAAAACATTCAAACCCGCAGAACCAAGCCAAAAGTTTCCCATGCCACTTGTCGAGAGTGATACTGACAAAATTGATATGCCGGGTGAAGGGAACAGTGTCAGCCTTTACGTCAAAGCGAAAGATATTCATGGCTTTGAGAGTCAATCCAACACAAATAGCGTCATTTTTGACAATCAAGGTCCAGATTTTAACTTGGTTGGTCACGATGAAAGTAGCTATTACGTCAACGATTATGTGTTTGAGCTGAGAGCCGTTGACTTGGGCGCAAGCGGCAATGTTTCTGTTGAAGGTGTTGATAGAGAAAATCTAGAGTTCTGGATATTTGAGGATGCAGAGCCGCCTTTTGGTACGCAAGGTATGGACATAGTTAATGCCGAAACTCTAAAGGTTCCTTTAGGTGGTTTGAGTGATGGTGAGCATACTATTAGGATCAAAGGTCTTGATGTTCGTGGTAACTCTTCCCAAAAAGATTTCCGGTTTAATGTAAGTAACAAGGTTCCTCAACTGGATTTAAAAATCACTAACGTTGCGAACGGTGAAACAATAGATCGCGTCGTATATGACGAAGGTGACATCAAGCTGACGTTAAAAGTAACGGATGTGAGTGGTGTAAAGAACATTGTTTCTACTTATAAATACTCCGGTGAGAGCAAAGCTACGGACTTTCAGTTCGATGAAGTTGTGGGTGAAGAGGGTACGTGGACTGCTACCTTGAAAGAGTCTGAGTTAAAAGCTGATGGTAACTATGAACTCAGTATTAGTGTTTACAACAATGTCCAGCATAACAGCGACGATAATCCATTAGTCAGCAAGATAAACCACACGCTTAGTGTTCAGCGTAATGGTGTTGCTCTTGATGTATTAAAACCAACTCAAGACTTTCAAAACTATGTCTCTAATGGTGTGCTGGATGTCACATTCACAACGCTAAGTGAAGTTAAAGCGCAGCAAATTCAGTGCTGGGTTCGTCAAGAGTACGATGGTAATGAAGCCCCTGATGAGAACGAAAAGCCAACTTCTGGCAAGAAGAATATATCTCCAGGACAAGAACCTAGTTGTACCGTTGACTCTGAAAGTACCTCATTGTCACCGGCAATATTGATTGTTCAAACTAAGGGGACGAATGGCGCGGTAGCGGTTCAGAAATTTGACTTTAAAATGATGGACTCAGATTCCCCAGTAGTCACTCAACCAGCTACTGATACTTATCAATTCTCTGGTGGTGAAGTAACCCACAACCCTGGTGATGACACGAAGTTTCTAGCGTTCGAGCTTATGTTTAAAGATGAATTATCAGGAGTGAACATCACCAATGAAGACAACTACCCTAAAATAATTCGGAAAGCGGGAGCGATTCCTTTTAGCGCAGAAAGTTGTGTATTAAATGCGGATGGTCAGGTTGTGTGTCGCTACAAGGAAAAGTACTCCGACATTATCCAAAAGACCGCAGTTACACATGATTACAAAGTAACAAACATTAAAGACAATGCAGGTAATTTAGCCCTAGATCATGAGTTTGAATTTTTGTTACCGACTGAAGATCCAATCGTTGAAATTATCAGCCCAAGTGAAGGCAACGTTCTAAATGGTAAAACTCTTGATGTAGAGTTTAGAGTGAAACTGAGTAAAAATTCAGAACTAGAAAACGTAGAAGTCACCTTCGGTGACGAGTCCTACAATCTCAAAACGGATGATAACTTTGAAAAGTTCAAGCCTTGTGGTGTTGATGGAGAATATCGTTGTTCTATTTTCCATAGTGACCAATTAGAAAGCTCTCTAGAAAACAAAGCACTGACTGTAAATGTGACTGCCACAGATGTTTGGGATAACCGTGGAAGTGCAGCAGTTAAAGACATTCGATTCGATAATACTGCCCCAATTATTGGGGATGTGATCACGGTTTCAGAGCAACCAAACGATAAGGTTAGGTTCACTTTTGATGAGATGAGAGATGAAGTCAGTGGACTCGCTACGGTTAAATACACAGTGCGTGTGCTCAACTTTGAAGAAGAAAAAACGGAGAATGTGACCTATTTCGAGTTGCCTAAAGATCAGATCGCAGGTCGTGATGAAATCAGAGTTGAGGTTATCGCGACTGATGCTGTCGAAAACTTTGAGTCCGCAACAAAAACTGTTTATTTAAAAGCGCCAACAGTAACACTTGCTTTTGATGGCATTGCTGGCTTGCAAGGAAACAAGCTAGCGTTTGTAGATGAGAATCAATCATTTACGATTACCTCTAAAGATAGTGAGCACGTCAAGGCTTCTAGCTACTCTGTAGATATGATTCCGAAGGTTGGGGATACGCTTAATTTCAAGGGAAATATAACTTCATCAACGGCGTCAGGCACTATGGTGTTTGATGCCGATGACCAGGGTGAGTACACGTACAAAGTCACTGTCATAGATTCCATAGGACGTTCGATTACAGACTTTGAGCTTTTCGATAAATCTTATGATGCCAAAGGTCTCGACTCTGTTGTTGACCATGAGATACCAGTTATCACGGGTGTTCGCGCTGATCAAGTTTCTATGACTCCGACAGGTGATAAATACAATTTGGATGTAACCGCTTATGTTTCAGATAAAAACTTAAGTTCAGTCACATCAACGGCTGATAATGGGGCAGGGGTAATTGTTGGTCCACAATCAATCACACAGCCTGCCAACGATAGCGACCCGTATGTAATGCACTACCTATTATCAAAAGGAGACTACACGATAAAAGTAGTGGCGTCGGACCTCGTCAACCATAAGGCTGAAGAAACGATAACGCCGACAGTGGAAGCTGCAAGTGTCCCTGAACTCACAATATCGAGCTCTGGGAGTGCTCCATTAGCTGGTGGTGTTGAAGTTCAGCTTACGTTTAAGTTTACGGAAGACGTCAAAAACTTTGAGTTCTCTGATGTAAAACTCGAAGCAAGTGATGGAAGTGATATTGGAGAGCTGAAGCTTCTATCTTGGAATAAAACTGATGACAAAACATGGACTGTCAACTACTTAACTCCAGAAAGGGCGGATAAAGATATAACCATACGAGTCGATGATGGTAGCTATGAGAGCGTCAATACTATCCCCGGAATTGGGGATAGTTTGCTTCTAGGGGTTGAAGGTGTGTTGCCAACACTGACTAAGGTAACGTTTGACCCGATACATCAGGAAATCGGCAAATCTGTCAACATCCAGCTTGAGTTCGACAAAGAGTTGCAAGAAGCGACTGCATCACTAGGAAGTAATAACGTTACATCACTAGCGGTGACCGCAAATAAGAAGGTGTGGACAGGCACAGTTGAGGTTCCGAATGTACCGGAAGCTAGCGTTGGTCTTGTTGTCAGTCAATATAAAGACTTAGTGGGTAATGTGGGCGAAAACAATGCCTCAAACGCATTGCCAATAACTCCAACCTTAACAGTTGAGAATATCCGTGATGTCAATTCAACTGACGCTGCGACAGTAGCAGTCAATGGCGGGAGCACGCGCTTCGTAACCACCGACATATTAACCATCAAAGCGGTTGATACGGACAGTAAAGAAGTCACGAAAACCACTACTGCGAATGCTCTAGGTCAATGGAATACGTCCTTGGATGTCACAAGTCTAAAAGATGGCACTATTACCGTGACTGTTAATGGCACGAACGATTTGAAAGCCGTGGCGAAAGAGGTGTCTACAACGTTCACTTTGACGCAAACCAAACCAACGGTTGATGATAGCCAAACGACTATTTCATCGCAGTACGCTGCGGCAGGTGAGACCGTCACAGTGACAGCTACATTCGATAAAGAAGTGACGACTCCAACAGGTTCAACTTTAGGTACTGCGGCGATCAACTGGACGCCACAGGTTGGCACTCACACCCAATGGGAAGGTTTAGTTCAAGTGGCAGCGGTAGCCGATTCAGTGAAGAGCGTGTCGTTAACGCTGCAAGGCTTTGAGGATGCAACTGGCAATGCTGGTGAGCCGTTCACATTGAGTAAGGCGTTAGCTATGACACCAACTTTAACGGTTGAGAATATCCGTGATGTCAATTCAACTGGCGTTGCGACAGTAGCAGTCAGTGGCGGTAGCACGCGCTTCGTAACCACCGACACATTAACCATCAAAGCGGTTGATACGGACGGTAAAGAAGTCACGAAAACCACTACTGCGAATGCTCTAGGTCAATGGAATACGTCCTTGGATGTCACAAGTCTAAAAGATGGCACTATTACCGTGACTGTTAATGGCACGAACGATTTGAAAGCCGTGGCGAAAGAGGTGTCTACAACGTTCACTTTGACGCAAACCAAACCAACGGTTGATGATAGCCAAACGACTATTTCACCGCAGTACGCTGCGGCGGGTGAGACCGTCACAGTGACAGCTACATTCGATAAAGAAGTGACGACACCAACAGGTTCAACTTTAGGTACTGCGGCGATCAATTGGACGCCACAGGTTGGCACTCACACCCAATGGGAAGGTTTAGTTCAAGTGGCAGCGGTAGCCGATTCAGCGAAGAGCGTAGAGTTAACGCTGCAAGGCTTTGAGGATGCAACTGGCAATGCTGGTGAATCGTTCACATCAAACAAAGCGTTAGCTATCACGCCAACTATTATGCTCGAAACCATCAATGATGTATCAGGTGCGACAATGGTAACCGTCAATGGTACCAGTACTCGTTTTGAGGTAGATGACACAATCGAAATCAAAGCTGTTGATAGTGCTGGCGTAGAAGTAACAGGGAATACACTTGTGCTTGTCGGCGGAGCATGGACGATCGATTTAGACCTTTCAACCCTAAAAGATGGTGTCATTACTGTCTCCGCAAAAGGCACTAACGCGTTATCTGCGACAGCTGATGAGGAGAGCACAACATTCAATTACGACAGTACGACGGCTCTTGTTATTCCAACGTCTTGGGATAAACATCATGGTGATATCCCCTTGCTTAATGCAGCCTAATTGAAAGCGAGCTCTTAGCTCGCTTTTTTTACCTAGATTTAAGTGATCTAAATCAAACGATTCGCTTTTTATAATAATTTAACCGGATGATTCAATGGTCTTTCTACAAGGTGAATTATCTAGAATACCTATAAGTATTTTGTTTTTAGATGGTGTTGGTGTGATTGTGGTGGTCAATTTAGATATGTAATGGTGAATATGCCACGTTGAGAATATGTCGCAATATTATATAGTTACGGCTGATTGCTATACCCCAAGTATAGAGTTCTGCAAACGATAGGGTACAACCTATCACTTGTGTAATCGTATTGAAGTGACACCAACCTAGCATCACGTCAAAACGGTTATGCGTTTTTGTGGGTGTGATAAGCACTCACCTTTTTATTCACGCTTTCTCAGTAGTAATTAACCAACGTATTGTTACTGGGGAAGCTGCTCCCTTTAGAGCCTTGGCTTGCCGCTATATTTTGGTCTATTGAAATTGTTAACTTCTGCCCAAAAACGAAAAAAAACCGATTTCTGAAAATATAACTTTTGAAAGGTTTGGGTGGTTATTGTGCCTTTATTGCTAGTGATAATTACCAATAAGCCTGTCTTTTTGTTGTTTTTAATGGTTTTAACCTTTTCGTCGTTTTCTCTATCTGATTGAATGTTATAAATTTAATTAGTAGCATTGAGCCACCAAATCGTACTTGTAAGCCTTATCAGCTTAAATGTCACCGCAACCATATTTACGATGTTGGTTGTGGAGAATCCAAATGCATTTAGTTTGCAAATTTATACCTAGCTCGAAGCTATCCTCCAACGAGCTATCTTATGTTCTTACGCCAGACGAGTGTATAGGGCAGCTTTCGCGTTTGCGAAATTCAGATGATATTCTTAGAAACCTCCCTAAAGAGTTTGCGCAAAAGATTTCTCTCTCTGCCAAGAAAACGACCAGCGGATTGTTAGCTGCGATCAGAATCGAATTGGGCAAAGGTAGCTGGGTTCCATTATCTTCCTTCGCTCGTAGGTCGCCATTAACGGATTCTCAGTTGCAAAGTTTCCCTAGGCTTAAAACACTCGTTGACTCTGTTTCTGCTTCGAATGAAAGCAAAGTTTTCAAAGCGGGTTATAAGCAGGTTACTGATGATGTAGCTCTAGTCCGCAGTTACACGCATGTACCTTCTGAGCCAAGCCCAGAACAAAAAATCGTTGTCGAATTTGCAGGGCAGTGGGCTAGCAATGCAGCATGTTTGATGTTGGGTAAAACCGAAGCTCAAAAAGAAAAAGTGACTGTAGGCAAGGCCGATACCGAGAACAAACACCGCAGCCTCGCGACGTTTAAAGATCTCGAAGCTGAGGGCAAAACGCTCTATATCAAAATCCCTTGTTCCGACCAGCCTCAGCCGATCTTGCTTAAACTCGCCGAAGACCTGCAACCCGTTGATAAAGAAACTCAGATGGATGAGTGGGATAACGTGTTGGTGCCTTTGGTTCCAGTTCATAAAAGTGATTCAGGGTATGTATCTATTGAAAGCGGTTATATTTATGTCGTTTGGCAATCAGAAGTTTGGCGAGAAATCCAAGTTCAAAACGACGGACGCTTTTCTGATGTCGATCTATCACTCTACCAAAGCACTAAGTCCTCGCCTCAAAGATCAGTCGATATTAGCTTATATGACGAAGACTCCGAAGCATTTCTGTCAGGGGAAGCGTTTCAGTTGTACCAATACGGTAAAAAAGTCTATGAGGGTGTGTTGGACGAATATGCTTGCGCCCGTGTTTTTGGTCTTACTGCAGAAGAAGTTGAGGTAGTGGTCGCTGATTGGCCTAACGAAGGCGAAACATACACAGAATTACTTCAAACCGAGTTGAGTCCATTTAAGGCTGGAAGTAAAACTAAGAGAGAGCCGCTTGGTGTTCCTTTGCCTCATATTTGGCTTCCATACAAAATAAACGGCAGCGTACAAAGTGATGTTGCTCTTTATTATTCTCGGGCTCAACTCAATACTCAGCAACTCAATGAATTAAAGAGCGGGAATAACGAGAAAGCGATTAAAGTAGACCTCAGTGATTATTCTTCTGCTCATAACTTTGATGCGAGCTCCGAACCTGTGATTTCGCTGCCGAATCTAGATACTCAAGTGCTAAGCAAATCAGATTACAATGTCGTCAGTCAAAAAGAGCAGGGTGTTGCTGCTGCTGTTGTTAACTCCCCAAGTGAAGGCATTGTAATCACGTATAAAAGCAACCCTCAGTGCGATCAACCGGATGATTATTTCCAACTGACGTGTGTTGATGAAACATGGAGCCAAAAGATTTTTTTGCGCGAGGCTGAGTTTGTGGATCAGTATTGTAAAGAAGTCGTGTTTAGTGGTTGGTTACCAGAAGTTAAAAGGGTCAATCTAACCCGTCATTGCAGATCTCATAACTCAGATAAAACGGTCTTAATGTCAGTAATTTATCAAGACATTGAACTCACGGAACTATTATAAAATGAAACGAACAACGTTAAGTATCACACTTCTTTCGACAGTTATGTTATTAGCAGGCTGTGGTGACGAAAGTAATCAAGCTTCGAATGTTGCAACTACACAATCCGTAGAAAAAGAACCTACTCAGAAGGCTTGTTACGATGTCGGTGAAACAACGTCACTCGATCGCAAAGATGTAACCGGACCACGCTGCCAATGGCAAAGTGAGCACAACTTTATTGTTTACTCTGAAGATCTGTCCAAGCCTGAATACCCAGGTACACTTCCCGTAAAACCAGGCTATGCTGTTCGCAGAGCAAAAGAGTGGCCTCGTGAAGACTTGTCTGATGCGAGCTCTTATGACAAACCTCGAATTCAGTTTTGGTGGAATAATGTCAGCTCACGAGACCCTCTCGTAAACGATTACGAAAATGGCTACAAAATTTGGAGCGTGAAAATTGATGGGACAGATTTACGTTTAGTTACGGATGATATGCCAAGTATGGCGTCACCTCAGACCTTTGTGACGAGCCGTTCCCCTAATAATCGTTATGTGGCATACGCATACAGTTATGGCGAGCCTCTGATAAAAGCGATCTTTGACTTAAAAACGCAACAGACCATTCAGTTGGGCAGTGCGCGCACCAAGCCATATTTGGTCTGGGCGGATGACTCTAGCTACATCTATTTCTCAGACGGTTTTAAGCGCTATAAATACACACTCGCGACAGGAATCAAAGAAGAGGTAGACGTACCGTTGTCTGAAAATACGGTCATTGTAGACGGCAAATTAATCAATGCCGCGGGCTTGGGGGTTGGGGTTTATGACGCCAAGACACTCAAACGCTTATACACTATTTTACCTGAAAAAGAGTTTGAAGACTCCGTCGATATTGAAAAGCGTATCTACCGCCAAATTGCGATCAGCCCTAATGGTAAGTATGTATGGGGAATAAACTCGTATCGTAAGGTGCTGATCAACGTTGAAGAAAAAACGTGGCTTGCGTTTTCTAAGGAAGGCGATGAAAAGAACGTTTATGCTAAAGTGGGCAATATCAGTAACAACGGTAATGAAACACAAAGAGGAGCAGCAATAATAACCATAAGACGTTATGGGCCAGATCTCCGTTATGAAATGAATGGAAATGGTGCTCAGTCATGGAAGGTGATTCAATCTGGTCAAAACACGATAACACCAGTGTTATATAATGCCGATGCTAATTATGGACGCTTTCTGGAGGTAGATAACGATGAGTAATAACTTTAAGTATTTACCAACAGATGTCTATTTGTTCGGTGTCGATTTTCCTAATATTGGGGATGCACAGAACCCTCAATATAGAGCGATTAATATCGAAAAAGATCTGACCTCATTAGAAGAGTTGAAAAATATCCGCCCTATGTCACGTCTTCCTATTGCCATAAATTTAGGTGAGGAAAGCGCTGCTCTTTGGGCGACAGACGATTTAGGCCGTTTACATGTACTCGGTGATTCAACGCAGAAAAACCCAAAAACCAACGTCAATCAGGTTTTGGCACTGCGTTCGCCCGTACATGAACTAACACAGAAGACGTATAAGCTGTCTTTTCCTGAATGGTCAATGCTTACAGAGTTGGCGATTGGTGCGCAGAGTAAGGCTCGCCCAATCAAAAAGGCGTGCGCAGACCTCGCTTCTATCTTAGAAAAGCTAAAGGGGTATGGCGGTGATCAAACGCTTAACTCGCTAGAAAAAAAAGTGGAATATGCTGTTACAGAAGTAAAGCGTTCACAGCTCGCACCAAAATATGAAGTAGGTACTCAAGCGCTAACTGATGAGCAAGTTACATATAACAAATGGTATGACTCTGTACCTGAAGATAAGCCCATTCGTGGTTTTATCGTGCCAACTTTTTCATTTCTCGCTGTAGCGTTTTCAACCGATGATTATGACCTCGCTATTGTTGATGTAAAGCGTTTCGACGAGACAACGAGTACACATAAAAGCTTACAAGAAGAGGACACTGTAACGCAGGCTAAACTTGATAAAATCAGCGGTTCGCATCGTCCAATCGCGTTGTTTCCGTTGGCGTCAGAGGATTTTACTGATGGCATGTACACCATTGAAGTGGTTTTCGACCGAGAGTCTGCAGGTAAAATTCCCGAATTTGCCCAGAATGCCACTAATGTAACCAAAGAGTATGATGAGTTTGGACTTATCTCCAGAGTCACCTACGAGCTACGAGAGTACATCACGCTTAGCCAAACGACACCGTTTGGTAAGATCGCGGTTGTTGCGGGCGACATGATCTCACTTGAAGAGTCTTTGATATACCAATTTCCTACGCAGTTTAAAGCTCTACAAGCCTTCCGGATGGGGGAGCTTGAAAACCTAGAGAATAGCGGAACGACTGCCAGTATGAGTGCAGCGCTGTGGGAGATTGGAACAAAAGTTACACCAAGTTTGGTTAATGCTGGCATTAATATTCATCAAAATCCCTCAAGTAAACACGACGTGATTGGAAGTTTAGCAAATACGTTTTGGGGGCAAGTAGACAAGGGCGCTTTACCCCCAGCCATGATTTCGGCATTGGAGTTTTCATTTGGGGTATCGGCGACTGCAGCAGCTTACCAAACTCTTCAAGATTTACGCCAAGCAGCATCGGAATCTGAGCGTGCAGCTCAAGTGGGCTTAAAAACGCTTCTCAAAGAGAAAGGGTTTGATAAAAGTAAGTTCTTTACCAAGGTTATTGAACCTGCGAGAAATGGTAATGCCCACGTTGTGGCGGGGAGTGCTGCTAGAACGTGGTTGACAGGTAACGGCAGTGTCAAAAGCTTTTTGTCGCCCTTTGCTGGTGCCGGGCTCAATGCAATTAACACCTTCTATGAGATAAAAGAGATCACTGACAAAACCGAGCAATTACGCTTAGCAGAAGAGAAAGCTAAACTCAGGAAAAGTTATTTTGAGCAGGTATCACGTGATTATCTGAACTGGGTACCAGTCTGGAAAGAAAGTCTGAAGAGCGGGGAATTACTACTTAAGCAAATCATAGATAAGTTAGGCGACAATGTAACGTTTACTGACAGCATTCCGAATGACGTTGCTGAAGACAGTGCAATGTTTGTTCAAGACCATAAAGGTGCCGGTTTACGCTTGGTTTTTCCTTTTGATAACAATCAGGTTCAAGCCCCTCACTTGTCATATTTGGCTGCTGTTGATAAAGAATTATCCAAGATTCCAAATGCCGTTGTTGAAATCGAAGGGCATGCCTGTCAAAACGGTGATTCAGAATATAACCAAAACCTTTCGCAACAGCGAGCGCAGCATGTTGCTGAGTTCTTTTCTTCAGTCAGTGACATTCGATTTTTTGGCGAACGTCGACCGATAGTCGAGGTACCAAACAACGAAATCAAACGCGAAAACGCTCAACTTAATATTAACCGACGTGTTGAGGTTCGAATCTACCTACAAGAGTTTGCGGCGAGAATTCCACCGAGTCGACTCGGCTTTAAGGCTATGGAGCAAGCGCGTTTAGCTCAGTTAAATGCGAACTTGGGAGAAGAAGCAATTGCAAAAGAGCTCAAGCTAGCTATCTTCGAGATGATCGTTGGTATGGCTTGCTATGTTCCGATAATAGGACAGGCAGCAAGAGGCTTTTTCGTTGTCAAAGAAGGCGGGAAAATGCTGATGAGTGGCGCCCAGTTGCTAGACTCTGCGCTCTTCGATTATTACTTGTCTTCCTACAACGAAGTTAGAAAAAGCATATCTGCGATTGAACAACTTAGCCATGAAACCACAGAGATTATTGATTCATTGGCTGAAATTAATACTCAATTGACCGAGATGTATTTTACGTCTTCAGAGGCGTTAGTCGAGCACCTAGGAAAAGCAACGGGTGCAAAGGAGTTGATTAAGCGCTATCAACGCCGTGCACTTGCTATTAATGGTTTGGTACTTTTGATTCAAAGAGCTTGTGCTGAGGGCGAACAAGAGTTCACAAAGCAGTGGCAAGTATTAGCCATCGATGAATACATTCAGCGATATATCGAAACCGACGGCTGGATATTAAACACAGAGTTAAAAGAAAACTTGTGTAACTTGTGGCTCCAAGAACTCATGCGTCGTGAGGGACACAAGCAGTTAGTTGAAAGTTACGGTGAAGAAATCGCTGAACAAATCATCACTCGTAACAAAGCCAACTATATTGCTCCAAAAAGGAAAGACGTTTCTGGGGCGTTTAATGTCGCGTTTCCAGTGCAAGACAAGCTCTATAATCGTGATCAACAACGAGGCTTAGTGGAGTTTGCGACACAGTTTAATGTTGAGTCTAAAAAATTATCAGAAGAGGACCTAGGGTTCGTTAGGTTATTAGTCTCTGAGCCTCATGACAACTCTAAATGGGTCACCTTTGATGAGTGGGAGAAGGCACGATTAAAAGCAAATAAAAAGGTGCGATTATCGCCTTTCCACCGTTTGAAGTGGCAAATGGTGTTAGGCAAACAAAGTCTAAAACAGATGACGTCAAATGTGTTTCAGTGTGAGATGTCTTATCAGCGCACTGACGGTTTACTTAATACCAGTGGACCTAAGTTTAATTTGATGTTCAAACCGATGAAACACGAGGAATTTAGTGTAGACCCCAAAGGTGAGTTGGCCGAATTTTTTGAGGCGGAAAAAGCAGATAGCAAAGTCCTTATTGGTTGTGAGTTTGAGCCGTATTTTTACTTTGGTGATGATGTCTTCTCTGGAGTGAAGCCTTTGATCGCCAAGCATGATTTAGTCGATTATAGCGGCTACTTATCTAAAGTTGCTCTCGGTCCGATTTTTGGGCAGGTGATAAAAATTGACTCCCAACAAGATGTACTCAAAGAATATGTAAACAGCGGTGGCTTCAAAAATATGACCTATGAGTTCACTCTCTCTGGAAGCAACTATAAGCTACCAGTACGAGTGGACAAGACAGTCGGACGATTTATTACGTCACCTAGACAGATTCCTGTAGGGGTTGATACAAACCATAACTATACACTCTCTGCTAAATCGGGCTTTTTGGCGAACGGAAATAGTGTGTCAGAGAAAGATTTGTTAACGCTAGATTTTGTCTTACATAGTAAAGCTCATAAAGGCCCGACAAAGCCTGTTATCGATGACATTAAGCACAGTGCGATTGCGGTCAACTACGGGAATAAACGACAGTTTATGAACGAGGACAGTATGTTCACTACTGCAGATGAGCTAAAAGGCTTTGATTGGACTTCGAAGAAGTCATTCGCTATGGAAGTTATGCTCATTTGTGGCAAGCACAGAAAAGAGTCGTATCAGGGCCAAAATCTTGAATGGCAGAGTGTTCCAGTTTCACTAAAGCTCTCAACCACTTTTGATAATGAAGCTGTATTTGGATCTGAAACTACCTCTGGTCCTGAGCATCTAAGTAACCTTACTTATATTGGGATACTAAAGAAGGACGGTTCTAAATGGATGCTAGATGACAGCGATGTGATTAACAAAAATATAAGCGAAGATTTTGTCTCTGAGGCTCTATCCAACATAGACATGGAAGAAGATTTCGGTGGTAAGGTCGTCTACGCGTCTCGATTCGAGTTCGCATTTAAAGCGCTGAACGGGCAAGAAATCAAGGGACTTCGACCATTTGGCCCCGTTGTTTCGACATCTGGTAGATTCCAAGAAGCAGTTCTAAAGGTGTCCTCTCTAACACAACGCAATACAGCGGAAAAGACGCCGTTCAAACTTGGAAGCTTTGAGATGTCGTTAGGCAGGCAGTACAAAAATGTAGATGAATTATCTTATTTTTCTGATTGTGAAGACCCAAGCTATAAAGTTGATAAAGATATGTACATCAACTGGGCAAAACTGAAACCAGACGAGCGTACAGAACGTTTGGTAACTTGGATTAGAGACCCATACTTGGCAACCATAATTGAAGCGTCGATTCTCAACAAATAAAAAAACCGCCTTCGGGCGGTTTTTCTTTTCTTATCAATGAAAACTGAAGTAGGAGTTCTCGTTTCTCCAATCAACCCGCTGCAGAAATATCGTATTTTTTCATTTTGTGGTTGAGGGTACTCATTGGTAGAGCCAGCTGTTCGGCGGCTTTCTTGGTGTGCCAGTTGCAGGCATTTAAGCAGTCGATGATCACTGTGCGCTCGTACTGACTGACCACTTCCTTAAGACCCATCAAGCCATCGTCAGAATCAGAACGCCTTGGTTCTTGAACTGGCTGTTCAGGTTGCTCGGTAACAGGGGAGACAGCATTAACTTCGAAGCTTGGCACATCTTCTAGTATTTGTTCACCAAACTCAATGTGAGTGATGGTTTCAAAATCTGACAGTAGCACTGAGCGTTCGATGATGTTTTTAAGCTCGCGCACGTTACCCGGGTATGGGTACGCAAGAAGCTGTTTACGGACGTTGGCACTTAAGCCTGGTGCCTGTGGTAAACCTAACGTGTTAGTCGTGTGCTGAACAAAATGTTCCGCAAGTGGAATAATGTCCGACTGACGTGCTCTCAGCGGTGGTAAGGTAATCGGGAATACATTCAAACGGTAGAACAAATCGGCACGGAATCGGCCATCTTTGATTTGCTGCATGAGATTACAGTGGGTGGCCGCGATTACGCGAACGTCTACCTCAATCTCTTTGCTAGCACCGATAGGGCGAACCTTACGCTCTTGTAGCACACGCAAAAGCTTTGCTTGCAGTAGCATTGGCATATCGCCGATCTCATCTAAGAAAAGCGTACCACCATTGGCTGCTTCAAACAGACCGACTTTGTCTTTATCTGCACCAGTGAATGAGCCTTTCTTATGACCGAAGAGTTCCGATTCTAATAATTGCTCTGGGATTGCGGCACAGTTCTGAACGATCAAAGGTTGCTCTGCTCGGTTAGAGTTTTCGTGAATGTATTTCGCGATCACTTCTTTACCAGCGCCCGTTTCACCACGCAATAACACATCGACAGGAAGGGATAACACCTTATCAAGTCGATTCAAGACATTGAGCATTTCTTCGCTCTCTGCAATAGGACCCTGATAGGTTTTTTGGGTACGCTTTTTGAGTTGAGTGTTCTCACGAAGCAGTGCTTGGTTATCGGCACTCAGGCTTTTGATCACTTGCCCATATTGCTCTAACCAAACCGCTTGGCGAATATTGCTTGCGGCCATGCGACAGAACTCGGTGAGTGCGGCTTCGTTGTCGATAACACTTAAGTCGAGCAAGACCAAGAGTCCAATGGTCTTACTTTCGCTATCAATCAAAGGCCAAGCCAGTAAATTCTCGCTCTTTAATCCAAGCGTCTGCTCAGTTAGATAAATGCTGTCACAGTCGTAGCCGTTGTACTTATACAACTCGTTAATCAACACCACCTCACCATTGCGAATGGCAAAGTTAAATGGGTCGTTCTCACTAGCGGAATCTATCTGCAATGCCTCCCAAGGGTGGGAAACAATCGTTTTATCGTTATGGTGAGCGGTACTTGGAATCAACGCCTGGCCAGTCTGATCCAAAACATAAATGATGCCGTGCTTAGCGAGGGTCATTTGTCTCGCAGCAGTCAACACGGCATCTAAGGTTTGGGTAAGCTGGCTGCGATCAGCCAAAGATTGACTGATCGCAAGTAGGGCGTTGCTAAGTTCGCTATGGTTAGCTGAACGCATAGGTTAGTGTTCCTTGCTCATCGACAGACACTTCGATTTGCGTATGTGAATCATCCTTGTCATGCACTAGTAGCTGAGTCGATAGCTGAGGCAGTAGTTGACGGTTGATGACCGCATCAATGTTACGCGCACCTGTTTCAGCAAGACGACAGTTACCAAGTACGAACTCAACCAAGTTATCTTCGTAGCTCAAAGACAACTTATGATGACTCTGTAGACGCTGAGAGACTTTGTTGAGTTTGTGGTGAATGATTTCTGTCATTGCTTCATCAGACAGCGGAACAAATGGCAGTACCGACATACGTGCCAATAGCGCTGGTTTGAAATGCTGGTTCAACGTCGGGCGGATGGCTTCTGCGATGATGTTGGCATCGATGTCTTTTGATTGATGAACCAAAGATTCAATCTCATGCGTCGCAAGGTTGCTAGTCATGATGATTAGCGTGTTCTTGAAGTCGATAGTACGACCTTCACCGTCGTTCAGTGTACCTTTATCGAACACTTGGTAGAACAGGTTCAACACTTCTGGATCTGCTTTTTCAACTTCATCAAGCAATACAACTGAGTATGGACGTTGGCGAACGGCTTCTGTGAGCATGCCACCTTCACCGTAGCCTACATAACCCGGAGGTGAACCGATTAGGCGAGATACCGTGTGCTTCTCTTGAAACTCAGACATGTTGATGGTCGTCATGAAGCGCTCACCACCAAACATTTGGTCGGCAATTGCACGAGCGGTTTCGGTTTTACCCACACCGCTTGGACCAACGAGCAGGAATACACCTGTCGGTGCGTCTGGGTTTCCTAGGCCGGCTTTTGCAGTTTGGATACCTTCAGACAGTGCATCGATAGCGTATTCTTGACCTTTGATGCTTTGCGTTAGGCTTTCTTTTAGCTTGAGAGTGGTTTCTGCTTCGTCTTGAAGCATCTTGCCCATTGGGATACCTGTCCAGTCCGAGATAACGTGGCTTACTTCATCTGGTCCCACTTCAAAGTGAACCAAAGGGTTACCGCCACGAATCGCGTCTAGCTGTTCTTGGCATGTTGAAATTGCAATGCGAACTGCTTCTTCATCCATTTCTGCGCATGGAGAAATGTCTTGCTCATGTTCTGATTCTTCATCAGTAATCTGCTGTTCTTCGTCGGTTTCAGCAGACACTAACTCATGTAAACGAGAACGTAGTGCAATCATTTCTTCGATTTGCTCTTTCTCTTTGTGCCATTGTGCTTCTTGTTCTGCTAATTCTTCTTTTGTTGCTTCCATTGCCAGTTTTAGGTCTGGAATATTAGCAAGACTGTGTTTATCGCCTGTTTGTTGTAGCGCATCTCGCTCAAGGGCTTCGAGCTCGCGCTGTTGTGCAGCAAGCTCTTGTTGAAGTGTTTCTACAGACGCAGGAATGGCATTTAGACTGATGTTCACACGCGCGCATGCTGTATCTAGAACATCAATGGCTTTATCTGGCAGTTGGCGACCCGAAATGTAACGAGCTGAGAGCGCTGCAGCTGCGGTGATGGCATCATCGCGAACATATACATTGTGTGATTTTTCGTAAGCAGGGCGCAAACCACGGATGATCAATGCCGCTTGTTCCGGAGAAGGCTCGTCGAGTTTCACAAGTTGGAAACGACGCGCAAGGGCAGGATCTTTCTCGAAGTACTTTTTGTATTCCGACCAGGTTGTTGCTGCGATTGTCTTGACTTCACCACGGGCTAGTGCAGGCTTTAGCAAGTTTGCAGCATCGCTGCCGCCTGCTTGGTTACCACCACCAACTAGTGTGTGTGCTTCATCGATGAAAAGAATGATAGGGGTTGGCGAGTTTTTCACTTCATCCAATACAGCGTTTAGGCGTTTCTCGAATTCACCTTTTACGCTTGCCCCGGCTTGTAGAAGTCCCATATCCAAGCCATAAAGCTCGACACCTTTTAGGTTGTCAGGCACATCGCCTTGCACGATCTTAAGTGCTAGTCCTTCAACGACGGCTGTTTTACCAACGCCAGGCTCACCAACCGCAATAGGGTTGTTTTTGCGACGACGGGCAAGAATGTCCACAATTTGGCGGATCTCTTGGTCACGGCAGAATACTGGATCGATTTCGCCTTTGCGTGCTTTACCAGTGAAGTCGGTCGTGAACTTGCTCAGTGCTGAGCCATCTTCACGAGCTTGAGTGTTTTCTGACGTGGCGACTTGCGCTTCGATAGAGTGGCTCGTTAGCTCTGCAAAGTTGCGTTTGAGACTATCAGGATTTAGGGCTTCAAGGATAGAGGCGTAACCGTGTTGACCGTAACGTAGAGGGTTGCTAACAAGAGTAAGGAGTAGAGCACCGGAGCGGATTTGTGTTTCAGACAGATCTAAAGAAGAAACCAGCCAGCTTTCTTGTAACCATTCAATTAATAAAGCAGAAAAAACGGGTTTGCTGCCATTCCCTTTGGCGTTGGTATCGAGAGTAGATAGAACCGATTGTCTTAATAAGTTCTCTGAACAATCAAAATGACTTAATAAGACGTCAAAATCACTATTTGGTCTTTCTAATAGACTCAATAAATAGTGCTCAATTTGAACTTCGTTTGCTTTTTCAGAAACTGCAAGTGCAGCTGCGTCTTCTAGTGCAACTTTTGCTATCGGGTGTAGACGCTGAATTAATGAAGAAAGGTTTATATTTATCATGACCATTTAATTCTTTAGAGGAAAAGATGTAATGGCTATTATACTAAAAGTGACAATGCTCTTTTTTTATCAAGATGTTTTAACTAGCGTTTATTGGTGATTTTAATGAGAGTATTAGTGGTAATATTTATCGTGGCGAATCATACTTTGTTATTTTGAATTAATTAATAGTGAATATAACCAAAAGGCTAGGTTTATTAACTTTATTGTCTTGTTGTTATATGGTTATTTCCACTTTTTATATTCGAAACAATTTATTATTATCTGAATCCAATTTTTTGGTTTTTCAACCAATAAATTGTACTTAACAAATAGGTAAATAATGGCTGATTTCTTGTAAGTTATTGTATTTTATTGTTTATTTTAGTTGGCATGGAGTTTGAATATACCAAGTAGTCGCGGTGATAAGCGATTTGGTGATTAAACAAAACAGATTTTAGAAAAGGAAATAGCGATGCCAACTCCAGCATATATGTCTATCAACGGTGAAACTCAAGGTCACATTACAAAAGATACTTACTCTGCGGACTCTGTAGGTAACACATGGCAAGAAGCTCACGTTGATGAGTTCCTAGTGCAAGAGCTTGATCACGTGCTAACTGTTCCACGTGACCCACAAAGCGGTCAGCCAACTGGTCAGCGTGTACACCGCCCACTTGTTGTAACTAAAGTTCAAGACCGTTCTTCTCCACTACTATTCAACGCACTAGTATCTGGTGAAAAACTTCCTGAATGTGTGATTCGTTTCTACCGCACTTCAGTTCAAGGTAAGCAAGAGCACTACTACTCAATCAAACTGATTGATGCGCTACTTGTAGATATCCAAACTCGTATGAACCACTGTCAAGACGCAGCAACCGCAGACCGTGTGACAGAAGAAGTACTTAAGTTCACTTACCGTGCAATTGAAGTGACTCACGAAAACTGTGGTACAGCGGGTAACGACGACTGGCGTGCTCCACGCGAAGCTTAATTGCTCTTTGCGTAAAGATTCAGGGCCAACAATTGTTGGCCCTAATCCGATTATTTGTATCAGGTAAAAGATATGGTGAATGACGTAGAATTTAAATTTGAAGTGCCTGGATGTGGGCATGAATTTCGAGTAGAAAGTTTTCAAGTGAATGAAGAGCTTTCGAAACCTTTTCACATCAGTCTCTCATTACTTTCACTTGATCCAGATATCTCTTTTGATGCGTTAATACGAAAAGCGGGCACATTAACCCTTTATGGACAAGGTGTTGGTGCTGCACGTGTATTTAACGGTGTCGTGAATGAAGTTCGCTATTTGGGGACTGGGCGCCGTTTCTCTCGATACCAATTGGTTTTGGTGCCGCAAGCTTGGTTTTTATCTCAGCGTCAAGATTGTCGAATTTTCCAGCAGAAGTCTGCGCAAGATATTATTACTGAAGTGCTGGATGATGGGGCTGTCACCGATTATCGCTTCGAGCTTTCAGGCATATATCCTCCCAAAGAATACGTTCTTCAATATCGTGAATCGGACTTGCATTTCGTTCAGCGCATGATGGCTGAGCACGGTATGTGGTACTACTTCGACCATACTGATGCAAATCACACCATGGTAATAGTGGATAGTAATGATGCGATTGCACCTTTGGTGAGTTCGCCAATCAATGCTTCTTACATTGGACCGATTGTTTATCATGCTGATGGTGGTGGCGTTGCCGATCGTGAGCACATCTCCGATCTAGAGTTAGTTAACCGGGTGCGAACGGGTCAGGTTACGTACACGGATTATAACTATGAGCAACCAAAGATCCCGCAAGAGATGACACATGCGGGCGATCTTGACCAAGACTTGAAGCAGTTTGATTACCCTGGTCGTTACGTGGACCCTGCGATGGGGCAGGTAAGAACGACGGAATGGATGTCTGAACATATTGTTGATAATCAACAGGTTGAAGCGAGCAGTGATGTGATGCGTTTAGCATCTGGTTACAGCTTTAATGTCAGTGAACATCCTCGTGCTGAAATCAACCGTGACTACCTCATGTTATCTGTCATGCACACAGGGCAAGATCCACAGGTGCATGAAGACGAAACGAGTGGTATGCCAACCACTTACTACAACCAGTTCTCTTGTATTCCACGCGATGTGGTATTTAGAGCGCCTAAATTGGCTGCACCTGTTGTTGATGGTCCACAAACCGCTGTTGTGGTTGGTCCTGCTGGTGAGGAGATCTACACCGATAAACTCGGACGAATTAAAGTTCAGTTCCATTGGGATCGCTATGGTGATAACGATGAGCACTCAAGCTGTTGGATTCGTGTAAGTCAATCGATGGCAGCGCCAACTTGGGGGGCTGTGTATTTGCCGCGTATTGGTCATGAAGTGGTCGTCACGTTCCTTGAGGGTGACCCAGATCGTCCGTTAGTGACTGGGGCTGTGTACAACGGTCTGCATTTCCCTCCTTATGCGCTACCTGAGAACAAAACGCGTACTACGTTCCGTACCCAAACACACAAGGGGACAGGCTACAACGAGCTGAGTTTTGAAGACGAAGCAAACCAAGAAGAAGTCTACATTCATGCTCAAAAAGATATGTCGACTAAAGTACTCAACAACCGTTACCGCGATATCGGTCAGGATGAGTTCTTAAAGGTAGCGCGTCATCAAACCAACGAAGTGCATGGTGACCACAAAGAAACCATTGATGGTCATAAGACTACGCAAGTAAACAGCACATTTACCGAGACCGTAGAGCAAGATGTAACCGTCACTTACAACGCCAACGAAACTCAGTATGTAAAGAATAACTCTGATTTAGAAATTGGCGATAACCGCACAACTAAGATCGGTAAAAACGACGATTTGGACGTGGGTGAAAACAGTAACCTGACGGTAGGGGCGTCTAAGAGTTCGGACATCGGTGCCGATGACAATCAAACCGTAGGCGGCAATTTAACGGTATCGGTCAAAGGTAACACATCATACAAAGCCGACGGTGCGACGCAAATCATCAGTGGTGACAAGATTGTGTTGAAAACAGGCGGCTCTTCATTAGTGATGAACAGTGATGGCTCAATCAAGCTGTCTGGCTCTTCAATCACCATTGAGGGCAGCGATAAAGTCGTCGTGAAGGGTGGTAACGTAGCGATTAACTAATGATGGAAAAACAACCACTTACTACAGAAACTATCACGAAACAGCAAGCCGATACTCCGGCTTGCTTTTCGCGCTTTGGAACCATAGTCGCCATCAACGAATCCACAGGCAGTGTTCGAGTTGATTTTGATGGAAATCCATTTAACCAGCCACTTACCGCAAGGTTAGGGCGTGGCTTTCGTCGTTCTGAGTTACAAATGGCCATCGATAACCAGTTAAGTTGTCGAATTGAATTCCTGAACGAAGACTTAAGCTTGCCATTCGTGACGGACATATTCTTTTCCATTTTGGATGATTCTGACGAATTTGTATTAAGAGCCAAAAAGATGGTGATTGAGACAGAACAGGAGCTGATCGTTAAAAGCGGAGAGACAGAAACTCGCTATAGCGGGCGCGATGGTCGTATCACCACAAAAGCTAAGTACGTCACCTCTCAAGCAGAAAAAGCACAAAAAATTCAAGGTGGAACGATAGCAATTAACTGAGCACAACGAGCTGATTGTTAATAACTAACCATTACTAACTAATTGCTACTAGTTGACTGCTATCGCGTTCTCGTACGCTAACAATGGATAAGTAGATGCGACAAAGAATCGGTGTCGAGCACCTAAAGGCACCTATAACCAATCAAGACGTTGAAGGTGCGTTGGCGAAAGCCGAACGTGCAGTGAGCGACCTTTCCCAACTGCCAGCAACATGGCTGACCTTTTGCAACGAAAAGCTTTCTATCGCCTCAGAGAGCCTCGGATTCTTAATTAGGCAAAGAGTCCAAATTCATAAACGTGGTTATCCAAGTCGTGAATTGGAGTATCTCAAGCTCATTGAGCGCCAAATTGCTGAGCTCAAGCAGGTTTACTTATCGTTTTATCGATTAGCACCGGGGTTGATTCATCAATTAAGAAACCAAGAGCCAGAAATCTATACCTGGATCATGCTTCAAGGAGAGTTAGGCTCAGAGCTTGATAACCTTTTGTGTGGTCTGAGTTTACTCGAAGAGCTAGACAGGCATACCGCTATGGTGATTGTTACGCAATCGCCAGTAGAGCATATCGATAGTGTGATGTCTGAACTTATCGAAGGTAAAGTGAAAGCCAGCGCGTATTATTTTGAGTGCCTACGTGTCCGCCAAGCATTGAGTGTTGCGTTGATTAAACGTTGGCACAAAGCGGAAATCATCCTTTCCAATATCGCTTTGCCATTACTGGCGTTGCAGGATGTGGAAGAGGGTATTGAATGGATCAACGACAATGCTAATGGCGAACAGTATCTGTTTGAACGTTTGATTACTAAACGCGACCGAGGCACTTGGTTCCGTCAGTATTTTGGTACTGAACGGAGTCAGTTGCCTTCTGATCAAATACTCACTTTTGCAAAATTATTGGAGCTTAGAGAGTTTGAAGTGTTTGATATTTCTTCTTCGTTAGCTCCTGTCGATTTTGCACTGAGTGGGGATCACAGGCTAGTACCTAGAATCATCGATCACTTGCAAAGTTTAGAAGAAGATGAAGGCGAAGTTTGGATTCAAGCATTGTATGTGGTCTACGGAAAACTTCTTCCCCTGACTCCGCAAGACATTGGCGTTGAGCATGAGTGGGGAGAGATTATCGATTTGCTTAACGAGTGGGTGGAAGATGAAAAGTATGTCCAAAACCTACCCAGTCGTATGGGTTATGCATTGAGCTTCGAATCTACTTTAGCGGCGATGCAAGATGCCAATGTTGATGTCATGTTCCGCGATTGGCTATGGCGTCAAATCTGTATTCAATCAAGAGCTTATGTGCCATGGGATATGGCTATGCCGATCCATCAGCAAGACTGGAACTTTAACAATTTAAAAGCCGCACCTTCGGCGATCGAACGATTCAACTTAAGGAATAGCAATGCAGTTATGGGATATTGAAGCCAACCCAGAGCTATCACTTAAAGGGCGTTTTCAACGTGATGAAAACGGCGATGAAGTGTGGGTTGTTGTCGCTAAACGTACTTGGCAATTCGATGGAGTGGTTTGGCACGAATTAGGTGAAAGTGAAATCTTCGATGATCCCCAATATTTGGGCGAAGAAGGCTTCTCTGCGATGAAAGTTGACCACGAGTTTGCGTATACCAAAGACAACACAGATGTACTTGTTTACGGCAAAGCGCGCAGCTACGCGAAAAAGCCAGTGACATACCAAGAGTGCCGAGTTCTGATTGATGGTCATATCGATAAGACTCTCGCTATCCACGGAGAGCGCGTGTGGGTTGAACACGGGGGGAGTATCACACTCAGTAAACCGACGCCCTTTATAGAAAGAGATATTGATTACACCTGCGCGATCGGTGGTGACTTACGTAACCGAATTGGCGGTGGTGTCGCTGATTCCAATAAAGCGTTACTTGAGCAGAAAGTGCCCTCGGTTTTCTACCCGAGAGAAGAGTGGAGTGCTACTTCAAAAAATCTGCGAGTGGCGGGCTTTGGACCTATTCCCCCATTTTTTGAGTCTCGCCAAAAACTGGCTGGCACGTTTGATGAAGATTGGATTGAAAATCGCAAACCAATGCTACCGCTGGACTTCGATAGGCGCTTTTTTCAAAGCGCGCCCACCGACCAACAATGCAAAGGTTTTCTTCATGGAGGCGAGCGTTTAATGATGAGCGGCTTTTGTCATGATGACACGCTTTCATTTCGCATTCCTAAAGAGAAGTATCGTGCAACCGCCACTTTTAAAGACGGCAGCTACCAGGTCGATATGGCGATGTATACCTTGTTCGTTGATACTGAAAAGAAAGCCGTATCAATCACTTATACAGCCGCGTTTCCCTGTCAAGGCAAAGAACATTTGTTGGTCTCTACGTCTATCACCCTATTAGAAGAGGTAAGCGAGCATGCCTAATTCAACCGGTCGTTACGTGTTAGGCATGGAAGTCATGACGCCTACAGGAATGAACCTGGACGTTGCTACTAGCGTGGCAAAGGCGGACTTAGCTAGGTTTTATCAAATGGTTGGTAAAGACGGTATTGAACGATTTACGTTTGCCACAATCGAATACACGAAAGAGAGCGAATTATTTGGAAAAACCTGTGAGCTAACGGCTCACTTACTGGATTCCCTTTTGGTTCAACTACCTCGCTCCTTGAAGCCGATTCCGTTACTTATTTCTGTGCCAACGACAATTTCATTAGTGAAGATACAAGAGTGGCTCGGTGAAAGTGACTATTCTGACTTTCTTTCTGTGGTTGAAGCCGTGCATGCAAGCGGTCCTAGCTTCGTGCTACAGGCAATGAAGTCTATGGATAAATACGACGCCATGATGTGCATTAGCGTGGACTCTACGGTGAGTTCGATGCAAGAGCTTATTGACGATGCGATGGTAATGAGTACGAATAACCCATGGGGTGTTATTCCGAGTGAGGGGGGAGCGGGGTTAATTCTTTGCAGAAGAAATACTTTAGAAACATTGAAACTTAAGCCTCAAGCACAGCTTGGTTATATCGACACAGAATTGAATACCGCAGACCGAAGAGGCATGTTTAGACTTGTGCAGCGAGTGAGTAAAAAACTTGATTCGTTTGGTGAAGTTTATTCAGACATGACAAACCTGCGCGCGCATACGGAAGATTATGGTTTTGCTCTAGGTGCTAAAGCAGAACGCTTTATTGATCCAGAACAACCTAATCTTATCAATGAGTTATGGGGAACGATGGGCAGTTGTTCGTCACTTGCGCTTATCGTGTTTACGGTTAAAAATCATCACTTTAACCAACCGGCATCGTTATTAATGTTTGATTTTAATGGCGACAAAGGGATGCTTCAATTATTGGCATGCTAGTGTGATTCTTAAAGTAATATCCTTGAAGTCTTTTCAAGAACCTTTACTCGATAAAAACAACATAATTGATGTAGTGAAAGCGTAAGTTAATGAGTCTAATAACTTAGTAATTATCACTAAAGTAATAGGTTTACCGTTCGTTTTAAATACCAGCCTTGAAACAAGGATGTTTCAGCAAATATTATTTCGGCCTAATAATATTTGTTCGATAAAAGAGTGCAAAGTGTCAGATAAGCAGGGAGCAGCCAAAGGTTATATTGATCAATTGGTTGTTAAAGCCATTGAGAAAAAGAAACAAAACGAGCAAAGATTGGCGCAAAAAAATAAGCCAAAGCTTGAGTATGTACTTTTTTCACAATTTGATGTGCTAGACACACTGTTATCGAAAAATGGTAGGACGACCGTCTATCACCTCGCCAAAAAGGGTCAACCAGAAAAACAAATCTGCTGTAAAGTCGTCAATGAAGACGCCCCAGATATTGCCAATAAAATGTTGGTCAATGAAGCAAGCAGATTAGAGCTCTCTCAGCACCCAAGCGTCGCTGATTTTATTAAGATCGGTAACGAATTCGAACGCCCATATTTAATGTACGAGTGGATTCAAGGTGAATCACTGGCAGAGAAGATGGAACGCCATTCCTCTAAAGGTTTTCGCCACGACCACATTGCTTGGTTAGTGTATCAACTTGCGGGTGCGCTGGAGTTTATGCACACCCGAGGTATTTGCCATCTTGATATTAAGCCGTCAAATGTTCTTGTTAGTGAGGGCGACTACGTTAAGTTGATCGACTTTGGTGCCGCGCGCTACATCGGTGAAAACGAGTCTCATGCTGAAGCGAGTTTGAGTTATGCGTCACCCCTGTATCTCGAGACAGGTACGACAGAACCACAAGACGATGTTTATTCGCTCGCGCTATTAACTGGTCATCTATTTATTGGTTCGATCTTTGGTGATGCTTGGCACAAACAGTTAAAAGATCGCAAACGTCCGGCATTAATTCCAAACCATATTTGGAAACTGCTTAAGCAGGTGATTAATAACCCAAGAGGACACGGCTACACGGCAATTTCCTTTGCCCAGCAACTTGCACGTATTGACACTCAATCTATTGATTCACAATCGAATGCACCTATTTTTAGCAGTTTACGCAATGCCGATTTATTACTGACACACTGTAAACCTCAAGATAAAGCGAGTTACGGTCGCTTTAAAGTGCTAGAAGCGAGTTTGGTATTGAGTGTGGTGGCAGTAACGGGTCACTACTTGTACCAGCAGAATCAGCCAGAGTGGAAAACGATCGTTAAGTCGCAGCCTATCTCGCAAACGGAAACACCACTGGTGAGCACCATCAAACCAGCGCAAACGGCTTCTTTTTTGGCTCAACCCCCTTGGGCGATTGAAACTGCACTTAACGATATGGAAAAAGACGTGATTTCGACTGCGCCTTATCGTGAAGCTTACCAAGTACAACAAATGAAACTGTCTAAGTTGTACAAAAAGAATCAGACTCAATTGACGTCTTATCAAGCTTTGGCGGATGAGTTACCAAAAACGCTGGTGGATTTACGCAAAGAGCTGGTCACGCTGCGAGAAAAACTCGTTGATGATGGAGCATTATTCCCATACGCAGACAAAACCTTGACCAAAGTGATGGCTGGTTTGAATGTTGCTTCGATAGATTCAATGAAGATCTCTGCTGTTGCAGGAAGTAAAGACGAACAGATTGCGAACTTAATCCTCGATGGCGAAGCAAAGCTTGCAGACGAAGAAATGAAAGCTGCTTGGTTATTAAATCAATCTGAAGCTTATTTCTATAGCCAAGTCTTGCCAAACAAAGTGATGGAAAATATCAATGCGTCTATCGATTCACACGCAAAAGATCACTTTTATACCAAAGCCATTGAAGAGGCTAAAGCCGCTAAAGCTTACTTTGGTAATACGCCAGAGCTCAACAAAAAGGTGACGGATCTCATTGTTGCTCGAAGCGAGTTCATTTTGTTTAGTACAGTCACTGAGCAATCCGTATTTGATAAGCAAAAGCTGCACGATTCACTATCCGACCTTGAGCGAAATGCCCCAAAGAAATTTGGCGAAATTACCGACCTGCTTGAGAGCATGGCTAGAGACTCCATTGATAAAAGTCATCAACTTTCTCGTCCTGCGCGTGGTGCAATCGCGGTTGAACGCGCTCTGAGAGACTACTTAGCAGAGGGGAGAAGTTAATGTCAGTCATTGAAATTGAACGCTTGCTCGCTCCCATCTCTGATTCCGCACCTGTAGGTGAGGATGCTCGCTACGAATTTTGCTATGAAATGATGGAATCCGAAGTAAAGAAATTCGGCTCATTGTTTGGTGAAACGGTAGATTGGAGCGTCGTAAAAACACATGCCACTGAAGTTCTAGAGCATCACAGCAAAGATTTAAAAGCAATTTGTTACCTCGTTCGCGCTCTAACAGAAGAGTTTGGACTGCAAGGCTTTGAACAAGGTCTGAAGCTGCTTAGTGAGGCGTTAAATCGTTTTGGTGTTGAACTGTATCCGTCGCGAAAGCGAGGTCGAGATGGCGCAGTGGAGTGGCTGAACCATCAATTTAAGTTGGTGAGCAGCAAGTTGGCTGAAAGCCCTCAGTCTTGGGAATTAGTTTCAAGTTGTATTTCAACCATCGAAGATGTACAGCGTCAGTACGACGACGTTTATCAAGACTCGGAAGCGGACTTCTTCGAGATTCGTACGCAGTTAAATGTGTTGTCTCAACAAGTTGCTGTCGACAATCAGAGCGACGATGCAACAGCAGCTATAGAACAAGCGACACCAGCAGCACAGCCTGCCAAAGCCGAAGTGTTAGAAACGCCAGCGCAGAGTGATGTGCAAACTACGGCATCTAACACGGTTTTGCAGACTTCTAAACCTGCACCAGTTAAGAAAGCCGTCACAAAAGAAGTCGATATCGATACGGACTTCTCGTCGCCAACCGCTTCGAAACGCACCTTGAAGAAAGTCGCGGAAGTGATGCTTCATGCCAACCCAAGTGATCCTCTGGCTTACCGAATTTATCGTCATCTAACGTGGGATGACATTGACGGTCTGCCTGATCATCAAAACAATCAAACGCCTTTGAGTTTGGCGGTATCGTCCGATCAACAAACGGAATACCGAGATAAAGCCAATCAAGAAAGCGATATCGACACCATCAAACGCTTGGAGCGCACATTAACTGATGCGCCGTTTTGGCTGACGGGTCACTACTTGGTGTCTTTGATGCTCAATAACTTGGGTTTTGATGACGCAGCAATTGCTGTGAAACAGGAAGTGAAGCGTTTTGTTGATTCGCTAGAGGGCATCGAGTACCTCACATTTAAGAATTCTTTGCCATTTGCAGATGAAGCTACCTTGAGCTGGTTATCGACTCAAGATGCAACTTCTTCGTCTTCTCAACCCGTTGTTCAAACGGTTGTGATTTCTGAAGAAGATTCGCTGCCGATGGAGGATATCACTCTAGAAAATCTAGGGGAATATGCCGCTGAACTTGCCCGCAAACTTGAGCTGGATAGCTCGGGACGTGGACAGTTCATGCTGTATTTACAATTGATAGCAGCTTGCCAGTCTGTTGGATTATACCCGTTGTGTCTGCCTTATCTTGAGAAGGGTTGGGAAGTACAAAAAGCGTTTAATCTCGCGAGCTGGGAACCCCACTTATCTTCACAGTTAGAAGACCTGATTCGAAAAACACTCCATCAGTTATTCAGAAGTAAGGACCTTTTGCCTGAGAAGTATGAAGAGTGGAAAGCAATTTATGACTAATTAAAGAGTTAAATAAGGAACTAATTATGTCACGTGACGGCTCGGTGGCTCCTAAAGAGCGAATTAATATCCGTTATGTTCCAGCAACTGGTGATACGCAAGATGACGTAGAGCTGCCGCTGAGCATGATGGTTGTTGGTGATTTTACTGCACGTGCAGATGAGACGCCAATCGAAGAACGTACTCCAATCAATATCGATAAAGACAACTTTAACGAAGTGCTAGAAGGCATGTCTCCAAACGTTAAAGTTAACGTTGAAAACCGTCTTTCTGATGAAGAAGGTGGTCAAATCGGCGTTGATTTGACGTTCCAAAACATGAAGGACTTCTCTCCTGAAGCGATCGCGAAAAGCGTACCTGAGCTAAACAGCCTGCTTGAGCTTCGCGAGGCCTTAGTTGCACTTAAAGGTCCTCTAGGTAACGTTCCTGCGTTCCGTAAGAAGATCGCATCGGTTCTTCAAGATGAAGAAGCGAGAAAGAAACTGTTGGATGAACTAAGCATTGGCGATGACCAAGAAGCGAAAGAAGAGTAAGGGATACCATGTCTGCAGAAGCACAAGCGCCAGAACAAGAAGCAGCCTTAGTTGAATCAGGCTCACTTCTGGATAGCATTCTTAACGAAACTCGTTTAAAGCCAAGTGATGAAGGTTTTGACGTTGCGAAACGCGGCGTAGAAGCATTCATCAGTGAGCTACTAAGCAGCTCGAACACAGAGAAAGTAGATCAATCTTTAGTTGATTTGATGATCTCTGAAATCGACCAAAAATTGTCTAAGCAGGTTGATGCGATTCTTCACAGCGAAGAAGTTCAAGCGATTGAATCAACGTGGCGTGGTCTTAAGTACCTTGTTGACCACACCGACTTCCGTGAGAACATTCAAATTGAACTGATCTCAGCGAAGAAAGATGAAGTTCTTGATGACTTCGAAGACGCACCAGAAGTGGTGAAGTCTGGTCTTTACAAACAAATCTACACGCGTGAATACGGTCAATTCGGTGGTAAACCTGTTGGTGCGGTAATCTGTGACTACGACATGTCAGCGTCGTCGCCAGACATCAAACTGATGGAATACATGGCGAACGTAGGTGCAATGTCTCATGCTCCATTTATCACGTCAGCATCGGCTAAATTCTTCGGTTTAGACAGCTACGAAGAATTACCAAACCTAAAAGATCTTAAATCTGTATTCGAAGGGCCACAGTACGCGAAATGGCGTGGTCTGCGTGAGCACGAAGATGCGCGTTATCTAGGTCTATGTACGTCTCGCTTCATGCTACGTACGCCTTACTCTGTAGAAGATAACCCAATTAAGGCGTTTGACTACGATGAGCAAGTGACAGATAGCCACGACAACTACCTATGGGGTAACTCAGCGTACGCAATGGCGTCTAAGATCAGTGAATCTTTTGCTAAGTACCGTTGGTGTCCTAACATCATTGGTCCTCAAAGTGGTGGTGCAGTTCAAGACCTACCGGTTTACAACTTTGAAGCAATGGGTCAAATCGAAACTAAGATCCCAACGGAGATCCTTGTTTCTGACCGTCGTGAGTATGAGCTAGCAGAAGAAGGCTTTATTGCGCTAACCATGCGTAAAGGTTCTGATAATGCAGCATTCTTCTCTGCAAACTCAGTTCAAAAACCAAAAGTGTTTGCGAACACGCCAGAAGGCAAACAAGCAGAGATGAACTACAAGCTGGGAACTCAGCTTCCTTACATGTTCATCATCAACCGTCTAGCACACTACATCAAAGTGCTACAACGCGAGCAAATCGGTTCTTGGAAAGAGCGTTCTGACCTAGAAATCGAACTGAACAAGTGGATTCGTCAATACGTTTCTGACCAGGAGAACCCGCCAGCGGAAGTTCGTGGTCGTCGTCCACTGCGCGCTGCTAAGGTTGAAGTATCAGACGTAGAAGGGGACCCAGGCTGGTATAAAGTATCAATGTCTGTGCGCCCTCACTTTAAGTACATGGGCGCAAGCTTCGACTTGTCTCTGGTTGGTAAACTAGACCAATAGCCCTTTGCTTAAACCAACAAGCAGCCAGTGAAGACTGGCTGCTTTTTTCGTAGGACCGAACATGGAAAAAGGTTATCGTCTTTTAGAGCGGATCGAGCTAGGTGAACCAAAGAATTGCTACGAGAAAGTGATGTCTCACAAGCATTTGATCGAGTCCATTCATTCTCATCTTGCTGATTTGCTGAACACGCATTCTGGTAACGCGATGATAGACAGTGATTATGGGCTGCCAGATTTTAACGACGTGCTTTCCAACAATACGAACCTCGTTCGTCATATTCAAAAGAACATCACATCAACCATAGAACGCTTTGAGCCGAGGCTTCTGAATGTCGAGGTTCATTACCGTGAAGATCACCATAACCCACTACAACTCGGTTTTGGTATTCACGGCGAAGTTTCCCATAACGGCGGTAAAGTCCCAATGTCGATCGATGTCTACATGGGAACCGACGGTCAATTTAACGTTTAGTAGGTGCCACTTGAGTAACAGTAAATACTTTCAAGATGAACTCACGTATTTGCGTGAGTCGGGGAGTGAGTTTGCCAAATATCACCCGAAGTTAACTCACTTTCTCTCTGAAGGAACCTTCGATCCAGATGTCGAGCGACTGCTTGAAGGTTTTGCTTTTCTGACCGGGCGTATTCGAGAAAAGATAGACGATGAGCTACCAGAGTTAACACAATCGTTAATGACGTTGCTTTGGCCCCACTACATGCGCTCGATTCCGTCTTTGTGTATCAGTGAACTCAAACCACATACGGGCAGTGTTACTGAGAAAACCCTAGTAAAACGTGGCGCAGAGATGGCAAGCGAACAGGTGGAAGGTACTCAGTGCCTTTTCCGCACTTGTTACGATGTAAATCTATACCCAATCAGGATTGCCAACATTGAACAAACTAACAGTCGCACCAGCTCGGCGATTGATGTCACGGTGTCAACCGAGCATGGGCTTGAACTGTCTCGCATCGGTTTGGATACGTTGCGCCTACACCTGCATGGTGAGATTCATATCACTCGCACGGTGTTTTTATGGCTATTCCGTTATTTGGATTACGTTGAACTGGATGTCGGTGGCGGCTACAAACATCGTCTTGGTCCAGAATACGTTAAGCCAGTAGGGCATGAAGAAGATGAGGCGCTACTGCCTTATAGCAAAAACTCATTTGCGGGTTATCGTTTGCTGCAAGAGTTCTTTTCTTTGCCAGATAAATTTATGTTCTTTGATATAAAAGGACTCGAGTGGCTAAAAGGCATCCCACAGCGTAGTACGGTGAAAATCAAATTCCACTTTAAGCGCGCATTGCCATCAGAAGTCGTGCTTAAAGATAAACATTTAAGGCTGCATTGCACACCCGCCGTAAACTTGTTCCAAAAGGATGGGGATCCAATTCGTTTAGAGCACCGCCGGAATGAATACAAAGTTCGCCCGCAGAGCAGTACCCAAGAACACTATGAAGTGTATTCGATTGAGCAAGTAGAGAGCTGGAGTAAAGATGAGCGCCGTCGCAAACCGCTTATCGAATTCGAGTCTTTTGAGCACCAAATCAACCAACGTGATAAACGAGAGTTCTACAAATCGAAGGTAGGCGAGCGAGTAAGCGGAAGGGGTTTAGAGCGCTATATCTCGTTCCATACTCACAATGGTGACATTGCGGATTTAGGTACCGAAACAGTATTGATGAAACTGCAATGCAGTAACGCGGACCTAGCCGAACGTCTGTCGGTAGGTGACATCACTTATGCAACCCATAAATCACCAACGTATGCGACGTTTAGAAACATCACAAAACCGACCCAATCGGTCAGCCCTCAGGTAAACGGCGAGCTTCAATGGCAGCTGATCGCCAATATGTCGCTCAACTATTTGTCTTTAGCGAATATCGATGTGTTGAAAGTTCTGCTCTCTACTTACGACTTTCATTCTCGTGTAGACAGGCAAGCACATCGCGCGTCGATTCATCGACTTGATGGCATTATTTCTTCAGAGATGAAACCAATCGACCGTGTGTTCAGAGGCGTTTCAGTACGTGGTAATCAATTTAAGTTGGTTACTAACTCTCAATTCTTCGTAAACGAAGGCGATATGTTTCTCATGGCAACGGTACTGAACGAGTTCATTCGTCTGTATTCGAGTGTGAACTCTTTTACCGAGCTGGAAGTGTTTGATGAAGCAACCGGGGAAGTTTACAACTGGGCAAGCCTCATTGGGCAGCAGACGATTCTATGATTAATACACTTTCTGATAAGTCGAATGAGTTTAGCTTCTACCAAGCGGTGTTGCTGCTTGAGAAGCATTACCAGCTTGAACCAAATTCTAACTTTATCGCAGTCGGTGAGAACAAATACTTTCATCAAGAACGTATCGAGTTCAGTGTGTCGTCAAACCTTTGCTTTCCAAAGAGCGATATGGAATTTATCACCCATATGGAAAGAAACGGGCAGCAGTATTCACGCGTAGAAACGAACTTTCTTGGATTGCATGGTTCTAGCTCACCACTGCCAGCTTCTTATACTGAGAAACTTGCAGGGCGAGACCCAGATGACAATCCGGTAAAAGACTTTTTTGATTTCTTCCATAATCGCTATACCAGTTTGCTATATCGCGTATGGAAGAAATACCGTTACCATGTACAGTATCAAAGTGGTGCGAACGACGCTTTTTCCGGGCGTATACTGCATTTGGCTGGTCTATCCGGCGTAATGCAAGATTGCGACGTCGCTGAGTTAGATCGAGCGAAAATTCTCTCTTACGTGAACCAACTGTCCACACGCACACGTTCTCCTAAGTTGATTTCAGGTATAGTTTCACACTACTTTTCGTTACCTAGTGTCCGTATCGAAGAGTGGGTATATAGACGTGTTGAAATTGCTGAGAGTCAGCGAAACAAACTAAACCGTTCCAATTGTGTGTTAGGTCAAAGCTTACATTTAGGGCAAAGTATTGCAGACTTAAACGGTAAGTTTAATTTGTGCATCGACAACATTGATTTTGAAACTTTTAAGCAGTTTTCTTACGATGGTGAGTTACATAAAACCTTAGTAGGTTTGATGCGTTTTATTTTGCGTGACCCGATGTCTTGGGATCTTAAGTTAACGGTTAACCTCGATACTATCCCTGAAAACCAACTGGGGAATGGGGAAGGGAACCAGTTAGGGCAAACATTTTGGCTTGGTAATCCGGGTGACAAAGACGCCAAGATTCGTCTGATTGGCAGCATCTAATGCTTAGCATATGATGGGGAAAACGCCAGTTACAATAAAGCCGCGAGTTGTTCGCGGCTTTTTCGTCTGTATAGAATATTTGGCGGGAACCAAAAACTTATCGGCTGATTGGTTGATGAAGAACAACCGTCGTGTCGAGCTTCTGAATACCGCTAAAAGATTCAATCTCATTACATAGATGGTGAATAGACTGAAGGTCTGGTGCTTCTATAAGCGCGATAATATCGAAGCTACCACCTACAACGCTTGTCAGTCGTACCTCTGGAATTTCTTTAAGGGCATTTGTTACGTCGTTTTTTTTGCCCTTTTCGCAAGAAATCAGCAGGTAGCTGGCAGCTTTGCGACCTTCATTTTCAACGCGGATTTGTGCAGTGTAGCCTTTTATAATCCCCGTTTTTTCCAATCTATTAATTCTTTCTGCAACAGCAGTACGAGACAAACCGATATTTCGAGATAGATTCGCAATCGACTCTCGCCCGTTAGATAACAGACTGGAAAGTATTTTACGATCTAACTTGTCTAAGCCTTGTAAAGTCATGTTTGAAATCATGTGTTCTGCCTATTCTGGTTTTTATATTGTTATTAAATCGACTCTGGGAGTGTAAAGTTATACAGCTCAGCTAGAGTGAATGGGTTTTTCTGTGTTAAAGGGGTGATACGAAGGCTCAAATCCCTTCCTGACACTTTTATGTCACTGACGAAGCTACCGTTATGAGTGTTTGTCAGGGTCGAATCACCTAGCAATCTGTATATCGCCCACTGACCACTCTTATTTAGAACGTGTTGTTTGCCTTCGTCTGTCACATCTTGGATCGTGATTCTTATATTGAAGTCACCGTTCTGCGGCGGCCACTCCATTTCACGAATTCGGCTCGGACCATGATAGTAGTTGATATCAGTGTCTGAAATTTTCAGACTGGCTCTGATAGCACTGGAATCAAGGTCTAGTACTTTCGCACTGAACGGGATGTAAACTCGGTTTGTACTCTTATTGATTAACGTATCGCGGATAACGTTGTAGTTGCGCAATTGCACCAATAGGGCAGGAGAAAGAGGCATGGTTTCGCCATCTACCTGTTTTGGTGTCCACAAGTTAGTATCGTAGAACGGTGCGAAGTTCTTCTGAATAAAGGTGTCTAATAAACCACCTGATGCGAACAACAGCTCGAAGTCTTCAATTGAGATCTCTTCTGTCGCGTTCAGATCAAATGGGTATTTACCAAGCCCTAGCTCTTTAAACTTGGTGTAAATCTCGCTGTACCATTGGGTTTGAATGCCTTTTGCTGATTCTTTGATCATCACTGACCAGCTTTGCTGAACGACATCAAGTAACCAACTGCGCACTGGCTCTGGCGATTTCTGAGCAATCTGCTTAAGTTTAATCAATGGATCGGCTTCAGTGCTGTTCATTCGGTGCTGGGCTGCAACAAGTGCGGCCATTTGCGGGTCTGGCGCATCAGCAATGTCTTTCATATAAGTACGAACACGGCTTAATGCTGCAATCGTTTCATCCCACGGAGTAGGGGAGTTAGGTGTTTCACTGACTTGAAGTTGGTTCAACAGGTGGAAGGCTTGTTCGACACGCTTCATTAACAAGTAGTCAGGCTTCACTGCTTCTTCTACTGCTTCTGATGCCGAATCTGCTGCTTCTGCCAGTCTCGGGTTTACTTTAGCAATCAATGCATTCTTCTCGCCGACAGGGGAGAACTGAGTGTTGGCGTAGACTTGCTTTAACACTGTGGTCATCGGCGAAGATGGACCTGAAATTAAGTCGATAGCATTGGTTAGATCACCGACATTGTTGTAATGGTGGACTTTCAGTTCACTCAGTGCATTACGCCAGTAGTTGATGTAGTCATCGGTGTATTTCTTACGGACTTGAGCTTTGAACGCTTCTTGTTCTTGTTTCGTAGGGATCACATGGTTAGATAAACCAAGAACCCAGTTGTCACTGATCACTTGTTGTGACATCAAATCCACACGAGGGCGATAGAAGGTACTAAAGCCTGTTGAAGTGTAAACCTTATCGATGACCAAGCGGTTATCGTCGAGTGGTTCGTTGAAAACGTTATTGAATTCGAAGCCAACCGCGCGTTGAAGATCGAGCGTGCCAAGGTCGATGGCATCTGCTTGGTTCAATATACCAGCATAAACAAGATCTACGTTAGAGTGAGCAAGCAATGAGCGTCGAGTAGCGCGAACAATGTCCATGTTGATGTCGACAGGGGCAAACTGGGTACGGAAATAAGCATCCAAGTAACGCATTGCCTGATTCACAACATCTGGTTTGTCACTCAAATCGTTTAATGTTTGTAGCGTCTGACGACGTAGGAATTGAATATCACGCTTGGATGGATCATTCAGCATCAAGTAGCCTTTGAGTAAAGGCAGTGTCGCAGTAATGTCGTGCTGATTATGAGTCAGTTCCAGACGGTAGCCTTTCTCAACAACTGGCATGAGCTGTTGTGAGACTTCTTTGAGCAGTGCTTCGTAGGCCAGTCTTGTCGTTTGGTCCAAGCGGCTGATGTTCAAAGGTAGTACTTCTTCATCAAGCGCACGAGAACCTTCTAACCATGCGCTGTATGAAGGTTGAATTGCACGAGTTGCACTCACTAATAGCTGATTAAAGCTTGCTTCTTGTTCTACCTGCCCTTTGTCGTCAATGCCGAGCAGTTGGTTAATCACACGCAAGTTGCTATCTAGTGTTGTGACAAAGAAATAGCCGCCGCCAGCTAATAGAATAATTGATGCCAGCATAGCTAAATGGCTTTGGCGCTGAATCAAGCGCAGATACGTTTTGTTTTCTCCCGCAAAGTCGCTCTCCGGTAAGATCTGAGAATCAATCAAGAAACGAGAGAAGTAAGGGGTTTCTGTAAGTTGTGTGTGCTCAGAAGCAATGATCGGCAAATTGAAGTAATTGCTGCAGCTTTTCGCCAACAAGTTGTACTTACGACCGCCTTGCAAGCTAGAACAGAAGAAGATCTCACGAATATCGAGAGAGTAAACACCACTGTTTGCATCACAAAGGCGTTCAAGTACATAACTAATTTCTGCTTGGCAAAGTTCAAACTGTTTTGGGAAAGCAAGAATGGCTTGTTTTTCGTCGATATCCGCTGAGTTTGCGGATGCGTCTAACGCATTTGTTTCCAGCACTTTCACTAAGTTACGGAATCCGTCACGATAGTACTCAGTGATTACGCCTTTCGCTTCTTTTAAAGGAATGGAAAGAAACTCTACTCGAGTCTTAAGAGAACTGAAATGAACGTATTCTTTGAAACCATCTAGCTTATCAAGCTTAGACATCATCATGTAAACAGGCAGTGCTGAAGACGTTTTCTCGCTGATAGAGCTTAGTCTCTGCAACAGGGCAGTAATCGTGTAGTCTTTTTGCTCTGATTCTGAAACGATCATGAATTCAAAGTCTGTAAAGAATAGACATCCGGAAAATGGTTTTCTTGGGCGATGACGAATAACTTCATCAACGAATGTATTCCACAATGATGCGTCGCTACTGGATACCTCTTGAAATACGAGGCGTTGGTCTGGTTTGACATAAACGGCACTGTCAGACTCATACCATTCAAAGAAGTCATTTTTTGCCGTACGAGAACGGTCCATCGGTTTAATCGCACTGGAGTTAAACAAAAATTGGCGTCGTCCAGAACCTTTATTACCAATCATTAGATAAATTGGCTTTTTTCCAGCATTAGAAAGAAGAGGGCGAATCACCATTGAAAGCGCCTCTTCTTCGGTTTCTAAACGTTGTACTTTTGAGTTGTTCTTTTTCTTAAGCCACAGTGAAAACTGGAATATAAGATAAAAAGCAGCAATGACTCCTAGACCAATCCATAGATAAAGCTTATCTGCATCTTCGAGTAAGAATAAATATACTGCTGCAAATATTACAGCCAAGATTAAAGCCACTATGGTAGAAACCACGATCGGGTTTCTTAGTATTTTTTGTTTGAACATAAGCCTATAACTTCTTTACTTGTATTGTTATTTATTGTCGTTTGACGCAGTTTTTAACTGATTAATCTTATATAGGTAGGTGTTCAGTAAAAGGAGGGAGCGCTCAATTTCCTTTTGCTGCGCATTTTTTTCTGCAAACTCTATTCGACCCAGAAGGGGAAATAGCGAATTGCTATACTCATACGCCTTCTTAGAGTCTTTATCTGAATTCTGATTAGCGACATTAGCGAATACCGTCCTAGCATAGGTAAAGCGTTTGTATATGACATCGAATTCATTTTCGAAACGAGAACGTTGATCTAAAAAATTCTCACGAAGTTGTTGAGCTGAAGATGAGTCAGGGTAGATTTCCGTCAATTCATGAGTGAGCTCATCAATCGTATTTACTCTGCTTACTTTTACAGGATCGAGCGTCCAATCCGTCATCAACGTATCTAATCGTTCTATCGTTGCTGAACGTAAAGAGAGGGAGTGATCTTTGTTTTCAACGCTAAATGAGCCTACGATGTTCGTCAGCTCTGTCAAAGAGGCATGCTCAATCTCAACTTTTAGTGTCTGAAACTGATGTTGCTTATAAATAAAGTGAGAAGCCAAAGCCGCACCCAGTAGTCCAACCACGGAGAGCAGCACAACGCGGCTTGATTTGGATGTTTCAGGCTCTTGAGCTGGTGGTATATGTTTCGCATTGGTCTTCGGTGGTGGTGCGATATCAACTTTAATTCCAGTGACCGGTTTAGGCGGCTCTGGCTTAGTTTGCTTCGCTTCTAATGCCATGACTTCTTTGGCTTTCGCTTCCTTAATCTCTTCAATCCATTGATTCAAGATACGGCGAATACGACCAAAAGATGGAGCCTTAATGCCATAGTGAAGACGCAACTCTTCCTCAATGCGTAAACATAATTGATGTGCCGCTTCGATGAGAGGAAGTTCTTCTGGTAAAACTCGTTGTTTTTTGATTCGTTTCTCGGTGTATTCAACCATCCATTCGATGGCACTGATACGAGCATTAGCCTTTGCGTGTTCAGGGTAGGCGGTGTACCAATACACGACACACAAATCAAGCAACGAGTTCAAACCCTCAACTAAGCCTTTTAAGCCATCGTTGTGGGTGGCGGCTACCGTAAAGTAACAGCTACATCGAAAGTCTTTACCTTGAGTGCTAAGAATCTTCTTTGACAGAGTCTGAACAGTCTTCCATGAGACTCTTCCGGTTACTTTATTTAAGTTATTTATTTGACGCTTTATTTCGTCAAAATCATCTAAGCCATTAGGATTTGATCCACTAGGGTTACTTTCATCGATCGGTCTTCGAGTGAAGTCGCTGAAAAACATATTTTTTTAATTCCAACTGATTATATGGAAGGCAGAAGTTGACCATTTAATTATAAATGCACTGCTATCATCTTTTTTTTGAGGGATTTTATAGGCAAAAGAAAGAATTTGAATCTTAAATAATATCTAAATCAATATAAATTAACTTAGTGTGACGTTCCTTCACAAAAAAAGTCGGTTATGTTGATTTGTTTGGTATTAGCTTTAGTGATGTATATTCCAATTGTTGAGACAAAAAATGAAATTAATGGATTTCCTAATATTAAGCGTAGTTATGAGAAAAGTTATTTTTTTGAATTAAGATCAAATTATTAAAATTAAGACAATGTCGGTCTCGAAAGTGTCTCAATATCGAAAACTAATCATTTGTTTAACATTTCTGAATCTAGATGATAGTGGGTTTTCTAATTAAGAGTGCGCTAATTTAGTTGTTTTGATTGTGACCACAATATCTGTACAAATAACCTTTGCCGATTTTATGAATATATCAGTAGTTATATTGCTTTTATTTATAGGTAATTTGCCTTATTTAATGGGGCTATTTTTAACCATATTGAAAAAGAAAAGAGACTTGATATCTTTCGTCCCTGAATATTATTACTAGGTTTTCCAAGAGGGATGAAATGCTAAAACCAAGTCAAGTTGGGCTAATCTCAGCCATGTGTTTGTTCTCTACTTTTGCTGTCGCGAAAGGTGAGCGGTATGGTGGCTCGGTCAGTATGCTTACGATTGAGAGCATTGACTATGACGAAGGTTCTAGCGGAGACGTAGATACGTTGCGGTATGGTCTTGTGCACACACGTCCGATCGACGAAAACAACAACCGCTGGCGCTGGTGGCTTGGTCTTAATTACCTTACAGAGGATGTTGACGCTCCTTCAAATGGGATTTACCAAGAGGTCACAAACTATGAGCTTCGTGTCGTTCCTCAATACGCACTGAGCTCTTGGAGTATCTTTACTCCATACGTTGGCGCCGGGCTTTCTCTTGGTTACTCGCAGTATTCGAATCGCTGGAAAGTAGACTCGGATGGCTTTCGTTACGAAAGTATTGATGACATCGACCAATTCGAACTTGGTGCAGTTGTTACTCTCGGCACTGCAATCAAACTGGGCAGTAACCCAGATGCACATATTCAGATTATTCCTCAAGCTTCCTACATTCTTCCGGTAGTCAATGACGGAGTTGGTGGGGTAGAGCTTTCTGTCTCTTTACTATTTTAAGGTTTAGCAATGCAAACACATCAGCTAGTCCTATTCATTTCAAAGTGTCCAGAGGAATACACGGGTGCCAAGCATATTGAAATGCCAGAAGGTGGCGGTTCAGTTGGTAGAGCGCCAAGCTGTACTCTCGCTTTGACAGATCACAACCGTTTTATTTCTGGTACACACTGCTTGGTCAGCGTATACGGAGACACTTTTTACATCAGTGATGTGTCTACAAATGGCACTATGGTCAACGGTAACAAGATCCTCAAGAACCAGCCGGTTTCGATTGTGGACGGTGATGTGATTTCTCTTGGTCAATACGAGATTGGTGTTTCATTGGAGCATGTTTCGGCAGCTCAAGACATTGCTGCGGATATTGCTCCAGAGCGTGTTTCCAATGACCCTCTTGTTAATCTTGGCGAGGCTGTGGTCGAGGAAGAGGAAAAAGTCGGTGCATTGGAAGATTTGTTCATGGAAACAAAACAAGACGATGTGGACAGTGATGACCCGATCGCTCACCTGAAGTTTTCGATGCAACGCGACGACGACCATCTTATTCGTGACGTCGAAAAGCCAGATGCTTCTCATTCCAAACCAATCGGAAATACACGACAAGTTGTTGATGATAGCTTTAGCATTCACTCAGAATTCGATATCCCTAATTTGATTCCAGAAGATTGGATGGCAGGTACAGAGACGAGCCAGGCATCAGTTGGACCAGAAATAGTGTCCGCTCAAAATCGCACGGTTATCCCAGAGGATTTTGCCAACTCCGAACTTCTTGCATCTCAAACAGAGAGGGGGCGACCTGAAATCTATCAGTCTGGTTCGCAACCATTCGAGCAACGCGCTAATCCCTCAATTCAGCCGTCTCCACAAAGATCAGAGCCTGCCGGTCACAAGTGGGAAGAGGTAACACAAGCCTTTATTCCTTCGACACAATCGTCTCAACAAGAAATGAAAACTGCAGAAACGAAAGTGGGCTTTGTTAGCAATGAATCGTTGAACCCAGAGAAAGAAGGCGCTTCCTCTGACATTAGTAAAGCCTTCTACGAAGGTTTAGGGATCAGTAATCCAGATTTGATCAGCGACGAAGCCTTGCTGTTTAAGCAAATGGGAACGTGTCTTCGTCTGTGTATCGACAATTTGCAAAAAGACCTTCATGAGGTGGAATCACTTAAAGGTGAACAGGGATTAAGTGAAGCGGATTCGAATCTTGCGGAACTGATGTTGACGCTAAACAGCCAGAACCTTCTATCTCCTAACGAATTGGTAGAGCAAATGCTGGATGAGCTCAACGACCATCAAATTATTTTTAATAAGGCACTCAATGAGTTGCTGATCGAGCAGTCAGAGACGAATGACCCTGTCACGTTTGCAAGCGATGTGGCAAGTAAATCTATGTTCACCACTAAATCAAAGTTGTGGGGTGAATATGTGGAGTTTTACGCCAATAACCGTCGCCAGATGAATGAGATGTCATTGAAAGGTCTGATCAAGAAAAACTACACCAAAGCGATTAAGGGAAGTCATGCGTAGTATTGCGATGTTGCTCGGATGTGCTTTGCTATCCGGTTGTTCCATGTGGGACCAATTTAAAGAATCAACGGGAATTACACCCGAAACGTCCTCAGTCGAATTAGTGATTGAGGCATCTTCTGTGCTTAATGTTCGTGAAGGTGGTCAATCCTCCCCAGTTATTTTGCGTGTTCATGAACTGACATCACCAGTGCTATTTCGCAGCTTAGATTTCTTCGCACTGTTTGAAAACGACAAAGCGTCGTTAGGCGATGAATACATCAAACGTTACGAATACCAAATGCAACCGGGTGACAAAATCCATGAATTTTTGGAGCTTGACCCTGCCACTCGCGCTGTCGGATTTTCGGTAGCGTTTCGCGATATTGATGGCTCTTCTTGGCGCAAAGTTGAAGTGATTGAAGAGAAGAGCGAGTACTACATCAAACTTAAGTTAGAAGGCAGTGAGTTAATTTCTGACAACACTCGCGGCATTGAACAAGTTTACTTTTAAGGAATAAAATCATGTCTTTATACAATCCAGTTGTTTGGCAAGATGGAATGTTCATGAAGCCGCAGCACTTTCAGCAACTCGATCGTTCGCAAAGTAAACTGTCGAGTATGTTGAGCGCTAATGCATCGCCTTTGCATTGGGGAATTAAGCGTTTAGAGATTAACTCTCAGCTGTTAGCGCTGGGCAAAATTGGTATTACCCGCGCTGAAGGCATTCTTCAAGACCGAACCCCTTTTGATCTGCCACTGCTCGCTGAACTGCCAGAAGTAAAAGACGTTGATCCTTCGATTGCCGATAAAGTGGTTTACCTTTGCTGTCCGTTACCTTCTGAACGTTCAGAGCTATTCGGCACCAAGAAAGACGGCGCACGTTACACGATGGAATCGCAAGAAGCGGTTGACGCTTGCTATGATTCGGAAGACATGGCAAACATCGTAGTCGGTAAGCTTAACTTTTGCTTGATGTACGACCACGAAGACAAGAGTGCGTACACATCGATCCCAATTCTAAAGATTTCAGAAGTGAAGCCAGACGGCAGTGTTATCCTAGATGATAGCTTTATTCCGACTTGTATTGATATTCATGCTTCAACTGTACTGAACAAGTTCGCCACCGAGTTTGCCTCTATGTTGAAACATCGCGCAGAGTCTATCGTTCAGCGTTTAGGTGTTGTTGACCAGCAAGGTGTATCTTCAGTTTCTGATTTTATGCTGCTTCAAGCTCTCAACCGATATGAACCATTGTTTTGGCATTTCGCCAGTGCAGAAGGTATTCACCCTGAGTCGTTTTATCGCATTCTTCTTCAAGCAGAAGGCGAGCTTTCAACCTTGTGTTCTGCATCTCGTCGACCAGTCGAGTTCACTAAGTACAACCATGGCGACTTAACCAGTTGTCTATCGCGTACGCTTGATAGCGCAAAAATGACGTTAAGTGTGATGTCAGAGCAGCGCGCAATCCCACTGACGTTGAAAGACCAAAACTACGGTATTAGAACAGCAGCGATTCCAGACAGTAAGATCATCGACACAACGACCTTTATCCTTGCGGTTAAAGCAGATGTTACTTTGGATGTTCTTCACACCCAGTTTGTTAGCCAAACGAAGATCGGTTCTATCGACAACATTCGTGACTTGATCAATCTGCAACTGCCAGGTATCGAGATAAAACCAATGCCAGTTGTGCCTCGTGCGTTGCCTTACCACGCTGGCTACACCTATTTCGAACTGGATAAGACAGGTGAAGAGTGGGCGGCACTGAAAAACACTGCTGCGATAGCGGTTCACGTAGCCGGCGACTTTGCTAACTTATCATTGCAACTATGGGCTGTTCGTCTATGAGTTACGCAGAAACCGACGTTACCGTAGTTTTATTCCAACCAGAGCCTGGCAAACCTATGGAGGTGATGCCAGCGCCGGACCTGTCTCGTAATATCGCGGTACAAGACTTAAACATCGAAAACATGGGCATCAACCCTTTGGTCGACCAGTTCTCATGGTTGATCGCCAGTTTATCTTGTATGTCTTCGATTCCTTGGCTTGATGACCCAATGCCGTTTCGTGAGCAAGTGGCTCGTGAGATAAGAAAAGGCGAGCGTAAGCTCAATGAAATGGAATTGGATCGCGCATCCATTTTGGTCATCCGCTACTGTTTGTGTGCCGCGATTGATGAATCGGTCTGCCGACAAGAGTGGGGCGCTAACAGTCATTGGAGCCAGAACAGTTTGCTATCCGAGTTTCACAATGAAACATCTGGCGGTGATAAGTTTTTCGTCATTCTCGAACGTTTAAAAGCCGACCCACGCAAATACCGTCACGTTATTGAATTTTTGTACTTACTGCTTCAACTCGGTTTTCAGGGAAAATACGGTCGTGAAGAACGCGGTAACGAAAAGCTCGCTGAAATTGGCAATACCATTTATCGCTTGGTACGAGACGAACGCTTGGCAGAGCAAGAGAAAGTCTCTCTCGTTAACCTTAAGGCCAAGTATCTTAAGAAGCCGTTAAAAAGGGTTGTCTCACCCAAGCTGATTTTAGGTATCAGCGCGATTACCTTCGCAATCATGTATGCCGCGACTTACATCGTCATCGATTTAAAATTCCAGCAACTGCTTGAAGTGTATCGATAAACAGGAGATCTCAAAATGAGATCTTCTGCCAGTTTTCAGCTTTATCGTGAGTATTACTAGCTTATTAGTGAAATTCACTAGGTATTTAGAGAGATTGCAATATGCGATCTCTTTTATTATTCAATCAACAAAATTCAAATGGATTGGTTATGGGCGTAACAGTTGGTGCAAATGGACTTTCGATAGTTCATAAAGGCTCAGGTGGTGAAGCGAATGCAACGCTCCCAGATGTTTGTTTAACGAAGGTCGGCAAGCCGATCGTTCCTATCCCTTATGGCAACAATGCTAAATCAGCAGACCTTGCTGGTGGCACAACGACTATCTCAATGGATGGCGGCAACAGTGTCGCAATCAAAGGCAGTACATTCTCAAAAAGTACCGGTGATGCGGGCGGCGATAAAAAAGGCGTCGCATCCGGCACTATAGAAGCCGAAGCAAAATTCATCTCAGCCTCACCAACGGTTAAGTTTGAAGGTAAGGGCGTATGTCGCCTGTCCGACCAAATGACCATGAACAAAGCCAATACCATGTGTCTTGGCGGCGCACAAAACCCATCGGTTTCTGTTACGGAAGATCAGGAAGGGACTTACACGGTTGACTTATACCTCTCATACTCAGACGGTGAACCCGTTCAAGGCGCAACTTATACTTTAACCGACCAATCTGGCGCCGTATTTGAAGGAACACTAGACAACAACGGTAAGGCTTCGGTCGGTGGCGTTGCTCCGGGTGAGTTTGCCATTGAGTACGGCGAGGACAGCCGAGACTTTATGCCGAATGTGCCAACTAAGACCAATCCGAACTTTAATCCGAGTGCGAACGCTCAACTGATCATTGAAGAAACAAAGAAAGGTGAAGTTGGCTTCTGGGAAAATGCTTGGACGCGAATGTCTGGTGCTGCCAGTTGGATTTGGGGGGTGATTCTTGGTGATTTCAACGATGACGCTTCTGTAGAGCAAATCATCGCCAATACGGCGCTGACGATGATTCCTGTCGTAGACCAAGCCGCTGACGTGCGCGATTTATCTGCGAACATTATGACTTTGTTGACTGAAGAAGAGCGCGATAAGCCTGAAAACTGGTTAGCGCTTTCACTTACTCTTGTCGGCTGCGTTCCTACATTTGGTAGTGCAGTAAAAGGTACGTGTAAAGTTGCGCTAAAAGGCGGTAAAGGAACATCAAAAGATACTTTGTTAGCTGTTTTAAGAGGCATGGGTAAAGGCGATCCAGAAAAATTCTTGCGTACGTTAGATTGGATGGATTACGCCAAGCAAACCAGCCAGATTGTTAGTGATGTTCTAAAACCTTGTATTGAAGTGGCAACTGAGTTGGCTTCATACGCAAACAGAATGGGCGCAGATGAGCTTGGTGCGTATTTCTTGAAGTTAGCGGATGAGGTAAAAATCATCGATAAGATGGTACCGGACAAGCTTAAAGAAGCGATGGGCGAGTTTGATGATCTTTTTGCTCGTATCTTAGGTAAGGGCGAGAAAACTTATCCAGCAAAAGTAAAACATAATACCGGTGAGTCTGCTCAGTCAGGAAAGAACTCTGCAAAGGCGAATGAGGACAAAGATAAGAAACCTGTTAGGTGTAAGATTTGTCGCCGTATTGCAGGGAAGAAAAACGGTCAGTGTAAAGACGCATTAAAAGCTAGATATAGTTAAAAGGTAAGATCTATGCCAATAAGAGAAGGTAAAGGCAAGTGGGCACGAAGCAGAAGTTTGAGAGACTCAAAAGCTAAAAAGCGCCACCCATTAAACTTCAAATTAAGATCTGTTGCATCCCATCACGTTGTATCTTGTGACACGCTATCTCGGCTGTCCGAAGCTAGGCAGCAACAAATAGTGAGGAAAGGGTATGATGTGAATCATCAGAAAAACTTGGTAATTTTGCCAACTGTAGATGAAATATCTTGTCAATATAGTGTACCGCTACACAAATCCGGGCATACTGACAGTGACTTAATTGCACACTATGAGGATAGAACTGGCGAGGAAGTTGAGGGCGATTTGGCAAGCTTGGCAACAAATCCAGTTACTGAAGAGTCCGTTAAAGAAGATGTTCAATCACTTAATGGTGTACTCGGATACCATAAAGTTGTTGCTAAAAAATTGGCTTTAAGGCTCAAATCAATCAATTGTGACACGTTACCTAAAAGCTATATTGATACAATAGATGATGTTTCTATTGAAATCCTCGGTGATATAGCAAGTTTTGACCTTTTGTTAATAAGTAAAGGGAAACTAATGGAAGAGGGTGATAAAGGGTGTGTGCGTTGTATTAAAAAAGGTGTCCGGCATACGCATTACACAAAGCGCTTTAGATCACTCTTTAAGCTCAAAAAGCGAGTTCCTGAACAAGAAACGGTAGATGCATTTAGCTATATACCTGGAAAATATCGCCTGATGAGTGTAAGAGAGCAAAGCCAGATAATTACCAAACAATAAAGAGGTATAAGATGGAGTTTTCGGTAATCTCTGAGGACTTTATGAGAAGTTCATCGGCATTCCAAAGTGTGGATGACCGAGAGTTTCTATATAGTACAAATAATTTTCACCCAACGAGTTCGGAGAATCCAATAAGATGGGAGGACAAAAACATAACTTCCTCCATGGTTCACCCGATATCGGATAATGGCGACATATGTGTTTCGAAAGAACTTGCAGAACTTGTAATGAGTTTTGACCCTTATGGCGTTGAGTTTTATCCGGCATCCTTATTGACTAAAGACGGAGAAATCACTGAGCGATACATATTAGCTTTAAACAACATTCAAGATGTTGTCGACTTTGAACGAAGCGTTATAGAAGTATCACCAAACAGTGGGAACTTAATCGTCCACCGATTGTTTCTAAGTCCAGAAAAAATATTAAATATCCCTTTCCATAAACGGGTGGTTTATAGGGCTGAAGGAGCGGATACTGCAGTATTTTTTGCTCCAGAAATCTATGATTTGATTAGTAATGATTCAAGATTTTCTCTAGTTAGGAAAATGAAGAAGAATACATCTACGCGTGCACCTAAGTTTTAGGGAAAAATAATGAAAGAAGACTATATTATTTTAACAAAGCAAAGATTAACTAACTTTCCATTCCAACAAAGCCCTAAGCCAATAGTGCCGGTAGAGCCTGATCTGCTTTTGGAAATGACTTTTTCTCCAAAGCTATTTATCATCAGTGATATTGCGTCAAAAGTGGAGAAACTGGTCGTACACGGAGTAGAGTGGTTAGATGCTCGTGTCGATTGTTCTCCAAGCCAACCAACAGATGATCAAATTAAAGTTTATGAAGATTATCGTATGCCTTACATCCATCAAACTTATAAATTGACGGATAAAGAAAAACAATACGGTAAGTTGAACTGGTTAGATATCGAGTCAACAGAGTTTGACTTCTCTAAATTAGAAAATATTCCCTTAGAGGAACGATTAATATTTAAACTAGAAGAAGATTTTGGCTTAGTTTTTATTCACCAAAGTGTGATTGACCTTCTGAAAAAAGACGTCAAAGACGTTTGGGTAAGAGATGTATAGAAAGCGCCGAAAGGCGCTTTTTCATTTAATACTAGATTTAATCTATAAGTCATGTAAATACACCTTCTTAAGTGTTTTTACCGAAGGTCGGCAAGCCGATCGTTCCTATCCCTTATGGCAACAATGCTAAATCAGCAGACCTTGCTAGTGGCACAACGACTATCTCAATGGATGGCGGCAACAGTGTCGCAATCAAAGGCAGTACGTTCTCAAAAAGTACCGGTGATGCGGGCGGCGATAAAAAAGGCATCGCATCCGGTACCATAGAAGCCGAAGCAACATTTATCTCAGCCTCATCAACGGTTAAGTTTGAAGGTAAGGGCGTATGTCGCCTGTCCGACCAAATGACCATGAACAAAGCCAATACCATGTGTCTTGGCGGCGCACAAAACCCATCGGTTTCTGTTACGGAAGAGCAGGAAGGGACCTATACAGTTGACTTATACCTCTCATACTCAGACGGTGAACCTGTTCAAGGCGCAACTTATACTCTAACCGACCAATCTGGCGCCGTATTTGAAGGAACATTGGATAACAGCGGTAAGGCTTCGGTCGGTGGCATTGCTCCGGGTGAATTTGCCATTGAGTACGGCGAGGACAGCCGAGACTTTATGCCGAATGTGCCAACTAAGACCAATCCGAACTTTAATCCGAGTGCGAACGCTCAACTGATCATTGAAGAAACAAAGAAAGGTGAAGTTGGCTTCTGGGAAAATGCTTGGACGCGAATGTCAGGTGCTGCCAGTTGGATTTGGGGGGGGATTCTTGGTGATTTCAACGATGACACTTCTGTAGAGCAAATCATCGCCAATACGGCGCTGACGATGATCCCTGTTGTCGACCAAGCCGCTGACGTGCGCGATTTATCTGCGAACATTATGACTTTGTTGAGTGAAGAAGAGCGTGATAAGCCCGAAAACTGGTTAGCGCTTTCACTTACCCTTGTCGGCTGTGTTCCTACATTTGGTAGTGCAGTAAAAGGTACGTGTAAAGTTGCGCTAAAAGGCGGTAAAGGAACATCAAAAGATACTTTGTTAGCTGTTTTAAGAGGCATGGGTAAAGGCGATCCAGAAAAATTCTTGCGCACGTTAGATTGGATGGATTACGCCAAGCAAACCAGCCAAATTGTTAGTGATGTTTTAAAACCTTGTATTGAAGTGGCAACTGAGTTGGCTTCATACGCAAACAGAATGGGCGCAGACGAGCTTGGTGCGTATTTCTTGAAGTTAGCGGATGAGGTAAAAATCATCGACAAGATGGTACCCGACAAACTAAAAGAAGCGATGGGCGAGCTTGATGATCTTTTTGCTCGCATCTTAGGTAAGGGCGAGAAAACTTATCCAGCAAAAGTGAAACATAATACCGGTGAGTCTGCTCAGTCAGGAAAGAACTCTGCAAAGGCGAATGAGAACAAAAACAAAGCAGACTATGTATGTAAGTTGTGCGGAAAAAATAAGAAAAGCAAACTCAACCCTTGCAAGGCAAGGCTAGGCTCTAGGAAAAAATAATGACAGCGCTAATGGCAAAGCTTTTATCTGTAAAGCTATACGAAAAAGAAAACAAAAGTCAGATAATCAAGAACATTAAAATTGGTAGTCAAGGTGTCTTGGGACGAAAAGACTATTGGCCTATTGCTAATAAGGTCTTGAAGCCAAGTATCAAGTACCCAGATAAACATCCTTGGCACTCCAAAGCTTTATCAAGTCATATCACAGGGCATCACATCATATCAGTGGCAAGTCTAAAAACACTAAAAAGTGACTATAGAACATTATTGCTTCTTAGTAAGTACAATGTAAATCATCCGAGGAATATCGTTGGTTTGCCGACGTCTCCTCAAGTCGCTTGTCAATTGAATGTACCTCTTCATTATAGTAGTCATACTAGTGACGCAATACCGACTATTGAAGACTCGCCTTCTTATCATGTAATATCATCAATGCTGATAAAAAAAATGATCTCACTTTTGTTAAGTAAGGGGATATGCCCAGGTGATTCCTTAGAAGAACAAAAGAAAGTATTACTTAATATCGATTACATATCAGCTATAAAATTGAAATATATAACCAATTTTAAGATCGTTTTACATAAAACGGGAGCTGATTATTTGAAAGGAAATATTGGCTGTGGTGGTGTGGAAAAAGAAAGTCTAAAGGAAGAGGGGAGTCAATGTGAAGCAAGATCGCACAGTTACCCATTTAATAAAAATGACTTAATGACAAGTGACCATTCTAGGTTGTTAACTATCTATGAAATAGAAAATTCAAAGGTTGTATATAATGCCAATTAGTGAAGAATATTATGTGTTATCAAATGACTACTCAAAGGTGAATTTTGTAGTAAACATGGAAGATGAACGTGGATTTAGTTTGTTAATGGATAAAGCGATATCTACAACCATGCATGTTAACTTTGAATGTATTAGCTTAAAGAGTTTCAGCGCTATCGATGCTCCGTTTGATGTTTCTGTCAACACTGAGATATTATTTGACCTGGATTTTCTCGCAGTATTATCAGAATTAATGCTATACAAAAACTCACTTGTTCCTGCTAAGATCAAAGAGAAAGAGTTTGTTTATCTTCATTGTTATAACATTATCGATATAGAGGATGAAGTTAAGGGGTTTAACTTTGATCTATTATCAGAAATACCCATCGAGGAAAGGTTGGTATTCAAGCCTTCTTATGGATCTATCGTTGTTTTTTTTCATAAATCAATTATAGAGAAAATCAATTCTGTTAAGAGTTTTTCATATGCAAAGTATCAAAAGGCTTCCGATTGGTCAGTTGAATGGGAAATGTCATGAATTATACAGAGCTTAAAATTGATGACCTAGTTAGCTTGGATAATTATAAAATCCGACTTGTTAAAGTTGAGCCGGATATATATATATCCCAAACATACGGATTAAGTATTTTTATAAATGATTATGTTAAAAGGAAAATATGTCATATTGATGCTCTTAATTTAACTGAGGGTGTTATATCAATCCGTTATTTTAAGCCAGATGATTTTTTGTCTGGTTATTATAAGTTAGAACCAATATCACGAGATGAAAGTTCATTTTTTACAAATGAAGAAGGGAATGTTTTTATTTCTAAAGACTTATATGAAGATCTATTTACAAATAAATTTGATGTTTTGATCGATTTTTAGTTTCTAACATAACTGATCGTATTTGTACTGGTTGTCAACCTAGTTTACGTAGCTCTATAAAGCCAGTGTCTTAGTGTCACATTTATTACTAAACTTCGTTTAGTTAACCACGTGATTGCTTCATACATCCTTTTTGCTGTTCGCTTTTTATACTGCCTGTAAATCAATCACAACGACTTACAGGTAGTTTTAGATTATGAGTACGAATGCAAAAGCATGGGTAGAAGAGATTGTTTTACCGACTTACCCGACGGGCAAAGTTGACTCGAATCCGTTATTTTTGGAAAACCGTGTTTATCAAGGCTCTTCTGGCTCCGTATACCCTTACGGCGTGATCGACAGTATATCTGATCATCAAATAGAACAGACATATCAAGCGGTATATATCGAAAATGATTATATAAAAATCATGCTATTGCCTGAGCTTGGTGGGCGCATTCATCGTGCGTACGACAAGATGAAAAAGCGTGATTTTATTTACTACAACGAAGTCGTTAAGCCGGCTTTAGTTGGACTACTTGGTCCTTGGATTTCTGGTGGTATCGAGTTTAACTGGCCTCAACATCATCGTCCGACAACGTTCATGCCTACAGATTTTAAGATTGAAGAGCATGAAGATGGAGCCGTTACCGTTTGGATTGGTGAAGTTGAACATATGTACGGTTTGCAAGTAACCGCTGGCTTCAAACTTTATCCGAACAAGGCGCTTGTCGAGATAACAGGCAAGGTATATAACGGCAACGATACTCCTCGACAGTTCCTATGGTGGTCTAACCCCGCGGTAAAAGGTGGTGATGATCATCAAAGTATCTTCCCACCAGATGTCACTGCGGTATATGACCATGGCAAACGAGATGTTTCGGATTTCCCAATAGCGACTGGGGAATATTACAAAGTCGACTATTCGCCGGGTACGGACATCTCGCGCTACAAGAATTTGCCTGTTCCTACTTCTTATATGGCAGATAAGTCCGCTTATGACTTTGTTGGCGCTTACAGTCATGATGAGAAAGGAGGGTTGTTGCATGTGGCTAATCACCATGTCTCTCCTGGCAAAAAGCAATGGACATGGGGAAACTGTGATTTTGGATTAGCCTGGGATCGCCAGTTGACCGACAGCAATGGACCTTACATCGAATTGATGACTGGGGTTTACACTGATAACCAACCGGATTTTTCTTGGATTGATAGTCATGAAGAGAAAAAATTCACTCAACATTTCCTTCCATATAGCAATTTAGACAACGTTCATAATGCGAACACGGAAGTCGCGATTAAGCTGGATCGAAGCGGGAGTTTCGTTGAATGGGCAGTTTACGCTATTTCTGAGATTGCCAACTACGAGGTGGTTATTTCGGACAAAGCGAGTGTACTTGCTAAACACCAACTGACAATGACTCCAGGTGATGTGGTTGAAGAACGCATAGCGCTTGCTGAGAGCACGCGCTTAACCATCACAATCTTGAATGAGGATGGAAGAGTATGCCTGTCCTATCTAGAACATATTGACGCTAAAGATGAACCAACGCCCGAGCCTGCATCCGCACCAGAAAAACCTGAAGATGTATCGAGCGTAGAAGAACTGTATTTCATTGGACAGCATTTACAGCAATATCACCATGCAACGAGTGATCCTGCGGACTACTACCAAGAAGCCCTCAAACGCGACCCAAATCATTATGCAACCAACGTCGCGATGGCTTCGCTTGCTTATGATCGCGCGGATTATCAAGGCACACTTAAATATTCTGATGCCGCTTTGGAGCGTGCTCACAAGCTCAACAAAAACCCTTTATGCGGCAGAGCAAGCTACCTTCGTGGCTGTGCAAATGAAAAACTGGGGCGTCTTGATTCTGCCTTTAGCGATGTATTTAAAGCAACGTGGAGTAGTAATTGTCGTGATACTGGCTTTTTCGCCGCTGCTCGCATTGCCACAAAGCAAGACCGTTTAAATGAAGCATTAGAATACGCGGAAAGAGCACTGGAACTGAATGGTACTCACTACCAAGCTGCAACATTGAAGGTGTTTTTGCTTAGTGCATTGAACCGACACGCAGAGGCTCTTCGTTTTATTGATGAACAAAGTGAGATGCAGCCTCTTGGTTATGGCATTTCATTCGAAAAGTATCAGTTAACTCGCTCTGATATTGACTTATCAGCGTTTAAGCAACTTATGAATCAAAGAGAAGCTAACACGATTCATCTTATTAACTTTTATCTTTCGATTGATGCAAAAGAGCGCGCTAAAGCGGTCTTAGCTCTGAACGAGAGCACTGGTTCAATGAGTTTGATTTATAAAGCGTATTTAGTCGATGAACCCGAACAGGCGGAAGCCTTATTAGATGTCGCTGCCGATCGATTTAACGACAATGTTTTATTTCCGAATACCTTAGCCGAAGTTGAAGTTTTAAGTGCTTTTTCAGGGCATTACTTTACCCAATATCTACTGGGTTGCTTCTTCTATGCGAAACGAAGTTATTCAAGAGCGGTATATCATTGGGAAACAGTACTAAGGCTCAACTCACACTATGCGCCCGTACTTCGAAATCTATCTGTCCATGCCTATAACAAGCGTCGAGAGCTGGATAAAGCGATTTCTTTGATGGGGTTAGCATTCGAATTGTCTCCGAGCGATGCCCGAGTTCTCTATGAACTGGATTACTTGAAAAAAGCGGCGGGTGATACGCCATTAGAACGACTTGCTTTCTTGAGGGCAAATCTAGAAGTGGTCAATCAGCGAGATGACTTAACTGCAGAGCTGCTTAATTTGTATAACATCTGTGGTGAGCTCGAACTTGCACAGACATGCTTATCTACAAGGCAGTTCCACCCTTGGGAAGGGGGAGAAGGTAAGGTGACAGGGCAGTTCATCGTCAATAAGCTGAGATACGCATTGCAGTTTATGCAACAAGGGAGCTTCAATAACGCGCTTGAGTTATTGAATGACGCTCTGACTTATCCAACAAATTTGGGTGAAGGTCGCCTCGTTGGTCAAACTGACAATGATATCCACTATTTCTTAGGGCGTTGCTACCAAGAGTTAGGCGAAAGAGAGTGTGCCAATCAGCACTTTGCTCTTGCAACTCAAGGTAAACAAGAGATTAACCAAAGCCGTTACTATAACGATCAACCCGCTGATTACTTGTTCTATCAAGCGGCTGCAATGCACCAATTGGGAGATACCGCACAAGCAGTATCACTGTTTGAGGATATGGTGTCTTGGGCGGACTCAGAATGGAATGCGCCCGTAGAGGTCGACTTTTTTGCTGTATCACTCCCAGCGTTAATTGTCTTTGATAGCAATTTAACAACAGAACATCAGCAACACTGTTTATTTGTAAAAGCAATGGGTCAATTTGGCTTAGCTTTGATAGATGAACGTCATGGATTTGAAGATTTTGAACTTACATTGCAGGCACTGTTAGGACAAGCGCCTGCTCATACAAAAGCGAATCTATTAAAAGAAATCGCACAACATCGCTATGCGTTTGGCTGTAACAGTCAAAATTAATGGATAGGTCACTCCGGGTGACCTATCACCTGGGGTGACTCTAAAACAATAACTTTAATAGATATGTACCTCTACAAGGATTTACTATGCGTAAAACAAGCGATCAACTCAATATGAGAAACATATGGCTCATCAGTCTGGTGGCCGCCTGTGGTGGATTATTATTTGGTTATGATTGGGTCGTAATTGGTGGTGCCAAACCATTCTATGAGGCTTATTTCAACATTACGAATGCGTCATTGTCTGGATGGGCAATGAGCTCAGCGTTAATCGGCTGTATGGTTGGGGCATTTATTGCCGGTACCGTGTCTGACAAATATGGGCGTAAACGTCCGTTAATTTTAGCGGCACTGTTATTTGTTATTTCTGCATGGGGAACGGCCGCTGCCGATAGTTTTAATGCGTTTGTGGTGTTCCGAATTATAGGTGGCGTTGGTATTGGCTTAGCGTCAGCATTGTCACCGATGTACATTGCTGAAATTGCACCTGCTGATAAACGAGGGAAATTTGTCGCGATAAACCAACTGACCATCGTTATTGGTGTACTTGCTGCTCAAATCATTAACTTATTGATTGCGGAGCCTGTTGCTTCCAATGCAGCGCAAGCGGATATTTTGCAATCATGGAATGGTCAAATGGGTTGGCGTTACATGTTTGGCGCCGAACTTGTGCCTGCATTTGCGTTTTTACTGCTCATGTTTGTTGTGCCTGAATCTCCACGTTGGTTAGTAAAAATGGGCATGGTAGACAAAGCGAAAGCTACATTACTGCGTATTGGTAGCGAAAGTTATGCGTCTCGCACTGTGCAAGAGATCGAAAGTACCTTGTCTGCAGAAACTCGTTCACTTCCGTTTAGTGCGTTGTTTAAGCCAGATGTGAAGCCAATTTTGGTGATCGGTGTTGTTCTTGCTGCTTTCCAGCAGTGGTGTGGTATCAACGTCATCTTTAACTATGCACAGGAAATCTTTGCCTCTGCAGGCTTTGATATCAACGATACCTTGAAGTCGATCGTTGCAACAGGATTGATCAATCTCGTGTTCACCATTTTGGCGATTCCTTTTGTTGATAAAATTGGTCGACGTAAGTTGATGATTATCGGGTCGGCTGGCTTGACGGTGATTTATGGTTTGATGTCAGCCGCATATGCCTATGGAATGCTTGGTTTGCCGGTATTGATGCTCGTCCTTATCGCGATTTCTATCTATGCTTTGACGTTGGCACCAGTGACTTGGGTTCTTCTTTCTGAAATGTTCCCGAATAAGGTTCGTGGCACCGCGATGTCGGTCAGCACGTTGGCACTTTGGGTCGCGTGTTTCGCACTCACTTATACGTTCCCACTGCTTAATGCGGGGTTAGGTGCTTCAGGTTCCTTCCTACTTTACGGTGTTATTTGTGCCTGTGGTTTTGTGTTCATTTACAAACGCGTTCCAGAAACGAAAGGGCGCTCTTTGGAAGAACTGGAAAAAATCCTTGTTACTCGTGAAGCTGCGGTAGGTAAAGAGGTGAACGCATAACTCACTCAGTGCTTTCTATTGAGTGAAAATAACAGAGTAAGCTTCAAGAAGGTCGCTATTAAGGTGACCTTCTTGAAGCTTAAATTGGGAGTTACGTATAGAGGTTATCTAACTCTTGCTCAACCCATAGGTAGCTCATCCCGACTATTCGCTCAATTTGTGTTAAATGCCCGAACGAGACTACGGTGAGATCTTGTTTACGAGCATTCTCGTCTTCGAATGGATTAATGAGTGTTTGTTGTGTGATTGTCTTTAACCAACATTCACCTAGAGCACAAGTGTTTCCATACAAGATGATTTTGTTGATGTTGAGTGTGATAAGAAAGTTATAGAGAGATTGTCCAAGAATTGTGGCTGCGTGCATTGCAACTTCCTGTGCAATTGGGTCGTCGTTTTGATACAGCTTAACAAAATCATCGAATACAAAGTCATCGATACGTACAAGCTTGGATGTGTTTTCCTGACGGGAAAGGTATTGCTTACAAAGCGCTGTGGAACTGGCTTCCGTCTCTAAGCAGCCTTCTCGACCACAGCCACAAATGATGCCGTTATTCGCGACTTTAATGTGACCAATCTGCCCACTGCCAAACATCTTTCCTCGGTATATGTCATTGTGGATCAAGAAAGAAGAACCGATACCGTAATCAACGTTGAGTACGCAAAAATCTTCACCATGATGCCCGTCTAACCACTTTTCAGCTAAGGCTAGCATGACGCAATCATTGTCGACTAGGACCTCAACGAGCAAGCGTTGCTCAAGAAGATATTTTAGCTCGATAGGTTGTGTCCAAGGAGCTTGCGGCATTCGCATGGAAGATCCTACATGAGTATCCACTTGCCCGTGTACGGCAATAGAGAGTCGATAACTAGTATTTGGCTTGGACTGACGGCAAGCAACAATAGCCGTCACGATATCCTCAATTAGTTCGTCAGGTGTTTGTGGGGTAATGGCTTGATCAATAAAGTCCGAAGAGGGCGTCATTTCATTATCGACCATTACCGCTTGGATACGGGTAGGAGAAACACTCATGCACACGGTGTAAGGGCGATCACTTGATACTTTGTACAAGCCGCCAAAGTTACCCTTTGTCGCTTTGGATACACTGAAGTTTTCTGCTCGACCTTGCTCAACTAAAGCATCAACAATCTTACTAATAGCAGGAATGCTAAGTTGTGTTTCACGAGCTAACTCTGATTTGGTCATGCCTTTGCTTTTATACAGCAATGCCATCACAAGGCGACAGTTGTAGTGTCGAACTTTTTGATTATTCAACCCCTTATGGGCGCCAGATTGAAATGGTTTGTTAGGCATTGTTCGAACATGGCTCTTGGATGGTTTAACGTAGAAGGCGCTAACTAAATTCTGTTTAGTTATCTCTGTGACTTTGTTATCAGTTGTTGAATATCTAACTGCATAAAGTAGCTATAAACAAACATATCATAATGAAGTGAAGGTTTATCGATGGCTACTCACACTCTGAATAATGGCAAGTTGAAGTTGGTCGTGAATGAGGCTGGAGGGTGCGTTGATTCATTTCAGCATATTAACGGATTCACCTTTGATGTGTTGAGAGCCAGAGTCAATACTTCCAACGGCTTTGCCGGAGATTCAAGTATGTTTCCCATGCTGCCAATGGCGAATCGTATTCGCGGAAATCAATTTGTTTGGCGTGGGCATAAAGTCGTGCTGCCGGTTAGTCGTGCCATCGATGATATGTTTTTCTTGCATGGAAATGGATGGATTTCTGATTGGGGATTACTGACCAAAAACGCAGGTGATGACTTTTTGGAATTAGAGTTAACGTCAAGTATCGACGGCGTATGTGAATACCATGCCAAACAGTCTTATCAACTGTGTGATGACACCCTTATTGTTACCATGGTTCTGACCAACCTTGGGGATGATGCTTTTCCTTTCGGGGCTGGCTTCCATCCATTTTTCTCAGTTCAGCAAGATACACTTGTAGAGTTCCCGGCGATAGGTTTTTGGTTTGAAGATAAGCAGAATCTTCCTGATCGTTTCGTTAGGCAAATACCTTCAGATTACAACTTCAATAGCGAAAAAACAGTGCCCGATTTATGGATCAATAATGGATATCAGATGAGTGATAGCGGAGTTAGGGCGATGCTAAGGCACAAAAATGGCGTGTCGGTATTAGTGTCGAGCCCTTGTCGTTACCTGCAAGTTTATAAGCCCTCGGGTGAAAGCAACTTCCTTTGCCTTGAGCCTCAAAGTCATTATGTTGATGCGCATAACTTTGGTTGTGAAAGCCTGAGCGTTTTATCGCCGCAAGAAAGTATGCAAATCAGTATGTGTATACGAGTTGTGACATGAACTTGATGAGAAATGTGCCATAAAAAATCGGTATGAAAGCCCCTAGCGATAGGGGCTTATTCTGTGGAACCATTTATTCTGCGGAACTATTTGATAGCGAGTGTTAGAAATAGTGGAATAGTGGAGGTTCGTGCATTAAGAAGTTTTGATGAGAGATGTTCCAAGCATAGGCGCCAGCAAGCGTGAACACGACATAATCTCCAATATCGAGGTGAGTAATGTTTTGATTTCTAGCAAGAACGTCTTTTGGCGTACAAAGTTGACCGACGAATGTCGCGTGTGAGTGCGTAATCGGCTTTGATATGACTTTGGGTTTATTACTCGCTAAAATCGCAAATGGATGATCGTGACTTTGTGCCGCAGGGGTGCGGAAGTGATGTGTACCACCACGCGCAATGACAAAGTTCTCGCCTAAGTTTTGCTTGATGTCTAACACTTCCATAACGTAATAGCCGCATGGTGCAGAGATGTAACGTCCGCATTCAAATCGCAGTTTCCAATCTTGAACTTGTTCTTTCGCGATCAAAAACTCTAACTTGTCGCAAAATTCAATCCAAGGGAAGTGCTGCTCATCATTTTGGTAGTTAATGCCCATACCTCCGCCAAGGTTGATCATTACTTCATCCAGCTCAAATTGTGTTTGCCAAGCTTTAACGACTTGGAAGTAACGTTGCATTAATGCTAGGTGACGATCTACCTCGAGTTGATGAGACATTAAATGGAAGTGGAAACCTTTTAGGTGCACGTTTGGAAAATCACGCAGCAGAGTGAGTGCGTTACTTAACTCGCTTTCATCCAATCCAAAAGGCGTGGGTTTCCCACCCATGGCGAGTTTGCTTAAGGTGATATCGCCAATATCGATGTTCATTCGTAGAAAAATCGAGGCAGAACGGTTCAGCTTTTCTGTTAATGCACCAATGCGATGCAATTCAGTGAGGCTTTCGACATGAATTGCATCTACGTTGAGCTCAATCGCTTGCTTAAGTTCGCTTGGCATTTTGCCCGGACCACCGAAGATCAAGGGCATATTGAGTTGCTGTTCGTGCAGATGAGCAAGCTCTCCGCCGGACGCAGCTTCGAAACCGTCGACATAAGGCGCGAGTGTTTTCAAGATTGGCTCTGATGGGTTGGCTTTCGCGGCATAAAACAGCTCAACATTCTTGGGTAGAACGTGTTTCATCTGTTTAATGTGTTGCTCCAGCGCCTTTAGGTCATAAAGGTAGGCACATAGTGGCTGCATGTGTTGCTCTGCCAATTGCAAAACTTCTTGTTGGACGTGCAACGGAAGCTGTGAAGAATTAAGCATGATTGGCTCCTTGGTGATTCGCCCATGGCACTGGAACTTGGGTGTAGTTGGATTCTTTATCCGCTCTTTGCATTAAGCGCGTAGTAAAGTTGTTTTTGCTCGGGAAACTGCCGCCGTTTATCAAGGATTCAAGCTCAGGTTGTTTGCCATTGACGGATTGCCAGCGAACAATTGCGCTTTTAACCGAGTTCCAAAGCGTTTTCTCAAGCGTTTGGTCTCCTTCCGCAATAAAGAAAATGGCTTCACTGATGTTGTTGATGAAGGTACAGTAACCAATACGATTCCAACCTTGCTCCCGGCTGTAATAAACCGATTGGCGAGCGCGTTCAGAAAGCTGGTTCAATGACTCCGGTGACCAGAATTCTGGAAGCAATTTGGTGCCTTCTAGATCGCGTATCCACACGCAGCAAGGCATGCCTTTTTCAAACCCAATGAGTGTGTTTTGCAAATGAGGCTCAAATGCGACGCCATGTTTAAAGTAGTAGTTGAATACGCCGGGAATTAAGCAGTGTAAGTAGCGCTCAAACCATAAAATCGCGATGTCGTGGTACGTTGTTTCTGATGCTTGTGCTTTGGTTTCTAATTGAGCAGCGATACAGCTGTCGCCATTGCGATCATAGGCAAATAGTGCTCCCGCTAACGTTGGTTCTAGTACATCAATTTCACACAAGGATAGGTTTTCTCGATATAGGATACCAAACGACTCTCGGGCTTTCGTCAGATCTTCTTTTTGCTCGGAATCAATCGATTCCAAGTTGATGGTGGTGGCAAAAGGTTCCGTCATCACTTTGAAAACCGGATTCTGTAACTGCTCACTTTCTTTTATCGGATGCAAAATCGAGCTCAATTGCACCGCACTATCGAGTTCATACCATGCGTTTTTACGGACACAGTTGGTCAAGCGGACGTTAATCGAGAACTTGGCGAACCATTCTGTTTCAGGGTGGTACATGGTACGCACCGATGATGTCGGCAGCATTTTTTCTCCGCCTAGCCCTAGTGGCGTCATTTTGCCTTGTTCAATCGCTCGTTGAACTAATGGGTTTTGCAAGATCGTGTAGCTCTCCCATGGATGGCAAGGGTAGAGGGTGGCGTCTCCAGAATGCGGCTTTTCTGGTGCCAATTGCTCAATCATCGACTTAGGAGTATGACGTTCATCCGAGCGAAGCACATCGAGCAATGTATTATCCACTTCAAACCAATATAGCGGGACGCTGGCTCCCACTTCTGGTGAGCATGCTAATAGATCATCCATACTCACGCCGGAACGGCTTTTTGGCGTTGGGTGGAAGGAGTGCCCCCAAAGCAATGACTGCTCTGAAGCGATAAAAGCATTGTGCTGTTGAGGTCTTGTGTTTGCGTTTAGAAATTGCTCCGTTACCAACAGGCTGTTTTCCATTTGAGCCACAAGCTCGTTGTTGAATGGAATCGCTAACACTTGTTTTAGATAGTTCAGTAACAGTGTCAGTGTTTGGATTGCATCTAATTTATGCCATCCAGAGCCCGGCATTTTGCTCCAGGGCATATCAATCAGTTTGACTTTACCAAGCTGACTCACGTACTCAGCAGGCAACAACAAAACACCGTTTTGATGGGGAAGATGAATGCCCACGCGCTGTTGTTGTGAATAGTTACGCTTCAATGTTTGTGGTAAAGATGTTGAACGGTACTGCCATTCAACTTGCTTGTTAGGGATCGCGTATTCGCGTAGATAGCAGTTGACGACGCCCGTTATGGTGTTGAGCTGAGCTTTTCTATTGTTGAGTTGTGCTTGGCTTTTCGCAAGCGTTTCACTTGGAGACAATGGCGTTTGTAACATGTTGATGCCCAAATTTAGAATGGATGATCAGTGCGATAAGAGTCAAAGCACTGACCAACGCAGAAAGGAGAAAAGGAACGTCGAGCGAATAGAAGCGGATAATAGAAGATGCGCTAAGACCTGCGGCAACTCCGCCCCATTTAGACATTGCATCAAAGCGAGAAAACACTTTGCCGCATTGTTGCCTATTAAGTCGGGTTGCAAGCGCTTGATGTAAACCTTGGTAACAGCAAACCATGCCACAGCCAAACACGATGCGAGCTACGATCAATAAGACTTCATGTTGAACGAGGTGCATGACGCAACTGAGAGAGAGTAAGGCAAAACCCAACCAAAGTGTACGTTGCTGCTGGTGGCGGTTGATCTTCTCTGAAAGTGCATGAATCTTGGTTGCAAACACAAGATAAACACCATGCGGAAGCGCATACAAGAAGCCGATCCATGCCGGATTCACGTTGCCGTATTGCTCAACATAAGGCGAGAAGTACGGGAAGGTCACTACCATAGCGAAAGCAAAGCTAAACTGAGCGCCAAAAACCCAATATAGAGCACGTAACGAGCAGTCCGACATAACATCAGATTTGTCTACAAGAGCGTCCGATTGGGGGGAAGGCGTTTCGGTTTGATCGACGGGTAGGGTAAGCGTGATCGCAAATGCCACAAGTGGCAATACGGCTAACCACAGGTATGCATTCAGCGGGTTGGATTCCGATAACGTCCATCCTAGCCCAATGGGTGCCACTATCAGAGCCAAACGAGCAGATAGTTGGGTTTTATTGAGCGTTTTACTCAGCGCTTTCGCATCTTCTATTTGGCTTGAAAGGTAGCTATTAGACGCTGCCATTGTTCCGCCAAACGTTCCTTGAATAATGAGACCAAACACAAACATGGGTAGCGTTGTTGCTAAGCCACACAGCATAAACCCCGCGGCGAGACCAACTTGAGCGCGCAGTAGAGAACGGCGTCTGCCGTATTGGTCGGCAAACTGCCCCCAAAAACGAGCGGCCATAGCAGTGCAGAAGGTAGGGAGAATAAACAAAACACCTGCCCAGTCTGCATTTATGTGGGCTCCAAAAGTGGGTAACACCGTCGGTAAGAACAACGGCATGCCTAACGCAGCAAATGCAGCGATAAAATGGCAAAGCAGTACGCTGTAGATGAGTTTGGTCATGATTAATTAGCTCACGCTCTGTTTAATGGCAGTGAGATAAGCATGTTGAGCGTCTTCGCTGGTTAACAACAAGAAGTTGGGCGCGGATAACCCATAATATTTGTTGATATCGCTTGCACCTGATGCTTCTTTGGAAAGTAGACTCCCTGAGCTCAACAAATATTTGGCGTACAAATCTGGGGAATCAAATAAGAGTTCGCGTGCCAATTTTGTTTCGTGACCTTGTGCGCCTAAGTAGTCGATATAATAAGCGAGGCTTCGTGCGACTACTGCGTACAAAGAGGCGCTTGAAGCAATCCCTTTCGCTGCCATTGCCTCTACAATCGCGGCAATATCCAGTTGTAGCGTAATCGTGGTAAACATCTGACCCAACGCGAGTTCATTATCGACCTTAATTCGTTGATCCAGTAGTTGATCGCACTGAACAGGGGAATGCTGTTCAAACGCTTTGAAACGATTTGGCCAGATACGAGCGGCGTCATTGTCCTTCATAGCTAACGTCATTTTGCCTTCTTTATTGAACGCAATGATGGCGTTTTGCTGATTGGATTCCAAAGCAATGCCATAACGCAACCAAAGAGTCAGATGCACTTTACATAACAGATCAACGTAGTCGGTAAACCAAGCCAATGTATCTTGCTGGTAGTATTGTTCAGCGAGATGCTCAAGGAATAAGCGACCATCAGGCATTGGACTGGCAAGGGCTGCAACAGGCACTAATGCTTGGTCTTCGCAGTGGTGAACAGGGTATTCGCGCACAATGTAAGCGAACGTTTTATCATCGCCAACGTGCCCACCATGCTTTTCGTTACAGTGGAAAAGCGTGCCACTTAGCTCACTATCACTTTGCTCTAAATGCGTTAACAAACGCTCAAACCAATGACCGTCATACAGTGTCGATGGTTTAATAAGACGAATGTTCTTAGTTCCTAATGAACGCATAATAAGTGGCACTTTTATATGAACATTCGGTGTTTGGTTCACTACCACAGTGCGCACCGATAAGGTTGGTGTCACCTCAAGAAAAGCGAGTGGCGCTTCAATCACGCCTTCAGGTAGTGACTCTAAACTGCGTAAAGTCAACGGGTGAGCAGGGAACAAGTCATGACTCAGTGAGAAGTCGGCAGGCAATCCAACTTGCTCCATTGTCGGCCAGCACTCAGGAGGCGCAGAGGTTAAGGTCACTAGTGATTTTTCAATGGCTAACCAACGCAAAGTAAAACTCTTGGCAAACTCCGGTGCATATTGCGCTAAGTCATTATCACTCAGTCCAAATTTTGCTCGAGCTGTCGGATAGTATGGATGATCCAAATATGAAGCGATTTGGTCTGCTTGTAACAGTTTACGTTCCCAACCATTGAGTTCCGATATTGGCTGCATCAATGCTGCTGAGTTTTGCTCGAGTGCTTTGTCACATAAGCCTTTATGCTTTTCCGCACATTCGAGTTCTTGTAGATATCCATCGAGTAACGAATGAGAGCTTTCGTGAGCACAAGCTTTTAATACTTCAATCCAATCGCGGTAATGTTGTTGTGATTCAACGGTTCCATTTTTCTCTACAAACCAGCAGGTTGGCGCATGGTGGTTAGTCACGCCGTAGACCCATCGCTGCATGTAATAAAAAGGCGTAACAGGTAAGTAAAGATTTAAATCTTGTGTTGAGAAGGCGAGCCAAGTTTGGTCTGCGCCATAAGCATTGATGTTCAATTTGTTGGGTAAAGCATTAATGAAAGCGCCTTGAGAAACTAAACCAAATAAATCTTCACGTAGACACGTATCGATTAAACGCTGGGTGAGATATAAAACGTTGTCGTTCATGCCGTTACCTCTTCGACTGGCACAAGGTTGAAAGTGGCGAGAGCCTGTTTGAGTGAAGGCTGCAATGACTGTCCGGATGGTGAGCTAATGGAAATCCTGGCTAGGTAGTCTTTGTTTGAATAGCTTTGTTGGATGTGCTCTCCAGCGGGCTTAAGAACCTGTTGTTGCGTAACAATATCGCCTTCTTGATGAATGAAAGATGTTGATGTACCTGCTATGGTTCCGCTCGTGTCGGCGACAACATAGTGCACTTGAGCGCTACCTTGGATAGTGAAGTCCAGTTCAAGTTTGTCGCCAAGATGCAGTTTTAAAATGGTGCTAAACCACTGATGATAGCTCAGGTTATTAAGTAGAAACTCGCGTCCATCTCCGATACTGCGATAATTGACCTCCACCAACACGGGACCGGAATCGGTGATAATAAATTCGCTATGGCACACGCCGAATCCGACACCAAAGACTTTCAACTGGCGGAGGCATTCGTCACGAAATTGGACGCTGTGAGTACCATTCCAACACGCCGCCATCTCGATAAAGTGCGGTGGGGCAGACAGTTCGACATCAAACCCACCAACGGCGAGTAAGTTATCGCCATCCCCTAATGTTTCTATTGTGATAAGCGGGCCCTGCAAAAACTCTTCAACCAAGACAGGAGTGGTTGGGTGTTTTTGCCAGAATGCATCGCAATAATCCCCAAGTGCGGCATCGGTGTCGCAGCGTTGAACATCCAAACTTGCAACGCCTTCCTTTGGCTTTGCGACGACAGGGAAATTGAGTGTCTTGCGAGGCGATGAGTCACCTTGATGCAGCAAGATACTTGGTGTGCTTGGCAATGATTTGTCATTGAGGACTTGGCGAGTTAGGTGCTTGTTCTTAGCTTTTAACGTCACAGTCCAGTCTTTAGCGGGCAAGTTAAAGAATTGAGCACAGATAGCCGTTGAAGTTTGCAAATGATCGCTGTTACTAAAAATAGCGCTAGGGTGTAATTCGTGCTCCGTGATGACCTCGATGAGTTCAAGTGGATTGAAAACATCACATTCTAGAATGTCATCGGGGGTGAACTGGTTATCTTCACTGGCCAACTTGAGATGGTTGAGCTTATGGTCAGTGATCAACACGACGTGAAGACCCATCGCTTTTGCTGCAGGTACGAAGCCGTGGGTGACTGCATCATTAACGACATGACTCACGATGATCATCGTTGATTTCATGGGACTTTCCTAATTTTTCTAACGTTGTTACTGCGTGCTCACAGCCGGCTTCCAATGCGTCTCTTTCGCGGCATTTTAGGGAAAGGTTTTATTATTATTCTGATTTTATTGATTATTTTGTTATTTCCCCAGTTACATGGGGCAAACAAATATAGATCATAATTTTTATATTGCAAACACAAATGATATTGGTTTACATTCGCACCTGTTGGCAATTTTATAAACTAACGGAATTAAAAAAATGGAAATGAAGTTGACCTTGTCCCCATTAGCGTTAGCTATAGGTGGAACGTTAACTGCAGTGGCAGTCGTGCCGAGTGTATCGGCATCAGAAAACGTTGAAGCGAATGAAACCGTACAAGTTGTTGGTCATAGGTACGAAGGTTACGCCGAGCACATGCCACAGTCAGGCACCAAAACGGACGTTGAATGGTTAGACGTTCCGCAAGCGGTATCGGTTGTGACTAAGACTGAAATGCAAGATCGCGGAGCAGTGCGCTTAGTTGACGCGCTAGATGGTGTCGCTGGTGTGAACAATACCTTAGGCGAGGGTAGCCGAGATCAGTTTGTGATTCGTGGATTCGACGCCCTTAATGATATGTATCGTGATGGAATGAGAGATGACGGTACATTGCAGTCCTACCGTAGTCTGGCAAACATTGAACGTGTCGAGGTGGTAAAAGGACCTGCTGGTGCGCTGTATGGCAGAGGCTCGGCGGGTGGCATCATTAATTTGGTGACCAAACGTGCTAATGGTGACAATTTCACGAATGTGAATGGCAGTGTTGGCAGTAACAATCAATTTGTTGGTCAGATTGATAGTTCTATGGCATTTAGCGACAAGGTCAATGGTCGTATTAACTTAGAGTATCGCCAAGCAGACTCTTACGTAAACCATGTCGATTCTAATGATTTCTTTATTGCACCGACGATTCGCGTATTGCCTGCTGATGGGCATACCATTGATTTTGATGTTGAATATGCCCATCAAGAGCTAGTTCCTTACCGAGGTGTGCCATCAAAAAACGGCAAGCCAGTTGACGTTTCAGAAAGCACGTTCTTTGGTGGAACCAATGACTACCAAGAATCGGACAGCCTTCGTATTGCAGTTAATTATGAATGGCGTTTAAACGATGAATGGGCTTGGACAAACCGTGCTTCATACAACCGCATTGAACTGGAACAAAAGGGCACTCGTCAAGGTGCTGTTGTGGGTGATGAAGTTTCTCAAACGGTGAACAATTTTGGCTACGACCCTCGCACAACAACGACTCTGCAATCTGAGTTAGTTTGGGAGACAGAATCCAACCAAATGATGATTGGCGCAGACTATAACCAGATCAATATTGATTTGACTTTAGCCAGTGACAAGACGCTGCCTCCAAAAAATATTTACAACCCTACAGTAGGACCAACGCCAAACCCTGGCTTTAAACCTTTCCGTGATAACACGACCACAACAGCGGGCATCTACATTCAAGATGTTTACACGTTTGGTGATCTTTCTGTGATTGGTAACGTGCGTTATGACTCAATGGATCTTGAGCAGCAAAAATCCGGGGCAGCGAAAGAAGATCTCGACGATAACAAAGTCAGCTACCGTGCTGGTTTGGTCTACCGAATTAACTATGACATGTCTGTGTACGCGAGTTTAGCGCGTTCATGGCAGTTACCTTACTCTGGTATTTACATCAATCCAAAACTGGCTGAATTTTTCCATACCGACCTGAAAGAAGTTGGCGCAAAAGCCTATCTATTAGACAACGCTCTGATGCTGAACGCTGCTGTGTTCCAAATCGACCAAGAACAACCGCAAACCAATATCGATGGTGATGTGATCAATAAGATTGAAGCTCGCCACCAGGGTATCGAATTGGAAGCGCGCGGTCAGATCACGCAGCAATGGGATATCTCAGTTGGTTATAGCTACCTTGATGCGGAAGACAAAGACACGGGTAAAAAACCAAATGACGTGTCTGACCATCTGTTCTCATTGTGGAGTACGTATCAGCTTGATGACAACTGGCGTTTAGGCGGTGGTGTTAAGTACGTAGGTGACCGCTACGCTGGTAACGATGAAGCGGTGGCACTTGGTGATTACACTACAGTGGATTTGATGGCTGCCTACACAACAGGCCGTCACAAAATCCAAGCAAACGCTTACAACGTGTTTGATGAGAAATACATCCTAGGTGCCACCAATGGCAAGTCTGGATTGAACCAGATTGGTTACGGTGCGCCAGCAGAATTCATGCTCAGCTATGGATACCGATTCTAATTATTTTCGAATTCTCGCTACTTGTTAGCGAGCTTTCTTACCTCGTTTTGAGGATTGTTAGCCCATAGGGTCAAAGCCACTTTTTTCTCTTTGACCCTTACTTCTCTTAAAGGAGACCCCCATGCTTTACCAAAATATGGATGGTAACCCCCAAGCTAAGCTGCGTTTAAGTGTGCTTGCGACCGCGATTGCTTCTGTCACCTCCATGAATGCATTTGCTGCCTCTGAACCTCAAACCACTACGATGGAGACGGTTGTTGTCACTGCGAGTGTTATCGGCAATTCAGCAATAGAAGATGTAAAAGAATACCCAGGAGCACGTACGGTCCTGACGAGTGAGCAAATCGAAAAGACGGCTGCTCATTCAATCGATTCAGCGCTGCAAAGTGTACCTGGTATTAAGGTGCAAGATGAAACTGGCACCGGTGTACTGCCTAACATTTCGGTTCGAGGCTTAAAAGCAAGTCGCAGTGGTCATGCTCAGTTCTTGATGGATGGTGTCCCTCTTACGCTGGCGCCATATGGTCACACCGGACAATCCATTTTCCCAGCAACGTTATCCATGATTGATCGCATCGATATTGTACGTGGTGGTGCGGCTGTTCAATATGGTCCAAACAACGTGGGTGGCGTCATTAACTTGGTGACTAAACCGATTCCAAACACTTGGCAGACTGAAATAAGTAACCGCTTAACTGTGTTTGAAGGCGGCGATACGCCACTGAACGACTTCTATTTAAGAACGGGGGGGTGGTTAACGGATACGTTTGCAATTCAATTAGAAGGTAATTTTTTAAAAGGCGAAAGCTTCAGAGAGCATTCTGATACAGACGTAAAAAACTTCCAAGTTAAAGCAAACTGGTTGTTGAGCGACACTCAAGAGTTGCAAGCATTCATTCAAAGGTATGATGCGGACACACAAATGCCCGGTGCCTTGTCGCCAGACGATTATAAAAAAGATCGCAACCAATCTAAGCGTCCTTACGATGAATATCAGGGGAAATCAACGCGTTGGAGTTTGAAATACATTCAAGACTTAAACATTGCGGACAGTGCAGAGCTGCAAGTTCAAGCCTTTGGTCATAACTCTGAGCGTTTCTTCCAGTGGGGCTTTAATGGCGCAGGTGGTCACTGGGCAGATCCAGCTTTGCCTTCAACTGACGTGCGTACTTCTCCACGAGAGTTCAAAGTATATGGAGTAGAACCTAAGCTCGCGATGCACTTTGGCGAAGGCAGTGCGGTGACGCAAAACTGGATCGTTGGTGCTCGCTATGTAAATGAAGACATCGACTACAAGCTGACTCAAACTCCAATTGCTGGCGGTGCGACGAAAGTACCTCGTGATTGGCATTTGGATACCGATGCGTTTGCTGGTTATATTAGCAATGAAGTAGGTCTGTTTAATGATGCGTTAAAAGTAACTCCGGGCATTCGCTACGAGTCTGTCGACATGACGTTTGATGACTTAGGAAAAGCACAGAGTACAGATAACAAAGTGACGGAATGGCTACCGGGTCTAACGGTCGCGTATAACCTGACTGAGCAATGGGTTGGTTATGCAAACGTTCAGAAATCGTTGCGCGCACCTCAAATTGCATACATTCGAGGTTTAGGTAAAGAGGGCAGTGAGCTTGCGTGGAACTACGAGTTGGGTGCTCGTTATACACATGATTCAACCAGCTTTAACGCTGCTTTGTACCGCATTGACTTTAAAGACCAACTACAATGGCAAAGTGCAACCCAAACCTTTGAAAACATTGGTAAGACGCTTCACCAAGGTATTGAGCTATCGGCTCGTTACGTTCCTGAATCCGTACAAGCACTTAGCCTAGGTGCAAGCTACAACTACTTAGACGCAACGCTAGAAGAAGAGGGCGCCAACAAGGGCAATCAACTGCCTTATACGTCAAAACATCAGCTTAGCTGGGATGCTACCTACGCGTTCTCAAAAGTAGATACAACACTATCTGGCTACTATTTCAGTGACGCATATTCTGACAACGCAAATACGAGTGACGAAGACGCGACAGGTGCGAAGGGTAAAGTACCGGCTTACATGGTTTGGAACTTCAATCTTGGTACTGATCTGTACAAGGATGACAAGGGTAAGCTACGTATGAATGTTGCCGTGAACAACTTGTTTGATGAGGACTACTATTTCCGAGGTATTGATACCAGCCCTGTTGGTCGATACCCGGCGCCGGGACGTTCTTACACTTTGGATCTGAATTACCAGTTCTAACTCGTTATTGTTTGATGTTAACACAATTCAAAGTCGCCAATTTACGTTGGCGACTTTCACGATCTTAGTGTTGGGGATATAAAAACATGGAAAACGAATCTCGGTTTCTATCGATGAACTTACGACTTGCTGCATTTCTCTTATTGTTCATAAGCGTTATGTCTTTTCCAAGTTCAGCAAAAACTCGTGTCGTACAAGATGAACAGGGGACATTTAAATTAGAAAGCACACCCAAACGCGTTGTCGTTTTGGAGTTTTCTTTTGTGGATGCGTTAGCAGCAGTTGGTGTGTCACCCGTCGGTGTTGCAGATGACAACGATGCATCAAGAGTGATCACAGCAGTACGTGATTTAGTTCAGCCATGGCAATCTGTTGGTATGCGTTCTCAGCCGAGTTTAGAGGCTATCGCTGTGCTAAAACCGGATTTGATCATTGCGGATGCAGAGCGCCACCGCACGATCTATCAAGACCTCAATCGCATCGCACCCACGTTGCTGCTAAAAAGCCGTGGTGAAACGTATCATGAAAATCTAGAGTCTGCGCGTAAGATAGGAATCGCACTTAACAAGCAAAAAGCGATGAACAAGCGCATTCAATTGCATCAACAAACCATGACTGAGTATAAGCGGCATTTTGCGCTTAAACAGACGGTACAGTTTGCGGTGGTGTCAGACAAAGGTATGTGGCTCCACAGCCCTAAATCCTATGCTGGTGGTGTTCTTAGCGAGTTAGGCATTACGAGTCCGCTAGTGCAGGCTACGGAAAAAGCTTATCTGCCTGCGAGCTTTGAATTGCTATTAAAAACAAACCCGGATTGGTTGCTGATTGGTGCATACTCGCAACCAAACATCATTGATGAATGGAAAAAGAACCCGTTGTTCAAGTTGTTATCTTCAGCAAAAGCACAACATATTGTTGAAGTATCACCGGAGCTTTGGTCTCTTAATCGAGGCATGCTAGCAGCAGAGAAAATGGCGCAGAACTTAGAACAGATTTTGGCTTCGTCATGAACAAAGCAACGATATTGAAAGAAAGCCCTCATCAGCTTCAAGTGCCATGGAAAGCGATGTTTGTTGTCGTTATTGTTTTGGCTTTGGTTCTGACAGGGTACGTAGCTTCAATGCTTGGTTGGTCAAACTTTTCACTCACACTCAATGATTTAATGGGGTATTGGTTTTCATTTGATGAAACCAACATGAGCCATCAAATCCTTGCTACGTTACGTGCTCCGAGAGCGTTTGCTGGGTTAACAATTGGAGCTTGCCTCGCTGTTGCTGGTTTATTGATGCAGGGTTTGACGCGCAACGCGTTGGCATCGCCCTCAATTTTAGGTATTAACGCTGGTGCAGCGTGTTTTATGACGTTCGCTGCCATTGGCGTACCGATAGTCAGTGATATCAACCCAATTCTTAATGCTGTACTTGGCGCACTACTTAGTGGCGTTTCTGTAATGATGCTTGGTGGCTTTTTTTCTATTCGCTCGCATCCTCTGCGTTTGGTTTTAGCAGGTATAGCAGTTAGCGCTCTACTGCTTGGTCTTACCCGAGCTGCGCTTATTCTTTCGGATGACATGGCTTACAGTGTATTGCATTGGCTGACGGGGTCTTTAGCAAGTGTGGACAAGGAACAGTGGAACCAACTGTGGCCGCCAGCATTGACTGGATTGGTTCTCGCAATGGGGTTGGCTCGCAATCTCAATTTACTGGCTCTTGGAGAAGAAGTCGCGGTTGGATTAGGTAGCAACATCCAGATGACTCGGCTCGTTACGGGCATCACTATTGTTTTATTGGCGGGAACGTGCGTTGCCATTGCGGGGCCTATTGGCTTTGTTGGTCTTCTTGTTCCTCACTTAGTAAGACCAATAGTCGGTCATAACTATCATTTACTGATCCCATGCTCGGCACTGATTGGGGCGGCTCTGGTTGCTTGGTCTGATGCATTATCACGTGCCATCGCGTTTCCCACTGAAACACCGGTTGGCGTGCTTACCGCGTTGATTGGCACACCTTGTTTTATCCTTGTTGCGATGAGGAGGTCTTAATGCTTCATCAAACAAAACTGGCATTGTTGTTTGGGCTTGTTGCTTTGGCTGCTGTTGCGAGCTTATTAGTTGGAGCCGCTTCGCTTTCTGCTTCTCAAGTCATGACGCTCCTTGTTTCTTTTTCAAACGACGACTTTGTTATTCATCAATACCGCTTTCCTCGCACTTTACTCGCAATTGGCGTTGGAGCTGGGCTCGGGTTATCAGGATTATTAGTTCAAGGTGTGATTAGAAATCCGCTAGCTTCTCCGGACTTGATGGGAATTAGCGCAGGAGCGGGGTTAGCGGCAACGGCAAGCTTGGTATGGTTTCCTAATACCTCACTCAGTTGGCTACCTTTGATCGCAATGGCAGGAGGTCTATTTGCAGCAGGTTTCATTGCGATGCTGGCTTGGCGTTCAAAACCTACACCTGCAAGATTAGCGTTAATTGGTATCGCCGTTAGTGCTTTTCTCGCCAGTGGTATCGACTTCTTATTGGTCACGCATCCCATTGAAATCAACACTGCGATGGTTTGGTTAACAGGTAGTCTTTGGGGGCGAAACTGGCAGCAAGTGCCTTTCATTTGGGGGGCGCTCTTATTGTTGATACCGCTAGCGCTGTGGTTAGCGTGGCGATTAGATGTCATGGGGTTGGGTGAAGAAAGCGCAACTACTTTAGGGGCGAAGCCAACGCAGATCCAAGTGGTTGCGTTGTTAGCGGCGGTGCTTCTAGCCAGTATCAGTGTATCTGTTGCCGGTACGATTAGCTTCGTCGGACTATTAGCGCCACATTTGGCGCGTTTGTTGTTTGGGCATAACCATAAATTGTTGATTCCCGGATCTGCACTGGTTGGCGCATTACTGGTTACTTGTGCTGATGCCTTGGCTCGTGGGATTCAACCACCGATTGAATTACCTGCTGGAGTGCTTACATCCGTTATCGGAGCGCCTTATTTTATTTTTCTTCTATATCGTTATCGAGGTTGGTAATCATGCTAAAGACGCAGAACCTTTCCGTCGCCTATGGCAAAAATACAATCATTCCGAATTTGTCAGTCTCAATACCAAAAGGGAAAATTACCGCGTTGATAGGACCAAACGGCTGCGGTAAATCGACGTTATTGAAGACATTAGTAAGGATTAACAAACCTTTATCTGGTGATGTCTTTTTTAATGAAAAACCGTTGTCGAGTTATGGAGATAAACGCCTAGCTCGCTCGTTATCACTGTTGCCCCAAATCTTAGTAAGCCCAGAAGGAATCACAGTAAGAAAACTGGTTGAGTACGGGCGTTCTCCCTATTTGTCCCATTGGGGAAGGTTAGGGAAGGATGATAAAACGATTGTGGAACAAGCAATGCATGATACAGGCGTATTCGAATTTGCCGATAAACCGGTTGAATCATTATCCGGCGGGCAACGTCAAAGAGCATGGATTGCGATGGTCATGGCACAAGATACAGAGGTCGTGATGTTAGATGAACCGACCACCTACCTTGATATGTCGCATCAAGTCGAGTTGATGAATTTGATGCAACAAATGAATGCCAATGGAAAAACCGTGGTGGTTGTCTTGCATGATCTTAACCAAGCATGCCGTTACTGCGACCATCTCATTGTCCTTGAACAAGGTCAACTTATTGCAGAGGGGTCACCGGATGAAGTGTTTACTGAGTCATTACTTGATGAGGTTTTTGACCTGAAAGCGAAAGTATTCCGTGACCCGATTTCTGATACTCCTATGTGTGTTGCTGTCTAATAGACGCAAGATAACTTGCCCTTCAACAGTGACCAATTATTGGTTGCTGTTGATTGAAAACTGCTACAAGTTTAATCGTTTCGATAAAAATTACTCAGCGTAAAATAAGGTGGTTTAAAATGAACCGATAGGGTGCTAATGGTACACTGTACTCATATAGATACATTGTCATTTAGCGTTTGAACCACTCCCCCCGCTAATTAGCTAACCAAGCGTTCAAACGTTGAGAAATACCTTATGCGTTTGTCGTTCAGCTTCGTTTTTGCTTCTTCATTTGGCGTTGTTACGCCTGTGTTTGCCAACTATGACCTCGATTCTCTGTTGGAGATGCCTTTGTGCTCTCTAGCGGAAACCAAAGTGGTCTCAGCTACTCGTACCTCTCAGTCTTTGGCGGATACGCCAGCGTCCGTTTATGTTATCACCGCTAAAGAGATCAAGCGCTCAGGAGCTCGCTCTGTCGCTGATGCGTTATCTTTGGCACCCGGTCTTCATGTCGCTAAATATTCTAACTATGATTGGGGCGTGACGGTTCGAGGCAATAACGAAACGCTCAACAATAAAATGTTGGTGATGGTCGATGGACGTAGTGTGTTCAACCCGATGTCGTCTGGTGTGGATTGGGATCTCATTCCAGTCAGTATGGACAGCATTGCTCAAATCGAGATTGTACTCGGTCCTGTTGGGACGGTTTGGGGGGGAAATGCCGTCACTGGGGTAATTAACGTTATTACAAAAGAAGCAGAGGGCTCACCAAAAGGGCAGCTAGCCGCCAGTTTCGGCAACTACGACTATCGTGAGTATCAACTTCATCATGCTGGTGCAGTTGGTGAGTATGCCAATTACAGTCTGTATGGTGAATTTGTAGACCATATGCCTTGGACCAGTGAAGAGGCTAGGGTACAACCGTTTCAACATTTCAATGTATATACCGAGCGTTTTGGTGGGCGTTTGGATTACCAGAAGCGTGAACACACCCTAAGTGTCCAAGCCGGCGGTATTCGTTCTCGTGAAGATTACAACTGGGGTAATTATCAGCCGCATATGATCATGCCGGGCTCTGAACCCATGCGTACCTACGAAACAGAAATGACGATGCAGGAGTATTTCGTCGGCGGTCATCATATTTTCGATCGTGCCAATGGTGATAGCTGGGAAAACGAAGTCTGGTTTACGTACAGTTCTAATGATAGCACTCATGCCAATGCGCAGTTTTTTCGAACCGACTTAGACTCTCACTATACCTTTTCCGATCTTTGGGGAACGGAGTTTACCATTGGTGGAAACATTCGCCTTATTGACGAAAAGTTCGGTACGTTTTCAAAGTATGATGAACTCACCATGCCATATTTGCGCGTGGCAGAAGATCCTGATTTCTTAAATCAATCTTATGGTCTATACGCAAACTGGAGTGTGCCACTGACGGACAGAACCAAATTAACCCTTGGTAGTCGATGGCAATATAACAACCTTACTCATGATATCGACCCACAACCCCAAGTCCGCTTGAGCTATGAGCTTGCCGATAACCAAAGGATTTGGGCTGGCTGGGGTAAAGCAATCGTAACCCCATCGCGTTTGGAGCTGAGTACCTACATGCGTGAAAATCAGTACATGCAACATGTGCTATTTAGCAATAACCAATATTACGATTATTACTACAGTGTGCTTCTCGAAGGAAATGAAGATTTAGATGTAGAGTCAGTCTCGACTTATGAAGTGGGCTATCGTCTTTGGGATGACAATGCATTGCAATTTAGCGTGGGAGGTTTCTATACCCGCCATGAGAATATTCGAGTTTATAAGACAGAATCTGCTACTCAGAACATCATCACGGGTGGTTCTTCTCCAGGTACGGTTGGCACCGTTGTGGAGCAATATACCTCCACGCTGGTTGATCCTATTTGGAGTGAAAGCTTTGGTGGTGAAGTTGCGGTCAAATGGCAGCCCCGAGATGATGTACAGATCAATGCTAACTACAGTTACAAACGCATTGTTGGTCATTGTGAAGGTGATATTTGTGGTACAAACAATGCGGTAAAACGCAGTATCGAAAATGAGCCAAATCATTTTGTGAACGTGCAAGTGATGTGGGATATCACAGCTCAATGGTGGGTGAGTGTCAGTGGGCAATATGTGTCTGAATCCAAGTTGCATAAAGACTACGAGTCTGCACTAAACCCAATCAACGTGGCGAACAAAGATTATAACTGGCCCGAAGTCGTGTCTTTTGATGCATCCATTAGCTGGCAGTATAACGACTGCCTGCCAGAGATCACGGCATCAGTTGAGAATTTAGGCGCTGACCAGAGCAAAGAGTTTCCAACTAACTACAGTTCTTTTGCTAATGGTACTCAATATTGGCTAACGCTAGATTGGAATTACGCCAAATGGTAAAACGAACAGAAAAGGTTGTCGTCGTTAAATGGCTGATAGCTTTTTGGGCGCTGCTTAGTGCAACATTTGCGTTTGCTCACTACGAAGATGCGGATTTAAAAGCCGTGTATTTGTATCGTTTTGCCCTGTTGGCGGATTGGGTGGCGACGGGCGAACCTGTTGCTCCTGTAGAATATTGCGTATCTGAAAATGACTCGGTCGCAGAGCACCTCCAACGGATCGTCGCACGCAAACCTCAATTGTCACGGTTTTATGATTTATCCAAAGGCGAGACGCCAAGTTCTTGCCATATTTTATATTTAACTCAGGCGGATAGTTCAAAAATAGCCACCAGACGAAAACAGTTTCCCCATTCACTCTTAATTGGTGACGGAGATAAGTTTATTAAAAAAGGCGGTATGGTGGCATTTGTGAAAGAGAACAACCGCATCCGGCCCATGATATCTCGCAGCCACATTGCTCCAACAAAAGTCCAACTACGCGCGCAATTGTTGAGTATTTCTATCTTAGCTGAAGATGAGGTGGCTCCATGATCCGTTCTCGCCTTGCTCGGCTGCCTTTGCGCCACAAAATGATGCTTCCAACATGGTTGATGATAACTTTGATCGTGATTGGTTTAGGCACCCTAGCCATACAATACTTGGTGATTGCGCAAGAGAGTGCTTTAGATCGCCGAATCAATATCCTTGGTCAAGGCGTGGCAAATACACTTCAAGCATCCTTGATGTTTGACGATGCGTATTCTGCAAAAGAGCAATTGATTAACTTAAGCTTTGACCCAGATATTATTTCTGCTGTGGTGATCAACCAACACGACCAAACCATCGCTTCTATTGAAGATTTACCAAAAGAGTGTGCTTGGCATGGTCGTGAATTGTTGTGCGCTAATCAAAGCGTAGTCATGCGCCACAATGATGTATTGTTAGGAGGGGAGAAGCTCGGTGCACTTGAGATTTGGGTTTCGCTTGAAAGCTTGCTAATTCATGAACGTAAAATGTGGTTATCCTTGGGTGTGATTGTCCTGTTACTCTCAATCTGTGCTTGGGCATTAGCCAAATTATTGCATTCATTAATTTCGCTTCCTTTGTTGTCTTTACATCGCTCAGTTGAACATATGGGGCGGGTCGGTGTTATTCGCAAAGCATTACCGGTTTATCATCAAGATGAAGTGGGGAAACTGACCGAGTGTTTTAACGAAATGACAATGAGCCTTGCTGAGCGAGAATCTCAAGTGGCTCAAGTATTGAAACGAGTTGAAGACAAAAACCGTTATATTCGAAGCGCGCTCGATGCGATGCAACGTTGCGTTCTTGTTGTATCGTCGAATGAGCAAGTAACCTATTTCAACCCAGTGGCAGAAAGCGAACTTCGTGGCATAGAAGTGAACTCCAATGCCCGCAATTTGTTGATGAACTACTTTGAGCCTCAGCTAAAAATCGAGCGCATTATGTTTGCTATTGACACGCATACCACGGTAGAAGGAATCGAGGTACGCAGTGTCGATAAAACTAAGCGCTACCTTATTTCTTGCAACCCGATGGATACTGAAAAGAGTAGTCTGATTCAGCTTCGAGATATCACGGAGCACGCGCTGTCAGAACAAAGACGCAAACTTTTGGATTTGATGTTTGACCAAAACCAAGACGCTATTTTAGTACTCGATCGTGCTTTGAATATTAAGACGCAGAACAACTCAGCGACGCAGTGGTTTGGTGAAGTGGATGCGCTTAAAACACTGGAATTGCTTTCTCCATTTGAAGCAACAAAAGCGATCAAGTTACGCTTATTAAAAACAGGACATTACAAAACGCATGTGGAGCTGAAAAACCAGCAAGGTCGGGTGATACCATGTGAGTTGAAAGTGCGAGTATTAAAAAGTGAAACGGGCAGAGCTGAAGCCTTTGTGGTTTCCTTTACTGATTTGACGATAGATATTGAACTCAAACGTCTCAATTATCAGGCAAACCATGATCCCCTGACCGGTCTTGCCAACCGCGCTAAAGCGGTTCGTCGACTCCAAGAGAAGCATGATGTTGGCGCATCACAACACATCTTATTTGTGGACTTGGATGGTTTTAAGGCCGTTAATGACCAATATGGACATGCAGTTGGAGACCAATTGTTGAAGGTCGTGGCGCAACGATTAATGAACTGTGTCGCACGACGCGATCTGGTTTCGCGCTTGGCAGGAGATGAGTTTTTGATTGGGGTCCGTGATGCGTCGAGCAGTGAGCCTATTGCTAGGAGGATCATCGAGAGCCTCGAAAAACCGTTTCTTCTGGGAGACGTGACGTGTGAAGTTTCTGCAAGCATAGGTATCAGTTATTGGTCTCGTGAAGACTCTGCGACGTTAGATGAAAAGATCAACGAAGCGGATGTTGCGATGTATTTAGCGAAAAAAGCGGGGAAAAACCGGTACCACAGCGGCGCTGAAACGGTTTGTTTACTTGATTGAAGGAAAACCATGTCTTTGGGCATGGTTTTTATATTACGCAATTTGTTGAACATGCGATAAACGTTGAGCTGTTTAGTTGTTGAACAGCACATTTCAGTTTAATGATGGGATATCCTACCCAAATATGTTGTAGTCCAAGGTGGATAATCTTGTCAGAATGTCCTGACTAAAATCAAAAAAATGCTTTTATAACAATGAAGTAAACACAATTCAAAAATTGTCGAAGTTTGACATTTATGCTGTGCAAATTAGTCTGATCTCCCAAGTTGTGGAAGTCGTTATGTTCAGCATTTTAAGAAAAACCGTCATACTTTTTGTCGCATTTATCGGCACAATCTCTCCGTCATATTCCTTTGCTAGCGATGAGTCTAGTGAAACCGTGCTTGTCGGTGTGATAGCGCTACGCTCAGAAGATCCAGAAATCGGCAACAAAATTGGCACTTATTATGGGATCAACCTCGATTACCTGACTAACATCGCCAAAGTGCTCAATCTTGAACTTGAGTTACGTTCATACAATACGATTCCAGAACTGTTCGCTGATATTGAGAATGGCACGATAGACGGTGCTGTTGGTTTTAGTAAATCACCGGACAGAGAATCTCGCTTTATCTTCTCGGATGCTTTTTTCTCTAGCACCATCGCGGTTTGGTATCGTGAAGACAGCTATTACCAACGTGATCCACGAGAACTCCAATGGGTTTGTGTTATCGGCACCGTTTACTGTGAATACCTCGAAGATATGGGGGCGACGAAAGTCCGCACAGTGGAAAGTCGCCTTAAAGCCTTTGAAGAAGTCAGAGGCGGTCGCGCAAACGCTTTGATCTCAAGTTACGTTGCTATCAACCAATATTTAGACGAGAACGACATTGTCAATGGTGCGGTTGATATTCCCAGTTGGCTGAATGAAGAAGAATCGAGATTTATAGCTTCCAAATCAAACCAAGCGCTTGTTGACCGTATTAACAAAATTTTAAGCTGGGAACGCAATGGTAAAAACATTCGCTCGGTTGCGTCTACGAACCCATATCATGTCAACGACAAACTGCTGGTGGAATACCGAAGAGATTTAGAAAACAAGCAAATCATTACCTACAGCAGCAGTGAAGAAGCGTTTCCTTTCTTATTTAGAAACCCTCACACCGATGAGTTGGACGGGTTTCTGCCTGATTTCATCGATTTGATCCAGTCTCGCACTGGCTTGAAGTTCGAATATCAAAAGCCTAGCAGCAGCTTAAACAGTGGATTGACGGCGTTCAATGCCGACTTAGTTCCTGTGGCTTATGTAGAGAATCCACCCTTATCAGATTGGTTAGTCACCAAGCCGTTCATGCACAACAACTTTGTTGCAATAGAAGCATTGGACCCGAAAGAGCATCCCGCACACGACGCGCGATCTGGCATTCTAATGAGTTTAAAAAAACAAGGTTTGGTCAATCTCGACTCATGGAAGGAAGAGCGCTTTACTCGCTATGAAGACCTTAGGCAATTGTTGACTGATCTCAAACAGGGCAAGATTGAAGTTGCGTATATCCCTGATGACATCGTGCATAGCATGATCGCGCAGGACAACATTGATGGGTTGCTGATCAGTGAAAAAGATACGCTGACCTTGTCGATTGCTTTTGCGGTAGCGGACCATAACACCAAGCTAAAGAAAATACTCGACAGCATCATTGATACCATTGATGCCAAAGAGATAGAAAAGCTTAATAGAACTTACCGAAACTTCAATCTCGTCTACGGTTACGATGAAGAACATATCTTCACCATGATACTGATTGTTGTGGTTGTGTTTGTGATCCTCTTGGCGGTTGCGTATTTCGTGTTGGCGCACCTTAAGCTCAAAGTCAATTTGGCAGAGCTAAACGCAACGAATGAGGAGAAAGAAAAGCAGTGGTTGATGGAGATTATTCAAGAAATCAACAGCATTGTTTTTATTCACGGCGAAGATAACCAAATTCAAATGAGCAATTGCTCTTTATATAAAAACCATCGTTGCAAAGGCTGCACGATTCAAAGTCGAAAAAGTGCCAAACCTTTGGTCGACAATGTGATCGAATTGCGTCAGGTGATTGCAGGTAAACGCATCGCAGATATAACAGCATCCAATGGTTGTAAGCTTGGTATTCAGCATGTTTACCGAGAACGTAAAGCCATTCTTTCTCCAAGTAGCAAAAAGAAATTTGTCCTGACCGTACTTCAAGATATCACTGAGCAAAAAGAGCGAGAGTTTGCGTTAATTGATGCGCAAGAAAAAGCGCAAACTGCGGTTCGTTCTCGAGAGAATTTCTTGGCAACCATGAGCCATGAGTTAAGAACACCACTTTCCGCTGCGCATGGTCTACTCGACTTGTTAGACCGTCAGACCAGCAGTGAGGGGAGTAAAGAGCTTATCACCCAAGCGATGCGCTCACTAAACCACTTGAACCTGCTGGTGGATGAAGTCCTTGATTATTCCAAGCTAGAAGCTGGTCAGTTGAAAGTGACGCCAGTAAAAACTCATGTTGTAAACACCTTGTGTGACGTGATTCGTAGCTTTGAACCAAAAGCGTCCAGTAAAGGGTTAGAGTATCGAGTGACCTTCAAACCATTCTTAAATCCATGGTTGAAAGTGGATGCAGTGCGCTTAGTCCAAATCGCGACCAATCTACTCTCCAATGCCGTTAAGTTTACCAACGAAGGAGAAATCAGCGTCAGCATTGCCGTTCATGAAGGGCGATTGATCTTAAAAATCGCGGACACAGGTATCGGTATGACGGAAACGCAACTCGAAGGTATTTTGCAGCCGTTTGTTCAAGCAGATGACACCATTACGCGCAAGTACGGAGGAACAGGGCTTGGCTTGAGTATTGTCGACCGTCTCGTGGATTGCATGGGAGGGGAGTTATGTATTAATTCCCAGTTCGGTCTTGGCACCACGATGGTTGTGAAGTTGCCTATTACCTTCTGTGAACCAGAGCCTCAAGCGGCACTGTCTTATACATTTTCACCGATGTTGCCTGCCAATGTCCGTGATTGGTGTCTTGCGTGGGGGATGGCGTCGACAGATGTGAAGCCAAATTTGGTGGGGCAGTTTTCACCGCAAGGGAAATACCAAGGACTAAACCTTGATTGTGGTAGTAAAGGAAGCTGCGAGTTAACGCCGTCAGAAGCTAAGTATCCAGATACCTTACTGGCGTTGTTGCGTCAAGATTGCACCTTAAAGCCGACAGATGAAACAGAAGACACGAATAGCAATCTTGATTGGAAGCACGGAACTGTTTTGGTCGCAGAAGATAACCCGATCAACCAAAGCGTGATCACGATGCAACTGCGAGAACTTGGCATTGAGCCAGTCATCGTAAGTAATGGTCTTGAAGCATGGCAATACGTGAATCGCGATCATCAGGTGGCGTTGGTTCTTACAGATTTTCACATGCCCGAAATGGACGGTTTTGAGTTGGTGAAGAAGCTCAAAGCAGCACCAGAGCTGGCTTCAATACCTGTTATTGGTGTCACCGCGGAAGACTCTCGCTTAGCAAACGAACGGGCTAAACACATTGGCATCGATGACATTCTTTATAAACCTTATGACCTTGAAAAGTTAAGGTCAAAACTGCTGCCGTTCTTAGGGCAAGAGAAAATGGCACAGTGGCCAGATTGGATTGAGAAATTTAGAAAGCAAGACGCTAAGGAGATAGCCAACGTTTTTAAAAGCTCAATGGCGCACGATGTGGCAAACCTAAAAGCTGCGACAAGCAAACAAGATAAAAAACGCATTATTCACGGTATAAAAGGCGCGCTTGGCGCCATTGGAGTAACCATTTTAGCGGAGTTATGCATTGAAGCCGAGAAGGCCAGTGATGGTGAGTTTGAAGTTCATGTCACCGACCTTATTGAGCGCATAGAACAAGAAATCAACCTTGCAGAACATTGGATTAAAGCACATGAATAAAGATCTTAAAGCGATGGTGATTGATGACCATCCACTGCAAATCACTTTGCTAAAGCAAATGTTATCTCGGCATGGGGTTGACGTCTCGACATTCGATAATGTTGATAGCGCAATTCAGCACGTCAAAACATCGGACGTGGACATTATTTTTTGTGATTTGCAGATGCCGAATAAAGATGGTGTCGACATGATGATGATGCTCAACCAAATCGGCTACCAGGGAAAGGTTGTGTTAGTGAGCGCAATGGAACTGATGATTGTCGCCACCGTTAGAGCGATGTGCGAATCGTTCAGTTTCGAGGTTCTCGGTAAACTTCTAAAACCTTACGATGAAGAGCAAGTGGTCGAAATGCTCAACAAGTCGGGTGTTCAACCAGCGAAATTCACTTCATTTCAGCAACAAGTTTGCGTGCAAGACCAAGAGTTTTTGTTTGCTTTGGCTGAGGGGCGAGTTAAAAACTACTACCAGCCACTAGCGGACGCAAACACGGGAGAGATCATAGGCTATGAAGCCTTAGCGCGTTGGTTTCATCCCATTTACGGCGTTTTAGCTCCGTACAACTTCCTTTCTATTGTCAAGCGCTGCCATTTATCTGCGGAGTTGTTTGATGCGGTGTTTAGTAATGCGTTATACGACATGAAGAACCGTGGGCTGAGGTTACATGTTTCACTGAATGTTGATCATGACAACTTAGAAGATCCGGAATTTGCGACTCGCTTCATCGAACGTTGCCGTGAGCATGGCATCAGTCCAGACCAGTTTACGATAGAAATTACTGAGCGAGACACGTTTGAGACCAATGCCGCACTTTACAAGAACCTACTTAAATTCCGAATGAGTGGAGTAACGGTCAGCATTGATGATTTTGGTACGGGATCATCATCGTTGGAAAAGCTCGCTCAACTGCCTTTTAACGAACTGAAAATAGACCGATCTTTCATTCAAGGTTTGGTCAATGACCCTAAAAAGAAAAATATAGTATTAGCCATCTGTGCACTCGCAAAAAGCTTAAACATTAGTGTTGTCGCAGAGGGGGTGGAAGACGAACCGACGCTAAACGCGATGCGCCAATACACGGTTGATGTATGTCAGGGCTATTACATCGATAAACCAATGCCATTAGAAGCAATAACGATACTGAAATAAAAGCATGATGAATAAACTGAACTATCTGATCTTTGATGATCACCCGCTGGTTTGCATTGCCATTAAATCTTTGGTCGAGAGCCTAGGCACTGCAAATGATGTTTTAACGGTAACCAATTCAAAAGACGCCTTAAAAATATTGAAAGAGCAACAAATTGGGCTGCTCATTTTGGATGTAAATCTCGCTGATTGCGATGGCTACGATTTCTACAAGCGCATTAAATCGCACGGTTTTGCAGGAAAAGTGATCTTCTTTTCTGCGGAGACGAGTCATATGTATAGCCAAATGGCATTTCGCTCTGGTGCTGATGGTTATGTATGTAAATCAGAAAACCACGAAATCTTAAAAGACGCGATTGAGGCTGTTTCCAAAGGTTATTCGTTTTTCAAATTCAAGCAGAGCGTTGAAGAGCATCGTAATGTACCAGCGTTATCCAGCCGTGAGAGTGCCGTGATGAAGTTATTACTGCAAGGGAAAACCAATCGAGACATCGCGGATGTACTCTCGATCAGTGATAAGACGGTAAGTACCTACAAGCGCCGAGTTTTGGATAAGTACAATGTGAAGAATATCGTTGAACTCTCTAAAGTGCTCGGTACGTAGTAGGAGAAAGAATGAACCTGAGAAACGTTTATTTGTCATTCTTCTTTGCTGTGCTTTTGTTTGTGACCTCAATGACCATGATTGGAGCCATGCTCATTTCTCATGAGGTGAAGCAATTTAAAATCTACACACAAGGCATTTCAAAAACCAAACAAAAAGTCATCATGCTAGGGCTCTTATTGGAGTCTGAGCTAGCCCGTTATGAAGGAACTTCGGCTAAGGAGATTACTGATGCGACCGAGTTCAGCTTTCAAGATGCGATTTACAAGCTTGATCCAAAGAGCGAGCTAGACTTTGTAGAAGCCGTCGCGCGTAAAGTGCTACATGAAGCTGAAGGTTATCTATCCAATGTCTACGAGCGGATTGATATCGTCCTTTATTTTCGTTCATACACAGGAAACAAGTTGATTCTTGAAAATGCTATTGATGGACTACAAGATTTGACGGAGCCTTTTGATATTGATTGGTGTAAAGAGACAAATTCTTGTTCGTTGGCGGCATGGAAAGATCAGTTGTCTGACCGTATTCTGATTTCTAAACCTTTTAAAACCACCTATTCGGATAGTCGAGCCTTTAGCATTATTAGCCCGGTCTACTTCAAAGGGGAGCTGGTTGGTGAATTTGGAGAGCAAATCTTTCTCGATTCGCTAAAGGCAGAAGGAAAGCAACTCAAAGTCGATATTAATAACGGAAATAAGCACATTGTGGTGTACTTTCCTCATTATCCTTGGCCTGAGTTTGCATACACTCAAACGTATGTAGCAGATAATAATAACCTGATTGTGTACAAATACCCGTTTAGCAAGATACTTATCGATTTTGGCTGTTTGTTCTTTGTCTTTTTTGTTGTGATCTTTGCGTATTATTCAAAAGCGCAAGAGTCAAAAGAGAGCAAAATTCAACTGGCTAACGCAATCAGTGACGCAACGAAAGACGAGCTAACCGGGTTGTTTAATCGAAAAGTGTTCAAAGAGCAGGCTTTTAAGAACAAGATTAAGATGACACCGTTTACTGTGATTGCCATTGATGGCGATCGAGTTAAACGAATTAACGATAAATTTGGGCACCACGTTGGAGATGAAGTCATATCGATAATTGCTGACTCCATGAAAAAGGTCTTTCGGTCGACGGATTATCTTATTCGCACGGGAGGCGATGAGTTTATTGCGATATTACCCGATTGCAGTGAGAGCAAATCGTTAATTTTGGCGAAGAAACTACGCGCTGCAGTGAAAGAAAATCGCTTAAAAAGTATGGATGTAGAAGTGAGTGTCAGTACTGGTATTGCAATGAGCACTGAACATGAGACGCTGAACAACGTCATCATGCGCGCTGATGAGGACCTTTATGAATCTAAGCGTCACCGTAGTTAAGTAACTAAGTAACCAAGTAACTAAGTAAACAAGTAACTCAGTATCCAAGTAGGTTAAGTAGCTAAGTAACTAACTTAAGACAGTGTCTTAAACCTGAAAATTGCTTTAACTGACTTTAATGTCATTAAGCAACGGTATAAGAGTTTGATAAACTTGACCAAAACGTGACTTTGGTCTTCTATAGTAAAGCAGCCTTACTCATTAGGCTGCTTTCTGTGTATTTGGCTGAAGGTAAATAAAGAACTCAATTTTCATCTCTGACCCTATTTGGTAGCTGTGCTGTGAATAAAGATCTCGACCTAAACCTACTTAAAATACTGGTGCTACTGGAGCGTCATCGTCAATTGAAACCCGTTGCGAAAGCATTGGGCAAGAGCGAAGCCTCTATCAGCAAATACCTAACTCGCCTGCGTACTCAATTGGAAGATGAACTCTTTATCCGCCATGCACATCACTTTGAACCAACGGATTATCTAAAGCGTAAATTACCAGAAATTACTGATGCGCTAGGGCAGTTAGAATCTTGTCTAGTTCGCCGTGAGTTCGACCCTCTCTCGTACGAGAAAAGCATCTCAATCTGCTTGCCTCAATCAGCACAACAGTCATTTGGTGATCTGCTTCTTATTGATTTAATGGAATTATTTCCTAATGCCTACATCAATGTAGAAAGCAGTACGGATAGCACAATAGACGATATCTTGGTTGATAAAGTAGATATGCAATTGCATTACTTTAACGAAGAGTATCCAAAAACCATCCATCAACAATTTATTGGTTATGCGCCAGCTGTCATCGTGGTACCCGAAGAGCTTGGGATCAACGATCTAGAAACCGCGTGTAAGCTCGATTTCATTTTGCTTGAGTTAGCAGGTTGGAAGGATAGGGAGCAGGTGACCAAGCGAGCGCTCGAACAAAGTGGGATTAATATAAACCGTGTTGCGACGATTGGTAATATCACGAGTCTACTCAAAGTCATAAGAAGCAAGGCTGCAGCGACAATATTACTTGAGTATCAAAAGCCAATTGAAGGCTATACCTTTATCCCTGTACCGGAGAGTTTTTACCCTCAAGGGCGACCAAAGGTCGTGATACAAATGAAGCAATCTCATCGCTACAACTCGATGCATCAGCTATTAACCGATGCTATCGCGAAGTACGTCATTTCTTAGCAGCACAAGCTGCCGCATTCATCTTGCGGAAGTGTATTAAGTAGCTCTACAACGGACTCGGCATGGTATTTCTTCAATATGCGAGTCTTATAAGTACTGATGGTCTTTGCACTTAATGACAGCTGTTCAGAAATCTTCTTATTTGAATAGCCTTGAGCCAAATAATGGAAGACCATTGCTTCACGGTTCGATAAAGCAACGTTACCGCTTGATTGATTGTGCGTTGCTTTAAACATGGAATAACCACGCGTCACGCTAACAATCGCATCCATAATGGTCTCTTTCGATTCATTCTTATTTAAAAATCCATGCGCACCCATTTCAAACGCGGCTTTGGACAAGCTGCTGTAATCGCGAGAGGAAATAAATAAGATTCTTCCTTGATAACCGGTTGCCAGAATGTTCTTTGCCAAACGCATACCGTCTCTGTCACCTAAAACTACATCTAAAATAACCAAGTCAACAGGCTGGTTGCGAATGAGCTCCATAACTTCGGCACTGTCAGTTGATTCTACAACGTTCACAGTTTGGAAAGCGTTTTGAACAAGAGAAGCGAGCGCTTCGCTATATAACGGTTGGTCGTCGATAATAAGAACGTTATTCATATTTTGTGCCTCACCTTATATTTCAATTTACTTGCCGCTTCCATTCAGCACTCATTTAACGAGAAGGGATTGTAGGAAAAATCCTTGCCGAGTGGGTGAAAATGACAATTTCATTATTTGAAAAGGTGTGTCTCATTTTTTAGAAAGTGTCGCGTGGTAGATAATAGAATCAAAGAGATACGGCACGAAAGAATCACCGACCTCAGTTGAAGTACCAATCTTTCTTTGCCGTCGGAAAAGGCTTACATATTCGAATAAATTCAATCATAACAACAAGATAGTGTTGTTTGTGTGTTGGGGCGAGTTTGCGACTTATCCGTTAGGTTTTTAGTATTTCCACTTGCTGTTGTTATGGAGTATGCGGAATGCTTAATAGAATTAAAAAAATAAAACATAAATTTTATCTGATCTTGAGTGCCGTTATTTTGGTGCTGTCTACAGTGTCTGCTGTTGGCTTTTTCACGACCAAACAGGTCAATTCAAATTTTATTCACTTTCAATCAATCGATGAGGCGGCTTTTGAAGCGACAGACGTTGAAGCAAATCTGTTGAAGGCTCGAATCAATGCATTGACGTATCGTACAAACCGCGACCCTCAATTTTTTAATCGAGCAATTGAGAGCTTGAAATTAGCGCAACAAGAGGCACAAAGGCAGGCTTTGAAGTCGACAGATAATGAGCGAAAGGAGCGCTTTGAAAAAGTCACCTCGCAACTCGAAAGTTATATAACAAACTTAACTGAAGTTTCGCAATTAATGCGAGAACGTGACGCTTCTGTTCTTGAACTGGTTTCTTTTCAAAAGCAGATTGAAGCAAAAATATCGCGACGACTGAGTGAGTCAGAAGTGCTTAATAAGCAACGTGCGGAAGTTTCTCGCGTAGCTATGGTATTCAAAGCGTTGACGCAAGAAGCAACGGAGTATCTGTTAACCAATAACGAGCAAGATTACGAACAGTTTCAAGATCAGCTATCGCAATGGAAAAATGATTTGTCCAAGTTAAGCTTCGCAAGCCAAGAACAACTCATTGAACTGACAGAAGGCTTTGCTCACTCGTTGTCTCAAGTTGCCAGCACGATTCGGACTCGAAACGATCGTTGGGAAGTACTTAAAGAGATTGGTTTTGATATTGCTGAACAACTGAATGGCATCAGAGTCGATGCCGTTAATGATCAAAATGCATTGAAAGATGAGATTCAACAATCCACTGAAGAGGCAATAATCAATGTGACGTTAGCTTTGTTGATTGGATTGCCAATCGTCACCTTCTTATCTCTGTATATTTCGCATGATATTACCGCGAATGTTCAGTTTGCTAAGCAAGTAGCTGAAAAGCTGAGTCGTGGTGAAATCGGGATGAGGCATGATCAGGTGAAAGGGAATGATGAAATCGCTGAAATGCTTGATGCGTTGCACCATATGGAAGCGCAGCTGTATAAAACTGTGTCAGGTGTGGTGTCTTGTAGTGACTTGCTTGCTTCGGCATCAGAAGAGTTGTCGGCAGTAAACGGAGAAATTCTGACGAATGCACAAGCCCAGCAATTAGAAACTGATCAAGTTGCCACCGCGGTGAACCAAATGACGGTAGCCATCACCGAAGTCGCCCAAAGTGCGAGTGGGGCATCACAAGAAGCTGCGTTGGCGATGAGTGTCTCTGAACAAGGGCAGACTGTCATGCAACGAGCCATGGAGCAGGTGGGCGGTTTAGCCACGCAAATGGGAACCATGAGCCAAGAGGTGGCTACCTTGTCCAATGGGACAGCAGAGGTTGCGGATATTACGGAAGTGATTCAAACCATTGCTGAACAGACAAACCTTCTGGCACTCAATGCAGCGATTGAGGCCGCGCGTGCTGGCGATCAAGGTCGTGGTTTTGCTGTTGTAGCAGATGAGGTACATCAACTGGCTCAAGAAACCCAGAAGGCGGTAGAAAAGATCGGTCATCGCATCAGTACGCTGCAACAGAATACGACTCAGGTGGTTGATTCCATTAATGCTGGGCAACGCATGCTAGAAGAAACGGTACAGCAATCAGCCTCAGCGAATGAAGCCTTTGTGAGTATTTCGGGGAATATTGAACAGACGAATGTGCTTAACACTCAAATCGCTACGGCGACGGAAGAACAAAGTGCCACGGCTGAAATGATCAATCAAAGCGTGGTATCGGTACGCGATCAAGTGGAGCAAACCGTTAATATGATTCAAGACTGCAATCAGGCAACAGATGAGCTAGCAAGAATGTCGGTTAACTTATCTGATCAAATTCGATTCTTTAAGCTGCAATAGAGAGATGTAAGGAGCGAAATTTTACCTGATGGTGTATTTATACTTGCAGCTAAGCAATGAATCAGTAAAGATCGCGCTTTTACCTAAGTTTTGAGTCCGTTATGAGCCAATCTTCTTTTGAATCTATTGTTCATTCACGTCGTTCCGTTAGAAAGTACGATACGAATGCTGAATTTAACCATGATGATGTAGCCAAGGCGCTCGCGTTGACCACGCTTAGCCCAAACAGCAGTAATATGCAGATGTGGGAATTTCATCGAGTGATTTCAGCGGAGAAGCGAGCGAAATTAGCCGACTTCTGCATGGGACAAAATGCGGCAAAAACGGCGAATGAGTTAGTCGTTTTTGTGGCGACTACTCATAACTGGGAAGAGCGCGCAAAGCGCAACGCAGAGACTGTGCGCCAAGCTTTTGAAGGCCGTGACGACGCTGCGGCCAAGCGCGCTCTAAGGTATTACGAAAAACTTATCCCAATGGTTTATAACAATGATGCATTTGGCATACGCGGGGCGGTACGCAAGTTATACAGCTGGTGGCTAGGTCGAAACAAACCGATGGTAAGAGAAGTGGCTAAAAGTGACGTACGTGTTTGTTTGCACAAGAGTGTTTCTTTGGCAGCGATGACTTTTATGTACGCGATGAGAGAAAAAGGCTATGACACTTGCCCAATGGAAGGCTTCGATTCAAAACGTGTAAAACAGTTGCTTAATCTAAGAGACAGTGATCAAATCACCATGATCATCAGTTGTGGTATCAGAACCGAAGAAGGGGTTTATGGCGAGCGTCATCGCGTAGATAACGAAGCGGTCATTAAAACTCACTGATTCTTTACTAATTATGGCTAAACTTTTTGTTTTCCCTGCCGTTAACTTAAGGAGCCCAGCTGCAATATTGAATACTTGAATGTGTTTTGTACAAAAATGAGACAAATTTTAAGCATTTGATATAGAAGTGTGCAGTCAGCATCCTTTTGATTATTTACAAATTCTGTCTCAACGACTACAAAAGGACTCTTGGATTTTTTCGCCTGTGAAGTGATTCTCTGTGGCATTGCATCAAGCCTTTTTCTTGGTGCGTATTTTGGATAATTGTGTTTATGAGTAACGTAACCAGCACTATATTGACTGAGAGTGGTACCAATGAGCTTGAAATCATTGAGTTCCACCTAGAAAAACAGATGCCAGATGGCAGCACAAAAACATGTTATTACGGTATTAACGTCGCTAAAGTTCGCGAAGTGATTCGCGTACCAGAGACTACCGATTATCCGAACGCACAACCGCATATGATTGGCGTGTTCTCTTCCCGTGAAGTGTTAACTCCTTTGGTGGACCTTGCTGGTTGGCTTGGCGTTCCGACTCGTCGCGACTTAGAGCGTAAGTTTGTGATTGTGACGGATTTCAACAAGATGACGAATGGCTTCTTGATTGACAGCATTTCACGCATCCACCGTATCTCTTGGAATGACGTAGAATCACCGAGCCAGTTCTTAGAAGCAGGTGAACAGGACTGTGTGGTTGCTGTTGTTCGCAAAGATGGCAATCTGATCATGATCCTCGATTTCGAGAAAATCATTGCAGACATCAACCCAGAGCTGAGTATGGAAAAATACGACGTAACGGGTGATAAATCGGTTGACCTTAACCAGCGTATGGTTGGTAAGCGTAATGCGAAAACCGTTATGGTTGTGGACGATTCCGCGTTTATTCGCTCACTGATTCAAGATACTTTAGCATCAGCTGGCTATAACGTGATCACATGTAAAGACGGCGGCGAAGCTTACGAGAAGTTAATGAGTCTCATCGAAGTAGCGAAACAAGAACAACTGCCAGTACGTGAGCTGCTTGATGCTGTTGTTACCGACGTTGAAATGCCGCGTATGGATGGTATGCACTTGGTAAAACGACTACGTGAAACGGAAGCCTACAATGAAATGCCAATCGTGATGTTCTCTTCTCTAATGAGTGAAGATAACCGTGCGAAAGCACTATCACTAGGGGCAAATGACACGATTACTAAGCCAGAGATTGGTCGTATGGTCAATATGATGGATAAATACGTGTTTAACTTTGCATAAGCAGAGAACAAGATGACAAAAGGCTGCCGATTGGCAGCCTTTTTTGTTATTTAGGACAAGGTAAAATTTCTAGTTTATAACTTTTGTTTTTACTCATCGGTGGTCCATATAAAATGCCACATTGAGTAAGGCTTGCACGAGGGTCGTCTCTTGGAGCGATAACCATCTCTCGAGTAAAAGAACCGGCCTCGTGATGAAATGTCTTCCAATCGGAATTGCTGCTCTCATTTATTCCTTGAATCAGTAGACCAATAGTGTGGTCATCTGCATCTGGGTAACCATATAGGAAAGTGCATTGCATCGAGTCACTTGTCTTACAGCCATCAAATGGCAGGTTAGTTGCAGGGTAAGCTGTCTTTTTATTAGAGACGTAAGGTACGCTTTCTAGTCCCGCAGTTGCCATTTTTCCATACCCAATGGCAAGAGCTGATGCAATTGCACCTTTCATTCCTTCCAAACGCGCTTTGCGAGCATCATCTTGAATGTTTAAGAAGCGGGGAGCGGCAGTGACAGCAAGGATGCCAAGAATTACGATTACAACAACAAGCTCAATTAAAGTAAAACCTGATTTTCTTTTCATAAACCATCTTTAAGTTAGGTTGATACGATAGTCTAATATTTATTTGTTATTTAGTGCCTTAGACTGTGAAATTCTACGTGTGGTGAATTTTGATAGCGCATTCACTCTATAAAAGCCGCTGATTATAATGTCGATTTTGTGTTCTGGATAGAGGAGTATTGATAAATTAAACATTGCATCTTTGTACAAAATTCGAAGTTGCAGAAAGTGAGCCTCTAAAGTTCGGTTATTGAAATATTTTGATTGTGTTTTAGATAGGTTTGATGAATCCTACGCAGGGCGAGAGTAGGTGAATAATAGATAATTTATTTTTAACTAACTCTCTAATAAATAGATAAAATATAAGAACGCATCGATGGAATTCGATTCTACTAATTTGCTTGCAATGGGGCTGATTTTCCTCGGCTCTTATGTACAAACGGCTATTGGCTTTGGCTTGGCTATTGTCGCGGCTCCACTACTTATTCTATGGGCTCCGGAATACGTTCCTGCTCCCATCTGTTTAGTTGCATTGTTTATTTCATCAATGAATGCGATGAAGCACCGCAGTAATGTTGAACTCGGTGGTTTAAAGATGGCGTTGATCGGTCGTATTCCCGGATCGTTAGCGGGTGGGGCGCTGTTGTTTTATGTTTCGACAGAAGCGTTAACGCTTTGGATTGGTTTTCTCGTGCTTTTTGCTGTGGCTGTGAGTGTTTTACCTTTTCGCATTGAGCCAACACCAGGACGCATGACGTTTGCAGGTTTCTTTTCGGGGCTCTTTGGTACAAGCTCCGCGATCGGTGGACCGCCAATGGCGTTACTACTTCAGCATCAAGAAGCGAATCAGTTACGTGGTAACCTTTCTGCTTTCTTTGTGTTTAGCTCTATTATCTCGTTGGTGGTTCAAATTCCGGTGGGATTCTTCAATCTTCATCATTTGATCATTACTTTGCCCTTACTGCCTGCAGCCGCATTCGGCTATTGGTTGGCAATAAAAACAACACAGTCCTTGCCTAAAGAAAAAGTGCGTTTCGGTGCGCTAGCGCTGTGTTTCATTAGTGGAATTACCGCGGTAATTCAAGGCCTAGCCTTATAGCGAATATTGGTCCTTTTGTTTCGCTTTACAAACCAAATTTGCTCTATAGAATCGCGTCACTTTTTTATTTGTCGAGTCAGTTATGAACAACAATCGTTACGGCAATTTTATGGCTGCACTTTCCTTTGTTATCTGGGGATTGTTGCCTGTTTACTATCGCTTTCTGCCAAATGCATCAATGGATGAACTGTTGGCGCTGCGCATCATCGGCTCTGTACCTGTGGGGTTTCTATTGGTACTGGTGATCACGCATCACATGCCGAAATGGGCTGCTATCTGGAAAGATAAAAAGTCCCTTTGGTATACCTTTGTTGCAAGTAGCCTAATGTGTATTTCTTGGGTTGCATTCACTTGGGCATTAACCAATAACCGTGTTATTGATGCGAGCTTAGGCTTCTTTATTGGACCTTTGGTTTCTGTTGCGCTGGGTGTTTTTGTCCTTGGTGATAAGCTGTCAAAAGGTCAGTTCATCGCCATTCTTTTAGCAACTATCGGTGTGGTTTATCAGGTTATCCAATATGGTCAGTTACCATTAGTAGCGCTGACAATGGGCTTATTCTTTTCTCTTTATGGCTTATTTAAGAAAAAGATTAACTTTGATTGGAGTACAACACTCTTTATTGAAGCGGTGGTGCTTACCCCAATCGCATTGGCATATCTGATGTTTAAGCAATGGACGATCGGTGAGTTATCTTCAACCGTCGATATGATCACGTTCATGCTTTATTTAGGAAGTGCGCCAGTAACTATTCTCCCACTGATTTTTTATTCGATTGCGATCCGAATTACTAACCTGTCGACAGTAGGGTTGATGCAATACATTGAACCGAGTCTTCAATTTGTATTGGCTGTCGTGTTCTTTGGTGAACTATTCGATAGTGTAAAAGCGGTGACATTTGCTTTTATTTGGGTGGGTCTGCTGTTCACGATCTGCGAAGGTATCGCCAAGCTTTCTAAGCGTAAAAAGCTCGCTAACCACTCTCTTTGATGATTTCTTTCTTTAGATTTATAGGGCTAATTTATACCCAAGCAACTTCGGGATGCCCGGTTCAGGTAGAATGCCTTGGTTTGTAGACGCGGCGGCGATTTAAAGATCTAGTCACTCTAAATCAAGAATGTATGTATTTTATAAATGTGTTTTTTATAGAATAATTAGCTAACAATAATATCTAAAGAAGGAAGTTTTATGGTTACCGCGCTTTACGCATCTATTCTCGCATTACTGCTCATCTGGCTCGCTTTTCAAGTCATCAAGCAACGCCGCAGCAACAAAATCGCTTACGCCGATGGTGGAGTTGAGGCGCTTCAAATCGCTCGCAGCGCACAAAGCAATGCAAGTGAATACGTTCCTATCACTCTCATTTTAATGGCGTTATTAGAATACAACGGCGCTTCGCTACTGTGGATACACCTTGCTGGTATTGTATTTGTGATTGGGCGTGTGATTCACGCAAAGGGAATTCTCGGTGAGGATTTAAAAGGTCGAATTACAGGGATGAAGTTAACCTTCTTTACTATGATTGGTTTAGTAGCCCTTAACTTGATCTATTTACCTTACGGGAGCTTATGGTAAAAAAATCGACATACTTACCGCCTGCATGGCTATTGGTGTTTGTTGGACTGGTTCTTAATATTGCTGCGATTATCTTAACCAGTGTTGTGTTAGATAAACTCGGTAAAGAGATCAGTTTACTGGCTGAACAAAAAGCCGATAACCTCTATTCGATACAACTCGCTTGGAATAGTGTCGAAACATTGGAGCGAAAGGGGGAAGTATTGTTGTTGCATTTGCACCTTGCTCAGAGTGAACCTGTTTCAGAAGAAATGAACCAAGTGTTGAGAGGGCATTTGTCAGCATGGACAGGGCAGGAAGTAAGTCCAATCCAAATTAAACAGTTACCTAATCTGATGTCTGAGATCAATCAGGCGCAAAATAACTACCGTAATCGTATAGACAGCTATTACCTTGCCAACTTGGAAACCACGGAAGTGATGACAGGTTTGGAAGAAAAGATGGCTTGGTATAAAAGTATTGGTTTGTTTCTTCAAGTCTTCGGTTTGGCATTAATTTTAGCGAGAGATCTCGCCCGTAAGCCATAAATGAATTGAAGATTGTATTTGCATATTGCAAGGTCTTGTTCGCAATATGCAATAAGTGGAAAGTGGTTAGTGTGATTATTCGTTCAATTTGACTGCAAATGATTAAATAACAATCGGTTTTACTGCATCGAAAAGTTGGCATGTCTAATGCTTTAGTTTATATGACCCTTTTAAGCCGAGGGTCACCTAGCCAACTGACGTTGTTAGTGAACCAGATTGTTCACAGAAATATATAGCCAATCACCCAATTGTGATTGGCTTTTTTTATTCCTGTTAGCTAGGAAAACAGGTCCTGAAGTCTGCTGACCTTAACGAATGTTGATAGTGTTGTCGCGCCTGTCGTACATGTCTGGGGTGGTGTGCAGACCGCCGGCATATCCAGCCGCTTCCAATGTTTCTCTCACTTCTCGCACATCTGCCGCCGTCACTTCCTGCTGTTGATCCCCGAGATGCCTACGTACAAAGGTAATGAGCTCGGCTAAACGTGCGTCAGAGAGGATATCCTCAAAACTTGCCATCGGCATGAAGTTACGCTCCGGATCAATATAGGTAGGCTGCAAGCCACGCACCGTTACCGCAATAGTGTTGAATGGGTCACTGTGCATGATGATGCCATTATTCAAGAGCGTTGGTGCAATAGGGTCTCGACCTTTACCATCGTTCCCATGACACGCGCCACACGTTTGCTTGTAAGTAGCATAGATCGGATCTTGATAGGCAGCTTCATCGAACCCTTTCGGCTCTAAAGGCACCGCATCGGCAGCAATGAAGTTGTTTACGTCACCGCTGAGTAGGTAATAAGACATGGACTCGATGTCTTCGCGCGTCATCAAACTCAAGCTGTTTTTGACCACGTCAGCCATCCCGGCAAAAGCGGTACCTTTGTCTGAGTGACCAGTGTGCAAGAAGTCGGTTAGTGTTTTCTCATCCCAACCACCCACATACAGCTCTGTAGACGTAATGTCAGGTGCGTTCCAACCATCTATCAAGTTGCCTTGGAAGATGCGTTCAGGGATTAGCGCTTGAGCAATGTTACGCGGCGTATGGCACTCTGAACAGTGCCCTAAACCTGCCACCCAATATTTACCTTTCTGCCACTTCTCGACGTCCTCCACCACGCCCTCAAGCTCTGAAGGTAGGTTGTAGTCGATAGGATCGGTGTCCATAAAGACAATGTTCCAACCAAGGAGACCAAGACGAATGTTCGATGGGAACATCATGTGGTTTTCATCGTTACGACGCGCCACGGCAGGGATAGACTGCATGTACTCCCACAAATCCGTCATATCTTGTTCAGTCAGATATTGATATGAGGTGTAAGGCATAGCAGGGTAGAGATAACCATGTTTGCCTTTACCTTTTACGAGTGCATCACGAAAGTCATCATAGTTATACTCACCAATACCTTCACTGGCATGAGGCGTGATGTTAGTGGAGTAGATGGTACCAAAAGGCGTAACAAATGGCAGACCGCCCGCAAAAGGTTCGCCACCTTCCGCACTATGACAAGCGACACAATCACCGGCGTGTGCCAAGTACTCGCCACGTTCGACAGACTCGGCATTAAGCGCTGAGAGTTTTTGCTCTTCCTCTTCGCCTGCTTTATGGATGTAAGCGCCAATGGCGAGGATCTCGTTTTCGGAAAGCTGGTTTTCAAACGCTGGCATCAGATTATTCAAACCGTAATTGATGGTGTGTTGAATCTCTTCGACGCTGCCGCCATGAAGCCAAACGCTGTCTGACAAATCAGGCACACCGGTTTGTTGGTTTGCGATGGAGCCATCTCCATGGCATGAAGCGCAGTATTCCACAAACAGACGTTTACCAAGTTCAACTTTTACCTCTGGCACGTCACTGTGGCGTTGATTGAGAGAGGCGAGGTAGTAGGCGACTTTATTTACTTCGTCTTTTCTCATTACCTCTACCCATCCCGGCATAGCACCGTTACGCCCTTTTGCGATGGAGTGAATAATGGCATCGTCATCTCCACCATACATCCATTCTTTATCGATAAGGTTAGGAAAGTGTTTTTGCCCTTGCGCGTTATCTCTATGACAAGCGGCGCAATGGGTCTGAAACAGCATGCGTCCAGTGCGTACTATGTCGGTATTTTGTGCAAGTACCGCCAAAGAGGTGTTTGTTACTAGGCTAAACTGCTGATCGAGTGTGGTCGAAGGTGAGTTGAGTTTGTCATTTCCTTGGTCATAATTCACCAATCCTTTCCATTCACCTAGCCCTGGATACAACACTAAATAGCCTGCAGAGAGTAAAAACGCGACACCGTAACTTATAAACAGCAGCTTAGGTGGTGGGGCATCTTTCTCATCTATACCATCAAAAGAAGCAATGGTATGGTCTTGATCTGCTTTGTGGTTGCTTCGCCAATACTTGACGATAACACTCACCATAAGGGCAAAAAATATTATGGTGCAGGCAACTGCCCACCAGTTCCAGAATGTGCTCATGGTGCCACCTCCTGTGCTGTGTCTTGACCAAGGCTTTGAAGGTAACGAATCAAAGCTTCACCCTTGGTTTTACCTCGAATTTGTAGACGTGCGTCTGATATCTCTTGGTCGGTATAGGGTACGCCTAACGTACGCAGTGTTTCCATCTTGTTGCCAATGGCATTACCAGACAGAGTTTGCTCAAACAACCAAGGGTAAGCAGGCATGATGGATGTTGGTACAACTTGGCGTGGATCGATAAGGTGTAATACATGCCATTGGTCCGAATATTTCCGACCTAGGTTGGTTAAGTCTGGTCCAGTACGTTTAGACCCCCACAAGTTTGGGAACTCGTAAATATCATCAGACTCTTGGTTAGCGCGACCATTGCGCTTGATTTCTGGTTCCAATGGGCGAACCATTTGTGTGTGGCACACATGGCAACCTTCGCTGATGTAGATATCGCGACCCGCAAGCTCAATTGCGGTTAGGGGCTTAGCTAAACTGCCTTTGGCGATGTCATCCGTGCGAAGAATATTCGGCACAACCCAAACTGCGAGTGAAAAAGAAGCTACAACCACCGTGGTGATGATTAAGATGATAACTGAGTGAGTAAAATCTTTGCTCATCTTATGCCTCCTTTGCCACTAGTACGGATGGAGAACGCACGGTCTTATACAAGTTAAACGCCATCAGGAACAAACCAAGTACAAAGAGTGCGCCACCGAAGAAACGTAAGAACAACCATGGCGCTTTAAAGTTCATGGCTTCAATAAAGCTGTAAACCAGTTCGCCATTCTCGTTTTGGGTTAGCCACATGTAGCCTTCGCCAATGCCTGCTACCCAAAGTGCGATAGCGTAGATGGCGACACCAGCATGGGCTAGCCAGAAGTGCCACTTGATCAAACGCTGCGACCAAAGTTCGGTTTTGTTCCAGAGACGCGGGATAAAGTAGTAGAACACCGCAATGCCGGACATGCCCACCCAACCTAATGCGCCAGAGTGAACGTGACCGATCACCCATTCGGTGTTATGCGCTAACATGTTGAACCAGCGAATCGCCAATAGAGGACCTTCAAATGTGGCCAAGCAGTAATAAAGAATTGCCGAGAAGAAGAACAGGCAAATGTAGTCAGACTTGAGCTTCTCTTTGTTTTGTAGAAGTGTCATCGCACTGTTGAAAGCGCCTGCCCAAGAAGGAAGCCAAAGGATGAGAGACATGATGATGCCAATGTTTTGCACCCAAACCGGTACTGATGAATAAACCAAATGATGGGTACCTGCCCAAGTGTAAAAACCAACCAAGCCCCAAAAGTGGATAACAGACAAACGGTAAGAGTAGATAGGGCGGTCAGCGGCTTTAGGTATGAAATAATAGTTCATACCAATCACACCGGCAGTCAGCAAAAAGCCCACCGCGTTGTGCCCCCACCACCATTGCACGATAGCGTCTTGCGCTCCGGCAAAGACGGAATAGGATTTCATCAAAGAGACGGGCATGGCAAGGTTGTTCACGATGAAGATCATCGCAATAACAATGATAAAGGCGGCGAAGAACCAGTTCGCAACGAAGATATGGTCAACTTTCCGCTTCGCAATCGTGCCGAAAAACAGCACAGCGTAGAGCACCCAGACCAAGACGATCAGTACGTCGATTGGCCATTCTAATTCTGCATACTCCTTAGATGTCGTGTAGCCAGCCGGTAACGTAACGAGTGCTAAGAACAGCACCAATTGCCATCCCCAGAAAACCATCCAAGATAAACTTTGGTTAAAGAGATTACAGCGTCCGGTGCGTTGAGCGATGTAGAGAGAAGTACCCATCAAAATGTTGACGACAAAACCGTATATCACGCCGGAAGTATGTAATGGTCTCAGGCGACCGAATTGGAAGTATTGAGAATCAAAGTTGAGCACGGGCCAATATAACTGCGCGGCAAGAATGACACCGATGATCATCCCTGCAATAGCCCACACTAACGATGCCAACACAAAATACTTCACAACTTGAGTGTTGTATTGAGTTGCTGCTTGTTCCATAAGAACGCTCCTCGTTTAAGGCTGCGGCTCGTTACCTAACTGTGAGTAGTAATGGGCGATGTCTTCGATATCTTGATCAGAAAGTGCATCAGCTTGCTGCTGCATTAATACCGCCAGACCACTTGTGCGCTCACGCGCTTTGTAATCCTTCAAAGACGAAATTAGATAGCTCTTTTTCTGACCGCGCAAATTCGGGTAGGCGTCGATAGTAGAAATTCCGTCGGTACCATGGCACGTCATACATACTTTCGCCTTTTCCTTACCAACCTCAAATTGAGCATCGGTATTGGTGTCGGATGCGAAGGTGATCGGAGAGAAGCACATAGTGACGACGAGAGCCGTCTTCAGCACTGTGCTCATGCATTGTGTGTTCTTTAATCTCATCACTGATTCCCTAGTAATTTGAATGCGTTTTCACTAACTTGGGCGTTTTACAAACAGGTTCTTCGCTCTTATTCGTGAGGTGAATGAACGAGTTTGTTTTTTATTGTTGTAGGTTAAAGAGTAAGCAGGTACTGGCGATATCGCTATGTACAAGCCGATTTAGTTGTGGTTTTCATTACTAATACGCGCCAACTCGATGGATTGGACAAAATCATTACCAATAAAACTAAAGTGAAAAGAGGTGCTTAGCTTTTGCCTTTTGAAAAATGGTGAGTTTTGTTTGATTTGAGTGGGCTCAGTATTGTTTTAAGAGGTGGAGGAAATTGAAAACCGCCCTGATTTATACCCACTAGACTTTTAAATCGCCGCCGCGTCTACAAACTAAGTTATTCTCGCTGAACCTAGCATCTCGAAGCTACTTGGGTATAAGCAAGAGCGGTTAGAGAATAGGAGATCTTTCAAAACACATTATCGACCACGGTAGATCATCATGTCGTAGATATGTGTGATGGATATTGGATCGGCTTCGATAGTACTCACGCGAAAAGAGGAGATAAGACTAAACAGCGAGCCGAGCGCAATTGGAGCAATGATAAGCAAGGCGATCAGAATGAAAAAGAGTACGGTTGAATGTCTCATAAAGCACCTCCTGACGTCTGTTTTGTTTCGTTGCTATTGTAACATTTTGCCCCGAATTTAGACTTAGGTTATTCCGTACTGTATTTGAGTTTTTACCTAAAGGATTCTTGTTATTCTGATGGTTTCAAATAACAAAATAATGACAGGGTTTCACAGTAATTTTCTCGATGATGAATTAGTCACAATGTATACTGTGAACGCTTCGCAAACGTTAACACTCCTCAGTCTAAGTACACATTTAGTCCAGCATTTGCGATGTAAATATAACTAGCAATCACGCATTAAAATCAATGATATATGAACCCCTTACGAATCCTTCGTAGGGTCTTTTTTGTGAGTAATTATGTTTAACTCAGAACGCAAAGCTGCATTCGTGCTCGTCGCTACTACGATGATCGCGGCATTAGGGTGGATCTTCTCTAAAGAAACCATTCAAGGTCTCCCTCCATTCGGATTTATCGGTCTGCGATTCACTATCGCTTCACTGTGTTTGTTGCCTCTGTGTATCAAACCGCTTCGTGCTGCCAATAAGAAAGATATTTTTGCCGCGGCAGGCGTTGGTGTGCTTTTGGGAGGCGCGCTGATGTGTTGGATCTACGCGATTTCAATTAGTGATACGTTAGGTGAGGGCGCATTCATCATGAGCCTATCAATGCTGTTCGTACCCATTGTCGCGTGGATTATGTTTCGTCAAAGACCTCAACGAATTTTTTGGGTGTCACTACCAATCGCGATTCTTGGCTTAGGGTGTTTGTCTTTAGCTGGTGGTTGGCAACAATCTAGCAGTCAACTTTGGTTCTTAGGCGCTGCTTTGATGCTCGCTCTGCACTTCAACGTAAACAGCAAGTATTCGCAAAAATTGCCTGTGTTGTTACTGACGTGCATCCAATTGTTTGTCACGGGTTTGATTGGTTTGTTGATTTCATCTTTGGTGGAAACGGTGCCAACTGAAGTATCGACGTCTATTTGGATTTGGTTTGCGCTGAGTACGCTTTTGGCAACCAGCTTGCGTTATGTGATGCAAACCATGGGACAAAAGTTTGTCCAAGCGGGTAACGCTGCACTGATTATGATCCTTGAACCTGTCTGGACAGTGATCTTGAGTGTGATTTGGTACGGCGAAGTGCTGACCTCCAATAAACTCGTTGGTTGTGCGCTTATCTTATTCTCTTTGGTGATCTACCGAACTGGCGGTAGACTCCGCTTTCCAAAATCTCGTTACCGTCTACAGTAGTGTAAACAACAATGCCAGCACTCATTTGTAACATATTTTGTTTTTAGATGGCATGCGCAGAATCGTAAAGAAAACGACCTGAGAAATTTATCAATAAGAATTACGGTCTAGAATTAACTGGTGTTTCAACTGGGTCAGAATATGTTTATACATGAGTTAAGCGATGTTAAGAGCAATGCTATTGGAGAGGATACGAGAGTTTGGCAGTTTTCGATTATATTTGCGAACGCTGTTATAGGCTCCAACTGCAACATATGTGCTCATACTTTAATCGAGAATGATGTCGTTATAGGTGATGACGTAACGATAAAATCAGGTGTTTATGTTTGGGATGGCATCACTATTGAGGATGGGGCGTTTATTGGTCCTTCAGTGGTGTTTAGTAATGATAAATATCCACGTTCAAAAGTATATCCAGAGAAATTTATGAGGACATTGGTTCAACGAGGAGCATCAATAGGAGCAAATGCAACAATTTTACCAGGGATTACAATTGGAGAGCGTTCAATGGTTGGTGCTGGTGCCGTTGTTACAAAAGACGTTCCTACAAAAGCTGTAGTAATGGGAAACCCTGCTAAGGTGGTAGGTTACGTAGCGTAATCGCTATTAAATGTTAGATTTAACGGTGATTGCATGTGGTTGATCGCCGCTCTAGATTTATACTGCTTCGGGATGTTTCTTTGATCAGTACGGCGACTCTTGATACCTCATTCTTTTTGATTCCTGTGTAGACCCAACTGTATACCCAAGTAAACTCGAGATGCTAGGTTCAGCGAGAATGACTTGGTTTGTAAACGCGGCGGTGATTTAAAAGTCTAGTGGGTCTAAATCAGGAGTCGCCAACAAAGTATACAAACCAAGCCCTTACTATTTGCAAAGAGTGCCCTTTGGAAGCGTGTCATTGACTCGCTTTTCTATTAAACCAATGGCTAAGTCAAACAACTTGGAAAGAGCTGGCTATTACGCTGCGTTGTTTTCCTTGCTTGTTTTCGGTAAATAGGGAATCAATGACAAAGCTCTGAATCCAGCGCCTTGAAGTCACTTGGGTATATTCATCAGCTGCCATAATTGGGCTGTTTTCACAAGAGGTCAATAGAGAATGTTAGGTATCTCGTTAAGAACGTCCTTTTGCTTTTTGTGCATGGATTGGTCATCGGCTTCCTGTCTTTTGCTAAGTGGCGCATGCCGTTGCACTTTGATATCGGAATCAAAGCTAACTACGAGATTTAACCCCAAGCAATCAAACTTTATGGCAAGGAATGTTCACATCTTCACTTTCGTTGGCGTTGAAGAAGAAAAGACGTTCGTCTTGAATAAAGTAATTTAAATCAGACTCAAAACCGACCAAACTATCTTTATCTCTGATAAACAAGGGAGACTCTGTTGGTGTCAGATTCCAATCGACAGTGTTGAATTTTTGCTGAATTCGCTGACCGTCTACGTCATTTTTTGCTGTGAGTACAATTTCAAAAGGTTCTTTTAAACCAGACTTATGATTGAGCACGCCTGATTGATAATAAATCACGCTGGTATTCGAAGGAAAATAGATAGTTGTATACTCTTCGATGCTTTTATATTGACGATATGCTGCAGAGGTGAAACCTGCCTTTGCTTCAGAACAACGCCATCGAGTTCCGCTAAAATCGTACTCCTCAAATTGCCCGTAATAGACGGCAAATGCAGACGCAATGGCTGTGAATACAATTGTTAAAATTCGCATATAGCCTCCTTATTTACGTAAGAGTCAGCTATATATTGTCGAAGGTGCTCTCTCTGAACATTAAAGTAGCGATACACATGGTTTTTATTTCCGTTAGGTTTTTGAAACCAAATGGTTAAAGCCATCGTATTTGGCTCATAGATCGAGGGGAAAAGGCGTATGTAAACGTCCGCATTGCATTGTGATTGAGCTAGTTCATTGAGTATCTGGTTTAAATCACTGGCAGAAATAAACCCATGAGTTGCGTCATGCAAATAGAAATTGGTTTGACCAACGACTAGGTGTTTATAGTTATCCTTTTTTATGTAGTTTGGCTTCACAAAAAGTGGCTTAACACATAAAAGGGTGAATAAAGCGGTAAGAGCACTAATGACATACACCGTTGCAAGAAGAAAAGTACTGGCTTTCTTTTGCACACGAAGGGGGTGTTTTACTCTTTCATTCTCAATATTGCGAATGGCTTCTGAAGCAGGCTCTGCAATCTGAGATACTGGTTGTAGCAAGACTTCAATGGATTCGGCTTGAATAAAATAACCGACTTTACTGATGGTCTTGATTTCCGCGTTTTGTGCTTTCAAAGAAAGAAGATTACGACGCAGACCCGAAACCACGTTGGTTAATGCTTGATCGGTCACGACCAGTCCTTCCCAGCATGTCTCGAAAAGCTCTTCTCGGGATACGGGCTCATTTTTCTGCAAGAGCAGCATAAGAACTTCGTAAGGAAGAGGTCTGAGAACTATTGTATTTCCATTTTGATTACGTAACGTCCTTGTTGCACATTCTAAAGTTAAGTTTGAAAACTGAATCGATTTCATTGCTAAATTGGCTTTTTAGAAGGCAACTTCTATCTCGATAAACGAGATTAAAAAGTTAAGAGAACCTAATTTTATTTTGAAAGCGGCACAGTCTACCGAGATTAATTTATAAATCAAGCTGACAGTTTAAATAAAAATAAACCTTTAAAAATCATTGGTTTGATATTTTTGATCGTTTTTTAAGCCTCTCTTTTAATAGGGATATGTAAATATAAATGTAAAAACAATTTGATTTCCGTTTAGTTATTGATTGGGCATGCTTTTAGAGTATGCCGAAACAAACAACACGGTAAAGATAATTCAAAATGAAAAAGACTCTTCTTCTTACAGCACTCGTTTCTAGCTTTGCCTCTGCTCACGATGTGAGTGGTTTTTACCTTGGTGCGGGTGTCGGAAGCACTGATTTCGATGATGCGGGATTCATGAATGATGTAAGTCACCGACTCGCTCTACAATCAGGAAGAAGCGTTCCGTTGACCTCAGATACAGATGGCTCTGCTTACAAATTGATTGCTGGCTACCAAATCAACCGCATTATTGCTATTGAAGCGCAATACACTAAATATGCGGATACTGATGTGAAAGTGCACAATATCTCAGCCCTAAAACTAAGCCACGATACGTTTACTGTAGCAGCAAATGTCGGTTACACATTCAACAATGGGCTGCGTCCTTTTGCGACGCTTGGTTTAGGTTCAATCAGTTACGAAGTAAAAGAAAATATCCCAGGCAAAAACTACAATCATAAAGATGATGGCGGCACGGTTCGCCTCGGTATTGGCTTGGAATATGCGCCAGTAATGCTAGGCGGTCTTGCATTCCGTGCAGGCTATGAAGTTGACCATTACACGCTAGAAACTCCGATTAAAGATTACGACCAGTCTATTGGCTCTTGGTATGTTGGTTCTACTTACAAGTTTTAACGCCTTTTTTATCTAAAATTCATCGTACTTAGAAGATGCAAAGCAGCCCTGTTAAGCAAGGCTGCTTTTTTGTTTTATGATTAACGTTGTTTTAATGCCATCGACACCTTCGAGATAGGTTGACGGTTTAATTCTTCACTGATCATCCATCCTGCTTTGGCAAGCAACTCCAAATCTACTCCGGTCTCGATTCCTAAGCCTTGGCAAAGGTAGAGCACATCTTCGGTAGCAACATTACCTGAAGCGCCATGAGCGTAAGGGCAACCACCAAGCCCAGCCACACTACTATCAATGGTATTGATGCCCATCGTTAAGGCTTGGTAGATATTCGCCAACGCTTGCCCCCATGTGTCGTGAAAATGCACCGCAAACTTATTGGTTGGGACTTTTACTTGTACGGCTTCTAACATTTTAGCGATGCGTATCGGCGTGCCTGTACCTATGGTGTCTCCAAGTGAAACCTCATAGCACCCTAATTCCATCAGCAGGTTAGCGACTCTTGCGACTTGCTCGGGCTTGGTTGGCCCGTCGTAAGGGCAGTCTGCCACGCAAGATAAGTAACCCCGAACGGGAATGTTATGCTTTGCTGCCAATTCCATTACTGGTTCAAAGCGGGTAAGGCTATCCGCAATCGAGCAATTGATGTTGTGTTGGCAAAAGCCCTCCGATGAGGAGGTGAAGATCGCGACTTGGTTAGCGCCAGCTTTCAATGCTTGTTCAAAACCTTGCACATTAGGCGTTAGTGCTGAGTAGGTGACGTTGTGGCGGCGGGTGATTTTCTTCATCACATCGAGCGAATCCGCCATTTGAGGTACCCATTTAGGCGACACAAAAGATCCTGCCTCAATATGGGTGAGCCCTGTATCCGAGAGCAGATCGATTAAACGGATCTTGGCTTGGGTGGACACAGGTGATTCGTTTTGCAGACCGTCTCTTGCGCCCACTTCGACAATATTTACCTTGTTTGGCAAATTCATTTCTTGCCCTTAGCTGGCTTGTTTATCCAACCCGGTTCTCGTTTCTCCAGAAAGGCTTGCAAGCCATCTTGTCCCTGCGGCGAAACGCGAATGTCTGCGATAAGTTGGCTTGTGTATTGAATAAGCTGACCATCAATCGGATTTTGGTGGCATTGATGACATAACGCTTTGGCTTTTCGCATCGCATCTGGGCTATTGAGCAGTAAAGAATCAATCAAGCTTTCTACTACGGCTTCGATTTTATCCAGCTTATGAACCTCATGCACAATGCCAAACTTTTCTGCTTTGTCAGCGTTAATTACTTCGGCGCTGAGTATGTAACGACGAGCTTGACGGTTACCCATAGATCGCATGACATAAGGAGAGATGGTTGCGGGAACCAGTCCCAGTTTGACTTCACTCAAGCAGAAGTTCGCATTCTCCGCTGAGATGGCGATATCACAGCAACAGATCAAGCCCAATGCGCCACCAAAAGCGGAACCTTGCACAACCGCAATAGTAGGCTGAGGGAAAGCGTCCAGTGTATGCATCAGGCGTGCAAGGTTTTGCGCGTCTTCTAGGTTTTGCTTTCTGGTGCTACTTGCCATGGATTTCATCCAATTCAAATCAGCCCCAGAGGAGAAATGTTTGCCGTTTCCTCGAAGCACCAAGCATCGAACATCAGTGCGCAGAGCGAGGTAATCCAGCCTATGGATCAGCAGATCAATCATGCAAGCATCAAACGCATTGTGCTTCTCTGTGCGATTGAGCGTAAGCGTTGCGACGCCGAATTCATCGACGTTCCAAAGTACTTCATCTTGTCGTTGGGTATTGGGGATAATACTCGGTTGATGATCCTGCATGTGACGTCCTTTCTTCTCTACATTGCTACATTCTGAATATGCCAAAGTTGCTGTCAGGAATTGGCGCATTGAGCGCGGCTTTTAAGGCTTGAGCCAATACTTGACGCGTCTGTTTCGGGTCGATGATTCCGTCATCCCATAAACGTGCACTGGCGTAGTAGGGATGCCCCTGAGACTCATACAAGTCTACGATAGATTCTCGGAATGCACTTTCTTCGGGCTCTGGCCATTCTTCACCTTGGCGTTTTTTCACTTCTCGACGCACTTGAGTGAGCACGCCTGCGGCTTGTTCTCCGCCCATTACTGAGATTCGTGCGTTTGGCCACATCCACATCATGGTTGGGTCATAAGCACGACCACACATGCCGTAGTTGCCTGCACCGTAAGAGCCGCCAATAATCACGGTGAACTTAGGCACATCCGCACACGCGACCGCCATCACCAGTTTCGCGCCGTGCTTGGCAATGCCTTCCGCCTCAAGCTTTTTGCCCACCATAAACCCAGTGATGTTTTGCAAAAACAGTAGGGGAATTTTGCGTTTGGCACACAACTCAATAAAGTGCGCGCCTTTCTGTGATGACTCAGAAAACAAGATGCCGTTGTTCGCCACAATGCCAATCAGATTGCCGTGGATTCGTGCGAAGCCACATACTAAGGTCTTGCCATAAAGCGCTTTGAACTCATCAAAATCTGAGTCATCGACCACGCGAGCGATGATCTCTCGAACATCAAAAGACAAGCGAAGGTTCGCATTGACGATGCCGTACATCTCTTCTGCGTCATAACGTGGTGGTAAAACCGGTTTGTCGCTTTGAACGGGGAGTGATTGGTTGGTATTGGAGATAGCTTCGCGTGCCAGTTGCAATGCGTGTTGGTCGTTTTCTGCGTAGTAATCGGCAACGCCAGACTTGCGACAATGCACGTCGGCTCCGCCCAATTCTTCATCGGTGACGATTTCTCCAGTAGCCGCTTTTACTAACGGTGGACCTGCCAAGAAGATGGTGCCTTGTTCTTTGACCATGATGGAAACGTCCGCCATTGCAGGTACATAAGCGCCGCCTGCGGTACAAAGCCCCATTACAACCGCGACTTGAGGAATGCCTTGCGCTGACATTCTGGCTTGATTGAAGAAGATACGTCCAAAGTGTTCTTTATCTGGAAAGACTTCTGCTTGATGAGGAAGGTTCGCGCCACCAGAGTCCACCAAATAGACGCAGGGTAATTGGCAACGTTGGGCGATCTCTTGCGCGCGTAGATGCTTTTTCACGGTGAGCGGGTAGTAGGTGCCGCCTTTGACGGAAGGATCGTTGGCGATCACCATGCATTGAATGCCTTCAATGGTGCCAATTCCCGCGACGACACCTGCACATGGAATTGATTCTTCGTAGACGTTCCACGCGGCGAATTGTCCGACTTCAAGAAACTCGCTGTCTTCATCTAAAAGATGCATAACACGTTCACGAACGGGCAGTTTTCCTTTCAGGCGTTGGCGGTCAATGGCTTTTTGTCCGCCACCTTGTTTGATGGCTTTTATATTGGCTTTAAGGTTGCTCACCAACTCGGTCATGACCGCTTTATTCGACAAAAACAGTTCGTCGGTTGGCTTGGTTTTACTTTTAATGATTGCCATAGTGACTTCCTTGTCGGTGGGTTAGCGAGACTCTTCGAACAGCTCTCGTCCAATTAACATGCGGCGAATTTCAGAAGTGCCAGCACCAATCTCATACAGCTTGGCGTCGCGGAGTAAACGCCCGGTCGCGTATTCGTTGATGTAGCCATTGCCGCCTAAAAGTTGAATAGCATCGAGCGACATTTGTGTGGCAAGTTCGGCGCTGTAAAGGATCACGCCAGCGGCATCTTTACGTGTACATTCACCTCGGTCACAGGCGGCTGCAACAGCATAAACATAAGCTTTGGCAGCGTTCATTCGTGAATACATGTCAGCGAGCTTTCCTTGCACTAGTTGGAATTCACCGATGGATTTGCCGAACTGTTTGCGGTCATGAACATACGGAACCACTTCGTCCATACAGGCTTGCATGATGCCAAGTGGACCGGCTGCTAATACCACGCGTTCGTAATCCAAGCCACTCATCAACACTTCGACACCGTGGTTTAGTTCTCCCAATACATTCTCTTTTGGTACGACGCAATCTTGGAACACTAATTCACAGGTGTTGGAGCCGCGCATACCAAGTTTGTCGAGCTTCTGCGCATGGCTAAAGCCTTCAAACTCCCGCTCAATAATGAAAGCGGTGATACCGCGAGAGCCGCCATTGGGGTCGGTTTTTGCGTAAACTACTAAGGTATCGGCATCAGGTCCGTTGGTGATCCACATTTTGTTGCCGTTCATTAAAAAGTGGTCGCCTTTATCTTCGGCTCGTAGCTGCATACTAACCACATCAGAACCTGAGTTCGGCTCGCTCATGGCTAGTGCGCCAACGTGAGAACCATCGATGAGTTTAGGTAGGTACTTTTCTCGTTGAGCAGGAGAGCCATTGCGAAAGATTTGGTTAACACAAAGGTTGGAATGTGCGCCGTAACTGAGCGCGACAGATGCCGAAGCTCGGCTGATCTCTTCCATCGCGACAACGTGAGCGAGATAACCCATGCCTGCACCGCCAAACTCTTCGTCGACGGTTACGCCAAGCAAGCCCATTTCGCCAAACTGGGACCACAGATGATTGGGGAATTGGTTATCGCGGTCGATGTCTGCGGCTATGGGAGCGATATGCTCGGTGGCAAACGCGTTGACGTGGTCTCGGAGCATATCGATGGTTTCACCAAGCCCAAAGTTGAGTGGGGTGTAGCTGCTTTTCATAACATTTCCCTGTTGCGAGTACTGCGGTTTTTAGGGTCTGTTGATCTTTCGCGGTTAAATTTTGTTCGAGATAAAATCGTTTTAGGGGAGGCAAGGAGTGTGTCGCCTAGTCATTCTAAGCAAATACTCCTTAACAAAGCATAAAACGATTTTAGCCGAACCCTTTGGGCAGCGTTTGTTGGTAATTTCTACTTCGTTTTCGACTTCTCATGTAGGCTAACTACACATCAAAGTCTCTGCCTAGTATCAATGCCCAACAATTCGCTGCAAAAATCAGCTCGAAAGGTCAACAGACCCTAGTACAAATAAGGTTCGAGTTACACTGCTTGGGCTTGGAAATTATGGTTGTTCTTGTTTGTTTTCGTCGTTACAAGTTTTTAGTTATTGGCTGTTAGTTTTATTGTCGCTTAGCGCTTGCTTGCATCGCTCTTTGGCGGTTTCTAGCTCGTTCATTACAACGCTAATATCATCCAGTTGCTGCTGTAAGTGCGCTTGTTTTTCATCAATGATGGTTAGCATTTTAAGCAGCTGACCATCGCTTTGTTGGGTATCGTAAAGCTCAAACAACTCTCGAATTTCCGCAAGCGAAAAACCCAATCGCTTTCCACGTAAAATCAGCTTGAGACGGATCTTATCCCTGCGTTGATATACGCGAATATTTCCTTTTCGTTCCGGCTCTATCAGCCCGACATCCTCATAAAAACGGATGCTTCGGGTCGTGATGTCGAACTCTTTGGCGAGGTCACTTATCTTGAATTTATCCACTCGGTTTTTCCCTCTAATGAATAGTTTTGGCTTCTTAAAATCCCTTCAAGCCTTGAACTAAACGGGCTAGCTAAAAGCATGAGAGTAAATTTGTGTTGTTATTAATGTGTTTCTTTACGTTAACGTAAATGTTAGTGCTATGCTTACGTAAACGTCAAGAAATCACAGTGCGAAAATTCATCGTTTTACGAGAGGCTGGAGTGACAACACATTCTGTGTGAAAGCTCCGTGGTAGCAGGTGTGAGGGATGAGTTCGTGAACTGTGAATTATCGTCAGAAGGGACGAGATCATGGGAAACGACATCTGGATAGTCAGTGCAAAGCGAACGCCAATTGGGCGCTTTCAAGGTCAGTTACAAGGTTATTCAGCGCCTCAATTAGGGGCATTTGCTATCAAAGCGGCAATGGATGCGAGCGGCGTTAACGAAGTCGACGAAGTCTATATGGGCTGCGTATTACCTGCGGGGTGCGGACAAGCACCAGCCAGACAAGCAGCACTAGGTGCAGATCTTCCGCTGACGACAGGCTGTACCACCATCAATAAAGTGTGTGGCTCTGGCATGAAAAGCGTCATGTTAGCTCACGACCTTATCAAAGCGGGCAGCATTCGCAGTGCTATCGCTGGTGGTATGGAAAGCATGACAAATGCGCCGTATCTGCTTAAAGAAGCGCGTAACGGCATGCGAATGGGTCACCAATCTACTCACGACCACATGTTTCTCGACGGTCTTCAAGATGCGTATGAAGGGCACTTGATGGGAGTCTATGCGCAGCAAACGGCTGACCGCTCTGAGTTTACTCGTGAACAAATGGATGAATGGGCAATCCTATCCGCGACAAGAGCATTGGAAGCGCAAGAGCAGCGTCTGTTTGACGACGAAATTTCGCCGGTAGAAATCACGACTCGTCATAGCACTTCAACATTGGATTACGACGAGCATCCACGCTCCATCAAGCTCGACAAGATTCCCCAACTCAAACCTGCGTTCGATAAGAACGGCTCGGTGACGGCTGCAAACTCAAGTGCGATATCCGATGGTGCTGCAGCCTTGGTGTTAATGGACTCGCAGGTGGCACAGCATCAAGGTTTAACGCCATTAGCAATCATCAAAGGGCACTCGACCCACGCCAGAAAGCCCGCCGAATTTACCCTCGCGCCCGTCTTTGCAATAGAGCAGTTGTTATCTCAACTCGATTGGTCAGTAGATGAGGTTGACCTTTGGGAGATCAATGAAGCCTTTGCTGTTGTCACGCAAATCGCGGTACGCCAATTAGGCATCGATAAAGACAAAGTAAACATCAAAGGCGGTGCGTGTGCGCTTGGGCATCCAATTGGCGCAAGTGGCGCTCGTATTTTAGTGACCCTCATTCATAGCCTACGCCAACTGCAATCGCTTGGTGTAGATGGCGACAACAACAATAAAAAAGTGATGCGAGGTATTGCATCACTGTGTATCGGTGGTGGTGAAGCCACTGCTATTGGTATCGAGATACCGCTTTAATTCCAATTACGACAAACGCTAACAAAGGACTAGATTATGACTCGCACGGTTCCCTTATTCATCGATGGTGAGTTTCGTGAATCTCAAGCAACGGATTGGGTAGAAGTGACAAACCCTGCCACCAATGACGTGATTGCGCGCTTGCCATGCGCAACGGATGAAGAGATGCACGCGGTAATTGAAAGTGCAAAAGCCACCTCTACCTGTTGGAAAGATGTCGCCGTGTCTGAGCGTGCGCGTTTAATGCTGCGCTACCAACATCTACTGAAAGAACATCATGATGAATTGGCGACGCTGCTGTCTCACGAAACAGGCAAGATCTTTGCGGATGCAAAAGGGGATGTGTGGCGTGGTATCGAAGTGGTTGAGCAAGCTGCCAATATCGCCAGCAACATGATGGGAGAAACCGTCGAGAACGTTGCGACCGATATCGACAGTTATTCGCTGATTCAACCGCTTGGGGTGTGCTGCGGTATTACGCCGTTTAATTTCCCTGCCATGATCCCTTTGTGGATGTTCCCAATCGCGATTGCGAGCGGTAATACCTTTGTCCTTAAGCCCTCTGAGCAAGTGCCTCTCACGTCAATTCGCTTGGCTGAGTTGTTCGAAGAAGCGGGTGCGCCAAAAGGTGTGCTGCAAATCGTGCATGGTCGTAAGGAGCAGGTCGACTTATTGCTGAAGCATTCCGATATCCAAGCCATTTCTTTTGTCGGTTCGGTACCTGTAGCGCAATACATTTACACCACAGGCACGCAGAACTTCAAACGTGTTCAAGCCTTTGCTGGCGCGAAAAACCACATGGTAGTGATGCCAGATGCGAACAAAAACCAAGTGGTGAACAACTTAGTTGGCTCTTCGGTTGGTGCGGCAGGGCAACGTTGTATGGCGATATCCGTTGCGGTGTTTGTAGGCAGTTCGAAAGAGTGGATTGCCGACCTAAAACAAGAAATGGCGAAAGTGCATCCGGGTGCTTGGGATGACGAGAATGCCGCGTATGGTCCTTTGATCAGCGCACAAGCAAAACAGCGTGTGCTTGGTTTGATTGAAGAAGGTAAACAACAGGGCGCGGTGTGTGAACTTGATGGTAGCCAATGCGAAGTCGAAGGCTTCCCTGAAGGTAACTGGGTCGGTCCAACTTTATTCAGTGGCGTCACCACAGAGATGTCGGTTTACACCCAAGAAATCTTCGGACCTGTTTTGGTGTGTATTGAGGTCGACACGTTACAAGAAGCGATAGATCTGGTGAATCGCAACCCATACGGAAATGGCACCTCTATCTTCACTGCAAATGGTGCGGCGGCGAGAAAGTATCAACATGAGATTCAAGTCGGTCAGGTAGGTGTAAACGTGCCGATTCCCGTGCCTTTGCCATTCTTCTCGTTTACTGGGTGGCGCGGCAGCTTCTACGGAGATTTGCACGCCTACGGCAAACAAGCGGTGCGCTTCTACACCGAGACCAAAACTGTGACGGCTCGTTGGTTTGATGACGATATCCCAACTGGTCCAAACCTGACTATTAACCTGCGCTAACGAAGTAAGGAGCTCATATGGATTTTGAACTCAACGAAGATCAACGTATGTTTGCCGACACGGCTCAGCAGTTTGCGGCAGAGCGTTTAGCGCCAATGGCAGCAGAGTGGGATGAGAAACAAATCTTCCCGAAAGACATTCTTCGAGAGGCAGGAGAACTCGGTTTCTTGAGCCTCTACACCCCAGAAGAGCAAGGTGGTTTGGGATTAAGCCGTTTGGATGCGTCTATCATTTTCGAGCAACTCTCCATGGGGTGCACATCGACTACCGCGTTTATGACCATTCATAACATGGTCACTTGGATGGTCGCGAGCTTTGCAACTGAAGAAGTGAAAGACGCGTTCTGCCCAAAACTTATTACGGGTGAGTTTCTCGGATCTTATTGTTTAACCGAGCCAAACGCAGGTTCGGACGCGGCGTCTCTAACGACTTCTGCGACTAAGCAAGGTGATAACTACATTCTCAACGGCGGCAAAACCTTTATTTCTGGCGCAGGCGATACCGACGTTTTAGTCGTGATGGCGAGAACCGGCGATGCGGGCGCGAAAGGTGTATCCGCGTTTGTTGTCCCCGCCGATGCAGACGGTATTAGCTACGGACGTAAAGAGCCGAAAATGGGCTGGAACAGTCAGCCGACACGGGCGGTGACTTTCGACAATGTTTCTATTCCAGTATCACATCTGCTCGGGGAAGAAGGACAAGGTTTTGTGTTCGCCATGAAAGGTTTGGATGGCGGACGCATCAACATTGCGACCTGTTCTGTCGGTACGGCTCAGCAAGCGTTGAATCAAGCGGCGCAGTACATGCAAGAACGTAAACAGTTCGGCAAATCATTAGCTCAATTCCAAGCATTGCAATTCAAACTGGCAGACATGGCAACTGAGCTTGTCGCTGCCCGCCAACTGGTGCGGTACGCCGCCAGCAAGTTAGACCGAGGTGACCCAGACGCCACGACTTATTGTGCCATGGCAAAACGCTTTGCAACCGATGTCGGCTTTCAAGTCTGTGACCAAGCGCTACAGCTTTACGGTGGCTATGGCTACATCAAAGAATACCCAATGGAGCGCTATTTCCGTGATGTTCGAGTGCACCAGATTTTGGAAGGCACCAACGAGATCATGCGGTTGATCATCGCGCGTCGATTGCTCGCAGAAGAGTCCGCATTGCTATAAGTGCAGCCGACAAGCTCTGCTTTTATTCATAAAGCTCAGGTCATTTTCATCAAGAAAGGATTCAGAGATATGCCACTAACAGAACAACAAGCGATTCAACATACCATCAGCAATCATGTTGCGGTGGTGACCATGAACAACCCGCCCGCTAATACATGGACGTCACAAAGCTTAACCGCATTGAAAGAGCTAGTGCTAGCGCTAAACGACAACAAAGACGTTTACGCTCTAGTGCTTACTGGGAATGGAGAGAAGTTTTTCTCTGCAGGGGCAGACCTCAAGTTGTTTGCCGATGGCGATAAAGCGGTGGCGTTAGAGATGGCGCGTATCTTTGGTGAAGCCTTTGAAACGCTGTCTGCATTTCGAGGGGTTTCTATCGCTGCCATCAACGGCTACGCCATGGGAGGTGGATTAGAAGTCGCATTGGCGTGTGATATTCGTGTGGTAGAAGAGCAAGCCGTGCTGGCACTGCCAGAGGCGAAAGTCGGATTACTGCCTTGTGCTGGTGGTACGCAAAACCTAACCGCATTGGTCGGTGAAGGTTGGGCGAAACGCATCATATTGTGCGGTGAACAAGTCGGTGCAGCACAAGCTCGAGAACTTGGACTAGCAGAAGAAGTGGTGGAAAAAGGTGGAGCGCTTAATAAAGCCATTGAGCTTGCAGAATCGGTTGCCAATCAATCGCCTCCTTCGGTAACCGCATGTAAAGCGCTTATCCAAAACATGCGCTCAGCGCCACTCAAACATGGTCTGATTAAAGAGCGAGAACTGTTTCTAAACTTATTCGATACCGAAGATCAAACCGAGGGGGTTCGTGCCTTCTTAGAGAAACGTAAACCCAACTGGAAGAATCAATAGGAGGTCGCATGACAGGGAAAGTAACCATTAGCGAAATAGATTGCTTAGACGGCGAGCACCGGATTGGTATCGCGACGTTAGACAACACGGCTTCTTTGAATGCGTTGACTTACGACATGTTGGCAGAGCTCAACGACCAACTTATCGAATGGCAAGATGACCCTGATTTGGTGTGTGTCATCCTCAACGGGGCGGGTGAAAAAGCGTTTTGTGCAGGGGGCGATGTACGAACCATGTACCACGTCATGCACGAAAAAAGCAAAGAGGAGACTGCCGAGTTCTGTTCTAACTACTTCTCGCTCGAATACGAATGTGATTACCTGATTCATACCTACCAAAAGCCAATCATTGGCTGGGGAGAGGGTATTGTGATGGGCGGTGGCATGGGCTTATTTATGGGCACCAGCCACAGAGTCGTCACGCCTAAATCTCGTCTCGCGATGCCAGAGATCAATATTGGGCTTTACCCAGACGTAGGTGGTACTTGGTTCTTAAGTCAAATCGACCCAGAGGTAGGTTTGTTCCTTGGTCTAACTGGCGCAATGGTGAATTCAAGTGACGCTGTCACTATAGGGTTGGCGGAATGGTTGCTGCTGGAAGAGCAATATCCGGCGTTGCTTGAAGAGCTGAAACAAGTCGACTGGGGCTCTGCCGATGCCAAATCGCTTGTCAGTGCGTTACTTCAGTTGATGGAAGATCAAGTCATCGACAGTAAGCCGACAACTCAGATTTGCCCTTATCTCGACCAAATTAAAGAAGCCTGCAAAGGCTATGACTTAAATCAGATTTCCCAACGTATTCAAGCAATGGAAGGCGAGACTCAATGGCTTGAGAACGCACAAAAATCGTTTGTTGCGGGCAGTCCAATCACCGCACATATCTGTTTTAGACAAGTCAAAGAGTACCACCGTTTGTCGTTGGCGGATTGTTTCCGTCTAGAGCTTACCTTGTCAGTTCGCAGCGCATTACTCGGTGAGTTTGAAGAGGGCGTGCGCTCTCGATTAGTTGATAAAGATGGCAATCCAAAATGGATGTTTAACAGCGTCAGTGAAGTCGATGAGAGCGTCATCGACACCTTGTTCACTTCTCTTTGGTCAGAAGAGGAACATCCACTTGCACAGCTAGGAAAATAAGGAGAAACAACATGAGTACCATTGCATTTATTGGCTTGGGCAACATGGGCAGTCCAATGGCACAAAACCTATTGGCGTCAGGGTTTCACGTGCAAGTGTTCGATGTGGATGTGAATGCGGCGAGGCAACTCGAACCGTTTGGCGCAGTGGTCGCCAGTACGCTAGAAGAAGCCGTAGATGGCGCAGGAACAATCATCACCATGCTACCAGCAGGTGCACACGTGCGCGCGGTGTATTTGGGGGATTTACACGGTGGTGTCGGTCTGCTCAACATTGTGCAGGACAACGCATTGCTGATTGACTGTTCGACCATCGATCCAGATTCTGCTCGCTTGGTGGCGAACGAAGCTCAGAACAAACGATTGTTGTTTGTCGATTCGCCCGTCTCTGGTGGTGTAGCAGGCGCAAAAGCAGCAACGCTGACCTTTATTGTTGGAGGCTCGGATGAAGCATTCTCCAAAGCCAATGCGATCTTGCAATACATGGGCAAGAACGTGTTCCACGCTGGTAAAGCGGGCGACGGTCAGATGGCAAAAATCTGTAATAACCTGATGTTGGGTATCTTGATGTCGGGAACCTGCGAGGCACTCAATCTCGGCATTGACCATGGTCTCGACCCGAAAGTCTTATCCAATATCATGCTGCAAAGCTCTGGTCGAAACTGGGCGTTGGAGCTCTATAACCCATGCCCAGGCGTGATGGACTCTGCGCCAGCGAGTAATCAATACAATCCCGGCTTTATGAGCAAGTTGATGCTCAAAGATCTCGGCTTAGGCTTGGATGCGGCGCTGCAAACCAACTCTTCTGTTCCGATGGGCTCTTTGGCTCGTAATCTTTATGCATTCCATAACGCAGCAGGTCATGCAGAACTCGATTTCTCTAGCTTGTTTGAATTCTATAAGAACCAGAAGGGCTAACGGAGATATTTCCTATCAGGCGTTTGAGCATGGAAGTTATCCAGTAATGGAGTACAGATATGGATTTAAAAAACAGTGTCATTGCAATCACAGGTGCGGGACAAGGACTAGGGCAGATGATGGCGGTCAGCCTCGCTCAAGCGGGCGCGGATTTAGCATTGCTTGACGTTAACGAAACGGGACTGCTGAATACCCAAGAACAATGCCGCATGCTCAGTGCCAAAGCATTGATCTATCGACTTGATGTCACCAATGAATCTGAAGTGGAGGATACCTTTAATGAGATTCTTCAAGACTTTGGGCAGCTAAATGGCTTAGTTAATAACGCTGGCGTCTTGCGAGATGGGTTATTAGTCAAAGCCAAAGACGGTGAGATCACCAAGATGTCGCTTGAGCAGTTCAACCTAGTGATGAACGTCAATGTCACGGGCACCTTCTTGTGTGGTCGAGAAGCGGCAGTCAAAATGATCGAGAGTGGCTCGAAGGGCGCCATCATTAACATCTCCAGCGTCGCAAGAGCGGGCAATATTGGGCAAACCAATTACTCTGCATCGAAAGCTGCCGTCGCAACCATGGCAACAACATGGGCAAGAGAACTCGCCAGATATGGCATTCGCTCTGCGGCTATTGCGCCCGGTGTCGTCAAAACGGCAATGGCAGATCAAATGAAACCAGAAGCCATAGACCGGCTGCAAAAGATGATACCCGTCGGTAGGATGGGGGAGACGAGTGAGATTGCCCATGCTGTGAAATACATTCTTGAAAACGACTACTTCACAGGGCGAGTGCTCGAAGTGGATGGCGGAATGAGAATGTAGCATTGAGCCATTTGTTTCTAACAGCGAGCGCTAGTTAAGTAGCGCTCGTTTCTTTTTAGTGAGTTCATTCGATTAACAATTGAACCAAATATCACTCATAAAAAGCACTTGGTATTAATCTGGTAGATTGGATTGCCTAAATAATCATTTACTGCGGAAATGCCATGTAAATAGTATGTGAATTCATAACTATGATACTGATCACGCTTTCCTTAATTCGCACTTTCTAATGTAGCTCACACTCTCGCGCCGAATACGCAACTGATTACTCTTCTCGTTTGGGTTGCTTAAGTTGCTGTATAGAAAAGAATATATGCTGTAGTACGTCAATCTTGTGCACCTGCTTTGCTATTCCTTTATCAATATTAGCTTTCATAAATGGAACGTTAGTTTCCATCTGTGGCTAATGAGCTTTCCTTTTTCCCTCCGCATAATGCGCTCGAATGTAACAATGTATTTCAAAGTGTAACAATAAACTCACGTTGTGAGTGTGGTTTTAACCATCAAGCAACTTGATACCTCCCACCAAGAAGTCCATTGCTGCACAAGCTCAACACAAAAATATTCTAATGACCAAGACAACCAATCGCAGGGCTTGCTCTGTTGTTGGCTAACCATCGAGAAAGTTAATGGAAGCTTCAAGATACAAACGCATCTTAGCGAGGATAAGTTTGGCAGGAACCATTCTTATGCTTTCAGGGTGTAACTCTGCTCTACTTGACCCGAAAGGTAGTATTGGCGTTCAGGAAAAAGAACTGATCATTACAGCGCTTTTACTGATGCTGATTGTCGTGATCCCCGTGATTTTAATGACAATCTATTTTGCTTACCGCTACCGAGAGTCGAACACTGGCGAGGAATACGCTCCAGAGTGGGCGCACTCGACCAAGATCGAAGTGGTGGTGTGGACGATTCCAATCATCATCATCGCGATTTTGGCAACCATCACTTGGCGTTCTACTCACGAGTTAGAGCCGTCTAAGCCCATCGTAAGTGACGTCAAACCCATCACCATTGAGGTGGTCTCACTCGACTGGAAATGGCTGTTCATCTACCCCGAAGAGAACATTGCGACAGTGAACTACGTGGCGTTTCCGAAAGATGTTCCGGTTCAGTTCAAACTGACCTCAGACAACATCATGAACGCGTTCTTTATCCCTCGTCTCGGAACTCAGATTTACGCGATGCCAGGTATGGTGACCAAGTTGAATCTGATTGCGAACCACACAGGGGATTATAAAGGCTTTGCTTCTAACTACAGCGGTAAGGGCTTCTCGCAGATGAAATTTACCGCAGCAGCAATGGAAGATCGCACTGCATTCCTGAATTGGGTACAGCAAGTGAAAGCCAGCCCTGACCGAATCGAAGACTGGGAGCAATTCCGTGCGCTTGCATCACCAACGGTGGCGGAGCCTGTGAAGATGTTCTCTAGTATTCCACCATTTTTGTTCACCGACGTCGTGACCCAGCATCCGGGTTCAATGAACTGTTTGCCGGAAAATCTAGGATAATCGCAATGTTTGGAAGATTAACACTTGAATCAATCCCTTATCACGAGCCGATTATTGTCGTCACTCTTGCGGTGATCGCGATCGTTGGTTTGGCTGTCGTTGCGGCGATAACCAAAGCGGGTAAGTGGCAATACTTATGGAATGAATGGTTTACTTCGGTAGACCACAAAAAACTAGGCTTTATGTACATCGCCGTGGCAATGGTGATGTTGATTCGTGGCTTTGCTGATGCGGTCATGATGCGTAGCCAACAATTGCTTTCTGCAGCAGGCGAGAGCGGTTATTTACCACCACATCACTACGATCAAATCTTTACTGCCCATGGCGTAATCATGATTTTCTTCGTGGCGATGCCGTTGGTGATTGGTTTGATGAACATCATCGTACCGCTGCAAATTGGTGCGCGTGATGTGGCATTCCCTTACCTAAACAACCTGAGTTTCTGGCTGTTTGTTGTGGGCGTGATCCTCACCAATATGTCACTTGGCTTAGGTGAGTTTGGTCGTACTGGTTGGTTGGCGTATCCGCCGCTTTCTGGTATTGAGGCAAGCCCCGGAGTTGGGGTGGATTATTGGATATGGGCGCTGCAAATATCCGGTGTCGGCACCACGCTGACCGGCGTGAACTTCTTTGCAACTATTTTGCGCATGCGTACGCCGTCTATGCCAATGATGAAGATGCCAGTGTTCACGTGGGCTTCCCTGTGTGCCAACATCCTAATTATCATTTCATTCCCAATCCTAACCGTAACCATCGCGCTACTAACGTTGGATCGCTACATCGGTACGCACTTCTTCACCAATGATCTCGGCGGCAACGTAATGATGTACGTCAACCTGATTTGGGCATGGGGTCACCCAGAAGTATACATCCTGATCTTGCCTATTTTTGGGGTGTTCTCAGAGGTAACGGCAACCTTCTCACGCAAGAAGCTATTTGGTTACACCTCGCTAGTATGGGCGACCATTGTAATTACGATTTTGGCGTTCGTCGTTTGGCTGCATCACTTCTTCACCATGGGCTCAGGTGCAAATGTGAATGCATTCTTCGGCATCGCCACCATGATTATCTCTATCCCGACCGGGGTGAAGATCTTCAACTGGCTATTCACCATGTACAAAGGGCGTATCCGCTTTACCACGCCGATGATGTGGACAGTTGGCTTCCTGATTACCTTCTCTGTAGGTGGTATGACGGGCGTACTAATGGCGGTTCCGGGCGCGGACTTTGTTCTGCACAACTCCGTGTTCCTGATTGCGCACTTCCATAACGTAATCATTGGTGGTGTGGTATTCGGTTGTTTCGCGGCGATCACTTACTGGTTCCCGAAAGCGACAGGTTTCACCATGAACGAAACATGGGGCAAACGTGCATTCATTTGCTGGATTGTTGGTTTCCTAATGGCGTTCCTACCGCTTTATGCGCTGGGCTTTATGGGCATGACGCGTCGTCTAAGCCAAGATCTTAACCCAGAGTACTTCCCACTGTTAGCAGTTGCTGCAGCGGGTACGGCAGTGATTGCGCTTGGCGTGGTTTGTCAGTTCATCCAAATCTACGTGAGTGTTCGTGACCGCGAGCAAAACCGCGACCTAACGGGTGATCCATGGGGCGGTCGTACCTTTGAGTGGGCGACGTCTTCACCACCGCCGTTCTACAACTTTGCACACCTACCAAAAGGCGATGAGCTAGACGCGTTCTGGTACCAAAAGCAGAGTGGCGAATTCGATCCAACCAAAGAAGTGGAATACGAACGCATTCACATGCCGAAGAACACACCAACAGGTATTTATGTTTCTGCATGGGCGTTGGTGTTTGGCTTCGCGATGATCTGGTACATCTGGTGGCTGGCAGCAGCAAGCTTTGTTGGCATCATCGTGACGTGTATCCAACACAGCTACAACGACGACGTGGATTACTACGTTGAAGTAGAAGAAATCAAAGCGATTGAAGCGGAGCGTCGAGCTCAACTTGAAGAAGCGAAGAAAAACGAAGTGAAAGACAACGATAAGAAAGACGATCTGGAGGTGACTTATGCAAGCTAATGTTGCGGTTCACGACCACGATCATCACCATGATTCTGCAGGTATTAAGCTGTTTGGTTTCTGGATTTACCTAATGAGTGACTGTGTATTGTTTGCGACCTTGTTCGCGACTTACGCAGTACTAGAAAGCGGTTCTATTGCGGGTCCAACCGGTAAAGACATTTTCGAACTGCCGTTCGTGTTTGTAGAAACCATGTTGCTGCTGTTCAGTAGTATCACGTTTGGCTTCGGCATGATTGCGATGAAGCGCAAAGACGTTGCAGGGTTAAAGCGTTGGTTAAAAGTGACCTTCTTACTTGGTGCCGGCTTTATCGGGATGGAAGTGTATGAGTTCCATCACCTGATTGTTGAAGGCTATGGTCCACAAGAAAGTGCATTTCTATCTGCGTTCTTCACTTTGGTCGGAACACACGGTCTGCACGTAACCTTTGGTTTGATCTGGCTAGCCGTTTGCTACCACCAACTATCAACCAAGGGCTTGAACGATAACATGTCGATGCGATTCCAGTGCTTGAGCTTGTTCTGGCACTTCCTCGATATCGTTTGGATTTGTGTATTCACCATCGTTTACTTATTGGGGGTTATGTAATGGAACAACATCTAGATACAGGTGCCTCTGATTACGTAAAAGGCTTTATTGCGTCTCTGATCCTGACCGTGATTCCTTTCTATTGTGTGTGGGCGCAAGTGCTGCCAGATACCGCGACTTATGCCGTGTTATTTGGTTGTGCGATTGTGCAGATCTTCGTGCACTTTAAGTACTTCTTGCACATGGAAGTGAAAACGTCAGAAGGGCAGTGGAACGTGGTGTCACTGATGTTTACCGCCATTGTTGTGTTGATTCTGATCGCTGGATCGATCTGGATCATCTACAACATGAACGTCAACATGAAGTTGTAGGCTAGGGTATGCTGAAAAGTTATTTGTCTATTACTAAACCGGGCATCATTTTCGGCAACCTGATTTCTGTTGCGGCGGGGTTCTTCCTCGCCGCAAAATCAGAACCCGCTAACTTTCTGTTGTTGCTAACAACGTTAGTTGGCGTCGGGCTTGTGATTGCATCAGGATGCGTGGTGAACAACATCTTCGACCGCGATATCGACCAAAAAATGCAGCGCACGCAAAACCGTGAATTGGTGATGGGAAACATCAACATCGACGCGGCGTTTGTTTACGCTTTGGTATTGCTGCTTAACGGCACAGCGTTACTGTTCCAACTGGTGAATCCGCTCTCGGCTGTGGTTGTACTCTTGGGTTACGTGTTTTACGTTTTCTTCTACACCATGTGGTACAAGCGAAACTCGGTCTACGGCACCTTAGTCGGCAGCATTTCTGGCGCGGTTCCTCCGTTGGTGGGCTACCTTGCGGTGACGAACTACATCAGCTTAGAAGCGATTTTACTCTTCATTATGTTTTGTCTTTGGCAGATGCCTCACTCTTACGCGATTGCTATGTTCCGTATGCAAGATTATCGCGATGCAGGCATTCCTGTTCTTCCCGTTAAAGAGGGGATTGCTAAAGCGCATCAGCATATGAAAGCGTACGTGGTTGCTTTTGGTGTGGTTGCTATTGGGTTGTTTATGCTGGGTGAAGCCGGCTACGAATATTTAGCGGTCTCGGCGGCGGTGTGCTTTATGTGGACGCGGGTGACATTCCAAAAAGTGAATTACAACAACTATATCCAATGGTCCAAAGTGGTGTTTAAGGTGTCGTTATTGGTCGTGATGAGCATCAGTGGCGTGCTTGGTTTAGAGTTAATTCCATTGCCGTTTATTCATTAGAGGAAAGTAAATCTGAGTTAACGATTGATGACATCAGTAGTTGTGATGAGAACAAAACCAATGAATGCGGAATCGGTGATCTATCTCACCAAACCTTAATCCAGATTAAAGTTTTGCCGCAGTTTCGGCGGTAAGGTTCGCGTCGCTCATCGCACTGAACAGAAATTCAGAGAAGGAACAGCCATGCTTTGTGTATCGCTGTTCCTTTTTCGTTCCTGCTCGGTAGTGATGCATCTAAAAAGACAGATTTTAAGAGGACTGGACTTGAGCATTTTGTTTTCAGAAGCCCGCATTGGCAACATGACACTAAAGAACCGCTTTGTACGTAGTGCAACGTGGGAAAATATGGCGACAGAAGACGGTCACATGACCGAGAAGCTGTACGACATTTATGAAGAACTTGCCAAAGGTGAAGTGGGTCTGATCGTTACTGGCTACGCAAACATCGTAGAAGAAGAGAAGCCGAACGCAGGCATGATGGGGATCTACAACGACTCTTTCATCGATGAATACAAAAAGCTGACTGACCTTGTCCATGAGCATGACGCTAAGATCGTCATGCAGATCGCTTACGGCGGTACAAAAACGACATTTAACGTGGGTGAACGTGTAATTTTTGCTCCAAGTGAAGTGCCAGAGCGTGGCACCAAAACTGAAGGCAAAGCGATGACTCAAGATGAGATCGACTACATCGTTAAAGCATTCGCATTAGCAAGTAAGCGTGCGCAAGACTCTGGCTTTGATGGTGTAGAAATCCACGCGGCGCACACGTACTTGATCAACCAGTTCTTAAGCCCATATTACAACCGTCGCGAAGACCAGTACGGCGGCAGCCTTGAGAACCGCATGCGTTTCCTTATGGAGATCTATGCCGAAACACGCAAGCTAGTTGGTGATGATTTCCCGATTCTGGTGAAACTGACAGCCACAGAATTCTTCGATGGCGGTTTGACGTTCGATGAAACGCGCATTGTTTGTAAGAAGCTAGAAGAAGTGGGCGTGGATGCGATCATTGTATCGGGTAACATTCATGGCAACGCAAGCACCATGGTAGGTGAATCGTTCGACGGTTACACGCTACAAGAAGAGGGCTACTTCCACGAGTACGGACAAGTGATCAGTCAAGATGTGAACGTGCCTGTGATTACCGTAGGTGGCTTAAACGACTTCTGTGCGATCGAAGATTTGGCTGAAAACACCAAGATCCAATTCTTCGCGCTTTCTCGTCCGTTATTAGCAGAGCCACAATTGATCAAGCGCTGGAAAGAAGGTAACCGCGCCGAAGTGGACTGCGAACGTTGCTCTAAGTGTCGCACCAAGCGTGGCAACTTCTGCGTGGTTTACAAGCGCAGAAAGTAAAACATCCGAAACGGGCAGTTTGTGTGTAACTGCCCGTTTTATGTCTCAGGTTGTTCCCTTCAGTCCAGTCATTGATTCTCCTTTCACAAACAATTCACGCTTTAATTGTTACAGTTTGCAGTCGAACAATCGCGAGAGCTGTGATAGTTTTCGCTCGCACTTTTAAATCTAATTGGTTGTATTAATGAAGAAAATTGTACGTTTGGTTGGCGTAGTCTCAACTCTTTGTGCCCAATCTACTTATGCCATGAGTGAGAAAGATTGGGACGTGTTGACCGATATTGGCGCGTATGGCTTGGTCGCAACGGCGGCGGCTGTTCCGGTATACAAAGGGGACTGGGACGGCTTTTGGCAAGCTGGCTTTAGTATTGGTGCTGCGTCTGGTGTTGGCTTAATTGGTAAAACCACCATTGATGCTGAGCGTCCAGATAAAAGTGGCAACGACAGTTTTCCTTCTAACCATACGGCTAATGCTTTTGCTTCGGCTACTACTCTTTATTTGCGTTATGGTTGGGAAGCAGGTTTACCTGCATACGGTGTTGCCACATTAGTCGGCTATGGCAGAGTAGAGGCGAAGAAACACTATTGGCGAGATGTGTTAGCTGGTGCTGCATTGGGCACATTGAGTGCTTACGTGTTTACAGATGCTTATGATGAGAATGTTCAACTCGTGCCTTGGGTGACAAGTGAAGATGTCGGTGTTTCAGTTACTTACCGCTGGTAATTTGAGACTCGATAAAAAAGCCTCGGCATAAACCGAGGCTTTGTGTTACTAAATTCTAGAACGTTCGTGATTAGAACTGAGCTTTAATCCAGATCATGCGGTGGTCAGAAGAAACATCCTTACCGCTCCCTTTCTCACCAATGCGAGGATCGTTAAATAGCTTACGACCTTCTTCATAAGATGCAGCCCAGTAAACGCCAGAATCCACAACGTTTAGGTTTGCTGATGGCATAGCGTAGTCAACACCTAGACCAAATGTTGAAGTAATGCGATTTGGAATTGGGTGAGTAGAACTGCCGTCCGCTGCGTGTTCTGCTGCGCCAAAGCTTGTTGGGTAAAGCTCGCCATTCATCACGTCTTGGTTAACTAATGGATCATTGTGGAATGCTTGCATGATCTCACTAAAGCCATCACCATCCAATGGATCAAGGTTTTGGTCGCCCATCATGACGAACTTCGCACCTTCTGCCAGACCGCCTTTCTTACCAGCATCATCGTAGAAGTAGTCTTTACCCTGTACGTAATGATGCCAGAACTCAACCTCTGCACCGTTTTGTACTTTGTTTTTACCTGTATCAAACACTGGTGGGGTCGGGTGTGACATAAGCAGGTGAACAACTTCATCGCCTTTTTCTGTTGGGATGATAATTGGTGCGTCTACGTGGTTTTTAGAAGACAGACGAATTTGCTCCCACTCTTCAGCAGTGTACCAATCGTCACCACAGTCCATGCCTTCAGGGAATTTGCTTGGGTCATCACATAGCGTGATGGTAGGGATCTTAGCGCCTTCCATATCTTTCCATTTAAACTCTTGGAAAGTACGTGTGTTGTCTGTGTCGATTTTGTATTTAGACATTAAAGCGAACGCGTATTGACCGTGGTAGTTACCAAAGCCCCAAGCGTCACCAGGTAGTTTGCCTTTTACGCCATCGTTATCTAAGTCTAAGCCACTATTTAAGCCAGTATTTGTCGAGTAAGACTCCGCGTACGGGTACTCGATAGGCTCTAGATCAGCTTTACCGCCTGCACCTTCAAGGCTTTGTGCGATAGAAAGGTAGTTTTTCTGGAAGCCCTCTAGCGCGGTTTTGTTTTCGCCAGTGCCATCGTTGTTGTATTCCGCCATCATCAGAACATCAGGACGGTTCTTCTGGATGATTGCTGCTACGTTACGGATCTGAATGACTTTCTCAGCCATTGCTTTGTCTTCCGCAGCAATTGATTTATCAAGGTACGCAGTAACGAGCTGAGTTTGTTTTGCTGGTTCAACTTGCATTTCTGCAACAAGAGCTTTGAAAGTATAGCGATCAAAAGAGAGGTTATAAGTGGCGATCTTTACTTCTTTAGGTTGAACATTCACATATTCAGTATCGTCATTGCATCCGGTAAGTAGGGCCGCACCAATGAGGAGAGCAAGAGGTGTTTTTATATATTTCATGGGTATGTCATACCTTATAATTGGATTCGCGCAAATACTAAAGTTATCAGTAGCTTTTGTAAGCGACATGAATCACACAAACGATTGCGAAGTTGCATTCTTGTTCCGGTTTTGTGTGATTTGTGCAATAAATGCATCACTTTCAACAGCAGAAGTTTATATACAAACTGTTAAATAAAGGTGTTTATACCCAAGTGACTTCAAGATGCAGGATTCAGAGCGTTGTCATTGATTCGAGCTCAAGGAAAACAACGCAGTGTAATAGTTAGCTCTTTCCAAGTTGTTTAACGCAGCAATCGGGTCAATGACACGCTCCCAAAGGGCGAGCTGTCTTGGCTTGTATACTTTGTTGACGATTCTTGATTTAGAATGACTAGATCTTTAAATCGCCGCCGCGTCTACAAACCAAGTCATTCTCGCTGAACCCAACATCTCGAGGTTACTTGGGTATATTAAATGAACTTATTTTTCCTATTAATCGGTTCGACGTTTGCGTGAAGTCACTTCAATGTTGTTGGTAAGCGCTTTTTATTTATAATGTGGATTCACAAGAAGTGAGGACGACCTCACCGCTCTTATCACTATCGGGGACGACCCCAATCATTTGGAATCTCTCAATGGCTTGGGCAATTCTATTTCTCGCGGGGCTATGCGAAGTGGCATGGGCAGTCGGTCTTAAATACTCGGAAGGCTTTAGTAAGCTTGCGCCGTCTGCCTTTACGGTCGGGTTTATGGTGTTAAGCTTTTGGTTACTTGGTATTGCACTTAGAACATTACCTCTAGGCATTGCCTACGGTGTTTGGGTCGGAATAGGGGCTATAGGAACTGCGATTGCCAGCATCTATTTATTTAATGAACCAGCCACGTTAATCAAGCTCATCAGCTTGCTGCTCATTGTTGCCGGTATTGCTGGCTTAAAGTTCGCCGCTTAATCTAGTTGAGCTGTCAAAAGAAAAGCCAGAGTCTTGATCTGGCTTTTGTTGTTTGAAACCAAGGGATTCCTTTATAAAGAGCTTATTATCGCTTCATAAATGGCAGTTTTAGGTGCTGTCCAAAGACATTAATCAAAGCGCCAGTCACGATGAGAGCTCCCCCTAGATATGTCCATGCCGCAGGCAGTTCTCCAAAGAAGACGATACCTAACACAACAGAAAAAATGATCTGTACATATGAGTAAGCCGATGCTTTACCAGCTTCTTGTGTTTGCATTGCCTTCGTTAACCCCAGTTGTCCTATCTGAGTAAACACACCAACCAAAACAAGCATCATTGTTAGATACAAATCCGGCATGACGAATTGATCGCCAATCAAAAGAATCGATGCAGGCAGCGCCACTAATGGGAAATAAAAGATGATGACAGAGCTGTCTTCTGTCTGGCTTAGCTTACGTACGATTACATACGCAATAGAGCTGCCAAATGCGCCTAAGATAGCAATCATCACACTGAACATTGGTAAGGCATGTTCGGCGTCTGGACCAGTTTCTGGTTGCACCATGACGTAGACCCCAAGTAAACAAAGGGCGATACAAATAAACGTCGAGAACTGGATACGTTCTTTAAGGAAGAAAACGGCGAGTAAGGCAGTAAAAACAGGGTGGATATACTGAAAAATGGTCGCTTCAGCCAGTGGCAAAGTCGTAACGGAATAGTACACGCACATCAGAGCCATGCTTCCAACGGCACCGCGAGCAAAGAGCAAGGGCTTATTATTACCCCAAACGGATATACCTTTACGTTTTACATCGAGATAGCTGATCACTAACGAAACCAGCGCCCTAGCGGCTACGATTTCAAATACGGGAATGCCGTGTAAGCTGACGTGCTTGACCGTGGCAGACATCAGTGCAAAACCAAACGCGGACAGCACCATAAAGCGCACGCCAATGGGAATCATTGAGTTGAGTGAGTTAGGCATCTTACTGCTCGTTTATTGCGGGAGATCGCACTTTAGCACACTAAACTCACAAAAAGATCAGTGCGCTGGGATAAAGCCCGCGTTTCTTTTTGAACCGAGGTAGACTGTCTTGCTCAGAGTAAAAAACAATAATTTCTAAAGGAAAAGTGGATGATTCCTATTCAAGCAACGCATGTGTCCGGTGTGGTGATTTCTGAATTCGACGGCATAAAGAAAATGCTATTACTAGAACGAGTAAAAGGCGGTTACTGGTGTCATGTCGCTGGTGGTGTCGAAGAGGGGGAAACTGGCTGGCAAACGATCGTACGAGAGCTTAAGGAAGAAACACAGATTGAAGATGTAGAGCTTCATACTGCAGATTTTCTCGAACAGTTTTATGAAGCGCACAAGAATCGAATCATGGTTATTCCTTGTTTTGTATTATTCTGCAAACCAAATCAAACAGTAACGCTTAATCATGAACACACCGACTACCGTTGGTGCACGTTAGAAGAGGCAAAACAGCTCGTACCATTTGCCAATCAACATCACCTGTACGAGCATGTATGGAAACACTATGTTGAAAGCGAACTGACGCCATTCACTTTGATCAAGCAAAGTTAACTACGGAATCACTATGTACCAAGGCTATGAACAACATCAGGCGCTACAAATTACTGAGCGTATTTCCATTGAGCCTTTGCTGACTAAACATGCTTCTACCTTGCTCTCTGTGGTTAATGAGAGTCGGGAGAGTTTATCTCAATATCTGCCTTGGACAGACTGGGTCACTAACCGTAGAGAAGCGGTGGCGTATATTTCTCAACGGATTAATTCCAATGCTCTCGATGCTTATTGGTTTGCGATAAACCTAAATCAAGAGTTTGTCGGTGTGCTTGGTATCAAAGGCATCGAAACACAAAGCAAAGCAACCGAGATTGGATATTGGTTGGCTGAGAAAGGTCGGGGTCATCAAATAATTGATTTGGTCTTGATGAGTTTGGTGCCACTGATTCGAGAAAGAGGCAATGCCAAAGTGATCCAATTTCATTGCATGGAAGACAACATACCAAGCATCAAAATTGCAGAGCGCGCTGGTGCGACGCTAAAGGAATACATTGATCATGATTTTGAGATGCTCGACGCCAGTCAGCGTTTGGGCATTTATGAATTGCATTTGAGAGAGTCGTAACGCATGAACATCAGTATAGATAAAATCACTTGGCAAGATGCGATGCCAATTCGCCATCAAGTACTTTGGGCAAATAAACCCATCGAACATTGCAAAGTAGAGGGCGACGAGGAAGCGGAGCATTTTGGCGCATTCGTCGACAGCGTATTGGTGGGGGTGGCGTCGATATACCGAGATGACAATCAAGCTCGATTGCGCAAGTTTGCTATCTTGCCTGAGTATCAAGGGTTGGGTATTGGTTCGTCTATGATTCGATATGTGTTAGAAAGTCTTAAGTTCTCACCTGTTGAATATTTCTGGTGCGATGCGAGAGAATCCGCACTGGCTTTTTACGAAAAATTTGGGATGAACGTTGAAGGCGAACGCTTCTACAAATCTGACGTCTCTTACTACAAGATGAAACTTGCGCTTTAACCGAAACAAATCTGAGTTTGAACTCTAACTTCCTTATTGTGTTAATAGTCAGGATGTTGCCCTTATGTTAACTTTAAATCATACATAAGTGCGACATTGCCCTAGATTGGGTGCACAAGGAGAAAATCATGAATGCGATCGTCGACGTCGAAGTTGGTCAACTGCTGCAACAAAAATTGGATAAGCTCAAAGCTGCATACAATGCCGAACCTTATCCGGGTTTAGAGGCAAGAAAGCAAAAGCTTAACCTTCTTAAGCAGACTATTTTGAATAACCAGCAAGCGCTGGTGGAAGCCTTAAGTGAGGACTTTGGTTACCGCTCAGAATTTGATACAGCAATGACGGATGTATTGCCGACGGTTGCTCAAATCAATTACACCTTAAAACGCCTTAATAAATGGTGTAAGCCAAGTCGCCGTCATTCTGGTTTGTTACTTGCCCCGTCTAAAGTCACCGTTGAATATCAACCTGTTGGTGTGGTGGGTATCATCTCGCCTTGGAACTTCCCAGTAATCCTCAGCTTATCGCCATTAGTCACCGCGCTTGCGGCAGGTAACCGAGTGATGATGAAACTGAGTGAATTCACTCCTATGACCAACAAGGTGATTTCTGAGATTTGTCGAGCGTTGCCTGAAGATGTGGAGGTGGTTGAGGGCGAAGCCGAAGTGGCTCAAGCGTTCAGCAAATTACCGTTCGATCACTTGCTGTTTACTGGCTCTACTAATGTTGGTCGCGCGGTTGCTCGTGCTGCCGCGGAGAATTTAACCCCAATTACCTTGGAGCTCGGTGGTAAGTCTCCAGTTATCGTGGCAGACGATGCTAACTTGAACAAAGCAGTTGATGCGATTTTGTTCGGTAAATGCATCAATGCCGGACAAATTTGTGTTGCGCCAGATTATGCCTTTGTACCAGAGGGAAGGGTTAACGAGTTCGTCGCACTCTTCTTACAACGCTTTGAAGCGCTGTACCTCAAAGGTCAAGAAGAACAAGGTTTTACTCATATCATCAATCAGCGTCAGTACGACCGATTAAAGGCGGTATTGGAAGATGCCAAAGCCAAGGGCGCGGAGTTACATACCGTGCCTGAAACGAGAACAAAAGGTCGACGATTATATCCGCACTTAGTCACCAATGTTTCGGAAGAGATGACCATTATGCAGGAAGAGATCTTTGGTCCTCTTATGCCAATCAAGCCTTACCGTGATATCCAAGAGGTCATCAGCTACATCAACCAGAATCAACGCCCACTTGCGCTCTACATCATGTCAGAAGATAAGAGCATTATTGAGCGAATTACCCGTAATACTCACAGTGGCGGGGTCGGAGTGAACGACACGATTTTGCACGTTGGCGCGGAAGACGCACCATTTGGTGGTATTGGTGAATCTGGTATCGGTCACTACCATGGCGAGGAAGGGTTTAGAACCTTTAGTCACGCCAAAACCATTCTGAGCACACCAACGTGGCTACCTCGTGTAGGCATGTTGCTGGAACGTCGTGGCATGGCGATCAAAGCATTGCAAAAGTTCTTTATGCGTTAACGCTATTGATATTGGAACTTCAAGAAAAACATTCTGCGGCAGAGTCGGAGGTCTATGACTGACTCATATTAGCTGCTGGGCAGACAAATAAGCGCACCTTAACATATCGTCGTGGTGCGCTTTTTCATATTTATACCCAAGTAACCTCGAGATGCTAGGTTCAGCGAGACTGACTTGGTTTGTAGACGCGGCGGCGATTTAAAGATCTAGTCATTCTAAATCAAGAATCGGCAACAAAGTATACAAGCCAAGGCAGCTCGCCCTTTGGGAGCGTGTCATTGACCCGATTGCTGCGTCAAACAACTTGGAAAGAGCTGGCTATTACACTGCGTTGTTTTCCTTGCTCTCGAATCAATGACAACGCTCTGAATCCTGCATCTTGAAGTCACTTGGGTATATAGTTTCTTTGTTTCGTTAACATCGCTAGCGTTAAACGCCGTCGCTATTCTAGATGTTTAAACTGCAACGCGACCAATCGTTGATACAGTTCACAGCTTTGCATCAATGATTGATGATTACCGATATCAATCAGTTCGCCACCGTCGAGTACTGCAATTTTATCTGCGTGCTGAATTGTCGATAAGCGGTGTGCGATGATCAACGTAGTGCGGTCTTTCATCAAGGCTTCAAGCGCTTGTTGAACATGATGTTCACTTTCACTGTCAAGTGCGCTGGTGGCTTCATCAAGCAGCAGAATTTTCGGATCTTTTAGAATTGCACGAGCAATGGCAATTCGCTGTTTTTGACCGCCAGATAGCCTTACGCCACGCTCACCTAAAAAACTATGATAGCCGTCAGGTAGCTTTTCGATAAATTCATGAGCATGGGCTTTCTTTGCTGCTTCAATCACTTGTTCGTCTGTGGCTTCCGGATTACCGTAGCGAATATTGTGGAATACATCATGGCTAAACAATGCGGGTTGCTGTGGGACTAATGCCATTTGGCGGCGAAGATCGTTAGGATCGAACTGTCGAATATCTTCACCTCCAAACAATACATGTCCTTGCTGCGGGTCGTAAAATCGTTGTAGCAGCTCAAACAGCGTTGTTTTACCGGCACCAGAAGGACCAACCAAGGCTAACACTTTCCCTTGTTCTGCTTTGAGATTTAATCCTTTAATAGCTGGCTGATCGGGGCGAGAAGGGTAGTTGAAGTTCACTGAGTCAAACGTGACTTCTGCAGGCATGCGGTCGGTAATAGTAAGGTGATGGCTTGGTGCACTGATATCACTCTCAACTTGCAGGATCTCAATCAATCGTTCGGTTGCACCAGCGGCTCGTTGCAATTCTCCCATCACTTCAGAAATAGTGGCAGTAGAGGATGCAACCATGATGGCATAGAACACAAACGCAGCTAAATCACCAGCCGACATCTTGCCATGAATAACGTCACTGCCACCTACCCAAAGCATGCCTGCAATAGCGCTGAAAACAATCACAATAACGCCGGAGATCAAGATTGCGCGCTGTTTGACGCGTTGTCTGCCAACCTCGTAGGCTTTTTCTACTTCGACAGCAAACGCTGCGCGTTCATGCTGCTCTGAGCTAAAGCTTTGCACCGTTTTAATGTGTTCTATCGCTTCGCCAGCGTAGCTGCCCACATCCGCCATTGTGTCTTGGCTTTGACGCGATAAAGCACGAACGCGCCGGCCATAAACTAATATCGGCACCAAAACAAAAGGCACAGACGCCAAAACAATCAAGGTGAGCTTAACGTTAGTAGCGAATAACATAATGATCGCACCAAAGCACATCAATGCGCTGCGCATCGCCATGGAAAACGACGAACCAATAATGCTCTGAAGTAGAGTCGTATCAGTCGTGAGGCGAGACATAATGTCGCCGCTGCTGTTGGTCTCAAAATAGCTCGGATGCAGGGTAATCACATGATTAAACACCGCAAGGCGAATATCTGCGCTGACGCGTTCTCCAACCGAAGAAACCAGGTAGAAGCGGAAGAACGTTCCAACGGCAATACATAAAGTGACGGCAACAATAAACTGAATCGCGTTGGTTAGCTCTTGTAATGATTGCTGAGCAAAGCCTTGGTCAATCAAGATACGTACGCCATAACCGACGGACAACGTTAGGCTTGCTGTCGCGACAAGTGCGACTAGGGCAGCAGCGACACGCCATTTATAAGGCGAAATAAAGGTGTTGAGTTTAAGAAGAATGCCAAGGTTTTTATTATTTTTACTGCTCATGAGTAGCTCACAAAGCTTTATAGGTACTTGGCATAGTAAGCGACTTTTTGAGACGTGACCAGTGGCGCGTCTGATTCGAGTCATGGTTCATTAGTTAAAAAGAACACAGTCTCATGGAACCTAATTTCTCACTATTTGTTATTGGCATATGCTAATAATGAGGGCTACAGTTCATATCCCATTACCAATGAATAAGCGCCTCTCACCTTTGAATGTTGAGTTAGATGCATGATTCGTGAACGCTCTTATTAAAGCAGCTTAAGTTCAGAGACGTCTCAGATACAGAAGGATTTTATGTCACACCACAACCCCAAAAACCATCAGCAGTGTGCAGTGTGTTGCCAGCCATTTTTCAACGCCAACGATACTGTTCAGTTTTCCCAGATGCCGAATGGCGGCGTGCAGTGCGAAATCGTACCAACAGAGAAAGTTCAGGGATATCAAGGTGTCATGCAAGGCGGAGCAATCTGCGCTTTGCATGACACGGCTATGACCCACTGCCTTTTTGCTCAAGAGATATGTGCGATGACAGCAAAGCTCGAGGTTCGCTTTATCAAACCGGTTCCCCTTAATGCCATCATTCGCGTTGAGGCGCATTGCGTAAAGAGCAAACGAGGAATGTTTCTACTACAAAGCGAAATCTATGTGGGGGAACAATGTTACTCAAAAGCAGAAGCGAAGTTCATGCAGCATGTTGTCGACGCCGAATATTGACCTCAAAAGCCATTGGGATTATCGATAACATAAACCCAACCTCCATCTACATAATGCATGACTTCCAATGCCGTTCCTTGTATCGCGTTTTTTGTCTGAGTTGCACCTTGCGAAGTGTTCATTATTTCCCAATCTGAACGCACCATGGCAATGTCATCATTAATGTGGATGGAAACGCGCTTTGTATGCATGGTGACATCGCCTTTCATAAAACCTTCCAATACGCGTTTGATCGCTTCCTGCCCTTTGGCTTGATTGCCTTCTTTATCCAAAATAAATACCGCATCTTGATGGAAAAGTGTTCCTAATCCCTCCAAATCTTTATCCGCAAAGTATTGACCAAATAATGCATGTAACTCTGATGGTGTTTGTGGCTTCGGATAGAGCGTCTCCGCATGTAAACCAAGTGAGACAAAAGAAATAAACAGAAAAATATATCGCATAACGTAGTCCTCTAATTATTGGCTCAGGCAGCTTTCGTCCCTTTGCCTAATTGCCAATTCAAGATAGAACGGTTAGTTACGAATTAAAATTAGCTTCCCAAAAGTAACTAGTTACTCTCAGGTAACTAATGGTCTGAGGTGTAGTGTTTGATTACACTGGCGGTAAAAAACGGATTAGGGAAGGGCGATGTCGTCAAAAGTAAATCATCAAGTACAGCCTGTTGGCTATTGCAGCGTGGATAAATACTTAACATTGATATCGACTAAGTGGACCGCTCACATCGTTTGGTTGCTCGGGCAACAAGAAGAGATGCGATTCGGTCAAATTCGCAAGCAATTGGCGCTGGTTTCAAGCAAGGTGCTCACCGAACGCTTGAAGTTACTGTGCGAATATGGGTTTGTTTGGCGAAAACAAGAAGACACTATCCCTGTGACTGTGAATTACGGTTTAACCCCAAAAGGCAGAGAGTTTGCTAGTGTTGTCGACATCATAGTCCAAAAAGTTGATGACTGGGATGCCGAGTAGGTTACGTATCTAACCCCTTAGAACCCTTATGTAGAAACTAATAGATATGTTGATTGCATCTGATTGTGGAATGAGACTGAGAATTAACATATACCTGTATTACCGACCTTAAAAAAGAGTCACAATCATTACGGTTTTGACGGGTTGATTTATGAAATTTAATACATCTATTGACGATAATTTTGCTTCTTTCTACGACAGAGAGAACGACAACTATGTCTTTGTCGAAAGTACTGATAATGAAAACTTTGATGTAACAATAGGTACGGCAAGCGGCGCGACTTTGATAGGTACTGTATCTGCAAAAAATAATGAGGAGCTGAATGCTAAGCTCGGAGCTCTGTATCAAGGTTTTATGATGAAAAACGAGCGCGACTCTTAACGATTAGGTATTTCTAATCATAAACAACCATAGATTATTTACCTTTACTATGATGCTTGAGAACAAACATCATAGTCGCGAGATCTAAGCGCGGTTTTTCGCGAGTAGCAGATCGACTTTCCCTTTCGCTGTTTTACTCACGGTTTGCATAAACTTAAAGCTTGGATTGTGAATGCCGGATTGCTCCAAGCCCTCGACCATTTCAATCCAGAGTTTTGCTGTCATCTGTGCATCGGCTAACGCTCGGTGAAAAACGCCGTCATTATCGATGTTTTTGAAGCGAACTAGTTCTCCGAGTTTATGAGAAGGAGCATCTTGAATTAAACGTCTTGCCACTAGCAATGAGCATGCAAACTCGCCTGAGTAACCACAGTTGATTCGTTCAAGCTCCGCATCGAGGAAGCGCTTATCAAAAGATGCGTTGTGGGCGATAAGGTTTTCACCGGCAATGAACTCGCTGAATGATGCCATCACTTCAGCGCAGCTTGGTGCGGTGCGTAACATGTTATTGGTAATGCCAGTGTAGCCCTCGATGAAAGAACTGACTCTAAAGCCTGGGTTCATCAGTTGCTGAAAACTATCGACAACCTCACCGTCGACTAATTTTACTGCACCGATTTCAATAGCGCGGTCACCCATATTCGGAGAGAGACCAGTGGTTTCAAAGTCGAGTACGACAACAGAGTTAGCTTGGGGCATGAAAGTTTTCCAACTGAACGATAAGGGGCAAGAGTATCAACGAAACGGATACAAAAAGAAAGGTTATGATGGGTAGACTGTGTGAGTTAGGTTATTTACTATTCTTGATTCATTCGAACAAAGACATTGCGATTGCGCGCTCTTTAAACGAGCGCTTTTAGCTTCGAGGGAAATTATGGAAACGATCATCAAACAAGCAATTGAGCTGCGAAAAGAAGCTAAGTATCAAGCGTCGAGAGCGTTACTTACAACACTACTAGACGATGAACATTTTGCCGCAAAAGCGCACTTACAAATCGCTTGGTCGTACGACAATGAAGGCAAAGAGCAAGAAGCAATCGGTCATTACTTGTCTGCACTTTCAGGAACACTCTCTTCGGTAGAAAGATTTGATGCGTTGTTCGGCTTAGCGAGTACCTACCGAAGCCTTGGCGAGTATTCAGAAGCATTAAGCTATTTTGAACAAACGTTGGATGAATACCCTAATGCGATCGAAGTTCAGCCTTTTTATGCAATGTGCCTTTACAATGTGGGTCGACATAAAGAAGCCACATCATTGTTACTCGAACTCTTAGTGTCCACCACCAACAGCGATGCAATTAAAGAGTATCAGCGAGCCATTTCTTTGTACGCTCGAGATCTCGATAAAACTTGGTAGCTTTTGGTTCTAGTAATCATCAAATATTCAAAAAAGATTCACTACGCGCGGCATTTACGCTGTGTTGTTTTTATCATTAAAGTGGTGTGTTAAAGCTTCATTAAGGCGCTTTCTCACCGTTTTAAAGTGTTACATCCATGGAGAGGACAATGGAATACTTTCAGTACTATGGGATCGACTGGGTTGCGATGGTACTTACGTTTCTTGCCATTTGGCAAATCGGAAACAAGAACAAAATTGGTTTCATCTTAATGATGTGCGGAAACACCTGTTGGGTTGCAGTCGGCTATCTCACAGGCAGTGTGGCAATGATAGTCGCAAATATCGTCTTCTTCTCTATGAACCTACGCGCCATCATCAAGTGGTCAAAGCCAGAGCAAAGAACTAACGGCGTTGAGGTGTAGTCGTTAACCAAAACTACACTGAGGTAGAGTTAAAAGTAGCGCTTTTGAAGGATGTAATGTGAATAAAGAAGTAAGAGTTGGCGCTACGACCATTATCCTTCGTGACGGAAAAATAATGCTTGGTGAGAGCATTGGTTCTCATGGTGCAAACGCACAATAACAGTTGCACTTTTTGTTTTTTATTATGAGTTATAGTGACGTGTTTAATTATTTTAAACCCTATAAGCTAGTAGTTAGCCCTCCTATATCAGGTACTGTTTTAAAATACGGGGAGCCAATTGATAATATCGAAGTGACCCTGCTTGCGGGTTTTAGTCAGTATTATGAAAGAACTACTATGACAGACAAAGACGGTAGGTTTCATTTTGAATCAATCATTCACCGTCAATGGTTTAAGCCGCTGTCAATCAACACAAATTTAATTGGAATTCAGATCACTGCAAATATAAACAACAGTCAAATTTTAATGTGGTCTTCACATACTGGCTTGGATATCCATGATTATGTTATTGATAATTTGGAGAATCTAGAGTGCGATCTAGATGACTCTTCTTATGAATATCACTTTAAAAATCGAGTTGTACCAAACGGTCGCGAGCACTCGGTTTTTGGAATATGCCGCCTTCGAGGATATGACGAAAAAATACATCGAGAGGATTTATAACTCCCTTATCTCCAAAGTTAGCTTCAGAGCTAGCTTATCTGCCTTATCAATTGATTTCAAACAAGGAAGACCAGAAGCGCGGTCTTCCTTGATAGTCTGATACGAGAATATCTTCGAGAAGGGTTTATCGTTATCTATTCGTCATATTGTACTGAATAGTTTGGCTAAAGCTTGGCAGTGTGACCTCTAGCAGTGCCACATCTGGCAGAGTATCACCGTCGCTGTTCTGGTATTGATAGCGGTATGTGCTGACTGCATCGCCAGCGGTTTGTTTCATTGATTTGATTGGATGGAAGGCAAGACCAAAGAAATCTAAGTCTACTTTCCACTCTTTCACTGGATCTACATAGTAAACACCATAAACCAATGAACCATCATCCACATACTCCATTTCAAAGGTTTTGGTGCCTTTGCCGAACAACTTCTGAGTTGCTTTTTTGATTTCGCCATTCGGGTAGTATTGCAGTAAGAGGGTACTCTTTTCCTTTGGTGTCGAGAGCTTAACCTCACGGATTTTTCTTAACTTACCATCTTCATGGTAGGAGTAATGAAATTCGCGAACAGACATATCGTCGCCAGACTGCGGTACTTGGCGGCGTTGAAGAAGTTTGCCATCAGCACCATACGTATATTGAATTCGATATGTCGCGATAGGTGTACCGTTAAGATCGGCAGCCTCATCCTGAAAGACTTGCTTATTCTCAACATCAACTTGACCAAGTTCGTTATAGCTGTATTGAGAGATGAAGTTTTCTTTGGTGTGTCTTACGTAACTGTTGATTGAGCCGTGCTTCATTAGCGCACGCGCAGATTCCAAAAAGCCTGCATCGTTATAGGCGTAGTCAAATGTACTGTCTGCGTAGTCGCGCTGTGTTACTCGTCCTAGCTGATCGTATGAGTACGCGCCAGCTACAGTCAGTTGCCCTTGGTTAGACTTTGCTATTTGTGTTAAGCGAGATTGGTTTGCAGTGACCAGACCTTGGTCAATGTAATCTTTAAACACAGAATAGTGTTCGTAAGCCGTAGCGTTAAATGCAGCGAAAATTGCCAGACCGGCGAAGCTTCTTTTAATGTTCATAGTTAATAGCCTGTTATTTATGGTTTTTATTAATTTTTCAATCGGAAGATAGGTTTAACTCGACCGATGTAAGCGCCCTCAATTTCAGTATCGAGAAGCAAAGCTGAGCTTATCAGTAGGGTTTTATAAAGTAAGTATAAATATGATAATAATTATCATTTAAACTTATTTGTTTGAGATTGATTCAAAGAAAAAGCCAATGAAAACGCTCAAAGACCATAAAAAGAGGGGGTATTTTGAAACCAGAAATAATGTGGTGAAGTGACTTGCCTACATTGCTGTATCGCCAATATCAGCATGCCTGGTCGTTGTTTAATCAGTTGCGCGGCAATGTCAGGGAATCTTACTAATATGCGAGCTTACTAACACGCCATACGTGACACTTATTGTATTCTTACTGGAAGCGAAGAAGAGGAATCTATCAATGTCAAAAAGCTCCAAGCTTCAGAATGAAGACAAACTGGTTAAGAAGGCACTAGAGATTGGCGGGAAGATGGCGAAGCTACAAGGCTTTGACCTTCCGCAGTCACCACAACCTGTAAGAGTAAAAGCGATTTACCTATTCTTGGTCGATGCCAAGCAAATCACGCCACTGCCAGAAAGCAAGCTCGACGGCGCAAACATCAAACACAGACTGGCAGTATGGATACACAGTGCTTTGCCAGATAACGACCCTCTAAAGTAGCAAACTCAAGAAGTCGCATAGGTCATTAATTAACATAGAACATTAATTAACAAGGCGAGCCAAATGGTTCGCTTTGTTTGATCTTGGTAAGTGTACCGAGGTCTTCGAATGTTTCGTTATTATTGATTTACAAAACAGAATCAAAAGGACTAAAGATAAACCAAGAGAAGCGCTACAATGCACGCGTTGCGAGAGAGCAACCAAGTAGACTCATTCACAGAAACCTTAAAGTAACCATACATGTCTAAAGATTTCGAATTCACCACAGAATACACACTCGACAAACCGTTCTTTGCAGAGTGTTATGATCAAACTAGCCAGCCTGTTAAGTTCCCACACGCATACCTGAAAGGGATCTTGTTTCTTATTTTTGGTGTGGTCTTATTGGAGTTTGAGCTACTACCAAACGGTTATGTGGGTTGGTTCTTTATCGTATTGAGTGTAATTGAAGCGTGCAGTGTTTACTTCAAAAGAACTTGGTGGCTGTGGCGCCAAACCATCAGCTCAAGCCGTGGCAACAAAGTGGTGTTTGAAGTTAACGCGGATGGCGTGCGCTACAAAAGCGGTAAAATCGATCGCAGCCTCGCTTGGAATGAAATCGATCAACTCGAACAAACCGATTTGGGCTTTATCCTTCATATTGGTAAACAACGCCAATACATCAGCAAATCTTGCCTAAACGAAAAAGTCATCGAGTTTATGGTAGAACAGCACGCTGCATCGAAAGTAAGCTAACAAATTCCTCCTAACAAAAGAGGCGAGCCAGTGAGTTCGCCTTTTTTGCTCTTAGGATTTGGTGTTCAGGGGGGCACTCTAATTCAGGTTCAAAAACTGAATCACTACACTCGGTGTTTCGAATGGGTCATTCCAGCGAGCCTAGGAATCTACCTAAGCGTGCTGTGGGAATCAAACCCGCATCGTCAGCTTTGAAGGAGGTGTAGTACGGTTTTTGTAAGAGAAATTGGTCATTAAACCTATTTAATATTAATTATTACGTGTCCTTGTTTAGTAATGTTTTTTCAGAAAATCCTTTCAAATCGCACCTACTAATAACTTCAAGATCGAGACCATTCTCAACAAATCTATTTTTAAAAAAGTAATGATATTCATCCGAATTAATCTCACAACTTAAATCAAGAAGGTTATCTGAAATAAATTCATAGGGTTTCACATCAGAAAATCGAGCTTCTAGTAAGTAGTATTTTTTGCCATCTACAAAAATGTAAATGCCAATGTAGCTAGAGGATTCATGAAGGGCAGATTCTTTAAACGTCTGATAGTGGTATGTGGGTTCGAAATGAAAATACCCCTTTTCTGACGTCATTGTCTCGGTGATATAACGGTTGTTAGAAAAAGCCGTGTGTAGATAAACTACCTCGCTAGTAAACGCTTTTCCGTCTAAGTATAAGCTGCCAGTGATCTCTGGGCTAAGTGTGTATTGAAACTTTTTTGATTTGAAGAAATTAAACATATCTGCGTTACAACCTGTTGAGAGCAATAATATTGTGGCACTCATAAGGAAAACCAGTATTTTAGCCATTCGCTTGCCAATATCGTACATAGGTCAACTCGTCCCCACGCGTGAGGCGATACTATGTCCTAATGATCTCAAGTGCTAGCCTAGGGCTGCCCCAGTTTTCAAATTAAGTCATGCTAAATCGTATATCTAGGCGCACTTTAAAAAATAATGTAAATAATATGTCCATTACTTTCATGGTTGGCTTTGCTGCGTAATTCGTTGTCGAAGCCGAGCAGTCTTATTTAAATTGATACTCACCCAATACGGCAAGTTTTAGGCATACCAAGCCCATTTTCGCTTTAAAACTCACATCAACGTCTTTGGCTCGACGGCTGATACAACTGTAATGTGGGCAGCGAAGTTCGTCTTCAAACTAAAGCCTCGCTTAAAATGAATTTATGGAATCACATAATTGGATACATGACTTATTGTTGTCTGACGACCACGATATCGGGAGTATTGAAGTCTCTTACCTAAGCGAAGGTAAGTATGCTGAACAATTTGATGTACGTTGCGTGGTGATTTCAAGGATGGTTCGTTTACTGATCTCACCGTAGCGTAACGCTGGGTGATGTACCAATCAGAACAGTTCGATCACCCAGTGATTGAGAGCTACCTTGCGGTGGTGAAGAGTAATAACCTGACTGGTGATTAGGGGAGGTCGGAACAAGTTGCTCTTGATTGGCATGGTTTTAACACTCTAAAAGTCACAGCCGCAAGTCACTCATCTAACCCAATACTAAAAAGACGAACCACGCGGTTCGTCTTTTTCGATCTCTAAGCTTGGTGTTTAATTATTTATTCGATTTCAGACGCACAAGCTGAACCGCTACACGCGGCGCTTTAGGTGGGTCATTCCAGCGAGCCTAGGCGAGACTAGGAATCTCTCGAAGCGCGCTGTGGAGTTAGTGTTTAAAATGAACCCAAAAAAGTGAAACGGAATTACGACGAATACATCTATTCGATGTTGATGCTGTCTTACTACCTCTCTAGCTCAGTTCTGCCCCATTCCTTGTTAGGGAGCCAGCAAAACTAATAGCTATAAACCCACTCCTTATCGTTTCCATGTATCCGCATGACTGTTCCATCTTTGGCGCAGGCATGTGAGGTGCTGGATCTGTTAACTGTATGATTGAATGCCATTATTTGGGATGTTAACTTTAGAGTCACTAATGGAAGAATTCCATTGAATAAGATGTCATACGAACCAGTATTGTTGCTAACAACTCGTCGTAAGGAATACACGCTTGACTAAAAAAGAAAGAGAAAAAGCAAGATTAGTAAAAGAGCTTCTAGATGCTATTGAGAATAGAAATTTAGCTGTATTTGCTGGAGCTGGCTTGTCGATACCTGCTGGGTACGTAAATTGGAAGCAGTTATTACAGCCCATCGCTGATGAGCTAGACCTAGATATTAACAGGGAAGAGAATAACTTAGTTCAGTTAGCCCAATATCACTGCAATGTGAATCAATCAAATAGGGGGAAGATAAATCAGCTATTAGTTAATGAGTTTTCTCAAATGGCGAGTCTTACCGAAAATCATAGAATATTGGCGCGCCTTCCGGTAGAAACTTTCTGGACTACCAATTATGACAGGATGATTGAGTCAGCTCTGTTAGATGCGGGTAAAACGCCTGATGTAAAGTACAATAATAAACAACTAGCAATCACAGTGCCCAAGAGGGATGCGATTGTTTATAAAATGCATGGTGATGTTGAACATCCTAGCGAAGCCATTTTAACGAAAGATGACTATGAAAGTTATCACGTAAAAATGCAGCCTTTTCTCAATGCTCTGAGCGGCGACCTAATTTCAAAAACGTTCCTATTTCTTGGTTTTAGTTTTACCGATCCAAATCTTGATTACATACTTAGTCGAGTCCGAATCGCGTATAGCAGAGACCAAAGACCACATTATTGCCTGCTGAAAAATCTAACGAAAGATCAAGATGAAAGTGATGCAGATTTTGAATACAGGGAAAGAAAGCAAGAGCTTTTTATTCAAGATTTACTTAGGTTTGGAATCAAGTCAGTGATGGTTGATGAATATAGTGAAATCACTGCTGTTCTTCAAACGTTAGAAATGAAAACTAAGTCAAGGTCTATTTTCATATCTGGTGCTGCTAATGATTATGCCCCATATGAAAAAGCCGAATCGGAAAAGTTTGTGTATGAATTGAGTAAAGATCTGATTTCTAGCGGGTACCGAGTTGTATCTGGCTTTGGATTGGGGATTGGAAGTTCCGTGATATCTGGAGCACTAGAGTCATTATACATGAGCGGAAATAAGTTAGACGACAATCAGCTTTTATTAAGACCTTTTCCGCAGAATCAGATTGGGAAAACGGATTTGAAGTTACTTTGGCGAAAATACCGAGAAGATATGATTTCATATGCAGGCATAGCAATTTTCCTATTTGGTAACAAACTAGTTGAAGGGAATGTGATTCTATCTGATGGAATGAGAGAGGAATATGAAATAGCTCAAAATCAGGGGGTGTTTGTAGTGCCTGTCGGTGCGACAGGTTCTATGGCTGAAGTACTATGGACTGAGCTTAAATCAGCCATTGAGTCTAAGGAAGTTTCGTTCCCTAAGAATTTAGAAGATGCACTGTTATCACTTGGTGATAGTAGTTTGAGTTTTGACGAAATCAAAAAATCAATATTAGAAATTGCGTTAACCATAAATAAAGGAGTCTGACATGGCTAGGAAAGTATTTTTCAGCTTTAAATATCAAGATGTTTCAAGATCTATGGTGGTGAGAAATAGTTGGGTCACACAAGGGAAAGAAGCAGCAGGTTTTATAGATAAAGCCGAATTTGAAGAAGTAAAGAAGAAGGGTGATGCAGCTATTAGAAGTTGGATTGATAAGCAGCTAGAAGGAACTTCAGTTACCGTGGTTTTGGTGGGCGAGAAAACCTGTAGTAGCCGTTGGGTAAAATACGAAATAGAACAAAGTATTAAGCGTGGTAATGGACTTTTGGGAATAGACATCAGCAAAATTAAAAACCTGCAAGGTGAAACGTCTGAGCGCTGCGGTCAAATACCTAAAGGATACCAGTTTTACCTTTGGAATAAAGATGAGGGATATAAAAATATGGGGGACTGGATTGAAACAGCGGCAAAAGAGGCAGGTAAGTAAAAACCTATAGCAAACGGCTCTAAGCAAAGGCCCAATCCTCTCCGGTTTGGGCGTTGGCGACCCGAGTATTACCCCTCATTTTCCTGACTCATTTTTGTCCATAAACAAGTTTTAAAAGTCTTGCCCTAAACAAAAAAGGCGAACCAATCGGTTCGCCTTTGTCTATTTAGATTCTACAAAAATTAATCTTCGTAGTTATCGATGCTTGGGCACGAGCAGATTAGGTTACGGTCGCCGTATACGTTATCTACGCGGTTTACTGTTGGCCAGTACTTCCAAGATTTGGTTGCTTTAGAAGGGAAGCAGCCAAGCTCACGAGAGTACGGGCGATCCCATTCATCTTTCGCTAGGTCAACTTGAGTGTGTGGCGCATTAACAAGCGGGTTGTTATCTAGCGGCCATTCACCGTTCTTAACCTTCGCCATCTCTTCACGGATTGCGATCATCGCATCACAGAAGCGGTCTAGCTCTTCTAAGTCTTCCGATTCTGTTGGCTCAACCATGAGCGTGCCTGCTACAGGGAACGACATGGTAGGTGCGTGGAAACCGTAGTCCATTAGACGCTTCGCGATGTCTTCTTCGCTGATACCTGTTTCTTCTTTCAGTGGACGAATGTCAATAATACATTCGTGCGCTACACGACCGTTTGAGCCACGGTAAAGAACAGGGTAGTGAGGGCGCAATTGCTCCATCACGTAGTTCGCGTTCAGAATCGCTACTTTCGTTGCGTCTGTTAGACCAGCTTCGCCCATCATTGCGATGTAAGCCCAAGAGATAGGCAGGATAGACGCGCTACCCATATCCGCTGCGGATACTGCGAAGTTTTCGCCGTCTGCACCGTTTTCAATGTGACCCGGTAGGAAAGGTGCTAGGTGCGATTTCACACCGATAGGGCCCATGCCCGGACCGCCACCACCGTGTGGGATACAGAAGGTTTTGTGTAGGTTTAGGTGAGAAACGTCTGAGCCAATAAAGCCCGGCGTTGTTAGACCAACCTGTGCGTTCATGTTTGCGCCGTCAAGGTAAACCTGACCGCCCGCTGCATGAACCATTTCACATACTTCTTTCACTTGCTCTTCGTATACGCCGTGCGTAGAAGGGTAAGTGATCATGATGCTTGATAGGTTGTCTTTGTGCTTCTCGATTTTCGCTGCTAGGTCAGTGACGTCGATGTTGCCTTCTTCATCACACTTAACCACAACCACTTTCATTGACACCATAGATGCTGTCGCAGGGTTAGTACCGTGCGCAGAGCTTGGGATCAAACATACGTTACGGTGACCTTCGCCACGGCTTTCGTGGTAGCGTTGAATCGCGATAAGACCTGCGTACTCACCTGATGCACCAGAGTTTGGTTGTAGTGAGAATGCGTCGTAGCCTGTGATTTCACATAGCTTCTCTTTAAGATCTTTTGCTAGTGCGGCGTAACCGGCTGCTTGTTCTGCTGGTGCGAACGGGTGGATCGAACCAAACTCAGGCCACGTTACTGGGATCATTTCTGCTGCTGCGTTCAGCTTCATCGTACAGCTGCCCAGTGGGATCATGCCGTGCGTTAGTGAGAAGTCTTTGTTCTCTAGCTGTTTTAGGTAACGCATCATCTGTGTTTCGCTGTGGTGTGTGTTAAACACAGGGTGCGTTAGGTATTCTGTTGTGCGGCGCAGTGCCTCTGGAATTGCTGCAAATTCGTTGCCTGCAATTTCAGTTGATAGTGCTGCCACTTCTTCTTTCACACCGAATACTGCGAATAGGGCTTCTACGTCTGCCACGGTTGTGGTTTCGTCGAAGCTTACGCCTAGCTGAGTACCCAACTTACGTAGGTTGATGTCTGCCGCTAGTGCTTTTGCGTATAACTCTTCAGTTTGTGCACCAGTATTGATGGTGATGGTGTCGAAGAAGCTGTTGTGAGCAAGCTCGAAGCCGCCTTTAGTTAAACCAGCAGCTAGGATGGCTGTCATATGGTGCGTACGACGAGCAATCGTACGTAGACCTTCTGCGCCGTGGTAAACCGCGTAGAAAGACGCCATGTTCGCTAGCAGTGCTTGAGCGGTACAGATGTTTGATGTCGCTTTTTCACGACGGATGTGTTGCTCACGGGTTTGCATTGCCATGCGCAGTGCTTGGTTGCCGTTGGTATCGATAGAAACACCGATAACACGACCTGGCATAGTACGCTTGTGCTTGTCACGTGTTGCCATGAAGGCTGCGTGTGGACCACCGTAACCCATAGGAACGCCGAAACGTTGTGCCGAGCCGATTGCTACGTCTGCGCCCATTTCACCAGCAGGTTTTAGTAGGGCAGAAGCCAATAGGTCAGTCGCTACCGTTACCAACGTTTTGTTTGCTTGAGCTTTTGCGATGATGTCCGTTAGGTCACGAACTTCACCCGTTGTGCCTGGGTATTGAACTAGCGCGCCGAATACGTCTTGCTCTGGTAGTGATTCTAGAGAACCAACTAGGACTTCAAAGCCGATGAATTTCGCACGAGTTTTTACCACTTCGATAGTTTGTGGGTGAACGTTGTCAGCAACGAAGAATACGTTACTCTTGCTCTTACCCGCACGCTTACAAAGTGTCATCGCTTCTGCTGCTGCCGTTGCTTCATCGAGCAGTGACGCGTTCGCGATTTCCATACCAGTAAGATCCATCACCATTTGTTGGTAGTTTAGAAGTGCTTCTAGACGACCTTGTGAGATCTCTGGTTGGTAAGGGGTGTAAGCGGTGTACCAGCCCGGGTTTTCCATCACGTTACGTAGAATTACGTTTGGCGTGAAGGTGTTGTAGTAACCCTGACCAATGAATGTACGTTTAACTTGGTTCTGATCGGCGAACTTACGCATTGCTGCCAGCATGTCTGCTTCGCTTTTCGCTTCTGCCAAGCTCATTGGCTGCTCTAGGCGAATTTGCGCTGGTACAGTTTCGTCGATAAGTGCATCAAGGCTTACTGCGTTGATCGCTTCCAACATTTTTTGTTGGTCAGATTTATTTGGTCCATTGTGGCGAGCAACGAACTCATTCTGTGTGCTGAGGCTTTGAAGTAATTCAGTCATTGTCCTTTACCTACTCCTTGGTTCGGGTAACGGATTTACGCTACTGATAATCTAAATTATACGTCCGAACCTAGAAAAAAAGCTGTCCACTAATCGTTATGCTAGGGGACAGCTTTCGTCTCATCCTAATTACTCTTCTTCGATAGAGCTTAGGTATTCTTCCGCATCTTTTAAGTCATCCAACTCAGATGGGTTTGAAAGCTTCACTTTCACAATCCAACCACCTTCGTATGGTTCTTCGTTGATTAGCTCTGGGCTGTCTTCTAGCTCTTCGTTGATTTCAACTACTTCGCCAGTGATTGGTGAGTAGATGTCTGAAGCGGCTTTTACTGACTCAACCAAAGAAAAGCTCTCGCCCGCTTCGACTTCATCTTCCACGTCTGGTAGGTCAACGAAAACTACGTCACCTAGCATCTCTTGAGCGTGCTCTGAAATACCGATAGTTACTGTGCCGTCACCGTTGTCACGTACCCACTCGTGGCTATCTGTAAACTTCAGTGTTTTGTCCATTGCTTAATCTCCAAATAACTTGTCAGGATAGTTTCTGATTTAATAAATCTTTTATTGGTAAAGAGGGTAACGACTGCAAAGCTCTTTCACTTGCTTGCGTACGCGTTTTTCTACTTCTGCGTCACCTTCTGGGTTGTTCACCAAACCGTCCAGTACGTCACCAATCCAATTACCGATGAGTTTGAATTCTTCAGCGCCAAAGCCGCGGCTTGTACCCGCAGGCGTTCCTAAACGGATGCCCGATGTAATCATAGGCTTCTCTGTGTCGAATGGGATGCCATTTTTGTTACACGTGATACCTGCACGCTCTAGTGCTTCTTCTGCTTTGTTACCTTTCAAGCCTTTAGGGCGAAGGTCAACCAGCATCAAGTGCGTGTCTGTACCACCGGTTACGATGTCGCAACCGCGAGTTTGCAATACTTCCGCTAGAACTTTTGCGTTGTTGATCACTGAATCAATATAAGTTTTGAATTCAGGACCAAGCGCCTCACCGAACGCGACTGCTTTAGACGCAATTACGTGCATCAGTGGACCGCCTTGTAGGCCTGGGAATACCGCTGAGTTAATTTTCTTAATGATGTCTTCGTGATTGGTCAGAATCATACCGCCACGTGGACCACGCAGTGTTTTGTGTGTTGTGGTTGTAACAACGTGTGCGTGAGGAAGCGGGCTAGGGTGCGCGCCTGTTGCGATAAGACCGGCGATGTGCGCCATGTCGACCATAAGAATCGCGTTTACTTCGTCTGCGATTTCACGGAATTTTGCGAAGTCGATAGTACGTGGAATAGCACTACCGCCTGCGATGATCATTTTAGGTTGGTGCTCAAGTGCTAGTTGGCGAACGTCTTCGTAGTTGATTTCTAGTGTTTCGCGGTCAACGCCATATTGAACTGCGTTAAACCACTTACCAGAAAGTGCAGGGCGTGCACCGTGTGTTAGGTGACCACCTGCGTCCAGAGACATACCAAGAATAGTGTCGCCAGGTTGAAGTAGTGCCAGTTTTACTGCGCCGTTTGCTTGTGCGCCTGAGTGTGGTTGAACGTTTGCGTATTCACAATTGAAAAGTTTTTTCGCGCGTTCGATAGCAATGGCTTCCACTGTATCTACGTGCTCACAACCACCATAGTAACGGCGACCTGGGTAACCTTCAGCGTATTTGTTTGTTAGGCATGTGCCTTGAGCTTGCATTACCGCTTTAGACACGATGTTCTCAGAAGCGATAAGTTCGATTTGTTCATTTTGGCGAGCGAATTCTGCCTGAATTCCAGCAAAGACAGCGTCATCTGTCGCGGAGAGGTTGGTAGAGAAAAAGTTTTCCAAGCTGTGGTTAGGGTAACTCTTGTTCATGGTAGTTGACCTTCCAAATCTGAAAATGAACCCGCAGTAGAAATAGTTGTTTGATTGCGATGGTGGCTCATTTGTCCTCAAAACAGCTGAACTGCATAGCAGAACAGAGTGACTTTCGACCCGAATAAGTGGGTTAAAACTCCGTCGGATTGTGGTTTCTCTTGTCCAATCTCTTACGGAAATGTGCATCTCTACATCTAACAAGTTGGTAACATAGCGCTTGCGGAACGAACAATCAACCAAAAATTTCCTATAGGAAACGAGATTTCTGGTTTTGTTAACAAGAGCACGCTTTAATTAACTCGGTGGACTTTTATCCACTATAGGGTTCATGCACAATGCTAATAGGAAGGAATAAAGGATATTTACAGAGGGATTTATGGCAGAAAGTATTTACGATGAATACCCGTCAATGACGTTGGCGAAAGAGCAACAAGACCAAAATATTGAACCGCTTAAGCTCGGTCAGCGCATTAAAGATATCCGCTCTAAACTTGGTATCACTTTGGAAGAGGCAAGCCAACGTACTGGGCTTGCGCGTTCTACGCTAAGTAAGATCGAGAATGAACAGATTTCTCCTACGTTCCAAGCGATGCAAAAGCTAGCTCACGGATTGCAGATCGATATGCCGCAACTATTTGAACCGCCAAGGAAAAAGGTAGCAACAGGGCGTCGCGATGTGACCAAAAAGAAAGAGGGCAAACCGCACCCAACCCAAACTTACGAGCACGAGCTGCTGGCGACTCAACTTTCCAATAAGAAAATGATGCCTTTTAAGAGCCAAATCCGTGCTCGCAGTTTTGACGAATACAAAGACTGGGTTCGCCATGATGGGGAAGAGTTTTTACTCATCTTATCAGGTGAGGTTATGTTTTATTCTGAGTTCTATGAGCCCGTTGTATTAAGCGAAGGCGACAGTGTGTATTACGATGCGAACATGGGTCATATGTTGACCAGTGTGAGTGAGGAAGACGCGCACATTTTGTGGGTGACTGCCAAATAGTGATAAATAGTTGTAAATTTCCTATAGTGAAAGCAAACGATTGCTATCTGTTTTGAATGCGTTATGATGGCGCTCTGTTGATGATATCTCACTCAACAGAGCGCTTTTTTGTGCGTTTTGTTGTGATTAAAATGTTAAAAGTCACACTTTTGAAAGTCGAGCGATGTCTTGTTCGTGCAAAATTGAATCAAGCGTGTTTATTATTGGAAACACATTGAATGCCGACAGCATTCTCGGGTCTATCTAAATGGAGACGAAAATGACTCAAGAACTTCTGAAAACACCACTGCATGCACTTCATGTTGAAGTAGGCGCAAAGATGGTCCCGTTCGCGGGTTACGACATGCCAGTTCAATACCCACTAGGCGTTAAGAAAGAACACTTACACACACGTGATGCAGCAGGTCTGTTCGATGTTTCTCACATGGGTCAACTTCGTTTGATTGGCGATGGTGCAGCAGCTTTCCTAGAGACGTTAGTTCCTGTTGATATCGTAGATCTAGGCGCAGGCAAGCAACGTTATGCGTTCTTCACTAATGAGCAGGGCGGTATCATGGATGACTTGATGGTCGCGAACCTTGGTGACCATCTGTTTGTGGTTGTGAACGCAGCATGTAAAGAGCAAGACATTGCACACCTTCAAGCGCATCTTCCTTCTGGCGTTGAGCTGGAAATCATCGATGATCGTGCGCTGCTTGCGATTCAAGGTCCTAAAGCAGCAGAAGTACTAGCGCGTTTTGCTCCTGAAGTAGCAGAGATGCTGTTTATGGATGTTCGTAAAGTTGAACTACTCGGCGTTGAGTGCATTGTTTCTCGTAGTGGTTACACTGGCGAAGACGGTTACGAAATCTCGGTACCGGCTGACAAAGCAGAAGAGCTTGCTCGTAAGCTAACTGGCGAAGAGGAAGTCGAGTGGATCGGTCTTGGTGCTCGTGATTCACTTCGTCTTGAATGTGGTCTGTGTCTATACGGTCATGACTTAGATACAACGACGACTCCTGTTGAAGCAAGCCTATTATGGGGCATCCAAAAAGTACGTCGCGCAGATGGTGAGCGTGCGGGCGGTTTCCCTGGTGCAGACATCATTCTTAAGCAGATCGAAACAAAAGACGTTGCTCGTAAGCGTATTGGCTTGGTTGGTCAAACAAAAGCGCCTGTGCGTGAAGGTGCAGAACTGTACGATGCAGATGGCAACAAGATTGGTGTAGTAACCAGTGGTACAGCAGGTCCAAATGCTGGTAAGCCAGTTTCTATGGGTTACGTGCGCGCCGATCTTGCGGCTATCGGTACAGAGCTATTTGCAGAAGTACGCGGCAAGATGCTACCAATGACGGTAGAAAGAATGCCTTTCGTACCGCAACGCTACTACCGTGGTTAATTAAAGCTCGTCATCCAGCGAGTCAAAGCGAGACTAGGAATCTACTTCCCACGCGCTGTATAGCTATAGTGTCGCGTTTAGGAATAAGCAACTATTAAGTAGGTTCCATTTCGTTTCCTCTTTGAAACGAAAAGCATAAACAAAAATGCCGAGCAAATTGCTCGGCATTTTTACGTTATTCTGAAGGTGTTGATTACGCGCTTAATTCTTCAATCGGGCAACACATATCGATAACCACTTCACTCAATTTGTCTGGGTGAATCATGTCTTCTTTATTCACACTAAATTGGCTTGCCATGATGGTGTTGAACAATTCCCAGTGTCTGATCAGCATCTTGTCGCGGTTGTTTGCGTCTTCTGGCCATGTCTCTTGCATCATTGGAGCTAGGCTAATCGCGCCATGAGCAAATACCAGCATTTGCCATTTTGATTCCCACTGATCGATTTGGTATTCAGGGTATTCAACATTGTAGTCAGCAAAGAGGTCGGTAAAAATCGCTGCAAATTCGTCTTTCGATCTTAAGAAGTATTGCAGTAGCGCATCATCGCCTTGGCGAATCGCGTCAGCAATCATCTGCACTGGGTGAGGGTTAACCAGCGCGAACGCAAGCATTCTTACCATGAATAGGTAAATCTTCTGATTAGACGGGGTGTTTGCTGGCATTTCGTTAACCAGCTGCGCCATGTAACCTTGCATGAACTCGTCCATGGCATCACTTACGGCTTGCCAGATCTTCTCTTTGCTTCCGAAGTGGTGGCGAATCAAACTATGGGAGACACCAGCCTTTTCACTGATGTTTCGAAGCGAAACTCGTTCATAACCTAACTCACAGAACATATCTGCCGCGACTCTAAGAATCAGGCACTTAGTTTGCTCAGCGGCTTCAGCACTCCTACGGCCTTGCTTTCTCTCTGTCATAGTTCGAATTTTCCCGAATATTATTCAACGCGCCTATTTTTACCAGAAACCGGACGATTTGACTAATTATTTTATTATCCACGTGGAAAATATGTTGATCATTTTTTCATTATTCTTATACTGCACGACTGTGTAGTAAATAAAAAGTCGATGGAGAAAGCCAGTGCGAAAACAATACCTAAAGCGCACATTTGTCGGAGCAGCGGTGGCATTGAGCCTCGCTACGATGCTGACAGGGTGTAACAAAGCCGTATCAGAACCGTCCGAGCCATTAATCAAACCTGTAAAATTACTTGCTGTTAATGATCTGACTGTTGCCGATTCCGATGCATTCCTTGCGCGAATAGATGCAACGTACAGAGCCCAACTTTCATTTCAGGTTGGTGGCGAAATTGAGAAGTTGATCGTCAGAATGGGCGAGGAAGTGAAGCAGGGCGATGTCCTTGCAACGCTAGACCCAAAAGATCTGCAATTGGCGCTTGATGCGTCGCAAGCGCAATATTCGTTAGCGAAAACCCAATGGGAACGCTCGAAAAGTTTGTACAACAAGAAGCTGATCAGTACTGATAGCTATGACCAGCAAGAAACCCAGTACAAAGCCGCACTGGCAAACCTTGAGCAAGCAAAAACAGACTTAAGCTACACAGAGATTCATGCACCGTTTGATGGTGTGGTTTCTTACACCTACGTGAAGCCGTACCAAGTTGTCGCGGCGAAACAAGAAATTCTAAACCTTATCGACAATACCACGTTGGATGTGTCGTTCACTTTGCCCGTCACGTATGCAGAAGCGGTGTCACTGAACACATTAAAAGACGCGGAAATGTGGGTAACGATGGACAGCGAACCAAACAATCGCATTCAAGGCACATTCAAAGAGATTTCGACTCAGCCAAACGCAGACACTAACAGTTATGAAGCGATTGTGACCATTACTCGTCCGTCTGATCGTAACTTGCTGACGGGCATGACAGGTCAAGTTCATATCGCTAAGCAAAATGTTTCGGATGCTGTAATGCTGCCAAGCGCGGCGTGGGTAAGCAAAAGCGAAACTCAAGGCGAAGTTTGGGTGATGGACAGTGAAACACAACAGGTGAATAAAGTGACCTTGTCACTAAATAAAAATGGTGGTGTGGAGTCGGGTCTAGACAAGAACGATTATGTTGTCATCGCGGGTGTTGAGCGCCTAGTTGAAGGTCAAGTGGTGAAAGCTTGGGTTCGTGAGGAAGGTATTTAATGAAACGTTCACTATTTACAGTTTCTGCTATTGCGCTTGCAGTGCTGACTGGTTGTAACAGCAACGAAGAAGTCGCTGTTGAACAGCCTTTGTATATGTCGACGGTCTCTGTCGATGTTCCAGTAAAGAGCCAGTTCCGTACCTTTAAGGGACAAGTAGTGCCTGCTGAACAAACTCCGATTGCGTTTCGTCGAGCCGGTGAGGTGCAACATGTGTTGGTGAAAGCTGGTGACACAGTCAAAGAAGGTCAGATGATCGCTAAGCTTGATGACAGTAAAGAGAAGCAAGCAGTCAATGATGCCGAGGCGCAATACACGCTTGCTATTCGTCAGCTTAAACGTGGGGAAGAGTTGCACAGCCGCCAAATGATTTCGAAAGCGGAGCTAGACGAACTAACGGCAAACAAGGAGCTGGCAGAAGCGAACTTCTATAACGCGACAAACCAGTTGAATTACACCCGTTTGTTTGCCCCGTTTGCAGGCAAAGTTTCTGACGTATTTAAAGAGCGTTTCGAGCGTGTTGCGATTGGTGAGCCGGTTCTAAACCTTTATCAAAGTGACAAAGTGTACGTTCGTATTGAGCTGTCAGATAACGTATTAGCAATGGTGAATCCAAACACTCAAAGCATGAGTTACCAACCTCAAGCAACGTTCTCAGGTGATGAAAAGCGGTATCAGTTGAACTACTTGGAGCACACCAGTGAACCAAATGCGCAAACACAAACTTACCAAATGTACCTAACGATGCCTCAGCCTGAACAAGAGATTCTGCCGGGCACAAGCGTAAGCGTGTCGGTTGATATGGTAGCGGCAGGCATTACGTCTATTGATGGCTACAACATCCCAATGACAGCGCTGCAAGCGGGCAGCCATGACGGTGAGTTTTTCGTTTGGAAATTAAATGGTGACGCGGTCACAAAAGTTGCCGTGACCATCAATCAAGTTAATGGTGAAGGTGCGATTGTGTCCTCGGGTGTTGCTCAAGGCGATGTATTAGTGAATTCCAGCTTACGCAAACTTCGTGAAGGTAAGCATGTGGACGTGGTGGAGAAAGTACAATAATGAGCATTGCTGAATACTCAATTAAGAACAAAGTCATCAGCTGGCTGTTTATCGTTATTCTTGCGATCGGCGGTGTAACGTCGTTCTTAGAACTTGGTCGATTAGAAGACCCGGCATTTACCATTAAGGATGCGATGGTGATTGCGACTTATCCGGGCGCGACCTCTAAAGAAGTGGAAGAAGAACTGACTTATCCGCTTGAAAAAGAGATCCGTAAGTTGCCTTATATCGATAAGATTACGTCAACGTCTTCGAGTGGTATGTCACAGATTATGGTGAGCATGAAGATGGACTACGGTCCTGATGAACTGCCGCAGATCTGGGATGAAATGCGTCGTAAGATCAACGATTTGCAACCAACTTTGCCGCAAGGTGTTCAATCTCTGCAAATCATTGATGACTTTGGCGACGTGTACGGCGTGATGTTAATGCTCACAGGTGATGACTACGATTACATCGAACTAAAGCGTTACGCGGACCAACTTACGCGTGAGCTCGAACTTATCGACGGTGTGGGCAAAGTGGACATTGCTGGTGATCAGCAAGAGATGCTTTTCGTTGAAATATCTCTTGATCGTTTAGCTGCGCTTAACCTCGACATGAACGTGATTTCTGGTTTGCTGAACCAACAGAACAATGTGGTTTCTGCTGGTGAAGTGATGGTGAACGGCGAGAGTCTAATTATTCGTCCTAGCGGCACATTAAACACCGTAGAAGCCTTGGAAAACCTGATTATTCACGGTCGTGATACAGGTAATCTGATCCGCCTAAAAGATGTTGCAACTATCAGCCGTGGCATTCAAGAAAAACCGGGCAATGTTCTATTGTTCAACGGTAAGAAAGCGATCAACATTGGTATCTCGTTTGCGTCAGGTGTGAACGTGGTAGAAGTGGGGCAACGTATTGAAGCGGAACTGGCAAGTCTTGAAACGATCAAGCCTGCTGGTATCGATATGAACTATTTCTACAACCAGTCACAAGAAGTGGATGACTCGGTAAAAGCGTTTGTTATTAGCTTGGCAGAAGCGGTTGCGATCGTAATTATTGTACTGTTGTTCACCATGGGTTTGCGTAGTGGTTTGATCATTGGTTTGGTTCTGCTGTTGACGGTATTCGGTACCTTCATATTAATGAACTACAACAATATCGAGCTGCACCGTATCTCGCTGGGGGCGCTTATCATTGCTCTCGGTATGCTGGTGGATAATGCCATTGTTGTTGTCGAAGGGATATTGGTTGGTCTTAAGAAGGGTCGTACTAAAGTTCAAGCGGCAACGGATATTGTAAAACAAACCCAGTGGCCATTACTTGGTGCTACCGTTATTGCGATCACTGCTTTCGCACCTATCGGTTTATCTCAAGACGCGACGGGTGAGTTTATGGGCTCGTTGTTCTGGGTATTGTGTTTCTCGCTATTTTTAAGCTGGATTACTGCAATTACGCTAACGCCGTTTCTAGCAGATCTTCTATTGAAAGAAGAAGACAAAGGCGCGGACGCTGAAGATGAAGACCCATACAAAGGCTGGTTGTTCGTTGCATTTGGTGCGTCTTTGAAACTTGCACTTCGTTTTCGTTGGTTGACCGTTGCCGGCATGGTGGCGTTACTTGTGGGTGCAGTGGTTGCGTTTGGTAGTGTTAAGCAACAGTTCTTCCCACCTTCAAATACACCGATGTTCTACGTTGATATGTGGATGCCTGAAGGTACAGATATTCGTGAAACCATCAAGAAAGCTGAAGAAGTCGAAAGCTACATTCGTACGCAAGATGACATTGATTTTGTTTCTGCGTCGATTGGTCAAGGTTTGCAGCGTTTCGCTCTGACTTACCAGCCGGAAAAGAGTTACGAAGCTTACGCACAGTTCCAAGTTCGTACTACGGACCGTGACAACATGTTCAAGCTTCTACACAAGCTGGACGACAATCTCGCGAAGACGTTTGATAAGCCGACGTTCCAGTTCAAGCTGATGGAGTTTGGTCCGTCGCCAGCTTCTAAGATTGAGGCACGTATTACTGGCCCAGATCCACAAGTGCTGCGTGAGCTAGCAGTACAAGTAGAAGACATTCTGCACACTGACCCAGGCGCTCGCAATATTCGTCATGATTGGCGTGAGCGTACTAAAGAGCTTGTACCGGTATTTAACGAATCAAAAGCGCGTCGCTTAGGCATTTCGAAGCAAGATCTTTCAAGTACGCTACAAATGGCGTTTGGCGGTAGCACACTAGGCTTCTTGCGCGATGGTACGCATATTCTGCCTATCATGACGCGTCTACCAGAAGCGGAACGTGTTGACTTTGAATCGCTGCAAAACGTGAACATTTGGAGTCCATCGTTACAGACGTACATCCCAGTTGATCAAGTGATTGACGGTGTGAAATTGGATTGGGATGAGCCGTTGATTCAACGTCGTGACCGTAAACGTACTCTAACGGTACTGGCTGACCACGACGTATTGAGTGACGATACCGCGGCAAGCTTGTTTGCTCGTGTACAACCAAAAGTGATGGCGCTACACATTCCAGAGGGGTACGAAATTACTTGGGGTGGTGAATACGAGTCATCAAAAGATGCGCAAGAAGGGCTGTTTGGCTCATTGCCAATGGGTTACCTATTAATGTTCATCATTACGATGCTTCTGTTTAACTCATTAAAGAAACCACTGGTTATTTGGTTCACGGTGCCGTTGTCTATCATCGGTGTGGCGTTTGGTCTTCTGACGACAAACATGCCATTCAGCTTTACTGCTTTCCTTGGTCTGCTGAGCTTAAGCGGTATGATTCTGAAAAACGGTATCGTACTTCTAGACCAGATTAACCTTGAGCTTGAATCGGGCAAGGATCCTTACTTAGCCATTGTTGATAGTGCGATTAGCCGTGTTCGTCCAGTAAGTATGGCAGCACTGACAACGATTCTGGGTATGATTCCACTCGTGTTTGATGCTTTCTTCGGTTCAATGGCGATTACGATTATGGCAGGCCTTGGTTTTGCTACAGTGCTAACATTGATTGTCGTTCCAGTCATGTTTGCAATTCTGTTTAAGATCAAACCAACCACTGCATAAGGGACCAACCTGACTTCTGTCAGATTCCTGCCTAGCCCTGGGGAATTTCCTCAGGGCTTTTTTGATCTTGGCGTATAGGGACGAGAAATGAGTTTTGAGAAGAAAAGAGTAGATAAAGGCGAAAAAGACAAAGTGGGTGGTTTGGTGAACACTTAACGGATTTTTATGATTTTCTTGCAAGCGATTGATAAATGATGCGTATACTAACAAAACATCATGATTAAAAGAGCGAACGCAAATGATAAATCGTGGATTACACGGACTCTTCCTTCTAGGTTCACTAACGCTTATTGGCTGTTCTTCTACAGACAGTGTTTCTACAAATACCACAGCTCCTGAAGCGCCTGTGGAAATCAAAAGTGTCGATGCGGCAACTATCGCAACTTGGATCGACCAAAGCATTTTGAACCCTGAAGGGCTTTCTTTAGAAAACGATAAAATTCGTTACCTAACAGGCTCAGCGGATTTAAATAGCGATGGAGTAGCGGAGCACTTTGTATTGCTTCAAGATCGCTATTTCTGCGGCAGTGGCGGTTGTAGCGCGTATATGTTTGACAACAACGGCAAGGTTCTTAACCGCATGTCAGTTACGAGAACGCCAGTTGTTTTGGCTGACAGTTACAGCAATGGTTGGCAAGACTTTATTGTGTGGAGCAACGGCGCATATCGTCAAATGAGCTTCAATGGTAACACTTACCCAAGTAACCCGTCGTTAGAGCCAAAAATTGACCGTGATACTAAGGTACAGACTGCGCTTGCTTATGTGATGGCAACTGAACTGTACCAGCAAGATGGTTATGACATTATGCCGGCAGAAGACCAAGAAATTTGGACGCCAGCCAATGTTTATCATTTTACGTTTAAGCATTACGGCGACCCACACAGTGTCTACCAAGCGACGGTAGACATGAACACGGGGGATGTCGATATTGAAGCGGTACCGATGCAGAAGTAGGTTGTACAAAAGTACATGATGAAAAAATAAGTATCGGTTAAACAGACCCGAACAAGAAAAGGGCGACAGCTATTAAAATTAGTGTCGCCCTTTGTGGTTTCTATGTGTTTGCTTTTTCTTTGATTATTAGAACTTGTACGTTGCGCCCGCATAGAAAGAGCCGATCTGGATGTCGGTATCTTTGCTCGAACGGGTTGAATCGACGTTGAAGTGGTCCATCTCATACGCCGCACGGAAAGTGATATTACTAAGCTGATGTGGTGTATATTCAAGACCAGCGCCGACGCGAAGTAATAACTCGTCGTCGTCAGGTCCTAACCCTTCCGGGATATCAACCGAGATATATCCCAAGCCTAATGTCGCAAATGGTCGCAAACCGTTGTCGAAGGTATAACCAATATTTGCCGCGACGGAGACACTGTTTACATCCAAATCTAACGGGGTGTGCTTAAGCTTAATAGCACCATAATCTGTGTATTGTGCTTCAACACCAACGATACGATTGAACTGATACCCTCCGATAAGTTTAAAGGTTGTACCGTCACCATCGAGCTGTGTGAATGGGTCATCATCGCTATAGGTAGTATTACCGATACCACCTCCCAAATAAAAACCGGACACGTCTTTTGAGTCATTTGCTTGGGCTTGAATACTGCCTAGTGCTAGAAGAAGGATGACTGCTTTTCTCATTGTTATTTACCTCTGTATTACTGTCTGTCTTGTGTGTTTAAAACAGTGTTCATTATCCGAGTGAGGCGATGAAAAACTAAACTAAAAGTAAACAAAAACCAAATAATTTCAATTGATTTAGATACTTACGAAATTGTGTGTTTTTTGTGTAATCAGTGGCTGTTCATCGTAATTTATTAATGATGCAATGCAGAGCTGCTGGGTGATTCGGTGCGATGGTGTGAATTGTGAACACTGAGAGATTTCTGATTTGATTTTGCAAACCTAACCTATAATTCAAGGAGTTGAGAAAATAGTGAGACTGTATGCATAGAATCTATTTCGCCAATTTAATCCTCGATCCGACGACAAGGAAATTGTCCAATTCACGAGGCAGTGATGTACCGTTAAGACCGCTCCCTTATCAAGTGTTGAACCTGTTGATTGAAAAGCAGGGTGTTCATGTCACTCGAGAGGAGTTATTTGAAACGTGTTGGGATGGTTCGGTAGTCACGGATCAAGCACTAACTAATGTCATCTCGGGCTTGAGAAAGAAGCTAGGGCTGTTGGATGCAAAAGGCGTAAAGATAAAAACCGTTAGCAAAATTGGCTATTTACTAGAAATTGATGACGACGCTAAACCCACTAAACAAAAAGTGCAGATCCCGGATTTAGAAACATTGGAACCAGAGTCCGGCGAAACGGTTAGAACCTCCGTTCAAAGACCAACAGAATCGCGAGATAAGGCATTGAACTTGGCACCAATGCTGAGTTTGCTACTTGTTTTAGCACTTGGATCAGTATTGTATTTTCGTCCTTTCGCGCCACATCCTGATTTCCTCAATAATTCTGAATATCACGACTTTTCCGTCTCTGAAACGGACTTTTATTTTTACGACCTCAAACATGATGAGCTTAATCTTTCGGCTTTGGCAACCAGTCTGAATGAGGATTCATTTCCTGTCTGTCCGGCAATTGTTTATTTACGCGTTTCCGAATCAGCTTATCAAGAAGGTGCCTACATTTTGCGTGCCTTTGCGTTTGCTAAAAATAGCAATAAGAACGTCAACTACATTAACTTCTCACTTGAGATTGAATCGTTAAAAGAGACCATCTTGGAGAGCATGAGGAGGGCGGACGCAATATGCAAATAAACAAACTCGCCGTGCTTAATATCGGATTGACACTCGCTTTAGTTGGCGTTGTCGTACATCAAAAGTACTTTCAGTCGGATGAGATTACTGGGTCCCGCTGGGCTTGTGCGACCTATGAAGAGGACTTTATCACGAAAGGTTATCGACGATACGAGCACATCAAAGATCGCTCTGTAGTGGTGTTTAGCTCCGATAGGGATATGTATATCTTTCAAAAAGGTTCACTTCTGACTAAGACGGGTGAAAGTAAAGAATACGAAATGATTTTCAATGGGAAGTATAAGGTCGATGGACATGAGTTATCAGTGGATTATCAAAAGGTAAGCTGGAATCACCAACCGACAGAAAGTGAAGTGTTTATCCGCGACATGAACTCGTATGTTGGAACGAAAACGGACTTTATTTATAAAGTTGAAAATGACCGTTTGTTCTTTTTCAATCAAAGCGAAGCAGAGGAAAGTAACTTTGTTTGTTACCGCATTTAGTCGTCCATTCGTTTTTTCATATTTAGTTATCTGACCACGCTTCTGTTCGCCTCTCTACAATAAAAAACACCTCCCAATGCCGAAGCAGAGGGAGGTGTCGAATGCCAAATCGAGGGAGGCATTGTTAATCGTTAATCAATCGTTGCCTAGGTGAGCACAAGCTGACCGTTGACGATTAAGCAGCAGCTTGTTGTTTCGCTTCTGCTTTGTTCTTTAGGAACGCGTAAGTGAAACCCGTTACTGCTGTACCTGCTGCAATTGCTACCAAGTACATCAACACCGGAGAAATTGCGTTAGGGATTAGCAGTACGAACAGACCACCGTGTGGTGCCATTAGTTTTGCACCGAACAGCATAGATAGTGCACCCGTTAGTGCGCCACCCGCCATACATGATGGGATTACACGCATTGGATCTTTCGCAGCGAATGGGATTGCACCTTCAGAGATAAAGCACAAACCAAGAACGAATGATGCTTTACCTGCTTCACGCTCGCTTTGTTCAAATTTGTTTTTCGCAATAAATGTCGCTAGACCCATACCAAGTGCTGGGACCATGCCTGCCGCCATGATTGCAGCCATAGGAGCGTAAGTTTGAGAAGCCAATAGACCTACACCGAATGCGTAAGCTGCTTTGTTTACTGGACCACCCAAGTCGAAACACATCATTGCGCCAAGGATAATACCTAGTAGTACAGCACTGTCAGAACCCATGTTGTTTAGGAAGTCTGTCAGACCGTTCATGATGCCTGATACCGGACCACCTACGATGTAAATCATAACTAGGCCAGTGAACAAGGTTGCCACAAATGGGATGATCAGAATCGGTTTAAGTGCTTCCATCGATTGTGGAAGTTTCACTTTATCTGCAAGGAACTTCGCGGCATAACCAGCAATGAAACCCGCAGCGATACCACCAAGGAAACCAGCGCCAGTTGAGCTTGCAAGCATACCGCCGACAAGACCCGGAGCCAGACCTGGGCGGTCAGCAATTGAGAATGCGATGTAACCTGCAAGTACAGGAATCATCAGAGCAAAAGCGGAGCCGCCACCAATGTTCATCAGAGCAGCCGCTAATGTGCCTTCTTCTTTAAACGCTTCAATACCAAATACGAAGGATAGGGCGATGATCAAACCACCAGCAACAACCACAGGGAGCATGTGCGATACACCTGTCATTAGGTGTTTGTATGCGCCTTTCTTCTCTTCAGTCGCTGATGACGCGCTTGATGAGCCAGAATGTTGGTATACGGTTGCTTGTTCAAACGCTTTGTCCATCTCTTCTGCGGTTTTCTTCAGAGCTGGACCTGTTTTAGTGCGGTACATCTTCTTGCCGTTGAAGCGGTCTAGTGGCACTTCGATGTCGGCAGCGATGATTACCAAATCTGCGTCTGCGATTTCTTGGTCAGTGAGTTGGTTTTTCGCACCTACTGAACCACGAGTCTCCACTTTGATTTGGTGACCGCGGCGTTTGCCTTCTTCTTCCAGTGCTTCCGCCGCCATGAAGGTATGCGCTACGCCTGTTGGACATGCCGTAATTGCAACGATCTTCTTCGTCGCTGATGCACTTTCAACTGGTGCCGCAACAGTTGTTGCTTGCGCTAAGGTTGCTGCGCTTTCTACTGCAGTTTGTAGGAAAGCAGATGCGTCTTTAGCTACGTCGCTGATATCTGATAAGTAGACTTTTTTACCTACGAAACGAGAAGTATCAACTGGAGTGTTAGCCGCAATTACGATCGCTTCTGCTTGTTCAATGTCAGCGTCTGTTAGTCGAGTTGGTTCAATCACGCTTGATTGGCATTCAATCTTCGCATTCCAACCTAACTTAGCGGCTGCTTGTTCTAGTAGACCTGCCGCAATGATGCTATTCGCAACACCACTTGGACAAGCTGTAATGATGGCAATATTCATACTGATAACCTTCTGTTCCTTAGTTTTTGTCTAAGTTAGTATTAGGGTAAAGCTCGGTTACTTGTGTTTGGAGCTTGATGTTCTCCAGTTCTTCCTGACTGGTTAAGCCTACGCCAACTTGGCTAACTGCAAGAGCAGAAAGCGCGGTAGCGAAGCGGAGTAAATCGTTTTTCGGCATCACTTGCATGTGACCCCAGCACAAGCCCGCAACAAGCGTATCGCCTGCACCAACTGTGCTTACAACATTCATTCTTGGTGGTTGTGCGCGTAGCCATTCACCTTGGTTAAGCCACATCACACCGTCAGCGCCCATTGACACAACAATGTTCTCAATGCCTTTATCGCTAAGTGTTTGCGCCGCGGTTTGGCATTGCTCTGGTGTGGCTAGATGTTCGCCAACAAAATCACTGAGTTCTTCATCGTTTGGCTTGATCAACCAAGGATGCGCTTCGATACCTGCACGTAATGCGGCTTTACTGCTATCAAAAAGCACTTTCTTACCTTGTTGGTGCAGCGCTTCAATCCACGTTGCACATTGCTCTGCGCTTACGCCGCCAGGTAGGCTGCCGGCAAGAACAAAGTAATCGTGTGTTTCTGCAAGGCGGAATAGGGTTTGTTCAAAGCGAGCGATTTCTTCTGGCGTGACTTGCACACCAGGGAAGTTGATATCGCTGACTTGACCATTTGCCTCAACCAGTTTTACGTTGATGCGCGTTGCGCCTTCGACTTCAACAAACTCGTTGTGAACCTTGATGTCGTCGAAAAGCTGGTGGAACAGTTCAGGATTGTCTTTGCCTAGAAAGCCAGTCACTGTCACGTCCGCACCTAAGTCACTCAGAACTTTGGCGACATTTACGCCTTTACCAGCAGCATGCAGGTTGCTCTTTTCTACTAGGCTGACCGATCCCACTTTTAGTGAATCCAGTGAACCCGTTAGGTCAAGGGCAGGGTTAAGCGTAATGGTCACGACTTTGTTTGTTGCTTTTGTCGATGAAATTGTTGCTGTCATGAATCCGTCCCTTAACCTTCACCAAGACCAGAAGCGATTGCTTTACCGATGGATTCGAGAGCTTGTGCTGCGTCTGGACCTTCAGCAGAGAATTGAAGCTGGTGACCGTGTTTTACACCAAGCGCAATAACTTTCATTAGGCTCTTTGCGTTTACTGGTTTAGCGTCGCCATCTAAGTTAGCAACACGGATGGTTGATTCGAATTTCTTCGCTTCCGCGACCAGCATTGCGCCCGGACGAGCGTGCAAACCGTGCGCGTTCTTAATCTTGAACACTGCAGTGTTGCCATCTTCAGATGCTTCGCTTGCTACTTCTTCGCCTTTGAATAACGCTAGAACTTGCTCTGCAGAAGCATCAAGTAACTTGTTGTGTTCGTTGTTAAACACAAGCTTTGAAATTGTGCCTAGGATCGATTGGTGCGCGTTATTGCAAGCAGCAAACGCAACTAGAGCACGAACTTTCTCGCCTTCAAACTCACAGTCATTCGCTGTTGATACAAAAGAAACACCAGTGCGAGTTACTTGCTTATCGCTACCGACTAGCCACAGACCTTGACCAAGGTGCGTCGGTGTTTTTGTCACAAGATCCGCAACGAATTCTGCACCAGCACAACCTGTATTCTTAAGTAGACCACCCGCAACCGCGCTCATTTGAACCATGTCGCTTGCAGGGAAGAGAAGTTGAATTAGAGAGGCATCGAAATCTGCTTCTAGCTGAACGTCACCATGAAGTAGGGCAATGATGTCATCTTCGCTTTTCGCATTGCGTAAGCGCTCTTCAACACCGTCTGCGCCCAATACTTTTGTTAGCTGCTTTAGGATGCCCAAGTGCTCATCTGATTTTGCCGCGATACCAATAGCGACGAAAACCTTATTGCCGTCACCCCATTCAACACCTTCTGGGAAGTGGTGAACCGCAACACCCGTGGTTTTAACCATTGAGCGTGTGTCTGTGGTGCCGTGAGGAATCGCGATGCCGTTACCCAAGAATGTTGAGTTTTGGTTTTCACGGTTTAGCATGCCCTCTACATAGCCTTGTTCTACCAGACCTTTGTCTGTCAGGCTTTGAGCGATGTTTTTAATCGCTTCAAACTTATCTGTAGCGGATTGAGATAGGGTAATGTCGTTCTTACTTAGCTTAAGCATGGTGCTTCTCCAGCCTTAAGGTATCTATTTCTAATTCATCTTGGCTACGCGGCTCGTTCTTCGATGCGTAACCTTGTTTATCTATTCTTTGCTGAACCGCTGTTCCTGTTAACCAGTATTGTTTGCTACGAAACTGCTTAACCTTAACAACAAACTGAATCGATTCAGCAATTGGTCAAATTTTTTAAAACACTCAGCGAAACTGTTTTTAAAATCAAAACTTAATCATCCAGTGATTGATTGCCTATAAAGCCTAGCAAAGCAAACCTCACTTGCTGTTTTTTGGTGATTCCCGTCAATTTTTAAGTTTTGCTGAATCCTTTCAGCTTTTATACTGAATCGGTTCAGCATATAATTCAACTTATCGAAGGATCGTTGATGTATTAATATGATCCTGCGCACAGAATAGGGCTTAGAATATGACACTGGATGAAATAGCGAAATTAGCTGGGGTTTCAAAGACAACAGCAAGCTATGTGATTAACGGGAAAGCGCAGAAATACCGCATCAGCGAAAAGACTCAAAAGAAAGTCATGGAGGTGGTAGAGCAGCATAATTACAAACCGGATCACGCGGCTTCTTCTTTACGTGCGGGAAACTCACGTTCGTTCGGTTTGATCATTCCAGACTTAGAGAACACCAGTTACGCACGTTTAGCAAAACTGATAGAGCAAAACTCTCGTAAAGCAGGTTACCAAATCCTGATTGGTTGCTCGGATGATAATCCGCAAACGGAAGAGAAAGTGGCTGAGGCATTGGTTAGCCGTCGTATTGACGCATTGTTTGTCGCAAGTAGCATGCCGGCTGCCAGTGAGTATTACTTAAAGCTGCAAAACTCGGGCACGCCAGTTATTGCACTTGACCGTCCAATGGATGATGAGCATTTTTGCTGTGTGATCAGTGAAGATTTTGACGCGGCATTTGAGTTGACTGAGTCGGTTTTGTCCTCTGAAATCAAATCGATTGGGCTTATTGGCGCGTTAGCAGAACTTCAAGTTTCTAAAGAGCGTGAATTGGGTTTTCGTTCTGCTTGCCAACAAGAAAGCAAAGATGTGCTGGTAGGATATGGTCAGCATTTCTCGCGAGAAGAAGGCAAGAAAGTGCTAGAAAGTTGGATTGCGAATGACGAATTACCTGATGCGTTAGTGACTATGTCATACACCTTACTCGAAGGGGTGTTAGACGTTATGTTAGAAAAGCCGGAGCTGATGGCGAAAGTGCGTTTAGCTACCTTTGGTGATAACCGCTTATTAGACTTTTTGCCAATCAAAATCAATTCGTTACCGCAGCAGTTTGAACTCATTGCCGACAGTGCGATGGAGTTGGCGCTTAATGCGTCTGCAAAACGCTACAAGGCTGGGGTTGAGTTGATTCCACGTAAGATTGTGAAACGCCACATCGACGCTAAAGCTTAATTTCTACCGTCAGCGCCACAAACGCGTGGTCGCTGGCGTTTTTATCTCGCTCAAAAGACGGGTTAATTAAGTGAGCATCCAGCACTTGATATCTCGTCACTTCCGCTATCGATATGCCTGCATGAGCATCGAATTCCTGCGATAGCAAGATGTAGTCCAACACATTTCCTTTTGCGAAGTGGTAATGCGTTGCTGGGCGTGGCTCCAGAGTTGGCGCTACTTGCAATTCCCACCCATCATTTAGTTGCAAATCAGTGACGCTGTCACCGTAATGTTCAATCAAAACCTTATTAACGTTTGTGGATGTGATGGCTTGGTTCATGTCTCCCATTAACACGGTGGGCATTGAGTTGCGTGCATACTGCTTTTGCATTGCGTCGCGTAGCATGGCTGCTTCCCAACCGCGTTGTTGTGTTGATAGCCAGCGCGCAATTGGTTTGCTTGCATCTGCAGGTGTCTCTGAATCAGCCGGTCTTTGTGATTTTAAATGCGTAACATAAATTGCAATATGCCCAATGATAGGGTGAACGATGATTGTTCGAATTGGTTTTCGGCTGAAAGGGGGCGCAGAGAAATCACCGAAGGCGTTGAGCGTTTCTTTATCGAAAGTGACGGCTTCATAACTTTCAATTGGGAAGCGGGACGCGATTGCCACTACAGGACGAGAGTAGATGTAGTCACCCTCAATATGCGGCGTATCGACACTGGCAAAGTACTGGTATCCCATTGTAGTAAAGAAGGCTTTGGTTTCTTCAATGCTGAACACTTCTTGTAAGCCGATGATATCCGGGGCGAGTTGCTCGAGCTGTGATTTTGTCCAAGTGAGTTTGTCCTGCCAGTCGTCGAGGGAGTAAATGTTCTCGAAGTCATAATACGCGCCAGGTGGAGCAACAAAGTTGAACAGATTGGCGGTGGCAAAGGTAATGCAGTTCTTATTAGACAAAATATTGCTCGTTCAAGGAGTTATTGGGTGAGTATATACCCAATTGGGCAAGTTGAGTGAAGATCACGTTTCTATTTGTACGCATTCCGTTTAAACTCCGTTCATCAAGAAAAATGAGTAACGAACATGACCCAAGATTACGAACACGAAGAGTATTTAGAAGGCGAAGAGATTGAGATCGAAGCGATCGGTATCGACGTCGACGCGCACCCAATTGAGCTGTACAAGCTTTTCAAAATCGCAAACTTGGTGAGTGGCGGTGGTGAAGCAAAACACATTATCGAAGAAGGTTATGTTGCGGTAAATGGTGAGCTAGAAACGCGCAAACGTCGCAAGATGTACGACGGCGATTTCTTCGAGTTCAACCAAGAATACTATGTCGTTGTGTGCGATGCGCCAGTAACTGAGCCAGAAACTGCGGAGCAAAAAGCAGAGAAGAAGGCGAAGAAGGACGCACAAAACGCGCGTAAAGAAAAATCTCGTTCGAATAAGAATGAGAAAAAAGCTAAAGGTCCTCAATCGACGGGTCGTAAAGCGGCGCACAAAGAGCGTAAGGCACAGAAAGAAGCATTGTCTCAATCTGCCAAGAAAGGTAAGAAAGAAGACAAGCCTCAAGTGAGTCGCGATCCAAAGAGTGGGCGTAACTCTATCGACTTCTTCTAAATGATTTGTCTATAACACGGATAATTTCACAAGCGCCGCTTCGGTTATTGAACAAGGCGGCGCTTTTGTATTTTGCGGTTGTTGATTTGACAGATAAGAATTTGGGACTGATTGGTTAGTGTAAAACTTCGCTGTTTTGCGCGTGTTTGGTCCAGTGGTTAATCGAGTTTGGCTTAGCTAGGTAAAAGCCTTGGTAGTAATCAAGATTAAGCGCTTGCATAGCGGAGAGCTGCATGTTTTCCTCAACCCCTTCAATAACAACTTTCGCATTCATCTCTTCAGCCAGTTCAACTGCATTGGCAATCGCAAGTGTATCGCCAGAGCAGTAATCAAGAAGGTAAGAACGGTCTATCTTGATAATGTCGGGACAGAGTTGCTTGACGCGTGACATATCGGAATGGTGGGAACCAAAGTCATCAATGGCGAAAAGAAAGCCATTAGCTCGCATTAGTTGTACCGCTTGGATCAGTAATTCAGTATCACCACACGACTCTTCAACCACCTCAAAGACCACATCAGAAGGTTCCATACCTAGCTCATGCAACCGCTTATACAGCAAACCGTTATCTTTAAAACCCATGTCTTTGGTCAGTGTTAATAAGGTTTGCGGCATGACGTTTAGAAATAGTTTTATCGGCGAACCTGCGAAATGACGTGCAAAGTTTCGGATATGAATTGCCCGAGATAGAAACTCCATACAAAGTCGGAAGTAGGTATCTATGCTGGCATCGGCAAAGAAAAGATCTGGACGAATGTTGGCTCCGTCTGCGCCTCGAATGCGCAATAGGGCTTCCATCCCGATCATGTTTTGGTGTTTATCGAAGATTGGTTGATAAACACTATGGAAAGTATATTGATTGAGCACGACGTAATATTCGCCAAGGCTGTCCTGCCTTATGTATTGCTCGTAATCGGACTGCTTCTTTAACTCCATGAAAAACGCCAAAAAAATAGCATGAGAGCGAATGTAACAGGATGGAATTCGGATTTAAAGCGCTAGGCTGTCTTAATTTTGAAGCCCTTTGAGTTAATTTGAAATAGATTCCGATTTTTTCTCGATGTATCTAAAAAACATTGATAGACCGAAACAAATCAGAAAGTAAACCAAGCCTACAATTAGCCAAATTTCAAAAATGTAACCGGAAGAGTTTGCCATCTCGGTACCAACGAAGGTCATTTCTTGAATCGAAATCAGTGAGACAATAGATGTGTCTTTGACTAAGGAGATGGTTTGACCTGCCAATGCTGGCGTAATAGCTTTGAGCACTTGTGGGGCAATGATAAAGCGATATTTGACCCAACGAGATAAACCGAGAGAATCTGCGGCTTCCCACTGTCCTTTATCGACACTTTGTAAACCAGCACGAACCACCTCAGCAATGTAAGCGGAAGAGAGCAAGCCTACGCAGAGAATTCCTGACGCTAGGTTCTCCCACAAATTCGCCGGACCAAAGAAGAAGCTTTGCAATGCATTGGGTTCGCCGCGATAGTTGCGAAGTAGATCTTCTAACCCAAGTAACGGGATTAATTGGTTTGAAATAAAAAAGTAGAAAATAAAGACGAATACCAATGGTGGAATATTTCTTACTAACTGAATAAACGCGTTGGCAGGAGTGCGAAACCAAGCCGATTCAGAGAAGCGGGCTAAGCCAAGTAGGGTGCCTAATATAAGTGCGAAGCTAATGCCCCATAAACTCAGGCGTAACGTTGAAATCAAGCCTTGAAAAAAATATGGCAGCCCACCATCAGCACGCGGAGTAAACAACAAATCAATGGCTTCTTTCCAATGCCAGATGTAGTTCACCCCTACGGTGGAGCGGTGGTAAAGCCAACCCCCAACTAACGCGCAGATGGCAAGCAACACCCAATCAAGTAGGTTAAAACGGTTTAAGAAAAAGCCTGACTTTGTTTTGGTTGGTGCAACACGAGTGGTGGTTTGTCCGCTCAAGGTTTGACTCCGATAGTAAAGAGAGGACCGACCCTTCATTCGAGTCGGTCTGTGTATTTGATGTATTAGTTTTTACGTTTATTGACCGTGTGCCACTTGGTCTTGCCAATCCAGTGTTGAGAACCAGTATTCGTAGCGTTCATCTAACCAACCGTCTTGGGTACGTGCTTCAATCCATTTGTTGAAGAAGGCTTTTTTGTCTTCTTCACCTAAGCGAACGGCAAAGGCTTCGTTACCTTTGGATAGACGCTCAGTAAATGGAATGAACAACTTATCCGCGTGTTTGATCGCTTCATGCTCAGGTTTAGGGCTCGATGCAATCACCGCATGTGCATTGCCGTTTAGAACTTCTTGGAATGCTTGTGCGTCATCATCAAATTGAAGGATTTTTGCTTTAGGGAATGTTTCACGCGCTACTTGAACGGTAAAAGCACCACGACGAGCTGCAATTTTCACTCGGCGAGAATCAAAGTCAGAAAACTCGCTAAAGCCAGCTGCCAGTTCTTTGTTCGCTGCAACTTGAACACCCGAGTGTGAGTAAGGTTCAGTGAACAGTACGCTCTTAGAACGTTCTGGAGTAATCGACATACCGCCAATGATAACGTCAAATTTCTTGGCTAGTAGAGCAGGGATGATACCGTCCCATGCTGTTGGTACGAACTCAACCTTCAGACCAGAATCTGCGGCTAGGCGTTTAGCGACATCAATTTCAAAGCCAATCAGTTCGCCTTGTTTATTTCGCATTGCCCAAGGTACGAATGTCGACATACCAACGCGAAGTGTGCCTCGTTCCTTGATTTGATCTACGTTTGGTGTTGCTGCTTGCTCATTGGCTAACGAAGGTAGAGCAATCGCAAGCCCCAATAATGCAGTAATGGTCGCTTTGAATAACTTCATGTTATCTCCTTATAATTTGCGCCAACTGGCTCCTAGTTTGTGTTCTAGCCAAGCGGATAAGCCAGAAAGTGATAATGTGAGAGCAAGGTAGATTGCTGCCACAGTAAACCAAATTTCAAATGGCATCGCCGTTTCCGATACGATGTTTCTTGCCTCGGTCGTTAAGTCGAATATTGCCATAACACTCACAATCGAAGAGTTTTTAATCAATGACACGACTTCGTTCGTCAATGGCGGCAGGGTGCGCTGAAGCACCTGCGGTAGGATCACGTCTTTGTATGCAAAGAAAGGTGATAAACCTAAGGTCTTCGCTGCTTCAAATTGACCTTTTGGAATGCTATTTAAGCCTGCTCGGAAGATCTCGGCCGTATATGCACCTTGGAAAAGCGACAACGCCAACACCGCAGTGCTGAATCGATCTAAACCAATGACTGGTCCAAACACAAAGTAGAGCAGGTAAATTTGTACCAACAACGGCGTATTACGAATCAGTTCCACATAAGCTGTGCCAATCGCGTTGCCTACTTTGGAATTGCTCAAACGCAATAAAGCGGTGATTAAACCAATGACTAAAGTGAAGAATAGACTAATGGCAGAGATTTTTAAGGTAACGATGAGACCATCGACCAATTCTGCTGGCCACCATTCACCATCTTCGTAGAAGGCAATGTAGTCGGGCACGCGCTCCCATTGCCATTGGTAGCCCATGGCTTGAGCTCCTGAATCGAGCACCCAAATAATCGCAATCAAAAGAATCGCGATTTGTAATATGGCTTGTAAGACCGGTTTAAGGATTCGAACAACCATAGGCTAGTAGCTCAGGATTTGATTTAAGAATGCTTGCGTACGTGGGTGTTGTGGTGTTTCAAATAGTGCAACGGGGGAGTTCATCTCGATGATTTCACCTTCGTCCATAAACACAACACGATTCGCTACTTTCTTTGCAAAGCCCATTTCATGCGTCACACAAATCATGGTCATGCCGCTCTGCGCCAGTTCTACCATGACATCTAATACTTCGTTGATCATCTCTGGATCAAGTGCTGATGTTGGTTCGTCAAATAAGAGAAGGTCCGGCTCCATACAAAGCGAACGGGCAATGGCAACACGTTGCTGCTGACCGCCTGATAGTTGAATCGGATATTTGTTTGCTTGCTCTTCAATGTTGACGCGCTTGAGGTAGTGCATCGCTCGCTCTTCTGCTTCTTGCTTCGACAGTTTTAATGTACGAATTGGCGCGAGAGTAAGGTTTTCTAAAACGGTCAGATGCGGGAATAGATGGAAGTGTTGAAACACCATGCCGACTTTACCCGGCTTATGGGTTTTGGCGTTAGCTGGTTGCTCAAAGACGTTGAGTTCACCTTCTTGGATAGATTCTAAGTGATTGATACAACGAATAAGAGTGGATTTACCTGAACCGGAAGGACCACAAACAACAACGATTTCACCGGTATGTACTGAAAAATTAATATCTTTAAGTGCGTGGTATTCTCCATACCACTTGTTTACGCCGCTGAATTCAACAACGATATTTTTTTCTTTCAAGGCTGCCAACTTTTAGAATAAATTTCTTTCTACAATAACAAGTTATTAACCGTATTGCACCTGTTTATAAGGGTTAAACTGTCCAACTGGTGAGCAAATAACTCATTACAAAACTACCTGATAATGTAGTCAATTTTAAAGAAAACGGATCACTATCGCGAAGACAGACATGGTGATCAGAAACTGAGCTGAATAGTAGGTTGTCATGACGACTTGACGTGAAAATATCGAAGTGCTGCCAAAGCGCTCAAAGGCAAGCACAACGCCAGACATAGTGAAGATGAAACTGCCAAGCACCGCGAAAGCTGACGATTGTGTTTTACCACTTGCGTAATACTCCATCGCCATCCATAGCATCGTCATTAAAACAAAGATGTAGCTAGCAACGGACCATTTTTCTTTACCCAAGTCGGGCTTAAAGAATGAGTAAGCGCAAAGTCCAGCGCCGAATACAGCAAATGGGAGCCAAGGGGTGAAGTGCCAGGCTGCCATATTAATGAAGCCCAAGGCGTAACTGATCTGTGCGAGACAAAACAGTTTGATCCCAAAAACAAACTTATCTTTTGGGTGCATCATGATTAAATCACCGATCAGAGACAACGAAAGTCCGGAGATTACCCACTTTGTGTAGGGAAGGTGACTGGCTGGAGACATGAGTAACATGCCAATCATAGCGATGAGTGGCAGTGGTTTGGTCAGAAAGAACAGCCACTTTGGACCAGTCTTAATGCTGATGATATGTATGAGCGCACAAGCAATGACAATCAGCCACATACGATTAACTCTTGAATAGACGACATTATGCTCAATGTTTGATGAGCAAGCTAAAAAGGACACTTCGAATAGTAAGCACTTGGTTTGTTTTTAGTCATTGGCTTACATAAACACATCGAACTATCGCCTATTTGTTATTTTTCTAGCAGAAAAGTTCAATATTTATTGCATTGTCAGTGTTCGGCTAAATTAACATAAAAAAACGGTATTGTGTCTACGAGGACACAATACCGTTAAAAAAGGCAGTATTTTGATAGATTGAGTCGTTAAGCGACTGCTAGGTCAAGAATCTGGCGGCTGCTTTCAAGATCGATTGCTTGGTTTTCACCAAGAACAGTCATGCCATGTTTGCTCAGTTGTGCGATCACTGAGTCAATTGCTGCTTCGCGGTCATCACCGTAACCTTCTAATTGTGTTGCTACACCTAGTTGATGGTAGAAAGCTTCGATCGCTTGGATCGTGCGCTCTGCCAAATCATCACCATCAGACAAACCAAATACGTTGCGACCCATTTGCTCAAGCTTAGGACGCTTAAATTGCATTTGGTTGCGAAGTAGGGATGGTTGAATGATTGCAAGTGAACGAGCGTGGTCAACATGCCACAATGCTGTAAGTTCGTGACCGATCATATGCGTTGCCCAGTCTTGTGGAACACCACTACCAATTAGACCGTTGAGTGCTTGGTTTGCTGTCCACATCAGGTTTGCGCGCCATTGGTCGTTGTCACGTTCTTCAAACTGTTCGCCCAGAACTTTTAGGTTTTTCAGTAGTGCTTCTGCATAGCCGTCTTGAACCATTGCACCAGTAGGCAGTGTTAGGTACTGCTCACAAACGTGTACCCATGCATCTACGACACCGTTGATCAACTGACGCTCTGGGAGTGTTTTCATTACATCAGGATCAAGGACCGCAAATTTAGGCTGCACGGCAGGAGCAAGAAACGCCAATTTATCTTGAGTTTCCTTTTTGGTGATAACTGCGCCCATGTTTGATTCTGAGCCAGTAGCTGGAAGTGTCAAAATCGCGGCTAGTGGTGTCGCTTCTGTCACTTGATGTTTGCCAACCATGATGTCCCAGCCATCACCGTCGTATTTTGCCGATGCTGCAACGTACTTAGAACCATCAATAACCGAACCACCACCTACGGCAAGGATAAAATCAACGTTTTGTTCTTTTACGATTGCAACGGCTTTATCTAGCGTTTCTTTGGTTGGATTTGGCTCTACACCTGAGAACTCAAGCCACTCGCGACCTTCTAGAGCTTGCGCGACTTGGTCGTAAACACCGTTCTTCTTAATTGAACCGCCACCATAAATGACAAGTACTTTTTGACCGGTAGGGATCGCGTTTGTAATTGCGGCGATTTGACCTTGTCCGAAGAAGATTTGAGTTGGGTTGACGTATGAAAAGTTCATTATTAGACCTCTTGCTTCCATTGTGAGGAGAGTGAATACATGCATATTAGTACGCGTTGATGCGCCTTAGTAGGTCGATTTCTGTAATTTTTTTGCCTATTTCTACAAATGTGCGTTCGTCGTGCTGGAACTGTAATCAGAACTCCAAGTATAGTGCGTGGAAAGTTATTGGAGTGACACAATGAAGACACTTGCTCAGATCATGCAACAGTACGCCACTAAATTTGATTTGGATAAATTAGAAGGCATTAAAGAAACCGCTATTGACGGCGTGTGGTTTTATCGCAGTAGCAAAGGTAACAACCGCCAACCTTTTGTTTATCAATCTGGAATCATTGTTCTCGGGCAGGGACACAAGAACATCCATATCGGTCAGACGCCAGTTCGCTATGGACCAGATGACTATTTGGTGGTTGGAGTTCCTATGCCTTTAGAATGTGAAGCCATTGCTGTCGATAATGAGCCGTTGCTCGGGATTTCAATTGATATCTCGCATGCGATGCTGCAAAAGCTAGTAAAGAAACTGGAATCGCAACGCTATAGTAATGTATGTGAAGACGAGACCCGTTGTGGTTTGAAGTCAGTTCGAATGAATGAGCAGATGCTGGATGCGTGTAAACGTTTGATGACGGCTTTGTGCGATGATCTTGAAGTTGCAATGCTTGGCGACATGTTACTGGAAGAGATTGTCTATCGAACATTAGTGAGTGAGTCAGGGCATGTTTTGTTCGAATTAGCACATCAAGAAGGGTCATACGCGCGCGTGGCGAAAGCGCTTAACCGCGTTCATCAAGAGTACCATGAACAACTGAATGTTCAGACGCTAGCTGAAGAAGCGAACATGAGTGTTTCAGCGTTTCATCAAGCCTTTCGAAGCGTAACGCTTGAATCACCTCTGCAATACATCAAAAAGGTTCGCTTAAATAAAGCACGCGAATTAATTCAGTTAGAAGGAAGACGGGTAAACGATGCAGCACGTTTAGTTGGTTACAGTAGCCCATCACAGTTCAGTCGAGAGTACAAGCGCCACTTTAACGAAACTCCAAGATCAACAAAGGCTTAGTGATCTTTATTTCAAAATTACGACTTTTTTCGTCTTTTTTAATAAATTGCGATCGACATATTTATTTGAGTAATAAAATTAGTTATTGGTGCAAAATAAGATGTCTTTTGTTGCAACGTTTTAGTGGATTCTTGAGAGGTGTTGCTGAAAATTTATAAATATATAGTGTGAAACTCTGTAGTTGTACTTAAGTTATTTTACGTCGAAACAAAAGTAATAGTGCGCGGTAGTTAAGCGTATTTTGTATTGTATTAACAATAACTTAAGGAAGAGCAATATGCACCTTAGAAACGGGAAAGCAGTGAAGAGTGTATTTACACTCAGTACGTTAACTGCATCTTGTCTAATGGCTTTCAACACCTATGCGGCGGTTGATTGTGCCCCTCTAGAAGTTTGGGATTCGTCAAAGGTTTACAATGGCGGTGACCAAGTTCAACACGAAAACAACGCTTACAAAGCTCGTTATTGGACCCAAAACAACAACCCTGCGCAATCAGGTCAGTGGGGTGAATGGGAAAACCTAGGCGCATGTGGTGATACGGGACCTGTCGATCCACCTGTGAATGAAGTACCGACGGTTACGTTAACATCACCTTCTGCGTCGGCTTCGATCACCGCCGGTGACGTGGTTAACTTAGCTGCGGATGCCGTAGATACTGACGGCACAATTAGTAAAGTTGAGTTCTTTGTTGATGGTGCGTTAGTTGGCACTGCAACAGCAGCGCCTTTCACGGCTTCATGGACGGCAACTGAAGGTGCTCACGAGTTCTCTACCAAAGCGTATGATGACAAAAATGCAGTGAGTGCGGTTAGTGCTGTCACTCTTAATGTAAATGCAGGTCAGCCAGGCAACGAAGCGCCAACCGTTGATGTTGCTCTATCTGCAACCTCTATCGAACTTGGTGGCTCAGTCACGGTAACTGCGAATGCTGCTGATGCAGATGGCACAGTCGCTAAAGTTGAGTTCTTCGCTGCGGGTGCGTTGATCGGCACCGCAACAGCTGCACCTTATGCCGTTGACTTTACGCCTGAACAAGCGGGTAGCGTATCTGTTTACGCGAAAGCAACTGACGATGCTGGCGCAACAACAGACTCTTCACTTGTTTCATTGACCGTTAATGGCGGCGCAGTGACGTCGAACTGTCGTCCTGACGGTCTGTACCAAACAGCGGGTCTAGATGTTCCTTACTGTACTATTTACGACGAAGAAGGTCGTGAAAAAATGGGTGCCGATCACCCACGTCGTGTCATCGGTTACTTTACTAGCTGGCGTAGTGGTGATGACCCACAAGCCGCATATCTAGTTAAAGACATCCCTTGGGATCAACTAACTCACATCAACTACGCGTTCGTAAGCATCGGCTCTGACGGTAAAGTTAATGTTGGGGATGTGAATGATCCAACTAACCCTGCGACGGGCAAAACGTGGCCGGGTGTTGAAGTAGATCCAGCGCTAGGCTTTAAAGGTCATTTTGGTGCATTAGCGACTTACAAACAGAAACACGATGTTAAGACGTTGATTTCTATTGGTGGCTGGGCTGAAACGGGTGGTCACTTCGGTGCAGATGGTAACCGTGTTGCTGACGGTGGCTTCTATACGATGACGACTAACGCAGACGGTTCAATCAACCATGCGGGTATCGAGAAGTTTGCGACATCTGCTGTTGAAATGATGCGTACATACAAGTTCGACGGTCTAGACATTGACTACGAGTACCCAACTTCTATGGCAGGAGCGGGTAACCCTTACGATAAAGACTTCATGGAACCACGTCGTCCATACTTGTGGGCGTCTTACCAAGAACTTATGAAAGTGCTTCGTGAGAAATTGGACGCGGCATCAACACAAGATGGTCATCACTACATGCTAACGATTGCAGCGCCTTCTTCAGGTTACTTGCTACGTGGTATGGAAACCTTCGACGTTACTAAGTACCTAGATTACGTAAACATCATGTCTTACGACTTACACGGTGCTTGGAACGACCACGTTGGTCATAACGCGGCACTGTTCGATACAGGTAAAGACTCTGAGCTAGCACAGTGGAATGTATATGGCACTGCGGCTTACGGTGGTATCGGCTACTTGAACACGGATTGGGCATACCATTACTTCCGCGGTTCAATGCCGGCTGGTCGTATTAACATTGGTGTTCCTTACTATACTCGTGGTTGGCAAGGTGTGACAGGTGGTGAAAACGGTCTTTGGGGTCGTGCAGCATTACCAAACCAGTCTGAATGTGCGCCTGGTACAGGTGAAGGTGAGAAGAACAATTGTGGTCACGGTGCTCTAGGTATCGATAACATGTGGCACGATACTGACCCTAAAGGCAACGAAATGGGCGCAGGTTCCAACCCAATGTGGCACGCGAAGAACCTAGAGAAAGGCATTTGGGGTTCCTATGCTCAAGCGTATGGTCTAGATCCAGTTAACGACCCTTCAGACCAATTGGTTGGCACCTACACGCGTAACTATGATGATGTTGCGGTAGCTCCATGGTTATGGAACGCAGAGAAGAGCGTATTCCTTTCAACAGAAGATAAAGCGTCTGTTGAAGTGAAAGCGGACTACGTTATCGATAAAGAGATCGGCGGTATCATGTTCTGGGAGCTTGCGGGTGACTACAACTGTTACGTACTAGATGCGAACGGCAACCGTACAACGATAGATGCAACTGAACAAGCGTGTGCTGCAGGTAATGGTGAGTACCACATGGGTAACACGATGACCAAGGCGATTTACGATAAGTTTAAGTCTGCAACGCCTTACGGAAACAAGATTGCGACAGGTCCGATTCCAACAGAAGCAGTAGACATCGCTGTTAGCGTTGGCGGCTTTAAAGTTGGTGACCAAAACTACCCAATCAATCCTAAGATCACGTTTACGAACAACACTGGTCAAGCGATTCCTGGTGGTACAGAATTCCAGTTTGATATTCCTGTATCAGCACCGGATAACGCGAAAGATCAATCTGGTGGTGGTCTAAGTGTTATTGCTTCTGGTCACACTCGTGCAAACAACATCGGTGGTCTAGATGGTGTTATGCATCGCGTATCCTTCTCTCTACCTGCATGGAAAGACTTACCAGCAGGCGGTACTTACGAGCTCGATATGGTTTACTACCTACCAATCTCTGGTCCTGCTAATTACACCGTAATTTCTGGCGGTAAAGAGTTTGCGTTTAAGTTTGAGCAACCAGATCTACCAATTGGTGACTTAAACTCTGGCACCGGTGGTGGTGGCGGTACTGAACCTGGTACTTGTGACACCGCAGGGTTAGTTACTTACCCAGACCTGCCACAAACTGATTGGCAAGGTAACCCAAGCCACGCTAACCAAGGTGACAAAGTGATTCACAATGGTGTGGTATACCAAGCAAACTGGTGGACTGCATCAGAGCCGGGTAGTGATGGTAGCTGGTCAACAGTATGTAATATCTAATCCAAATTGAGTGGATGACAAAAGCGCGCGATTTACATCGCGCGCTTTTTTATTTGGTGAGCTTGGTTTTTCTCTATTGATGATTACATGAGAGCAAAAAAGCTAGAACTGGTAACCTTCCGGAATAACTACGATGCCTTTTTCAGAAACATGGAATCGCTTTGCGTCTTCAATTTTGTTTATTCCAATTTGAGTATGAGGGGGAATTCGAACGTGCTTGTCGATAATACAACTCACCAACTGACAGCCTTCTCCAACTTCGACATCATCAAAAATAATGCTATCTACGACAGTTGCACTATCATGAATGCGCACATTTGCTGCTATCACTGAGTGCTGAACAGACCCTCCCGAATTGATAACGCCATTGGCGATGATTGAGTTTATAAAAATACCTTCATTACCTGTGGCTGATGAAACGGTTCTTGCTGGTGGAAATTGCGCTTCATAAGTGCGAATCGCCCAGTTAGGCTGATACAAATTCATTGGTGGTATGGGTTCTAAAAGGTCCATATTGGCTTCATAGAAAGAGTCAATTGTACCTACATCGCGCCAGTAGCAATCTTTGTCTACACGACCTTTACTGCCACAGAATTTATAAGCGTAAACGGATTGAGTATCGATGAGCTTTGGGATGATGTCTTTGCCAAAGTCATGGTTGGAATCGTCGAGTTTCGCATCTTCTTCAAGAGCGTCTTGTAGTACGTCCATATCAAAAATATAGATACCCATAGAAGCCAAGCTTTGAGTTGGATCATCTGGCAGAGTAGGTGGGTTTTCTGGTTTTTCGACGAAAGATTCGACCAAACCATTCTCTTTGATGCCCATGACCCCAAAGGCGGTTGCATCTTCAACAGGAACATCCATACAAGCGACCGTTAACTTCGCACCGTTTTCTTTATGCTCTTCGAGCATCGCTGCGTAATCCATGCGGTAGATATGGTCACCAGAAAGAACGACGACGTACTTTGCATCGTTTCGCGAAAGTAGCCACATATTGTGGTAGATCGCATCGGCTGTACCTTCGTACCATGCACCACCTTTGCGCATTTGAGGTGGAACTGCCGTTATGTACTCACCAAGTTCGGGATTAAAGATGGACCAACCATCTCGCAAGTGTTTCTGTAGTGAATGTGATTTGTATTGAGTGAGAACCAATATCTTGCGTAAACCAGAATGAAGACAGTTAGTTAGCGTGAAATCAATGATACGATACTTACCGCCAAAAGGAACCGCTGGCTTGGCTCTATCATCGGTGAGAGGGCTTAACCTTGACCCCATACCACCGGCTAAAATTACCGCAAGTGCATCTTGCATAATCTTCCCTTTCCCTTATCTTACGTGCCTCGAAAGCGCTCTAAAGCCTGAGGAGTTAGCCAACTGCTGATTGCTATTCGATGTGCACAGTGAGTGTCCTTTGTTTTTTAGAAATCGTTTTGTTATATACCCTAGTACAAGATTCGAGCCATAGAATTTTATCAATGAAATCAATATATTTTGATAAATGAAGCGTTAACTTTGCACTACATTAGGGAGTGGGGAAATATGTCGTGCACTAAATTGGTGAGGTCGGAGTGGCCAAAGGTTGTCTACAACCCGATTTACAATGTAAAGCGGCGTTAAAACAATGAGGTAATGTGGGACGAGCAGAAATTAAAACAGGAGCTCAAAGGCTCCTGTCCATTGTAGAAAACAGCAGTGAGGTTATGACAGACCGATGATGTTACCTTGATCATCAAGGTCTAAGTTCATAAATGCAGGTTTGTCTGGTAGCCCTGGCATGGTCATGACGTTTCCTGAAAGTGCGTATACAAAGCCTGCTCCGGCACACAAGCGAAGTTCGCGAATCGGAACGTTAAAGCCACTAGGTGCGCCTTTAATTGCTGAATCTGTACTGAGTGACAACGGCGTTTTAGCAATGCACACAGCTAAGCCGTCAAAGCCAAGCGTTTCAAAGTGCTTGAGCTGCTGTTTTGCTAGATCGCTCATCTCGATATTTGATGCACCATAACCAGCTTCACAGACCGCCATCAGCTTTTCTTTCAATGATTGCTCTTTCGTGTAAAGAGGGGTGAACTCCGATGGATTCTCGCATGCTTCAACAACATGCTTAGCAAGCTCAACGGCACCGTCACCGCCTTTTGCAAATGCGGTGCTGATGGCAACTTTTACTTCAGGATTAAAGCGTTCTATTAAAGACTCTAATTCAGACAACTCTTCTATAGAATCTTGCGGAAATTGGTTGATCGCAACGACAGCAGGAATACCGTATTTATGAACATTATTGATGTGCCATTTCAGGTTTTCAAACCCTGCTTCTAATGCCATTTGATCGGGGTTGAAAATCGAATCCGGAATAGCCATGCCCGGACGCAAATCGTAGTGACCGGAGTTTGCTTTTAGGCCGCGTAATGTCGCAACAATCACAACACAATCAGGAGCTCGACCAGCCGCCGCCGCTTTTATATTACAAGCTTTTTCGAACCCCATGTCGGAACCAAAACCCGCCTCAGTGACAACGTAACTAGATAGTTTAAGAGCAATTTCGTCTGCAATGATAGAGGAATTACCGTGAGCGATATTAGCAAATGGACCTGCATGAATAAGGGTTGGCACACCTTCTAGAGTCTGCATTAATGTTGGAGCTATTGTCTCTTTGAGTGTGACAGCCATTGCACCTGCGACTTGCAAGTCTTCTGTGGTAACCGGTTGTCCCTCGATATCGTATGCCACGACAATACGCCCAATACGCTGACGTAAGTCTTTAAGATCTTTTGCTAGGGCAAGGATAGCCATAAGCTCAGAGGCTGCGGAGATATCAAAACCTTCACTACGTTCAAAACCGTTAATGGTCTTGCCTTCTTCATTCAGACCAATCTTCACCATGCGTAGTGCACGATCGTTGTGGTCCATTACACGTTTCCACGTGATTCGGTCAACATCGATTTTAAGTGCTTTTAGTCCAGTTCGTGCCTCGAACGCCGCGTAGCCTTCTCGTTGCTCGTGATAGAGACGAGCATCAAGCGCGGCGGACGCAAGGTTATGCGCTGCGGTAACCGCGTGGATATCACCAGTGAGGTGCAGGTTTAGTTCCTCCATTGGTGCAACTTGAGAGTAACCGCCGCCAGCAGCCCCACCTTTAACGCCAAATACTGGACCCATTGACGGTTGACGAATACATGCCATGACCGATTGATTGATCTTAGATAGCCCCTGAGATAAGCCGATTGTTGTAACGGTCTTACCTTCACCTAAAGGAGTAGGGGTAATCGCAGTGACCAACACTAACTTTCCGTCTTGATTTGCATTTGTATTGAGGCGCTCAAGACATTGGGGATGAACTTTAGCTTTGTGTTTTCCGTGTGTATCAAATTCGTGCGGCAAAAGACCTGCATTTGCTGCGACAGTAGCGATAGAAGACAACGGTGTGTTTCGGCAAATTTCAATATCAGACTGCATGGATACTCCAAAAAAATGGCTAACACGTGGCGTTCAACATCAAGCAATCGAAAGACTGTATTGCTGTTGCGCAAACGTTTGCGCGAGAATAATACTGGTAAAATAAGAGGTGTAAAGCAGTTCGTGCGCCTTAGCGTGCTACATAATAACAAAAAACACTAAATACTGCGCTAGATCAAAACAAAAAGGTCACCAAACGGTGACCTTCGCATATTTTTCGCTCTAAGTGCTTGGTTCTTAGCGATCCCAGTAGGTTTCTTCTAAGCTATCTTCACGCTCTGGTAGAGCACGGGATAGGCGAGGAGAGTGTTGGGTTAGCACTTCGTAACTTACACGGTTAGCATACTTACAAATTTGAGATAGCGAAGAGTAAGTCAGACAACGTACTTCGTGTTTTTCTGAGTTAGGAACTTCTTTCTGGTGGAAAGAGTTGGCAGCCATGTCGTGCAGAAGAGCAGATAGCGCGGCATCACCAGCACCGTTGGTATTCTTAATCTCAAGTGGTCCACCTAGGTAAGGACCGATATGAGAGTACACTTTCATCGGCTGTTTACAGTCTTCTTTGCGCATAGCACGGCTAAATTCGAACTTGTTGAACTCATCAATTGAGCCTTCAAGGATATCGTGCGTTGTTTCGCGTTTCACTTGTTCTTCGGTGTAACCAGCCATGTATAGACCATCAGGACCAGCAGTACACAAAACAAGGTCTACCCACTCGAGTGCTTTGTCTGCGGCAGCAAGTGGATCAGTTTCTCCAGTAAGCGCAGCGCCTTCTTCCTCGTTCATTGCAACAACAGATACGTTGTCTCGAATGTACTCTTGCCACCACTCAGCGTTGCCTTCGATCACGTATTTTGTACCCAGCGTTAGTACAACAGGGACGTCGTGCTTCTTAGCAAAGTCGATCGCTTTTTGAACGGCTTTTGGCATTGGGTCATCTTCTTTACCACGCATTAGGTAAGATGAAACGACAAGAGCAGAGGCTTTTTCAAACACCTCTTCAGGAATGCTGTCAGGAGCTAGTTGGTTCATGTGACCTTCGTTAATTGCGAAAGTACGTTCACCATCTTGAGAAATTAGGGTGTAGCAGCGACCAATAGGACCATCTACAGTTTGCAGGTGGTTAAGGTTCATGCGTGAAGAGGTGCGGCACAGGTAACGGTATGCGAAAGAACCGACTTGAATGTTCTTAGACATAACACCAAGTAGTACGGATTTGCTGTCTGCCAATACAGAGTAGTTGTGCAGAGTGTTACCGATAGTGTCGCCTGGGTATTGATGAGTAATCAGACCTTGCTCTACTAACTCTTCATATAGTGCGTCTGCTTTGCTCTCTTCAAGAACGAGAGAATGACCTTTGCTAAGGTTGTATTTTTCTAAAAACGCATCGTCTACGCGCGCTTCGATATCTACGATGGTTTGACCAACGCCGACAATCGTAGGGCGGTACAGCTTAGGCGCCTGTCGAATTTGGTTGACTAATGGATCTCGAGCGTGAGTTGGGAAGTAGTGTTTAGATTTACGCTGTCCAGGAAACTTCATGCTTGTTCTTGAGTGAGAAAAAAAGAGGCGGGATTGTATCACAAAATTTTGAAAATCGTTGTGTTTTATTACAAAGAAATTCGCCCGCTGAAAAATGCAGCGGGCTGGTGTTTTTAGCAGCGATTTGGGGTTAATTTGTAGGAGTTACAGTCGGTTCGACGTAAGCTTTCGTGCCCCATAATGGCACCGTTGACAAGCTATGTTTGAAGCTGCCTTCGGTCTCTTTCGTGGTGTATGATAAGTAAAGTAACGTTTGATTCTCTGGATCGTAGATTCGACGCACTTTCATCGTTTTAAAGAAGATACTTTTCGATTTTTTGAATACCACTTCCCCTGACTTGCTCTTGTCTATTTTTGCAATCATTTCTGGTGTGATATCACCGGTTTGACGACAAGAGATTGAGCTGTCACTCGGATCAGACAAACTTAGGTTCGCTTCAATAGAAGCAATATGACAAGTTACGCCAGTTACGACTTCATCTTGTAGGTGACCAATTTTAATGTCTTTCATTGTGAACATGCCTAGTGAGACGTCGCCCACTTCATTATCACTACACCCAGCCAAGACCGTTACCAAACCTAAAGCAAGCAAGCTTTTTTTCATTTTTCATCCCTTAAATAGGCTAATCTATTGATTCAATTTATCAGACGCACACGATTAAAACAAAATTTGGCGTTACCTCAGGAGTTTAGCTAGGTTTGTAAGAGGCTTCATGCTAATGTACCGCTCCAGAGCAGGTGAGCACTACATTTCTAATCAAAGTCCTGTCTTTTTTACGCTGTCCAAAATTGAACTAGCAGCGCTTAAGGTAAGAAAATGAACGAACAACAGTTAGAAAGCATTAAAAGAAAAAACGAGTGGCTGCATGATTTAGTAGAAGTTGAATTCCCTACTAAAGAAAGTTTGGAAGGTCGTGAAATTTACAATCGTATGCTTGAGCAGCAAACCTACGAGGTGAGTAGTAATACGTTGCTCTTAGACAATGAGTCAAACTTATCGGTAGAAGACATATTCTTAGTTGATTTTCATCGACTTACCGTGATGTTTTCAATTCTTCAATCGCAGCGTTGGGCAGACAAGCACGAACAAGAAATGATTGTTGAGTTCCTTACCCAAATCATCCTTACACCAGAATTTGAGTTGTATGTCGGATTTAAAGAAGGGGAGCCGGTTGGTGCCGCGATTGTAAGCCAATATGAAGGCAACACCCTTATTTCTGATTTAGTGGTTTCTCAAAATTTAGATAAACACCAGTTTGTCTGTGATTTAGGAAAAAAGCTGAACCACGATCAAAAGTTGAGTGAAACAATAGTCATTGAAAATTGATCGATATCGGTTCCCTGAAGGGAATCGATGTTTAGAATGTGCAAAATCTTCTTTTTCTCGGCTGGGTAAAACATGTTTAAGCGTTTGACGCGTTTATTGGGTCTTTTGTTGTGCCTAGGGACGGCCGCAGTCAATGCTGACAATACTGATTGGGAAATCGAACGAGTACTGGTGTTACACTCCTATGAGCCTTCATATCAATGGACCAGTGATATTCAAAAAGGCATAGAAGAGGGCTTCAAACAAACGAACAGCGAAGTAAAGCTGTCGATTGAATATCTGGATGCAAAGCGAGTGCATACCGATGGCTATTTTAGACGGATGGCCAATTACCTTAAGTTAAAATACAAAGACTATGAATTTGATGGTGTCATCATTTCTGACGATGCCGCATTGCAGTTTGCAAAGCGATACCTTGCGAATGATGAACGTTTTACCCCTCTCGTAGCGGTTGGAATAAATGACGCGGACGCCACGCTTGATACGTTGAGTTCTTCTGGTAGCGTGCTTTATGAACAAGACCGAGTCGCCGAAAATATTCTGCTTATCAACCAGCTACGTCCTCAAATCAAGAACCTTTATTACTTAGCTGATCGTAGCATGACGTCTGAGCTTATTCATGAGCGTGTCGTTGCGGAAATGAAAAAGTTTCCTCAGATCAACCTAATCGAGCTACGTGATGAAACCCTTGATGACGCATCAAAGCAACTAGAGAACATAAGCCCAAATGATGCGGTTCTACTCACTCATTTTAATACAGAGGCAGAGCAAGGGCATTACCACTCTTATCAACAAGTGGCGCATGTTATTGGTGCAAAAAGCGCCGCTCCTGTTTTTGTTCTGTGGGAAATGTACCTCGAAGAACCGGGCATTTTAGGTGGTTTTGTCAACCGCTCTGAACAATACGGCTACGAGGCTGCTGAGTTGATGGCTGGGAAATTGGGGTTGTCCATGACCAAAGTGGATGATGAGCTGATATCCGAGGCCGTTCTCGATTTTACTGCTATCCAAAAATACGGAATCAGCCGTTACGATATTCCTGAAAGCGCACACATCATTAATGCGCCACCACCGGCGATTCAAGTAAACATCAAATTGCTCTTGTTTGCTTGTGCGCTGATTATTCTGTTGTTTCTGGTCATCGTCAGTCAGTTTATGACCATGCGCCAACGTAAAGTCATTGACCAAAAGAATCGAAAGATCGTAACGCTACAAAAGCGAACGTTGAGTGTTCAAAAGGAAATGATTCACATATTGGGCGAGGCGATTGAATGCCGATCTGGGGAAACTGGGCAGCACGTAAAGCGCGTCGCGAGACTATCTGCCACTCTGGCGGAATTTTATGGTCTTAGCCATCGCGAAGTGGAAATGATTGAAGTCATAAGTCCAATGCATGATGTGGGGAAAATCTCTGTACCTGAATCCATCCTAGATAAAAAAGGTAAGTTGGATGCAGATGAATGGGAGATCATGAAGCGTCACACTACGAAAGGCTTTGAGTTACTCAATAATCGTGAAGGTGAAATCACCAAACTTGCAGCCATCGTCGCACACGAACATCACGAGCGTTGGGATGGAACTGGGTATCCAAATGGCTTAAAAGGTGAAGATATCCACTTGTTTGCGCGCATTGTTGCGATTGCAGATGTCTTTGACGCTCTATTTACCGAGCGATGTTACAAACGCGCATGGACAACTGAAGAGGTCGTCGAGCTGTTCAGGCAAGAAAAGGGCAAACACTTCGACCCTGTCTTGACTCAGCTTCTGTTAAATAATTTGGATGATTTTATAGAAGTGCGTTATTTGTACCCAGATAACGAAGTTTAATGCTAATTACCACGCTAAATGAAGTTTCATCTTTCTTAATTTTGGGGCTTCATTCGGTGATCTTGCTTAAAAAAATGTTAATTGTTCTTTCTCATTTCTACGAAATGCCAAGTCTGTCGTTTAAACATTTCTAAACTTACCTATCATGAGTATACATATTTAGTACAAATAAATAAGTCAATAAGTTCAAACTTAATTGAACAGCAGAGTGTGTAATATTCGTTGGCGGGGGACTGGCGTATGGCTATTAACAATATTAAATGCGTCATATTCGATTGTGATGGGACCTTGGTAGACAGTGAACGTTTGTGCTGCCAAGCATTGGTGAACGTGTTTAGCCAGTATGGCGCTGAAATGAGCTTCGATGAGTGTGTCGAGCATTTTAAAGGCGGTAAGTTGGCAGACATTCTCCGTGATGCGAAAGAGTTGATGAACGTAAATGCCTCTATTGATGTTCTTGAACCGCAATATAGAGAAGAGTTACAAAAGCTATTTGTGCGTCATTTGCAACCAATGGACGGGGCAAAACGGCTTATTCAGTTTTTAGATTCGCACAACATTGAATATTGTGTTGCTTCTAATGGTCCTAAAGACAAGATTGAGTATTCACTAGAGCTGACAGGGCTATTGGACGCATTTAAAGGCAAAGTATTTTCTGCATTTGATGCGAACAGTTGGAAGCCGGAACCGGATCTCATTATGTACAGCGCAATGAATATGGGCTTTCTCCCTAGTGATTGCTTGTACATTGACGATACGCCTAAAGGAGTGGAAGCTGGTTTAAATGCAGGCGTAAGAACCATTCAGCTTTATAACGGCGCACCGATTAATCTAGTAAACGATGAGCGCGTTATTCAAATTTCACACCTTGATGAACTAAAAGAGCAGCTCTTAGGCTGCTCAGTTTAGTGACAAACATTGCTTAAACTGTGGATGTGTTTGAATTTAGTTTGTAATAACGGGGTTTGATGCAAGCATTGGATAGATGAAAAGTTTTTTGTATGGAATCCACAAGAAGCACATGTGAATTTTTCGCCATCTGATGAAATCATATATTCATCGCATTGGCATAGGGGACACTGAAGATCATCAGTGTCTTTTGTTTTGTTGTAATTATTCATATTGTTCACCAGCAGCAAATTTTATTGGCAATATCTAGAATAGCGGAACGTCTAACCTTTGAACATTCTTTCATCAAGTTCAGAGAATTATTTCGATTCACTTCAAAGTAAAGTGATTTGATATCCAGATAATGCTTGATTAGCAAAATTTGTATACTCAAGTGCATCAAGGTTACAAGTGCATCCAGGTTACATAGTACCTTGCGTTGTTTTCCTTGCTCTCGAATCAATGACAACGCTCTGAACCCTGCATCTTGAAGTCACTTGGGTATAACAATAAAATCCACAACAAATAAAAAGGGCTCCTTACTCGGAGCCCTTTTTGTCTTAATTTCGATTATGCTGTGCGGTAGCGTTTCAATACTTCACCAAGTGAGACAGACGCTTGCGTTAACGCAGCAACCCCACTTGTTGATTGTTCTGCTACTTCTCTGATCGTATTAGATTGAGAACGAATGTCTGACAGTTCAGATGCAATGTCGTTTGCTACTGCGCTTTGTTCTTCTGCAGAGGTTGAGATTTGAATACTCATATCCATCAGTGAACGTGCTGAGTCGGCAATCGCTGTTACATCACCACCGATTTCATCAATCAGTTGGCTACTAGTTTGCGCTTGTTGAACGGTACGATCTGTAATAGAAGCAATGTTTTGGCTCTCGACCTGGAGCTTCTCAATCATAGCTTGAATTTCAACCGTTGCCTGTTGGGTGCGACTTGCAAGTGTTCGAACCTCATCAGCAACCACAGCGAAGCCACGACCTTGTTCGCCAGCGCGAGCCGCTTCAATGGCTGCATTTAGTGCGAGTAGGTTGGTTTGCTCAGAGATCGCATTGATGGTGGTGATAACGTCGTTAATTTGCGTTGTATTTTCGTTCAAGCTGCCAACAGAAGCTGACGCTTGCTCAATGTAGCTCGATAAAGTTTCAATTTCGGTGATAACACTCTGTACGCGGTTACGACTGTTCTCAATCTGTTGTGCATCTTGGTCTGATTGAAGCGTTGCTTGCTGAGAAACACTCGATACTTCTTTGGCTGATGCTGTCATTTCTTCCATTGCCGTCGCAACAGAATCTAATGTCTGGTATTGATGTGCGATTTGCGTTTCGCTTAGCTTCATGTCTTGTTCGAAGGAAGCCGATGTTTCGCTTAGGGTATTTGCGTTATCTTTTACGCTGTTTACTAGCTCGGTCAGAGTATCCATTGACTTATCGAGTGCACAACCGATAGTGCCGAACTCATCGCGCCCTGGATGAAAACCTAATCGTGACGTTAAATCGCCGTCGCCAATCTTTTCAGTTGTTGTGTACAACACCCACAAAGCACCACCAATAAAGGTTGCTACCCAATAAGAGAATAGGGCGAACGGTACAGCCCAAAGTAAGCTTAGAAGGAACGTAGTTAAAGCCCCTGACTTCGCTTGTTGATATTGGCTAGATAAGTTTTCAGTGAGTTGAATAGCTTGACCTGATTTTAATGAAGAATAAACGGTCACCGTACCGTTTTCAAACTTCGCATCGTTGACCGAGCTTACGTTCACAACGCCATTGATGCTGCGTAGGCTATCTGGTTGTGATTCGACCACACCCGAAAGCCGAGCTTGCGCAGCAATGATCGACTGCTGCTCAAATTGTTGAATGTCATTGAAATAGCGGCTGCCTGCCACTGAAGTTAAAGTCACTAGGAACAGAAGGAAAATGACCCACATTTTGTCGTTGATAGACATTTTGATAAACAATCTGTCTATCGTTCTAAACTCAACTTCTCTCATTTATAGCTCCATTTGAGATGAAAACGGTGTTGAACAAACTTATAGTTATATCGAAACAAAATATGCGCGGCTTATCAGCAAAATATGTAACAAGTGGCTAATCGATTTCAAAATATGAGATCTGAAGCTACCTATAACGGTACATCATATCCATTAATGACAGAAAACTAATTAAAATCTGACAATTGCATGCATATGAAATGGTAGTGCTTTGACGTTGGTGTCTGGTTTTTTGAGAATATTGACCGCAAACGTTTACTTATGATTTCTGTCATAGCTTTCCAAAACTTTACTTTTCGCTGTCATGAATGTGTCATATAAAGGCTATAAAAAGGAGTTGCTGTCATCGATAAAGAAGAAGTTATGGCAGTAGAATCGAAGCATGAATGCTTCAGGAGATGTAACACAAAGGAGGTCACAATGAGCGACCAATACCAAAACGACGAATGCCTAGAGATGCTTGATGCACTCGAAATCGGTATTATCTTGTCGGACTACATTGGCTCAGAAGAAGAAGCCGAATAAGTACAATTAGTACTCTCACCGCGTCACTACAGACGTTATACTAAGTTCATGTAAGACGAGCCAAAAGGCCACTCACAGCGTCTAATGAACTTTCTAGCCCACCTGCATATTGCAGATCACTGTAATAGCCATTTAATGGGAAACTTGCTTGGAGATTTCGTAAAGGGAGATCCAAGCAAGCAATATCAAGCTGATATTTCCAATGGTATTAAACTCCATCGTTTTGTGGATCGTATCACCGATCACCACGCTATTGTCGAAGAATGCAAACCACACTTTACTGGCGTTGCACGACGCTTTGCACCTATCGCTCTTGATATGTTTTGGGACCACTGTTTAGCCAAGCATTGGTATTCATTTAGCGAGCAATCTTTAGATTCCTTTGTTCAATATGCTTATCTTCAAGTGAATGAACAAATATCAGAACAACTTCCTCCACGATTTTTGTTATTACATAGTCGTATGTGGAGTGGTGGTTGGTTGCAGTCTTATCAATACTTAGAAAACATCGAATTTGCCCTTCATCGGATGTCACAAAGAACGCCGCGTATGGCAGACCTCACGACGACGTTTGAGGTTCTGGATAATGAATATGAACAATTGGAAGGGAAGTTTGCTGCGCTGTATCGAGATGTGTTGAGTCAATCTGCTGAGTATCATCAACAGCTAATTAATTCATAACGCATTGACTGCTAAAGGTAGTATGCCCAAAGGCGCTCTGGTAAACTCTGCGCTCCAAAAATTAAGAGGTTTATCATGTCCGTTAATTTCGCTGATCTTGGCATTGAACAACCGTTGGTTGAGACCCTAGGTGGTTTGAATATTGTTACACCGACTCCTGTTCAGGAAAAATCGATTCCACACGTGCTGGAAGGTAAAGATCTGCTTGCTGCTGCACAAACCGGTACAGGTAAGACAGCGGCATTTGGCTTGCCAATCATCCAGACTGTTCAGCAACAGAAACGTAATGGCACGCCGCAAGCACTGATTCTCGTGCCGACTCGAGAACTGGCTCAGCAAGTGATGGACAACCTCACGCAATACTCAGCAAATACTGATCTTAAAATAGTGTGTGTTTACGGTGGCACGAGTATTGGCGTACAAAAGAAAAAGCTTGAAGAGGGCGCAGACATCCTTATCGCAACACCGGGGCGCCTACTTGACCATTTGTTTAATGGCAACGTAAACATTTCTAAAACAGGCATCCTTGTTTTGGATGAAGCGGATCGTATGTTGGATATGGGTTTTTGGCCTGATCTGCAACGTATCCTTCGTCGTTTACCACAAACGATACAGACGATGCTTTTCTCAGCGACGTTTGAAAAGCGCATTAAAACCATTGCTTACAAATTGATGGATTCTCCGGTCGAGGTGGAAGTATCACCAGCAAATACGACGGCAGAAACAGTGAAACAAATGGTTTACCCAGTCGATAAGAAGCGTAAACGCGAACTGCTAGCGTACTTAATTGGTTCACGTAACTGGCAGCAGGTATTGGTATTTACCAAGACTAAGCAAGGCAGTGACGAATTGGCTAAAGAGCTTAAACTGGATGGCATTAAAGCGGTCTCTATCAATGGAGATAAATCTCAAGGTGCTCGTCAACGTGCACTTGACGAGTTCAAAGAAGGTAAAGTACGTGCGTTAATTGCAACTGATGTTGCCGCTCGCGGTTTAGATATTCAACAACTTGAGCAAGTCGTTAACTTCGATATGCCATTTAAGGCGGAAGACTACGTTCACCGTATTGGTCGTACGGGACGTGCGGGTAAATCTGGTCTTGCGGTTTCTTTGATGAGTCGTGATGAAGAGTATCTATTGCACGCCATTGAAAACCTGCTTGACAAACGCTTACCGCAAGAGTGGTTAGAAGGCTTTGAACCAAGCTTAATAGAAGAAATTGAACCTGAACGTAATAGTGGTGGTGGTCGTCGTAAGAGTCGTTCTGCAGAAAAACGTAAGATGAAGGCAAAACTGGCAATCCATAAAAACCGCGGAAAAAAACGAAAATAAAAAGGTGATTGCGATTATCAATAACCTTGATTACGCAGTCTTTGCTTCTTGGTACGCTTCAAGCGTTTGAGGCATCGCTAATAAGTAGCCTTGATACATATCAAAACCGAGTTTTTTCATTAAGTTAAGTTGATGCTCGGTTTCAATTCCTTCAATAACGGTTTTTGAGTTCACATCTCTCGCTAGCGAGAGTGCTTCCATCAAACACGAAAAGTCGCCATTTTCGTACCTCAATAGCAATGACCGATCTATTTTTATGATGTTCGGTTTTACGCATCTAACGCGCTCAATCGTTGAGGCATCAATTCCGTAATCATCAATGGCAAGCATATAGCCATTATCACTGAGCTCTTTCGTAGCTTTGTAGAGGAAGTTTTCATCACTTGCATCAAGTTCAACTAACTCCATGACGATTTGCTTTCGGAGCAAGCCGGCTTCGACGATGGATTGATTTAGCAAATTACTATAAGACATGTCTTTTGCCAGCATCTCTGCTGCTTTTGGTAAGACATTTAAGAACAGCTTTTTATTGCTAAACTTGGACTGACCGAAATTGCTGATGTGAATGAGTCGACTTAAGCGCTCAACATTGATTTGATCTTCACTGGGGATGCTCGTTGAGTGAAAGAATTGGTCTGGTCTAATCATGAGCCCATCTTGATTGCTGATACGTACCAGCGCCTCAAGACCGATGATAGAAAGATCTTTCTGATAGATGGGTTGAAATACGCTTCTCAACGTCAGTTGCTTATATTGTGCGACGTATTGTCCATCTAATTGTTTTGAAATGCAGCCCAGTAGCTGCGAGATACTCATCATTATTGTTTGTAACCTAGACCAAGATACTTTCACTGATGCCTAACTGATTGTTGTGCATCTAGTTTTACTTCAGTAAGTCGAATCTAATTGTGCTGAAGGGGTCAAGGCAAGAGAGTTAGCTTGTATTGAATGGAAATATCGATCAGCCTCAAACAAATAGATGAATAGGCTGATAATCTACCTGTTGCAATTTGATGTTACCACTGTAAAACCGCGTACAGTTGAAGGTACTTTCTGACCAGTTGTTGCTTGTTTGAGCGGCGCAAAGGATGTCCAAATTTAATGTAGCAAGGGCTGATACCAAAGCGCGTATCCAGGGAATGGGTAAGCTGTGACTCGCTGGTAAATAATGTGATGCCTTGCTCGGTATATTCATTAATTGGCTCAGGTAGCTCACCCATCCACCAATGTAATAACTCTCGACTGGTTTTACTACGGCTGATCCAATGATCGCTCACCAAAAATAGTAAGTCATTCGGCTGTAATGCATAGCCGTACTCACTTTGCCATTCAGTGATAGAAGAAAGTAGGTTTTCGCGGCATGAATTGCCTGCACTGACCATATGATGGCTTAATACCCAGACCGTACCAATTTCAGATGAGATGCGATAATGGTGAGGTAAATCTGGGGCATCAAGTACTTCAATTGGTTTGATGATACTACTGTAACCAAAGTGACGAAATGTGCGCTCCATACGTCGTGCAAATGCAAGACCGAGATGGTGTTCACTCATACCTTGGTTATGTACCGCAGGATAATGCTTCTCACACAGTTTGAGACAATCGTCCTGAAAATCATTGACACTTTGAATGACTAAGTCGAGTAGCAAAGAATATCCCTTAACGGTTAACAATATGAACGGCGAAAGGTTAGCATAGTCCTTTTAGGATAGACTAATTTAGATAGGCAACTTCTTGATCTAAACATCAAAATTGAGAATAGAGTTCCGTAGGTAAAATATGATCAAACTAGAAAGAGCACAAAAAGAAACATTGGCGACAGCCATTCAAGATTACATGCAGGACGAACTGAGTCTTGAAATCGGGCAATTTGACAGCGAATTTTTGATTGATTTCATCACAGAAAAACTCGCACCGATCTATTACAACAAAGGGATTGAAGATGCAAAAACAGTAATTGAACGGCGTATGTTAGAAATGAGCGATGAACTGTATGAAATAGAACAAGAAGTTCAGATCTAAGTTTACGTTTTACAAACGATTTTAAGTTCCTTCAAATTTTTCGAACAAGATGTTTTAACAAGCAATATTGGTTAGATGTAAAGGATGGTAAATAATCTGTTTCATACAAGGTAAATAAGTTAATGTTGTGTTTCTTGCTCAACATCAACTTAGGAACATATCTAGGAACGTGAGATGGAAACACTGGTAAAGAACTACAACCTACCTGCGCGATTTATGCATTGGTTATCAGCACTTTGCATCATCGGTTTGTTTGCTGTGGGTTTGTGGATGGTCGACCTTAGCTACTACAGCGAATGGTATCGTACGGCGCCACATTATCACCGCTCTGTGGGCATTCTATTGGCAATACTTACTTTGGCTCGCATCGTGTGGAAACATGTGACGGCGTCACCAAAAGTAGAAGGTAAACCTTATGAAGTGGCTGCAGCAAAGGCGGCACATGGTGTGATGTATTTATTGCTCATCACTATCTTTATTTCAGGTTACCTCATCTCAACATCTGATGGTCGCGGTATCGAAGTTTTTAATTGGTTTACGGTACCAGGCGCAGGGGAGTTATTTCCCGGTCAATCAGATATTGCGGGTGAAATTCACTTCTATGCAGCTTGGGCTGTAATCCTAATGGCTGGTATGCATGCCGCTGCTGCACTAAAACATCACTTTATCGATAAAGACAACACATTAAGAAAAATGTTAGGAGCTTCAAAATGAAAAAGTCACTTTTCGCTACAGGACTAGCAATCGCTATGGCACTACCGTTTGGTGCTAACGCTGCAGATTACGTTATCGATACGAACGGCGCTCACGCATCTATTAACTTTAAAGTAAGCCACTTAGGTTACAGTTTCATCAAAGGTCGTTTTAATACATTTTCTGGTGACTTTTCTTTTGATGAAAACAACATTGCTGATTCGAAAGTAAACGTAGTAGTTGATACCACTAGCCTTGATTCAAACCATGCAGAGCGTGATAAACACATCCGTAGTGGTGATTTCATCGATGCAGGTAAATACAGCGAAGCGACGTTTAAGAGTACAAAAGTTGTAGACAAAGGCAACGGTAAGCTAGATGTAACAGGTGACCTCACTCTTCACGGTGTCACTAAGCCAATCACAATCGAAGCAGAATTTGTTGGCGCGGGTAACGACCCATGGGGTGGTGAGCGTGCAGGCTTCATTGGTCAAACCCGTCTTGAGCTTGCTGATTTCGAAATCCCTGTAATGGGCTCATCGAGCTACGTTGATATGGAATTGCACATCGAAGGTATTAAGAAGTAATTTCTTGCTCTTGTGTGTATAAATAAAGAAAGCGCTCTAAATAGAGCGCTTTTTTATTGGTGCCAACTTTTGTTGTTAGTTGCTAGTTGTAATAGTTTTATGCTGTTTCTAGAACGTTATCTTCAACTAGGTTTAGACGCTCGCCATATACCGGACGAAGAGCTTTAAGAACTTCACTACGTGTCACCACGCCAACCATCAGACCGTTTTCTAGTACAGGCAGCACTTGAGGCTTGCTTACTTTGATACTTTTCGCGCGTTCTTCTAAAGAAAGAGAAGTAAAGCGAGTCGCCATGCCCATGCTCGTCGTTGGGTAAAGTTGTTCTTTATCGATACATAAGAACTCAACAACGTCGACTAAGCGGTCATTTGCATCAATTGCTACTACGTCACGGCTCATCAAATCGACAACTTTTTGTTCTTGAGCTGGGATGTAATCTTGGCACCATAATTCAACCATTACGTCGTGTGCTGAGAAGAAACCAACCAAACGGTTTTCAATGTCAACAACAGGTGCACTGATTAGATTGTTGTCCAACAGGGTATCTAGTGCAGTTGATACTGGCATTTCTACGCTCAGAGTAACTGGGCTCGGGTTCATGATCTCTTTTACAATCGATGCGTTTTTCATAGTGCGTTCCTTAACTGACGTGAGTGTTGTAGTGTTTGTAATTGATGCAACTTTTGCTGCTTTAAGTTCTGGTCGACGGTAAATGCACCAGTTAGCTAAACCAACCAATACTGCACCACCAACGATATTGCCTAGAGTCACTGGAATTAGGTTTGCAGTGATGAAGTGACCGACATTCAGATCTGCATATTGAGAAGCTGGTACACCAACCGCAGTCCAGAAAGATTCCGGTGCGAAGTTTGCGATAACGATACCTAGCGGTACCATGAACATGTTTGCCACACAGTGCTCAAAACCACTGCTAACGAACATCGCGACTGGCATGATGGTCATTGCTGCTTTGGTCATAGCGTTTGCCGAGCTGAATGTCAGCCAGATTGCAAGACAAACCAATAAGTTACATAAAATGCCTAATGCAAAAGCTTGTACCAATGTATGGTGTAGTTTGTGCTGTGCGATGTTGAGTGCGTTTAAGCCCCATTGACCTGCATCCATTTGGTACAAGCCCGCCGCACTGACCAATGCAAGTAAAAACATTGCACCGATGAAGTTACCTACATAAACCTTACCCCAAATCGACAACATTTTGCCGAATGAGATTTGTTTGTTTGCCCATGAGATGCTCGAAAGCACTGAGCTGGTAAACAACTCACCACCGCAAATGACGATGAGTATCAAACCCATACTGAATGCTAAACCACCAGCAAGACGGCTAAGACCCCAACCTGCATCCGCACTACCTGTTGTCACTGTGATGTAGAACAAGAATGCTAAACCTATGAATGCGCCTGCCATAATTGCCAAACCCAGTGTCATGCCGCTGGTTTTGTTTGCTTTACTAAGTGCAAACTTCTCAGCTTCAGCCATCATTTCTTTTGGAGAGAAATACTGGATATTTTGAGAGCTGGTCACCGCCATAATGACTCCTTAGTCTGTGGTTCCATATGAACTCCTTGGTTAATGAAATCGAGACGTTTTCTGTACTCGAAAGAGAAGGTGTTATTGTTTTTTGTTGCGGTGTTCCCGAACCGCATATCCAGATTAAGCAGGTCAGAGCTACAGGTAAAATTGATAATATTTAGAATCCTCATCAAATTATTTGATAAGTTCTTAAAGGCAGGTAAAATGAACCTCATTGCGTATCGACGCATGTATTTTTGGGTTGCGAGAGTATGGGGAATACTCGCCAATTAGGGAGGACACTTTGCGCTACTCACTTAAGCAATTAGCGGTTTTTGACGCTGTTGCAGATACCGGCAGTGTAAGCCAGGCCGCGGATAAACTGGCTCTGACACAATCGGCGACGAGCATGTCGCTTGCTCAGTTGGAAAAAATGCTTGGTAGACCTTTATTTGAAAGGCAAGGCAAACAAATGGCTTTAACACATTGGGGGATGTGGTTAAGACCAAAAGCAAAGCGTTTACTGCAAGACGCGCTACAAATTGAAATGGGTTTTTACGAGCAACACTTGTTGAGTGGGCACATTCGATTAGGCGCGAGTCAAACACCTGCAGAACACCTAGTTCCTGACCTTATCAGTATCATTGATAATGATTTTCCAGAGATGCGTATCTCCTTAGGCGTACAGAGTACTCAGGCCGTCATCGATGGTGTCTTGGATTACAAATACGATCTGGGCGTGATTGAAGGTCGCTGTGACGATAACCGTTTACACCAAGAGATTTGGTGTCGAGACCATCTTACTGTAGTCGCAGCGTCCCACCATCCATTTGCGCGTAACTCATCAGTGAGCTTAGCTCAACTTGAACAAGCGAAATGGGTGTTGCGAGAACATGGTTCTGGTACTCGCAAGATTTTTGATAGTTCGATTCACCATCTTATTGAAGATTTGGACGTGTGGCGTGAATACGAACACGTTCCAGTTCTAAGAAGCTTGGTATCCAATGGTCAGTATTTGACGTGCCTGCCTTATCTTGATGTAGAACGTTACATTGAAGCTGGTGATTTGGTTGCGCTGAACGTACCTGATCTGAAGATGGATCGAACATTATCGTTTATATGGCGTGCTGATATGGCGGAAAACCCATTGGTTGACTGCATCAAACGTGAAGGCTTACGCATGATGAAAGGCAAACCTTCAGTGCTTTAAGCGATATTCGAAACAAAATGATCGCATCTTAGTAAAGGCTCTGCATTGTGCAGGGCCTTTTTTGTCATCTATTACTTATTTCGCCCAATTTATTGTGATTTTGTTATTTTCGAAATCTGTTGATTTATCGGTTGCGTCAAATTTAACGTGTAAAACATGCAACGTTATAGGATGTTAATGCGATCTTGATCACCGAAGTCAATGAGGGATGTGCCTAGTATTGACTGCCTGATTTCAATGTATGAAGGCAGTTTTCGAACCAAGTGGTACGAAACTAGTCAAGCGGGTAAGAATACCATGACCACACTTTTAGCAATTTCAATTACAACTGGCATTCTCTCTGGCGTATGGGGCTGGATCGCTATCTCCCTTGGTCTGTTGTCTTGGGCAGGCTTTCTTGGCTGTACTAGTTACTTTGCATCCCCGACAAGTGGCTTAAAAGGGCTAGCAGAAAGTTTGATCACCAATATGACAGGCGTATTTTGGGCGTTGGTAATCATTTACGGTTCAACTTACGTAGGTGTAGAGATTATCGGTTATGTAATTACTGCTGTAGTTGCGTTCTTTATGTGTATTCAAGCGAAACAAGCTTGGCTAGCGTACATCCCTGGCACTTTCATTGGCTCATGCGCCACTTTTGCTGCAGACGGCAATTGGCAACTTGTAGTGCCATCGCTGATTTTAGGTGGCGTGTTTGGCTACTTAATGAAAGCAACAGGACTTTGGTTACATGCGAAATCAGCCGCTACTTCTTCGCTCGCTGAGCAAGTACAGTAGTGAACCCCCGATCTTATTTGTATCCGCTGTGTGTTGAGACTTATCCCGCTCAATACAGTTAATCAAAATTACTGATTCTTGATACAAGCACACCAGGTTGGTGTGCTTTTTTTTTATTTATACGCTTGTTAGGTGTTTCCGTTTGCCATGGTAACGACACGTTTCAACGTCCAGCGCAGTAGCACAGGGATGCAATCTACACCTCGTTCCTCACAATGAGCGACAATCGCTAAGGCGAGATCGGGTTTTGCTTGTTTCTTCAGAACGCGATTTACGACTTTCTTTGCTGGGATTGGGTGCTCATGAGGAACTTTGATAATGTCCTTAAAGAAAAGTTCGAAACCATTGTTATAGAGAAAATGCTCGATGTCTCTGTCAGGTAATTCCGTTAAGCGATGGCGTTCTTGGTCGTTATCCAAATGCGCTCTTACTGTATGAGCGTATTTCTTACCCGCAGGATCTCCGTCAGTGACGACGTGCCAATCTATCCCAAATTCTTTGGCGACTTTGATCAGAGACTTCAACCCAGACTGGGCAAATTCAACGATTTGTACGCCTTCTGCCGCTAAGTCATACCCGCATTGACGTGCCAGTTCGTTAAATAACCAAACTTCTGTTTCACCCTCAACCAATAGCCAGCAACGAGCAAATAGGGCACCAGCACGATGAAAACGAATGTGGAAGCCAATCCGACGGAGTTGGTCGACACTAAAGCGGTTTGTGTTGAGTGACTTTGCAATGGTTCGATCTGACAAACGAACTAATCGACGAATCGATGCCAACGGTACAGAGCCGAGTAAACGGGCACTGTTTGTGGTGAGAATCTTCTGCATCGGAAGCAGTTGCAACAAGCTCCAAGCGCGGGATAGATGAGTAGGATGTAAACGACCTTCTGGATCTTCAATGATCAAGATGGGACGTGCACAACGTCTTAAGTCTGTCGGGCCTTTGGCTTGTAGGTACGCGTTTAACAATCCCATAAGTAGTAAGCGAGTTTGCTTGTTATTCGTCTCTTTCAAAAACTGCGATAACCCTTTTTCAGCAGAAGGGCTGGCATAGAACAGACCGTCTCGCGGTTTTCTCGGGTGACCTTTCTTCACGCTTCGGAATGCAAAATAGTGCTCGACTAACGTGTGCATTGAATCAAGACTGCTGCGAACTTCACCTTTGTTCACATGACCAGGCATAGCAAACAGGCGACGGCAGGTATTATTAATGCGTTTTTCTATACGAGCATTTTTGTTGTCACCATTAATGTGATTGGGTTCGGGGAAACGGCGTGAGTCGCGTAATCGGATTACTGGGTGAAGGGTCATCAGTTCAATTGCGAGTTTCTCTGCATGATGCAGTTGCTTCGCTTCGCCATCACAGTCCAAGAATGCGTACTTGGTTGTGATGTGGTGACCATCTCTACTGGCACTTAAACGGTAATAAATGACGTGTTCGTTGTCTTCGTTGATGCACCATGTAGGTTTAATGCGACGATAACGTCCAGCATTCACTTCTTGTTTATCTTGAGATTTAAAACAGAGTACGATTTGAAGATGCTGTGTTTGTGGGTGCGAGATGGAATAGTCGACGTGGAAGTCCGTCATTTCAAATTGATAGAGAGAGCCATCTGCAGGTAAGGCGAGAGACAGGGCGTCGAGTAGGGAGGATTTACCCCAAGTGTTCTCACCGATTAAGGTCGTCAGTTCGTCAAAAGAGAGTGAAAGGCGTTTAATGCCTCTAAACCCAGAGATTTCGATGCGTTCTAGTCTCATCTCACTCCTCCTTGCAATTATTTGAATTATCGAGAGTTCTTTTGCTCCTCATAAGCATATATGAAATTGATCATGGCAAGTTAAGCTCAGTTCACAAATTTAAGAGCATTCATCCTATGAATAGAGACCGTTTAGGCGTAAAGTCACTTTCAAACTTGTACGCAAGATGAATCTTGATCACGTAAAAATGAAATGACAATTTCTCTGTTTCATAAAATTCATGATTCTGTCATGATTCAGTTCTAATAATGATGTCCAAGTAACCTCGAGATGCTTAGTTCAGCGAGAATGACTTGGTTTGTAGACTAGGCAACGATTTGAAAACCTAGTGACCCTAAGTTAAAAAGCGTTAACAACGTATACAAACCAAGTCAACTCGCCCGAAGGGAGCGTGTCACTGATTCAATTTCTTTGTCAAACAATTGGGAAATAGATGACTATTACGCTGCATCGTTTTCCTTGAACTTAAATCAGTGACATCGCTCTGAATACTGCGTCTTGAGGTCACTTGGGCATTTCGGAATGAAAAGAGAGAAGATGACAATGAATAAAAATCATAAGCCAGTCAGAATCAAACTGGCACACATCAATGACACTCATTCCTACTTTGAGCCAACGTCATTACAGCTAAAACTCAATATTGATACCGAACGTACACTAGAGCCTTACGTGAGCGCTGGTGGGTTTTCACGTATCGCAACACGCGTAGAACAGCTTCGTGATGATGCCCAACGTCAAGGTCAGGGCATGTTGTTTTTACACGCTGGCGACTGTTTTCAGGGCACTCTGTACTTCTCGTTATTCAAAGGCAAAGCAAACGCCGACCTATTAAACGCGCTTAACATCGATGCGATGGCTCTGGGCAATCATGAACTTGATATGGGTAATGAACCGGTTGCTTTGTTTTGTCAGCGTACCAACTTCCCGTTGCTTGCAGGTAACTGGGACTTATCCAATGAATTGCCAACTAAAGATCACCGCATGGGCGATTGCGATAACGTATTGAGCTTCGACACTGAGACTCAAAGCGCGCAATATCTGGTGAAAGAATTTCACGGAGAGAAAGTTGCCATCTTTGGTTTGTCTATCGACAAGATGAGCGATATTGCCAACCCAGATGCCGACACACCATTTATCTCTGCAATAGAAACAGCAAAACATACTGTTGAAAACATCCACCAAGCGGGTATTAAAAACATCATCCTTTTGAGCCACTTAGGTTATGAAGGGGATCTCGAGCTTGCAGCTCAAGTGGATGGCATTGGCATAATAGTCGGTGGTCACAGTCATAGGTTACAAGGTAACTTTACCGCTATTGGCTTAGGCGAAGATGACCCATATGGCGTCAAGGTAAACGATACTTATGTCGTTCAAGCTGGTTATCACGCATTAACCATGGGGCATTGTGTTCTTGAATTTGATGAAAATGGCACCGCGACCATGTTAAGTGGTCAAAATGAATTGCTACTCGGAAGACGCATTTTCTGGGATTCGACACTAAATGAGCAGCTTGACCAAGGTGTGTTTGAAGAAGCGTGTGACTTTATTCATGGTCAACCAAACGTAGTTGTTTGTAAAAAGCACCCAGAGACACAAGCGATCTTAAATGATAAGTACATCCCAAGAGTGCGTAAGCTTCAATCACAAGTAATTGCAAATGTGGCAGAGAAGAAGCGCCATGTACGTATTCCTGACGAATTTGGCGGAAGCGAACTTGCTCCAGCAGTAGCGCATTCATTCTTGTATGCGCTTAACAAGCGTGGGCACAAGGTTCAATTTGCCATTCATAATGCGGGAGGTGTGCGTACTTCTCTCAATCCGGGAAATATTACCGTGGCAGACGTTGCCGGACGATTGTTGCCATTTGCCGTTCCTATCGGTTTTTATGACGTACAAGGCAAAGTTGTTCGTTTAGCATTGGAAGGCGCGATCAATAATGCACTTAACAATGGTGTTGAAGGCACTGGTTCTGGTAGCTACCCATACACACATAATTTGAACTTTGAATATCAAGCCGATGCGCCAAAAGGACAACGCATTAAAAACCTAGAAATTTTTGATGGTAAGCGTTGGTGTGAGATGGAAGATGAGCTTTGGTACCGTGGTACTTCGTCTGCTTATACTATGAAAGGTAAAGAAGGTTATGAAGCGTTGCTGGATATGAAAGGTGAAGGCTTTGTCAGTAATCTTTCCATGGCAGATTGCTTCGTTGAACTACTAACGGACGAACCAAACTGTTTGAACCAAAGTCACAAACTTTACTCGCAGAAGAATCAATAACCGTTATTGGTATCTTTTTTGCTCACTCCCTAATGCACATGCGATGAAGAGGGAAGAGAGTATGTGGAAAAAAGATTGGGCTGACGCAGCGGTTGTCGTTGCTTGGGTCGCAGTTTGGTCAACACTGGTTTACTTTGTACCGCTAACTGGTTTTTAAAGATCGACTATTCAACAAATGAGGGGCGCATAAGTGCTCCTTTTTTGTATCTGAACCGGCTTGAATTCATGATGTTGATAAACATTCTTCACAAAATACTTTGTTTTTATCGATAACGATTTTTTGTTGGAGATCGACGCAAGCAGGGGTATGATGGCGGCGTTTGGGGAGTAGTTAGCGCAAGTTTATTTATCGTCATCTCGTTAAGCATCAGCTTATCCGGTAAATAAAGGTGTCACTTGATTCATCACGTGATCACTTCAACGAGACCAACGCATTCATTGGCTAGCAGACACATGGGTAATGTGACTGCTGGTTTGTATTGTTTGCGGAAGGTCAGCCCGAATAATGTCCTTCCGCGTGGGAGGAAGCATGTCTCTTATCGAAAATACCACCCAATTATCCCAGTCTGTTCCACTACAAGAATCACTGACAATGTACGGTGCATTCGGTCTATTTACTTTGGTTTTAGTGGCCCTCGATATCTATCAGACTCGTGGCGGCGTAATTACCATGAAAAAAGCAATTGGTTGGAGCGTATTCTGGTTCTTATTAGCGTTTGTCTTTGCAGGCTCTATCTATTTCTTCTGGGATTATTACGCGCCTCATAGCGTTTATACTCACGAAAAAGCGACCATATCATTCTTAACTGGTTACTTGCTTGAGAAATCGTTAAGTGTCGATAACTTGTTTGTGTTTGCAATCATCTTTGCGCAATACAAGGTGCCTGAGCATTTGCGTCCACGCGCTCTATTGTGGGGTGTGATTGGTGCATTGGTTTTACGTGCAATCATGATTGCTGTGGGTGCTCAATTGCTTGCTCAGTACCACTGGGTACTTTATCTGTTCGCTGCGTTCCTAATTTGGACGGGTATTAAACTAGCGCGAGATAAAGGCGAAGAAGAAGAGGTGAACCCATACCCTGAGCAGTTCATTCGTAAATTCTTACCAGTGACAGAAGAGTATCAAGGTAACCACTTGATCTTGAAACAAGCAGGTAAGTGGGTTGCAACGCCAATGCTTATCGTTGTTGGTGTGATTGCAGTGATGGACGTGATGTTCGCACTGGATTCGATCCCTGCAATCTTTGCAGTAACGCGTGAACCGTTCTTGGTATTAGCGGCTAACGTGTTTGCTCTGCTTGGCTTACGTTCTCTGTACTTTGTACTGCAAGCAATGTTGGACAAGTTTGTGTACCTAAAACCAGCGCTGTCAGTGATCATGATGTTCATTGGTGTGAAGATGCTACTGGTTGGTACGCAATACGAAATCCCAACGGTTTGGTCATTAACTTTCCTAGTGACAGTGATGACGACAGCGGTTATTGCTTCTATCTATAAGAACAAAGAAACCAATAGCTCTAGCGTTAAAATTACTAATCAAAACTCTTAAGTATTTTGTAAATTCAAAATCCTTTAAAAGAATATTTGGTTAATTAAATGTTGCAAATAAACTTGGGTTTACCTGTGTAAATCCAAGTTATTCAACTAAAGATTCGCTTTGTTGAATAAGTATGCGGTTAGTTGGATTTTGTATTCTTATGGTTTGTAACGGAATTGTTTTATAAGAAAAACTAATCTGAATAACCAAATTTTGTCATTTTTTGCTCAGAGAAAAAATGACTAATATACGACCAACAAAACAATTTACTGCTTTTAAAGAGAGGCAATCATGGCACAAGCAATGCAAATGACAAATGTAGCTTTACCAACCTCTATGGATAAGAAGACCTACGCGGTTAACTTCAAAGGATTGATTGCTCACTTACTGGATATTCTTTTCGTAGATAACTCTGCACCTCGCAGCTACTACGCAGAAGACCTATCTGCACACATTCAGAAAGACATCGGTATGTACCGTTAATCTGAATGGAAAGCGAATTCGAAATGCCGGCTTAATCGCCGGCATTTTTGTATCTGAAATCGCTACACCTAAGACCGCATTGAAAGCTATCTCTTGCTCGTACGGTCATAGTCAGTATCAAAGAAAAGGAGCTGCCTATGATTAACGCGATTGCACTTGCTGCTATTACCAGTCTTTCTGCATCACAAAGTTGGGTTCATGAAGGACAGCCCGCACAAGTGATAGAGCTATTTACTTCAGAAGGCTGTTCAAGTTGCCCACCTGCAGACAAATACCTTTCTACGTTTCAATCCAGCCCTGATTTGTGGGAAAAGTACATTCCTGTCGCATACCACGTTGATTATTGGGACTATCTTGGTTGGAAAGACAAATTTGCAAAGCCTGAATTCTCTCAGCTGCAACGTTTGTATCGCGCTTATGGCGCGGTAGGGAGTGTCTATACTCCAGCATTTGTCGTTGATAGTGAAGAATGGCGCGGCTTTTTTAATTGGCGCAAGCGCGTATTACCCAGCAACGACAACGTAAAAGCCCAATCATTGACACTAGAGCGCTCTGGCAACCAATTCTCTTTACGGTTTGAAGAGAAAGGCTCGTATGATGCAACGATTGTGTTTCTCTCAAGTAATGAAACCACACCAGTTAAGCGCGGTGAAAACCGAGGGAAAGTACTAGAGCATAATTTCGTTGCATTGGAGAAACAACAAGGGCGCTCAAAGAGTGGAGAGTGGACGTTTAAGCTCAATCAGCCCATCAACAACATTGATGCTGTTGCGGCGTGGGTGACTGAGCCAGGGACTTTTAATCGTGTGCAGACTGTCGCGGGTGAGATTCGATAAATGAACTAAAGGGATGCCTTCCAATCCGAAAGCGCTTTGATGTGTTCTGGTCCAATACCGCAGCACCCACCTATAATGGTAGCTCCGCGCTGATACCATTCTTTTGCAAAGGTTAAGTATTCGTCTGGTGAGAGTTCTCGCATCGCTTGTAATGCGCTGTTGGCTTCGTGATTAGATTTGATTGCGGTGAAGTTGTTCGCGTAAACCCCAATTTCAATATCTAGCTTGTGTTGGTCTAAAACTGCTTTGGTATCACTGACCGCTTTTGCCATTACTTCAGGTACCGAGCAGTTAAAGTAAACGCTGATGGTATTGGTGTTGTCTGCACTTTGTGCAATATGCTCAATGGCTTGGATAACGGTTTCCCCAGAGCGCAACAACGCGGTTTCCACTGAGTCATCACTTAAAGAAAAGGCATACACAGTAGGTTTGATGCTGCTCGTGAAGACTCTTTGTAAACACTTTAGCTCCTCTAAACTGCATATGGTCTCCGCTAGCCAAAGGTCTACATAATCTTCTTGAGCTTCAAACAAAGTCTTGAAAATGATTTCACCTAATTTGGGTTCGAACAGATCTGGTCGATAACTACCAAGCGCTGGTGGAATACAACCAGCTACTAGAACGCGTTCCGGTGACTTATCCGCACATTCACGAGCAATTTGGGCTGCAAAGCGTGCTAGTTCACTACCTTGTTGTTCGTAAAGTTCTTGTCCCAGATGGAATGGTACACAAGCGTAGCTGTTGGCAATGATGATCTCTGCTCCAGCGTGGATAAAGTTGTTATGCGCTTGGTAAACGAATTCTGGCGATTCAATCAGAGCTTGTGCGCTCCAAAGTGGTTGAGAGAATGGGGCTCCCATGCGTTTCAGCTCTCTTCCCATACCACCATCAAGGATGGTTAACTTTTTCATACTACAGTCCATCTTAATTCTTCCTTGTTGAACCTTAAATGAAAATGGCTATGAACGAAAGTGACGAGCGGAAAAGGATAGGTCGTGTAGGTGGGTAGTAAGTAGTGAGCTAGATAAGACAAAAGGTGCGGACTGCAGAAACGAAAACGGGGTTCCAACTGGAACCCCGTTCAATTCGAAAGTAATGTTGGGATTACTTCTTACGGCAGTACTCAGCGATCACGTACATTGACTGACCACCGTTTGCCTTACCTGAAACAAGTTTAGGATCATCACCAAGGCTGATACCGCGAATAACAGTACCTTGTTTGATTACTTGGTTTGTACCTTTAACTGGTAGGTCTTTGATTACTGTTACATCGTCACCTTTCTTAAGTTCAGTGCCGTTGCAGTCAACAGTTTTATCGTCAGCAGACATACCTTTCATTGCCCAGTTCATTTGCTCTTCTTCCATGTACATCATGTCAAGAGCATCTTGAGCCCAGCTTTCTGTGTTTAGGCGAGTAAGTTGGCGCCATGCAGTTACTTGTACTGCAGGAACCTGACTCCACATGCTGTCGTTCAAGCAGCGCCAGTGGTTAATGTCTTTAGGGTCTTCGATCTCACCATGACACTTATCACAAACCATGATAGCAGTATCAACCGTTACGTTGCCGTGTGGTGGCACAGCGTAAGCAGTTAGTTGAGTTTCAGAAGAACACAGTTCACATTTTGACTCGCAGCGAGCAAGCAGAGTAGCTTCGATAGACATAAGGACTCACCTTAGTAATGTTTTTTGGTGGCGGTATTATCCACTTTATCCTGAGAAATAAAAGGGTGTTAGAGAATTAAAGGCGAGATTTTACAATATTCCAACCTGAAAGGAGTGAAGATGTAAAATATTGGCTAAACAAATAATATCTAGAATATAAATAAGGGTGTTGATTGTTTTGAATGATGAATCAGTTGCATTGATGAATGTTATCGATGGTAGGGAGATTGATTGAAAATGCCCCCTGACTTGACAGGAGGCAAAGGATCTAACGTTCGATAATTTGTACGATTTGGTCTTGTGAGATACTCATTTCTTTGCCATCCACGTCTTCATACTCGTACATGCCAGTATCTTCATTGAGATCTGGTTTGCCATACGAGGTGATGATTTTCCCTTCATTCGTTGACATAAGATATTGGCTGCTGCCGCAAGCGGCAAGAAGTAGTGCAGTGGCAATCACGGTCAATACGCGCATAGAGTTTTCCTTTTCAAACAAGTGAGTTAGACAAAGACATCGTTTTAACTATAGCAGAGGAAACTATGAGTGGGTCTGAAAGGCATAGAAACAAAAAAGCCCAGTAGAAACTGGGCTTTGAGGGGATGTACAAGATTATTTTAGTACTGTCGCATTACTTACTTTGCTTAGTGCATCATCCACTACAAAATCAGCATTCTCAGCCTGCATTTCTGCGTGGTGAGGAAGGTCTGCCAACGTACCTGCCGGAGAGGCAAACGTGCTGTGTGATGCCGTTGCGTTAAATTGGACAAAGCTTGCTGTTGCATTCACAGCAGTGTCTGAGCTGTTAACCGTTTTCAAGCCTAGCTTCTTCGCAAGTGGCTCGGTACCTGCAAATGGCGCATTAGGTACGTTGTTTGGAACGGTTGCATCACCATCTACTTCTGTCATGAAGAATGGTGTTGATAACGAACCAGTCTTCATAAGATCAGCAGCATTTGTGAACGGGTCAACGGTATCAAGCGTTGTTTGCGCGGCATAGATAAAGCTAGAGAAACCAGCATTTAATTGAGCCAGAGCTTCAGGGCTTGCGCCTTTCTCAAACGTTTCGTAACACACTTTATCGCTAAGTTCTGCACAAGATGCATCTGCATAACTCGCATAGTCTGCGGACGCCGCGTACGCTAGGTTATGTTTGATTTGCGGACCAAAGTTGGAAGAGCCAAGCAGTAAGTTACCGATTTGACCACCAGAGTTTTGGATAGATGCACTACTGAAGTTGTACAACGCATCTGCTGATACTGAGCCCAGAGAGTTGTTTGCCGCTGCAACGGCTGACGTACCAACGATGCCTCCTAATGAGTGACCAAGCATCTTAACTTTTGAGCCAGTTGCTGGGTTAAACCCTTTAAGTGGGCTATTCGCAAGAAGACCCGCTTGAGCAGAAACCACAAGACTTGCGCGAAGACCTAATACGTCAAGGACACTTTGGCGAAGGTTATCACGCGCTACTGCCAAGTTAGACAAGTTCAAATATGCTAACACGTTTGAATTCGCAGAACGTTGGTCATCCAAGCTACGAGTGCCATGAATTGGTAAGTCGATAGCGATCACCGCTACACCAGCTTTAACCATGTTAAAGGCAAAAGCGTAAGCATTTTCTTTTGCTGAAGTAATACCATGTTGATAAATCACAACGTTGGTCGGCGTGCCAGTTTCTGGAGTGAACAACAGGAACTCGACATCTTCTAGAGACTTAACCGCTGGCACTGGTGAGTATCGAGTGATCACTCGGTCACTATCCAGTGGAGTGCCGTCAGATAGTTTTAGATTGGCGCCAACAAGCTTTAGCTGCTCAGTAGGATCAGTAGCGAGCTTGCTCACATCAACAGGGTCATTTGCAAATTCACCACTAGACAACTGCTGAATTATGCCTGCTTGTTCATCTTTGTTTGATAAGGCGGCTTGCAGTTTCACAAGGCTTGGCATTGCTGAAACCATTGGCTGCATGTTCCAGTCAGCACCTTTCTCTAGATAGTAAGGTAGTCTCACCACACCCTGAGTTACGTTGACTGAAACACCGGCATTCGCGTAAAGCCCTTTTATTGCGGTCTTTGTTGAGTCTAAGTCACTGATGTATTTGTTGAAGTCTTCATCTGCGTCTAACGCAGTAATGAAGTCTTGAGTCGCACCCAATGACATCGTGTATGCAGTCGCAAGGTCGACCGAACCTGGGTTAGTGTCATTCTTGTAAACCGTGTTGAGCGTGTTTGCTCCGGTAGCAAAACCGGTTGCGGTTACGCCTTTCACTGCTGCAAGTGTGTCACCTACCGACTGTGTGCTAAACCATGATGAGTAGATGATGTCTGAAGGTACAACGTTTAGTAAGCCAGATTGAGTAGCAAGACCAAAGATTCCTTCAACCGCCGTTGTTGCAGCTTGTAGAGAAGCAAGATCACCAGATTCGTATACGACTTCTTTCGATTTTGCCGTCGCGTAACTACCGGATGTACCGATTGCGTCACCATTTACATCTTTTACTGCTTGAGTCACTGCAAAAATGTATTCGCTTGATTCATCGAACGAGTCTGCGAATTGGATGTAAAGACTCTTACCACTTGATACGACTTGGAAGTCTGCATCAGCAGTTGCGCCGTCTTGGATCTTTAAAACTTTTTCGATTGGGTTTGTCTTACCATCCCAATCGGTGATGCGTTGATTTAGCTTAATAACGCTAATACCCGACGTGACTAAACCATCAGCGAAACCTGCACCGTTGAAATTAAGAACGATTGGCATTGATGTTGACCAACCATCCATGGTGTTCATCGCGGCGCGAGGGTTGGTTAGCGCATCATCACCACCAGTCGGCAGACCGAGCGTGCCATCTGTTGTATCCATTAGCAAGTAAGAAGGCGCTGGTACATCAGCATTCGAACCTTGAACCGTGAAACTAACCGACGTGTTACGGTCAAGTAGTGCCTGAACCGCAGGTTCAAACGTTGCGGTATCTGAAGTGCCTGAGCTAGAAGTGTCGTCACCACAACCTGCAAGTAGGATTGCAGAACAAAGCAGTGATAATTTAAACGTATGTTTCATTGGTTTACTCCGTTAATCCTGATTATTTGAAGGTGTAGTTCATCTGTACAGCACTGATGTAAGCCGTACCTTCTGAATCAAATGTGATCTCTTGATCTGCTGCGTTTGTTTCAGTGAACGAGCCAGACTTACTCTTAACAAAGGCAAAACCAGCATCGAAGCTTAAGTTTTCTTGCATTACATAAGTCACACCCGCGCTATACCAGAAACGGTCGCTATCAGGAATACTCAACGTCGCTTTACCCGCTTGTTCGTCAAATGCGATACCAGCGCGTAATGTCCATTGATTGTTCAGAGTATATGTACCACCGAAAGAGTAGCGGTTATTGTCTTCGTATTTCTCAGGTTTAAAGAAACATTGACCAGCGGTGCCGTCGTTACATTGTGGGCTCGTCGCTTTTAGTTCTTTAAATGTGCTCCAATCTGTTTGCTGCCAACCGTAGTGGATAGCCCACTTGTCGTTTAGCTGGTGGAATGCTGAGAGTTCGATGATAGAAGGAAGCGAAATTTGTAGTCGACCATCGACTTTTGGTGCTGTTGCGATGCCAGAGTCATAGCTACTGAACTCACCATTGTCGAAGTCTAAATCCACTTTAGAGCGATAGCCGAAACCAAAGCGGTTATTTTCGTTGTACTCATATAGCGCACCGATGTTCCAGCCCCAGGCAAACGTATCGCCTTCCATACCAATTAGGTTGTCAGACTTTTTACTACCAGGACCAAATAGGGGAGCTAGGGCACCTTTATGACGAGTCAATTCCGCTTGCGCGTAGACAAGGTTAATACCACCACCAACACTGAATTGTTCATTGATGCGGTAAGCAATGTTTGGGTTGATATTTACAGACAGCAAAGAAGTATCGCCTGCCATATCACCGGCAGAGATATCATTAGGGTAGTCAGTGGCAACACCGTAGGTTGTGAACATACCAAGACCCCAAGCCCATTGATCGTTAATAGGGCTAATGTAGTAGCCAGCAGGAACGATTTGCAGCGGAGCTACGTCTTTTGCATGTTCTTTATGGTAAGTGTCGTAGACGTTAACTTCAGGATCGACGATGGATAGCGCACCTGAAAACTGAGCTTCTTTAAAAAGTGTCATCGCAGCCGGGTTACGCGCTAAAACGCTTGCGTTATCCGCAACCGCGCCTTCACCTGAAAATGCTCTACCAAGACCAGATGCCGAGTGTTCAGCAACCTGAAAGCCCGCAGATTGGGCATTACACGCAAACAATATTGAAATTGTAAGCAGAGAGCAGTGCTTCTTGTTCATCCTTGACCCTCCTAGGGTGTCATTATGTTAGACCGAAGTCTTTGTATTTGTTGTATGCCTTTTACACCAGTTGCTGTCGGTTAGAATTACAACTGCAATGTAAATATAATGTTAATTGTATGTTTATTATCTTGTCAAAGATTAGACGTATATTGCGTTTTAAATTTGATGCATAGGTCAAACAGCAATTAATAAGGTCATGTATTATGGTGATATTTTTATAGCAAATGGTACGACCAGACTTGTTTTGTAAATCTTATGGTTAATCGCTAACCAAACACCTGTTGTTAACATGCTTTGCGTTCTATTCCATTACAGGCATAATTCCCACTTTGTGTTTATCGCATTGGAAATCGCGTTGGAATTACTACACATCGAATTTTTGGGGAAATCGCTTAGGCTGGAAGGTTCTATGGCGGGTTGGCAACAACTGTTTTGGGATAACACTCTGGTATCACAAATTGATGCTAGTGATGATGATTCCGGCAAGACGCAACATCAATTCAAACTTTCTTCTGGAGAGCAGGTATTGAACTGCCAACTGAGCTGTGAGTTAAATTGGCAACCTTTTGACTTCAAATATCAAGCTACGGTTAATGAGACTCTTGTGGCTGAAGGAACTCGCAATGAAAAGGATATTGAGCAACAAGTTCCAGTTGAGCCGCCACCAACAGAAAAGCGCTTTAGCATCATTGGTCTTGTGTCGCTGGGAATGAAAGCGCTTAAGAGTGCGAAAGTGATTAAGGTTGCGTTAGCGTCTGCGAGTTTAGCTGCCTACTCATGGTTGTTCTCGATAGAGTTCGCGCTTGCGCTTGTTGCATGCCTGGTCTTTCACGAATACGGGCACATCCGTGCAATGAAATACTTCGGTATGAAAACCAAGGGGATATACCTCATTCCTTTTTTGGGCGGGTTGGCGCTAAGCGATGAAAAGATCAATACACGCTGGCAAGACGTTGTTATCTCGATCATGGGACCTTTCTTTGGATTGGTGTTGAGTATTGTATTTACAATTTTGTACTGGGTGACGGGAGAGATGATCTTTGCCGGCCTTGCGGTATTTAACGCCTTGTTAAACCTCTTTAACCTATTGCCGATTTTACCTCTAGACGGTGGACATGTACTGAAGAGCATTACTTTCTCCATGAACTCATGGATTGGTCTAGCCGGTAGCGTCGCGACTGCAGCATTGGGTATCTATATTAGCTACGCATTCGGTTTAACGTTGTTGGGATTCTTGCTCATCATGGGGATGTTGGAAGTTGTGGTGGAGTGGCGCACAAGACACCATAGTCATTTGTTGCCTTTAACTCGATATGGGCAGCTTTTCTCTTTCGCTTGGTATCTAGTGTCCATTGGAGGCTTCATTGCTATCATTTGGTATTTTGCGGGTCTTGGCGACAGCCTGTTAAGCCTGCCACTGCAAATCCTTGGTACGTAAAGGGCTAATGCGAATTAAATAAAAAGAAAGCTCCCAATGGCGCTTTCTTTTTGACTTCTATTTGCTCGTTTAACTCGTTTGAGAAAGCGAGCTAGAGAGTAGTAGGTTGCTTACACTAGATTGGCTAAGCAATTTAACCACATTTCGGTGCTTTTACGTTTGAAGCAGGCAGCGTTTTAATCGTCGCCTGCAAATCACGAATACGCGTGCTGTGTGATGGGTGAGTAGAGAAAAATTCTGGCGGTTGGGCGCCACCAGCCGCGCTCATATTTTTCCAAAGATCGACGCTTTGATTTGGATCGAAACCTGCTTTCGCCATGTACCCTAAACCCACGATATCTGCTTCGGACTCTTGCGTACGACCGTAAGGTAAAATTACCCCATATTGCACGCCAACACCAAGCGCTGCCATTGTCATTTGTTGGTATTGTTTATATTCAGATGCACCAATTGCTACATTGGCTAGAGACAATCCAGCATTTGCTAATTGGCTTTGAGACAGACGCTCATTACTGTGGTCAGCAAGTACGTGTGCAACCTCGTGACCAATTACGGTCGCTAGCTGATCTTGGTTCTTCGCCACTTTCAATAAGCCCGTGTATACACCAATCTTCCCTCCAGGAAGGGCGAAGGCGTTGACTTGGTCACTATCAAAAACCACCACTTCCCAATCTTTAAAGCCCGGCTGAGGAGGGATAGTGCCTGTGATTTGCTTCGCCACACATTGAACATAAGCGTTGGTCTTTTTGTCTTTGCTAATCGGTATTTCTTTCTTCATTTGCTCGAAAGATTTGGCACCGAGAGAAGACATCTCTTGGTCGGAAAACATCAAGATTTGGTTTCGACCTGTCGGTGAAGCGCTACATGCTGTTAAGCCAGCAACGGTCATAAGAATTGAGGCTTTAATCCATGTTCTCATAATGGGGTCCATAAGTATTTTTTCTGTTTTGTACCAATAGTATAACGCTTAGTAAAGAAACTTTAAGCCATTCTCGCTTAACGACGTATCTCTAGGTTATTTGGGAATACATAAATCACATAATGTAATGCGTTGCGCCTTGAAGTAGCGATGCATTCAGGTCTATGCTAGACGCACTTTTAAAGACTGAGCACCAGTGCAATACTGGATGAGATAAGAGCGAACAAATGAGTATCTGGAAAAAGCCAATCGACTTGGACATTCTTAACGCCACATCAAAAAACACCATGATGGAGCATCTGCAAATCGTTTACACCGATTTTACTGATGACTCGTTATCAGCAACCATGCCTGTTTGCAGTTTTACACATCAGCCACTGGGTATGCTTCATGGTGGTGCGTCTGTCGTCTTGGCAGAGACTTTAGGCTCGCTCGCTGCAAACTTTTGTGTTGGAGAAGGCAGTTATTGCGTTGGATTAGATATTAATGCTAACCACGTCCGTGCAATGCGCAGCGGCTATGTCATTGGCACTGCAAAGCCCGTTCATCTCGGTGTCTCAACTCAGGTGTGGCAAATCGACATCGCTGATGAACGAGGTCGATTAGTTTGCACCAGTCGACTGACGATCGCCGTGAAACACCAAAAAGAAAAGTCACATTAACGAGTAGAAGACGAACATGGTTATTGAATTTTCTCTTGGTAAAATCATCGCAACGCAGCGAGAAGTCGTTATTAAACTCAATGGTAACGGCATGGTTACAATGCAAGCACAAGTTGATGCGATTCAGTTACTTGGTCGTGGTGCAAACGTTGTTTTGGCACATGGTGCAGAAACAAAATGGTCGATCAAACTCGATGATGAAGATCAATTACGCCAACTAGCGCAAGAAATTGGTATCGACATTCAATAATTTGCATGTCTAGGTTTGCACTTTTTGCAAAAAATGAGGAAACTTAGTTTATCGTTATGAAAACTAAAATTTCCTCTTTATGAGTAGCCCTCGTTTACGTGTTCAATTCGAAACACTGTTTGAAAAATTCTCTGGTAATAACACGGAAGTTCAACTCGAAGATATTACCGAAGCACTTTTCTGTACTCGCCGAAACGCTCGAATCGTCCTCAATAAATTAGAGGAAGAAGGGTGGATTGAATGGCATCCTGCCGCTGGTCGAGGAAAGCTTTCTACACTCATTTTTAAACGTAATCGCAGTGATGTTAGCGAGAACCTCGCACGCCGTTATCTAGATGAAGGTAAAATTGGTCAAGCGTTGGAGGCGCTAGATAATGACGCCGCCAAGCTTACCCAAGTTATTCAAGGTTATCTTGGTCTCCAACATCGTCAAGGTGAGCAAGTTGTGCGTTTGCCGTACTACCGACCACTTGCGATGTTGAACCCTCAAAAGCCGATGCGCCGTTCTGAGCAGCATATCGCGCGTCAGGTATTCAGTGGATTAACTAGACTGGATGACAATGAACACCTCCAGCCGGATTTGGCGCATTATTGGGAAGCGCTTTCAGACACTCATTGGCGTTTCTATTTACGTCGAGGTGTTCGTTTTCATAACGGTGAACTACTGACCACCGACTGTGTCATTGAGAGTATTAGTGCGTTAAGTGAGTTGAATCTTTTCTCTCATATTGAAAATGTAATGTCGCCAGAGCCTTGGACGGTGGATATTCATCTTGTTCGTCCAGATAAATACTTACCACTTGCTCTGAGTGAATCCCAAGCAAAAGTACTCTTACCGAGCACGCTGCGTTCGGAAGAATTCGATAGAAAGCCAGTAGGGACTGGACCATTCCAAGTTAAAGTAAATGACGACAAGCGCTTAATTTTGACTGCGTTTGATGGCTACTTTGGGTTACGTCCTCTGTTAGACCAAGTAGAGGTGTGGGTGATCGATGAAGCCTATTCGTCAATGGTTTACCCAAGTTTGACCAAACCCCAAATGGATAAACAAGCCTCTACTGACGAGGTTGAGCTGGATCCCGGTTGCACCTTCTTACTACTGAATAAAAATACAGGTGTTGCAAAAGACCCACGTTGGGCTGAGTTTCTTAGTCAAACATTAAACAGTTACCAGGTGTATGCTCATGTACCTCAAGACAAAATCATAGAGCTGGGTGTGTTACAAGCCTTTGGTTTGAAGCCGGGCTGGATCGATCTGAGACCAAGTGCTGCGGGGGAAGTACCTCAGAAAGATAAAGTCATTTGCGTCGCTTACCAAAAGAAGCACCCAATGTTTCCTGTTATTGCTAAAGCGATCAAAACCTTGCTAAAGCCACATGGTGTTGAGGTTGAGTTCATCCGTTATGACACGCAATCACCGTCACCAGAAGAAGTGGATATTTGGATCAAAGCAATGGGGATCGCCACCAACCGTAACGATGCGCTCGCGGGATGGTTGTTAGATTACAGTGATATTGACAAATTCAGTGCTGGATATGATTTCTCTGGTTGGGCAGGGCTGGTGGATCAATGGCGTGCTGGTCAACACAGCGATTTCCCAGCTCGTGAGTTAGGTAGGCAACTTGTGAAGAGCTGCCAAGTGATCCCTATGTTCCATTGTTGGCTAGGCGTAAACAAAGACCATAGTGGTGCGCTACAAAACGCCAAATGTAATGCACTAGGGTGGTTCGATTTCAGCAACGTATGGGTAAAACCAAAAATAGAGAAAGATGGCGAAACCGAATAAGAAGCAACCGACTAAAACCGTCGAGATATATTGCGCCAAATGTAAAGCGCAGCTGTTCAAGTACCGCAAGGGCGGCAAAGGTGCCCTCGTTAAATGTTTTAAGGAACGTATTGTCGAAGACTTTACCAGCACGCCTTGCATTTGCCCTGGTTGTGAACAAGAGTTTGCAAGAGACACCTTAGTAAGAGGAACGCCTGCCTACAAGATGATTGGTGGTAAGGTTACGATGAAGTAAGAGTAAGTTATGAGCGAACAACACGAATACTGTATGGTCTTGAGTACTTCTGGTACAGAGAAGAACCGGGACGAAATCATCAAAGGGCTACTGGAAGGGCAGTTAGCCGCTTGCATTCAGACGATGGCAATAGAGAGTCATTATGTGTGGAAAGGTGAAGTCTGCAGCGACAATGAATGGTTGTTGATCATCAAGACACGCAAAGATCTCTATGCATTAGTAGAAGATAAAATAAAAGACCTGCACGAGTATGAGGTCGCTCAAATCGTACAGGTCCCAATTGTCGAAGGTTTTAACCCGTATTTAGAATGGCTTCGCCAGTCGACGCTGAGTTGTCAGTAAAAGTAACGACACAATTGCTCCCATGGTGTCGCACAACATGTCTTTCTGGGCATCCCATATATCACCCTGTGAACCCAGAAAGGCAATACCCTCATCACCACCAGCTATTGCCGCATACCACCATTCAATGATTTCGTAACCAGCTGCGAGTGACATAATCGCAAACAACGCAAACCAAGATGCAAATCCGGAACTGATCCTTTTCTTGTTAATTAGATATTCAGCAATAGGATAGGCATACAAGCCGATAGAAAAGTGAGCGACGCGGTCAAAGTTATTACGCTCAGAGCCAATTAAGTTATTAAACCAATCAAATGGGACTTCTGCGAAGGTATATTTTGCGCCGATCGTATGAAGGCATAACCAAATAAACATCAGCACATAGGCTGTGTTACTAAACTGATAGCGGATAGACAGTGCCCAAATGGCAATAAGAATACCAATAGCAGGTACGATTTCCGCGAACCAAACTGCGCGTGAACTTGGCTCGAGAGCAGAATATAGAAAAACGATGGCGTAGAAAATGGTCAAACCCAACAGGGTAGAAGTGCTTTTCATACAGAAATTGATCCTTCAATTAAATACTGACTCTATGATTACACTTAATTGAACGGTGTGCAATTAATAAATTTAACAAGGAGATGATTACTTTTTATGTTGATATATTGCCAAACTGCTCAACAATAAAACGTTTGCGCGTAAACATTTCATTAAAGTTTGATTTACAACATACCCATCCATAGAATTCACCGTTCAGTCTAATAAAAAAGAAGTAAAGTCATGAAACTGGAAACTGTCGATTATCTTGCTGACGATGCTGCTCAACAGTTCGTCACCTCACTGCGCGAAACGGGTTTTGGTGTTCTTAAGAACCATCCAATTCCTCAAGAGCTGGTCGAATCTATTTACAAAAACTGGTACGAGTTTTTCTGCTCAGAGCAAAAGAACGATTTCCACTTCAATGTTGAAACACAAGACGGATATTTTCCACCATCAGTTTCTGAAGTTGCGAAAGGTCATTCAGTCAAAGACATCAAAGAGTACTTTCACGTGTACCCTTGGGGTCAGATGCCAGAACAGCTAAGAGAAGAGATTTTAGAGTACTACGAGCGCGCTAATGCATTCGCTCAAGAACTGCTTGGTTGGGTAGAAGAATACGCACCAAAAGACGTTCAAGAGAAATTCTCAATTGCGCTGTCAGAGATGATTAACAACAGCGATAAAACGCTACTTCGTGTTCTTCACTATCCACCAATGACGGGTGAAGAAGAGCCTGGCGCAATTCGTGCTGCCGCGCACGAAGACATTAACTTACTAACGGTTCTGCCAGCAGCAAACGAACCTGGTCTGCAAGTAATGAGCAAAGAAGGTGACTGGTTAGATGTGCCATGTGACTTCGGTAACTTGATCATTAACATCGGTGATATGCTGCAAGAGGCGTCTGGTGGCTACTTCCCGTCAACAACGCACCGCGTGATTAACCCAACTGGTGGTCGCCAAGAAAAGTCGCGTATTTCGCTTCCGCTTTTCTTGCACCCGAAACCAGATACGGTACTTTCAGAGCGTTACACTGCGCACAGCTACCTGATGGAACGTTTAAGAGAATTAGGCGTTATTTAAGTTAACGAGATCTTGCTTCAAAAGGCTGATGGTTTATGACTGTCAGCCTTTTTGTGTTTATGGTACAAATTGACTAGCTTTATATAACAGGTACTTAAACGGTTAGGGGATACATGGACGAACAACTCAATGTTTGCCAAAACAGTCAGCAATACATGGAAAACCCATTGTTGTGGCCCATTTTAGACATCCTCAGAAAGCAGCCTTCAAATTGGAAGGTGCATACTTTAGCTCATGAGCTCAGCCAAAAGGGCTACATACAACAGTTAGATGAATCTCCGGATAAAGATCTTTTCAAGCGAAATTTCTTATTAATGAACGCGCTCTATCAATTGCAAGAAACGCTTTATCCCGATGGTTGGTTGCAAGTCGAAGCAATGAATATTGTGCTTATGTCCGCCATAGAAGCCTCTCGCCACAGCGTTGATACCAATGATCCCCTAAGAGAGTATTACCTTGATTGGAAGAACTACGAAGCGGACGAAGGCGAGGTGCGCCGACTACTTAATGACTTCTGGAGTCGATATCAACGTTACATCGGGGGAAATGTCTCTGATGACCTAGACCGAAGTAAAGCACTACATTTGTTTGAGCTAGATGCAGACACAACCCGAACTGAGATTCGCCGACAATGGCGTAAGCTGGCATTACGTTGGCACCCAGACCGAGAGAACGGTAATGCAGATAGGTTTAGAGTGCTATGCAATGCTTGGAACGTACTTCGAAACGGATAATGAATTCATTTTAAGTTACATTGTCACGTATTGGGCGTCATGATTCGTACAAGATTAAAAAGGCAGCGTTTATCGCTGCCTTTTGTTAGCTGCTCGTTGGGTATTAACGAGAAGGTTTGAACTGAGACTTACGCATACGGTTCAGCGCTGCCATTACGTCCAATGTACGAGGTTTCGCTAAGTCGCCTTGTTTAGGCAAGGTCGCGTACCATTCACCAGTAAGCATGTCTTCGATTTCTTTTGCAGGGTGGTTACACCAACCCGGAAGTTGAGCAATTTGGAACCACAACCAACCAATCGTGTTTACTTCATCCGCTGACTCAAGTTGCTCAAGAGCACTTAGATCTGCGAATTCTTTACCGAAGCGAAGAGAATCTTTGCCTTTTGCATTCACACGGAACTTGCCGTCTGTCAGGATGTTCATTAGCGCTACACGGTTTAACGCACGAGGGCGGAATGTTTGCAAGTTTTCTTCTGACTCGTTGTGACGCTGAGTCGGATGCTGTGCAATAACTTGCTTTGCTTTTTCTGTTACATCAACTGCTTGGTAATCGTGCATTTGGATAACGGTATCTGCAACATCTAGGTAGTCTCCTGAGCCACCCATAACGATGATGGTCGAGATTTCAAGCTCATCACGCAATTGTCCGATGCGATCTACCAAAGGCGTTATAGGCTCGTCGCCTTTGGCAACCAATGCCTGCATACGTTCATCACGAATCATAAAGTTAGTTGCTGACGTATCTTCATCAATAAGCAGTGAACTAGCGCCGGCCTCGATAGATTCTTGCAACCAAGCGGCTTGAGAGGTTGAACCAGAGGCGTCTTGCGTAGAGAAATCTGCCGTATCTTTACCCATTGGTAAATGGTTGATGTAGTTAGATAAATTCAAGTGATGAACGCAGCGACCGTCTTCTGCACGAATCTTCATCGCGTTCGCATCAGTGACGATGTATTCGCGACCATCACCAGGAATGTGATCGTAAATAGAGCGTTCAATCGCATTTAGCAACGTTGATTTACCATGGAAGCCACCACCAACAATCAATGTGATGCCTTTTGGAATACCCAAACCTGTTACGTAACCTTTGTTTGGCGCATGCAAAGTTACTTGAAGTGACTCTGGCGCTTTAAATTCAACCGCGTCTTTCATCGGCAAGTCACAGTTACCTGCAATACGCGGAAGGATGCTGCCATTCGCCACAAAAGCGACTAGATTGTTTGCTTCAAGTTGCTCGCGCAGAGACGCTTGGTCTTCAACCACTTTACAGTGCTCAATCAATGCGTCTTTGTTCAGCTCGCGCTCTAATGTTGCGCGACGAATAAACTTCGGCAAGTAGAAAGTCAGAATGTTATTCGCTTTTTTGCCAAGAACAGAGCGACCTTCGGCAGGCAGGTTAACACGGAAGCGAAGCTCAATACCTTCTTCAGTGAAAAGTACTGCCGTATTGTCCAAAACGGTTTGACCGCTAAGTGAGATAGCTACGGTATTCTCTTGCTTTGCAAACTCATCAAAGCTACGCGCAATGAAGTCACGGGCTGCACGCTGGAATGCTGGAGATTCATCTTTTAGCCATTCGAGACCGGTCAAAGACCACGCGCGAGTTGCACGTAGGCGAGAAGCAGATGCGTACGGGTCACCTTGTACGTAGTCGATGTACAAGTCGAAATCACCGAAGTCGTATTGACCTTTGATTTGTTGGTATGCGCGGTAGTTCTGCTTTTCGATTTTCTTAAGCGTGGCAGTCAACTGATCCATGAAGATAATGGCCTTTTTATTGGAAGCGGGCGGCGATTATAGAAACCACCGCCAACAGAGTAAAGGAAATGCTTAGGAAGAATAGGTGTATTGGCCACCTAATAGGTTTTGATTAAACAAACTTTGTTCGAATTCATTACAAGGCATTGGCTTACCATACAAAAAACCTTGTCCGATATCGCAGCCTTCACCAATTAGAAACTGCTCTTGTTGGCTGGATTCAATACCTTCAATGACAACTTGGAGATCAAGCTTTTTAGCAATATGGATAATGGAACAAATAATGGCTCTGTCATCGTCAGATTTTTCCATCTGCTGAACAAAGCTTTTATCAATTTTAATCGCGTCAAAAGGGTATTTCTTCAAGTAACTGAAAGAGGCATAGCCTGTCCCAAAGTCATCTAGTGACAGTGTGACGCCAAGCTTGTGTAGTTTATTCAACGTGTTACGTGCAACGACTTCATCTGCGATTAAAGCGCTCTCAGTCACTTCTAGCTCAAGGAAGTGTGCTGGTAGATGGAAGGTTTCAAGTAGATGTTCTATCTGTTCGGCAAAGTTAACGTTTTGCAATTGTATAGGCGAAACATTAACGGCAATTTTGAAGTTATCCACTAACTCAGACCATTGCTTGGCTTTGTCTATGGCTGTGCGTAAAACGAATGAACCCACCTCAAAGATCAAGCCGTTTTGCTCTGCCATATGAATTAGCGCTTCATTTGAGACATCACCTAAGACAGGATGACGCCAACGTAACAGCGCTTCTGCACCTATCCATTTGTGCGTGTGGGGAAGCACCTTAGGTTGGAAGTACAACATCAGGTCATCATTACGAACTGCCTGTAGAAGGTAGCTTTCTAGTTGATTGTGGTTGTTGAGATCTTGCGTATGACTTTCGCAGAAATAATTGTATGACTCGCCAGACTCTTTGCACAACAACATTGCATAGCAAGCATTTTGCAGCAGTTGCTTGGCATGGCTGTTTCGATGAGCTTGGACGACACCAATGTAAGAATGAAGATGCACTTCATTGTCATCGATATAAAAATTGCCAACGCTCACATGAGTAATTTCGTCGAGTAAATGTTGGACTTTCGGCTCGATATCTTCGCCTGAAACAATGAGCACAAGATCGTTGGAGCTTGGTCGCCCTGTGACAAAATAACTGGATTCACTGTGACCAAGACGAAAGCGAAACTCCTTCAACACTTCGTCGAAAGCTTCGAATCCGTATTTGGTTTGGATGCTACGGGCGTTACTGAATCCAATGTTAATCACGACCAAAGATTGCTCGTCATGGTTGATGGACTCAATGACTTCGTCTAGTTGTTCTTCTAAAGCAGCGCGGTTAAGAAAGCCAGTGCCTTGGTCGTGAGTTTGTTGATAGTTGACTTGTTTCTCGGCAGCTTTGCGTCTGTCGATCTCTTTCGTCAATGAATAACTGAGTTGCGCAAGGTCGGTAGTGCGCGTTTCGACTCTGTTTTTTAGTTCGCTATTTAGCCTTACTAATTTGTGTTGCTGGAATACAACCGCAAGTTGCGCCTCGATAGATTCTTTGAAAGAACTTAATAACTCACGGTAGGTGTCGCTGTATTGGTTCTCTTTAGTATCTAGCATACAGATGGTACCGAAGGTTTCACCGTTCGGCCAGTACAAAGGCAGCCCACAATAGGAGATCATACCAAGTTTGATATCCGGGTTGTCTTTCCATTCCTGGTCTTTGAGTGCATTCGAGACCAGGAGTTCGCGCTTGTGTTGAATGACATGTTCACAATACAGACCATGTCCAAGGGCTTCTTTGTCACCCACTTTATAGGGGTTATTTTCCGTTTCGCTAGAGGTATTGACTTCAATATGCTCTGGATGCACACGCATGATAAGCGTAGTGGGAACATCCGCAATGCGGGCTAACAAGTTGACGATGTTTTGCCAACTTCTCCGCATCGAATCGGGGATCTCATAATCCAAGGTTTGCAATGTGCCCATAAAGGTAATCCTTTCCCGTAAGTTCACGTCCTGTGAATGAAAGTCGTTGTAATTTTTATGTGAGCTTATTCTTGTTGTTGAGTAGTTATTTAACCATTCGTTTAGTTTAAGTATAGGGGCGGCAGAACCCGAAACAAAAAAAAGTCCTGAAAACCTTTCAGGACTTTGAAATACTTGGCACTATCTCAGTAGTGAGACGCTAGAATCCAAGTGCAAGCTTATGGCTTGAGCGCCTTGAGTGCTTTCATCGATATATCTTGAGAGTAATCGACGCCTTCAAAGTTGAAGCCATTTAGCTTCATAAATTCGTCTTTGAATCCAGCATAGTCACCCACTTGTTTGAAGTTATCTGCGTTCATTTGTGAAAGAAGTTCACTGACTTCTTTCTGAACTTGAGGATCTAACTCCAGATCATCGATTCGAATCAAACGTTCACCATCGACAGGTACTTTTTCTTGGTCGTACAACTTCGTCGTGAACAGACGTTGCATTTGCTCGATACAACGTTCGTGGGTGCCTTTTTCCTTCATCACACGATACAGAGCGAGTAGGTAAGGACTGAGAGCAGGAATAAACACACTCGCTTTTGTGACAAGCGCTTTACACACGGTCGCGTAAGCGCCACCACCAAAGTTTGCCATCTTTATGTTCAATGCATGACTGGTTTGGTGTAAATCGACTTTTGCACGACCTAGCGTGCCATCAAGATAAATTGGGTGTGTGACTTCGGGTCCCATGTAAGAGAAGGCGATCGTTTTGCAGCCTTTTGCCACCGATTCAGAGTTGATCAGCGTATCGATCCAGCTTTCCCAATCTTCTCCGCCCATCACCTTAATTGTTGCTTCAGCTTCTTCCTCTGATGCTGGAGCAAGAGTGGAGTCTATCCACTGATCGTTTTCCAGCATAATCGATGCACCAGTGACAGATTCACCAATAGGTTTGATGACACTGCGCCAAAACTCGTCAGATTCTGCCTTCGGACGAACACCAGTCGCCAAGCTGTAAATGACTAAATCTACTTCACCTTCAAAGTGAGTTTCGATAGCTTCGATTACTTGGTTGCGCACAGAATCAGAAAAAGCATCGCCCACGATGTTTACTGCTGTTCGACCGTGATGAGTCGCTTCTTCTTTAAAGTAAATGTTGTTGTACCAACCAGCACTACCAACGCCCTTATCAGATGGTCCACGCTCGAATGAAACGCCGATCGTGTCGGCCTCAGCGCCGCCAAAGGTGAGGGCGATGCGAGCAGCCAATCCGAAGCCGGAAGACGCACCGATGATCAAAACCCGTTTGGGACCATGTTGGATCTGCGGAGCTTGTTTTACGTAATTAATTTGCTCTTTGATGGAAGCGCGGCACCCATACGGATGTGCCGATCGAGCTACAACACCTTGAATTAACGGTTCTATTTGCATTGTTATTATCTAACCTTGGTGAATAAGATGCCGAGTAGAGTAACGTAAAGTTTGGTAAAACTTATTGAGCTAGACCATCAAAATTAGAGATGTTTAACCAATTCTTGCGCAACGAAGTCTGCGATAAAAGGCTGAGCTTCTGGTTTTGGGTGCAAACCATCATCCATCATCCATTCAGGTTTAATGATGACGTGCTCTAAGAAGAAGGGCATCAGAGCAACTTTTTGGTGTTCAGCAAGCTTAGGGTAAATATCGTAGAACATATCGCTATAGCGCTTACCGTAGTTTGGTGGCACACGGATTTGCATCATCACAACATCCGCACCAGAATCTTTGATCATGGTAATCATTTTCGATAAGTTCGACGTAATAAGTTTAGGTGGGAATCCACGAAGACCATCGTTGGCACCGAGTTCAATAAGGACGACGTCAGGAGTGTGCTGCTCAAGGAGAGCTGGTAAACGCGCAAGACCATTACCTGTGGTGTCCCCTGAGATACTGCCATTTACAACTTTTACATCTTGACCATGTTCTAGTAACGCATCAGGAAGTAAGCTAGGCCAACTCTCTTCGATTGGCATTTGATAGCCAGCGCTTAGGCTGTCACCCAAAACAAGCAACTTTTCGTTCGCCTGCGCAGAAACGGAAAGACAGAAAAAAAGAACTAAGGAAAGTATACGAATCATGCAAACACCTGTACTTAAAGCACCTATTGTTCAAGCTAATTTAGTTTCTAAACAAGTCTCTACTAATCAAGAACATTTAACAATCCTTAAAAATGTAAATGTTGACATTCGAAAGGGTGAGAAGATTGCCATCGTTGGTACCTCTGGCGCGGGCAAGTCTACATTGATGACACTGCTCGCTGGATTAGATACCCCAACCTCAGGCGAAATCACCTTATTAGGGCATGAGCTTTCGAAGTTAGACGATGAAGCTCGTGCAAAAATTCGTGCGGACTCCTTGGGCTTCGTATTTCAAAGCTTTCTTCTCATTCCAAGTTTGAGCGCATTACGAAATGTCACGTTACCTTGTCTTCTACGTGGTGAAGCTGAAGATGATGCAAGAGCAAAAGCATTGCTGACAGCGGTTGGGCTGGAAAAGCGTCTCGACCACTTACCAAGTCAATTATCGGGGGGAGAACAACAGCGTGTCGCTCTTGCACGGGCATTTATGACTCAGCCAGAACTGCTGTTTGCCGATGAACCAACGGGAAACCTCGACCATCAAACCGCCGAAAGAGTCATCGAGCTTCTGTTTGATTTGAATGAACAGCATGGCACAACGTTAATACTGGTTACTCACGACAGTCATTTAGCCAGTCGTTGTGACCGTGTATATCGAATGGAAGCAGGCGAGTTGCAGGAGGAGTTGATATGTCCGTGATCTCTTCAAGTGAGCAAGACTCAACTCAGATGCCTAAGCAGGCTAAACAATCGCCAAACAAAAGCTTAGTACGTTGGAGTTTGGGTGAAATCCGTCAAGGAAATCTATGGCCGATCAGTGTTGCCTTGATTCTCGTGATTGCCAGTATTTTTGCGCTCTCGGCTCTGGCAGAAAGAATGGAGCAGGTGATCGTTAAGCAAGGTAAAGATGCGTTAACAGCTGATGCTGTTTTTGTGTCTGCTAATCCTATACCAAATACTTTGTTGGCTGCTACCGACGAGATGCCACGCTCTACCATGACACGATTCGCTACCATGGCATTCAGTGATACTGGCATGCAGCTTATCTCTGTTCGTGCCGTTGATGAGCAGTACCCTCTGATGGGTGAATTAGTCTTGGACAATAACTCAGCCGGCCACGTCAAAGAAAACCAGCTATGGCTTGATGAACGCATCATGGCGCAGCTTGATGTTAAAAAGGGTGACGCTGTCACTATTGGTGATGCGGACTTTATCGTTTCAGGTGCAGTTTTGATGGAACCAGGTTTGAGCTTTAACCCATTCCAACAAATGCCTTCAGCCTATATTCATCAACGCGATGTTGAAAAAACAGGGGCAATCCAGTTGGGGAGCCGTGTTCAATATCGTTTGTTTTTAAAAGGCGACGATGCAACATTAACGCAACTGCAAGACAGTACTGAATTGTCACCAAGTGATCGCTGGAGAACGCAAGATACTGCAAGTCGAAGTAACGAAGTCTTCGAACGAACAACTCAATACCTGTCTTTGACGGTTGCTATTGTTATCATCATGGCGGCAACGACGTTGGTTTTGACTTGCCAAAGCTACGTGAACAGCCGAACGCAAACCATCGCAATGTTGAAAAGCTTGGGGGCGAATCGCCGCTGGATTGAAAAGTGGCTTTTGATTCAAGTCACCATTTTGCTGCTTAGTGCCAGTATTGTTGGTCTGCTATTAGGTAGTGGTTTGGAGTATTTGTTGCGAATTCCCCTCAGGGATTTGTTGCCTAATCCACTACCTAGTTACGGCGTCACTCCTATCTTGATTTCAGTTGTATCAGCGGTTCTTATTACTGTTCCAGCGCTTGGGATTCCCTTACTCGGATTAATCAAAACACCTGCTCTAGAAGTTCTTCAACAAGGTTCTGGCAAACGCTCTTGGAAACGCATGTGGCTTATCTTAGTGCCCGTCGTGCCTTTGCTTATCCTTTATGCAAACAACACTCTGGTTTGGATTGTACTTGCGGGCATTGCGATGTTATTTGTCGTGCTTGCGGCAACGAGCGTTGCGCTTACTAAGTTATTTGCTCGAGTTTCTACTCGACCAGCAATGAAACTTGCACTCAGTCGAATCAATCGCACACCAGTCACCAGTGGTTTGCAGTTTGGCGCTTTATCGCTTTCTCTGATGTTACTTTCGATAATTTGGTTAGTACGTAGCGATATTCTTGCTGATTGGTCGAGAACACTTCCTGCGGACGCACCTAACGTATTTGCTTTGAATATCGCTGATTACGAACTAGACAGTTATCTAGAAGCATTGGACAAAAACAACGTGACGCGGTCACGAGCCTTCCCAATCATTCGTGGTCGATTAGCAGAAATTAATGATGTAAGCGTTAAAGAGATTAAATCAGAGGGGCAAGGTTCAGATGCCGTGAGTCGTGAACTTAACCTCACTTGGGGGGAGACACTTCCTGAGTACAACGATGTCATATCTGGTGAGTGGAAAAACAAAGCCAGTGTATCGGTAGAAGCACAGGTTGCAGATGAACTGGGTATCGAACTTGGTGACAAATTGCGGTTTGTTATTAACAGCCAAAACTTCGATGCCACTGTTGATAGCATTCGTCATGTTGAGTGGCGTGATATGAAGCCTAACTTCTATTTCATCTTTTCGTCTGACGTGATGGCAAGCTTACCAGGCTCTTATTTGATCAGTTATCGTATCGACGATGATAACAATGCATTGTTGACGTCGATGTCACGTGCACATCCGACGGTCTCTGTACTCGATATTCGAACCATGGGTGACAAAATCCAAACACTTATCCAACAAATTGTATCGGCAATCACCATATTGGCATTGCTTGGTGTAGTGGCTGGTCTTTTGCTGATATTTACATTGCTTCGTTTGAGTTTGTCTCAACGCCAGCAGGAAATTCGACTCTATCGAACATTGGGGTCAAGTAAGAAGCGTATCAACACTACGCTATGGGCTGAATACGGCATTATGGCAATGGTGGCGAGTGGCGTTGCAGTGTTTGCAGCAGAGGTCTGTGTCGCTGCTGTGATGAAATATGGCTTTGAGCTTAATGCGCAGATCCACCCTGAATTGTGGATAGCTTTACCTTTCGCTACGTTTGTTGTTCTTGCTTTAGTGGTAATGAGCCTTTTGAAAAGATTGTTAACGCCAGTAAACACTTAATTAGCCTCCGTTTAACTACCGCGGATGCACTCCATGACAGTTTTATTTTAGTTATCCACAAAAACGGTGGATAACTTTTGGGATAACTGAGTCGTTAGTAAAGTGGGGTGTTTCCGCAGGCTTTATGCCATGGGTGTTAGCGTAAAAATATTATTCACACAGGGTCAAAAACACGCTTTCCTAACAACCTCGTCAAGCACTTTTTTCGGAAATTTTTTGCTCTCAAAAGTAACTTTTGACGTATACCGTTAACAAACGCAAACCCATGAACTTTTTGTGATTTTAATCATACTCAAACCCGAGTAGAATCGACACTAAGTAAAGATTTCTCCTTATAAAATTTTCAGTGAAGCAATGAAGTCTGAGTTTCCAAATCGTAAAGATAAACACATCGCTATCGTTGGTGGTGGCGTAGCAGGTTCAACTGCTGCGATTCACTTTGCCGAGTTAGGTTTTAAAGTGTCCGTAATCGAAAAAGGGGTATCGTTGGTGAATGGTCCCCCAATATGCCATTTGCATGCCGGCGGCAACCTGTATCGAGAGATTTCTGAACAACAATGTTTAGATCTTCTAACCCAGTCTATTGAGACGATTCGCTTGTATCCCCATTCACTGAATATTCGTCCGACTATTATTGCTGTTCCGTATTCAGACGGTGGTGATCCAGAAACTTTGTTACCACGACTGGAAGTGATTAAACGTGCTTACCAAACGCTGGTTGCCCAAGACGCTCGAAACCAAGTTCTAGGTGAACCTGATGAGTACTACAAACTCTACTCGAAGGAAGCGTTACTACAACTTGCGAGCCAAGCTCAACCAGAACAGCCTCAAAGCATTGATGAATGGTGCATCCCATTTGCTCAGCATGCCGATCTAGATGAGCTTAAATACCCGGTTGTGGCGGTTCAAGAGTATGGTTGGAGCGTATTCCGTCTTGCTGCAATCGCGAACATGACTTTAGAGCAGATGCCAAACGTCGATGTAATTACACAAGCGGAATTGGTGGAGTCTCATTGGAATGGTTCTGCTTGGACTTTGGCTTATACAAAAGATGGTTCTGAACATGCGTTGAACTGCGACTTCTTAGTGAATGCGTGCGGTTTTGAAACCGGAGTCGTGGACGACAAGGTAGGTGTCCGGCGTGAACGTCTTGTTGAGTTTAAGGCAGCATACGTCACTCGTTGGAACGAATGTACTCAACAATGGCCAGAGGTTATTTTCCATGGTCCTCGTGGTACTGATAAGGGCATGGCTCAATTAACACCTTATGGCGATGGTTATTTTCAACTACATGGGATGACCAAAGGTATTACGTTGTTTGACGATGGCTTAGTCGAAAGTTCACAGGCTTCTGCGCAGCCAGAACTACCGACAAGTTTGTTGTCGAAAATACGTCATGGTTGGCGTCAAGAGATACTTGATGAACGTACCGACAATGCGATAGCACACATGGCTCAGTTCATTCCAGATTATCACACGGCAGTAAGAGGTGGTAAGGCGTTATTTGGTGCTCAGCAGATCCCAGGGACAGATCCAGTACTGCGAGCCGCGGACGTCACGTTTGAAGAATATAACTACGCGCGTATCGAAGTGGTTAAAGCGTCGTCTACATTACTCGCGGCGCAGAAAATGGCGCAATATTGGTTTGATATTGAACCTAGCGATAACGTCGAGCAGCAGCATCCTGTGACTGTCCATTGGACTGATCAAGAAGTAGAGGATTGTGCGATCAAACTGACCTATGAGCGTGGTTATCCGCAAGCATTAGCAGAGCGCTACGGTATGTAACATCCGCGCTTGATACTAAACTACTAGAAGGGCTCAATAACCAAAAAATTGAGCCCATTGACACCATACATCTTGTAGACCTTGTCTATCTCCTCGTATAAAGCTCACGGATTGTCCCGGTTTTGCCTGAGCCAAGCGCGGCAAATCAATCCTAGCGACGCAGCCAAACTTAGGATACCCCCCAATAGTCTGATGATCATTTAACAAAATGATTGGTTTCCCGTCGTTTGGTATTTGGATAGACCCAAGCGCAATACCCTCAGATAAAATGCCATCGTAAGGAGGAGTGATAGTTTCACCTTCTAGGCGATAACCCATGCGATTCGAGTTTGGCGATATTTCAAATATCGTGGAATAGAAACGGTCGATCGCTTCTTGAGAGAAGTCGTTGTATTGATAACCCTCAATAACGCGAAGCTTGATAGGAAGGTTATAATCAGGCTTAAAACGAAAAGTCATTTGCTTGGACTTTCGGCTAGGGAGTGCGTGTGGGTTGAAACTTAAGATGTCTCCAGCTTTCAATGCCAAGCCATTTTGTTCGATGCCTCCTAAGGATTCTCTTAATACTGTTGATGAACTCCCTAAATGTTTCTCGACATTAAAACCGCCTTTCACGGCTAAGTAAGCTCGAAGACCATTGCGTGGCATTCCAAACTTAAGTGTTTGTCCTTTTTTTAACGAAAAGTCAGACCAATTGGTGAGTGCTATTCCGTCAATAGAAGCGTTTAAATCGCCCCCACAAATAGAAAGGTGACAGTCTTCTAGTGCTTTGAAGCTGGCATTCCCAAGCGTAATTTCAATGACTGAGCAATTTACAGGATTCTTTAATAGATGATTTGCCCAACTGTAAGCGTAATCATCAACCGGACCGCCTTGCGTAATACCAATATGCGCGAGCCCAAAACGACCGAAATCTTGAATCAATGAGAGTGGACCTGGCTTCTCTACGATTAAACCTGAAAAACTCATAATTTGCCCCCTAAATTGATGTATTCCTGTCTTGTGATTGAACCAAAAGTGACCTTGTCACCAACTTCAAAAGGAATAAATGGAGGCGTATCAGTGAACAACGAGATGGGTGTTCGACCTATGATGTTCCAGCCTCCAGGGCTATCTGAAGGGTAGACAGCGGTTTTACTGTCCGCTATCGCGACGCTGCCGGCTGGAACGTGAGTGCGGGGGGTATTGTGTCGTGGCATGTGTAATGCCTTTGGTAAGTCTGAAAGAAACGCGAACCCTGGCGCAAAGCCGATTGCTGATACCGTGTAAACCGTTTTGGTATGCAGCTCGATCAATTCAGCCAACGGCAAACCAGCATCGTTGAATCGTTCTAAATCGAGCGCGGTCTCTTCTGAGTAGTAAACCGGAATGGAAATGTAGTTAGGTTGCTTATTATCCATCGAGCGGACATCAAAACGAGTAACGAGTTGGTTCAATTCTTTGAGGATGATGGATTCGTTAATTCTAAAGGGCAGGTAATCGATCAAAATAGTTCGGTATGACGGAACAACATTCATGATAATGAGGTTAAGTTTATCAGCAATCTGATGTGCTAACTCACCAATGTGTTCGACGGTCACCGCTTCATGAAAGCGAATCAGAATACTGCATTCAGAGATAGGAGAGATTGAAAACTGCCCTTGATTCATTAATTTCCTCCGGTGTAGAGACTTTGGCGAATCTTTTTAATCAATGCGATGGATTCGTCATTATCTCCGTGGACACAAATTGTGTCAGCTTCTAACAAAATATATTGACCCGATGCCGTTTTGACTCTTCCTGATTCAGCAAGCATTTTGACTTGTTCTAATATAGCGTGTTCGCTGTTTAAGACCGCATTAGGTTGTGTTCTGGGTGTGAGCATTCCATCATCTTGATACAGACGGTCCGCAAAGGCTTCAAATAACAGAGGTACATCAAAATCATCTGCTATTTCGAGATACTTTTCATTTTCTTGAGAGGCGAGGATCATTAGTGGAACTTTAAAAAGTGCCGCTGCTTTCACTATGGCGAGAAAAACGCCATCGCTTTGCATCATATCGTTATAAAGCGCACCATGGGGTTTGATATATCCTATGTCGGTATACTGCGCTTTGCACAAAGCTTGTAACGCGCCAACTTGATAAATCACCATGTTGGTAATTTCATCATTGGTCATTTTTAGGCTCCGACGACCAAAGCCTTGTAGGTCGGGATAACCAGGATGAGCACCAATTTCAACGTCGTGTTGGTTAGCGAGAGTAATCGTATCGTGCATGACATTAGGATCAGATGCGTGAAATCCACAAGCGATATTCGCCATGTCAATGTGAGGCATTACACTCTCATCGGCACCCATTTTCCACGCGCCAAAGCTTTCGCCCATGTCGCAATTCAGTGTCAGTTGCTGGTTATTCAATGTCATACGTTTATAAAAGTCCAAAGTATGCTTTAAAAATGCAGGAAATTACGTTTAAGTTCAGTGACTAACTTCATTCTTCAAGCAGAAGGTTATCAAATGAAGTGGTGAAAAGATCGTCGTGTTCTTTGAAATGATCCGAAATTTTAAGAAAATCATGACTAATCAGTCTAATAATTGAGATTTACGGCTTCATTTCAAGATTTGTCGTGTTAGTCTTGGCTCTTCTTTTTTGTGTGATAGTTTGCATAGCAATCCTTTCGTTATTTTGATTGCTTTCTGCGACAGGAATATATATGTCATTACGAGCAAAGCTAATATGGCCGATTCTCGCTTTCATCACGGTCATCTTTGTTACATCTCAAAGTTACACGTCATATAACACTTATCAGTCCGCCAAACATGAATTGGTCGAACAGACCAAAGTTCTGATCAATGATGCTTCTCACTCAATTAAAGATGCGCTTGCAACAAAGAACAAGCCAAAAGCGCAAACCATTTTGGCTGATCTGCTTAAGAAGCCAAACGTATCACGCGTAAAGCTTTACGACAAAGACAATAATCCATTTGCTGTATTTGCTTTGGATGGCTTTGCTGCACCTTCGCCGACAGTTAAAGAGCGAAGTCGTCTGCATGAAGTAGGATACGCACTATCTGCACACTTTCTCTACGTTTTTGAGCCTATTATTCACGAAGGACAAGTCATCGGATCGATTAGGGTGACGTTGTCACGAATTCCATTATTCGAAGTACGAGATGCATTGCTACAAGACGGTGGGCTGTTCTTAGTCATTCTTTTAGCTGGTGGAGTTATGTTCTACTTTGGGGTTGAACGACGAGTTCTTCGTCCCATAGAGGAAGTTAATCGAGCGTTGCAAGATTTAGCTAACGGGCATCACCTTAGTGGAAGGATTCACCATAAATCAAAAGACGAGGTCGGTGCATTGGTCGCTTCTTTCAACTTTATGGTTGAAAAACAGCAGCGACTTGAAAAGCAGCGCAAACATAGCTTGGAAGTGCTAGAGCGCCGTAAGGTGTTCGCCGAAGAAGTGATTGATTCTATTCAGGATTCGTTAATAGTCACGGATAACTTAGGGAGAGTGATTCATTGTAATACTGCTACGCAACGTATTTTTGAACATACTTACCAAGGGATAGAAACGGCAAACATTTGCGATCTAATCCAGACCAAGACGCCAAACGAGCTTGGACAAATACTAAGCCGAGGGCTTGAATGTGATGATATCCACTTGGAAAGTGGTGAAGGGAAGCAACAGCTAAGTTTAACCAGCCGACGCTTAGCGAAAAACGGCTATATGCTTTTCGTAATTCAGGACATCACCGAGATTGAAGAGGCAATGAATCGCCAAAGAGTAGCGGGTCGTGTATTTGAAAGCAGTCAAGATGGCTTAGTGGTGTTGAACCACCAAGGTATTATTACCATGGTTAATCCAGCAGTGACGAAGCTCGTCGGTGTAGAAGCTGACCAATTAGTGGGTAAGCCGTTCGTCAAATCAATTCGCTGGAGAAAGCTACAAGCTATGATGCCGAGCATTCAAGAATCTATTGAAAACTATGGTATGTGGCAAGGAGAAGTGATTGAGAAGAACCATCTAGGTCAACTCGTTCCAATGTTTGCAAAGGTTAATTGCATTAACAAGAGCGATGACCAAAACACTTATGACATGGTCATCATTCTAACCGACCTATCAAGTGCAAAAGAGATGGAGCGTTTGGAGTATCTTGCACATCACGACGCCTTAACCGGGTTGGCAAATCGTTCTAAGTTCCACCTAGAGCTCGAAGAATTGGTACAAAGATCAGGCTATTTGCGCGACGAATTCGCGGTACTTTACTTGGATTTAGATGGCTTTAAGAATATCAATGACACTTATGGTCATGATGCAGGTGACGAAGTGCTCAAACAAGTGGCAGACCGGATGGCTGCGGCAACTCGACATAGCGATTTGATTGCTCGTTTATCGGGAGATGAATTTGTCATGTTGGTCAACCCAGCAAATCAGAAGGTCGTAACAAGGATTGCAGAACAGTTACTTGAAACGGTTTGCTCTCCAATTGAATACCGAGGATCCCTGCTTAAAGTTGGCGTGAGCATTGGTGTGAAACTGGTTGGCGTTAACGAGCGTGACGCGACGCGTATTCTTAAGAGTGCCGATACAGCAATGTACCAAGCTAAGAAAGCAGGTAAAGGTCAAGCAATTTTAATGGGTTGCGAATCCCCAGAGACTGTTTAACTGTGGGCTAAAAACCTTTAGACTAGCCCGATTCGCGTCAGAAGGATATATAACATGAAAGTACTTGTTACGGGTGGTATGGGCTACATTGGCAGCCACACTTGTATTCAAATGATCGAAGCTGGTATGACGCCAGTGATCCTTGATAACCTATACAACAGCAAACCTACGGTGCTTGAGCGCATTGAAAAGGTTTGTGGTGCAAGACCTGAGTTTATTGAAGCGGACATCCGCGACAAAGCCGCACTTGTTGAAGCAATGAGAGCGCACAACATTGAAGCTGTTATTCACTTCGCCGGTTTAAAAGCAGTGGGCGAGTCGGTAGAAAAACCGCTTGAGTACTACGATAACAACGTTAATGGTACGCTAGTGCTTGTTGATGCTATGCGTGAAGCAGGAGTTAAATCCATCGTATTTAGTTCTTCAGCGACAGTATATGGTGATCCTGCATCTGTGCCTATCACTGAAGACTTCCCAACTAGCGCAACTAACCCTTACGGCCGTAGTAAGTTAATGGTTGAAGAGTGTCTAACAGACTTCCAAAAAGCGAACCCAGATTGGAGTATTACGCTTCTCCGCTACTTCAACCCTGTTGGTTCTCATCCAACGGGTGAGCTAGGTGAAGATCCTCAAGGCATCCCAAACAACCTAATGCCTTTTGTCTCGCAAGTCGCAGTAGGTCGTCGTGAGTTTTTATCTGTGTTTGGTAGTGACTACCCAACAAAAGACGGTACTGGTGTGCGTGACTACATCCATGTAATGGACCTATCTGATGGTCATGTCGCCGCTCTTGAAAAAGTTGGCAATAAAGCAGGCCTGCATATTTACAACCTTGGTACCGGTAACGGTTATAGCGTTCTTGAAATGGTTAAAGCATTTGAAAACGCATCAGGCAAAGAAGTGCCGTTTAAGTTAGTTGATCGCCGCCCTGGTGATATCGCGGAATGTTGGGCTGACCCTTCAAAAGCTGCAAACGAACTTGGTTGGAAGGCTGAGCGCACGTTAGAAGAAATGACAGGTGATACTTGGCGTTGGCAGTCAAATAACCCTCAAGGTTATCCTGACGCTTAAAAAATCAAGTTTTACATATTAATAACAAAAAGGCGCACTTCTGCGCCTTTTTTGATCTAAATCGGAAAAATTCGTAAATTACTGGTTAAAAGGTAGCTTAGATAAATAGAACTGCTAAACTATGTCCGACTCTTAATTTAGGTCGTAAATTTTCTTAAGACTATCGGGGTAGTTCATGGAACTTGGTCTAATCATCGCTTTCATCGTGGCAGCAGCAATCATGGTGAAAAAAGAGATGGCAAAGCAGTAAGTTTTCATTTTTCATTCTTTTCTTAACATTTTTGAAATGAAAACGCGTAAAAAAGTCAGCATATTGCTGGCTTTTTTGTTTTTGTAGCGCAAGTTCTTCGTTTATGACTCATTTATCAATCATTTTCGCAATGTCGCTGCAGATAGTTAGCTTTGTTTGAAAGTGGAAAAACAAAAAAGCACCCAACTAAGCGGGTGCTTTACGAACAGTTTTATAAATTGATGTCACTTAGAACTGGTAATCTACAGAAATTGCCCAGTTACGACCCGGTAAGCTATGGAAGTCTTTGTTGTCCGTACTTTCGAGACCGCGAACATCTTGGTATGTCCAGTATTTTTTATCAAATGCATTGAACAAGCCTGCTGTCAGCGTTAGGTCTTTGATAGGCATGTAATATGCGGTTAAGTCCATTACACCGTAACCTGCCGAATCAATTTGGTCATCACTAGACCAGTCGTCTTTCTTAGCTGCAAGCTTAAGAGACGCAAGACCACCAAAATGATGCTCGACGTTGTCGTAACCTAAACCAAGTACAGAAGACAAAGGAGCGACACTATCTAGTGCTTTACCTGTTGTTTTATCTTCACCATCTAGGTATGTCACAGATACTTTCGTGTACATACCTTTAGGGGCGTCAAAAGCTTCATCTAGCAAAAGTGTAGAACTAAATTCAACACCAGAAATGTCGACTTCATCTCGGTTTACGATAGTGAAGCGGTCTTTGTTCGGATCGATTTTTGGTAGTTCTTCTGAGTCGATAAAGTCTTTGTACTGAGTGATAAAGCCTGTAAGTTCAAACTGCGCAAAGTTGTTTTGACCACGGAAGCCAATTTCGTAAGAAAGGCTTTTCTCGGCTTCTAAATCTGGGTTAGGAACGAATTCAGCACCAGTGTCGTATTCATAGTAAAGCTGCTCAACTGTAGGTGCCTTAAAGCCCTGACTGATTTGGGCAAAAGTACTTAGTTTGTCGTTAAGGTGGTAAACCGCGCCCAGTTTCCCAGTAAATGCGTCATTACTGTTCTTACCTCGTTCGGTAGTAAAGCCTGCGTCAGATGTTGGATCCGCTTCAAATGAATCGTAACGGATGCCCGCATTTAGTACTAATGTATCGTTAAGTAAGAATGCATTGTCTTGAAGGAAAATACCCCATTCGGTGACGGTGGCATCAGGGATTGTCGTTGAGCCAGGTTTACTAGTGCCATTGTCGTGGTAAATATCCACATTCGTTAGACTAAAATCTGTCACCACAGAATTTAGACCGTAGGTCAGTTCGTGAATTGCATTTCCGGTTGTGATTACCTTGTCGAACTGAGCATCAAACTGAAGTGACTCGTCTTCAGCTTGACGTAGGCGAGTGCGATCCCCGTTATAGCCAATGTAACCTAAATGGTCAGTGACATTAGCGAAGTTAGAGTTTTCGCTCTCTGTGACCTGATAATTAAGGTCTAATTTCATTGAGTCGAAAGCTGCATTTGCTTTAGTGAGTTCGTAGTTTACGCCATAACGCGTACGTGTCATTTCATCACTAGCTTTTGCGTTAGCATAAGTAACGCCAGGTCTTGGACCAAAATTAAGTGTGTAGTTGCCACGACGATCGTTTTCATCGTAGTTGTAGTTATAGCGTTCGAAGACAAAGCCGAGTTTGTTGACATCGTTAATGTTGTAATAAGCTTTTGCCAAAATGTTATTTAGATCTTTGTCTGCTGGGTTCTCAAGACCACGTGCTGAACCATCAATGTTGGAACCATCACCGTAGGTTTCAAGCTCGCTGCCGGTAGAGTAAGTTCCCATCAATAGTGTTTCAAACTTGCCACGGCGCATTGCCCAAGTTAACGTGTTCTTGAATTGTTCGTCTGCAGAGAAGTAGCTCGATTTAATGCCAAAACGAGTCTCGTCACCGTCAGTTTTTAGAACGTCTGAAGGATCTTTTGTCTTAAGAACAACAACGCCACCCATTGCATCAGAGCCATATAGGGTAGAGGATGGACCCTTGTTAATCTCTATACTGGTCAGTGTGTCGAGTTCAATCGCGTTCGGATAAATTGCTTGAACCGCACCGCCACCTGGATTGAAAGGAGTAGCTTGCTGAACGCCATCAATCACAACTTTCACGCGGTCGCCTTCCATGCCGCGAATGTTAAAGCCCGAAATGCCAAAACGACCGGAAGTCGTTGCTTCCACTCCAGGGGTATATTGAACGGCATCATAAAGGTTCTTTGAAAGTGTGCGGTCAATATCTTTTGACGATACGGTCTCAACTGAAGCTGAAACATCATTAACGTTTTGTTCGGTACGAGTTGCAGAGACGACAACTTCATTGAAAGTTGAGCTTTCTTCTGCGTATGCGCCTTGTGATAGGGCAATGAGAATAGAGGCTGACAAAATTGATTTTTTATACATTGGCTTCAATACCTTAAATCCATAATAGGCAATAACAACGTGCGGTATCTTAGTTTATACAAATGGTAATTACTATCATTACTATTGTTATTTAGTGTTATTTTTGTCAATGGAAATTTGTGCTATGCGCAACCTAGTCTTTATTTATCAATCTGTTATATTGTTTAAAGTCATTTTCTAGTATAAATTTTTAAATACCACTACTGTGATTTAAATCACGCAAATAGGGAGCTATAGTGCAGAGCCCAATCACTTTAGAAGCACTTCATATCTTGGATGCTATTGATAGAAGAGGAAGTTTTGCTGCTGCTGCGAACGAATTAGATCGCGCGCCTTCTTCGCTTAGCTATCAAATTCAGAAACTGGAACAAGATCTCGATATCATCATTTTCGATCGTTCAGGTCACAAAGCACATTTCACAGAAGCCGGGAAGTTGATTCTTGAGCGTGGTAGGGCAATTCTGCAAGCTAGTGAGAAGCTTGTTAATGATGCAACGCTCCTGGCCAATGGTTGGGAACTTGGTATTACGGTGGCTTTTGATGGAATTATTCCTATTTCAAATTTCTTCCCAATGGTAGATGCACTATCTAACGTGAGTAGTACAAGGGTGAGGTTACAAGAAGAGATTCTTGCGGGAAGTTGGGAGTCGCTAAATACCGGAAGGGCAGACTTATTGATATGTCCGGCTCTCGATACACTTCCGCAAGATGTTAAGGCCGAAAAAATTGGTAAAATGAGTATGGTTTGGGTCGCCGCTTCTGAACATTATGTGCATAAGCGAAGTGGGGCGTTTGATGACAATGCCCGAGAAAAATATCGCGTTATTGCGATTGCTGATACGGCAAGAGAGCAGCCAGCGCTATCAATCAATGTAATGCAAAAACAGCCAAGACTCACAGTGACCAATTTCCCTGCCAAAGTTGAAGCACTAACTTCCGGGTTAGGTATTGGGACGCTACCAAGTCAAATCGCGGAACCTTTAATTGAGAGTGGCGTTCTTAAACGCATTGAAGGTACGGAAGAGCAGCCAATTGATATTATTTTAGCGTGGCGCAGAAATACGATGGGCGAAGCCAAATCTTGGTGCGTACAATACCTTAAGAAAAATTGGCGTCTCAAATAAAAAAATCCCAGCATATGATGCTGGGATTTTTCGTTAAGAAGTGTGTTGATAACTAAAATTCGTACTTCGCTGTAATAGCCCAGTTACGACCGGCTTGTGTTAGGTCTTTATTCTCAGTTTTCATTCCGCTTACATCATTCCAACTGTAGTATTCTTCGTCTGCCACATTAAATACTCCCGCTCGCAGGGTGAGATCTTTAATTGGCTTGTAGTATGCAGTTACGTCAACAACAGTTGCTGAAGAAATTGGTAGGATGTCATCACCATTGATATCACTGCTGTCTTTCGACGCAGTGTAGTTAACCGTTAGTGAAGAACCCCAGTTTTGTTCAGAGTCGTAGTTGAAGCCAGCAACTAGATTCCATGGGTTAACACTGTTTAATGGATCGTTGTTTCCGTCTTCACCTTCAGTATAGGCTGCAGCAACTCGAGAACTAAAGCCTTTTACTGGCATGAATTTATCCCAAGACAGTTGGTTGGAAAATTCAATACCTTTGATTGTTGCTTTACCAATGTTCACGGATTGGTAAACCGCAGGGTCGATACCTGGAATGAAGCTGCCTGAAACTTGTTGTCGCTCGATAAAGTTATCGTAGTCACTGTAGAATACCGCGACTTCACTGCTTGAAATATCGTTGTTGTGGCGCCAGCCAAACTCGTAAGAAATGCTTTCTTCTGCTTTCAAGTCTGGGTTTGGTTTGTTTATGTAACCGTGCATCGGGTTACCAAACGAGTAATACAGCTCTTGAAAATCAGGTGCGCGGAAACCTTGGCTTATCTGGGCAAACAAACGGTGTTGTTCGTTTAGTTTGTAGATCGTGCCTAAACGAGCAGTAAACGCGGAGTCAGAGAACTTTTTGTATTCGTTATCAGGGTTACCACTTGGGTTTTCGCTAGCGTTGCCAGGATCGGTTTCGAATGAGTCGTAACGAACACCAGGAGTGATGATGAAGTTGCCGACGGTAATCTCGTCTTGTAGGAAGACTCCGTAACGACGTTCACTTGCCGATGGGATGTAGAAGATCTCTTTATCCGTCCCAGCGCTATTGAACTCTTTGTTTATGTTCTTAATGTCTTTATCTAAGTAAGACGCACCATAAACGATGTAATGTTCAGTGCTACCAAGCGTTAGGTACTTATCTAACTGCACGTCGAACTGGAAGCCTTCATCGCTGTAGGTGTAATCTTTGCGTTGATTGTTCAAGCCTTTGACACGATGTGTTATGCCAGTTTCGTCTTTACTTAAGTAATCTAGTTGCCACGTTAATGTGTCAGCAATTGATGCTTGAGCATCCCAAATATGCTTAATACCGACTTGATATTGTTCAGTTGTATCTTCGCTTCGTCCATCCGTGTAGCCATCATATGATTGAATGCCATCACCTTCATTGCGAATGTAGTTACCGCTAAATTCAAGTCTATGTGCTTCGTTTAACTGATATTGTAATTTCACTAAAAGGTTATTGGCAGAGGTATCGGCATCCGCTAAATCACCAAAGTTATCAAGCTCGCTACCATCACGGCGAGTGTAAGCAACTAAAGACTCAAGGTCCCCGGTTTTGTTTGCAAGTGCTACCGATTCGCTGAATGTATTGTCTTCTGAAGAGTAATTAAATTTCGCATGACCACCAAAATCACGACCCTTTAAGAAGTCCGAAGGGTCTTTCGTTTCGAAAGCTACAATGCCACCAATTGCGTCAGAACCATGCAAAGATGATGCTGCACCTTTTACGATTTCCACTGCTTTAACAAGATCGGTGTCAACTTCAACACGAGAAGAGTTAATAAAGTTATTACCTGAATCGAACTGGTTACCTTGAGCAACACCATCAACTAGAACTTTAATTCGGTTGCCTTCGATACCACGAATGTTGATACTTTGAACACCTTGTCGAGCATTCGTCTCGACGGTAACTCCTGGCGTGTATTTAAATAGATCATCAAGACCGGTAATCATGCCATCTTCGATGTCTTGGTCTGTGACGACTGCAACTGACGCTGCAGTATCCTCGAGTTGGCTATTTGTACGTGTCGCAGTAACAACGACTTCTTTAAAAGTTGAGTGTTCTTCTGCTTGTGCACCGTGAGCTAGAGCTAATAAAATTGATGCTGACAGAATTGATTTTTTATACATTGGTTCTAACACCTTATATCCATGATAGGCAATAACAACGGGCGATATATTATTTCACGCAAATGATAATTACTATCATTATTGTTATCACTAAAGTGGTGGTTAGGTATGTCAGAGAAATGACCTTTTTGTATTTAGTACATAAAATTCAACAGGATAGCTTTTTATGACATAAGCTCGACGATAATTTCTATAAAATTAGCAAATGAGATGTCGGTCACGTAAATTGCAGTTTGATGAAAAAGCAGGCATGCGCCAGTGTGATTTATTGGTGTTTACGTATTGTTGTGGTGTATGGGTTATGGCGGTAGTTATGCATGATTTGCGATTGGTTTATTATTTTATGAAATGTTTACTCAGGTTATCCAACAAAGTCTGAAGTTAGGAGAATAGGTAGGGCTGAAAACTTACAGCCCAAATCTTTGCTTTATCAGATATCATTTTCGTTTGAGTGGTAACACCATATCTGCAGTGCCATCTGCAAATTGTACGTCCAACTCAAATCCTAAACTTTGTGCGAGTGACAGCATGCCTCGATTGGTTGGCATTGTCATTCCGGAAATCTGCTTGGTGCCTTTTGCTTGGCAGTAACTAATGATTTTTTGCATCAGTACTTTGCCCAGACCTTTACCCTTTAAATCTGATCGGACCAAAATCGCAAACTCTGCATCACTATTATCCGGTGTTATCAGAGCACGAGATACACCAATAATGGAAGGTCCATTATCATCAAAGGCAACAGCAACAAATGCCATTTCACGGTCGTAATCAATTTGGGTTAAATTTGCGAGCGCCTCATGATTGAACTCCCCAACATCGGAGAAAAACCGATTGTAGAGGTCTTCTTTAGATACGCTATTTATAAATTGAGCGTGAATTGGCTCATCCTCAGGAAGAATTGGGCGCAACAGAATAGGTTGCCCGTCACGTAATGTCACTGTCTCAACAAACTCTGCGGGGAAAGGGCGAATAGCTAAGCGTTCCTGCGCATCTCCATGGTACTTTTTGAGTGTCACGTCTGCGTCTATTATGGTTAATTCACTACCTGACACCAATACTGGATGTATATCCAGGCTTTCTATTTCTGGTAGTTCAACCGCCATTTGAGATATGCGAACCAGAAACTTTGACAGTTCGTTCACATCAATCGCGTCTTTATGCTTTTGCAAGCGAACTTTCCCTGATTTCAACGCAATTACCACTAAATAACGAGCTAGGTTCATATTCAGTGGTGGCAATGCCGCAACCGCATCTTGAGTGATGTTCCAATCTGAGCCTCCTTGTCCGAGCAAAATCACTGGACCGAATACTTTATCAACCGCGATACTAATTCTGAGCTCCTCAGCACTACCTAGTTTCGCCATTCCTTGGACCAACAACCCTTGTAGGTTCGCCGCTGGATAGCTCAACTTTGCGGTGTCGAGAATGGCTTGCGCGGCGCTAGATACCTCTTGGCTATTACGCAAATTGAGTGCAACACCATGTACATCAGACTTATGAGGAATATCGGGAGAGCGAAGCTTTACCGCGACCGGGTAGCCAATATTTTCCGCCATATGGACCGCTTCAGTAACTTCAGAAGCGATCCAAGTCGGAAGAATATTAAAGCCAAACTGTTCAAACAAAGGGCTGGTTTGATGCGTATCCAGCATTACTGTTTGTTTGTCCAGTAATTGTTCGTTTACCCATTCACGAGCTGAACTCACGCTACCGGAGTGTAAAGGTTCAGCGGTTGTTGGAGTTTCCATCAATTGTTTTTGATTTCGTCGGTATTCGACCAAATGCATGTAAGCAACGACAGCACTTTCAGGTGTTCTATAAGTTGGAATGCCCGCACGTGTAAAGGCTAGCCGAGCCTCTCTCGATGTCTGCTCACCAGACCAATTGGTTAATATATTGAAATGCTTATGTCGGGGATGAGCTTGAATTGCTTCAATCACAGCGTTCGCGGTTTCTAATGAATCCGACACCGCTGAAGGGCTATGCATTATTAAGATGGCATCAGCACAGTCTCCGTTCATCAGCGCGTTTATGGTATCGACATAACGTTTCTTTGTTGCATCTCCTGCAAGATCAATAGGGTTAACACCACGCCAACTAACAGGCAATGCGGACTTTAGTTGTTCGACAGACTCTTCATTTAACGTTGCGAGCTTGCCGCCTCTTTCAAATAGAGTATCGACTGCCATGATTGCAGGACCGCCGCCATTGGTTACGATAGCTAGGCGTTCGCCTCGAAGCGGAACCGAATGTGTCAACGTTTCTACTGCCGCAAATAACTCGTGCGTATTACCCACACGCAGCATACCCGTTCTTCTTATCGCAGAATCGTAGATAACATCCAATGAATCAGTGTTGCCATCGCTAAATGGGCGAGCTTGTGATGACCTACCAGCTTTGAGAACCAAGATACGACGGTTTCGTGACGCTGCACGTGCTGCTGACATAAAGCGTCGAGCATCTTTAATTGAATCAACATAAAGAAGAATGGCTTCGGTCTTTGCATCCATGCTTAAATAATCAAGCAGTTCTGCAAAGTCGATGTCTTGCCCTTGACCGATTGAGATAAAAGAAGAAAAACCAATATTCTTGTCGTTTGCCCAATCAAGAACCGTGGTACACACTGCAGCGGATTGAGAGATGAACGCAATTTTACCCGGTTGCGCTGCCACGGGAGAAAAGGAGCAGTTGAAGTTATGCCAAGGAAGAATTATCCCAAGGCTATTTGGTCCTAAGACTCTTATGTTTAGGTCAGAGAAATCGATACTTTCAACGTCATCTGAAATGACGATGGCAAACTCCGTGCCGCGCTGATCTAATTCAACAAGTAGTTGTTTATTGCGTGACACATTCGTACAAAGAATGGCGATATCTGGGGTATAGGGCAGGGAGGCTACGTTAGGGTATGCGATAACACCAGATACAGACTTATATTTCGGTGTCACGGGCATGATTGCACCACCGAACCCGCTCTGAAGAAGATTCCGCATTACTATTTGTCCTGCGCGTAACTCTTTTTGAGAGGCGCCGATTACCGCAACAGAATTAGGTTTGAAGAGTTTTTGTAATTTATTCATTCTTTCTCCTTGGCCTCTTACGCCTAGAACGGTTGGTCACTCCTCATACAATCATAAACGAATAAGCATCTCTTTAAATATGGACAAAGCAGACATTGGCTCAAAAGTGAGCCAAGCGTACAGAGTTTGTGTCACTCATCACATGAAAATCACAGTTTATTGTGTTTGGTGCTTGATAAAATGACCTGCTATCGGCATGATTTATCGTAATATTTATTTAGAGCGTTTGTTACTCCATGAAAAAAATCGCAATCATCGGCTTATCAGTACTGCTTTCTGCTTGTGCTTCGGAAACTTACATTACAGATGTAACCTCAGAAAGCTACCGTGAGGACTACCAAACTCCTTCAGTTTCAAAACCTATTATGTCGTCTGAAAGCGCTGTAGTAGAGAAAGACGTAGAACCAACAGTTGTTAAAATGACTGCGAAGCCTGAAGAGAAAAAGGTAGTTAAGCTGACACCGAAAGAGCAGGTAAAACCAGTTAAGATCGTACCGCCAAGCAAGAAACAAGCGGGTATCCAGCGTTTTGGTTATACCATTCAAGTTGTCGCGGTTGGAAGCCAAGCTAAAGTGGATCAGTTCGCTCGCCAGCTTCCTCAAAATGGTCAGCCAATTTGGGAAAACTACAAAGTAGTGAACGGTACTAAGTGGTTCTCGGTACTTTACGGTGACTACGCAACAAGTGCGGAAGCAAAGCAGGCAATTTCTTCTCTGCCTGGTCATTTTCAACAGCTTAAGCCATTTGTGAAGAGTATCGATGCCATTAAGAACTCGGCATATCCTACGCTTAATAAGCTAAATTAATTTACGAAGAGAAGGGAGCGAAATGCTCCCTTCTTTTTTGGTCAAATCCTATTCGAACAGCATTCCTCACAGTAAAATAACTGTACGTTACTACTCAAAGGTTTATCATACTGAATAGTATCTTTTGGAGATCACGGAAAGATTGATTCATGATTAAAAATATCCTTTTACTATGCGGTGGCGGCTCTTCTGAGCACGAAATTTCACTGTTATCTGCTAATTTTGTTGAGCAGCAGCTAAACCTCATCGAAAACGTGAACGTTACGCGTGTAGAAATTAAAAATGAAGGTTGGGTGACTAACCAAGGTGAGTTGGTTTACTTAGATCTCAACACCAAAAAATTGTGTTCTGACAACTTAAGCTTAGAAGTCGATTTCATTGTCCCTTGTATCCATGGTTTTCCTGGTGAAACCGGTGATATCCAGTCTATGTTCGAAATCGCAGGCATTCCATATTTAGGTTGTGGACCAGAAGCAAGCAGTAACAGCTTCAACAAAATTACTTCGAAACTATGGTACGACGCGATTGGCATCCCAAATACACCTTACTTATTCTTGACTCGTAACGACGAGCAAGCTCATGCGCAAGCATTACAAGCGTTTGACAAATGGGGTAAAGTTTTTGTCAAAGCTGCACGACAAGGTTCATCTGTTGGCTGTTACAGCGTCACTGAAAAGGATGGTGTAATTCAAGCCGTTAACGATGCATTTGGCTACTCTGAGCAAGTTTTAGTTGAAAAGTCTGTGAAGCCGCGTGAGCTAGAAGTCGCAGCGTACGAAATGAATGGTCAACTGTTCATTACTAAGCCCGGAGAGGTCATTGCTCCAGATGGCGCGTTTTATTCTTATGATGAGAAGTACAGCAGCTCAAGTCACTCTTTGACAGAGGTTGAAGCAAAGAACTTAACAGCAGAACAAGTTAAAGCGATTCAAGTTGCTTCTGAAACCGTCTTTAAACAGATGAATCTGCGTCACTTATCTCGCATTGACTTCTTCTTAACAGAAGATGATGAGATTTATCTGAATGAAGTCAACACCTTCCCAGGTATGACTCCAATCTCTATGTTCCCTAAAATGCTGCAGAACAACGGTCACAAGTTCCACGAGTTTTTAGCAGATTGTATTAATACTGCAATCTAAATAACGTTACCGTCGTTTGTTTTGTGGTAGAAATAGGCATAACTGAGCGATATAACAACATTAATGTTTGATTATTGCTCAGTTGTAATTATGATTGTAAAAAAGCACTAAATAGATGGCTCAGTGGTATGGCAATTTCAAATTATAGAGGTTTTAACCTGCAATCAGGCGGACCTGATGGTAGCGTTTGGAAGGTAAAAATCAAAAACCACGTTTTACAAGGCAGTTTGACGGCGGTAAAAAAGAGCATAGATTGGTGGTGCGACACCGCGTCTATTATTGATCCAAAAGAGTTTGCAACTTTAGGTCAACGCGCACAAAGCACTAACAGTCCACAAACTGAAATATTTAACGGCTACACGATAAAGAACGACACTGGCGAGCCAAACGCTTGGTATTGTATGTTCAATGGCAAACTGATCAAAGGCGGCAAAGCTGCGATTCAGCGTCATATCGAAGCGTATTTAGTTGCAAAACAGAAAGCGCTACAAGCTCAACAACAAAAGAAATAAGAATATGACACTCGTATATTCAACAGAAACTGGTCGAATCAAACCTGAAGAAGAGAAGATCGAACGTCCTAAAGGTGATGGTATTGTTCGCATTCAACGCCAAACTAAAGGTCGTAAAGGCAAAGGCGTTTGTATCGTTACTGGTTTAGATTTGGATGACGCACCATTAAAGCTACTGGCAGCTGAACTGAAAAAAGTTTGCGGCTGTGGTGGCTCAGTGAAAGATGGAAGCATTGAAATTCAAGGAGATGCGCGTGATAAGATTAAAGCGTACCTTGAAAAGAAAGGCATGACAGTCAAGTTAGCCGGCGGTTAATAGTAAAAAAGAAGCCCTTTGAGGGCTTCTTTTTTTTAATATCCAGGGATGCAATCTCAGTAGATAATCAATATTGAATACTGACTAGAACTCATACTTTTCTAAAAATCAAAGAGTGTGCTAATAGCAGAGCAAGCAATCGCAGATTGATAGATCCATATTAGCTATTTTATGGTAAATCGCGGTTATGTTTAATGACACTCATAAAAAGCCTCATATTTTAAAATCTGAGAGGGATAGGAGCCCTGACGAAGAAAGAATTGGCGTACGTCGACATTTCATTTAACATAACACATATAATGCGCACTGCAATAGTGGTTCTGACGGACTCGAAATCACCATAGCCAAGCCACCACAAGCCATTGAAATTCCAGCTAATCCAAGCCCGTTATATTTTTTTGCTATGCCTTCCCATACTGCTTTTATCTGTGGGTTCTCGTTGCGATCAGCGTGACAACCTAACAAAGCAATCTCAGGGTCTAATCCTGATTGTTCAGCTAGAAAAATCGCTTGTGTATCAGTCATGTATCGCTTTCCTTTGCGAAAATCACTGATTCTTTGCGGCGGTACGTTCATATCCGCTGCAATTTGCTTATCTTGTACGTAACTTTGAGCCTTTTTGTAGGCATCTAATAGTTGATTCTGATACATGCCATTTCCTCCATTTCTCCCAGTTTAGCTTATCAATCACCATTTTTGGTGTCTTGTGCTAACCAAAATTGGTGATTAGGCTAATAACCAAATTTGGTTACTCAGTGTATTTGACCACCTTGGTACGGGCGTTTGCCCTTGACGCTTTCGTCTGTCCTTGGTGGTCGCTCTCAACGGTCAAGGTGTTGCTATGAAAAAACTGTCTACTGAAAATGCGATCATTATCGATACAGAAACTACTGGCTTAGGCTCTGACGCAGAAATTGTCGAGTTCACTGCTATCTGTGCTGACTCTGGCAAAGTTATCGTGAACGAGCTGGTTAAACCGACTTGTTCCATTCCTGCTGAAGCGACGGCAATTCATGGTATCACCGATGAAGATGTTAAGGACGCGCTCGACTTTCATCTTGTTTTTTCAAACCGTTTTCTTCCGCTTCTTAACGGTCGTCCAATCATCATCTACAACTCAGATTTTGATACGCGCTTAATCATCCAATCGTTAGACAAGCACTGTAATTCTGCTTACGTCCAATCCGTTGAAGATTTGTTTTTCAAATTCTGTGTTCCTCATTGCGCAATGCTTTGGTACGCCGAGTTCTTCGGTGCTTGGAATGACCAGCATGAAAATTACAAGTGGCAATCTCTGACTAACGCGTGTGCGCAACAACATGTCGATGTGTCTGACTTAACCGCGCACCGAGCGCTGGCTGATTGTGAAATGACTCGTCGATTGATCCACGCGGTTAACTCACAGCTTGAAAACCAAACTAATCAAAACTGTGACGGCGTCACTAATGTGTTCTCGGAGTGATAACCATGGAACGTGATCGCTCATTTACATGCTTAGTTCTTCTCGCGGGTTTCATCGCTGCGGTGTTCTTGTTTTATCAGAACAATTACATGGACGCTACGGCTGAGTCTTACGCCAAAGTCCAAACGTGGGTTGATGAACATCCATCAGCAAAACCTCTGCTAAACGAGCTGTTGAGCGATGGCAAGTTAACGCCTAACGAGGTCGCTAAAATCCGTATTTTCATCAAAGAAGAGCCAAAACGCCTTCTTATTTCTCAGGCAACTGAGGCGCGTTAACCATGAACGAAGCTCAAATCATCTATTACGACTTGCTGCCTGATTACACGGTTTCCGTGTTGGTCAAAGGCTGTGATGAATGGGATTTGCTTAAGTCGATGTCTCATCTTGAGTCTTGGGCTTGTCGCTTTCTGCGCCTCGTGGGCTTGGTTTTCAGTTCTACACCGAATCCATGAAACTCACCTCAGCAAACGGCGAGGACTTCTGCGGTTTCGTTGGTATCGGTGGCAACAATGACACGGTGCATTTTCAGATTAATGGTAAAGGCTGCAAGCATGTCTTTGCCCGTCGCGCGCCTTGGTCACTGCATGACTGGCTGACTAACGTGTTGGGTGTGCAAACATTGGCGCGTGTTGACCTCGCTTACGATGATTACGACGGGATTTTTGATTGTGAATACGCGCGCACGGCTTGGAATGACAATGCATTTCGAACAGCTGAACGCGGTCGCAGTCCAGTGCTGCATGTTGACCACACCATTGCTGGCTATCGCGATGGTCGTCCTGATTACACTAAAGAGCAATATTCGATTGGCTCTCGTACCTCTCGCATTTACTGGCGTGTCTACAACAAGGCACTTGAGCAGAAACTCGCGAACACGGGATTGGTTTGGTATCGCTCCGAGGTCGAACTTAAAAAATGGAACATCGACGTTCTGCTCAACCCAGCTGGTGCATTCGCTGCACTGAATGACTTCTCGGCGTCGATTTCTACCGCAAAGAAATTCAATACAAAACCTGTCCCGACCAAACGCGCGGCGTTAGACCTGTTGGCTTCGGCTCACTGGATGCGTCGTCAGTACGGGAAAATTCTCAACTCTTTAATCGAATTCCATGAGGGTGACATTGAAACCGTGGTCGGTTCCCTTGTCCGTGATGGAACGAAATTCACCTTCCCCGATACCTACGGCAAGTTGGTGACTCACATATTGGAGACTTAACAAATGGCTAAATCTGTTTTTGTTCTAGGCATGGACATCACTTGGAACTCAGCGCGTGGTGACAGTGCGCAACTGAACGTGTCACGTCCACTACGTGAAATTAACTCGGAGAAATTCAAGCGTCGCACCATTGGCGAATCGGGTGATGTTAACCCGCAATGGGATCAACCTTTGATGATTGATCATACTTACGCCCTGCTCCTTGAACGCACTGGTGCGCTTGTTCCTCGCCGTGAATACGAGCTGCGTTTGGAAATCAATCCAGACGACCCATTGGCCGGTGCGATTGTGACGGAGTTGATCCCCGTCGACCAAGAAATCAAGAAGCACTTTGAAACTTCAATGAAAGCGCAAGGTTAATCCATGCCTATTTGTGTCGATGTTACTCGTCGTGGTTGGCTTCAAGCCACTGGAGAATCTACTCAGCACTGTAGTTCTTACGTGATGATGTCGGTCACTGACTTCAATCAATATCAAGAGCCTGTCGCCTTCAATAGCGACCTGTTCTTATATGTAAGTGGCGTGCTTTTGGTCAACATGATTGTTGGGCATTGGTCAGGCCGTGTTGTTCGCCTTATGAGTAAAAGGTAATTCTTATGAAAAAACTAGAACTTGTTGTAAATAACGTAAAAAGCGCCGTGGTAAACAAGAAAGTCGCGGTGGGTGCTGCGCTTATGGTCGCGTCGGTTTCGCCTGCATTTGCTGACGGCATCACCGATGCCATCACGGCTGCCACAACCAGTGGTCAAGCTAACGTATCGTTGACGGTTGCAGGTCTTATCGGTATGGCGGCACTGGGCTTTGGTGTAACGATGATTGTTGGCTTCCTTCGTAAGTAACGGTTCGTCTCTATGCCTCCGATATCTGGTAATTTACTTGGGGATGTTCTCGCTATCGTTCTAGGTGTTGCTTTTGCGGGGGCATTTCTCCATGGCTTTGTGAGTGGCATCAATACTCACTAATCAGTGAATCAGGGGGCTTCGGCTCCCTTTTTTCTTGGTTGTTCTATGAAAAAACTACTTCACATCCTGCCGTTACTTTTGCTGTCCTTTTACGCAAATGCTAACCAAGTCTTTTATGCCAAGGTAACCAGCTTCGTTAACAGTGGTGAAGAGCCGCTTGCTCGCCAATGTGCGAACATCGGTGTGGGCTCTTATATCGGTTATTCCTCGGGTAATAAAACCATTCCTCTTCGGAAGATTTTGCCTAACGGCATCAACTGTATTTCTATCCAAATCGGTCCTTCTGCTTCGGTTATTTATACTCGTAACTCGGTTCAACATCGGATTTGGTTTAACTGGGAGTTTCAAGATACCTGCCCTGAAAATCAGGAATACAATCCGACTACCCGATTGTGTGAATCCCAATGTGAGTTTGGTGAAAACCCTGACGGCTCTTGTATGGATGCTTGCCAGTTTAAGCAGTCTGTTGATGAACAAAAGCTGCTTCATTGGTCAGCGTATGTTTATGGTCCTGAAGTGACGGGCGCCTGTTATGGTGATTTCGGTGCCACTCGATGTGAGCTGCGTCGTCCTCCGGTTTCAGTGACGGTATGTACTGATGCGGATTCTGGTGAGTTTACGCAAAACACGACTTGCACGTCACAGTTTGTCTTTACTGGAAAACAATGCGATGGCGGCACACTATTTTGGGGAAAGAATGGTCCAGATGAGCCATTTGATCCTGATAACCCCGACGACCCAGAGCATAAACCTGATGACCCTACGGGTGACATCGAAGACCCAAGCGTCTTACCCGATGACTCCACCAATACGGTGACGCCTCCTGATGTGAATGACAAGCCAGATGTGGAAGACCCGGACACCGATGGTTCAACAGACACGGCAGTTCTTTCCGCGATTAAAGGGCTTAATGCTGACGTGAACAGTGGCATTCATGACTTAAACGTCGATGTGAATGAATCCCACGCCAAGATTAACAATGCGGTCATTGACCTAAAAGCCTCGGTGGTCGGCAACACGCAAGCCATTCAAAAGCAGCAAATCAACGACAACAAAATTTACAACAACACCAAAGCGCTCATCCAACAAGCGAATGGTGACATCACCACCGCCGTCAATAAGAACACCAACGCAACCGTCAAAGGACTCAAAGAACTTGATGCTTCCGTTGGCGATTTGAACGGCAATCTAGATGACATTAAAGGACTGCTTACGGGCGGTAACTTTGGTTCACCCAATGGTGAGGACGTTGCCGAGGTTATCTTCTCTTCAGATGACTTTGTATCCATAAACGAAACCATTCACGACAAGCGTCAATCGATTCAAGATTACGTCGACCAAGTGAAAGGGCTTGTCTCTATTAGCACCAATTTTAATAACGGCTCACTCAGTGATAAGTCATTCACCGTTAAAGGCACCACGGTTGAATCGGGTTTACAACGTTTCGATTCGGTCTCTGGCTACGTTCGCCCAGTGGTGCTGTTTATCTGCGCTTTGATAGCACTTTGGATCTTGTTCGGTCCTAGGAGTAAATAACATGGATTACATCTACGCAGCTTTGGAGTTCATTGCCAATGTTGGTCAAACGCTGCTCGACTTCATTCAAAACATCCCTGACCTGATCATTAATTGTGTCGAGTATGGTGCGCTGTGGTGCATCTCCATTTGGCTGGATATCAAAATCGCATCTATTCAGATTTCATTGAGGATCGCGCAGACGTTACTGGCAGACTATGGCGTCTATACCTTGATTGAGAGTAACTTTAATTCCCTTCCCTCTGACGTGCGTTACATCCTAACTCAGTACGGGGTGACGTCTGGCTTGCGGGTTATCTTTGACTCGTTTGCCGCTTCGCTTGTCATGCGCTTCTTTAACTGGTGATAACATGGCAACTTCATTTCGATACGGTCATGGCGGCTCTTACAAATCAGCATGCGCAGTATGGTTTGACCTACTTCCGGCACTTCGTGAAGGTCGAGTCTGTATTACTAACATCCATGGTATGCAGCCCTTAGAAGTGATCGAGAAAAGACTCGGTGAGAAGTTTCCCGATAGCGCGCGCCTTATCCGCATTAGCTCTCGAAACCCTGACGGCTTCGAGCTTTGGAAGTACTTTTTCTGCTGGGCACCTATTGGCTCTTTTATCCTCATCGATGAGTGTCAGCAAATCTATTCCACCAATGCTGGCTTCAAGATGGCGAACATACACAAGCGCCCTTTCTCTGATTTTGAGCCTCACTTACCACAAGGATTCTCGGAAATCTTCCACTCTCGCTGGCTTACTGTAGATACCTCCAGTTTAGACCGTGGTGAAGTCGATGACTGCCAACGTACCCGATTTGATGAGCAAGGTCGCATCATCTATCCCGAGAACTTCAACAACGCGTTTATGGAGCATCGCCACTACAACTGGGACATTGTGTTACTGACGCCCGACTTCGCTCAAATCCCTAAAGAGTTAAAAGGCGTCGCCGAGCTGGCAAAGCAACACAAAGGGAAAGACGGGATCTTCTTTTCTAATCGTAAGCCAAGAATATTGGAGCATGACCCGCTTCGTACTGTCACGGTGCCAAGTAAAGATGATGTGGTTTACAACCTGAAAGTCCCTCTCGATGTGCATTTGCTCTATGCCTCTACGGTGACTGGGCAAATCACTAAATCGGGGCTTGGTAAGAACATCTTTCTTAATCCTAAGTTCTTAGCCGCTGTGGCTATCTTCATTCTTTCAATGGGATATTTAACGTATGCGCTTATTGGTATTTTTTCTGGTTCTGAGGAGACATCTTCGCAAGGAACGCCAGCTCATCAAACTTCGCAGCAAGTTGCTGTTTCATCTTCAAACCGTCAAACGCGCCCTAATCAAAACCATGCGGTTCATTCTGTCGTGGGTTCTGGTGGTTCTGATTGTTCGGGCGCTGGTTGCGATGGTCGGTCTTATTATGATGTAGGCTCGGTTCCAGCTTGGTTCCCACTATCGAATTCTGAAAGTATCTATGTCTCAGCGGTTGAGCGCTGGTACAAGAAAAAGGTGGTTTACGTGAATGTTCATTTCGAAATCACCACGCCTCGAGGTGTGTCTTATCTTGATGATGTATTCCTAAAGAAAGTCGGCGTTCAGATGGAATACCTCGACGATTGCTTGGTGAAGCTATCGGACGGTGAATCTAACTTCTTTGTGACGTGTTCACCCTATGAGCAGATTGCGCAAAACCAGAAATCAGACATTGAGCTCAAGCCTGTTGGTGGGCTGTTTGGAGGCGATGAAAGCTAATGAACGAATACGTAACCCATGGGCAACTGCTCGAAATCATCGAACTGTTTGACCATCTCTCCATGCTTAACGCGATCATAGTCATCATCGTTTACGATCTCTTTCGTAGTGGTGTTCGAATGTTGGCTGACTATCTGAATAAGGAAAACGGACAATGAAGATGACATCAGAGCGGTTTAATCGTGCGGTCTATAACTCCCCGCTTGGCGCGTTCGTTTTAGTTGGACCACCGACATTTGAGCAGCTTCAAGAACGTAGGCTATTTGTTTTACGGTTTGAGATAGCGATGAGCAAAGCCATTTATGGTTAGAGCGGATTGGGCATCGCCCCGACCGAAGGGAGTCACCGAGATATAAGGAGTTGCGAAGCGACGACGAAGCACCGAGCCACCCACTACTGTCGATCTTGGGCACTTGCTTAGACTGGCGAGTGTCCCTATCTGCCCAAGCCTAAATAGGTAATACCACCCCTCGCCCTGCCAGAATCTGCCTTGCAGAGACTCTCCACATCAAAGGCGTTCGAACCTACTGGAACAAACCGAACCATCAACATCAAAGCTTTGCGAGTGTCGAGCAAGGCTTTTCCTGTATCAGATGAGACCTACCGACCAGAGCGCGTAGCAAGTGAGGACGGGCTAGGACGATTGCGCTACGTGCGCGGGAGGTCAAACCCCCGAATCTGTATTACGGGGGTAAATTCCACCTTTTTCCTAAACCGTTTAAACAAATAAGCCAACACAATTGCATATGCAATTGTGTTAATCTATTGATATGATTAAATTTGTTTGTTGAACCTTCAATTCGGTATCGACACAATATTTAAAACTGGACTGACAATTCTCTGGAGATGCAATAGGAGAAAAGTCGTCTAGTTTGAAGTTAAACGACTAAAACGATTTAAAAGGACTGTTATGACAAGCCACGATTTTTTATTTACTTATTCTGTTTCTCCCCTAGATGGCAGTAAAGATGAACATAAAAAAGCAGCAGATACTGTTAGGAGACGTATTGCAGAGCTTGAAAGATGGGAGAAGTTAGTCTCAGTAGAGACTACTTTCGTAGGACGACTAAACCTAATTGAAACACTTATTTCAAGTAAGCGACGAGAAGCTAAAGGAGATGTGACATATGCAATCGAACTTATTTTGGATGATCTCGAAGTGAGTTCATTTGTAACGATCGATATTGCTTTGTTAGTTGATGGGTTAGGTGAATACATGGAATTTAGAATCTAAGTCTAAAGCTTAAACTCTTCAAAGAAAAGACTAAAGCGCGTGGCTACTTTGGCGCGCGTTTTAAATTTAGATAAGTTGATTTTCAGCAACTTTAAACGTAATTTGTATGCATCATACCTCATATCCAAGGGTGTCAAATGGCAAAATTTTTAAACACAAGTGCTACAAACTACTATCTCGAAGAACTTATCAAAAATGCATCTGAAAGGTTAATTTTAATCAGCCCTTTTTTAAAGTTAAATGACCGTATAAAAGAATTACTCGAAGACAAAGACCGCCTTAAAATAGATATCAGGATTGTTTATGGCAAAAGTGAGTTACAACCGGATGAAATAAACTGGCTGAAAGGTCTCTCATTCGTACGTACCAGCTTTTGTAAAAATCTACATGCAAAGTGCTACATGAACGAAAGTTCTTGTATCATTACAAGCCTAAACCTTTATGAGTTCAGTCAAGTAAACAACAATGAAATGGGTATCTTTATAGACCGAGATGAAGATGCAAATATCTACAAAGACTCGTATGAAGAAGCTCAACGTATCATTCGGATAAGTGATGAAGTTAGAATTTTGCTTGAAAAAGTAATATCAAACGAAGTTGATATTACTCACTATGACGGTTCTATATCCTCAGAAGATGAATCAAAGCTCACTTCTTCTAAGCTTGCTAAAAAGCATAGGTTAAAAACCGAAGACTTTATTCAAATGTGCGTAAGCAAAGGTTATCTTTCTTTTGAAGATGGAAAACACACTTTGACTGACATAGGTAAAGAACATGGTGGAGAATTTAAGTTCAGCAAACGATTTGGTCCCTACTTTCTTTGGCCTGAAACCCTTAAACTCTGATAAAGTTAAGGTGTCCAGTTGCTCCTTATCTGTCACTCTATCTCAAACATTGCTAACTGTTTTGATTTTTCGGTAAAAGCTATCGTCTAAACGCAATTTTCTTTGTTTATTTTGACATACCTCGTTGTATTTATTGTTAAAAATACACAAACTACAGGTATCTGTGTAACTTCAGATGTTGTCTAGAAAATAAGTGTGGATATTAACTTATAAATCTGTTAGTGTCCGCGCGTCTTAAAGAGCTCATAATGACATTTATAGTGAAAGAACTTGCTTGCCTTAACGCTGTAGACCTTGAACAGTTAGGGACAAAAGAGAAGTTTTGGTTCAATTTTCAAAATCAACAAACAAAGTATTTGTTTAAGTTCTCGCGAGAGAACACAGGTGAACACTGGTCAGAAAAAGTTGCTGAACAGTTGTGCCATGAGCTCGGAATTCCTCACGCGACTTATGAAATGGCAACTCTAGATGGTAGATTTGGGATTATTACTCCAAATATCATCGCAAAAGATTGCCGTATGGTTATGGGTAACGAAGTTTTGCATAAGGATAGCCCAACCCATTACCCGGACTCTACAAACGTTCGCGTTAAGGAGCACACGGTTAGCCGAGTACTTGGTGTTTTATCAAGCGAAAAATTCGAATTACCTGATTCTGAGTATGACTTAGAGGGATTGTCTGCTGCAGATCTTTTTTGTGGATATCTGATGTTGGACGCCTTAGTTAGTAATCAAGATCGACATCACGAAAATTGGGCTATTATTTTAGATAACTCTGATGGTCGCATGATGTTATGTCCTACATACGATCATGCAGCGAGTCTTGGTCGAGAGTTGTTGGATGATGAGCGTAAAGATAGGCTTGAGAGCAAGGATAGAGGTAGACAAATTCATACTTTTGTCAGACGCGCTCGAAGTGAGCTTTTTAAACTGAAAAAAGACAAGAGACCGTTAAAAACTGATGAGGCGTTTTGGCATGCAGTTGAAGAGCGACCAAATGCTAAAAAGTTTTGGATTAATAAACTTAAAGAATTAAGTGATGAAAAAATTGAACGTATCTTTTCGAAAATTCCGAATACAGTGATCTCCGAATTAGCGAGAGAGTTTGCAAAACAAATGGTATTAGAGAATAAGAAAAGGCTACTAGATAATGAAAAGTAAACAAGTATACCTAGCGTGGCAGGCCCCAGATACCCGAACTTGGTATGTTGTAGGTCAGTTATCAGAAAGCGCTGGAAGTTATGTCTTTAGGTATACTCATGGAGCTAAAAAATCTGAAAAATTCGTTCCTTTTAGCGGAATGGAGGATTTGACGAAAACTTATAACTCAATTGATTTATTCCCTTTGTTCAAAAATCGCCTTCTTTCTGAAAAAAGACCCGAGTACCCTACTTTTATCAAATGGTTATCATTAGACGCTCAAGAAGTAAATCCATTGGATATTTTGGCTCGTTCGGGAGGCTTGAGAGGAACAGATCAACTACAAACCTTCAAACGAATCGATCTTGAAAAGGATCTTAGTTTTGAACACTTTTTCTTTGTTCATGGGCTAAGACACCTCCAAAGTGATGCTGAAGAGAGAGTCAACAAACTTGAAGTAGGTGAAAAGCTCTACCTTTGCTTAGATTGCCAAAATGACCACGATAAAGATGCAGTTTTAATTCGAGCTGACAGCCCTACACAGATTGTAGGATATTGCCCTAGGTACCTCGCAGCGGATATCAATAAACTATTGCTCAGCAAAGAAAGCAAAGTAGAACTGACAGTTGAAATGTTATCAAATGACGCTCCTATCAACTACAAGCTAATGTGTAAGCTTAGTGGGCAAATGTCAGAAAGTGATAGAAGTTTATTTATGGCTAACAAAGAATATCTACCCCTTACTTAACGATAAAGCTCCTTTTAGGAGCTTTTTGTTATTCATAATTGTGCTACTACATCATTCTTTTTAATGCTCTTGCATATTTCAATACTTTACCGGCGGTCTCTAGGTCAGTGAGAGATCCTATTTCTAACAATGCAATACCTGTCAATATTTGTTGAGGCGTCACCAGCTGCCCTGTCGGTAGCTCTAATCTGTCATGGTGCATCTTGAAGTGCTCCCATTGTTCAGAAGAACTGAGTTCTCTTCCTTTTGTCATCCGCATGAGCCTCTTACACTCCGGTGGAATAGTTTTTCCCTTATCCCATTCTTTGACTGTTCTCACAGTTTTCAAACAAAGTTCAGCAGCTTGTTCGACGGATAAACCACATTCAAACTCACGAAAAATATAGTTTTTTGTCATTTCGTGATACTTCATTGAATTGTCCCTCAAAAGAGGAACATATTATAAATATCGAATATGCAACTGCATTAAACATAAGCAAATATAATGCGTACCAAGGGGTTGGAATTTAACAATTGCTAACTCTTTGATTAAGCCTTTCATAAGTGTCTGATAACCAAGCCGTAATTTTTAATTTTGCTAGTTTTAAACGTTTAAGTCATTTAAGCAAGGCGCTGATTACTTTCACGTTACCAAACCAACTGTTGTTTGTTGGCTTGATGGCACGATGCCTGTTAATCCAATGGCAGAAAAACTTCTACTCATCAAATCACTTGGTTACTTGCCCAATGATATTCGTTGGTCTGGTTTTCGTGTTTGTGAGCAACGAGCTATTATCATCACACCATCAGGTCGCGAGTTCAGCCCTAAAGAATTGGAAAGCTTTGTATTTTGGCGTGGTTTGTTGTTCGCACGAACAACTCACACCCGTCAAATCGGCAGTTCTTGAAGCGATATCCGTCTAGGACAACAGGCTTTTTATTGAACCATAAATCTCGACTTTCTATTAACAATGAGCTTGAGGTTTGATTTATCGAGTTCATGAGTGGGTTTAGGTTGTTATAAGATTGGTTGGACAACGTAGATACTCCTCAGTTTTTGGGCCAAAATATGATTTATAAATGCAATCTCATTTGCATGTAGTTTGGGTATTGAATTTACTCACTAAAATGTATTGGTTCCCTGCCCGTTGTTGGAATCCTCTTTGACAATGAGCGAAAAGACTAAGCAACCAATTAAAGCTGACTCCCTACCCATCTAACGCACTGTTAACAAAGGTACGTTTAGGATTACTGCTCCTTACTATTCCTTACATACATCAATAAGTCTCTCCTATATATTCTTTCGCTGCTCTAAATAAAACAATATAAATAAGACAAGACAGGTAGGAGAACCATCGTATGGTTATTTTCACAGCGGATTCGCTAGCATTGATGCTGGATTTATTAAAACAGGCAGATTTCAAAACGAACCATTTCTATTTTAACAATGGTCATCAGCAAGATCAGGTTGTCGGGTTAGACATCCAATATGAGGACTTTGAATGCAATGGCTCTTTTCAGCGCTTAGAGACCCGTTATCGCTTAAAGCTAACCAATGGTGAACGAGTTGAATTTTGGTTCAACCGTGGTCAAATGAAGATCAACACGATTAAAGCATCACAACCAATGACTGACATTGGTACCCCAACTCAAATTTCGCAATACAACTTCTAATTTTCTCTCTGCTTCATGCAAAAAAGCCGAACCCCATCGCCAAGGGTTCGGCTTTTTAATAGGCTTCTCACTGATCATTGGTACGTAAAACTTAACTTTCTTGAAGCCTGTCTAGGTCAATAGACATGACAAAGGTAGCGAGTCGATTGCCACTATGTAAATCATCATTAGTGTAGGTCTGAAGCTCGTCGCAAGGTTTAAGTTTTTGGCTTAATGTTTGTACATGATGCTTAGACGGGTAATACATTCCTTTCTCGAAATAATGTAATTCAAACTTCTTAGTCTCGTTTCTTCCTGGTTCTTTTTTACTGCTCCGTGTGACCATCTAGAGATGTACGGCTATTTGAACGAGAGCGTGAATCTACACTTGGCTCTGTTCCAGTCTTTCGTTGTGACGCGGTAACTACTTAGTAAAACGCTTACCCCTCCATAGACACGCATAGATGTAACTTGAAGATCATTTACATCGATTCTACTGCTTTAGATTTTATTTCTTCATACCCCTAATCCGATTGTTTTTTGATGTCGCCTTATTTTAAGGCGGGAATTTGTGTCTCGACCAAATTTTGTTCGCAAGCGCTTACTGTTCTCTAATAGCCCGGTATTCACAAGCTAAGTTCTGAAAATTTGTTGTGACGCTGTCTCTTTTAGATTTTTACAGCATAAATCACTACCCAAATTATTCGCAAATAATCGATCTGTAATTAAATTACACAATGGTTGTTTGGCATTGTTCGTCGTGGAGATTTATTCTTTTGTAACTCATTGAAATATAATCTATTTACGTTGTTTTTATGTGATTGTCATACATTCACACCAGCCTGGGGGTGTGAGGGTTAATATAAATTAGTAAAATTTTACTAATTCACTACACTAGTGGTAACGGTTGTTTTGCACTTGCTTTTGGTGACGTGGTCACGTCGGATTTTAATTGATTGGCGAGACTATTGCTGCGGGAGGACTTGATTTTCGATAGATACAAAAAAGCAGGGTCATTGCCCTGCTCTTTGGAATTTTCTTAGCTTTGTTGCTTTGCTGCGTATTCGGCTCGAATCTGCTCTGCAACAATCTTGATTGCTTCTGCTGTGCTCGTCCCTTTCGTCATCAATTCTTGGATGCGCTCAACAGCTTGTTGTTGTTCTTCGTGGGACAGAGGTGGTAAATCGTCAAACATAAAAAAGCTCCTCATTGTGAGGAGCTGACTATAACGATTCGCTTAGTAGGTCGCAAGGAAATTAATTGAAGCCCCCATTGCGTCTTCGTTAGTGTACCGTGCGGCGATATCTACTTCGATTAGATTTAACGGTGATAGTCCGATACCTGCAGTAATTGTGCCTTCGTCATCTGAACGCGCTAGGTTTTTCATGTAACCGCCACGCAGAGCTAGTTGACGCAGTACATCGATTTCGAAACCGGCACGAATCATTTGAGTGTTGTCATCGAACGTAGAAAACCTTTTCTCTTCATTCAAATCGTAGTCAACGCTAAAGCTAAAGTAGTCCGCTACGTAGCCTGCACCCACAGTGTAAAGCGGACGCATGCTGTACTCATATGAATTGATGTTGTAATTATTTCCGCCCTGAGTGAACGTAAACGCTTTTGTTTTCACATCACGACCAATCAAGTTTTTAGCTGAAATACCTAATCGGTAAGGACCGAAGAACCACAATGCACCGGCATCTAGGTTAAACATGGTTTCTGCGGTTTCATTTTCGCGAAGATCTTTGGTATCGAAAGACGCAAAACTTGTAGCGTATGAGTAAGTGTATATACGCTGCAGTTTTGGAGTGATACCAAAGGACAAGTGTTGATTCATGAAGTTAGCGTATTTCGCTAAAGAGATCCCCGCCTCCGCTACACCGATTGAAACGCCGCGAACGTAGTTTTTGTCAATGTCCGTAACGTCGTTAACTTCCGGTTGAACAAAGGATTCGGTGTAGAGCTTGCCGTAAGCGGTCGCAGATAGGAATTTGTTAGGGATACCAACAGCAACAACACCACCGATATCGAAATCCATTTTTTGACCGTTGATGCCATTCAGACCTTTTGCGATCTCTGCTGGATCTGTGAGTTTGCCGATTCTTTCGATTTCATCAATCAGACCGTTTTGGTCGTTATAATTGATACCGAAACTTGGCACGATCATGCCTGCATCATCGTTACGGCGATAGATTGCGGTCAGTGCTGGGTTAAAGAATGGCGCGGTTAGGTAAGAGGCAGATACAGTGCCCACTCCACCCATCGCATCACTGCGTGCTTCAATTGCGTAAGTTGCAGCAGAAGCAGCGCCGGAGAACAGCGCTGCAGTCATGGTGGTGGCTAAAATTTTGAATTGTGTCTTCATACTACACTTGTGTTTTCGTTCTTCCTGAACTTATATCGGCACAAATGTAATTTCTTTAGCTATTCTTCGAGAGAAACATCATAGGTTCGGCTAATAGTTTGAGCTTGCTCAACAATAATGTCACCTTGCCAACGACGACTGTTGATACTTACAGCTAAAACATAGCGATCATTTGGTATTCCCTCTAACTCTAATGAGTTTGGATAGTTCGACTCATACGTTTTTTTCCACACTTGTTCATACTGGCCTTCAACGTAATCGTAAAGCCCGACTTCAAGTTGTGGTAAAGGACAATGCGGGTTGCGTAGCGCGCTCTTTTCTACTTTCCAATTTTCTTTGGAGGTCCAACGAACATATTGTGAAGAATTTGAATCACCTAATATGACCCAAGTTCTGTAAGTGCGTTTGTCTTTTGTCGTCACAGATAGGTGGTATAAGCCAGCGTCTAGTTTACCCGTAAGGTTATAGCGCTTGAGGAAGTTACGTTCGTTGGCTAATTCCGTCCCTTGTTGTGGCTCTTCGTAGTTAAAAGAACTATCCGCCGAGATTGAGCTATCAACCCAACGACGAAAAGAAATGTCATCGATGTCGGTTGTTGCACGTAGCTTAACGACTAAGCGATAGGTATCACGCCCGGGGCTTTGTATGGTTTGACGGATAACGTTAATCCCGCTTATCCACTCCGGTAGAGTCACTCCCGTTAAAGATTTTCCACAGTCTTTTGATAGTGATTGAGCGAGCAAGTCATTAAGGTGTGGTCTTAGTTCTTTATTAGGTTCACTTTGCCAAAGTTCGACAAGAGAGTTGAACATGCCACCGAGGTCATCTTCTAAAAGATGTTGGTGTGCTTGTGTCAGCGGTGTGTTGGATTGAAACCAGTCCGTTGCATGGACTGGTTTCACTAACAGTAATGATAGAACTACAGGAAGTAGTGTTTTCATTCTTGTTCTTACGCTTTCATCTTGTAACCAACGCCGCGAAGCGTTTCGATTTCAAGACCTGGTAACTTCTGGCGAAGCTGCAGTACGTGTGTGTCTACAGTGCGTGTGGTTGGGAAATGGTTGTAACCCCATACATGGTCAAGTAGCTCATCACGAGTAAAGACACGACCTAGGTTTGATGCTAAGAACAATAACAAGTCAAACTCGGTACGAGTCAAAGTGATCATCTCCCCTTTGAAAACGACTTCGCGTGTTGCACGGTCGATTTCTAGGTCTTTAGTCATGACTTTATCGGCATTACCTTGTTCTGCTGAATCTGGTGCACGCAACTGTGCACGAATACGTGCAAATAGCTCCGCTTCAGCAAACGGTTTTGTTAAGTAATCGTTCGCGCCAGAGTCAAGACCCGCAACTTTATCTTTAACTGTCACCAGTGCAGTCAGCAGAATAACTGGGACATCTTTAATTTTTTTCCATTCAGGAAGTGATTGTACCGAATCACCATCAGGCAGTTGGCGATCGAGAATGACTAAGTCAGCCTTTTTCCATTGTGGCTCAACGTCTGAAATACGCTCCACATGTAAACACTCATATCCTGCTTGTTCCAGGCTTACTAACAGGCCGTCAGCCAAGTTTTTATCGTCCTCAACGAGAAGCAGTGTCTGTTTCACAAGGTATCTCCAATATAAAGGTTGTAGGTGGTCCCATTAGGGACATTTTTCCGCCCATGCGGCCTACCATTGATTCAACTATTGTTAATCCAAGCCCTAGTCCGCTCTTACTAACAAACGGTTTTCTTAGGTTTGCCCAATCTTTTGCAGTCAAGCTGCCGGCATCTATGACTTGGATAATGATTTTTTCTGCACTGGTTTCAACACGAAGTTCTACCGGTGCTTCGCCATACTTCAATGCGTTACGCAGCAAGTTATCGATACAGGTCCCGAGCCAATACACGTTAACTTTAGCAGCTACATCTTCATTAATTTTGAAAAGTACAGCGTTATCAAATTCTTCTTCAATCTTATATTCTAGCCATTCTGCAACGGATGGAACCCAGTCTGTTGCAAGCATTTGGTTATCAGATTGCAAATAATCTTTACTTGCTTCTGCTAACTGGCGTAATCGGCGCGTATCTTCACACAATCGACGGAATTCATCGTAGACACTTTCCGGAAGGTGTTCAAACTCTCGACGAAACCCTTCTACAGTTAGCGACAATGATGCGATCGGCGTTCTCAGTTCGTGCGTTAAAATTTGCAGAACCAACATACGGCTACGCATTTCTTCACGTTTGCTATTCCAACGATATACCGCCCAACCGATCACCAACAAAATGTTGGCGATGACGAGGATGATCATACTGATCCGCAACACTTGCGAGTGATCTTCCACATCCCAACAAATGTTGCCACGTTTTACGAAGCAGCTTCGGCTTTCTGATGCTAAACCGTAAGACAGACCGGCGTTTGCAACGTTCTCCTGCCATACGTTTTTAGCGAATACAAAATAATGGTCGCCACGGCGAAGCCACAGTTCTTTGCCTTCAATGAACATACTTGCGCCAGCGATGAGTGCATTAATTGCATCGTCATCCATGTTTTGCAGGCTAGAAAGCAGTTCATCTCCTTCATCATTACTTCTCTCTTTGATATGCATGTACTGAGCAAGTTTGTTGCGTAGCTCAGGATACTTTTCCGCATAACGCGCTGCGTATGTACCACCACCTGGGTGGATCAGACCGCTTCGAGAAAACCAACGTGGTGTAAGCTGCGTCCCTTTACATATGGCACGCGTAAACACCAAAGGTTCAGTAATTAAAGGGCTTAACGGTAATTTTCCGCGACATGTGTTCGCCAAACGGTACAACTGCTGGATGTCTTTCAGCGGGTAATCTGCGGTTTGTGGCAGCATTGAATCCGGAGAAAGCAACTTAGTTGGGTAGTTAGATTGCAGTATGCGTATATCATACGATTTAAGAGCCACTTCATAATTAAATAGCTCTGTAAATGTATCTATTCGTTCTGGTAATGAATCTGCAAATGCGGGTGCCGAAAAAAGTGGCAGCATTAGAGCAGAACGGAGCAAAAACTGTTTAATCAAACTGTTACCGTTACTTGTTATATTAGCCAGAACTATACATCAATAAACAAGCAAATGACATTAGACGGCTTAAGGATTTGCAGTACTATAACATTGAAAGAGCACAAAAAAAGGCCAGCGAATGCTGACCTTGATTAGTTTTAAAGCAACTTATTTTAAAGTGCTTTGAAAATCGCCTCGACACTTTCTTTCGCATCACCGAATAGCATTGAGGTGTTTTCTTTAAAGAACAATGGGTTCTGAACACCTGCATAGCCAGTATTCATTGAACGCTTGAATACGACTACGTTTTGCGCGTTCCAAACTTCCAATACAGGCATACCTGCAATTGGGCTATTTGGATCTTCTAGTGCTGCTGGGTTAACTGTATCGTTCGCGCCGATAACAAGAACCGTATCTGTTTCTGGGAAGTCATCGTTGATCTCGTCCATTTCTAGCACGATATCGTAAGGAACTTTAGCTTCAGCTAGCAGTACGTTCATGTGGCCAGGTAGGCGACCCGCTACTGGGTGAATACCAAAGCGAACTTCGATTCCTTGAGCGCGTAGCGTTTCAGTAATCTCGTGAACAGGGTATTGCGCTTGAGCTACTGCCATACCGTATCCCGGAGTGATGATCACTGATTTTGAGTTCTTCAGCATTTCTGCAACTTCTTCAGCAGACGTTTCACGATGCTCGCCCTGCTCTTCATCACTGGAAATCACAACTTCTTGACCAAAGCCGCCTGCAATTACACTCACGAATGAGCGGTTCATTGCTTTACACATGATGTAAGACAGGATAGCGCCTGAAGAACCAACCAGTGCACCAGTCACGATCAGAAGATCGTTTGCTAGCATGAAACCAGCCGCTGCTGCTGCCCAACCTGAGTATGAGTTCAGCATTGAAACGACTACTGGCATATCTGCACCACCGATTGATGCAACCAAATGGTAGCCGAATGCAAACGCTATTAGCGTCATGATGATCAATGCGAACATGCTGCCGTCAGCTTTTACGAAGTAAATCATAAGAAGCGTAGAAACGACGATCGCCGCAAGGTTCATTTTGTGCTTGTGAGGCAAGTTAAGTGGCGATGATGAGATGATGCCACGCAGTTTACCAAACGCTACGATAGAACCGGTAAAGGTCACTGCACCGATGAATACACCAAGGAATACTTCAACAAGGTGAATCACGTGTTCAGCGTGCATACCAGCAAGGTCAGTTGAAACTGGTGCTGGTGGCTCTAAGTAGCTGTTAAAGCCAACAAGTACTGCTGCCATACCTACAAAGCTGTGTAGAATCGCAACCAGTTCTGGCATTTCAGTCATTTCTACTTTCTTCGCGTAGTGGATACCGATACCACCACCGATCACCATTGCAATAATGATCCACGCAAAACCTTCCGCATTTGGGCTGAAGATCGTCGCGATAAGCGCGATCGCCATACCCGCAATACCGTAGTAGTTACCGTTTCTTGCCGATTCTTGTTTAGAAAGTCCCGCGAGACTCAAGATGAAAAATAGCGCAGCAATGATGTATGCCGCTTGTACTAATCCTGCAGACATTGGTTACTCCTATTATTTATCTTTGCGGAACATTTCAAGCATACGTTTGGTCACGGTAAAGCCACCAAAGATGTTAATGCTTGCAATGAGAACAGCAATGAATGATAGGAAGGTAACAACGCCATTACCCTGACCGATTTGTAGCAGTGCACCTACTACGATAATGCCCGAAATCGCGTTCGTTACAGACATTAGAGGAGTATGCAGAGCATGTGTTACGTTCCACACTACGTAGTAACCTACCACACACGCCAACACAAACACGGTGAAGTGAGACAGGAAAGCTGCTGGAGCGACAGACGCTACCCACGCAAACGCACCAACGCCTACTGCCAGTGCACCAAACTTCTTAACCGGAGACGTTGGTTCTTCAACTTTAGGTTGTGGCTTAACAGGTTCTTGTGGTTTAGCTTGTGGCTGCGCAGACACCTGAATCGGTGGTGCAGGCCAAGTAACCTCGCCTTCTTTCACTACAGTGACACCGCGAAGAACAACATCTTCAAAATCAATGTTGATGTTGCCATCTTTCTCTTTGCACAGCAGCTTTAGAAGGTTTACAAGGTTGGTCGCGTATAGCTGAGAAGATTGCGTTGGCAGTCGACCTACCATATCGGTGTAACCAACGATTTTCACGCCGTTAGCCGTTGTGATGACTTGATCTTTTACAGTGTATTCACAGTTACCGCCATTTGCTGCTGCAAGGTCAACGATAACGCTACCGGCTTTCATACTATCCACCATCTCTTTGGTGATTAGCGTCGGAGCCGGTCTACCCGGAATTAGTGCGGTGGTGATGATGATATCAACGTCTTTAGCTTGCTCTGCGTACAGCTCAGCCGCTTTTTTGTTGAACTCATCTGACATTTCTTTCGCGTAGCCGTCGCCTGAGCCCGAGTCTTCTTTGAAGTCTACAGTCAGGAACTCTGCACCCATCGATTCAACTTGCTCTTTTACTTCAGGACGAACGTCAAAAGAACGAACGATAGCACCAAGACTACCAGCAGCGCCGATCGCCGCAAGACCCGCAACACCGGCACCTGCAACCAACACTTTCGCTGGTGGAACTTTACCTGCTGCCGTAATTTGACCAGTAAAGAATCGACCAAACTCATGTGCAGCTTCAACCACGGCACGATAGCCGGCAATATTAGCCATAGAAGAAAGTGCGTCTAATGCTTGCGCACGAGAGATACGAGGAACGGCGTCCATTGCCAGAACGTTAATGTTCTTGCTAGAAAGTTGTTCCATTAACTCTGTATTTTGAGCAGGCCAGATGAAGCTTACTAGTGTTGCGCCATCTTGTAGTAATGCGATTTCGTCGATGCCTTTCTCTTCATCCACGAGCGGCGCATTGACTTTAAGGATTAAGCCTGATGTCCATACTTCTTCACTAGATACAATTTTCGCCCCTGCGGCTTCATAAGCTGCATCGTCGAAACTGGCTAGCACCCCCGCTTGAGATTCGATAGCGACATCGAACCCCAACTTAATTAACTGCTCAACCGACTTTGGTGATGCAGCTACTCGCGATTCACCTGCGAGTATTTCTCTAGGTACACCGATTTGCAAAACGCATACTCCTTGTATACATATCAATAATTAGTCCCAAAACAGAGCGTAGCTCTACTCTAATTCTTTTTTATTTCTATCTGTTTACGACGCAAGATAAATACAAACGAATGATGGTGTTTGGGGTCACCCACTTGCATAGTCACATCTTGACTAACAGCCCTGTTATTATTCTGTTTTTATCTAACGTCAATCGTGACTTCAAGTGTTTTGTAATAAAAATACTAAATTTCATTACATATAACGCCACGGAATGAATAATTCTCCACTTCGCGCTGAAAAATAACAACGATTAGCATGACTAAGCAGAGGTCTAACCAGACACACTCTAACTGCTTATTTAACAGATATTTAAGCCTAAAAAAGAAAGAGAGCCATCAGCATATACACTAATGGCTCTCTTTAAGATGATTCGTATCAAGTTGCAGTGAATTCTTAATCGAAGATCTTTTCACCCATTTGGTCAATAAACATCTGCGATTTTTTGAGCATCAGTTCATTGGCGTCTTGCTCTGAACCCAATAAATCAGAACGGATAAAACGATGTGACTTCACTTCGCCATCTAAGTCTTTTTCGATACGTCCAGCAATACGGTACTGACCGCCTTCTGAAAGGCTTTCTTGATAGATTAGGTACCCTTTGTACTCAACTGGTTCAACCGTTTTTACTTCAGCAGCTTTTTCACTGCCACCGAACAAGCGTGAAAAGAATCCCACGGTTCCTCCTTGGGGATGCCCACTATCTGTACCTTCTCTTAGATACTAATGAACATCGATTATTTTATGTTGACGTTGAGGATCGGTTTTTCGAACCAATCCAGTTCTTTGTCTTCATCATAACTGGTATGGGACAAAATTACAGGCACATCATTGTTACGATTTTTGCGTCTGTCTTCTAGGATCATTGCCGCTGCATTTTGGACTGCAATATCAACACTTTGCTTAAACTGAGCCAGCTTTCGCTCAGGAAGTGCAGAAAGAAAATCGATGTCGTGTCGAATATAAACCGGTTTTAACTGTATGAGCGCGAGACAGGCAATATCAGCGAGCTGCTCATTGTCAAACTCATCGATATACTGCTCTGAAGCAAGCACCTGTCCTACCAAAGTTTCCATGTAATTGTGTACGTCTGAACTGATCTGCATCGATTTTCTCCTTTGTTCAACACTTTGAAAGTATAGCACCCACAAGTTACATGCAACTTGTTGATTGCTCTTAATTTAATCAACCTCTCTCTTTTTGTAAGCATTGACTGTAAAATGCTTGGAAATTTCCTAAATACACGTATTCTTGTTAGTTTTGAAAGCATGTGAATTTATACTGTTCACACACGGTATTAATTGAATGCTTAATGTAACTCATTAGATATATTCAACTATTTGAAGGTAATTTGTAGTAGATGGCTTCATCTTTAATGACCTCCCCAGGCTTTAGGTTTCTATTCCCAATTTTGTTATTGGGTATGGTCAGCGTGGGTATGGATAGCATTATTCAGATGACTCAGTCGAACTGGGGAATCGCTGCAAACTTGCCGTATATTTTGCTCGGCTGTGCGCTACTAATGTGTTACTCGTTCAAGCAAGGTCGCGAGTCCATGGTGTGTATCGCGATGCTCCTCGCTTATTTTGTGATTCAGCACCGCTTACAAGTACCACTTCAAACTGGCACAGCTCTTTTAGAGCTTACCATCCTCGCAAGTTTGCTTCCTGTGTCTTTCTTAGCTGTTTTTCTCTTCAATAAAGAAGGCTTCGATTCACGAGCAACCCTAACGTACATGTTGATGTTGATCCTGTTTGTGTTTTGGTCTTACGTAACATTGACGTATTACGTCGAAGGCGGCTTTGAACAGTGGACTAATGGTATCTTGTTTATCGTACCGAGTATCTCCAAGCTTCCTTTGGTCTTGGTGCTTTACTGCATTGGCATTGTTTGTTTTCTTGGAATCTTAGTGCTTAAGAAGAACAAGATCATCCATGCAATGACCTATTCTGCAATGGTTCTGGCATCAGCAACGTTTATTTTCTTCGATGTTCAATACATATCAAGCACCATGTTCACGCTAACTGGACTGTTGATCATCATCTATTCAACATCAGCAAGTCATCAACTGGCATTTACTGACAGTCTGACACTCATCCCAAGTCGTCGTGCATTAGATTTAGACTTAAAACATATGGGGCGAAAGTTCACCATTGCGATGCTCGATGTGGATCATTTTAAGAAATTCAATGACACCTATGGGCATGATACTGGTGATGATGTATTGAAGATGGTGGCTTCTCGCCTAATGAAAACCCAGGGCGGCGCCAAGGTATACCGCTTTGGTGGAGAAGAGTTCACGATCGTTTTCAAAGGCAAGTACACCGAAGATTGCGAAACGCATGTGGAAGAAGTTCGCGAACTGATTGCACAATATGAAATGATTCTACGCGATCAAGACAACCGTCCTGAAGATAACAAACAAGGTCGTAAAAAACGTGGTAATGCCGTTCCGAAGAAGAAAACCGTGTCAGTAACGGCAAGTTTTGGTGTGGCAGACAGCCGCAGTGCTCGCAATCCTGCTGATGTTATTAAGTTAGCGGATGACGCCTTGTACAAGGCGAAAAAAGCAGGCAGAAACTGCGTTAGGTTCTGCCACGCTTAATCCGTATTACATCAATGTACGGACATTATGCTTGGTTGAAGAAAAGCACCAAGCTTCCCCCCTTGAATGCACTACCATAGTTCAGGCTCATCCCCACACCGATGTTAACGACAAACGGAATTTTGACTGGAGGAGTCATCAACCAGCCCATACTTGCTTCATAGTAGTGGTCTGTGTTTAACGGCTTTTTCGTGTCTCCACCAATGTCTACACGATTAAAACTGGTATAAAACGATTGGACCATATTTTGCCAAATAGCCAACCGATGGAAGACTTTCACGCCATTGACCCAGTACCAACCTTCGGGATTAATAGCATCATCTCCCTTCCCTAGATTGATGCCAAAACCATTGAAATAGTGCGGTGAGGACCAAAAGTACCACTGTCCAAAATGACCGTAAGGGCTGTATTTTACAGTCGCGTTAAGTTCACCAACCATAGCTACAGAGCTCGTGTTGACATAAACGCCATCAATCTGGTCTCTATAGTCTTCTAATGTATCACTCCGGTACGCATAATTATTTTGGTAATACATGACGTGTGTACCTGCCGCCGCGCTTAACGTTACATTTCGGTTGAGATACGCTTCCTGTTCGACTTCTAAGTAGCCACCAAAAGTCAACTCATCCATTTCGTCGGGTGTACTCGACTCAAATGCGGATATTTTTTGTTGAGCAGACAGTAAATACCCCCTTCCATTTACCTTAGTTTGATAAGGAGAATAACGATAATGGTTAACGGGAACACTGAATGGCAAAGACATCACAGAGACTTTTTTTCGTAAATCGACGGATTCACTGTCACCCAACAATTCATCATCAAGGTTAAGGAACTCATTAGGGTCGAAGTTTGAAAATCCAAACGTGAAAACGTCGCTGTCAGAAAGCACAATGCTGGATGCAAAGTTATAATCGAACTCTTTTTGAAGTTGTTTTTGAACCGTACTGGAATAAGAAGAAGTAGAGGCGAAAACCATCGCCAGACAAGCCAACTTACGCATAACTCTTATGTGTTTGCTATCGCCGTTCCATGACTTGGTTTATGTGCTTATGTTCCTATTAAGCAAAATGGGGCGCGATTTTGGCTTGGAGAAGAAATAAATGCAAATGTTTTCTTTATGCCTAGGAGCGGTTGCGTTTTCAAGCGGTTTTATGCTGGTTTATTAAGCAGTATTTGTTTGGAAGGCTAAACGACACAGTCCTTGCCTCGCCTAAAATAATTTTGACTATACCCAAGTGACTTCAAGATGCAGGATTCAGAGCGTTGTCATTGATTCGAGAGCAAGGAAAGCAACGCAGTGTAATAGCCAGCTCTTTCCAAGTTGTTTGACGCAGCAATCGGGTCAATGACACGCTCCCAAAGGGCGAGCTGCCTTGGCTTGTATACTTTGTTGTCGATTCTTGATTTAGACCCACTAAACCTTTAAATCGCCGCCGCGTCTACAAACCAAGTCAGTCTCGCTGAACCTAGCATCTCGAGGTTACTTGGGTATAGGCGTCCCTCATCCGAACAAAATTCAACCGCGAGAGATAGACTGACTCTACTCTTGATTAAAGAACAAAACCAAACTGCCGCCTTTGAGTGCGCTGCCGTAGTTGATCGTCAGACCTAGTCCGACATTGTCAATCCAATCGGATTTGAATGGCGGTGTCATCAACCAGCCGACGCTTGCTTCATAATAGTGTGAAGTATTCATCGGTTTACTGGTATCGCCACCTACGTCTACTCGATTGAAGCTTGTATAAACAGACTGAACCGTGCGACCTACCTTAGTAAAATCATAGAAAAGCTTTACGCCATTGACCCAGTACCAGCCCTCAGGGTTACCCACATCGCCATTATTACCTTCGCCCCAGCCTGCACCGTAAAAATAATGCGGCGAAGACCAAACGTACCATTTCCCCCACTTTTCATTTTCTAAGTATTTGAGCTCAGCATTAACTTCACCAACCAATGCCCACGCATCGGTATTGAGGTAAATGCCTTCTAGATAGGGCTTCAAGTTATCGAGAGCATCGCTACGGTAATCATAGTCGTTGCGATAATACATAAAATGGGCACCTGCTGCGGTGCTTAGCGTGAGGTGTTCAGAGAGAGTGTCTTGACGTTGGAGTTCATTGTACGCGCCAAGAATCAATTCTTTGTTTCGGTCAGGTCTTTTATCATCGTTTACCGTGACATTTTGATCAATACTAAGTGCGTACAACCTGCCTTTTAAGTTATATCGAGCCTTCGTTTGTTCTTTGTCAGTCAGTGAAAGGTGATAAGGTAGCGTCGAAATTGCGACCTGTTTTCTCAAATCAATCGAATCTTGGGTACCAATATCCTCATTGTCGATATTTAGGTATTTGTTTGGGTCAAAATCGTGAAATCCTAACGTAAACACATCACTATCGGATAAGACAATGCCAATTGCGAAATTACGCTCAAACTCTTTTTGTAAGGTTTGCTGTACTTGCGCTGAATTTGCAAAAGTAATAGTCGAAATAAGTGACAATGTCACTAATGTATATCTCATTCTATCGTATTGATTTAACTTGCATTTACTACAGTATACGTATTGCGACCTAGCGACTTTGATGTGTAAAGTGCTCTATCTGCAGTCGCATATAATTCAGCGACATTATCCTTACCTGTTGGTTGAAATGCAAACACACCTTGTGACACAGTCACTCTGTTTGCAACGCTAGAGTATGCATGTGGGTAATCTAAGAAGTACATCGCTTCTTGGATTCGCTCCGCCTCTCTTTCTGCGGTCTGGGCGTCTGTACTATTCAGTAAAATGACAAACTCTTCACCGCCGTAACGACCTACATATTCTCCTGAACGGCAGAATGTCGCTTTGAGTTGGTTTGCGATTGCTTGTAAGCATCGATCCCCTTCTATATGACCGTAGTTGTCATTAAATGGCTTAAAGAAGTCTACATCGAGAAGAATTAACGCCATCGGCATATGATGGCGACCATGCCACGCGATCATGGTTTCAAGTTTATGATCGATATAGCGTCGATTATACAGCTTTGTTAAACCATCTTCGTTCGCCTGTTGCTGCAGACGTGAATTCATTTCTTCAAGTTGCGCGGTTGCTTGCTTCAATTCACGACGCATGTGGGCAATACGCTGCATTGCCATAAGTTTGGAATTGAGCACCAATTTGTCGACCGGCTTTATCAAATAGTCATCACCACCCGCCTCTATCGCTTTCGCGATCATTTCTGGCTCTTCATGACTACTTAAGAAGATAATAGGAATCCAATCCGGGAAGGTTTCTCTGATATGAAGCGACACTTCGAAGCCATTCATGTCGGGCATCGCAATGTCGAGCAATACGAGCTCTGGGTCGAAGCTTTCATAGGTATTGAGTGCTTCCAGCCCGCTTCCAACGGCTTTAACTATATGACCTTGTTGTTTTAATCGGATAGCCAACTGCATTCGGTCTAGTTGAACATCATCAACTAACAGAATGCGCATCGATGTCCCTGTCGGTTGCATAGCGCGTTCCATTCTTTTATCAGTCTTTATTAAACATATATCATACTCACAGACTTGTTGCATTACGCGACAAATTTAGTGCTATATTTTTTTGTTGAACGGTCACGTAATCAAATAGTTCTTATGGTAGCTATTTGATGCATTTGGTATTAATATTCCCGCCTTTTGTAACGAGAGCCACTGTAATCTGGTTACACTATGCACTAAAAGTAATGTGCGCACTTATGTACTAACAGGACTTACCATGTCAGAAGCAACTAACAACGAAAGTAAAAAAATCGATCTAGAAACTATTTCTCCAGAACTGCGCAAAGTTATCGAGTTTGACGAAGTTCCTGAGCAAATGTTCGAGATGGTTACCTCTATCCATGAAGTGTCTGAAGAAGCTGTTCGTGCATCTTGGGATGAAATGCCAGCGAGTGCACAAAACATTCTGGACAACTTCGAGCAATTCCACGCTCTAGTATCTGTTGGTCAAGCTTTTGCTGGCCTAAATGTAATGGAAGAATTCCCGACACTAAATCTGCCAGAAAACATGACAGATGAAGACAAAGAAGACTACCGTGCTCAACTGCTAGACAATGTTCTACACAACTGCGTGAAAGACATGGTTAAGCAACTTAAGAAAGCACGTCGCGATCCTCTTCTTAAACGTGAATTCAAAGAAGTATTCGTGAAGTAATTCCGAAACTCTTCAAAATAAAGGCCGCATCTGCGGCCTTTTGTGTATTTGAGGTTCTGGTAATCAGTGATGAGCTAACGCAATATCTCGTTGTGTAACACTTACGCCTTTTATCTGAGCGTAGACGGCATCGCCGACTTTTAGGTTCAAATCGTCCAATGCCCATGGCGTAATCGTTGCCCACAAATGGCACTCTTCATCTAGTGTGAGCGAAACGGTAATACTTTGCTTGTCTTCACCTGTATTCAGCTCTTCTATGGAAGCAACTGTTGCGGCTAAGACGTTACGAATAGAGGTGCCAACAGGCTTGTCTAATGCAATAGAAACATCGTTCGCACGTACTTGAAGACGAATTGGCGTATTAGGTTCACCATCCACCTTTTGAACCCACAGACAAGCTCTTGGTGCGAGCTTCACACACGTCAACGCGTATTTCTCGTGATGAGTCGCGATCTTTCCTTCAAACAAGCTACTGTGGTCCGAGAATGACTGCCAAGGACGCATGGCATGAGAAGCCCACACATCTTCTAACTTGCCAGACGTCATGATTCGCCCCTTGTCTAGAATCGACAGGTGCTGCGCTAAACGTAAGATTTCTTGCAAGCTATGCGTAACGTATACGATTGGAATATTGACTTGCTCAGACAGCTCTTCCAAAAATGGCATTACTTCACGCTTACGCGGCATATCTAGAGACGCCAAAGGTTCATCCATCAAAAGTAGATTAGGCTTGGAAAGAAGCGCTCTTGCAATAGCGACACGTTGCTTTTCACCACCGGATAAAGAGATTGGAAAGCGTTTCAGTAGCGGCTTAATAGCGAGCAGTTCTGTCACCTTATCAAAATAATCTTCATCTTTTTCCACGACACCGTAGAGTAAATTGCCTTTCACTGAGTAATGCGGGAATAAACGCGAGTCTTGGAAGACATAACCGATTCTGCGTTTATGCGTGGGTAAATTAATGCCAACATCGCTATCGAAAAGAACATGTTCCCCAATGGACACTTTGCCTTGTTGGGGTGTGACCAATCCGCTAATCACATTGATTAACGTTGTTTTTCCTGCTCCTGAGCGACCAAATAAGGCACTTATTCCGTTACCCGGTAACGTCAGATCAATGTCAAAGTCAGTTTCGCCAAGTAATTGTTTAAATTGAATTTTGATACTCATCGCTTAGCTCCCAAACGTGAAGCCGCTTTACGATTTAACCATTCAGAGATCATTAAGGTCGACAGTGCTAAAGCAATGGAAATAACGCACAAACGAGCAGCTTCTATCTCTGCTCCTGGCGTTTCTATGAAGTTGTACATCGCCAAAGGAATGGTTTGGGTTTCGCCTGGTATGTTAGAAACAAAGCTGATTGTGGCACCAAATTCACCAAGGCTACGGGCAAAAGACAACATCGTTCCGGTAATAATTCCGGGAATGGTTAAAGGCAATGTGATCGTAAAAAACACCTTCAAAGGTGATGCGCCTAACGTCGATGCGGCATGCTCAAGTTTTGGGTCAACATTATCTAAACTCAGACGGACGGAACGCACCATTAAAGGTAGAGCTACAACAACACAAGCAACCACCGCTCCCTTCCAGTTGAAGCTAAATACCAAACCAAAATGTTCATATAGCCAATTCCCCCAAAAGCCTTGACGACCAAGCGAGATCAGCAATAGATAACCAATTACCACTGGCGGTAAAACCAATGGCAGATGGATCAAGCTGTCTAGAATAGACTTCCCGATAAACTCTTTTCGTGAAAGTAACCAAGCAAGAGCAATTCCCAAAGGAATCAACCATAGGACAGCATATGCTCCAACTTTAAGGCTCAGTATTAAGGCTTGGTATTCAAGTTCTGTCACTCTGTGCCCTTTTTATTGAAAACCGTATTGTGCAAACACTTTTTTAGCATCGCCCGATTTCAAATATTCGAAGAATTGCTCGGATTGCGTAGAGTCTTTAACAATCGCTGCTGGGTAAATGATGTCCGCGTGAGTGTCATTTGCAAACTCGCCCACCACTTTTACTTTATCTGTTAAAAGTGCGTCCGTCTTATACACCACGCCCAATGGGGCTTCGCCACGTTCAACAAGCGCTAAAGCTAAACGAACGTTCTTTGCAGGTGCAATTTGGCGTTCTAGTTTCTTCCAAACACCAAGGTTGGTGAGCGATTCTTTCGCGTACATACCAGCAGGAACAGATACAGGGTTACCTAAAGCGAGACGATTACCTTCTAATGCTTGGTTCCATGCATTTGCATCTGAAAAATCAAAAGGCTCGATTGTTGAGGCTTTTGGTGCAATCAAAACTAGGCTATTTCGCACTAAATTAGTGACACTGTCATTTTTCACTGCTTTTGATTTTACTAAGTAATCCATCCACTTAGTGTTTGCCGAGATAAAAATATCTGCAGGTGCGCCGTTTAAAATCTGGCGAGCGATAGACGAAGAACCCCCATAAACAGGCGTGACCGTTACGTCATACTTTGTCTCGAATTGTTGTGCAATATCGTTGACCGCGTTGGTCATTGACGAAGCTGCATAAACTTTTAATTCAGTTGCTGCGTTTGCTGCTGATGAAACGCTCAATATTGCCACTAGGCAAGCATGTATTTTCCATGCTTTCATAAAAACACTCCGGTTCTAGGCAGGCAGAAGTTGAAACTGTGGAGCTATCTGTCCACTTTTATTTGTGCTTCAAACAGTTAAAAACTGGTTTTATTTGAACAGAAAGTCAAGATTCATATGTTGTTCTATCGCATCCGCAATGCGATTAATGCCCTGTTCTTTTAACTCTTCAAAGTCTTGTTGTTTGATTTGAGTGCCGTTTACCCACTCTGAAACCAAGCTCAACACGTCTGCCTCATCGAAGAACCCGTGTAGGTAAGTTCCCATAATTTGGCCACATTCACTCAGCGATCCTTCTGCCTCCCCAGAATTTAACTTGAGAGGTTGAGCGCTCTTAACTTCAGTTCGACCAACGTGAATCTCATAGCCTTTCACGTCTGCTGTCTTACCGTTTAGGCAAAGCTGCGCTTGTGTATGCGTTAACTGTTTACTGTCGGTTAGAGTTGTAGTGATGTCTAACAAACCAAGACCTTCACTACGACCAGGCTGACCCTCTACGCCATATGGGTCGTCAATTACGTTGCCAAGCATCTGGTAACCACCACAAATGCCAATGACTTTGCCACCCAGACGGATGTGACGTTGAATGTCTTTATCCCAGCCTTGGCTACGTAGATAATCCAAATCGTCTCGAACTGACTTAGTACCCGGCAAGATCACGAGGTCGGCTTTGTCGATCTTTTCGCCCTTGCCAGCGTAGCGAAGGTTAATGTCTGGATTAAGACGCAACACATCAAAATCGGTGTGATTACTAATGCGGGTTAATACTGGTACCACAACATTGAGTTTCACTTGTGAAGACAGCTCTTGCTGTGCCGTAATGGCATCTTCTGCTTCGAGGTTTAGCCCGTGAAGATACGGCAATACACCCAGTACAGGCTTGCCCGTTTTCTCTTCTAGCCAATCAAGACCAGATTCAAGTAAGCTGATGTCGCCACGGAAGCGATTAATCACAAAGCCTTTGACGCGAGCTTGTTCAGATTTGGATAGTAACGCTAGCGTCCCATACAGATGGGCAAACACACCACCACGGTCGATATCCGCGATAATAATAACGGGTACGTCGGCTTCTTCTGCAAAGCCCATGTTGGCGATGTCATTTTCTCTTAAGTTAATCTCTGCCGGACTGCCTGCTCCTTCAATCATGACGGATTGGTATTCATCCACCAGTTTTGAAAATGAGTCCAATACGGTTCCCATTGCCACTTTTTTGTAATCATGAAATCTGACAGCATCCATGTTCGACAAAGCTTTACCTTGTAAGATGATCTGTGCACCTGTATCGCTGTTCGGTTTGATTAGCACTGGGTTCATGTGAACGGTTGGTTCGACATTACACGCTTGCGCTTGCACTGCTTGAGCACGCCCAATCTCCCCACCATCTTTGGTTACTGCACTATTTAAGGCCATGTTCTGCGGCTTGAATGGGGCAACCTTTATCCCTCTACGGGCTAGTACACGGCATAAACCTGCCACAAGGACGCTTTTTCCGGCATCAGAAGTCGTGCCTTGTACCATTAATGAAGGGATTGGTGATTTCATGAACGTTTAATAAGAGAAAAAAGAAGGTGAACAATCATAACGTTATCTCTGTATCGGACTCAAGAAAATGAATCGAATATGAATGTTCGAATCAGTAATGGTTCAAATACGGTTTGTTTTAATAGCACCATCAAAAACGAACACCTATATAGAGAAACCAAATTATGAAAAATACTGTAATCGCTACTATCGCTGCACTTGCTATCGCTCCTACTGTTGCAATGGCTAAAGACCACAACCACGGTCAATCAAGCATCCAATTTAATGGACCTGTAACGGTAGAAAAGGTAGATGCGTTGATCAAAGAATCAAGCATGTTTACAGAGAAAGACGTTGTCGTAGAAGGCAATCTACTACGTCAAACTCGTGCTGACCAATTTATCTTCAGCGATGGCTCTGGCGAAATCATGGTTGAATTGGATGATGATATTCGACTAACAACTCCTATTGACCAAACGACAAAAGTACGTCTATTCGGTGAGTTTGAAGGCGGAAGCAAACCGGAAATCGAAGTCGAACATTTAGTTGTGATGTAGTTCTGCCCGTTCAACGCCAATTTGGGCAATAAAACATTGATCATGCGCACTTTGTCCTAGTGCATAGGGTGACGGGAAACACCTATAATGATATTTTGTAAATCTTGGTCTGCATTTTGCAGACCTTTTTTTCGTTCGTATTATTTTTTGCCGGAGACACCCATGCTAGGTAAAGCTCTAAAGGTAGCAACCTTTGGTTTGTGCGCTGTTTTGCCACTTGCCGCACACGCTAACAATTTCAATTACAACATGATGGAATTCCGCATGGGTACAAGCCCAGGCACGTTTGGCGGCGAAGTCACAACATACTTTACAGAAAACACGCATTTTATTGGACGCGCAGACAGTGAGTTCAGTGGTGACTGGGACATCGCCGGTGGTATTGGCTTTAATGGTCCGGCAGGTCAGTTTGCTGATATCTATGGTCAAATGCTGGTTCACAACATTAAAAAAGACAGTGGTGATCTTGTCGGTGACGAATGGAAGACCGAAGTTAACATCGGTACTCGCGTTTGGTTTATGCAGAACATCGAATTGCACGGTCGAATTGGCCAATTAATCGATAATGATGATTCAAAAACGATTTACAACCTTGGCGCAAGGTTCCATTCGACTCAACAGTTATCTTTAGGTGCGGATTTGAAAGATAACGGTACTTACGGTCAACAACTTGTGTTGTCAGCGCGTTTCGCTTACTAACTTCTGCAGGTTAACCAAGCGAACTAAAACTCGGTTAACTGATTGAAAAAATTAAAAAAGCCTCGCAGTTGAGAGGCTTTTTTTTGTTTCAGTTTCCAAACGATGAACTACTTACCGCTTGGTTTGTTTTGAACGTATTTTTTTGATACATCCACAACAGCGACATCTCGGAAAAAGCTACGTCCTAAGAGCATCGGAAACTTCATATGTCCACGCTCTGTTAGAGTAAACTCGGTTTGCTCTTTTAGGTCGCCTACCTGGATGTAAGCAACAACAACTGGACGTTTATCAACATCTTCCGAAGAAGACTGACGTATCTTTGCCCAACGCTCTACTGGAAGTTTAAATTCTTTACTTGCTTTACCATTGATATCGATTTTGAACTGAACCCAATCTTTACCATCACGCTCGAACGGAACCACTTCGGTTGCGCTGATAGAAGACGTTGTTGCTCCTGTATCAATGCGAGCTTTAAATGTGCGGTCAATCGCTGGTACGTAAACCCATTCTTCTGCACCAAGGACCAGCATGCCATCAGGCGTTTTTTGAACCTTAGCTGGCTTTTCTGGTTTTGGCTCCGGCTTTTTCTCAGGTTTTGTTTCCGGTTTTTGTTCCGGCTTCACCTCAGGCTTTGGCTCTACTTCAGGTTTTACTTCCGGCTTTTCAACCGGTTGCTCCACGACTGGTTTTTCTGGCTCAACAGGCTCAGTGGTCGTCGGTGTCGACGTACAAGCAATAAGACCACCGCTCATCATTAGCGGCAGAATCAGTTTCCAGTTCTTCATTAACTCTCCCAATTAACGTTGAGATACTTTTTGGATCGCGTCAGCAACGTAAGGAATATGAGTTTCGGTCAAACCAGCGATGTTAATACGACCATCACCGACACCATAAATGCCATAATCTTCACGCAGTTGCGCCATTTGGTTTTCACTAAAGCCTAGCACAGTAAACATGCCTTTGTGGCTCTCGATGAAATCAAATTGATCTGTATTATGGTTGTTTCTCAATTCGTTACACAAAGTTTGACGAAGATTCAGCAAGCGTTGCTGCATTTCGCTCAATTCTTGTTTCCAAACTGAAGTAAGGTTGGCATCTTGAAGAATGGTTTTCACCAATGCTGCACCGTGATCTGGCGGCATAGTGTAAGTTGAACGTGCTAACGTCAGAAGCTTACCTTTTGCATTCGCCACGTCTTGCGTGTTTTTACCGATCACAATCGCAGCACCAGTACGTTCACGGTACAAACCAAAGTTCTTAGAACATGAGGTTGTGATCAGCATTTCTTCTACGTTGTCAGCCATAAAGCGGAGACCTTTTGCGTCTTCCTCTAGACCGTCACCAAAGCCTTGGTAAGCAATATCCACAAATGGGGTAAAACCATTCTTTTGCGAAAGCTCTGTAATTGATTGCCACGCAGAAAAATCAATATCTGCACCCGTTGGGTTGTGGCAACAGCCATGCAGAAGCACGACATCAGAAGGACCTGCTTTAGAGAGGTCTTCTAGCATTTTCGCTGTATCAACTTGTTTCGTTTCTGGCGAGAAGTAATGGTAGAACTTCACCTTAAGTCCAGCCGCTTCCATCACTGGCTTGTGGTTTACGTAACTTGGGTTTGAAATCCAAACCGTCGTATCTGGTTGTGCAACCTTCATTAGGTCACCCAGCATACGCAACGCACCGCTTGCACCGGGCGTTTGAATCGCTGCCACACGATCTGTTGCTGACGTACCCGTCAGAAGTAGATCGATCATGCTTTGGTTGAATTCTTCACAGCCTGCAAGCCCAACGTAGGATTTGGTCTTTTGGTTTTCGACAACCACGTCTTGTGCCATTTGAATGGCTTTCATGATTGGCGTTTCACCAGCGCTGTTTTTGTACACGCCAATACCAAGGTCAACCTTGTTTGGACGTTCATCGCCGCGGTATGCGACGGAAAGAGATAAAATAGGATCTAATACGGGAGTTGGTAGATTAGAAAACATGAAAGTCATAACCCTTTGAAATTCAAGTATCGAACCTCACGGTAACACTTTCGTTAAAAATGGCGAAATGATTTTTCACACATTTCGCCAATTAGAGTACAAAATTCTGGTGCCTAGGGAATTTTATGAACTCAATCGGTCATAAAAAGAACGATTCACTCATTGAAGTTTGAATCTAGCTTACCGTTTTTCCTAAATTCGCGCGGAGTCATGTTGGACCAAGCTTTAAATCGTGTACTGAAGTTTGCGCCTGTTGGGTACCCTACTATTTCACCGATGTGCTGAATTGACCACTCTGTTGAGCGCAACAAACGCGCGGCATATTCCATTCTCATACGAGTTAAGTGTGCCATTGGGCTTCGCCCAAACTGTTGCTGGGTCAAACGATGCAAGTGGGGTTCAGAACATGGGTACAGGGCTGCAAGTTGTTCTACCGTCCATTCTTTATGGAGCTGTCTCTGAACCAAATCGAATACGCGGCGCAACTTTAACTGGTTGCGTGATATGGAATCTGAGTGCGGCATATTCAGCATGAGCTCTAACTGGGCAACACTGTGTGCACCGACTTCACCGCCGTAATCGATAGGTAGATTGATACTTCGCAATAGAGTCTGAATACAGAAATACATCACTTCTGGCGCAGGTGTAAGTTGATACTCAATCTCGTCATTCACCATTGACCATTCTTTATCTTGGGAAAGAAACACCCACGCGATTTGCCACGTTTCGTCTTCCATTCCAAAGCCATTTTCGATACCTGCTGGCACGATCACTAACGATCCTGGCTCCAGTTCATAACGACAGGCTCCGCTCTCCAACCAGCCTTTGCCACGAACCGTGTACAACAACATGTGTTTCTTCTGGTTTTTTCGATAAACGGAAAAGAACTCTCGACAAGTAGCAATTCCACATTGGACGATGCCTCTTTCTTCAAGAGCAAGCACGCGAGTGTGGTCGATGAACTCTTGATAGGTCTTTTCTGAAATGGTGTAACGTTCTTGCTTCTCTTCCATGATTCGATGGCTCACAAATGCACTCACGGCAAACGTGTTCTATCAAACCACCGATAAACACTGGATAGTTTGACAAAACTTTTGGATGTCTTCGAAAAATACACCGCCAAATCATACGGATAAACTACTCGCATTGTTCTTAGAGGAGAAATGCGATGCTCTTAACACGTCAATACATAGACAAAGCATTTTGGAAAAAACTGATTGCGATCGGCGTTCCTGTATCGCTGCAATCCATGCTGTTTTCGTTACTCGGTGCCATCGATATTTTTATGGTGAGTCAGTTAGGTGAAGCTGCAACAGCAGCGGTTGGTGTTGGTAACCGAATCTTTTTCTTTAATCTCGCCGTGGTGTTTGGATTGTGTGGTGCAGTAACGGTTTTAGCCTCTCAATATTATGGCTCGGGAAACCTTGCAGGAATCAGACGAACGCTCGCCCAATCCTGGTTTATTTCGCTGGTAGTTACTTTGCCATTCATTTGGCTGTACGTGGTTTATGACAAAGAAATCGTCTCTTTTATGTCGGACGATCCTGAGTATGTTGGTTATGCGAGAGAATACTTAGTAGTGACTGGTTTGAGTCTCCTAGGTACCGCCGTAGTCGTTCCTATTGAATCGGTGTTGAGATCCGTCGGTGAGGCAAAGATGCCGACTTACGTCAGTATTGCCGCTATCATCGTGAACGTTTTCCTCAATGCGGTTTTGATCTTTGGCTTGCTAGGATTTCCACAATGGGGTGTATTTGGGGCTGCAGTCGGTACTTTTATCTCACGCTTTTTCCAAACTGGGGTGCTGGTTTACTTCTTTTGTCGTCGGTATTCACATCTGCTCCCTACTCTTTCAGATTGGCGTGAAGGCACAGTACAGAAGTATCGAAACAAATATTTCAAAGTTTCGATGCCAATGCTGATCCACGATGCGTTGTGGACTGGCGGTTTAATTGTCTACAGCATCATTTATGGTCAGTTGGGCGTAACAGAACTGGCGATTATCTCGTTCCTATCACCAATTGAAGGCGTATTGATTTCAACCTTTATGGGATTCGCTGTTGCCGCTTCTGTACTGCTTGGGAATGACATTGGAGCCCAACAATATGACCGTGTAGAGAAAACTGCGTGGTGGTATGTATTAACGAGCGCGGTATTGGCAACCATTTTGTTCTTTGCCGTATGGATTTGCTCGCCTTTGATTTTGAATTTGTTAGAGATGAGCCCGCTCACAGACAAACAAATGGCGTTGAATGTATGTTTGGTGCTCGCATTAGGCATGATACTGCGCGTGTTTAATATGGTTGGTATTGGAGGCGTATTAAAGAGTGGCGCTGATATTCGCTATAGCATTTTCATCGACACGTTTGGTCAATGGGCGATTGGTATTCCGCTTACCTACTACACCGGGATGGTGTTAGGTTTACCACTGCATTGGGTGTTGATGTCTCTACTGGTCGAAGAATTAGTAAAAGGCATTCTAACGACTCACCGAATTCAGTCTAAGCGATGGATTAATAACATGGTTGATGATGACTCCAGTGTGACGGCGTAACTGAAACGTTGTGCTATAGTTGTTGAGTTAAGCTCAAAACAGAACGATTTCATCAATCAAAGCTTTAAAAGAACTCACACCAAAAGGGCACATTCGAAATATCCGAATGTGCCCTTTTTATATTGGCTTTTCTTGAGTTGGAACGCTTAAAGCTCAGTGAATCGATGGATAATTTGATTCGAGCTGCCTCGCCATTCAAGGTTGAGGTCTCGTTTATCTTGCTCGTATTTACCATCGATTAATGTGTCGATGTATTGCGTCACTTCACGCTGCGCATCGTCGAGCTCTTCAAGCGTGTAACCTGTCCAAACCCAAATATCTTTGCCTGGGCACTCTTCTCTTACGCGTTTTACAAGCTTAAGAATGTGCGGCACGTTCGCTGGATGCAAAGGATCACCACCAGACAGAGATAAACCTCGGCGTTTGATACGCGTGTCGTTTAGGTCTGCAATGATTTTGTCTTCTGCTTCTTGCGTGAAAAACACACCAGAATCCAAGCGTTGCGTCGACTGGTTATAACAGCCGCGGCACTGGTGTACACAGCCCGACACAAATAGCGTGCAGCGTGTACCTGGTCCGTTAACAACGTCAATTGGATAGTATTGGTGGTAGTTCATAATCGTGCCTTGTTTTGCTGGCTAGAAAAGAAAATCAACCCACGACAGGTTGATTTTCATTATTGGGTTTGAGCTTAAGTAAACCTTACAGGTGTTTAACTCGACGCTTCACTTCTTCTTGCTTACCGAAGTTAAACGGACGTGCATCTGGGCTGCCTAGGTAGCCACAAACACGACGTGTCACTGACACTTTGGTTGAATCATGGTTGCCACAGCTTGGGCAAGTGAAGCCTTTACTTGTACAGTCAAACTCACCGTTGTAGCCACACTCGTAACACTCATCAATTGGCGTGTTTGTACCGTAGTAAGGTACGCGGGTGTAACTGTAGTCCCATACGTTTTCTAGTGCTTCAACGTTACGTTGCATGTTCGGGAACTCGCCGTAACAGATAAAGCCGCCGCTTGAGATTTCTGGGTAAGGCATCTCAAAGTCGATCTTGTCGTATGGGTTCACCTTCTTCTCAACATCTAGGTGGAAGCTGTTGGTGTAGTAACCTTTGTCTGTTACGCCTTCAATTACACCGAACTCTTTCGCGTCGATGCGGCAGAAACGGCTACATAGGTTTTCACTTGGCGTTGCGTATAGGCTGAAACCGTAACCAGTATCTTCTGCCCAACCGTTTACTGTGTCTTTCAGGTGCTTGATGATTGCTACTGCTTTTTCACGTAGAACAGCATCATCATAAACGTGCGCTTCTGTACCGAATAGCGCGTTAATTGTCTCGTGTACACCGATGTAACCAAGAGAAATAGACGCACGACCGTTCTTGAAGATATCTGCGATTGAGTCGTCTGCTTTCAGGCGAACACCACACGCGCCTTCCATGTAAAGGATCGGAGCAACGCGTGCTTTCACGTTTTCTAGACGAGAGATACGTGTTTCTAGTGCTTTACGAGCAAGACGTAAGCGATCGTTTAGAAGCTCGTAGAATTTCTCTTCACTGCCGTTTGCACGGATAGCGATACGAGGAAGGTTCAAGCTCACTACGCCTAGGTTGTTACGACCTTCGTGAATCAGCTCGCCGTTTTCTTCGTAAGTACCAAGGAAGCTACGACAGCCCATCGGTGTTTTGAATGAACCCGTTACTTCTACTACTTTGTCGTAGTTAAGAATGTCTGGGTACATACGCTTAGACGCACACTCAAGCGCAAGTTGCTTGATGTCGTAGTTTGGATCTTCTGATTTGTGGTTCAAGCCATCTTTGATGCCGAATACCAGTTTAGGGAATACCGCTGTTTTACGGTTCTTACCTAGACCTGCAATACGGTTCTTCAGAATCGATTTCTGGATAAGGCGTGATGCCCAGCTTGTACCAAGACCAAAACCGAACGTAACGAATGGTGTTTGACCGTTCGCTGTGTGTAGCGTGTTTACTTCGTATTCTAGAGATTGGAACGCGTCGTAACACTCTTTCTCTGTGCGCGCTTTTGCGAACTCTTCTGGCTCAGCAATGTTCCACTCTTTTGCGATCTCTAGATGTTTCTCGTAGCTTGTGATTACGTACGGTTCTAGAACTTCATCAATACGGTTGATGGTTGTGCCGCCGTAAATGTGGCTCGCTACTTGAGCAATGATCTGTGCTGTTACTGCTGTTGCAGTCGAGATTGATTTAGGAGTATCAATCTCAGCGTTACCCATTTTAAAGCCGTGCGTTAGCATGCCTTTAAGATCGATAAGCATACAGTTAAACATTGGGAAGAACGGAGCGTAATCCAAATCGTGGTAGTGAATGTCCCCCACTTCGTGTGCTTGAACCACATCGCGAGGAAGGATGTGTGTCTTCGCGTAGTGTTTCGCAACAATACCAGCCAACAAGTCACGTTGAGTCGGAATCACTTTGCCGTCTTTGTTCGCATTCTCGTTGATTAGGTCTAGGTTACTTTCTTCAATCAGACCTTCGATTTCGCGAGTTAGCGCGCTTTGCTTCTCACGAGCAATGTCGCGATCGTGGCGGTATTCAATGTAAGAACGTGCTAGGGCTTTGTAAGGACCTTGCATGAGTTCATTTTCGACTAAGTCTTGAATCTCATGGATGTGAACTTCATCGTGATCCTGAAGCTGTAACTCAACTGCCAGAGCAACATTTAGTGCATAAATGGCGACATCTTTGTCTTTATTTTCCGCTGCAGCTTCTACTGCTGCTTGTATACGATCCCTGTTGAACGGAGCTCTTGAGCCGTCACGCTTGATTACGATTGGTTTCACTTTTTCTCCTTACCCCAGCATACTCACAGAGTTATCCACAAACACACTATATGGGGTTATTTTTTATTCTGCTGACACAATATATTGTGGCGTATTTAACGAGAAGCACCAATTGAAAACATTGATTTTGATCAATAAAAAATGGGTAGCGAACAAGAACAAATCGATCTTATTGGCGTTGATCTCACTTGCGAAGAAAACTGTGAAAATTGCAAAATTGGAGCGAAATCCACTTGCTTTTTTTCGAGGTCTTATAGGATAAAGGATGGAAAGGAATGCGCTAAATTATAGGAGTGCGATAGACCAAAATGCGATCACTTTTTGTTACGGTAATATTACTTTTTAGTTCTCTTTCATTTGCTCAAAATTCCGTCAAATTAACCAGCTGGAATATTGAATGGCTATCTATAGATGGTGGAAAAGTGTCTAGAACACCACAAGATTTTGAAAAACTGACCCACTATGTGGATAAAACACAAGTCGATATTCTCGCTTTTCAAGAAGTCGAAAGTGTCGCTGCAATCCAAAAAGCCGTTGGCAATGACTTCACTATTTATCTTTCCGATCGTTCAAACGCCTCCAACAGACACCTTCAGTTCAATGACACCAATCAATACACCGGTTTTGCGGTACGTAATGGTATGAGCGTGTTGGACAAACCAGACTTTTCTATCACACGAGGCAACAGCAAGCTCCGCTTCGCCAGCTACCTTGTTTTGAATCCAAACCAAGACAACGAGACTCACCTACTCTCTGTACATCTAAAAGCGGGGTGCAGTGGTGCGTATCGCAATAATCGCGATTGTAAGATCGTGAAACAACAAGGACAGGCACTAGCCAAATGGATAAAAGCACGCGAGGACAACAAACAACAATATGTGGTGCTTGGCGACTTTAACCACAATTTGGGTTATCGAGGAGATTGGTTATGGGACGTGCTATCGGACAATACCAATGCAAGGCTAGTAACCCAAAATACCAAAGCGGAATGTAAAGTGCGTTCTAATCGTAATCCGAATAAAATCCACCAATTCCGCTCGGTGATAGACCACATTATTGTTAGTGGTGATTTAAAGGCGTCGTCCGGCGTTCAAACCGTTTTCAAAACGCAAGATGTGCTCGATTATAAACTGAGTGATCACTGCCCGGTTTCTACGACGCTCTCATTTTAATGTTGAAATACTCTTTTTAGCATTGAAGTTCGCTCTTTATCGACTAACCATTGTTTTAGCGGTGAATGACCCAACCAACATTGCCGCAATAAATAGCAGAACTTGTGTGTTGCCAGTAAAAAGGCTGGCAACCGCAGGTCCAGGACACACACCGAGTAAGCCCCACCCAATACCAAACAGTGCTGCACCGCCAACTAACTTTTTGTCTATCGCTTTAGAAGTTGGACAGACAATCTCATCACCAAACACAGATTCGCTTCTTGGCTTTATTAATAAAAGATAAGCAGGAACGAACACCGCAAGTGCTCCGCCCATAACGAAGGCTAAGCTTGGGTCCCACGCGCCGGTAATATCCAGGAAGCCGATCACTTTTGCCGGATCAGCCATACCGGAAATCACCATACCAATACCGAAGAGCGCACCAGAAAATGCAACGATAGAAATTTGCTTAATACTTTTCATTACCTGAGTTTTCATAACGACACTATTCCTTACGAGACTAGTAAGACGGTTAACATGGCGGTTGCCATAAAAGTACACGTTGCGACTACAGAACGGATAGAGAAACGCCCTATCCCACAAATGCCATGACCACTTGTGCAACCATTACCGATACGTGTACCGACCCCAACCAGTAAACCAGCAACGACAACCAAACCAAGAGAGCCGCTGTACTCAGTTGGTACATACCCGCCAAGAGCATAAACAGCAAACACACCGCCCAATGCCATCGCAATTAAGAAGACAATTCGCCAAACTCGGTCCGCACTCTCAACGGCACCATTTAAGATCCCGCTGATTCCAGCGGTCTTGCCATTGAAAAGCATCAATACTACCGCTGATGCACCAACCATGACGCCGCCCAAAAGCGACATCCAAGGAACTTCAAACATAACAACCACCCGTATAAAGTTTTGAATTACTGCTTACAGAAAACTTGGTTAAACGCCTCAATCAGCGGACCAACTCTTTCATCAGAAATCGAATAGAACACCTGCTGAGAAACCTTTCGAGCTTTGATGATGTCGTGTTTTCTCAATACGGTGAGGTGTTGTGAAAAGGCTGATTGGCTTAATGTTGAGCCTTCAAACAGTTCACCGACCCCTTTTTCGCCTTCAATAAGCTTGCACATCACGATTAAGCGCTCTGGATGAGCCATTATTTTAAGTAGCTCACTCGCTTCGGTCGCACTTTGTAGCATACTGTCGCCCATTCTTATGCCTCTTCATCAATACGTTAAGTTTTATTAGATATTACTAATTAATATTATTAAGTCAATGCTAATGTAGCTAAATTAACATTAGACATAGCTAAATTATTTAAGTAAGGTGTAGGCGTTTTCGATCATTCAGTAGGAGAAATCCATGAGCAAAATCGTGATTATTGGTGGTGTTGCTGGCGGTGCATCTGCAGCAGCACGCGCTCGTCGTCTTAGTGAAGACGCAGAAATCATTATGTTTGAACGCGGTCCATTTGTGTCATTTGCAAACTGTGGCTTGCCGTACCACATTGGTGGCGATATCCAAGAACGCAGCAAACTGCTTCTTCAAACGCCTGAGAGCTTTTTAGCGCGTTTCAATGTTGATGTTCGTGTAATGAACGAAGTGGTTTCAATTAACCGCCAAGATAAAACGGTTACGGTTAAGAACCTACTTGATGGCTCTGAATACCAAGAGAGCTACGACTTTCTTCTACTTAGCCCTGGTGCAGGTCCAGTTGTGCCGCCTATTCCGGGTATTGATAACCCATTGACGCATTCGCTGCGTAATATCCCAGATATGGATCGCATCATTAAGACGATCGAAACCAACAAAGTGGAACACGCTACGGTCGTTGGTGGTGGTTTCATCGGTTTGGAAATGATGGAAGCCTTCCACCAGCTTGGCGTAAAAACCACATTGGTTGAAATGGCGGATCAAGTGATGACGCCCGTTGACCGAGAAATGGCCGGTTTTGCTCATGCAGAAATCCGAGAGAAAGGCGTCGACCTGCGCTTAGGCGTTGCTCTATCTTCTGTTGAATTTGTGGCGAACCAATCTGTCGCTAACATAGAAGCGGGTGAAGATGACACACACCAACACCTTCAAGGAAAACTGACGCTGTCTCTAAACAATGGTGACCAGCTTGATACCGATATCCTGATCATGGCTATTGGTGTACGCCCTGAAACAAAACTCGCGCAAGAAGCCGGTCTTCAAATTGGTGCACTAGGCGGTATTTACACCAACGAATACATGCAGACCAGCGATCCTTCGATCTATGCCGTTGGTGATGCGGTTGAAGAGAAAGACTTTGTCACTGGCGAACAAACCCTTGTTCCGTTGGCGGGACCAGCAAACCGTCAAGGTCGTATGGCAGCAGACAACATGCTTGGTCGCCAAGAAACTTACCAAGGTACGCAAGGCACGGCGATCTGCAAGATCTTTGATTTAGCCGTCGCTTCTACTGGTAAAAACGAGAAACAGCTAAAACGTGACAACATCACTTATGAAAAAGTGTATGTCCACACAGCCAGCCACGCGAGTTACTACCCTGGCGCAGAAACTGTGTCGTTCAAAATGCTGTTTGATCCAGCAACCGGAAAGATTTTAGGTGCGCAAGCAGTAGGTAAAGACGGCGTTGACAAACGTATTGACGTAATGGCAGTTGCTCAGCGTGCTGGTATGACAGTAGAACAACTACAACACCTTGAACTCACTTACGCGCCACCGTATGGTTCCGCGAAAGATGTGATTAACCAAGCGGCTTTCGTTGCGAATAACATCATTAAAGGTGACGCAACAGCGATTCATTTTGATGAAATCGACAACCTCTCAGAGGACCAAGTTCTGCTCGATGTTCGTAATCCGGGAGAATTGGAATCTGTCGGCTTCATTGATGGCGCAATCAATATTCCTGTCGACCAACTTCGCCAACGTATGAATGAACTGCCGAAAGACAAAGAGATCGTGATTTACTGTCAGGTCGGCTTGCGCGGTAACGTCGCTTATCGTCAACTGGTCAATTCAGGATTTAAAGCACGTAACCTACTTGGTGGTTACCGTACCTATAAGTTCGCAAAAGCTTAATCTCTAATTCTGCTTAGTTAGACAAAGGGGCACGTTATGTGCCCCTTTCTACATTTCAGACTCGACCAAATGAATTATCTTGGTCGCTTTTTCGAAGTGATCGAGTTGATGAATTTGAATCCACCAAGTCGCCGCTTCCATCAATAACTCAGGATTGTCATTCTTATTAGCGAAAAAGGCATAAAAGGACACGCCAACATTGTCGCCTTTCTGCTCTATTTTCTTCTTACACACCTGAATGATTTTGTCTCTTAACGCGATGTTCATTGCCTTTCCCTTTCTCTTTGCGACAGCAAAATTAGCCCAAAAATAGAATGACTGTATTTATATACAGTTATTCTTAGTAAGGCAAATAAACATAATCATCTAGATGAATATTCTCGCGCGAAGACCTAATACCCAAGTGCTGCTTTTGTTCGAAAATGCTGGGTCTTTGATGTATTGAATATCCGGTGTGATTTGAATGTAGTCGTTCAACTGCATGTTGTAGTAAAGCTCGGCAGTGAACTGTTCAGAGTCATCCACACCATAAGCGTGTTCTAGGTTATCGTTTACATGACTCCAGTTAACGGCGAAGCCTAGGTTGTTGGTTGGTTTACCTAAACCAAAGTAACCAATCCCCACCGTTAGGGAGCGATCATAAAGTGCCACATCGCCTTCCGAGAAGCCACCACGAACAAATGGCATTAATTGCTCTGTAGCAAAGTAGCTTGCTGAAAAGTTAATACCCTGCCCGCTGTCCTTATTCGTCAGGTTATGTTGCGTGTCGCCATCCAAATGCCAAGCGGTTAAATGAACATTATCGGTATAGATTTGATCTTGTGATGCCGTCCAACCCAGTTCGAACGTCGTAAACAATTTATGATCGTTGAATAAGGTGTCGAAGCCATCAAATGGTTCATCTGAACGCCCTTTACCATCGGCCACACCTGCAACCATATAGAAGTTATCAGTCAGCATGTGACCAACGGCTAGACCTAGAATCCCATCATCCGGTAGACCAATGGAACCACCACCAGTACTGAATGCAAGGTTACTGAATCCGGTCCACGGACTGGCTAAAGCGTATGTATCAACATAGTCAGTGGTATCTAAGAAACCCACCATGAACGAGGTTTTGCCACCATTGAGCTTTTGTTTCCAATATAGGTTAGTTAGGCGAGCACCTTGATCACTGTACGCAGGACCAATCATGCCTGCATAACCTAGCCCATTGCCAATGAAGCTAAACTCTTTTGGTGACAAATCACTATAAGCATGGCGGTGTTCGACTTTCCAAACCAATCCGCCCGTATTTCCAGACTCAAGACCAACCAGATTCCAGCTACCATAAAAACGAGCAACACCAGCACTTGCGGTATCTTCACCGCCAGTTTGCGGGTCAGACGCCGTTAAGCCAAGCGCTTGGTAATCCAAACCAAACGTTAAGTTATGATCTTCCGCTAGTGATTCTCGCCAAGTGCGTTTTTCACGAGCATTTTCAGCAATGGTATTGTCAACCGTATCAGGGCTACCAAAGTTCGCCGCGTTAATCGATGACGCCATTACAAGTGAAAGAGCGATAAAACTAAGCTTTGGAACAGTTACTTTCATGTCTGGTTTCTCATTAAATTGATTTCTAGAAAAAGAGTTTAATGATTCAGCGTTTTGAAAATTGCCATTAAGCGACAGCTCACTGCTTTTTGTATTTTCGGTGGTGTACTCTTATCGATAAGGTCGAATTGAAACCTCGTCCATCTGGTAGATGGTTTCTACGTTCGAAGCTCCGTCAGAATATGAAACATCCGCCTTAGTCTTTTTCACATGCAGATCCCCTTTCACCCAAATTGGCTCGTAAAGAGAAGTCAGTTTCAAACCTTTCGGATAATCGACCAAAACAATCTGGTTTGCAGGTGGCGGTGGTGTATGGATGCAAGCGCCCATAGTTGGAACAAGGAAAAATTTTGTGACAACGTCATTGTTAAATTCTACCGGCGTTACAAAGCCAGGAATTTCATAAGTATCTTCAGTAAGTGTTGTGTTTGGCATTGATGCCAACATACGACGATGCTGAGTAATCTCTTCGCGCTTTTTGAACAACCATTCTATGTCTAAGTCGTCAGCTTTTAAGCTGTCTTCTAATTCCTTCATGGTTTGTTTCTGTTGCTCATTAAGATTTTGAGCATCACGGTATCTTGCAAGAGAACCAAGTTCAAAAAGTTGTTGGTCTGTGAGTTTTACAAATGGGTCTTCAATCTGAGGGACATCCACTGGCAACAATTGCTCCCAGCTTAATTGATCGGCGGATACATTTGATGAAGCCAGCAAAACTAAGCCAGCCAATAGGTACTTCTTCATACGTTCCCTTGAATAGTTCTTTGTCTTTTAGAGAAAAATTTGGGGACAATAGCGCCCCCAAATAGTCGAAAGAGTTTACTACAAGGTATTCTTGTGGATCTTGCCGTCTTTCATAATTACTTTGAATTTATCTTGGTAATCGTTAAGAATTGTGATGTCCTGCAGAGGATTCCCATCCACCAGCACTACATCAGCGTAAGCGCCCGGCTCTACAACGCCGAGTTTTCCGTATTTATATGGATTCATGCCACCCGACCAGCTTAGTACTTCTGCGGCATTCGATGTGCCCATCTTCATGATCTCATATGGTGTAAAACCGACTTTCTCCATCCAAACCATGTTGTCTGCTTGGCGCGTATTGTATGCAGGGCCAAACATATCGCCACCAGTAACAATCAACAGGTCATATTTACGCGCCCATTCAAACATTTGCTTCGCGCCTTCGTTTACTTTGGTCGCTTTGGCTTTTTGATCCGGGCTGAAGAAGGTGATCTTTTCAGGTTCAGCAAAGGCTTCAAGAGACATCACCGCTTGTGCAGAAAGTGCCACACCCTTTTCTTTCATTCGCTTAATGGTTTCTTCGGAAATTAAGAAGTTATGCTCAATCACTTTTACGCCAGCATCAATGGCACGGTTAACCGAACGATCATGATAAGCATGCGCCATAACGTAGGTACCGTAATCTTCTGCTACGCCAACAATCGCTTCCATCTCTTGTTTAGAGAATTGCGTCATGTGAATTGGATCGAACTCACTCGCAACACCACCGCCGGCCATTATTTTAATCTGCGTCGCGCCCGAACGTAAGTTCTGACGTGCAGCACGACGAGCTTCTGTTTCGCCATCGACGATATAGCCAAAGCCGTGGCGTTCAAGATCGTCAACGCGTCCTGGAACATCGTTAAAGCTACCGGTATCCGCGTGACCACCAGTTTGACTCAAGAAGCCCCCGGCTGGGAACAATCGCGGTCCCTCAAGCAAACCATTGTTGATGGCTTTTGCGATACCAAGAATATTACAGCCTGCATCACGAGCCGTCGTAAAGCCTTGGTCGAGATACTGCATCATGGAAACATGAGCACGAGCCCCCATCGCCATTTGATCATAACCATCTCTACCAACCAACATACCTTCTTGAATACACATGTGGGAATGCATGTCGATTAAGCCAGGAATCATGGTTAAGCCTTCGCCATTAATTGTCGTTGTTTGCTTATCAGCTTTAATTGGTTTCGGTGAGATTTCCTTAATCATGTTATCCACGACTAAGACATTTTGGTTTTGAAGTAGCTTTTCATCGGTGCCATTGAAAACATCAACGTTAGTAAACAGTGTCGATGCTGCATTCGCGTTTAAGGCAAATGCACAAGATAGCGCAACAAAAGAAAGGTTCTTCTTAGAAATTATCATTATTACACCTACGTTTTTTGGATAGTTGGGGTCCATTTCCTATAACTTCCCTGTCAGAACAGCGGTGTTATGAGGGCATCTATTTCTGTGATCACCAAAAACGACTGATCAGGCAAAAAACATATGAAACAGACGGCTTACGTTAAAAACATAGAAGTCATCATGACGACTTTCAAGGCGGTTTAATTGCCTTTACACGACAACATGCGGATATTGTGAAAGAAATGCGAGTTGAGACAAAAACCTCCGATTATTCAGAGGCTTTATGTGTTACGTTTCATTTGACGGAGGGGCACAACAAAGACTGACGATACGCTTTAGGCGTGAGATTCATCATTCGCTTAAACGCGCGGGTGAAGTGAGCAGAATCTGAATAGCCTGTTTTGAGTGCAATGTGCGTAATACTGAGGTCTCGGTCCGCTAACAGTTCCAACGTTTGTTTAAGTACTAACCCTTCGATCACTTCTCGATAAGTTGTGTTCTCGCTCGCCAACCGCCTTTGTATGGTGCGAGCGTTCATGTCAATCAACTCGCCAGCAAACTGGATAGAGATCTTTCCCATCGAGAGATAAGGCGTCAGCGCCCTTGCTAATGCATCACTAAACTTATCATTCTCACCACGAAAACTCGTGTTTGGCGCCGTTTGAGATGGCGTGAAAGCAATCGGTTGGTTAATCCATTCGTTCGGAATCGAGATAGCAGTAACCGGTCTTCCAGTAAAGAACTGGGCACTTTTCATCCCAGGCAATAGATTGAATGGCTCGGCTTCTATGTCTTGAATCCCGACCTCCGCCAATCGCCACTGTGAACCCACAAGCTTTTTGAGTAGTTCATTCATAAACATGGCGGAGAACATTTCCGCGTAACGAAACCATTCTCTGTTTGCGTCTTGTTTTTCTCTGACGAGCCACCATTTACCGCCACGCGATACGACCGAAAGACTGACATTATCTGAGTTCTGTTTTAGCAGTTGGGAGACTTCTTCCAATGCCGCTTTAAGTGAGTGCGTTTGGGTAATTTGATTGGCAAACCTAGGAACGTAGATATCGTGACAAAGCGTCCAAGTAAGCAAGGCAAACTTCTCGGGCGATGCTCTTTCACCTAAGGTTTGAAATACCGACTTTAATGCACTTTCTGGTACAAACGCATTAGAGGATTGGCTGGATAAGATATCCTGTGGCATACGTGCGGTTTCAAGTAAGGAATGAATATCACCATCAAGCTCATTGAGCATCGTGGCAAACAGCTTTACTTCTTCCGAGTGGACCAAAGGAATATCTGTATTGGGCATGCAAGCTATCATCTTAAAATACCAAGGATTATTTTAGTTTAAGCACAAACTTCCGGGCTGTCATTAGTCACAATCCAAGTGCAATTTGATAATGAGAGACGACTCACTCTGAACAGAAGAGCCAACGCACATTGGCATTCAACATAGACCATTGCCTGTTCAAGAACTTGCCAATTCACGCCACAGATACGTTCTATTCACTTTTAAAGCACTATTTAAAGCGCTATTTATACTTCTATGAATGTGATGATTTTCACGCTTTCTTAATCAGCAATCGTTTTCTAGGAATTTTTCCTAGTCGATCTAAGCCCTCCTCTCATGTAGTTAAAAAGAGGACTCTCTACAATCGCCAGCAGTTAAAAGAAAGCGAGCACGCAAGTGCATCACACTAATACAAGAGAGTTCACGATGTTAAAATTCCTTGAACAAGTCCGGAAGCCTACCCTAGACCTTCCAGTCGAAGCGCGTAGAAAAATGTGGTTCAAACCATTTATCCAATCTTACCTAGTGGTATTTATTGGCTATTTGACGATGTACCTGATCCGTAAAAACTTCAACGTCGCACAAAACGACATGATTTCTACTTACGGTTTGTCGATGACAGATCTAGGTTTGATTGGTCTCGGTTTCTCGATTACTTACGGTATCGGTAAGACCGTAGTTTCCTACTATGCCGATGGTAAAAACACCAAGCAGTTCCTTCCTTTCATGCTTATCCTTTCTGGTCTGGCAATGCTTGGTTTCAGTTTCAGCATGGGCGGTGGCAGCGCGAGCTTGTTCTTGATGGTAGCGTTCTACGCACTAAGTGGTTTCTTCCAAAGTACTGGTGGTCCTTCTAGTTACTCGACCATCACTAAGTGGACACCGCGTAACAAACGAGGTTCTTACCTAGGTCTTTGGAACATGTCTCACAACGTAGGTGGTGCGGGTGCTGCAGGTGTGGCTCTGTTTGGTGCTAACTACTTGTTTGACGGTCACGTGATCGGCATGTTCGTGTTCCCTTCTATCATTGCGATCATCGTTGGTTTCATCGGTATGCGCTATGGTAACGACTCTCCGGAAGCCTACGGTCTAGGTAAAGTAGAAGAGCTATTTGATGAAGTAGTCAGCGAAGAAGACGAAGCGGCTGAAGGCAATCAAATGACTAAGAAAGAGATCTTTGTTGAATACGTTCTGAAAAACAAAGTGATCTGGCTACTTTGCTTCGCAAACATCTTCCTTTACATCGTGCGTATCGGTATCGACCAATGGTCAACGGTTTACGCATACCAAGAACTTGGTCTATCAAAAGAAGCAGCAATCTCTGGCTTCACCCTATTCGAAGTGGGTGCGCTTGTGGGTACTTTGATGTGGGGTTACCTGTCTGACCTTGCAAATGGTCGCCGTGCGCTAGTGGCTTGTGTTTCTTTAGGTTTGATCATCGTATCACTTGAGTTCTACCAACACGCAACCAGTGAGTTCATGTACCTAGCGTCACTATTTGTTCTTGGCTTCCTTGTGTTTGGTCCTCAACTACTTATCGGTGTTGCTGCGGTTGGCTTTGTTCCTAAGAAAGCAATTAGTGTGGCAGACGGCGTAAAAGGCACATTCGCTTACCTAATTGGTGACAGCTTCGCGAAGTTGGGTCTAGGTATGATTGCAGACGGTACACCAATCTTTGGTCTAACGGGTTGGAAAGGCACGTTCGCTGCCCTAGATACCTCGGCAATGATTTGTATTGTTTTGCTTGCTTTCGTTGCTATCGCAGAAGAGAAAAAGATTCGTCAAAACAAGAAGAAGCTTGAACTCGCAGAAAACCAAGCTTAATCAAACAGCGCGCTTTGTTAGTCAAAGCGCGCTAGATCATTAAATAAACTTGGTCAATTTAGTATCATAGTAGGTTTTTATTGAGCTCTCTATATCAAAGGTGCCAAAGGATTGTCTCCTATCTAGCGCCGATTGGTATTGAGCTCATTTTCGTTTGTGTATTGCTGAAGTTTGGTATTTAAGATGATTAACGTAGCGCTTGTTGATGACCATGTCATTGTTCGTTCTGGATTTGCTCAGTTGTTGAGCCTTGAGCCAGACATGAATGTTGTAGGTGAATTTAGCTCGGTAGCAGAAGCTCGAGTGGGATTACCTGCGTGCAAGCCAAATGTAGTTATCCTAGATATCTCGATGGCAGACGAAAGTGGGCTTACCCTACTCTCCGAAATCCCTTCAGGCATTGCTTGTGTCATGCTTAGCGTGCACGACTCTCCCGCAATGGTTGAAAAGTCACTTAAACTCGGCGCAAAAGGTTACCTAAGTAAACGTTGTAGTCCTGACGAGTTGATTCAAGCCGTACGAACCAGTGCTTTGGGCGGTTGTTATTTAACGCCTGATATTGCGTTGAAGCTCGCGACACCAAGTGACAAAGCGGCAACGCTGACTCAACTGACTCGCCGAGAAAACGAAGTGTGCCAATTATTGGCTCGTGGTTTAGATGTGAAATCAATCGCCACTGAGCTTGGCTTAAGCCATAAAACCGTTCACGTTCACCGTGCAAACGCCATGGATAAGCTTGGCGTAAAGAACAATGTTGAACTCGCCAAACTGTTCTCGCAAGAGTCGTTTTAATGCGTAGCTACACCATCACCTCCATTTGCGGTTTATTCATGACAGGATGCTCGTGGTTCTGTCTGTGGGTGATCGCTTATTACTTTGTGAACGATGCAGAGCTTGCGATCTTGTTGTTCCCCTTCGCGTTGCGTTTGGGTCTAACACTACACACGCGCACAAAGTATTGGGCAACGATTTATCTCGCCGAATGGGGATTGACCGTTGCTCTTGCACTACTTCTTGAACAGCCGCAATGGCTAATGGTGTTGGTTGCCAGTTTCCTGAGTATGCCGGTTGTTTACCTTGCTAAGCGTTATTACAAAGGCGATCAGAACCAGCATTTAGCGGTTATGGCGGTCGTGTTGCTCGTGACGTCTTGTATTAACGTACTAGCGGTTGGTTATCATGTCCAATCTGTCTACATGGCATGGTTAGCGAGCATTGCTGGCGGTTTGTTAGTTCTGCCAATGTGCTATTTGCTTTGGAACTACCTTTTCCAAAGCCCTTGGTCACCGCTGACCTCGAATTTGTTAGCCAACGAAGTTCAGTTCAAAGTTCGTCATATTCTGCTATACAGTGTGTTGTTGATTGCCAGCATTTTGGTTCAAACCAGCCTGCCGGATGAGTTAAAACGCTTCGCACCTTTCTGCATGGCAATCCCAATCATTGTGCTTGCGCTACGCTATGGCTGGCAAGGTGCCCTGCTTGCGACCATGTTAAATAGTATCGCGCTGATTGCTGCGCGAAGCGGTGTTTCGAATCTGGAAATCACTGACCTTCTGTTATCCCTTTCGGCACAAACCCTAACTGGCATCATGCTTGGTTTAGCGGTGCAGAAACAAAAAGATCTTAACCAAAAGCTTCGTGGTGAATTATCGAGAAACCAAACCTTGTCTCGACAGCTCATCCAAGCGGAAGAGTCGGTGCGTCGTGACGTGGCAAGAGAACTGCACGATGAAATTGGTCAGAACATCACAGCGATCCGTACCCAAGCGAGCATCATTAAGCGGGTCGATAACGCTGAAATGAACACACGCTGTGCCGATATGATCGAAAACCTATCACTTAATGTTTATGACACCACTAAACATTTGCTGAGCAAACTGCGCCCAAAAATGCTCGACGATCTGGATTTGAAAGACTCCGTTCACCAGTTAACCCGTGAAATGGAGTTCGACAATCATGGCACTCGCGTTGTGCTTGATTGGCAAGGTGACTATGAGTCTTTGGGCGACACGCTAAAAGTCACCCTTTTCCGTTTGTGCCAAGAAGCGTTAAACAACGCTGCCAAATATGCGAGTGCGACGTCTATTGTTATCGAGCTGTCTATTGACGAGAACATTTCGTTGAACATCGCTGACAACGGCATTGGTTTCAAAACCGAAGACTGCATGAAAGGCATGGGCGTTCGCGGCATGCAAGAACGTGTGCAAGCGCTTGGTGGAAAAATGTATATCTACTCTTTGAACGATCATGTGGATGGTACGCAAATCGCCATCACATTACCTAAGGTGTAACGAGCATGTTTGGATTATTTCAGTCTCCGAGCTACAACCAAGCTCCCCTTAGCAAAGACCAAGTGGACGAACGCTACCGCTATTGGCGTCTACACATCATGCTGGGTATGTATCTTGGTTATGCAGGCTTTTACTTCACTCGTAAAACGTTTAACTACGCTGCTCCCGCGATGATTGCTGATTTAGGTTTAGATAAAGCCGATATCGGTATGATTGGTACGCTTTTCTACATCACCTATGGTTTATCGAAGTTTATCTCAGGCACCATTTCTGACCGTTCTAACCCTCGCTTTTTCATGGGTGTCGGTTTAATCGCGACGGGCCTTATCAATATCGCGTTTGGCTTCTCTAGCTCTTTGGTTGCACTCGCTGCACTTTGGGTGATGAACGCTTGGTTCCAAGGTTGGGGTTGGCCTTCGTGCTCTAAGTTACTTACGACTTGGTATTCGCGCTCAGAACGTGGTTTCTTGTGGGCAATTTGGAACACCGCCCATAACGTAGGCGGCGCTTTAATTCCCCTACTCGTTGGATTTCTTACATTCCATTACAGCTGGCAAGAAGGCTTTATCGTACCGGGCGTTATCGGCGTCATTCTTGGTGTCATTGTTTGTTGGCGCTTGCGCGATAAACCGACCACTCAAGGACTGCCAACGGTTGGTCAATGGCGTGATGACAAGTTAGAACTGGCGCAAGAAAATCACGGGCAAGGCCTGAGTTATAAAGAAATCCTCAAACAATACGTGTTCAACAACAAGTACATTTGGTTGCTCGCATTTAGTTATGTTCTGGTTTACATCGTGCGCACCGCCATCAATGACTGGGGGAATTTGTACCTGACAGAACAACACCACTACAGTCTAATCAATGCCAACGCAGCATTGTCGATGTTTGAAATCGGTGGCTTTGTTGGTTCTCTAGTGGCTGGCTGGGGATCGGATAAACTGTTCGGTGGTAACCGAGGTCCAATGAACCTGTTGTTTGCCGCAGGCATATTCCTATCTGTCGCAGCACTGTGGTTGATGCCATTAACCAACTTCGCGTTCCAAGCTGCAGGACTGTTTTCTATTGGCTTCTTTGTGTTTGGTCCACAAATGTTGATTGGAATGGCAGCAGCGGAATGTTCACACAAAGATTCCGCTGGTGCAGCAACGGGCTTTGTTGGTTTGTTTGCCTACATGGGTGCCGCACTTTCTGGCTACCCATTGGCATTGATTCTTGAAGAATACAGCTGGACTGGATTCTTTATCACCATCTCGGTATGCGCAGCGGTTATTGGCTTGCTGTTGTTACCGTTCTTGCAGGCTCAACCTTCAAGAAAGCCGCTCGCTCCCAAGCTTAGGTTGTAGACACCTGATTGTAGAAGCGACTTCTACACCTCTTAGGGTGAGTTAACCACTCACCCGTCCAATCTCCACTATTTTTTGCTTCCGATTCAGTTCGGAGGGTTTTCTACGGGTAAAATTCATGAATTCGAATACTATTTCATCAAAATGCTTCTTCAAAATGGACAATAAGATCCAAAACTACGACTGGGGAAGCCGCACGGCTATCCACGATTTATTTGGCTTTGCTAATGAAGCTCAACAACCTCAAGCCGAGGTTTGGATGGGTACGCATCCGAATGGTTGCTCTATCGTTAAACAAGGAAGTAATACTGCTTCGAGTACAATTGTTTCATTATCAGAATTGATCAATCAGGACCCGTCAGCGTTTCTATCCCAAAGTACGGCAGACGCCTTTGGTGACCTACCTTTCCTCTTCAAGATTCTTGCGGCGGACAAAGCACTATCTATTCAAGTGCACCCAAATAAGCAAGATGCGGAGATCGGTTATGCAAAAGAACAAGAGTTAGCTGTACCGCTGAGTGCATTCAATCGGAATTACAAAGATGCCAACCACAAGCCAGAACTGGTTTACGCCCTAACGGAATATCAAGCGATGAACGGCTTTCGTCCGTTTGATGAAATCATCGCTGAGTTCCGCCTGTGTGACATTCCTGAAATCAACGGCTACCTAGAACAACTTGAGCGCAATCCCAACCAAGAAGGGTTGTGTCAGTTCTTCGTAGAGATTCTTTCCATGGAAGAAGCACGCAAGGTTCACGCAGTAGATCACTTATTAAGTTACGCAGCAGCTAACCAAGTACGCCCGGTGTGCGAATTGATTTTAGACCTTGCTGCTCAGTACCCGAATGACGTGGGTTTGTTTGCCCCTTTACTGCTGAATGTTATTACGCTTAAACCCGGTGAAGCCATGTTCTTAAGCGCAAGAACACCTCATGCTTACATTAAAGGCACCGGTCTGGAAATCATGGCGAACTCAGACAACGTACTTCGCGCTGGTTTAACACCAAAACACATGGATGTGGAAGAACTGGTTAAGTGTACCGACTTTATTCCAAAACCGATGAACACGCTGCTAACCAAAGCAGAAATCAAAGGGTGTGAGCATCACTTCCCTGTTCCTGTACAAGACTTCAAATTCTCTGTGTTCCAAGAGCCAAAAGATCAACAAGTTGAGATGAGCAGTGCGGAAATCTTAATGCCGATCGATGCAGACGTAACGCTTCTTGCAAAAAGCGGCGAAACATTAGTGCTTGGTAAAGGGCAATCGGCTTTCATTCCTGCTTATGTGGGTAGCTACACAATCCGTTGTGAAGGTCGCGTTGCTCGTGCATTTAATGGCTAAGTTCATATCCTCTTAAAATAAGAATGGCGGAGACTTTTCACCTCCGCCATTCAAACCATTCATTTGTTTGCTAACTCTGTGCTTGAGCCAAACGAATACTCACCAAACTTGCCACCATGATGGCTAAGTAAAAGCTCCCGACTATCGCTTCAAAGAAAACGAAGAACTGAGCCACTGGAACCGTCGGTGAAATGTCACCATAGCCCACTGTCGTTAATGTGATAAAGCTAAAGTACAAAGCATTAAACAAGTTCGACAGCCAAGGTTTTGCTTCTAATCCGGTGAAAGAGCTTGGGAAAAACTCCAACACCAACAAGTAAATCACCGCCCACGCAAGCCCCAGTAGCAGATAGATACAAATTGAACCGATGATGTGGTTTGTCGTGACCGACTTGGTCAAAACCACCTGCTTTAGCGCCGAGTATATATGTGAAAACAAGAACACCAGTAATGCACCTAGCGTCAAAATGGACAGATCTAAATGCTCTAAAAACGACATACCATAGGAGATGACGGCAACAATCAGTAACACGCCATACCATGTACGATTGGATTTGTTCTTCTTGTTGATGCCTGCAATCGAAGCGCCTAGCGTCACCACCAAAAGAGCGAGAACAAATTCCTGCCCATCTGGATAAAACTGATGCATCACGGCGCAGCCAAAAAACAACGCAATGAGTGCAAAGAACAAAAAGTAAAAGTTATCTTCCCTGGTCATCGGTTTCATGATGCCACCTCTGCTTTGTCTTCCTCCTTCGCTTTTTGGTCAATACTCAGTGCTTTGTTTGCTTCAGTGTCATCTTCATCTAACCAGTTCACCATCAACTGGTAAGTCAGGCTCAATACCACAGCACCAACAAAAAGACCTACGATACCAGACATTGCCATACCACCCAGTGCACCCAGCAGTGTTACAAGCATCGGTGTGTCAGAACCACGGCTTAGAAGTACTGGTTTCAGTACCGCATCACTCGCGCTCACCAAAATACACCAAACTAAGAAGATGCCAGCAACCAGTGTTGATTCGACACTAAACACGTAAATAATCGCAGGAATCAATGCCAGAATCGGAGGCAACTGAACAATCGCAATCAGAATCACGGCAACCATCCAAAGCGCAGCAGCAGGAACGCCAACTGCGACCATACCAACACCCGCCATGACAGATTGAATCAGAGCAACGCCAATCACACCTTGAACGACACTGCGAACGGTCGATTTTGAAAGATCAATCAACGCTTCGCCTTTCTTGTTGGTAAGGCGGTCTGCTAGCTTGGTAAAACCTTTTTGGCAAACTTCAGCATTGCTCATGAACGCACCTGCAATCATGGTCGAAATGATGAACTGGATGAAACCACCACTTACCGAGCCAACAATAGATGCAGCTTGAGAAAGGAAGCCTTTCACTTGCTCGCCATACTTGACTAAGAAGCCTTCCATGTTGGTCGATGCATAGTTAATCGCAGCGAACAGCTTGTCACCCACGACAGGGATCTCTTTTAAGCTTTCTTGTGGCTTAGGTACAACTAAGGTGCCATCCTGTAACCCAGTGACGACCTCAGTGCCACTGGTATATAGACCAGATGAGAGCGCGATAAGTGGGATTAAAAGTAACAGCACACCGATAGTACTGAGGAGCGCACTCGCCTTACCTTTTGAAATGCCTAAGCGATTGTGAAGGGACATCATGACTGGGTAGAGCGCGATGGCAATAATGCCGCCCCACACAACCAACATAATGAATGGACTGAGGATAGAGAAACACCACCAGATCAGTAACGCTACGGCTCCGATCTTGATAGCGGCGTCTATCGCCTGTTTAGAGAAATCATTTGAAGCTTTCATAGCGTTACCTTTTCAATGTCTGTTAAGTGTTATGTTTGCAAAAACTTCCATTGTCGGGTTTCCAAAAAGAGTGATGCGAGGATCATGTACGTCCCGACCAACACCAATTGGAAAATTCGGATAAATGTATTGCTGTCGATATCGCCAGAGCTCATTAGCGTGCTGCCGATCAAGACAAGCAAGGTACTGAACGCCGTAGCGAATATCGGCGCCTTCTCTGGCACGGTGTAAATCTTCTTCCCTATCAATACCGCCAATAACGCAATAAAGGCGGTGTAAAAGAATATGCTTGGCACAATGGCAAGAATCGAGAATGCCAAGATGGCAAGTATCCCGCCGATACCGTTACTGATGATTAAGAACGCGCTTAATTTGACTGACTTCTCTGACGTAATCATTAAAGACAGCAACGCGACAAACATCATGGTGAGCAGCGCTTCTGAAATCTGAAAGATAAAGAAGAAGCACACCACAGGAAACGAAATCAACATGGCTCGGAATGACGCATGCCAACGTTGTTCTTTACCAATTGGTGGAGCCGCATAACCCGCGAACTCGCTGTCTGGCTCTGGTAGATAAATATGAACCAGAGCAAAAATCGCGACCGATACCGCACCAGAAATCGCTAAGCCACTCGCGAGCACAACAGAAATCGCAGGGTTATTGATTGCCATGAACGGCAACATCAACACCGCAATCAACAAAATGGTCGCGAACAGATTCCATTTGGGGTCAGTAAACAAGTAGTAACCCCATGCCATCATCAAACCGACGGCAATCAGTAGAACAATTGGGTACTGAGTAATGCCTCCTGAAAGAAGCAGTCCCAATCCCATGGTGGCAATCAATGCCAGCAGCAACTCGTAAATCGTTTCTCTATGAAGGTTTGGCTTATCGACCAAGAACTTCGCGGTAAATACCGGCGCGACAAACGCCAGTTGCCAATTAATCCAAGCAGCGAGAAACACCGCCAGACCTACACCAATGGTGAAGCGCAGAATCCGGCGTTGAGTTGCGTTATCAATGCTCAGATTATCGGACATAAGACAGTACGCTCAGTAGACGAATCCAAAGTTTGCCAAGCGTGTTGAACACGAAGTTGTCACCGCTGTAAACAATCACGTCTGCTTGACCGCCAACACGTAGCATTCCCGTTACCTCTTCACGATCAAACTCGATAGCGATCGGTAGCATTTGCGTTTGGCGTAACCAGCCTGTTTGTTGGTTGGCTTGCGCCAGCTTACCCGCTTGTTGGTTTTGTCCCCAATCGACACCCCAGTCGATGCTGCTCACTTTACCTTTGATGACTTTGCCGGGAACAAAATCGAGGGCGATTTCTACTTCGTCACCAATGCTAACGTTGCCTAAGCTGTTTTCACGGAAGTACGCTTCAATCCAAATGTCTTCTGTCGACACAAACGTCATGATTGGCTGACCGGCTGAAGCGTAGAAGCCTTCGGTCAAACTGAAGTTCGAAACACCACCTTGAGTTGGCGCACGAATCACAGTACGTTCTAAGTTCAGTTGAGCTTGCTCAAGTGCCAGCAATGCTGCTTTGACTTGGCTGTTTTCTTCACCTTCTGCGCCAAGTTGTTGTTTCGCTTTTTCAAGATCCGCTTCTGCATTTACTACGTTTGCTCTCGCCGTTGCCAATGATGCTCTGGCTTTGTCTGCATCCGATTTAGAAACCACACCTTTCTCTGCCATGGCAAGAACACGGTTGGCTTGCGCTTCAGTGTTTTGGCGTTCAACAATCGCAGACGTTAACCTTGCTTGAGCCGAAGCGATTGATGCGGTTTGCGCGCCAACGTTTTGCCCTGCGATTTCAAGATTCTCTTCGGCTTGCTTTACCGCGATTTCATAGTCAGATTTATCGAGAACGGCGAGCTCATCGCCTTCTTCAACAAGTTGGTTCGGACGAACATTAATATTGAGGACATTGCCAGAAACCTGGGGCTTTATTGGCACGATATAACCTTTAACACGTGCATTGTCGGTCACTGGAATGATGCGATCTGACACAATGCTGAAGCCGAGCATGACAACAATAAATAAAAGCAGATAGTTGGTGACCGTCTTTACTTTGTCTTTTTTATTCGTCTCTTTGTTTTCCGCCACTTCCGTTGGCTGTTTCTCGTTTTCGTTCTCGGACATGTTATCCCCTTGCCATTGAATAGATTGAACATTTTAAGAATATACCGTCCTGTCCAACCTGCCATTAATTGAAGAATAAATAGCGAGCTATATCAAAAACCGTGCGTTATGCGCTAAGATTGGTTGAAGGTCACTTGGGCATACATGGAGTATTCGCTTGATGCCAAATCAAACATTTCATCTACCCGTTATTCAGACTAACTATGCTCGTATTCTGGTCGAGGTCTTTGCCGACTATGGCTTGGACAAACACAAATTGCTCAGTGATGCCGGTTTGCCTGCGGACTTATTCCAGACCGAGAGTGACTACATCCCATCTGAATCGATAAAGCGTTTGATTCATTTAACTTCTTCTCAACTGGGCATTACAAAATTTACCGACTTATTAGTGTTAGTCTTCCGCCGCCGCGTCATACCTAATGTCCTGCATCAGTTTGTGTCGTTTCAAACCATCGGCGAATCAATGCAGCACATTGATGAGATATTCAGTTTAGACTCCCCCGGCAGTAATGTTTGTTTCGAAACCCATCATGGTCACGCTTGGTTCTGTCGTTTCTCTGAACAAAAAGACACACAAATTGCGGACTGGTCTGAAGCATTTGCTGTTATTTACATCACGGAACTCATCAGCATTTTGACCAAAACCACTTGGCATCCAAGCAAGGTTCGCCTACAAGGAAGCAACAGTGACATCGTAAAAAGTGTTGTACCTAGCCAGTGCCAGATATTCGTAGGTCAAGAGAAGACTGGTGTTTACATTCCCGATGACATTCTTAACGTACCCATTCAAATATCAGACTCACAGTTAGGCACTGAACCAAGTCAGATTCAGTGGCATACGAGTTTTACCGATAGCGTGTTTGAACTCCTGCGCCCTTATGTGCGAGAGCGTAATTTGTCGATAGAAGAAGCGGCTCAATTGCTGAGCTATTCTGTTCGAACCTTTCAAAGAAAGTTAAAGAATGAAGGGACTTCTTTTCGACATATTAAGGAGTCATTGATGTTCTCTGTTTCTTGCGAATTGATGGAAGAAGGACACTCTCTCACTTATATATCCAATCAACTTGGCTACACCAGTATTTCGCACTTTTCGCGCGCCTTTAAAAGAGTGTCTGGGTTATCTCCTAAAGTGTATAAACAGTCTATTGCGCTGAACGCATCCAGCACTTCGTGACGTTATACTGCTCAGTCCATTTGAGGCTTGGTACTTGGTAATTGCTTGAGCTTGGCTTGCATCAGTGTTGCGAGGTCAATCTCATCACACAGCACTTCTACGTCCTGAACTCGAAAGTAAACAATCATACGTTACCCTCAATTGAAAACGTGGGGCTATTATGCCGTGGCGCAAACAAAGTTATTTACCATTTTACGCCACTCAAACACATTTCAATCCAATCATTTTGAAGTCTCAAATTAGAGTAATTCCTCCACTTTGCACAATCTTTACAATAAGAAGAATTTACCGACTTGCTCGTTTCTTACCTTCCTACGTCGACGTTATGCATGCTTTATAATGCCGTATTTTCAATGCGTTATATTAATAACCCATCGTATTCCTTATCTGTTATCCGATCGATATCAGGCAATCTTCCGCTCAAGCTGCGCATTGTTCAATTTGAAGCTGAGCAGCCTTTTGTTGCAAAACGTATACGCGGGATTGTAATCACGTTTTGTATCACTACAATTCCAAACCAAATGAATAAAGAAACGTTTGTATGCCGAAATTAAATTTAGACAGCGCAAGGAAAAGCTCTGCACTTTCTGAGAATGGAACCTGCGAAAAAGTACAATCGGCATTAGAACCGAAATACCACAAGCCAGGAAAGAAACTTTGCCTCAGTGCAGGTCTGACGGAGAAGCACATTCAACGCCGTTGGAACGTGCTGGAATCGATGACAGACAAAGATCTTCTCTTAGATCCTTTCACGCAATCGCATTACCACCAATACGCCAACAACATTGAGCACTTTATTGGCACGGTAAACGTTCCTGTTGGTGTTGCAGGTCCTTTGCGTATTAACGGTCTGTACGCAAGCGACGACTATTTAGTACCACTTGCAACAACGGAAGCTGCATTGGTGGCGTCTTACAACCGCGGAGCCAACTTAATTACTGCTGCTGGTGGTGCGAGTACCCTTTTGATCAGCGAAGGTGTGAGCCGTACTCCCGTGTTTGGTTTCCAATCACTTGCAGAAGCAGCGCAGTTCGTCAGTTGGGTAGTGACTCAATACGATATCTTCCGTAAAGAAGCGGAATCAACCACTACGCACGGCAAACTCAAAGACATCAACGTTAACATTGAGGGCAATCATGTTTACCTCGTGTTTGAATACGTGACGGGCGACGCGTCTGGTCAGAACATGGTGACCATCGCGACGCACAAAGTATTCCATTACATTCTTGAACACAGTCCAGTCACTCCGCTTGATGCTTACCTAGATGGCAACTTGTCTGGTGATAAAAAAGCCAACGCACACACGTTGCGTTCAGTCCGAGGTAAAAAAGTATCCGCTGAGGTTACAATCCCTGCGGCATTGGTTGAGAAATACCTGCACACGACACCAGATGCCATGGTGAAATTTGGCAAGATGAATACGGTCGGAGGATTACTAAGCGGCACTATCGGTATTAATGCGCACTATGCCAATGCCCTCACCGCTTTGTACATCGCATGCGGACAAGACGCGGCTTGCGTTGCAGAATCAGCAGTTGGTATTACTCGAATGGATGTGGATTCTAACGGCAATCTATATGCCTCCGTAACTTTACCAAACATCATGGTTGGAACTGTTGGCGGCGGTACTGGCTTACCAACTCAGAAAGCGTGTTTGGATATACTTGGCTTGCATGGAAATGGCAAAGCGAAAGCGTTGGCAGAAGTGGCAGCTGGTCTGTGTTTAGCGGGTGAGCTTTCTATTGTTGGTGCTTTCTGTGCCGATCATTTCTCCCGCGCGCACCATAAGCTAGCAAGAAAATAGTCTCACGAAACCCAATAAAACCACTCTTTTTTAGGCTCTGTTAACCTTTCGAACTGATTTTTGTAGCGAATTGTTGGTTACTTTTACAAGGCAAAGACTTTGCTGTGTAGCTAGCCTACACGAGAAATTGATAACGCAATACAAATGACCAACAAACGCTGCCCGAAGGGTTCGGTTAGTCGCTCCCGGCGAAAGTCGTTTTATGCTTTGTTTAGGAATATTTGCTTAGAATGACTAGGCGTTCCAATCCGAACAAAATTTAACCGCGAAAGAGCAACAGATCCTCATCGTAGAGTGGTTTCTATTATTAAACCCAAGAAACTACGGTTGCAGCGCACTACTGTATAAATACACATAACACCTAAAACCCTCATCTTTCGTGAACGGTTTAACTCGTCACGCTTGATGGTTTCATTTCTTATTCAAAATTTCTTTAAAAGCTCATAAAACCACAACTAAGTGTTATATCAATTTGCACTTTTCGGTCAAACCTGACTCAAACGTTCTCGTTCTCAAAGTATGAATTCAAAAAAGTTTCATATTTTATTTGAGATAGCTCACATCACATTGCTCGCCGATTATTCAGTCACTTATTATTTTTTCTCATTAAAAATTAACCTTCAGCAAGACTATTTTCTGCAATTAACAACTTTGATAGTGATTTTTACCGTCTATAATCCGTTCTGCAGCTGCTTGATTTAACTGAATTTATTAATTAGCTCATTAAGAGCTTCATTACTCCCGTTAAATGGATTTAAGTCGTTCCTTTGGGTAAGAGAGTTAACGATGAAACGTCAGAAGCAAAATGAAATTTCTTGTTGGGTATTGGGCTTTGTTGCCATGCTGCTGTTCTTTGTGGGACCAGTGTCGGCTGACGAAGACGACCCTGACCAAGCGACCGCACGATTTTTATATCAAACGACATTTGGTCCAACTCCTGCTTTGATAGACCAGATAAACCAAACCAGTTATGACACGTGGATTACAGAACAAATACTTCTCCCACCCACCTATCACAGTGATCTTTACTTCACTCCTTTCAGCAAAGGAGCCCAAGCAAATAGAGAAAACGCTTGGTATCAAATTGCTTTAACCTCCGAAGATCAACTGCGTCAGAGAATGGCGTTTGCATTAAGTCAGATTCTGGTGGTCTCAAAAAATGGCGGTTTCTTATCGAGCAAGCCAACCGGACTAGTCAGCTATTACGACTTACTCGTTGAGAATGCGTTTGGCAACTATAAGGATTTGTTGCTCAAAGCGGCTAAACACCCTGCAATGGGAAATTACCTATCTATGATGGGGAGTACGAAAGAAAACCCAACAACCGGCGCACTACCTGACGAAAATTTTGCTCGCGAGCTGATGCAGCTCTTCACTATTGGGTTATATCAACTCAACCTCGATGGCAGTGTTAAGTTTAATCATGACACCGGGCAACCCCTTGCTACCTATTCACAAAACGATATTCAAGAACTCGCTCGAGCTCTAACTGGCTGGAATAAGTCGGATGTCGACTTTGTGTTACCAATGCGAGTGGTAAACAGCCTTCATGATACCAACGAGAAAGTCGTGCTTGGGTCCACTATCCCTGCTGGTTTAAATGCAGAAGAAGAGCTCGAACTTGTCATTGATATCTTAATGGCTCATGACAACATCGCCCCTTTTGTTTCTAAATTGCTCATTCAGCGATTTGTCACCTCAAACCCAACGCCAGAGTACATTGCTCGCGTTGCTAGTACGTTCAATAACAATGGCAAGGGCGTGAAAGGCGATTTGCGCGCGGTAATTAAAGCAATTCTTCTCGACGACGAAGCGCGAGGATTGACATCGAACCAACCAATTAAAGTTAAAGAGCCAATCTTGGTCATCACTAATTTCCATCGCGCTGCTGGTTTTACTCTGACAGCGGCACGTTACGACAACGCAGTATCCTTGATGAATATCGCGAATCAAGGACCATTGCGCTCTCCATCCGTGTTCAACTTCTACTCTCCTGATTATCAGCCGTCAAAAGACTTTGTCTTTAATGGTTTAGTTGCACCGGAATATGAACTGTTTGATTGGTCGGTATACACCGAACTGGTGAACTTCATGCTTTATAGCGTGCGCAAAGGTTCCGAATCGACTTACACGCTCAATATGGATGAACTTTATCAACTCCTCGATGACCATAACGCTTTGGTTGATCGTGTCGACATGCGTTTCTTTGCCGGAACCGCTTCACCAGAGCTAAAACAACTCATGATTGAGGTGCTCGATAATTACCAAACCAGTTACGTACCGAAAACCAAACTTGCTTTAGTGATTTTCACAGCAATTTCGGGCAGCGAATTCTACATTCAAGATTAGGAGCGGATTATGAAACTCTCACGACGCAACTTTATGAAAGGTACCGCTTCTTTGGGTGCTTTTGCTTCTGTCGGCTTATCAGGCTACGCACTCGCAACACCGAGCAATGACTTCCGTGCTTTGATCTGTGTTTATATGGATGGCGGTAACGATGCAATCAATACCTTCTTGCCACTCTCCGACTTTCATTATGATCAATATGCCAGCGTGCGCGGTAAGTTATCGGTCGCAAAAAATACCGTCATTCCGATTGGCTTAAACGCCAGAGATAATCGAGGAAATGACGTGCCTTTGGGGATGCACCCTAAGTTGGCTCGATTAGCGGAGGTCTTTGAAAATGGCGATGCGACGGTCGTCCTGAACAGTGGCGTACTTGAACAGCCAATGTCAAAGCAGATGATCGAGTCTGGCGAAGTGCCCTTACCGGATCAACTCTTTTCTCACAACTCGCAGACCAAAACTCTGATGCGTGGCGGTATGGATACGTTTTCAAACCTTGGTTGGGCAGGACGTATGCTCGACATAATGGGACGAACGTCTGAGATTACTCCACTCTACAGTGTTCATGGTGACTCCTTATGGTTGCGCTCACTTGAACATAGGCAAACAGTTTTGAAAAAGGACCGCGCCGTCCAGTTGAGTGCGATTGGAAACCCGCTTTACAAAGAAGTGTACGACCAGTTGTTAGCCACTTCTCCCGATAATCCATTCAGCGGGCATTTTAATCTCATGGTGGATGAATCAATGACTATGAGTGGTGTGTTAGCTGAGCAACTGCACAACGTCGACAATGCGCCACTTTTTACCTCTACAACGCTAGGGAAACAGATGCAGACGGTTTACAAGCTTATCGCAAGCCAGAGCCAATTAAACCAACAACGACAAGTGTTCTTTGTTAAACATACCGGTTACGATGTTCATGATTCACAGCTTTCAAAACATCCTGCATTGCTAGAAGACTTGGCGACTAACCTTTTCGCTATGTATCGCGCTATTGACGCACTTGGAATGCGTGACAATGTCACTACATTTACCATGTCTGACTTTGGGCGACGCATGACAAATAATGGCAATGGTACCGATCATGGCTGGGGTGGACATCAATTTGTGATGGGAGGCGCGGTAAATGGTTCTCAACCAATTGGAACTTGGCCCGAATTGATACTAGGTGGTGAAGATGATTACTCTAAAGGGCGTTTGATTCCAAGAATCGGCACTGATCAAGTAGGTGCAACCTTAGCTCAATGGATGGGCATTACTGATGGGACAGCAATGGATTACGTGTTCCCAAATATACGCAACTTCCCTTCCTCTAACCTTGGCTTTATGTCATAGCTGCTGCAATCCAGTACGCAAAAAAGGGAGCATTATGCTCCCTTTCATTTATTGAGTTTGATATCTCATTTAAGCGTCTTCGCTGCGTGGTCGTTCATTACATAGCTTGATTGCACGCTCTAGAAGTTCTAATGCGGTCTTATCGCTTTCTGGTAATGCCGCTTCACTTTCGCCAATTGGCGTTACGCGGTCACCCCATTTCAACACAGCAGCGCCCCATGTCAAACCAGCGCCAAATGCAGCCAATAACATGTTATCACCTGGCTTCACGCGACCTTGCTCAAGAGCTTCACACAATGCGATTGGCACTGTTGCTGCTGATGTGTTGCCGTAGTTTTGAATATTCACGAACGCTTTTTCTTGTGGGATACCAGAAAGGTCACACAGCGTTTGGATGATACGGATGTTCGCTTGGTGCGGGATTACCACGTCGATTTGATCTGTAGTTAACTCTGAAGCTTTCAGAACCGTTTTCGCAGCCAGCCCCATGCCTTTAACTGCGCGTTTAAAGATCTCTTGACCAACAAAGTTGAAATCCCAATAACCGTTGTCTTCAGCGAAACGGTCCATGCATGTACCAAACTTAGGAACAGAGAGAATGTCTCGCCCTTTTGCATCACAACCAATTTGTGATTGCAGAAGACCCGTTTCTTGCTCTGTACGTGTCAGAACGACTGCACCAGCGCCATCACCGAACAATACTGCCGTATCACGCATTGCCCAGTCGATGTAGAAAGAAAGACGTTCCGCACCAATGATGATCGCATTACGGTAGTTGCCCGACTGGATCAAACGCGTACCAGTTTCAAGACCGTAGACAAAACCCGTACACGCCGCGTTTAAATCAAACGCGGCAGCAGAGCGAATACCAAGGTTTTGTTGCACCTTAGAGGCAATGTTTGGAATAAGAGAATCAGGAGAGCATGTCGCAACAATGATAAGGTCGATGTCACTCGCTTCCACGCCAGCACGAGCCATCGCATGTTGCGCAGCTACCGTTGCCATGTCCGACGTATTTACGTGGCTAATGCGACGGTTTTCAATACCAGTACGGGTGCGAATCCATTCATCTGAAGTTTCAAGGAAAGTGCTAAGGTCGTCGTTAGAGAGCGAAGCTGGTGGAAGGCATTTTCCCCAGCCAGTAATTTCAGCGTAGTAATTTGTCATCGCAGACCTATTTATTGTTGTATTTTAATGAAATTTCTTAGAACCTGTTCGGGTCCAAATACAAACCTGCCATATCGTATTTCGGCAGGCTAAAAAATAAGTATACAAATTATGAAGCAGACTGGTAAGTCATGTTTTCATCAAGTTGTCATAAAGGAAGAAGTCATGCCATCGTTTAAAACTCGTTGCCCGTCTTGTGGCGGTTTAAATCGTGTCCCTAATGAGCGAGTTGCAGAAGCTGCAAGTTGCGGTAAATGTAAGAACGCTTTATTTGATGGTGCGCCTGTAGAAGGCACCATCGATAACTTCTCAGCACTACTAGAGAGTGACACTCCAGTTGTGGTTGATTTCTGGGCACCATGGTGCAACCCATGTGTTGGTTTTGCTCCTGTTTTCTCGGATGTCGCACAAGAACAGACCGGAAACGCTCGTTTTGTCAAGATTGATACTGAGGCTCAACAACAATTGGCGGCTCAATTCGGTATTCGTAGCATCCCTACCATCATGGTTTTTAAGAATGGACAACGCGTTGACATGATCAACGGAGCATTACCAAAAACTCAATTCGAACAGTGGCTAAATCAAGCACTTAACAAATAAACCCCGTCGCCAGCCTCGCTCTCGGGCTGGCGTTTTTATGCAGCATTTCCTCATAGAATTTCGATAAATAACTTTTGTCGAAACGACTCAAATATATCGTTTTACTTGCCTATTAATTAGCCTCATATTCGCGCCGAATAACCCCTGATTTTTACTTAACTTATAGGCGCAAAACATTGGAAAACACAGCCATTCCTGCAGCATCACCACGAGTCACAGTTCCTGTCGTAGCACTGTCTCTTTATGCAGTGGCATCAGGCTATTTGATGAGCTTGATCCCTCTTATGCTTGGTGAATACAACATCTCTGCTGATTATGCGAGTTGGTTGGCGAGTGTGTTCTATGGCGGTCTATTGTTTGGTGCCATGTTCTTTGAGCGAATCGTTCGCAGCGTTGGACACCGTAAAGCGTTTGTCGGTAGCTTGGCAGCCTTTTCTCTGACGATCATCGTTTTGCCGATTATTCCTAATGGTATGGTATGGCTATTTGCACGCTTTATTGCGGGCATCGCAGTAGCGGGCGTATTCGTCATCGTAGAATCATGGCTAATGTCTGGCGATGAATCCTCACGTGCTAAACGTTTGAGTCTATACATGCTTTCTTTGTACGGCGGTTCTGCGCTTGGTCAATTTGGCATTGGCATTCTTGGCGTAAGTGGTGGCGTCCCTTTTGTTGCCATCACGACACTGATCTTGATGGCGATGCTAGTGCTACTATTCATCGACTGTGAGCAACCAAACAGCCATGAGTCTACTGCACTGTCGTTCAAACAGATTTCTAAACTAAGCCACGCTGCAATCATTGGTTGTGTTGTTTCTGGTCTTACTCTGGGAGCAATTTACGGTCTGATGCCAGTAGAGCTCGCAAACCGTAAAATCAGCCACCAAGACATTGGTACTTTGATGGCGTTAGTGATTCTGGGCGGTATGTTGGTTCAACCTATGGTGACAACCTTAAACAAGTACATGGCACGTACTGTACTAATGGCGTTCTTCTGCATCCTTGGCATTTTCTCTATCGGACTGACTTTCATTTCTTCGTCAGCGGTGGTGTTGGCAGTGGCGTTGTTCCTATTGGGCATGGCGACATTTGCTCTATACCCAATTGCGATTAACCTAGGTTGTGAAGGCTTAGACGAGCGTTTCATCGTGTCTGCAACGCAAGTCATGTTGTTTAGCTACAGCGTGGGCTCAGTAGCAGGTCCAGTGGTTGCTGATAAATTTATGGGTCAAATGCACGGTTTGTTGGGCTACTTATTTGCAGCATTACTTGCAACTTGCATTTACATGCTAATCGCAGCAACTAAATCCAAGCACCAAATGGCGGCAGGTTTGTAATTTTTAACCTGTCCCAACCAGACAAAAGAAACGAGGGTTCATACCCTCGTTTTTTTGTTTCTGAAATACTCTACTCTTTAAATCATTGGGGAATTAAACCGGCTCATTAGTTTTGATTCTCCAATAATTTCTTGCGATAACGTGTTGGCGAACTGCCGTAGAACTTTTTAAATCGGTGCGTGAAGTTGTAAGGATCACGATAACCCAATCGGTTTGCTATCATGACAACCGACCAAGCTGGATACTGTAATAAGTCCGCCGCTTTGTGCATGCGAAGCTCAATTAACTTGCTCCTCGGACTCATGTTGAATAATTGTTTGGACAGTCGGTTCAACTGCTCTTCACTTATAAAACATCGCTTTGCCATCTCGGCGACCGTCCAAGGTAGGTGCAGTTGCCCTTCCACTTCATTAAATAATGTTTGAACGCGAGAAAGCGAGCTACTGATAGGCGTTTCGACGCTTTTGACTAAACGCTGTACTTCGCTGATCAATAACTGACGAAAACCAGTACGACCGCCTATCTCATTGTAGAGCAAGGTCATTAACGCCCAAATTTGCTCTGAACCTTGGAAAGGCATGACCGTCTGACCAAGATCCGACAGATGCCGCCAAGAACCTGCATTCTGAGGTAGTAGCCAAACCATTTTCCAATGATCTTTGTCAGGATTCATTTCAAACCGAAAGCACGTATCGACAGGCAAAATGGTCAGCGTATAAGGTTCTATCTCTTTGACAGAATCGGGGGTTATCAGAACGCCACCACCTTCAACCGTAAACAACAAAGTATGCACACCAACTTTGTTTCTTTCGACATGATAACCATCACGTAACTCAGCCAAGCCTGCCATAAAAATGTCTGCACGATGCCACTCAGGAATCTCTGTCAAAGTGAGAAAGCGTTCCTTACATGCAGGAGCCAAGTACACGTCATCTTGCCATTCCGTTTTGGTTGCAAATTGCCCAATGACGGATTTGCACAGCTTTTGTGGTTTTTCACACATGTATTTCCTTTCCTATACGCTTTATATTCCTCTCAAAATTTGAGGAGTGACTATGGCAAAGAACATTGGTATCAAAAATAGTGCTAACCCTTTATATAACGGGCTACTTAAGCAGATTGTCCGTTTGGGTTTTCCTGTCGCTATCCAGAGTGCTTTGGTAGCAATACTTGCCTTAGCCGATGTTCTCATGGTTAGCGATTTTGGTAAAGAAGCAACCGCAGCTGTGGGAATTGCATCAAAATGGCATTTTGTCGCCATTATGATCATGGCAGGTTTAGCATCTGCAAATGGCACACTTGTTGCGCAATATTGGGGACGAGACGATGCCGTAAGTGCAAAAACCGTCACTGGTATTGCGATTCGTTTTGGTCTAAAGGTGCTTATTCCTGTCACTCTAGTTATCACAGTTGGCAGCGAAGTGATCATGCGCCTACAAACCAGCGATATTCAAGTCATTGACCTTGGTTCTACCTACCTTTGGTATGCGTTCCCTGTGTTGCTACTGACTCACATCATTATTGTATTAGAAGCCAGCATGCGCTCTTCTGGTGACACCGTCACTCCGCTATTAATGGGAGCAATGACTATTGTGCTCAATATCGCTCTGAACTTTTGGCTCATTAAAGGCGTGCTAGGTATACCTGCAATGGGTGTTGCAGGTGCGGCATTAGCGACGACAATTTCTCGCTTATTCCAAGTGCTAGCCATGATTGGCTATATGCGTTGGCGTAAACATTGGTTATTGGAAGTAAAAGAAGGGTCTGAACGCCCCTCTTTGTGGCTCTCTTATCGCCGTTTGGCATTACCAATGACCTTAGGCGCGCTACTTTGGGCCATTGGTACGATGGTGTATCAAATGATTTTTGGTCACATGGGCACGACAGAACTCGCGGTGTTTAGCATGTTAGGTCCATTCGAATCTCTGTGTTATTCCATCTTTTTTGGAATCTCTGTTGCGTGTTCAGTGATGATTGGGCAGTCGTTAGGGCGTGATGCCTTTGAGCAAGCTCAGCACATGGCAAGCTTCTTCATTAAAGCGGTGTTTGTGTTTGGTATTTCGATTGGTGCATTACTGCTACTAAATCGAGAGTTAATCATTGCAGCATTGAACCTAGATAACCCAGAACTTTACCCACTCGCGGCACCCGCAGTCGTGATTTTATGTAGCGCGATTTGGCTCCGCATGCTCAACATGATCATCATAAACGGCATTATTCGAGCTGGTGGCGATAACGTCTTTTGTTTACGCATGGACTTTATCGCGATGTGGATGACTGGATTGCCTTTGTGCGCCGTCGCCGCGTTCGTCTTAGACTGGGAGTTTAAATACGTTTACGCACTAATGATCGCAGAAGAAGTAGTGAAATTGGCACTGTGTTATCGTCGATACACGCAAAAGTATTGGATCAAGAATCTCACCGTTGTTACGACTTCTTAGTACGTTTTTAACTAGGCTTCTTGGCTTCGCGTTCTGCACTCATTCGTTTGTGGCGATTCGACACATTTGCAGCTGGTTTATTTGGAACCTCACGCTTCTCATGCACCAAGTGCCGAATCGCTAAGATCGGATGCTTGAGTAACATTCTCGGTCCTGAATAACGCATCACTAAACGCATTTGCTCTTTAGGCTCGGGTTTGTAGCAATGTATTGGGCATTTATTGCAAGTCGGCTTGTCTTCTCCGTAAGGACAACGATCAAGCCGAACTTCCGCATATTCTAACAATTCGCGACATTCCGCGCATAGCTCACCTTTTGTGCCATGGTGGTCTTTACAGTAAACCTCGACCATCGCCTTGACGGTTTTAAATTCAGTGGCGAGTTTACCTAACAAAATGTCGCTCATTTTTTTCCTCTAACTAAAACAGATTCATACCCAAGTGACTTCAAGATGCAGGATTCAGAGCCCTATCATTGATTCGAGAGCAAAGAAAACTAAACCGTGTAATAGCAAGCTCTTTCCAAGTTGTTTGACGTAGCCATTTGTTTGACTAAAAATCTAAGTCATTCACGCTGAACCTAGTATCTCAGGTTACTTGGTATAACCCAGAGACCTTAACAATAAGGCTTTAAGTTACTTATCTGGTTACAACTCCATCGTATAGAGCTGTAAAGTTCGACCATTATCGTAAGTCTGCTCAACGCGTTCAAACTGAAAACCCAATTTTTCTAGCAAACTTATACTGCGAATATTGTCATTATTGGTGATAGCGACCAAGTTTTCTACATTCATTTCCTCACGAGCAAAATCCACGACGACACTTGCGGCTTCTTTCGCGTAACCTTTGCCATAAGCGCTAGGCAGATAACCGTAACCAATATCGAACGCTGTTAATGTATCGCGTTTAACCAAACCACAAATGCCAACTGGCTGTTTATCATGGTTGGTTTCAACCACCAGCAAACTGACACCCTTAAGTTCCTGCATTCTTAACATGTTATCTTGGATGTAACGCTTGGCTTCTTCTAGGGTTCGAATTTGTTTGTCACCGACGAAACGATAAAAGTCTGGCTGGTTGTAGAGTTCTAAAATAAACGGCGCATCTTCTACACTGACAAGACGCAGTGTGAGGCGCTTGGTAGTAAGTGTTTTCATAGGGAATCCATTAGGGTTGTAACTTGGCGGAAAAATCACTATCCTGCCCCGCTAAATTAAAGGACCAACACCATGAACCGCAAGAAGAAAATTAATTCGATTTTAAAAGCGAAGCAGAAAAAACAAAATGCAAAGCTTCATAAGAGCAATAAGCCTCGCTACATCTCAAAAGCAGAACGCGCGAAGATGGAAGCGGAACAGCAAGCTAATGAGCAAACTTCACAAACCACTGAAGAAACTCAAGCAACAGACGAAGCATAAAAGAAAAGCCGCATAACGCGGCTTTTTTTATCCAAATTTAACGTGCTTATTTGTATCTCAGATACGGACTTTTAGTACTCAAGGCTGTAGTTAAGCGTGAACGTACGACCTCTTCCCTTATAGTCATAAGCAGCAGACTCATAGTGAGTTGCGTACAGGATTTGCGCACGTTGTCCCCACACCGTGGTGTAATCCTCGTTAAACAGGTTTTGGATTCCGAATCCTAATTGACCAACAGGCAGTATCACGCTGCCTAGCAAATCAAATGTTGTGTATCCATCTAACTTGTTGTTCGCATCATCTTCGTAATCGAACATAGTTTGGCTTTGTAGACGCACAGAGTAATCGTTTTGGTACCATGCTGCCCAAGCGTTCGCTTTAGATGTACTTGCCTTACCAGCACTCAAATCTTCCCATTTGCCATTGGTCTTCAGTTCAGATACGACATAATGACCAGAAGCACCAACAAGAATATCGCTGGTTACCCAGTAGTTAATGTTTGCTTCCGTACCATACACACGTTGCTCGTCATCCACACTGGTAATCAGCAAAGTTTTACGGTCGTATTTGATTGAGTTATCTGACAACGAGTAATAACCCGCTGCTTGAAGAGACAACGCTTCCTTATCTAAACGGTAACCAATTTCGTAACTGTCCGTTTTAATGCCTGACAATTTAGAATCAGATACATTGATGCTGTCCTTTAGTGCGTAATGACCATTTGCATCTACTGCATCGTAACTGCCCTGACCATAGTATTTCGCTGGGTCCGCCAGTTGGAAACCTTGGGAGAAGTTAGCCCAAACTTGCGACTCATCATTCAACCGATAGATAGTGCCAAGGTTGAATAGGTTAACTGAGTAATCTGTACTGCCACCTGGTACTGAATCAGCCGACGTTCCCGCTCCTGCAGCAATCTTCTTCTGCACACTATAAGCGACAAAGTCATCAACTTTGTTATCCATGTATTGATGGCGATAACCTGCTTGTACAGACCAATCCGAAGTCATTTGGTAGTCCCCTTGAATAAACAATGCGTAAGAAGACACGTCTACACCAGGGTAACGACCAACTTGTGCATACGTCTTGTTTATCAAGTTTCCAGAATTATTAGCAATCGTCGAATCGAAGAGTGCTTGGTTACTGTCGAAACGATCAAGATAAGCATCAATACCATAGATAAGATTAAAATCGTTCCAATTCTTCGCTAACGCCAGACGCCCTGCAAAAACCTCTGTTTCTTGCTGAGAAGCACTTTGGAAATATGGTGTGAAAGTTTGGTCTTCACTTCGATAGGACAACTCACCAATCAATTGATGACCTAATACAGACTCATGGCTGTAACTTGCACTAAGAAGAACACGTTCTGTGCCGTGTTGGCGGTCAGATTCAAATCCTTTACGTACATCGACGAAATCGCGCCCCACAATGTACAGACCATAAGGCGAGTCTTGTTGACTATCATAGTATTGCGCAACTAGGCTAAGTTGGCTTTCATCTGACGTTTGAATCTCCGCAGAGCCCATCACATCAAGCGTTGAATTGTACTGCAGTGAACCTTGTGAGATGTCCGGCGTGACAATGTCACCATTACCATCATAGAAACCCTGAGTTTCGCCGTACACCACCGAACCACGCGCACTTACTTTGTCGTTTCCGCCAGAGACAGATTGGGCAACCTTATAATCAAAATCGTCACCACCATTAAAACCGGTCGTACCGCTCACGTAAGATTCAAATGCAAGTTCATCTGACGTCGCTTTCTTTGTGACAATATTTATCACACCACCCGTTGCGCCGGCACCGTATATCGATGTCGCACCGGATAACACCTCAATACGTTCAATATTGAATGGGTCAATCGCGTCGAGTTGACGACTGATTGGGCGTGAGGATTGTAATGACACCCCATCAATCATAACCAACATTGCACGCCCACGGAGGTTCTGCGCGTAGTTAGTTCGACCACCCGTACCAACGTCTAATGACGGAATCGTTGCCGATAAGATGTCACCAAGGTTTTTTCCTGCTCGGTATTGTTGAGCGATCTGCTCTTGATCAACGAACCAAACCGTACCTGGAATGTCTGAAATGGACTTAGGCATAACACTGCCAACCACTACTACTTGTTCATCCGCATTACTTTGTTCGCTTATGTTAGATTCTTCTGCAAGCGCTTGCATTGCATAGCCACTGCTCATCGCAAGCATGATGAGATTTAAAGAAAACTTCCTTTTTATCATTGTCTTTATCTTTTTATAAATTACAGAGTCGACAATAATACTCATTCTCAATCACAGATCGAGCACTGTTACATATGTTATACGTTTGTTACTTTGCGACACTTCGAGATTTGACGAGTTGCTTATTTTCCTCTGTTCGAGGGCAATCTTCGCACAGTTTTCGCCCTTCACATTTGTAGACTAAACAGCAGCTTTTTCGGACTAATTTCAAAGGACGCTCGTCTGAAAAAGCGTACAGGGATGATGTGTTTTCAGAACTTAACCCAAGTGCTTCCAACCACAACTTGGCATGCTGGTGAATGAGCTCGTCACTAAATTGAGGAAAATGTTGCTGGAGTCGAACCAAGCATGCCATCACACCATCAGACATCAATTGATGAGTAAAGCCCGGGCGTATGCGAGTCCAATCACTCATTTGAATCTGATAGAAGTCATAAAGTGCACGTATTTGCTTACCAGCTTCGACAATCAGTTCTTCAATTTCACCATGAATATGCTGTTCATCAGCAAAGCGGTAACCCGTGACAAACCCTTGCTGCACGTATTGCCCCATCCCCCGTAGATTTGGCAAAGTGTGAAATCCATAGATCGAAATGAATGCCACATACATAGGCTGCCAACAAAGCAGGTCCCATGTTCGAGTTAGCCAATAGGCTTTACCCGCTTCAGGATGCGCTTGAGAAAGCGATTGGTAGAGTGATTGTACAATTGGATTGATGTTGTTATCGATATGGATTGCACTAGCACCAATCTCACCAATACTGCCGTGTAAGAATGGCGTGACTTCCTTTGAGTAATGGAAGAGTTGCGGAAAAAACTGCTCAGACATTGTTGTGTTTACGTACGTTTTTGTTTGAACGCAGTTATACGCAAGCCAAGCACTCAATGCAAATAATTATCAGTAATGTTTACACTGTGTCACTTTGACGTGCCACAGGGCATTAAAATCAATAAAAAGTCCCAAATAAACGGCAGCAAAATAAACCATTAAACCGCGAAGATGCACCAAAATGGTTCGGTTTAACGTCAGAACTAGTGGATAAAAACATTCCAACAACACCAGCTCAAAGGCAGCGTAACACTTTGGCTCCGTAGCGTGAGTTATTCCCAATTATTAGACATTACTATTTCCTATGAAATGGAATGTGAACAAGGCTAAGTATTTTTTTCTTGAATATAGAAACAATAAAAGTCCCTGTTTCTAATAAGGAAATTAAACATGTTGTATCTTGAGTTTCTATTTTTGCTCGTGATGCTGTATATCGGTTCACGGTATGGCGGCATTGGTCTTGGTGTTGTTTCAGGTATTGGTTTGGTCATTGAGGTTTTTATCTTCAAGATGCCACCAACCTCCCCACCCGTCACTGTAATGCTGATCATCCTTGCGGTGGTTACTTGTGCTTCCATTCTTGAAGCCGCTGGCGGTTTGAAATACATGTTGCAGGTAGCCGAGCGCGTACTGCGTAAAAACCCTAAGCGCGTTACCCTCATTGCACCGTTCGTCACTTACTTTATGACCTTTCTACTTGGTACTGGTCACGCGGTATACTCCATCATGCCAATCATTGGCGACGTTGCGTTGAAAAACGGCATTCGCCCTGAGCGTCCGATGGCTGCGGCATCCGTTGCTTCTCAAATCGCAATCACGGCATCACCAATTTCAGCCGCTGTGGTTTACTACCTAGCACAGCTGTCTGACATTCAACACGAAATCACCTTGCTATCGATTCTTCTCGTAACAGTACCAGCAACTTTGTTTGGTACGCTGTTGATGTCGCTATACAGCTTAAAACGCGGTAAAGAGCTTGAAGATGACGAAGAGTACCAAGAGCGTCTAAAAGATCCGGTTTGGCGTGAGAAAATCTTAAACACAACGGCAACTTCTTTGGACGAAGTGCTTCCAGCGAGCGCACGCAACTCTGTTTTGCTGTTCATTCTGTCGATTCTTGTGATCGTCGTTATTGCGATGTGGCCGGAAGTGCGAACCATCGTCGATGGCGCGAAGCCAATCAGCATGGCTGTGGTTATTCAGATGATGATGCTCTGCTTCGGCGGTATTATTTTGCTTGCGACCAAAACCGACCCACGTGATGTGCCAAACGGCGTAGTTTTTAAATCCGGCATGGTGGCAGCAATTGCTATCTTCGGTATTGCATGGATGTCAGATACCTACTTCCAATACGCGATGCCTCAATTCAAGTCCGGCATTGTTGAAATGGTAACCAACTATCCTTGGACGTTCGCACTCGCGCTATTCATCGTATCAGTAGTAGTGAACTCTCAAGCAGCAACAGCACGTATGATGTTACCTGTTGGTCTCGGACTAGGCTTGGACCCTGCACTGCTTATCGGCTTAATGCCTGCGGTTTACGGCTACTTCTTTATCCCTAACTACCCTTCTGATATCGCGACAGTAAACTTCGATACTTCAGGTACGACTAAGATTGGTAAGTGGTACTTCAACCACTCATTCATGTCTGTGGGTTTAATTGGTGTGATTGGCGCTTGTTGCTTGGGTTACGTGCTAGGACAAATGATCATTCCTTCGTAACTAACCAACTTATAGTTCGGGGCGAGTCATTGTACGTTAATGTACAGCCTGAAGTGACTCGCCCTTTCTTTATTCTCAAAGCTATACAGCGAGAAGAAGTTAAAGAAGAAAGTCGTCATCGACAGCAACAAAATGGTCCGCGCAATCAATCAAGGTTTGGGAAGTTAACTTTGGTACGCCATACACTGTGACTTTCTTGTTAAAGCGTTGCTGAATGCGTTCCACCAACAAACTAAAATCGCCATCGCCAGATACCAGAACCACTTCATCTACTTCCGGCGCAATCTCAATCGCATCTAGTGTAATACCTACATCCCAGTCGCCTTTCGAGCTCCCGTCACGACGTTGAATATAAGGTTTAAGCATCACCTCAAACCCAACACCACGCAAAATATGGTGGAACTGACGCTGTTTTGGGTCATTGCTCGCAATGGCATAGGCACGTGCACTTACCACTTCTTTTCCTCGTGTCGCGACATACCAAAACTGGTTGTAATCAAAATTGCTGCGGTACGCTTCACGACAGGTGTAATACACGTTCTGTACGTCGACTAAGATTGCGATCTTTTGTTTGCTTTCAGAGTTCATCTATTTAATACGCTTTATTTGTTTGCCGCATACCCTATGCCACTTTGGACCAAAGCACAATGAGCTAATTCCACTAAACTTACCGTATAACGTGATAAACGAAGTCTCACGTTTCAAGGAGGGAGCCATGAACAAGTCGACGTTAGCCCTTTTGCTTGCATGCCTCATATCAGGCAATACGTTTGGTTATCCAGCACACTCACAGTACTGGCCACATCGCAGTGTCCTATACTTTGCCCCTGCGAATGACGACCACGTAAAACAGTTTTTGCTCGAAGCTTTGATGAATGAATGTGAATTGGAAGACCGCGATGTGATCACTTTAGTGATTGCAGAGGACGGTTTTACTGAACCTTCATGGTTAAAAGAAGAGTTCGATTTGAAAATGCTGGCTGCTCTCTACGAAGTCAAAGCAGGTCAACACACTGCGATTCTTTTGGGTAAAGACGGAGAAGAGAAACACCGCTGGGGTGCGAAGACTGATTGGCAGTTCATCAACGATTTGATCGATGAAATGCCAATGCGAAAAAGAGAGATGCAACAGAAACGCAGTCCTTGCGCGATCTAATGCTTAAGACTAAGTCTTCAGTTATTTTCCGAACCAGTCCAACTTGTTGTGCAATTGCGTCACGCTGCCAACCACAATCAACGCAGGGCTTACTGCTTGTTCTGCCATATTAGATAGCTCGTTCAGCTTACCTTGGAATACACGCTGCTCTGTGCGTGTGCCGTTTTCAATGATAGCGCATGACATCTCTGGGTCTAATCCATGTGTGATAAGCTTATCCATGATATGACCGCTTTGTTTCAACCCCATATAGAACACAAGCGTGTTATTTGACTGCGCTAGCGAGTGCCATTCAATCTCACGACCATCTTTTTGTACGTGGCCAGTAATGAACTGAACGCTTTGCGCGTGGTCACGATGCGTTAATGGAATACCTGCGTAAGCCGTTGCACCCGCAGCAGCTGTGATACCCGGAACCACTTCGTATTTGATGCCGAATTCTGCTAGCTCTTCTAGCTCTTCACCGCCACGACCAAAGATAAATGAATCGCCGCCTTTTAGACGTACAACGCGTTTACCTTCTTGCGCTTTTTGCACCAAGATTTGGTTGATTTGATCTTGAGGCACGCAGTGAAAGTCCAACTTTTTACCTACGTAGATCATCTCTGCTGATGCGTGAGCCAACTCTAGAATGTCTTTCGACACCAATCGGTCATACACCACAACTTCGGCTGCTTGAATGGCTTTTAAGCCCTTTACTGTCAGTAAATCTGGATCACCCGGACCTGCACCAACAAGAGAAACAAAGCCGCTGTTTAAAGATGAGTTAACAGTTGTCATATCAACGCCTATCGAAAAATTTAGATATAAAGAGAGACTCTGACAAAGAAACGCTTTTTATAGCCAAATAGCTTATTAGTATATGGGAACGAGGTTCCCTGCTCTGAAGTTCCTTCATCTAAGGAATGACAGGCTTTTCGCTTTGCTTGTTTTCGCATTAGATGAGCTGTATTTGTTGAATTGCCCCTATATGAGTCATTCCCGAAAGCGACGAAGGAGCGTAGTCGGGACTCTCTCAGTTCAAGTCCAAAGAGAGTCCCGACTTGTTCATTACCTAATATTGGCAATAAACCTCGATTATTTAGCCATTGCAGGCTGTGCTTTTACTTCTTCTTCAACATTGATAGAAGGCGCAGTTTTAGCGTGAGTTAGGTACAGTGGAATACAAGTCATCACTAGACCACCAACGATGTTACCTAGGATGGTTGGGATAAGGTTGAAGTTCAACCAAGTCGCAATACCGAAATCAGCGCCTAGAATCATACCTAGTGGGAATAGGAACATGTTTACCACTGTGTGCTCAAATACTAGTGCGAAGAAGATGAAGATTGGGAACCACATCATTGCTACGCGACCAGATACTGAACGTGCTGTCATGTTGCCGATAACGCCTAGACACACCATTAGGTTACAGAAGATGCCGCGAACGAAACACGTGATCCATCCGTCCATACCCATGTTTTCGAAACCAAGACTACGTGCTGTAGAAACAGCGACGAATTTCTTCGCTACTGCGTTCAATTCTAGAGAGAAGTTACCTGTTAGAGAGATAGCCACTAGGTAAGCAACGATTAGAGAACCGATTAGGTTACCCAAACCAACCAAACCCCAACAACGGAAGATACGACCCCAAGTGATACCAGGACGGTTTGCAAATTTAGCTAGAGGAGCCAGACCAAAAACACCTGTTACTAGGTCGTAACCCATCACACTTAGAATCACGAAACCAACTGGAAAGACAAGCGCACCCACAACGCCCACGCCCGTTTGTACGATAGTCGTAATAGCCACAACCACCGCCAGCGACAGGATGATACCCGCCATTGTACCGCGGAGTAACAAATCGCGAGTACTGGTGTTGGTTTTCGCTTCACCCACGTTGATCATGGTTTGAACGAATTCTGCAGGCTTAAAATCAGTAGACATGAATGTGTCCTTATTCAAAAAGTGAAAGTTAAAAAATTAAAGATTGAATAGAGAAAGGCTTCCCGTTAACTCAGTAACATCTCGCTTCCCTGTCCCCCGCAGATGACTCTGGAAAGCCTTTACCTATTAAATCTAGATCTCGGTTCATTCCCTCCCCCTTAGAGGAGGGAATGGAAACCAAGCTTATGCAGAAATCTCTACTTCGCCGTTGGTTACGCGCGTTTTGTACGCTTTCACGCTAAAACGCTCGTCTTCCATGCACGCACCTGTAGTCAGGTTAAAGCGCTGCTTTTTAAGTGGGCTTGCCACCCAAAGCTCGCCTTGGTGCTCACAGATCAAACCGCGAGAAAGCACGTTTGATTGGAAGAACGGGTCTGTGTTGCTGATCGCCAGCACTTCTTCTGCTTGTGTTGGGCGAAATACCGCAACTTGCTGACCATCAACCAGTGCACAAACACCTGTGCCCGGTACGATGTCGCTGATTTGGCAAATCTTTTCAAATGACATAATCAACCTTCCCTTATGCTTCAGTGATCGCTACGTGTAGGATGTCGCCTTTCGCTTCAGGGTGTTTTTCCGTGAAGGTTGCTGGGCGGTGCTGTTCACGCTCTTGTACAAACACGACGTTTTCATCGCGCTTGTCAGAGTTGATGAAGTGCGCGAAGCGAGTCAGTTGTGATTCGTCGTTGATAGTCGCAGTCCACTCACACTCGTATTCGTCGACAAGCTTCGCTACGTCTGCTTCTAGTTGCGCGTTGATGCCAAGTTTGTCTTCAACAATCACTTCGCGTAGGTAGTCAACGCCACCTTCCATGTTTTCCATCCAAACTGATGTGCGTTGTAGTGGCGCAGCAGTACGGATGTAGAACATCATGAAGCGGTCGATGTACTTGATTAGCGTTTCTTTATCTAGGTCGCTTGCTAGTAGGTCTGCGTGACGAGGTTTCATGCCGCCGTTACCACATACGTACATGTTCCAGCCTGCGTCAGTCGCGATGATACCAAGGTCTTTACCTTGTGCTTCCGCACACTCACGAGTACAGCCAGAAACACCGAACTTCATCTTATGAGGAGTACGAATGCCTTTGTAACGGTTCTCGATGTAAGAACCTAAACCAACAGAATCTTGAACACCGTAACGACACCAAGTTGAGCCAACACAGGTCTTCGCCATACGAAGTGCTTTTGCGTACGCTTGACCTGTTTCGAAACCAGCGTCGATAAGCTTACGCCAGATCTCTGGAAGATCGTCTTTTTGTGCACCAAACAGACCAATACGTTGAGCACCGGTTACTTTGGTGTATAGGTTGTATTCTGCAGCAACGTTCGCTAGCGCACCCAGTGCTTGAGGCGTTACTTCACCACCCGCCATACGTGGGATCACAGAGTAAGTACCGTCTTTTTGGATGTTACCTAGGAAGTTGTCGTTCGTGTCGTGCAGCTTAACCAGTTGTGGCTTAAGAATGTGCTCACCCCAGCAAGAAGCCAAGATAGAACCAGCCAATGGTTTACAAACTTCACAGCCATAACCTTTACCGTATTTTTCTAGAAGCTCATCAAACGTTTTGATCTCTTCAATGCGGATTAGGTGGAATAATTCTTGGCGTGAGTATGCAAAGTGCTCACACACGTCGTTCTTCACTTCGATGCCAGATTTAGCAAGCTCAGCATTTAGAACAGAAGTGACTAGAGGAATACAACCACCACAGCCTGTACCTGCGCCAGTCACGGCTTTGATGTCGCCCAATGTGTGGTGACCATCAGCAACCGCTTGTGCGATCTTGCCTTTTGTTACGTCGAAACAAGAACAGATTACTGCGCTTTCTGGTAGAGCGTCTGCACCTAGTGCCGGTTTCTCAGCGCCTGCGTGTGCAGGAAGGATCAACGCATCCGGGTGCTCTGGCAGGTCGATTTCGTTCAACATAAGTTGAAGCAGGTCGCCGTAATCAGAGGTGTCACCGACCATAACCGCGCCAAGCAGTTTCTTGTTGTCTTCAGAAACGATAAGACGTTTGTAAACTTCTTGCTCTTCGTTTTGGTAAACGTAACTCTTACAGCCTTCGGTACGACCGTTTGCGTCACCGATTGAACCTACTTTTACACCAAGAAGTTTCAGCTTCGCAGACATGTCAGCGCCTTCGAATTTGCTTTCTGTGTTACCTAGTAGGTGATCAACGGCAACTGTTGCCATCTTGTAGCCAGGAGCAACCAGGCCGTAGAACATTTCGTTCCAAGACGCACACTCACCGATGGCGTAGATGTTCTCATCAGAAGTCTGGCAATGGTCGTTGATAGCGACACCGCCACGAGGCGCCACTTCTAGTTCCATTTGGCGCGCTAGTTTGTCTTGTGGACGAATACCTGCGGAGAATACGATGAAGTCTGTTTCTAGCTCTGAACCGTCAGCAAAACGCATAACGTTGCGCGCATTTGTGCCTTCTGCCGCGATCTCAAGCGTGTTTTTGCTAGTGTGAACGTTCACGCCCATGCGCTCGATCTTTTGACGAAGTTGGTTACCACCAGCTAGATCAAGTTGCTCAGCCATTAGCTTTGGTGCGAACTCAACAACGTGCGTTTCTACACCTAGTGCTTTCAATGCACCTGCTGCTTCGAGACCTAGCAGACCACCACCGACAACAACACCTGATTTGCTCTTCTTCGCACACGCTTCGATCGCTTTAAGATCTTCGATAGTGCGGTAAACAAAACAGTCTTTGCTTTCGTGACCTTTGATAGGTGGAACAAATGGGAATGAGCCAGTAGCAAGAATCAGCTTGTCGTATTGAACTTCACGACCAGTGCTTGAGTAAACAATGCGGTTTTCACGGTTGATGTTAATCGCACGCTCACCGATCAACATGTTAATGCCGTGTTTCTCGTAGAAGCCTTCTTTCACTAAAGAAAGTTCATCTGCAGTATGGTGAGAAAAGTAAGAGGAAAGGTGCACACGGTCGTATGCGACACGAGGTTCTTCACAGAAAACCGTAATGTCCATATTAGACATATCAGCTTTCTCGACTAAGTCTTCGATATAACGGTGGCCTACCATACCGTTACCGATGACTACTAGCTTCAACTTGCTCATTGTACTTCCTAAGGGTTAGGTTCTTATAACTGAGCGCATTGTTAAATGTGAAAGAAAATTAATACATGATGTAAATCAATTACGGAATCAAACTACCCTAAAGGGGTAGATAGGTTAAAACCCTCGATTTAAAAGGGTCTAACGGTAAATTTGCTACATCTTTGTGTAGTAATTCATCACCAAGAAGATAAACTCTTAACATTTCTTCATAAATAAAATGAATCTATTTGGCAGGTACGTGTTGAAAACGGTTTAGCAGTATTGAATTTGTTTGAAAAAATTCAAGATTTTATGATGCGATAAAACTAGATCAGAGTAAGCCCTACTCTTTTACACCATTAGGCTGTGCTGATTATATTTCAATTGGTTTGTCCATAATCACAACGTTGCGTCCTTTATCTTTGGCTAGGTATAAGTTTTTATCCGCAACCTCAAAGGCTTGTTCGAGTGCTTTCTCGCATGCATCCACACTCGGATAAGGCGTTATTTTTGTCAGAGGCACCGCCCCTACTGAAATGGTCACAACTTGTGATGGAAGATTTTTGGCATGTGGAATGGCTAAAGCCTCTACGGCTTGTCTTAAATGTTCTACTTTTGCTTGAAGCACATCTAAGGTATTCCCGTAAACAAGCAAGGCAAACTCCTCGCCGCCTAATCGAAACGAAGGTTGGTCTTTCCCTAGAAACGAGCGAAAGAGTTCAGCAACATCACATAACGCGTTATCCCCTTCGATATGTCCGTATGTGTCATTAAACTTTTTAAAGTTATCGATATCGCACAAAACGAAGCAGGCATAATTCATACTACCTACCGTTTGCTGAACAAACAGTGGTGCAGTACGTTTATACAAGTAACGCGACCCTAATCCCGTCAAGGCATCGGTATCAGTTTGTTGACGAAGAACGCGCAACTGGTTTTTGATTTTCGTAATCAAGCTGGAATATGAACGAGCTAAGTCACCAATTTCATCCGAACGCTGAATTTCAGGAATATACGATTGGTCGATCTTTTCAATGTCTTTTTTCATCGACATTGAAAGACGCTTGAGTGGGCTAACAATCCACATGGTGACCATGTATATCATCACCATAGAAATTAACGAAGCGATTAACGCCTCATTAAGCAGCTCTTTAATTAGCGTCGTTTTGATAGTGTCGAGTTTACTTGCATCTAATACCGCCCAAATGTAGCCACCGTTTACGTTTCTTAAAGGCAGACAAACATGAAGCACCGATAGATTGGCATCGTAGTAGAAGTCGGTTTGTCGAAGATAGTCTTTTGTCCATGGAAGATTGGTATCTTGATTGAGCCCCTTGCTGATTTGTAGTGCCTCTAAATCAACCTTTGCTTTGTTGATAAGGTATTGGAGCTTATTACGCTTAATTTCATCTGTGTCAGGCGTCGCCGCCAAGATATGCTCAAGATTTCCCTTTTGCGCTTGGAGCGCCCTTACCTCCTGATCGCTGACATCAATTCGCCACACTTGATTGGATTGTGCCAAATATCGAACTGCCACTTTTTGTTCTTTGTAATCTGACGTGCCGGAGACCTCAACAAACAGTAGACCATCGATGGCTCTGAAGTTCTCTTTGGTCGAAGGCATCATCAAGTTTGCATAATTACGACCCGCTATAGAGCCGGAGAGAAACGTCATTTGTGAAGACAGATGCGTTTTCGCCATAATCACTGCATGCTCGATACGCATATCCCATTCACTTTGGAAGCGCGTATAGGACAACCCAGAAATAATGGAAATCACTAAAACCAGATGCGATAAAAAAAGCATCTGGTTTATCGTCAACCAACCGAAAACTCGATTACTCACTTTGGACTACTGCTTATCTTTGTACACATCCAAAACGGGCTCTGCGCAAGTACCGTTTATACAGATGTCCTGATAAGTAGTATGGCAACTTTGACAAAACGAAGGCGCCAATGAAGGATGTGAATGGCTAATGTCTTTTCCTTTACGGTCATAGCTGCCATAAATTGCCATACCTCCAATATGTTCTGTCACCCACACGATACCTTCTACTTCTGAAATCGCCACCGCCGTCGGTCCATCTGTATACGGACCGTGAGTTTTGTATTGCTCTATTTTGTTCGGATTCACTCGGATAGTAAGTGGTGACCCCTGACCATTGTTGATCCAGCTGTAGGCTCTTACGGATTCTTGAATAAATAGTGAAGTATCTGGCGGCAGGACAGTATCTGCAGGTAGGTTTTGTGACTCTTTAACAACGGGCCAATCTTGCCACCCTTCTGGGTAACTTGCCATTGACGCTGCAAAAGCAGTATAAGATGCAGTGCTCATCATCAAGACTACGATTTGCCTGCTCAATTGTGTTAACACGTGTGTTTCTCCATAAACCGAATACGCTCTTCCTGAGCAAAAAGACTAACACTTTCATATATTAACAAGTGTTAATATATGATGTTATCAATTAGCCCTTAGTAATGCACATAGTTTATAGACAACAACGTTCTGTTAATACAGTTGAATGATCAAATTGAGATCGTTGAGCAGTTATGCCCAGTCGAAAATCAGGGTGAAATAGAATTAAGAGTTAGATGTAAAGGTTATTGATACTTTTATCGAAGAATCACAACGAACAGGCGAATTCTCACGACCGATTGGTCAGAGGTCTGAATTGAAACAAGAAAGAGAATGGAGGCGCCTCCCGGAGTCGAACCGAGGTCCACGGATTTGCAATCCGCTGCATAGCCACTCTGCCAAGGCGCCATAGTGTTTCGTTTTGAAACTTTGAAAGGTTCGTAAGAGCGTTTGCTCTTTCGATTATCACCACGTTACTAAACCGAGATAGAGTCGTTTATCTTCAACGCCTTCGTTTTAATAAGCAGCAATTATACAGTAAACATTCAATAGATATGTAATGGTACTTTATTGAATGGAGGCGCCTCCCGGAATCGAACCGAGGTCCACGGATTTGCAATCCGCTGCATAGCCACTCTGCCAAGGCGCCTCAACTGGAGCGACACACGAGGTTCGAACTCGTGACCTCAACCTTGGCAAGGTTGCGCTCTACCAACTGAGCTAGTGTCGCAGAATTTGAGATGGTGCCCCGGGCCGGACTTGAACCGGCACAACGCGAACGTCGAGGGATTTTAAATCCCTTGTGTCTACCAATTCCACCACCAGGGCAACGCAATCAATGCGATGGTAACACCACCTGCTCTAACGACCTGCGCCGTGAGAACGAGGCGTACTTTAACGGATTAAGATTTTAGGTCAACAACAAATTTTATCTTTTTTATTCATGCGGTTAAAAAGCAGACTCAGGCGAATACTCCGCACCCAATTCGACCATTCCATGTACACATCCATCACTCTTACATGATGTTTTTTCTCAACGTACTCTCCATGAATGCCCTTCAACGAATAATGGTCCCCGAGACGAGAGGATAAAATAATGAATTTATCAACAATTTTATAAACCACTTAGGCAAATGCTCTCATTTATAGCAAAAAAAATCTTCATTCTTGTACCTCGCTAACATTTCACTGATCCGATGTGTTGTTAGTATTTATTCATGGCGCTAATCATACCATTGAGCAAAAGTGGTTTTGATGTTTGTTTTTTGCTTATTAAACGTTGCTATTACTAGCAAGTCTAAACATTCAAAGGTTAATAACATCATGAATAAAATGACAAAAGTTGCCTCACTCGCAGTGGCGATGGCATTTTCCGGAGTTTCCAACGCTGCCATTGGGGATTACAAAGTAGTCCTCATTCACGGTTTCCAACCCGATCAATTGCAAACTCAACCTTCGCGAACGCAAGTTGAAACAGAAGGAGCGGATTATTGGAAAGATTATTGGATGCAATACGCCGATGCGCGGATTGACTGGCCTTCGCAAGAGCGCGTCGAAGGTAAAATTACCAGTGATTACGTTTGGCCGAAGCTTCAAGAGTTGTCGAGAAATGGGACATGCCAGCCGGGTTGTATCTTAGTGACCCACTCTACCGGTGATCTTGTCGCAAGGTATCTCCTTGATAACCAAGAGAACTGGCTAACTAACGCAGGGCTTACTCCCCTCAACGTCGTTGCCACCTTCGACTTCGCAGGTGCCGGTGGTGGCTCAGAGCTGGGTGATATCGTCATCAATATTACGGAAGGTGGCGGCTGGACAAACAGTGCCATGCGCTATGCTATTTCGCTCTGGCTTGGTGATACTCCAAACAAAAACAACACTGGAGTGTTAAACGACCTTAAAGTCTCAAATGCTCGCCAAATAGCGATGCTGCCTGATCACCGAATTCCTCGCATTCGTTTTGTCGGCAATGGGAGTGATTATTTTAAAGCAACAGCAAGTTTCTTACCGGGCAAAGACGATGGCGTTGTAGCCGCGCACTCATCCTGTGGTTCTTCTAGCTCCGGTAGTTTCGACAGTTGTTCGACTCACTTAGCGATGGACGGTAAAGTATCTTCACAAAGTAAAGGTGTAACAAGCTTGATGCCTAACCATTACCCTTTCATCATGGGAAATGGCTACAGCCACAGCGAAGTGATTGGCTCAAAGCACAAAGGGAAAGTGACGTCTAGCAACACTTCTGTTGCACTCGCGGACGGTCACTCAGTCAAAGTCGATAGCTATCAACAAAATGGATGGTTCGGCAGTAAGTACATTTATGTTCAAGGTTCCCAACAAGATACAATGTCTGAGATTGCTGCAGGATTATAACTAAGTTCAGTTTAAATCCGTACAGGAGCCAAGCAATACATCGTTTGGCTCTGTTTACCCACAGTGGATGATTCAAGAGATTGAATATGAACAACAAAAAACTTATTGCCCTTGTTGCGTTCGTAACGCTCGGTGCTGTCACACTCTTTATTTTGAAATCCCCCTCCGACGAACCTGAAACGTCGACTCAAACTGAAATATCCCAAGATCTCATGCCACATAAGCAAGCTTCTTCTATCGTTAAGCCAAGGCAAGTAACAACAGAGCCAGCCAACGTAGAGTATGACGATTCTCCGCTGATAGAGGATATTACTTCTTCGCAAGATCTCGAGTTAATCGCAGTGCGTCACGAGCAAGTTTTACAATACCCCTCATATTCCCAGCCCATCCTTGGAGAGAATAGTCCTTATTTAGATTGGAACCATTTTGAGGAAGTGCCCGTTCCCGTATTAGATGGAAAAGACACAGCGACACTTAGTTTAACCAAGTATCGCCACTTCTTCCCAGACGATATCGAAGTCAATTTGAAATCCTCTAGCAATATAGTGACAGCGTCACTAGATGTCGAAGATATTGAGCAGCAAAAGACACTCGCCACTTTTACGATGGAAGAAACCGGCTGGCGTATATCCCCAAAACCTGATTGGCCAGAAGAGTTAAGGCTGGTTGCACATATCACTTTTGAGCAAGGCGAAGACGTCATTAGTACTGATTTACGTCTCTTTCATTCTGTCGCAAGTATTGTCAATGTAGGCAGCGGCACGCAAAAAAATACTGATATGATCATTCCTATTACGTTACAAATTGATAAAGCTGGTATCTATCGAGTAAGGGGGAACCTGTATCAATCGAACGGCTCCGCGATTGCGTCATTGGTGCACAAGCAGCGTTTATCGGAAGGAGAGCAAACCATTGAGCTTAAGGCTTTCCATAAAGTCCTTTTAAAAGGCAAAACGGATTATGAACTGCGTGACATCATGATAGAACGCATGTCTGGATTTCCGGGAGAAAAAGCGCAATACGGTCAAAGCGAAAGCGAAGTATATCCAATCGGCGCGTTTGATTCCGGTCTTCTCTCTGATGAGCCTTATGAGATGAGTGATAAAGAAAAACAACAACTTGAGTTTCTTCATCAAGCATCAAACTAACTTTGTCCACACTTTATGTGTCCGTACTCAAGCGCTAAGCTCGCTTGAGTACAAACAAAGAACCTCCACTTCACTTATCAAATTTCACCCTGAATTTAGTCCTGCTCATTTCATCGGTTTTTCATATTTCATGTCTAGAGTTTTAAATTGACAAAGACTAAGAAGAAAAACGTGAAGCCATTAAAACGATACCAATACGAACGCTACGCCGTGCTGTGTAATCTCTCCTACCCCAGAGTCTTTAAACAGACACGCTATGGGTTTGACCCTAATGGGCAGCGGATCATTAAAAACGAATTTGGCAAAACCATGATCCGTGTTTTATGGAGTAAAAAACGTACTGAGGTCGTTGTGGTTATTAAAGGCTCGCACAGTATTACCGATTGGTTGCTGAACTTTGCCATGTGGACTCGTAGCTGCAAGCGATTAGGACTTAACTATCGCATCCATGCAGGTTTCTACCATTTGTTGTTTCAAGAAAGCCAACCTTCTCGAAATGAAGATCGTCTCGGTTTGAGCGTGATTGAGCGGCTAGAAGCCACCGTTGTACCTCTGATTCTACAAGGTAAGCGCATCACCATTACTGGACATTCGTCGGGCGGCGCAATTGGCAGCGTGTTTGCCGACTATATCGAACGTAAGTACCCAAAAAGCATCAAACGAGTGGTGACATTTGGTCAACCAGCGATTGGTAATTGGACATTCAAGAAACACTATCGTTTAAGTCACAAAACCTATCGAATCTGTTGCGACATCGATATTGTTACTTTTATGCCTCCGGTACCTTTTCTTTATTGGCATGTAGGTAAAATGTTGTGGCTTTATAATGGAAGAATTTATGAGAACACGCCAACGTTAATGCGCCTTGGGCGTTCTTTGGTAAGTTGGTTGATCCGCCCTTTTTCCTATCACTTAATGAGCAAGTACATTCGCAACAAAGACTTCTTTGATGAGCGTTAATCCATTACTTCGCTTTCGTGTGATTCAGCGACAGATACAAAAAGAGCCAGTATTAAACTGGCTCTTTGTTCTTGGTTCAGAATTACAAAGACGCAATTTCTTTATCAAGTTGGTATTTGTTGTCAGTAACGATGCGCTCTAATACTTCGACGCGCTGTTTCAGGTCGTCTATTTGTTTGTTAAGACCATCTCGCTCTTCTTGATTCATCAGTTTACGCTCAGAGATTTCGAGCGCTTTTACTTCCTTGCGATGATTAAGAATCAACTTAACGATACCACCACCGAATATTGCACCGAATATAATCGCAATAGTTGCAACTTCCTGCATAGATTCCTTTCCTTAATCTGCCTACTGATAATGCTCAACAATAAAGTTACGCATTTGTTTCATGAATATCAAATAAGACATTGATTAAATGCATGCTATTTTCGAAATTGGTCACACCTGCAACTCTTCACTCGAGATTATTTAACGCCAACCCAAACAGAAACCGATCCGCCGTTCACTGGGAATTCCGCCCATCCACTAGCGTTAGTCCATACTTCTTCGGTACGAATACCTAGTTTATCGACATAACGTGTGCTCGGTGAACCTGTGTACATCCACTTTGTTCCGCCAGGACCATCACTCATGATAACCGCCATAGAGTTCGGATGTTCCGCATCCCCTTCTCGTGTCCAACCAATCACATCCCAGTGGTCAAGGTAAGAATGTTGTTTACCATAAGCATAATCTTTACGCGCTTTCACCAATTGCTCAATGTAAGGCACTTTCACCATGTTGATATCGTGCCCTTTATCGCTGTATTGCGCACCGTAGTAATCTGCGTAGAAGACTGACGGATAACCTTCCTCACGAAGCAAAATGAACGCGTACGCAAGTGGTTTGAACCACCAATCCACCGGAGACTCTAAGGCCTGTAGTGGTTGCGTATCATGGTTCTCAACCAGTGTTACTGCTTTCACTGGGTTGTCTTTCATCAAGGTGCCATCCATGATTCGGCGCATATCAAAGTTGCCACCCGAGCGTGAAGCGTTATAGAAGTTCATATGTAACGGAGCATCAAACAATGACATGCTGCCAGAAGTCTTAGTGATAAAGTTGTGCAGATTGTTCACGTCGTAGTTCCAGTACTCACCAACGGTAAAGAGCTCTTTACCCGTTTTCTTACGCAAGTAATCGATCCACTCTTGTAGGTACTGATATTTGATGTGTTTCACTGCATCCATTCGGAAGCCATCAACACCCGTCATGTTTAAGTACCATTCACCCCAATCTTTCAGCTCTTGCTTCACTTCTGGGTGATCCATGTCTAAGTCTGCGTACATGAGGTAGTCATAGTTGCCTTTTTCAGAACTGACTTCCCAATCCCATGCTTTACCATCACCTTTGAATTTAAAGATCGCTTTCTCTTTACCTGCGTCATCCCAATCGACGCCATCAAAGTGATACCACGTCCAATGGAAGTCTGAGTATTTATCGTTACGTCCTGGGAAGCTAAATTCAACCCATGCTTCAATCCATTTATCGCCGAGTTCAATATTGCGGTTGTTCCAATCCACACGCTTGGTATCGACCCACGACTTGCCATCTGCACCGCCACGATGGTTGAACACTACGTCACCATAAATTTGGATATTGTTTTTGTGTGCTGCTTTGATGGCATTTAGATATTGGTCTTTGGTGCCGTACTTAGTTCGTACCGATCCTTTTTGATCAAACTCCCCTAAGTCATACATATCGTAAACACCGTAACCAACGTCGTTGCTACCACCTGCGCCTTTATATGCTGGTGGCAACCACAGCGCTGTAAAACCGTTGTCGGATAGTGCTGGCGCATTGTTTTCAACTTGTGTCCAGAGTGCACCGTCATTTGGCACATACCAATGGAAATACTGCATCATGGTTCCATTTTGTGCCGCCAATACCGGCGAACTCAGCAGCAAAGTTAAAGGTAAAAGTGTGGGTTTAAGGTTGAATGTTTTCATTATTTTTCTCTCACGTTTTAGAACGAAGTTCGAACTTGGAGAGCCAACATGACGACTGGAAGAGATCCAACTAACCGTCTGTTGTACAACAAAAAGTTCGGACTACAATCGTGGAGAAATTATCACCAATCACCCTCTACAATTATTGAGTTGTATAACATTTATAAAACCAATAACTAATTGAGCGAAATTATTGAATCACGATCAAATAATCAGGGAGGAGATAACCAAAAAGCGTAGCGAAATTGAGACTTAAGCGATGAATTATCATGCTTTAAAACGAAAAAAGCCCGTCATGATGACGAGCTTTCGAAAATAATGGAGGCGCCTCCCGGAGTCGAACCGAGGTCCACGGATTTGCAATCCGCTGCATAGCCACTCTGCCAAGGCGCCTCAACTGGAGCGACACACGAGGTTCGAACTCGTGACCTCAACCTTGGCAAGGTTGCGCTCTACCAACTGAGCTAGTGTCGCATAATTTGAGATGGTGACCCGAGCCGGAATTGATGATCCGACACTAGGCCGGTCAACTCGACGGCGGGATATTAAATTCACCCACTCAATTTTCGGATGGTGCCCCGGGCCGGACTTGAACCGGCACAACGCGAACGTCGAGGGATTTTAAATCCCTTGTGTCTACCAATTCCACCACCAGGGCAACGCAATCAATGCGATGGTAACACCATCTGTTCTAACGACCTTCGCCGTGAGAACGAGGCGTACTTTAACGGATTAAGATTTTAGGTCAACAAAAATTTATTCTTTTTGATTCAGATGGTTAAAAACACGACTGAACGTATGGGAGTTGAGCGATTCGATTAAAATTCAAACCACTTCTACCACCATTTATTACTAAAAGAGCCACTGTTTAAGCGACTCTCCACATCATATCGGTTTAGTGCTTAAGCACAACAGTTACAGTTGCGCTTGTAGCGGTCCATTTTACCTATGCCTGGGTTAAAGGTGTTGGTCGGGTCAAGTTGATGATAGAACTTTTGTAGCGAGTTTTCTGCTTCATATAAGTGACCTACGTTGTGTTCTGCTGGGTATTTCGCGCCACGACTATTTAGGTGCTCCAGCATCAGTTTCTTCATCAGCTTGGTGTCTGTACCCTTCTTAAAGATGTAGTCTTGGTGGAACACATAACACATGAAATGCCCATAATAGAGAGACTTAACGAGGTTCTTACTTACTTCCTCAGGTAATGTTTCTAACCATTCTTCATCGTTACGACGTAACGCAATGTCGAGAGCAACAATGTCTTCCACTTCCTTGCGGTGAATGGTTTCGTAACGAATTGCTGCACCTGCCGCTGCAAAACGGTGTAGATACGCTTTCTTACCCTCTTCTGGTGTACATTCGAAGAAGTCACTATCGTGCTCAGCTGCCCAAACCTCTTTGAGGTATTTCTGCGCTTCGGCAATACCGCCGTCACTCATTTTAAGTACAAGATGGTGCTCGTACTTATCACGGTATTCCAACATGCGCTTAGGAAGGTGCTGTGGGAATAGCTTGCTTGCGTAGTAGAGAATAGTATCTGGCAGGTATTTACTGACTAACGGTACACGCTCTAAGAAGTTTTCAACCTTAGCTTTTAGCGAGAACATCTTAGGCAGATTGTCCGTGCCTAATAAATCGATAGAAAGGAACACATCTTTACCGTATTTTTCCGCCATGTTGAAGATATCACGGTGAAGGTACTCACCCATTTCTGGTAAGTTTTCGAATTGAGTAAGGAAGTCTTTTCTCAGCTTGGTCAATTTCTCTGGGTCGTTAGTGCCTAAATAGAACACCTGCTCTTTCTCTGGGATTGGATAGCTGTCGACTCGAACCGCAAACACGCCCAGTTTACCCGCACAACCGCTCGCCTCGTACAGACGGCGTTCGTCGGCATTAAAGCGTGATGGAATATCAGACGTCACATCACGGACACGTTCATCGTATTCTTTATCCGACGCCATACGTTCATCATGAATCACTTTATCTGGGTCGAAATTACCATCTTGGATGTTCTGTAAGATCTCTTCAGGCGTCGAGCCTAATCCTTCAATACCAAGGTGGTTAACAAGATTGAGCTTACCGTCTTTGTCCACCTGAGCGAATATGGCTAATTCTGTGTAAGCAGGACCACGTTTAACCAAAGCGCCACCAGAGTTGTTCGCAATACCACCTACAACTGTTGCTCCAAGAGAAGAAGAACCAATCACCGAATGCGGCGCGCGATTAACTGCTCGCAACTCTTTTTCTAACGAATGCAGACTCGCCCCCGGAAGACAAACGGCTTGCTTACCCCCGTCTAACAGATAGATTTGCTTCATCTTGGTGATATTGATCACCACCACATCGCGGTCGTAATCACTACCACTTGGCGCTGAGCCTTCGGTCAGACCCGTCTTAGCCGCCTGCATGATGATGATGCAATTATTGTCGACACATTGTTGGATGACCTTCCACTGCTCTAGCAAAGTGTTAGGAAAAACCACCGCCAACGCCGTGCCGCTTCCTGAGCGAAAACCACTGCGGTAATACTTGGTTTTGATTTGATCGGTAAGGACATTTTCTTCCCCGACAATGGTGACAAACGCGTCGATGAGCTGCTTCTGTTTCATATCCGTATCTCTAGTTATTATACCCAGCCAATATAAGTAGTCCGAATCTGAACGTCCATGCCACCAAAGTCCGATAACGACGCCCAGATCAAGTTAACTACATTAATTACCCATACATTCAATCACTTAAAATTCTTAGAACTGTAAAATCAACAAAGAAACTTATCGTTTCCAAAAAGAAACAATAGCAAAGTACATTGTTAACAAATGTGCACGATATCGAAGAACAAGAAAGTTAAAAGGGATGACGAGGCTTTGTATTCCTGACCTTGTCAGAATATTGAGTCAGAACAAAACCACAACATGTGAATACCATGACGTTATAGCAGCGTTATATGGCTGTGACATTGCCGATCAGTGAAGAAAATAGTTAGAGTGGAGAGTTTAAAATTTAGAGCAAATCCCTTCAATCAAAGGAGAATCACTCCTTTGAGAAAAGTTGAGCCACTAGAATTGATGGCTACGACTTTGAAAGCACTGATAGAGATGCTCGATAAAGATCTTAATCTTTTCTGGTTGCTGACGAGTGTATGGGTACACGGCATAAATACCCAAGCACTTAGCTGTTTCGTCTTTAAACAACTGAATCAGTTTGCCTTGCTGTAAGTCTTCATAAACCAGCACCCGAGGCACATAAATAATACCTTGCCCTAGCAAAGCGACGTTACGTAACGCAGATGAGTTATTGGTACATAGATTCCCATCTACCTTAACCTGATACACCTCATCATCACGCTTGAAAACCCACTCACGTGCACCTGTCTCTTGATAGGCGTAAACCAAACAGTTGTGCTTAGTGAGATCGTCCGGCGTTTTTGGTCTGCCATGTTTGGCGACGTACTTAGGCGATGTACACACAATCCAGTTTGCATCAACAAGCTTGCGTGCGATTAGGCTTGAGTCTGGTAAAACCCCAGTGCGAATAGCAAGGTCAAAACCTTCGTTGACGATGTCAGCAAACCGGTTGTCCAGCTCCATATCAATGTTGATATCAGGGTAAGCTTGGTTGAATTCAGAAATAACCGTAGGAAGGATAAGTTCACCAGAGATGGTCGGAACGGTAATCTTGATGTTGCCGGATAGGCTCTTACCTAAACCAACAATGGATTCTTCTGCAGTTGCGACGGCTTGGTAAACGCTACGCGCATGTTCGAAGAAGGATTGCCCTGCTTCTGTCAGTTTTAGCGTGCGAGTGGTTCGATAAAGCAGTTGAACGCCTATCTCCTGCTCTAATTTGGCAATACGCTTACTGACGACCGACTTAGTAAGTTCCATTTGTCTTGCTGCGGCGCTGAATGAACCTTGCTCAACCAAATGATAGAAAATAATGTAGTCGTCGGTATTTCTCATGTGTCTTCACTGCTTCCTTGTTGAAGAACATATTGTAAAGGGCTTTAAAGCTAAATGCTGGCTGAGAAGTCACACTTGAGAAGCGCATCTTTCTGTATGCAAACACTCAACGAGTGCTTGTTCAGCTTGCCAAGCATCAGATACAAAAAAACCAGCTTTCGCTGGTCTATTGGTGATGCTTTTGCATCTGGATATCGCCATTGCCATACCCAAAAATATGGAGGCGCCTCCCGGAGTCGAACCGAGGTCCACGGATTTGCAATCCGCTGCATAGCCACTCTGCCAAGGCGCCAAATTGTTTACGCTTAAAGGCTCTGCCCCGTTGCGTTGGTTGCTACTTTACGGATTCAGGAAATATAGTCAAACAAAAATCCAAAATTTCTGTTTGTTTGCTTTGTTTTAAACCAATCCGATGTTAATTCGACCTAAACCGTCCAGATTTACTCACTTTGGTTAAGACAAATCAAAACAGATAGACAAAAGAAAAGCGGCAATCAGTGCCGCTTTTCTATCTTAACTCTCGTGGTTAACCGTTGGCAACGCGTTTAAACAAGCGTCCTACTACGTTTGGATGGTAAGACCAAGTGTGGTCAAACATCGACATTAACGCTGGGTTGCCGTACTTCGACAAGCTAATGGCATGGAATCGGTTCTTCTTCGCTTTTAACGCGTCGACTTTTGCAAGCAATTCATCTTGCTGTTTTGGCGCAATGAAGTCTGAAATAACAACCATGTCGGCGTTTTTGTATTTGTCGCTGTTCATCAAATCGATGGATTTAATCAACGTTGGCTCCAAATCCGTACCACCATGGAAGCTGTAAGTTAAAAAGTCGGCAGCTTCACGTAAGCCATCCTGACGCGTTAACTCGTAAGTAATGTGCTCCGTGGAGAAGATGATCACGTAGCAATCTCGTTGTTCAGCGAGAGCGATTTGCATCAGTGCATAAGCCATAGCTTTAGCACATTGCTCTGGGAAGCCACTCATCGAGCCTGATGCATCAACACAAACGATAAACGGTCCTTTTTCAACGTCCACTGCTTTATGATCGGGTTTGTGCGCCTTCACTTTACGCAGTGTGCGAGACTTACCTTGCGTGCGGTAGTTCATCAAACGTTTATCTACCAAATGCTTATAGAACACAACTTCCAGCTCTGGGTACGCCAAAAACATGGTTTCGTTAGGTAGCAGTTTGTTGAGGTCGTCACTTTCATGAATACCGACGATATCGTCTGTCGCTTCGTCACTCTTTTCCTCAACCATTTGCAGCTCTTCTGCTGGTGCGCGGTTGAGGTCAGGATCATTCACTTGTCCCGCCATGCGACCAAGCTGTTCTGCAATTTCTTGTAAGCCTTTGTGCTTTTTAAGGAACTCTGCGTGGCGCTTCATCACGGTTAGGTCAGTTTTACTCAACTTAGCTGACGCCATATCCCATAAGCGCCCTACGCTTTCTTCGTCCCCAGACTCCGTCACTTTATCCATGTTACGCATGGTTTCCATACGTTGATAAAGATCGTTGAGGACTTTTTCTTTGTTCTCTTCAAGCTCAGAGACTTGCGCTTGTTTGATTGCTTCAGCAAGGCTTTGATACCACTGGTCACAAAAGTAATGAGGGAACATCGGGTTATTCACGCCCTTGTTCTTCTCCATCATGCGACGCGCTTGCATGTAAAACGCTGAGTGCCACTCAAGCTTCTTGATCACGTCATCAATGCGCTCAAAGAACTCGTTCTCATCCCAATAAATCACTTCTTGGTAGAGCGCGAGTTCCTGTTGAAAACGCTCTGTCTCACAGACTTTCGTCATGCGCTTTTTCACGTTGCCACGCCATTTAAGCAGATGGTTTTTCACTGAGGATTTCATACCTCGGTTTTCTGCCATCATCATGACTTGTGAACGCGCCATTAAATCGTTAACCGCACTGTCAATGATGCCTGAATCCGCCACCATGAGCGCTAAGTTGAGTCCGTCTGCACCTAACATGTCGTCTCCTTAAGAGAAAAACTGATGTAAGTTTTTGAAGCGTTGAATGATCTTCTCGCTTTCACCTTGAATAGACTCAAGTCTCTGGCTCACCTGTTGCAGACTCGACTCCATTAGACGTGGTAACTCTGGATCCACGAAACTGTGTGGTAATGCGCCATGGAAGTTGGCTTTAACCTTACGCATATGATGTTCAGCTTCACTCAATTGGCTGACTGCTTTTTCGCTTTCTGCCAACCATTTTTGGTAAAGCTCAACGTCTAAACCTTGTTGGGTAACCAAGCTCACCAACACGCCGCGGTTGGCAATGTCACGGATCACTAGGTTGTTGGCAGCATCGACATCAAAACGCAGACGACACATATTGGTGTTTTGGTTCACGTAACCATACACATCGCCATGACCTTCTTTAATCACTCGGTCAAGCTCGTCTTTTGGCACGTATACCCAGCGGCTATCGCCCTTCTCTGATTCAGAAACCGACATGTTGCTTTGCAGAATAACCAACTTAACCAGATTCACCGCCGCGCCTACTTTGTAAGTTTTCGCTTTGGATGTATCGAAGCTCATGGTTTCTTTGCGAAGCAGACCTGTTGCCGCTTCTGCGTTTAGCGTCATACGGTATTTGTCTTCAAGCTCATGCTGTACATCAACCAAAGATTCACGACAGTATTCGATTTCTTGTTCAGCTTCTTGCTGGTCAAAGGCATGTTTAAGAGCGAACTCTTGAATCACACCGCGAACGACATCGCGTGACTCAGGGCTGTTCCATAAACAATCTTGAAGTAGCAGAAGATCAAGTGGATTGATCTCGTCACGCCCATTGAAGAACGCACTTGCTTTAAGCAGTTTCACCGCTTTCTTCCACCGGCGGTCAGACACGTACATGTCCGTTAATGATGCGTCGCCAAACTCAGACTCAACTTTGGTTTCCAACATGGTTTTTAGTTGGAATAGCTTTTCGAATGCGTTGTCGGTTAGAGTGAGTTTGTCGAGCTGTTGCTGCCAGCGGTGGTATTCTTCGTCTGTGATCGCCAAGCCCTCTGGAACTTGCGCTTCTTGAGACGTACCCACTGTCAGCATGGATTTGAAGTTTTGTTTGTCCTGAATGCGGTTTACAAACACGCGCACCAACATACGGTCGTAAAGTGCGTCTAAGCCGCTGTCTTCATCTGGCAGCTCGTTTGATGCAGAAACCAAAAGGCGCATCGGTACACGTTCGATATCGCTGCCGTTTTTAAATGTCTTTTCGTTCACAACGGTCAATAGCGTGTTCAGAATCGCAGGACCCGCTTTCCAGATCTCATCAAGGAAAACCACTTGCGCCGTTGGTAAGTAGCCTTGAGTAAGACGGACATAACGACCGTTGTCTTTTAGCTCTTGAATGCTCAATGGACCAAACACTTCTTCAGGTGTTGAGAAGCGCGTCATGAGGTATTCAAAATAACTGCTATTATCAAAAGCTTGGATAAGTCGTTTTGCGATTAGGCTTTTTGCGATCCCTGGAGGACCAAGAAGGAAGACGCTTTCGCCGGCAAGAGCGGCAAGAAGACAAAGTTTGATGGTGTGTTCGCGTTCGTAAACGCCATCAGTTAACGCTTTCGCTAGCTTGTTGATACGCTCTGAAAGAAGCGCCTTTTCTGCATTAGATGCGAAAGATGGTTGAATCATAGAAGCTCCGGCTGTTGAACTGAGGCTGTATATATAATTTTATACATTTGTTATCACTTTGTTACAAGTGTATTTTTTAGTGAACCTCGTTTATACCAGATGCTCTTCGCGCGCGTGCGCGAGCAACCATAGTTTTCATTTATGAGACATAACTCACTGAATGTGCTGGTTTCGCAAGAGTATGAAACCATTTTCTTCTTTTGTTTCCGGTGGTTTGTGGTTAATGTGCAAAACACGTCAATGCACGGTTACAGCTAGGATCCACAACTGCATGAGCAATACAATTCATAAATGGAAGCAGATTTCTCTAGTCGAAGAGGAAGTTAAACTACCAACTGGTCGGATGATCACACATACCACTATCCAACACCCCGGTGCTGCCGTTATCTTACCTATTACTTCAGATGGCAACATCGTTCTTGTTAATCAATTCCGTCCCTCTCTTAACAAATGGCTGCTTGAATTGCCTGCTGGTACACGTGAAGGCGATGAAGATCCTTTGCACTGTGCTCAAAGAGAGCTGGAAGAAGAAACAGGATACAGCGCCGAAAAGTTCACATCGCTTGGTCAAGTTACCCCTCTTGCTGGTTTCTGTGATGAAATCCAGTACTTGTTTGTTGCCGAACAACTGAACAAAACCAATCGATACGAGTGTGACGACGACGAAGTCATTGAAGTAGTGACATTGTCACGAGACGAACTCGAACAACAAATTATTCAAGGCATTATTACGGATGCCAAAACTATCGCTTGCCTAAGCAAAGCTCGTCTTTGCGGTTATATTTAGGTCTTTTCGACCGAGGAGAGAATTATGGACTTTCGATCAGATACCGTTACGCAACCTACCCAAGCAATGCGTGAAGCAATGTTTACCGCTCCTGTCGGCGATGATGTGTACGGTGATGACCCAACCGTTAACGAGTTAGAGCAATTTGCTGCCGAGCTTGCGGGCTTTGAAGCGGCAATGTTCACGACCTCTGGTACACAAGCAAACTTACTTGGCTTAATGGCACACTGTGAGCGCGGTGACGAATACCTATGTGGTCAGCAAGCGCATAACTACAAGTACGAAGCTGGCGGCGCTGCGGTACTGGGTTCTATTCAACCTCAACCGATTGAGAACAACCCAGACGGTACTTTGCCATTCGATAAGCTAGAAGCTGCTATCAAGCCAGATGACGCGCACTTTGCACGTACTCGCCTACTTAGCTTAGAAAACACCATCAACGGTAAAGTGATTCCTCTTTCTTACCTTGCAGAGGCTCGTGAGTTCGTAAACAAACATAACTTGCAGATGCACCTAGATGGCGCTCGCGTATTTAACGCAGCTGTCGCGCTTGATGTTCCTGTGAAAGAGATTGGTCAGTACTTTGATTCAATGACTATTTGTCTGTCGAAAGGATTGGCTGCCCCTGTTGGTTCGCTACTGCTTGGTAGCAAAGAGTACATCGCAAAAGCACGCCGCCTAAGAAAAATGGTCGGCGGTGGTATGCGCCAAGCGGGTATTCTTGCCGCAGCCGGTAAACTAGCCCTTACCGAGCAAGTAGAACAGCTAAAACAAGACCACATCAACGCAAAAACCTTGGCGGAAGGTTTGGCGGAATTGCTTGGTTTCTCTGTTAATCCAGAGTTTGTTCAAACCAACATCGTCTTTGCCAAGCTTGATCCACAAGTGGATATTGCTGGTATCGCAGAAAAGATGAAGGAGCAAGGCATCACGATTACGCCAGGAAACCCAATCCGCTTCGTGACGCACAAAGATATTTCGGCACAAGACGTCGATACCTTCCTATCTAGCCTTAAATCTCTGCTTTAACTTGATTTTGATCATTGAGCTTCCCCTAAGGGGAAGCTTTATTCTATGCGCTTTCAAGAACTACAATGAGTGCATTTCATGCTTAGATACGTGCTTCTAACGTCTCTTCTTCTCTCTTCCTCTGTTGTGGCGAAACCTTTTGGTGACGTTGATAAAGGCAAACTTAAATCGCCAAGCTGTGTTTACTGTCATGGTTCGAACGGCATGACGACAAACGACGCTTACCCTAACCTAGCCGGTCAGAATGCTCAGTACCTGTATGATTCTATGAAAGCCTATCAAGATGGGCTTCGCTTAGGTCCTTTGGCAGAAATGATGGCAGCCCAATTACGCATGCTAAATGATGAAGATTTGCGCGATGTTGCCGCGTTTTATTCAGAACAAACTCCTCATGCAGAAAAGTGAATAATTATGGGACTTGTGAATCGCCACAAGTCCTAACTCCGTTTTCATTCGCACAACATCTAACCAAAACAATTAACCATTAAATCATTGATAAGCAAATCAACCCTCTTTAGATCAAATTATTGATGAATTTATAGTTCATCAACTCAGTTAATATTGACTTTTTATTCTATTTTATCGATATTTCATGCTTTCTATAATTCGACGTGAAATAGGTTATGTCTCACACACACGCTCAGCCATCGGAATCGGCGGCAACCCCAAAATCATGGCAGATGCCTGATACCCTCATTTTGATCTTCATTGTTGGTATTCTTGCTGCGATTCTTACCTACTTAATTCCTGCTGGTCATTTCGATAGCCAACAGGTGACCTACATGGTCGACGGTGCAGAAAAAACTCGTACTGTTATCGATCCATCTTCTTTCTCTTATGCAACCGACGAAAACGGTGAATTGGTTTACAACAAGGTTGGACTGTTCGCTTCAGGCGGTGGTATTGGTCTAATGAACTTCCCATTCGAAGGTCTGGTTTCAGGCTCTAAATGGGGCAGCGCGATTGGCGTTATCATGTTCATGTTGGTTATCGGTGGTGCATTTGGTGTGGTAATGCGCACAGGCACAATCGATAACGGTATCCTTCGCCTTATCGATAAGACCAAAGGTAACGAAGCGCTATTCATTCCAGTTCTGTTCTTGCTGTTCTCTTTGGGCGGCGCAGTATTTGGTATGGGTGAAGAAGCCGTTGCATTTGCGATTATTATCGCGCCACTAATGGTTCGCCTTGGCTACGATGGTATTACTACAGTAATGGTGACCTATGTTGCGACTCAGATTGGTTTTGCAACGTCTTGGATGAACCCATTCTCGGTAGCGATCGCGCAAGGTATTGCTGGTATTCCGGTTCTGTCTGGTATGACTGTACGTATGGGGCTTTGGGCTGCATTTACCGCGATTGGTATTGCTTTCACTATGATTTACGCATCGCGTATCAAAGCAAACCCTGAGCTTTCTTACAGCCGTCGTACTGACAAATACTTCCGTCAGCAAGAGCTAGGTGATCACGATTCTCGTTGGAACCTAGGTGACACCCTAGTAATCCTTACGGTTATCGCAACTACAGTATGGGTTGTTTGGGGCGTAGTGGCTAACGCATGGTACATTCCAGAAATCGCGTCTCAATTCTTCACAATGGGCTTTGTCGTTGCGATCATCGGTACGATCTTCCGTCTAAACGGCATGACGCTAAACTGCGCGGCTGACGCATTTAAAGAAGGTGCAGCAATCATGCTTGCTCCTGCTCTATTGGTTGGTTGTGCGAAAGGTGTATTGCTTATCCTAGGTGGCGGTACTACTGATGAAGCGAGCGTACTGAACTCGATCCTGAATAGCGCTGGTGGCGTGATCAGCGGTCTTCCTGACGTTGCCGCGGCTTGGTTGATGTATGTTTTCCAATCTATCTTCAACTTCTTCGTGACTTCAGGTTCTGGTCAAGCAGCGCTGACGATGCCTCTATTGTCTCCTCTTGCAGACATCGCTGGCGTTACACGCCAGGTAGCCGTTCTAGCATTCCAACTTGGTGACGGTTTCACTAACGTTATCGTTCCAACTTCAGCGTCTCTAATGGCAACACTGGGTGTATGTCGTATCGACTGGGGTGACTGGGCGAAATTCTGCTGGCGCTTTATGCTATTACTCTTTACCCTATCGAGCATTGTCGTCGTCGCAGCTCACGTGATGGGTTTTGCGTAAACCGATTACCAATATCCCCAAGCAACTTAAACGCGAAAGCGGAGTTTGGGTATAAAGAATAAGGCGAGACAAGTTCTCGCCTTTTTTAATTCAAGCCGTATGGCAAACAAGCATCGAAGTAAGATGTTTTGGAGTGACAACTTTAATGGCAACACAATTTCTGGATGACGTAATTCAAGGTCATCAAGTCATTCAATCTCTTGACGTAACAGACTTGCCTGCAGGCGAGCATAAGTTTTGGTTCCGTATTGCAACCAACGCCCTCTCTCAATGGCAACACTTGCCTGTGTTGGTTTTCAAAGGCGAAAAACCGGGTAAGAAAATCATGATCACAGCAGGTGTTCATGGTGACGAATACAACGGTGTTTTAGCGGCGCAAAAGACCGCTCGTGAACTGATTGGTAAAGACATCGCAGGTACTGTAACTGTCGTTCCGACCATCAACCTGACGGGTATGCTGAACCACAGCCGTGACTTCTTCTCTGCTGATCCAGATGCATCTCCTGCAAACTTAAACCGTTTCTTCCCTGGCGATGCAAACGGCAACGAAGCAAACCGCTTCCTGTTTGCTTTATGGAATAACCTTTTAAAGCCAAACGCAGAGCTGGCGATTGATTTGCACACTCAAACCACTGGTGCTGCTTACCCACTGTACGTGTTTGCCGATTTCCGTATTGAGCAATCTCTGGAAATGGCTCGCCTCATTAACCCAGATGCGATTCTTAACGATCCGGGTGACGCAGGTGTACTTGAAACCGTCTGGAACAACAGCGGCATTCCAAGCATCACCATCGAGGTGGGCATGGGTCGTTACACAGAACAAGAGCTGATCGACCGTACCGTGACAGGCATCTTCAATATCCTTGCTCGCCATGACGTAGTAACTGGTGAAGTTGCAGAGATCACGCCTTGCCAAGAAGGCAAAGACATCATCAGCATTCGCGCTGAATTAGGTGGTTTTGTACTACCACAAGTGAAGATGATGGATAAGGTAGAACAAGGTCAATTGGTTGCAATTCAATACGACAGCTTTGGTGATGAGATTCAGCGTTATACAGCCCCGACAGAAGGCACGGTACTGAGCCACAACATTGAATCGATCCGAGCACCAGGCGCTTTGGTTGTTCGACTGATTAAGTAATACCTTTGAATTTAATAGTTCGTAATTTCAGACTGTTAAACTCAAAACAATAACAAAAAAGCCCTGCATAACTTGCAGGGCTTTTCTTTGTTGGTCTCTTCAACAGTTTCAGCTAAGCTTTGCGTGACAATGTCACCAATAAAACCAAAGCTGCACACGACATAAGTACAAATCCAAGGTTTTGAATCATTCCAGCTAAACCTAGACCCGAACCAATCATCAAGTAGTACATTAATCCTAGTAATGCTCCTGCACTGCCCGCTTGTTGCTTGTAATCAACTAAAGCGGTGCTCAGAACATTTGGAATCGCGACACCAAATGCCATCACAATGAACAACATTGGGGCCAAGAACCAAATCGATGTTTGCAGCATAAACACACCGAAGCCTCCGATGATCAAAAATGCTGATGCAATCCAAAGCAAATGCGTTTGTGAGCGACCTTTTGCTAACAATGACTTGTTCATCAAACTGCCGATTAAGGTACCAACGCCTAATATCACACCGCTGTATCCGAACTGTTCAGAACTCAGTCCGAGCTGCTCAAAAGTGAATGCGCCTAATTGGTAGTATGCGAATAAAGCAATGTTGTAGAGCGCAACCAACAACGCAGATTGCCAGATTTGAGCATCTTTCAACATTCGTCCAAGTAATGAGCCTATATTTAGCGGCTGCTTTTGAGTTTGTGTTTCAGGTAGATTAACCGCGTTGTAGCACAGCAAAACAAGCGCCAAAATAAACAACATAAAGAACACAACCTGATAGCCACCGAGTGCTGTTAACTGACCACCGAGCAACATGCCAATCACTGGGCTAATGGAAATACCCATGCCCATAACGCTAAATACTTTGCTTAGCTCATCGCCTGAAAAGCTGTCTCTTAGCATGGTTTGTGTCACGACCGACCCAACCGCAATACCGAAAGCACTGAACGCGCGAGCCATCATCATCACGTCAAAGCTTTCTGTTTGCATAGCGACCAAAGCAGATACGCCGTAAACCAGCAACCCTGCCAGCATGGTCGGGCGTCTGCCCCACTTATCTGCCAAGATTCCCCAAACCACCACGCCAATAGCAAATGCAGAAAAATAGATAGATAGGGTTTGCGCCGCTTGCGAATACGTTACAGCAAATGACTGAGCAATGTTGCCAAGTGCTGGGCTGTAAATGGTCTCCACAATTTGCGGAAACATCAGCATCACCACCATCAATCCAATAGAAGGTTTCGTTTTCATTTTTACCTCTCTGTCCCACTCCTACAGATATTTAAGTGGGTAACGAACTTAACTTGGCGTGCAGTATAGAAGGCGTTATGCTTTACCTATTAACAACATTAAAACCATAAACATCAAGATTCGGACAAATGGCAATTATTGAAGATAATACTCGATTTGATGCGGACGCAATTGCCGCGAGCGTGGTTGGCATCGCAGCGGATGTCGGCAAACATGATTCCGGTATGCACGAGCACAAGAAAGGACAATTGCTTTATGCGCCACAAGGCTGCATGACGTTCGCACTCGATAACTCTATTTGCACCTTACCACCAACCAAAGCGGTGTGGATTCCGCCGCATACTTCTCACAGAGCTGTCATGACCAACGTTGTGGCTTACCGTTCACTCTATTTCGATTGCAGTAAATACACCTGCCCTGATGAGATAGTGATGATTGAGGTGAACGATCTTTTAAAAGCACTGATCGACAAAATTGCGTTATGGGAGTGGGATATTGAAGAAACGAAAACACAAGCAACGAGCGCTTTGTTTTGGGAAGAGTTTTACCAAGCGAAGCAGTTTGAGTTCTCTTTACCCTTGCCTTCTGATAGGCGTTTAACAGGGTTTCGCAAGGCAATGACCAAGGGTGATTTTATAGCTCCTGAGTTAAACCAACTGTCACAAACCGTTGGCGCGAGCAGCAAAACTATCACTCGCCTATTTAAGGCTGAGACTGGCATGTCTTATCAAGATTGGCGTCAACAATGGCGGCTACTTAAGGCTATTGAGCTCTTATGTGAAGAAAGACAAGTCAGTGATGTTGCCCATTGTTTGGAGTTCTCATCAGATAGCGCATTTATTGCGTTCTTTAAGAAACAAACCGGACAGACACCACTGAGTTTTATGAAGCACAGATCGTTGTTATAAGGCGATCATTTCGCGCGTTATTTGGTTTGGTCTACGAGAATTAGCTCGTCCAACGCAAAGCCTTTATCTTTTGCTACTTGTTTGAAACGCTCGACCGTTGCTTTATCGACAGTTGGTGTGCGTGACAGTAGCCATAGGTAGTCGTGATTGAAACCAGAGATAAACGCGTAGTCGTAGTTCTCACCTAGTTCAAATACGATGTAAGACGAATAAAACGGACCGAAGAAAGACACTTTTAAATGCCCTGTGTTTTCACCATCAACGAAATACGCTTTGCCGTCAGCTTGCGTCCATTCTTTAACTTCTTCTGAATAGCCTCGGTTGATAACCGTTACGCCACCATCCTCACGTAACTCGTATTCAGCCGTCACATTCGATAAACCACGCTCAAAGGAATGATCAAGACGCGCAATTTCATACCACTTGCCTAGATATGGTTGAAGTTCAAAATTGTTGACCGGCTCCACGCCGTCCGGTTTAGACGTACAGCCAAACAACGTTGCAAGGGACAAAAGTAAAAGTGTTTTAAGAGATTTCATACAGCAACCTGAAATTAAGTTAGTGACTGATTTTACTATAGAAGGTAAAAAATCGATCAGAAGTTAATGTATCGAAATTCTCCACAGGACAGTCCTACCTCTTGGAAACCTTGTAGTGCTTCAAACACATTAAAGTGGCTCACGACAACAACCTTTCGATATTGGCGGTAACGATCCAGCACCAACTCAGCCCGTGCTTTTAGCTCATCAACATGTTCGTAGCGACGGTCGGTCATTGGAATACCCGCTTTTAACAGCTCTCGGTATTCGAGCCAGCGTCGGTCTCTTTCATTCAATGTAATGTAGCCGCCTTCTTTGTCAGCACGCCACTCTCTCAAGTCATGCTCAACAAACAAAGGCAAATCGCGATGACGATTGAGAATTTCTGCAGTTTGAAGGGCTCTTGTGTAAGGAGAGCTGATGATGACTTCAGCATCATTGAAGGCTGGATGATTGAGTTTTTCTTGCAGCACGGGCAAGTGCTCTCGACAAAGCGGCGCATAGTCCTTCTCAAGCTGAGTCATCTGCCGCTCATCCGCTAACGTAAAATCTGGCACGCCATGCCTTACAAATACAATGTCCATATTGTGGTGCTCGTTCTTGTTAAATTGCTATTGAGAAATTGGAGTCAGTTTTAGATAGGAGTGCACTTCTCCATTTTTGTATTCAATCGCAGAGTGGATGGAAGGTTCACGGTTTCCCACAACAGAAAGTTCATAAGTGTTTTCACCTTTGTAGATCGTGATATGAAGTACGCCAGCCTCTAGTTCCCAATGCCCTTTGATATGAAGACGTCCAAACAAGGTGTATTCATCGAGTGAACCATCCGCATATAAGTGCACCTCTGTGATGTAGCCACCTGTGCAACTCTTGATCCAGCAACGATCGCTGACTTCTTCGAAGCGTACTTCTCTTTTGCTTGTCTTCCATTTTGAGAAACGTTCGGACTCAGCAAAAGACGCTTCGATATCGGAATTTTCTTTTATGGGCGCCCCTTCAAGCTCGCGCAAGCAAAGCTGAATCCAACTAGTTATTTGCATGGAATGCCCTTAAGGTTTCAATTGCCCTTTTTACGCCTAAACGTGGGCTGCTTAATACTGGAATATCGACATCAACTAATGATGCAGCACCTGACATCGAAGCTTGTGCCAATACGATTACGTCATAATCACGAGCCTTTTGCTCTATTACCGCTTTGATCTTGTCGTAATAACCTTGGTTATCTTGGTCGAGAAAACGCTCCCAAGCACCTTCAACCACAAACGTATCTAACTGACGGATACAATTGCCCTCACTTGTCTCAAGTAACGCCAAGCTAGGTTCAATGGTTGTCGATAATGCCGCGAGTAACAACACTCGATCATGAGTTACAGCTTGGTCACCCATCGCGCGGTCGATACGCTGAACGTTAACGCCCTGCTCCGTAAGCGATTCAGCAAAGCGACCAATTGAAGAACAGGTGCAAACCACCAAGTTTGCTTGCTCAGAAAGCTCGCGTACTTTGTCTTGTACTGATTGCCTCACCTTAGACTCATCCACTCCAGCAACCAAACGTTCCAACAAGTCAGCATCGGCAAAGTGTGCGACTTTTAAATCAGGTGCGAGCTCTGTCATGAGTTCGGAGAAAGGTGAAATGTGTACGGGTGAAGTATGAAGAAAATATATGTCGTATGGCTTCATGCTAAGTTGTCGATTTTTATTTCAATTTCGACAACTTAGCACAAGGCGACGGGAATTAATGCGATCAAAGTTATTGTTGTGCTTCCCAAAGACCAAGAAAGTACTTGCCGTAAACCACTTCGGTTTGCATATGCATAATCAGTAGAAATGCAATCAAAGCTAATACTATACGATTGAAATAACGGCTGACCTTGGTACGGACTTTTATATCGAAGACACCGATATGAATACCAACATAGGCAAAGGGATAAACCAACAAAACAGTGAGTAACCAACCTAGGTAGCCGGATATCGCCATTTCCTCGTAACCGATCATAATACCTCCACAATGAATACGACGGGAACGTTATTAGGGTCTGTTAATCTTTCGAGCTGATTTTTGCAGCGAAAGGTCAACAGACCCTAGTATTCATCATCTAACGGAGGCGGAATGTCAGGATTTACACAGCTGCGAGCCGTTGCCAAAAAGTCACTTAAATAAGTTACTTATCTATTTATAAAATCTTGAGAACCAAGAAAATCTTGTGCCATTTTTGGCGAAGTGATGTGGATGAACTCGATAGGCGAACCTTTTAAGTCCTCTTTCAGTTTTAGATAACGCTTTCGATTCTTTCGGTAATTCTTAACCGACCACCAAATAATCGAGTCTGTACTCAAAAACGCTTTTCTAAAGCTTTCTCTATTGCCAGTTCCTTCCCAAAACTCTTCTTGAGTCCATGCCCTTTTAATAGCACGAGTTATGGAACGATAAGTGGTGATAGAACGTGAATAATCGAGCCAGATGATGGTATCGACTCTTTGCCATTTGTATGGTTGTGTTCGGCTGTAATTCCCGTCGAGTACCCAAGCGTCTTGTTGAGTTACGTCCACGACTTTATCGAAGAACGTCTCATCATCGAGTTCTTTCCAATCGGGAAGCCAGAACAACCTGTCCATTTCTATGTACGTGACACCTAATTTCATTGCGAGCTGCTTTGAAAACGTCGATTTACCGCTTGCACTGCTGCCTACTACATTGATCCTTTTCATTAAATCCTCCTAGGTGACCGTACCGAATTGACAAAGAGCGACGCATTCCAACTATAGGTAAGTGTGGAAAATGCGGAGGCGGGATACTAATGATTACGCTCTAAAGTTCTAGCTTTGATTCAATGAGATGTGAAGTCACGCGCATAAAAAAGCCTCCAATTAAGGAGGCTTGCAATGATTCATGAGCTAATTACAACTTATCCCATGCGTCTGACCAATAAACGGTTTCACCAGGCGCATAAGAAGGGTTTGAACACCACCCAGTGTATGGCCACGGTTTACATTGATACAAGTTGCCATCTGAACCTGTGACAATGTCACCTGCTTCATACGCTTTTCCAGATTCATACGGAGGGTAACTGCTGCCATCAGAAACAATCACAGAGCGTTGAGCTGTCGTAGTTTGATTAGCACTGTCCGTTACGCGGTAAACCAAGTTGTAGACGCCTAGAACGTTCACATCTACACGGCCCTCTACACGAACTTGATCAGTCAAATCACCCTCTTCTGCATCCGTGGCTTTTACACCTGCCATTGGGTCAAATGCATCACCAAGCTGGATAGTTGTATCCGCGACACCTTCAAACTCAGGCACAAGACTGTAAACAACAACCGTTCTGCTTTGCTTGGTTTCATTGTTGTCGCTGTCTTTTACACTGTAAACCAAAACATAAGTGCCAACGGTGTTCACATCAACTGAACCTTCGACAGTAATGCTGTTAGTTAGGTCTCCATCTTCTTTATCAGATGCGGTAACACCTGCATACGGATCAAATGCACTACCGTGATGCACTCGAACATCGTTGATGCCGCTAAACACCGGCTCGCCTTCACTTGGCGGTGGTGGAGTCTGACCGTGGATAAACGGACCGTAATCCTTCACAAATTTTTCACCGTACGCCTGACCATTCTTGTTGGTGCCCATATCCCAGTTAACTGACCATGTCATTACGCCACGAAGTGCCTGCCCTTGCGCTTTAAGTTGGTCAAACGCGTCGTAAAGATCTTGAGGATCTTGTACAAAGCCCGTTGCTGCTGCATCAATGTTAGATGGAATACCAAGCACCAATTTGTCATGCGGAATTTTATGGAAACCACGTGTACCGTTCGATAGAGAGTCTGAAATGTAGTAAATGAACTCTTGTTTTAGCGCATCATTGTTTTGTGCAATCCAACCCACACCTTCAACCCAAATGCCATCACCACCTTGGTTGTAAAATTGAGGGTTGATCCAATCATAGTACCCTTCTAATCCAGTAATATAAGGAACGTATTTGCCACCTTCTGTTAAGTATGGAAACTCAGGCGCCATCGTAATTAGGAAGTTTTTGCCCTGCTGTTGATAGTGTTCTTTTACAAGGCGAAGTGCAGCTGGGATTACTGTTTGGTTGTCTGACGCGGTTACTGCAGATTGCTCTAAATCGATATCCAGACCATCAAAGCCGAACTTATCAGTAAGGCGGATGATCTCTTGTGCGAATGCTTGCTCATCGCCAGTTTTCAGCTCGACGTGCGCATCTGCACCACCAAGCGCAATAAGAACGGCGCGTCCTTGTTGGTTTAGTGCGCTAATTTGATCAATAAATTGTTGTTCTGAAAGACCAATATTTGGATCGAGCTTAAAGGTTGGAATGCGGCCTTCGCTGGTATTGAACACCTTCATGAAGGAGACGTTAACCACATTGTACATTGGGTCAACTTCATCCAGCGTCACACACGGCGCATTACCGCCCTTGTAACCAGCCCCATCGCACCAGTTATGCCAATAACCGACTACAACACCGCCATCTGGATTCACCATTTCATTGGCGGATGCTACGTTTGAAAGACCACTCAAACCCAATGCTACTGCTAGATATAGCGCTTTTTGCTTCATCGTGTTACCTCTCATCCATTTTGCTTCATCACAACAATCATTCAGCACTTTATATTAGTGCCTAATGAATTTTTATTGGATTATATGGCTGTATTGCGAAAACAGATACACGTGCAAAGTTATGTTTTCCAAGTCTATTTTATAATTGTGGTCTTAATTCACGACGCGAAATGAATAGGAAATTAGCGTTCGCTCTTAAGCGTGACTTACTAGCAAAATTAGGCAAAAAGTTAACCAAAATCTATTTTTTGGAGCTCGCTCGCAACGATTTAATCAGGATTTAACCCTGTTCATATAAAAAGTTTGCACAACGTAGACATTGGGCTGGAACGCCAACTTATATAATGCGGGCTTACATAAATAGAGGTTATTTTTATGAAATTAAAAACAGTGTCAGCTTGCGCAATCTTGGTTTTGCTTGTCGGATGTCAGCAAAAAACTCAAGATGAAGCGACACAGTCAACAACCTCGGCAGATGTATGTAATACACAAGGAAATATGCCAGGTGGGTGGAACGAATTCGATGCTACCCCAGACGCTCAAAAGGCAATGGCCTTTGTCCTAAACAAAATGGAAACTCTCGCTTCGTTTAAACAGATCTTGTCCGTTCATGCACAAATTGTGAGTGGTGTGAACTACGCGATAGAGTTTGAATTGAATGACGGATCAGTTTGGAACACGGTTGTTTATCGCAACCTTGATGGTGAATATGCGATTACGCAATCACCGAAAGAAGGTCGCTTCTGCGAACAATAAATGCTTCGAAACTGAGAACCAAAAAGCCCCGCTATTTTACACCGTAATTTAGTGGGGCTTTTTGTTTATTCATATTTTCCAGTACTGATTAAGAATCAAATGCCATCTGAGACTTCACAGAAACTGTAGAACCAAGTCGCGACGGTTCGACATCAATGCGTTGCGCCATTTGCTCTTTCAGCTCGGAAACGTGAGAAATCACGCCAATCATGCGACCCGTTTGTTGTAAGTCGACCAAGGTTTGAATCGCAAGATCCAAAGATTCCGGATCTAAGCTGCCAAAACCTTCATCAATAAACAGCGTATCCAAGCGAATACCGCCACTGTAAGACTGCACAACATCAGATAGACCGAGCGCTAATGCCAACGCTGCCATGAAAGATTCACCACCTGATAACGTCGCAACATCACGCGTTTTACCTGTGTAGCTGTCCTCTACTACCAAATCCAAGCCTCGTCCTGCCGCACCTTTAAAGCCTTCAGTTTTACGAGCCAAGATATAACGACCTTTACTCATCAGACTTAAACGCTGTGACGCTTGAATCAATACATCGTCTAATAACACACCAAGGACAAATCGGTGCAGACTGATGCGGCTACCCGTTTTACCGCTTGCAACGTCATACAAGGTACCAAACACTTTATATTCGTCTTCTAACTTAGTGTTCTTGTCATGTAACGTCGCGATGTCATTACGGACTTTCTCTAGACGTTCAAACAAAGAGCGCGTGCTATCAAGCTGATTTCGCGCTTCAACATAACCTTGCTGAACACTGTTTAACTTAACGTTAAGCTCTTCTATATCAGGCAACACCAAGTCTGCCAACGTTGAACTCAAGTCTGCCAATGTTTGTTCTAGCTTGATTTGAGTCTGTTTGAACGCGTCAATTTCTTGCTGCCAAACCTGCATCTCAGCTTCATCAACTTTACTTGTTAGGAATTGTGCTTCATCCTCGAATGCACTAGCCTGCAACGCTTGCGCCCAATCAGTTTTGGCTGTGTTCAAACGATCGAGTGCCTCATTCAACCACTGTTGATTAGTTGTCAGTTGGCTTTCAATATTGGTCTTCGCCAGTACAGCTTGTTGCAAATGATTTTGTGCAGTCTCTAATGAAGTATTCAAATCCATAATCTGCTTTTGAATCGCAACAATGTCTTGTTCAAGAACTTCAAGAGATGAGTACTTAGCATCTAACGAAGCAGACAGTTTAGCCAGTTGCTCTTGGTTCACTTTTATCGTCGATTCATTCGCTGCCATCTGGTTTTGGAGATCATTGATCTTACCTTCCCCGGTAACACAACGCTGGTTTAACTCATTGACGCTTTGTTCCAACTGAACCAAGTTAATCGATGACAATTGCTGTAGACGTTCATTGAGCTGCTGCATGGACGCTTGTAAAGCGCTTAAATCCATTGATGCGTTATGACCGAGTTCAACGGATAGTTGCTCAATCTGCTGCTTGTATTGTCCGACTGCGATATTGTGCTGCTCCAACTGATTGTTCAATTGGTTGAGCGCGACTTGCCCTTCTCGCTCCGTGTTTCGAGCACGCTGAACTTGCTCTTTTGTTACCTCTTCACCAACAAATTGAGCGGGCTGAGGGTGTTCTACACTACCGCACACCGGACACATTTCACCGGTTTGTAAGCGCTGAGCCAATACAGCGGCTTGAGCATTGTGCCAGCTCAATTCAAGTGTATCTGCTGAGCGTTGAAGTTCTACGTATCGCGCTTTTGCTTGGTCAACCGAAGCTTGTTTACTAGACGTCAATGCATCCAATTTCGCTAGCTCTTGGTTTAAGCCAGTTAGCTTCTGTAGTTCTTGCATCAAACGTTGTTGCTGTTTTATCTCAGCCTCTACACTGCCAATACTAGCGACATCAACTCGAGCTTGATCCAGTGACTTCTGACCTTGTTGCGCCTCTAGCGTTAACTTCTCTTTCAGAGCGATATATTTCTTGAGCGTTGCCTCAAACTCCGACTTTTGCGTCAAACCTGCGTTAATGGCTTTCTCTAGCTCTGACTTTTCAACCAACTTTCCTTTCATGCCTTCAAGTTGGTATTGCTGCTCTGTCAGTTTTGGCAATTGTGCGGCTTGTTCTTTCGCGGTTTGCAATGCGCCTTCTTTGGATTTTACCGCGTCATTTGCCACAGTAAGATCTTGAGAAAGCTTAGCCACCTTTTGCTCAAGTCCTTGCGTTTGCTTTGAGGCATTTTGTAACGTGACATAAGGCAACTCAACCTTGCTTGCCTTCTTCGCATTGTCTAACTGCAATTGACGTGATGAGACAGCATCGCTCTGTTCTAAATGTCGCTTCAATGCAATTTCGGCTTGCTCGCGCTTTTTGAACTCATTGCTCAGTGCTTCTGCTTTTTGCAGTTCCGTTTTTACCGCATTTAATTGCGCCAGAGATTCTTGCTCTTGCTTTTGTACAGATTCAAATTGAACAGATAAGGCTTCGCGCTGCTCTGTCAACTCCGCTTCTGAAGAAACACCAGCCACCTGCAGTGCGCCTCGAATTTGGTTATCAAACTCGTCTTTGGCTTTGCTAATAGCACTCGCTTTGTCTTTCAGTGCGTATTCAATCTTCTTGTAGATATCCGTTTGGAATAGCTGACCAAAGATCTCTTCCCGCTCTTTGGATGTCGCAAGTAACAACTCTCGAAACTTACCTTGTGGCAACACCATCACTTGGCGAAACTGAGTTTCGTTCAAGCCAATGATATTGGTCACTTCTGTCTTTACTTGAGTTGTTTTGCTGGTGATGAGCTTTTCTTCGTCCGTAATCTCATACAAAGCTGCGGTATGCTTACGCACCGTCATGCCCTCACCACGCGCCTTTGGTGCTTCTTGTTCTGGTGAGCGAATCACTCGATAAGACTTACCGTGCAAAGAGAACTCTAACGTCACTTCGGTCAATAACGTTGGCGCTGCCATATCGCAACGCATTTGAATACCTTGGCGATCGTTACCCGTTGTTTCACCATAAAGAGCAAAACAAATCGCATCGAGAATCGAGGTTTTACCCGAACCAGTAGGACCATTGATAAGAAATAGAGGGTTAGTTCCCAGCTTGTCGAATTCAATCGTTTCTGTTTGAGCAAACGGACCAAAAGCCTGCATTGTCAGTTTAATGGGTTTCATGTTTGGTCCTTACTGAGCTTGCTGAGAAAGTTGTTTGATGATGTCACTGATCGCTTGATCTTGTTCTTGCGATAATTGGCCGTCTTGCGCTTCCGAAAAGAAGTCTCGGAACATATCTATCTCACTTCTCGCCAATTTCGCTTGCGCCATTTCTTGCTCGACACCAATTAACATGCCCGGTTTTTCTAGGTGCAAAACATTCGGGTAAACAGTACGTAGCTTTTCCATTGGGTTTAAGATCGCGTGCTTATCCATCAAACGTACCAACAAGTAGTCTTCGTTTTTCGGATCGGTTTTGCCCTGCTCTATCACTTGTTCAAGTTCACCTTCAACGATTCGCATCTCATGAGGTGCAGTAAGGTTAAAGTGCTCTGCCGAGACAAACCCGTTTTGGTCAATTTCCACCAGCGTGAAACCTTTCTTCTGATTTTGTTCACCAAAACTGTATTTCATCAATGAGCCAGAATAACGAATGTATTCTTCGCCTTTTTTCTGTGGCTGATGCAGATGCCCCAACGCCACATAGTCAAAGTTGAGGAAATGCTCGTGACTGACGCGGTCGGAACCGCCAATCGAAAGTGGACGCTCAGATTCAGACTCAATGGCACCATCGACAAAGCAGTGGCTGACTAACACGTTGCGTTGCTCTGATTGGAACTGCTCAGCGATTTTTTCTGCAAGTAACTTGTGCGCTTGATCGTGGGTCGAAACGGGTTCTTGGTAGGCAAAACGGACTTGCTCAGGGTCGTTATAAGGCATGCCATAAAAAGCCACTTGCCCTGCGCTTTCGGTTTCAATAACAACAGGGGTAAGCATGTCTTCGAAGTTACTGATAATGTGAAGGCCCGCATTTTTCATCTGCTCAGAGCCAAATCCCAAGCGCTCTGCACCATCATGGTTACCAGAAATCAAAATCATCGGCGTGTTTAGCTCACCACAGATTCGCTTTACTACTTTGTTAAGTAGCTCAATCGCAATGGTTGGTGGGACAGAACGGTCATAAATATCACCAGCAACTACCACCGCATCAACAGGGTTGTTTTCAATGTATTGGATTAACTGGTCAAGAACGGCTTGCTGATCGTCAAGCAAAGAGACGTGATGAAACTGTCGGCCAAGATGCCAATCTGAGGTATGGATAAACTTCATTCGAATTCACTTTCTGCCATCTACATGGCGTTATCTTATTATCCCCCTAGGATATCGTGAGTTCGTAAGCTTTTCATGTGGTTTGTGGCGTATGCTGAAGTTAAAGTATAAACGAGCTAATTTTGCGTTCTTCAAATCTACCAACCATAAGCATCTGAGATTTGGCGATATAGTTCCTCATACGCATCTTCTTCATTTTGACATTCAGTTACAGACGTAATTCTTCCTTGACTGTTGTATACAACTTGCCAAGAATCATCTCGATTGACCACACACAAACACTCACCATTTTTTAGTCCATCTAGGCTATAGGATTGATGAGGTACTTTTTTCAATTTATCAGCATTCATAACAAAGCGAACTAGTGTAGAGTTTTCATTATTCATTTGCGTTTATATCCTTTACCTAATTTATTTGCACAAACCCGATCATTATTTGGGAGCAAAGAACATGCCCTATGCACTCGGTTTACCTATCTAAAAATTCTACGTCCAACCGCTCGACACAGAGACAAATAAACTGACCATCCAAATATGCATAATCAGACTCTAAAAAATCATCACAAATCTTAAGTCCAGCGTCTATGGTCCCACCGCTTAGTCTACCTAATAGCTTATAAGCATAGGTACTATCGACCCTTGTCATACTAGTTTCGTCTGCACTTTCCTGCTCTGTTAATTCAAAGTCCAACATTTCAAATGCAACGGGATATTCTTGCCCAATATACAATTCATAGGGGCACACCCCGGCAAAACAGGTTAATTCGACACCATTAACTTCAAGCGTAACTTCTTCTTCAATATCTGGGTTTAAGCTAAGAACTCTTGCCTTGTGTGTGATCACTATTCAGCCAAACTGATTGTTTAAAAGATATCTATCTAGATCGATACTGGGTAAACAAAAGAGCCCACAAAGCGTGAGCTTGAGTTTTGCTATGCAGGACGGGTTAATCTCTGTGACTTTTAAGGACATTGCCGACCATTGACGCCATATCGATAATTTCGGCTCCCCCTAAATCCGCCATAACCTGTAAAAATACATGTAGATCTTCTTTGGTCATAGCATCTGCGGACTTCTTGCCCCCCATAAATAGGTAAGGGGTAAACACCATCACTTCTTCTTTACCCACTGGACCATGTTTTTTAATCGCAGACGGAAAGAGAGGTTTTGAACTAACTTCTACGTCTATATATTCTTTATCTTGAAAACCGAAAAAGCTTTGAATTGCAATATTAGCATCGCCTTTAGAAATGTCTTTTGCGTGTCCTTGATTTGTCATTATCCAATTTAAGTGTGTCGCTATATCGAGTGACGCACCTGTTCGCTCTCCCCACAAATAGAGTTGACCATAGGCGCTTCGAGCGATCACATGGTAGTTGTCATAGTGTGCGAACTCTGTATCGTCGAGAAAAGATTCAAGCACATCTTCAAATTCTGCGGGATTGGTGATCCAGAATAGACCATCGTTAAAGCCAGAGAAACCGACCATTTGCCAGTATTTAAGTAGCTGATCTGGAAGTATGCCTCGATATGCTTCAACTTGTTGGTCAGTCGCCTGAATATGTTCGGTCGGCTCGCCAAACTCTTCTATAAACATTTCAAAATATTCGTCATTCAACTTATTTAATTCCACATAATGGGCAGCGATCCAGCGAAACATTCATTTGGGTATCTGGTCCTAAAGTTTCGAATACACGTTGCGCTTGCTCATCCGTCTGAGATAAGCGCGATTTTGTGCGCCACTGAGATCCCCGCCGGATATCGTGAGTTCGTAAGTTTTTCATGTGGTTTGTTTTGGACGCAACTTTAAGAATACAAATTATTTCCCCGAAAGAAGTGGTATCCTGATTATCAAAATTTTCGCCCAGACACTGCTCGATTCAATTACACTCCCTTCCTAATTTCTTCTTTAAGCTGAACTAATGAGTTTACGTTAGCTAACTCCAGATGAAATGAGTAATCCATGTCAACCACTTGGAGAGGTATCATGAGCAGAGTTTTCAATTGAAGAACAAAATCTAGACTATTATCATCAATTCCATCGACAGTTATTGTTTCGAGGTCATCACTCAATCGAACAATGTAACTCTCATTATTTACAGCGTACTCTGCCTCAAAAACAGAGCCAATAAAATTTCCTTCTTTGTCATTTCTAACACCTACTATCTTTCTAATTTGTTGAACAACGGTATCTTTATCAAATTGTTCATTTTCACCAATAAATAGTAATAGTTTACTCATATCATCCCCCTCCTGACTCTTTGATTGATGTCCTAACAACCTTAACATGCCCTGGTATTTTATATTTTTCGATTAGTGACTGAAAATAAGGCTTTGCTAGAGGCTCATTAATTCTCACCTCCAACTTGTTAAACGGAACCTCAGAATCCTTTAAAACAGCTTTCAATCGTTCAAATTCATGTGCTTGCTCCTTGCGAATTTTTTCACGCAAAAATGGCGGAATCTTAGAGTCTTCAATAAAAGGACTTCTGCTCTTTTTATCAACAAACTTTGCTTCAAGAATTACAGTTCCTTCATAGCCATCAATGTCTATTGATGTCCCCCCTCCAAAGACTCGATAGTTCCGAGGCCCAGTCTGTTCTATTTCAAACAGATTGGCAGGTCGGTTTGAAGGCGTGACTTTACTATAAAGCCGTGACACATAATCGTCTATATGCGTACTTACATTATCCGCGATATTATTGCCATGACCTTCAATTTTGTCGAGCTCACTGACATACTTAGCCGCCATAGCCCCTTGCCCGACAACAGGAACCATTGCAGAAAGTGACATTCCCGCGTTAACAAAGTCACCAGTTACTCCATACAGAAAAGTATTAACTGCGTCAGGAATAATTCCGACTCCGGGCAGCATACCCGCGGCATCGAGTGCCATATGAACATCGTTAATACTTAAAGCTGAATGATGCGGGGACGAATACGCATGTAGCTTGTAACTAGGTGAAGCTTGAGTAATTGTAGCTTGATAATTCCCCGAGCCCATTGCGTAGTACACCGACTTCTCAGGCGAATTATCGTTGCGCCCCGCTAGAACTGTATGCGACTCCTCTTTTGCACATAAACCCAAAGGATCAGCCCACGAGACAGGGTTTGGTGCGAATTGATAGTGGTTAGTTCCACCAAGCAGCCCTAGGGGATCGGGTTGGATAAATCGACCTATTTGAGGATCATAATAGCGTGCTAAATTGTAATGCAGACCAGTCTCAATATCGAAATACTGCCCCTGTAAGCGAAGGTTGTTTTTAACCGTCTCGATTTCAACGTGAGCAAATCCAAAGGTATCGTATGTTGCTTGCCAAACTACCTGCCCTTTAGAGTCCACCAAACGTTCTGGGGTTCCGATTTGATTACATTGGAAAAAATAACACTTGCCGTTTTCAATAAGAGCAAGCGGAACTACGCTGTTTGGTTGATATAGATACCACCGATAACCCGAACGCGAATACTCGCCGACTAGATGACTTCCTTGCCAAATAAACTCGGTGGTTCCATTTTCGCTGATTTGCTTCGTTCTGCGTCCTAGTGCATCATATTCAAATTGACACAACCGCCCTTCAGTCTCGACACTGATTAACTGTCCTTTTGCATCATAAGCACAATGCTGTTCCCACCCATTGCCTTGAGTGCGGATTCTATTGCCTAGCTCATCGTAGTCGTACCTTACGCCGTTATATTCAACCAGCCGATCATAGTCTAGCTGTGCACTTTCATCATTAAAATTACCAAAACTGTCAAAGGAATATGACTTTTCTAAAGTCTGTGTTTTTACTCTTTCTAATTGCCCAAGTTCATCATAACGGTAATGCAACGCCCCCTTTTCACTATCAACGATAAGAGACAATAAATGCTGCGCGTTGTAATGATACTTACGCTCGAAACCAGTCCATATTTGGCGCTTCAAGCGACCTATTCCATCGAACTCTCTTAGCTCTTTTCCCGCGCTATAAGTGATTATCGATAAACGTTGTAATTCATCGTATTCAAACTTAATTGAATCTTCTCTCTCAGAGCCGTTTGAATGAATAATTAACCCACATACCGTGCCAAATTGGTCATGCTCATATAGCACCTCTGTGCCGTCGTCATAACGTTGAGAGCGTAGTAAACCGTTATTTTGGTAATGATTGACGAAAGAAAAGCGTCCCTGCTCTTCACTTACCAATTTTGTACCTAGATACGTATAGGAAACGTTCGAAAAGCGGTTATGCGCGCGGATTAACTTGCCGCCTAAGGTGTGTTGGTAATGGTCCTCAGCACTACGATTTTTACCATGGGCTTTCACCCTAGCGATGCGACCAACTTCGTCATACTCAAAAGAGATGCGACCACAACAATGCAAGATTTCACTTAATCTTTCAGCGCGGTCATAGGTGTAGTTTGTTTGCAATTGATCGAAGCTAATTGTCTGGCTGATCTGGCCATCTGGAGTGTATTCAAACTCGTATTGGCAACCGTCAGAACGCTTGATAGATATCAGTTTCCTTTCCGCATCGTACGTGAAGGAAAAAGAGCTTTGATCTGGTTTAACAATTTCCGTTGGTTGAGCAAAGTTCCCCCAGACAATTTGGGTTGTCCCTCTTGGCGTATGAATCTGTTTAACTCGCCCAACTTCGTCATATTGGTAGCGATGCTCTCGAAATGTTTGATCTTTTTTACTTTGAAAATATAAACGGGTAAGTAAGTTGTTTTCGTGTCGCTCAAAACCAGCAATCAAATCATGGGGATAAGAGATACCATTGATACGTTCATATTCGTCATAGCTATAACGAACCAAACACTGGTTTACTTTCTTTGCTAGCAGCTGGTTTGCCTCACTCCACCACCATTGAGTACGAGTTCCAACATCGCTGTTCTGCTCTACTTGTCGACCGTGTTTATCAAACAACGAATGTTCTTTTAGCCCGTTTTTGTATTGGTGCATGACCAACTGACCTAAAGCATTAAACTCTCTTATCTCAACTTCACCGTCAGGAAAACAATGCTTTATACATTGACCAAATTCATTGTATTCAAAATCTTCGATCGCCCCTGAAGAATGCACTTTTTGCTTCATCAAGCCAAACTCATCGTAGAAGTGGAAAGTGTAGCTTTTATCCGGATTAGTCGTGCACGCTAACCTCCCCATAGAATCGTGCTCATATGCCATAAGTCTGGATTCAGGGCTTATGCATTCAAGCAATTTTCCATTTTCATCATGCTTATATTGCCATCGGTTTCCTAACGAGTCCCAGTAAGTTGACTCGTATAACCCGATATCAAACCGATAGTCATAGACGCCTTCATCCCCCCAATTTCGAACACATTTTGCATCTTTTCCTTCACCCAACCATTCAAAATAATGAGAAAAGCCAGTCGCTCGCGTTCGCTTAACCAGTAGGTTCGAGTCGTTGTATTGATACTTTTCTATGAGACCGTTTTCGTTCTTGGCACAGATTAAGCGACTACCTGCATCGTAATCATATTTTGCTAACACGTGGTTTGTTTTGGGGGTTCTGATTTCTACAAGCAATCCATGTTCGTCGTACTGAAGTTCAAGTTTTGGTTTCTGGTTGACACTGACTCCAACCACTCTGTGATTGCGAGAGTATTCAAGGTTCACGGTTTTCATGTGACCCAGACGAACTTCACGTGCGACCCACAACTCGTCTTTCAAATAAAACTTAATTTGAACTTCGTTTCTCAATGACACGAGTCGATAACCATTTTTGTGGAACAGGCAGCTTGCACCAGAATAAGCTTGATAACTAATTCCGCCGATCTCCACACTAGGAAATTGAATCGTGTCTCCTACTTCATCCATAAAAAGCCAACCTACCACGTTAGACTTTTCATCTAATACATCCATTAGCTCGTATTGAAATATATGCCTCCAGCCAAAGCCTAAAGATGTACTCGTATCACAGAGAGAAGAGCGATACGTACGTAACCACGTCAAATGAAAAGGTAATCTAACATCCACTAAAGATAAGTGTTCTTCACCTGTCACCATCGACACGGGATCGCCAGCTTTAACATGACGTTTACTGCTTTCATCTTGAGGAGAGAGACTTACAGAACTGCTCGCATTAACACGTTCAGAACGCGACAATACCCTCGCACCTTTTGACGCCTTTAGAGCGACAGGTTGTGGAATATTCGTTGGTGGATAGAATGTTTTAGGGAGTAACTTAGGCAGTTCTGATACAAACAAAACACGATCATATAACCCTTTAGCGAGTAGCTGGTCGAGCTCTTCTATGCCTTTATCTTCATACTCATGAGCAAATGACACTTCTTTACTCGTCCAAGAGGCGATTTCTCTTAGGTCATCCAATGATGCAAAATGAAATTGCTCAATAAAAACCGCTGCACAGTTTTCGGTGCCAAATTCTTTTTCAATACCAACATTTAAACGTTGATGAGAAAAGCAAAATACGGCACCACTTAACGCTTTAAGTTTTATAATCCGTTGTAAGTTCATCTCTTCAAGTTACTCATTAACCCAGCGATACAAAACGCCTACGGCATATCCATACCGTTCAACGTCAATTTGCAATCCGCAATAATTTGATATGTTTCTATTTGCTTGCTGCTGGTAAACACAGAGCGCTTTTAATAAACCATTACAAGGACCTAAGGGACCCGTGATCGAATCTATTAGCTGATAGGAAGTATCCGCTGTTATCCAAGGAGATAAGAATTGAATAGACTCCAGCCATACTGGCTCTTCTCCTTCTATAGACAGAGCAAGTTCGTCTAGAAGATGAGTACAAACAAGCCCCAATTGTTTGGTGATATTTGATGTCGCCGTATCAGTCCCTTCAAAGTCCAAATCAACAGCAACCTTGTAAGGACGTAGTCCTCTATGCCCCATGGAACAACGCGCCATAACTAACGAATCAAGACCATATCCAGAATCGATTGCGTTTATAGCGACGACCCACACTGAGTTATTTTTTTTGACCAAGCGTTCAATACTGTTAAGAGCCATCAAAAAAGAGGCATTACCATATGGATAAAGGGCAATTTTATCCGCCTCGACTTTGCTAAATATCGACAAAAACCAAGCGATAACTCTTCGCAGAATGTTCTTATCGGTGATATTTGGCAGCAACAAGAAAACATGACCTGAAATATCCCGCTTGCTCAGATAGTTAGAATAAGAATCAAGCGTATCAATAATAGAGAGAGAGTCGATCTCTTCAAAGTTCGATACAGAGAATTCTGACGGCTTTAACGTATGATTAGTGAGCTGCGATATTGAAAATTCTTGGTCTCCCAACAAACACAAGCTTGGCTGAAACATAAGCCCCATCTATCCACCAATGACTACCGTTGGGTTGCCGACTAAAATTTTACCGCCGTGAGATGTCGAATCCCCTAGCCGTGCTGCCGGTTTCCCGTTGATTTTCACGCTAGAAGACCCCGAAGAGATACTATCTGGTGGACCAACGCAAATTAGCTTATCGCCTTTTCGTGCTGCAGGAAGACCTGTGATTTTTACGTTTGGAGACCCCATTATGACAGGTCCTCCGACGTGAGGAATTTTCCCTGTCTTTTTGGGACATATGTGAAAGCTACCTATTACTGCTGCTGGTTTTCCCATTTCTGCGCGCCTTAATTAAGAGAAATTTGCCCGGCTTTTAGTGCGATGGCAGAGCCATTAATCGAGATCTTATTACCCTTAATATTGATCTCGCCAGAACTCGACATTTGAATCGACGCCCCACCAACCTTAATTTCAATACTTTTTCCTGCATTAATTGATAATGCCTTACCAACATCTAAAGATTGATTCTCACCAACTTTAAGGTCGGCACTTTTACCCACTTCTTGGCGCAATTCATTGGTGACTTTTTCTTTTTTATTGTTCTCTATAGAAATATCTGCACAGTCTTCGACTACCATTTGAAACAGCTTTTCTGCGTGTAAGTAGACATGCTCATCTCCAGGCTTGTCTTCAAACCGAAGCTCGTTGTAGTTATTTCCCTCTTTTTGTACAGAGCGAGATTTGTAACCACTTTGAGAAGCTTGGTCCGGTAATTTGTATGGTGTCTCTTGAGTTCCATTGTAAAGAGAGCCGGTAACTATAGGCTGATCCGGGTCGCCATTAACAAAATCGACAATGACCTCTTGACCAACTCTTGGGTGGAAAATACTACCCCAGCCATTACCCGCGCTCGCGTGCGCAACGCGAATCCAGCATGAACTGTTAGCATCATATTTACCTTGTCTATCCCAATGAAACTGAACTTTAATTCGTCCATGCTTATCAAGGTAAATCTCACCATCCTCATTTCCAGTAACAATCGCGGTTTGAAGACCTCTAACTTGAGGTCTTCGAATATGAGTTTTTGGACGAAGCATGGTTTTTGAACCGACGCAGTGGAAAGACATTTTAAAACCTTGAGCTGACGTCCCACCTTGCCCGGTTTGATTGAGCACTGATGCAGACATGGAAACCGAAGAAAGGACAAACTCTTTACCTACACGGCTTACATCTTCATGTTTTTTAAATTTAAATAATTTACCAACAGTAAAGGTTCTGCAACTTGCTTCACCACTACATTGATAAGCATCTTGTTGTAACGATTCAATTGCATGCTTATTGCGTAAGGAAAAATCATCTTTAGTCTCAGTTTCCGCGAGATACTCATAGTGCTCACTAACTGGTACCGAAAAATATTCACTCTTTCCATTCGCTTGGTGCATCGGATGAGACAAAGGCTTAAGCATATCAAAGCCTGCTTTACATGTTTTTTTAGTCGTCAGTGTTTGGGTCTCATTCCATGAACTAATGTGGCTTACTTCACTCGTACCTGTTGAATGATTAACAAAGAACTCTTCCCCTGACTCGTAGTAATCAGCGTCATCAAAAAATTCAATAACATGGGAAGATTCTGTATGCGAAAAGCAATAAGCAACTCCCTCTTCAGACAGTAACCGCTCTATAAATGCCAGATCAGTTTCGTCATATTGAACTTTATACGCATACTTGGGGTAACTTCTTAGAGTTTTAAAACTGAACTCAACATCATGTTCTGATAGAATCAATGAAATTATTTCTTCTATGCTTTTATTTTGAAAAATACGGCAGTTAGTGCGGTAATCAGAAAATCGAATTTTAGGCTCGATATACAAATCTATGTTTTTGTAATTCTCACCATGCTCAACTGTAGTAACCCTTGAACCAGTTAATCTGGCTCTAGATACAACCCCATGAAAATAACGAGGTTTAGCGCTAACAGATGGATGATTATCCATCGTGATCAAGACCTCTTTTCCAATGATGTTATTCAATTCCTCATGTTGGTCGTTAAAATAAGCATGAGCATACAATGAAAAAAGTTGGGATGCAGTCTCTTTATATTCAAAGGAATTAAGAATTAACGTATCACTCCCAAATGGTGAAGAAATTCGTATAAAGTTATTTTTCTGAGATGCTTTTTTCATTAGATACTTCTTTATAAAATAGCGGGAAGAAAGCTCTTCCCGCAATACAATTACATTTGCTGACCTTTAACACCGCTGTAGCCATATACTAATGGCGCAGATGTGTTGTTCTTATCGTCAGTAGGTGTAACTGTCATCATCATTTCAGTGTAAGAAATAGTGATTGTTTCAATTGGACGATCGTCCTGGATTGACACAGAGTAGTTTGAAATCATTGCATCGGTAAGTTCGATTTTCATGATCTCTTCTACCTTTTCACCTTGCTTGGTGATGTGGAATACCGCTGGTTTACCTTTACCAATGGTAGCTTCTTTAAATAGGTCCGGTGATGAACGGTCTTGAAGCTTAGTGATCGTCAAATCGTATAGACGTGTTGCACTTGCTTCGCGGTCCATCGCTGTACCAGTGTACGATGAAATTTCACGACCAACACTCCAATCTACAGATAGTAGAGTAATTAGATCCTTGTACTGTTCGGCTGTTGCCTCACCTTTAATATCTGCATATTTAAGATACGTGTTAGACTGCATGCTAATCTCCTATAGCATTATTAATGACATATTACATAGTAATTTTATATTTTAATCATCAATTAAAACTAATGATTAATGTATCAAAAACCAATTTTTAAATACGATATTTTATATCTTGTATTTAGATTTAATATAAGCGTTATTTTAAATGTAAAATGCTTATTACGAAGCAACTCTCATATTAATTTCATTTTGAAATAATTGTTATAAAAGTGAGACAGTTAAAGAATTAACTTCACCCTCGACCTTAATCTCTTTAAAATTCTTACCTTTAAGAATCGCCGTAAGGATTTCATGCGATATTTTAGGCAACAGTGTATTTTCAATGGTTGTTTGTATGACCCTTGCTCCACTTCCTGATTCATTACTACTAGCAACAATATTATTTATTAATTGATCACTCACTATCAGCTCTGAGGAATAGTTTTTTCTAATTCTATCTGAGATTTTTTTTACTTTTAGGTGAGTAATATTTTTTAATACTGTTTCGTCTAGTGGTAAGTAAGGTAGGACATTTACACGTCCCAAGAAAGCAGGTTTAAAGTCCGCAATTAAATCATCTCTCAACGCATTTTTTAGGGCGCCAACATCTGGAGCTAAGTCAGGGTCTTCAAACAATGACATTGTTGTATCTGTACCAGTATTTGCCGTCATAATGATAATGGTATTTTTGAAGTCAATGTCTCTACCTTCACCATCTTTGATCATTCCCTTATCAAACACTTGATAAAAGATATCTTGGACACCTGGGTGCGCTTTTTCCATTTCATCTAAAAGAATGACGCTGTATGGCTTCCTTCTCACCGCCTCCGTCAACACACCACCTTCACCATAACCGACATAGCCAGGAGGAGAGCCTAATAGTAATGAGACTTTATGTTCCTCTTTAAACTCTGACATGTTGATCGTGGTAACGTTTTCTTCACTACCATACACCTTTTCCGCTATTGCTAATGCGGATTCAGTTTTACCGACTCCGCTTGGTCCAATAAGCAGAAACACCCCGTTTGGCTTCGATTCATCTGTAAGTTGGGCACTTGCCGTTTTAATCACTTCCGACATGGTTTCAAGAGCATGATTTTGCCCTACAACTCGTTTAATTAAACTCTCTTTTAAGTTCAATACTGCCTTAATCTCGTCATCTTGCAGCTTACCTAGCGGAATACCAGTCCAATCAGAGATTACTTCGGCGATCAATGCATCCCCTACATGAGAGAACACCAAAGGCTGAGCATTCGTACCGAGTTGTTCTTCAATCTCGATCAATTTTTTTTTGTCAGAATCTGACGGAGATAGGAGGATTTTATTACGTAAGGCTTTTGCATCTTCAACCCAAAGTTGTTCTTGTTGCCATTGCGCCTCAAGAGTAAGTACTGAGTGAGAGAGCTGGTCAATCTCGATTCGAATATTCTCTATCACATCACTAAGGTCGCGACCAAATTGAGACTCTTTAATCAGTTGTTCTAATTCTGCTTGTTTTAGCTGCATTGCCTTTTTCTTGTTATCCAATACACCGGGTATTGAAGATTGACTTAAGGCTACGCGTGAACACGCTGTATCTAATACAGACACCGCTTTGTCAGGAAGTTGTCGACCATTGATGTATCGAGAAGACAGTTGAACAGCGGCTTCTAATGCTTGGCTGGTAATATATACGCCATGATGGTTCGACATCACATTCAATAAACCGCGAAGCATATCCACTGCAACTTCCGGAGTGGGTTCATCTACTTTGACCACTTGGAAACGCCTAGTCAGCGCTGCATCTTTTTCAAAGTACTTTTTGTACTCAGCCCAAGTTGTTGCAGCAATAGTTCTTAACTCACCTCTTGCGAGTGCTGGCTTTAAAATATTAGCAGCGTCACCTTGCCCCGCCTGACCACCTCCGCCAATCAGACCATGAGCTTCATCGATAAAAAGAATAATCGGTGTATCAGATTGATTAACTTCTTTTATGACGTTTTTTAGGCGGTTTTCAAACTCACCTTTCATTCCTGCTCCGGCTTGTAGCAAAGCCATATCTAACGACTTAATAGCAACACCTTGCAATGCTGGAGGGACGTCACCTTCGACAATTTTTAGGGCTAACCCTTCTACTACAGCCGTTTTACCAACTCCCGCCTCCCCTGTGAGAATTGGGTTGTTTTGGCGTCTTCGCAGCAATATATCTACCATGAGTCGAATTTCGTTATCACGCCCAACAACTGGGTCAAGCTTTCCTGCTTTAGCTTGTGCTGTAAGATCAACAGTAAATTGATCCAAGGCAGTGCTAGTTTGTTTTGCTGCAGAAGTTGCTACCTGCTGCGATTCATTGAATGCAGGCAATGTCGTCACTTCAATTTTATTTAATTCAGGACAAGGTTGATTTATCGCATTCGCTAAGGAATCATCCGATAGATAAGCACTTAATAGATGGATACAGTTGAGTTCATGTGCGTCAAACTCTATTGTTGCTATCATCACTGCATTTTGCATCACAGTAACAGTGTGGGTTGCAAGTCCCGGCACCGATTCACAACCCGTTTTGTATTTTTCCAATTGCGACAATAACTGTGTTTCAACCAGTTTCGGGTTTACATTAAACTTCTTAAATACTTCAACATAAATCTCTGCGGGATGCTGGAGTATGGATAACAACCAGTGGGTCATCTCTATACTATGATGAGTACGAGAACTCGCCATTGCAGCCGCTTGTTCAAGCGTTTCTTTAGCGACAGGAGACAACCTTTCGACCAACGCTGAAAGTGATAGTAAAGCCATTGTGATTCCTTTAAATGGTGATAGTTATTTCGCGATCTTCAGTTCGCTTATGTTTAGATAAAACCGTACCAATCCCTAGTTGACCATGTCGTTTAGTAATGCACACCTTGGGCAAATACTTATGACGTGTAGTGAGCTTCCACTTAATGGACTTATGTTTGCCTACATACTCATGGACCAAAGACTTAACTGTGTTTATGTATGGGTTATTGGGCAGTAACTGACTGACTTGCTCTGTACTCGTTGGTATTAGTTCGATCATCACTGCTGCATTTATGTTCCACGCCTTTGCGCCTATAGATGCGCCTCTACCGACTTGAGCAAATTGTCCTTCCGGCGTCGACTTTCCACCTAATCTCGTCTGTTCTTCCTTTGATAAACGTAACCATTGCCCTTGAAGCTCGTGTAACCTAACGTCACACCCTGTTAGGTCTTCAATAATGGTTTTTAGTGCGCCTTTACTTCTGTTTCTCGATGCAAATAAGCCGGCGTAGTGATTAATTAGGTGGTCAGAGTGACCTGAAACAGCTTCTAGACTGTTTATGAGAGGGGAACGAGCCCCTTTAGAATGTTCATGTGCCTGAACTGATATCTGACTCAACTGCCAACTACGGTAATACAACGAAAGTAAACGGTGATTGAAAATATCGTAGAAATCCACCATCGCTCCGTCGCCTTCTTTTTGACGACTAATCGCAAGTTCACTGTAATGATGGGGTAACACGCCCTGTTCCCCTGTCAGACCAATTAAGTTTGTTTCTAGTATCAGCCTATCGTTGCCAGAGCGATGAACATTGGAAAGTTGTGCGTTTTCATAACCTAGCGTTGAGTTTACTTTTAGATCTACCTTTTCATTTTTAGGTAATGAATCGCTCCCTAATTGAGCCCCAGCTTTAAGTAATCCCAATTCAATGAGGTGAATCGCTTCAAACAATGGTCGCTTTTTCAATTGTTGAAAAAAATCCACCTCATTCATAACAATACCTTTTCACCAAGCATTGCAGGCCATCGATGAAATACTTTGTCCGTAGATTTCGTCTTTACCTCTAACTGTGTGAAAATATTTACCTCAGCAAATTGCGCAAAATACACTGAAAGTACGCACCCTAAGAAAAAGGTTTGCTCTTTAGATAGCATTTGATCAGAAACGGTAAGCACCAGCTTTACTCCATGAGCAAAACCAACTCTTCCCTGTTCATTAACCCTTCCTGTGGTTTGTTGATATTCTAATTTTACTAAGGCGTCGATAAGTGCTTTGGTCTCAGCTGTACCCGCAAATGCATAGAGTTTAAGTCGTTGTTTTAACGTTGCTAGACCAGTCTCATCAGTGAAGTGGGAAAGCGTTAATAATTTGGTTAGTTGCCAGCGGGTGCCTTCATCCATATCCGGTCTGATTGTTTCAGTCATTGAAACCAAACATTTTACTTGCTGAAAATTGTCACTTACTTTTGGTAGCAATACGTTTGGCAAACCGCCACCAAAAGGCAATTTTTGGGGCATGTTTCTATTACAACACTCTGCCTTAACTGAAAGTAACCAACTGTCATGGCTATCGAATTCAAACTGTTGATGTTTTTTATTAACAAAAGAAATATAGATATCCCTACCTGGTTCATCAAATCCCCCCGCCCAGTTCTTATCTTCTCGCCTCATTACCCAAAACAAATCACTTTTGTTCATATAATGGTTATGCTCGCCAGCGAAGTAACTGGGTAAATTCTTATAAGACTTGTTCCAGTTATTCAAAGTAACATCCGTGATCGCAACTACTTCACTGCAATCAGCACTTTGATGCCCAGGAGACATCTGATACTCATACTCTGAAGCTTCTAACCGTGTTGGCTCCATCGTGCTTTCGTACAAGTTAATGATTGGAACACACCCTAAAAGCACACTTTCTTCATCTACTTGTTTTGGTAACCAGTCATCGTCGATATCAAAGTAAAAACTAATATCGAGCTCGCCTTCTACCTCTAATCTTTCAAGTGCGAGATCCTGCAGCTCAAAAAACATAAACTTTTCAGGAAAATGTAAATACTCCACTAACATCCTCGCGGATGAAAAGCTTCGCTTACTATAGGGAACGACTTTGTGAGAATCATGAAATCCCACTGCGTGTAAGTGGCGTGGTGTTAATGACGCAATTTCTTTACCGTTTGCTGAAAGCGATATGCCTATCAGACTTTTGAACAGAAGTTGATATAGCCTTTGTGTGAGTTGAGTTTGACCATTCAGGTAAAAGCGCAGCGTCTCAACCCCCATTCCAGCAAATGTCGCCCCACTCTCATTTGAATTGAGCCTCAACTTAAGCATCGAGTGCGCATTTGTTTCCCAACGAGAACCTATCGATGCCAAAGGGGCATTATCAAAGCTTCCTTGTGAAACGTCACAAGGGTAAATCTGTGTGTCATAACATGTTTTAAATTCGCACTCATCAAAACCGGGTGCACTAATCTTTACTTTTTCTCCAGCAGGTATATCAAAGGGTGATGACGTTGACCCATTACACTTCATTCTGATGATCGACATCGAGGGTATTGGAGCATGAAAGTCTGGGTGTAGTTGCCCCATTAAAGACTCAGTAAACTGCGGATAACTGTTATCCAAACTCTGGCGAATTCGCGCCGTCATGAACGCGCAACCTTCTAACAGCCTCTCTACATGAGGGTCATCTACTTGTTCTTCGTTAATACCCAAACGCGCAGCAATCTTTGGGTATTGCTCGCCAAACTCCTGCCCTTTGTGGCGCAAATATGCCAACTCGCGGTTATAGTACTTCAAGAACTCTTCGCTCATTTTGCTCTACTCAATTTCATGCCTAAATTTACGGGTTCAACTTCGGTATTAAACGTCACGTCGCGCTCACTATTTCCTATAAGGCACGTTGCATTTATCTGTAACCTTAAAGTGCGATCTACCGCACTCTTTTCCTGCAGTATATTGACAACCGGCGACGATAAACGCGGTTCAAATTCACGAATGGCAGCTCTTACAATGCCGCAGAGCTGCCCTTGTCCTTGCTGGCTACTGAATGGCATTGAAGAGAAATCAGGCAGACCATAATTTAAGATTGATTTATTCGCTTCTTTTAACTCAAACGGGACTTCTCTCCACCCAATCCGACTGTTCAACATCGACTCTAAATCTCTCAATAAATTGTCTATCAGCAACTGTTGAGTGAGTGGAAAGTCTTTATCTTCTCGGGATTGAGGATCATTATCGATTAGCTTATCAAGTAAGGATGCTGCCAGTGCCATCTAAACCTCTATGCAAGCTCTGCGATTTCTGACAATTGGTTTAGCTCAAAAATAGGTACTGCTTTGTCCCCAACCAACCAACACTTTTGTCCTGAACCTACGAACAACTCGCTAGCGCCAAGTTGTATCCAATCTGTTTCTTTGGCAAGCTTTTGGGCGTCTGTAGATGAGTCTATGTATGTGAGTGGCATGTGCCCCTCTCCTTCACCTAAACCCTCAATATCAAACTCCACAGGTCGCCAAACATTTTCAAGTAATGAGCTTGGATCCTTCACTTCTAAATATTTAATATTTTTAATTGGGACAAGAAAGTAGTTTCCCGCAGTAGAAAACAGCTCGACATAACCAGACAAACGGTCGTCGATATCCCTTACCTCATCGGTCATACTTCCATTTTGAGAAAAGCGTTTAGTGGTTCTTCCTTTTTCAAGCTGCTGCGCCAACTCATAACCACTTTCATAGTCTTTATTTTTGATGGCAAGATTCAACTCGATGATCAACTCGTTAACCTTTGAATCACCTTCAACAAACTGCGCAGTTGCTGCCCCCTCACTAAAGTCTTTACGGGCTTGCGCCGCTTTTACAAGATGACGCAATTGACTCGCACCTGCCAAATATTCCGGAAATAGCTTGATCGATTGAATCAGTTGATCGTCCGCTCGCTCCAAATCACCGTTAATACAAAGCAGCTCAATGAACGAACTTCGCAAGCTTGCATCTTTCGGGGCAGACTTTATCTCTTCAATTAATAGAGTAATAGCTTGCTGCAATTGACCTTCAGATAAGGCTTTTTTCCATGTTGTCATCGTGTTCCCTTACACCACCTGCTCCGGTGATAACTCCGTAATTAATTTGACCGCCGAAACCATTTGATCGAGTTGAAAATGAGGTCTTAAATGCACTACTGAAAAGTAATGCCCTGGCGAATCGCGTTTTTCTTTAACTGTTATTTTTGCTTCGTTGAGTGGATACTTTGCTCTGAGTTCATCAGAAGCTTCATCAGAAGCAGTTGTATATTGGTGAAGCCATTGCTGAAAATCCCGCTGGATTGAATCAGAATCTTGATACCCACCAACCTTGTCTCTTCCCATTACCTTTATGTAATGTGCGATTCGAGATACACATAATGTATATTGCAGCATCGAAGTCAGCTTGGCGTTCATCGTTATGTTCTGGTCTTCAAATAACTTTGGCTTATGGATAGACACACTGGATATCATGCCGACTAAATCGGTTTCTGCGACAGGTGACATCGTAATGAAACCGCAATCGGATATCTCTTTCTCTTTACGCTCTGATACCTTCAGATTTAAAGGGCTCCTATCTCGTGTGTTTTTACTCATAAGCTGAACAGAACTTCTTGTTGGAGCTAGAATGGCTCCTTGGGTGTAATCCCCTTGCTTCACACCTCTCATGTGAGTAAACCAACCATGTTCTTGATAGGTTCTAATTGCGATGGCGGCGAAACAAAAAGCGGCGCTACCCCACAACAACTCTTGTTCTGATTCAACAATCGTCTCCTCGAACTCAAACGCCTCTATCCGAGAACCATCTTTGATATAAGGCTGCCTAAAAAGAACATTAGGCGCTGCAATACCTATAAACTTTGTATCTTCTGATTCTCTCAAGCGTTGCCACTTCCCATACTCAACTTGATCAAATTGAGAAGTAATGTCTGTGGTAGATGACAACTCCGAAAAACGATCAACCCCAAATACACTTGGTTGCGCAGACATGACAAAAGGACTAAACGCAGCTGCTGCTGTCTGGGCAATCTTACCCAATACCGACAAATCCCGATCAAAGTAGTTTTGGTTAGGGTCATGTCGAAGCTCATAATCACCAACTATCAGTCCAAATGGCTCACCTCCAGCCATGCCGTATTCATTTTGGTAAAGCAGTTTAAACAAAGCTGACTGGTCGAATTCGATTGCTTTTAAAGCATCTTTACTGACTTCTTCCCATGTCGACGATAAAAGCTTTATTTTTACCAATTCACCAGATTGACCGTCTGTTTGTTCACACAGATACTTAACCCCCACCCAAGATCGCTCCAACTGCTGATATCTCGGGTGATGAATGATTTCATTTAGTTGTTTCTGTAACAATTGATCTATTTGATTGATGGTCATAATCAAACTGCGACGAAATTCAGCAACACTTCTGCTTTTGGTACCTTCTAACCAAATTTTTGCCGAGTGTATTGAATCTTCTGTTTCGACAAACCGAGTAATCCAGTAACTATTAAGTTCCGCACACCCAAGCGGACTAAACTCATGCTTTAGCTCGCTTGGGTCTAAGAAATTCAACGCTGTATCGTTAGTCATTTTTACACACCACAGGAGGGAAAGTGTGGTTGACCCATAAAGCCAACCACAATTCACTTAACCACCCGATTGAGGGATTTTTGCAACTAAGCGTAATGAAGTCGTAAGCTCTTCCATCTGTAACCAAGGCTTCAACCATGCTACTGCATTGTAAGAGCCTGGCGCGCCTGGAATCTCCTTAACCTGCACGCGAGCATCAGCCAATGGGTATTTCGCGCGGATTTCCTGACCGCCTCCTTCAGATGCGTTCACATAACTTAAGATCCAACGGTTCAACCATGATTCAACATCTTCTGCTTCCATGAAGCTACCGATCTTATCGCGAGCCATCACTTTCAAATAATGGGCAAAACGCGATGTCGCCATCATGTAAGGTAAGCGTGCGGAAATTGCAGCATTCGCTGTCGCATCCGGAGAGTCATGATTTGCTGGTTTCTGACAGGTTTGCGCACCAAAAAACACGGCATAGTTTGTGTTTTTGTAATGACATAATGGTAAGAAACCAAGTTTACCTAACTCCGCTTCTCTGCGGTCAGTAATACCGATTTCTGTTGGGCATTTCATATCAGGATCGCCATCATCACTCATGAAGAAGTGCGTTGGTAGATTGTCTACACGACCACCACCTTCTGCACCTCGAATCGCTGTACAGAAGCCATACTTTGAAAAAGCATCTGTGAGCTTCGCACCTAGTACATACGAAGAGTTCATCCAACAGTAGTCGTTGTGTTCTGCATTAGTCGCAATGCCAGAAACAGCGTCAACATCAAACTCCTCAAACCCAAACTCTTCAACTGGAGAAGTCGCTTGACCATAAGGCAAACGTGCTAGCACTTTCGGCATGGTTAGGCTTACAAAACGCGAGTCAGCACTTTCGCGGAAGGAACGCCATTGTGCGTATTCCAATGACTCGAATACCTTATCCAAATCGCGAGGTTTAGATAATTCCGTCCATTCATCAAAGCCAAACAAAGCCGGTGAAGCCGCCGAAAGAAACGGCGAGAAACCAGAAGCAGCAACGTTAGACATCAGGCGCAATGATTCGATATCTTCCGGATGGTTTGTAAACTCATAGTCACCGATAAGCGCACCATAAGGCTCACCACCAGCACTACCGAATTCAGACTCATACACCTTCTTAAAGATTTGGCTCTGATCAAACTCAACCGCTTTGCTTAAATCCTTATGAAGCTCTTTTTTCGTCATGCTGATCATGCGAATTTTCAATGCTGAACTTGTTTCCGAGTTCATCACTAAGTAATTTAAGCCTCTCCAAGAGCCCTCAAGCTTTTGTAGTTCTGGGTGATGCATGACTTCAGACAATTGTTCCGAAATCTGTTGGTCAAGAAGCGTGATTGCTTCACGGAACGTCACCGTTAGGTTCTTATTCCAGGAAACGGTACCTTTCATTGCTTCTTCTGTTAATGTCTTGATCAACTCTTCGGCACGAGAAGCTTCTGTTTGCTTTGTTGCACCAATCGCCTGCTCTAGGAATGATGACGTTTGTTGCTCTACCGTTGGATCAAGTTGTTTGTCAATTTGAGTCGTCATTACTATGCTCCCTCTGGATTATCTACAGAGCTTGACTCGCCCAGGTTTAACTCTCCAGCCAACTTTGTCAGGTTTTCCGTGTTGTTTAATACATCCTCTAGAATATTTTCTAACTCTTCTGAGCGGTCGACCTTCGTCATCAAGTCACGAAGTTTATTTCGGGTTTCCATCAGTTGGCGTAAAGGATCAACTTGATTAACAATCGCTGCGGGCTCGAAGTCCTGCATAGATTTAAAGCTTAAATCCACTTCAAATTGCGAGTCATCTTTCGCCAATTTGTTTGCGACTTTAAACTTCACTGATGGACTCATTTTTTTCAAAACATCATCAAAGTTGTCTCGATCAATCTGAATGAAACGTCGGTCTTTCAAAGGCTTCAACGCTTCGGTATTTTGTCCAGCGAAGTCGCCCATTACACCAACCACAAAAGGAAGCTCTTTTTTAAGCGTTGTTCCTTCGGTTTCAACATCATAGGTAATGTGAACACGAGGCTTCCTTACTCGTGACAGTTTCGAGTGAATACTCGTCATACCGTTCTCCCTTCCTTAATTTTCATTTTGTTCTGCTATGCCAACTAAACGGAAATAGCGTCTCTTTGCATCTCCGTCGGAGATCAATTCCGCCAGTAATTCCGGCAGAGGCATTCCACACCAACGAATAATCTGTTCGATGGAGTAAGAAACTGGTGAATGAGGCTCACTTTCTCTAAAGAAGTCTGCCACCTTTTGTAACTGTTCAATCGCTTGCTCGCGTGATTGCATATTTGTTATTAGCAATTCGCTGTTGTTAGCTGACTGGCTTGTGACCGTAGTCGGCTCGTTAGATTCCATATCAGCCTCTTCAATCACCTCTTTCGGTGCCTGAAAGCGGTCACCAAGCAAATGCTTTAATGCCGAGTGTATTGAATCAAGCTTTTTTGAGATGTAAGAACTTGGGGTAACGTCTCCAACAGCATCATCAAGCTTTTGACTAAATTGGTTAAATGCCCTTATGCCGAACTCAAGATCAGTGATCAAAGTCCTGTAAAACTCATCAGAGGTGGATTTAACGGTATCGCTGATTTTCGACAGTTCCACAGCACCTTGCTCGACTTTGTAACGTCGTTTATCTTCATCAAGTCGCTCTAATTCGATGGCTTGTTGGTATTCCCAAAATGCGTAAGCTTGCTCTACCCCCATATCCGTCAGCGGAATCGAAGCCAGTGGAAAAATTAAGGTACCTTCACTTTCGATACCGTTTAATCCAATGATTGCAGAAATACGAGTCTCGATTCCGTCTTCATCAGGCATGGGATGCAGCTGTTCCCAGAAATGATCAATAAAGTGTGATGCTATCTCGTATCCGATCCCCATTCCGCGAAAGCCATAAATACGTGTCAGCGCCTCAATCAGCCAAGCGACAAGCTCCAAATCCTTTGACTGAGAAGTCAGAACTTCTGGAACTTCATCAATGAAAACACGCCAAAGGTTGGTGTGGCTGAGTATGCTTTCTTCTTCAATAATGGCGTTACGCTCTGTATTGCGCGCAGCCATCCTGTGGTCTTTTAATCTGTAATAAGCAGATTGAGGAGATACGTCCTCACGAGGGTCCACGCCCGTTGGTTGATCAGCAGAGACAGGTTGTAGTACTGGTTCTAACCACTCGAACGCTTTGATTAGGTCATCCACGCACTTTACTCCTCAAGAAAACAGGAATGGTCGCGTCATCTTGCTGATTTTCAGCTATTTCATTTTGATCACAGCATACTTTGACCAACGCGCATGTGACGTTGTCACTAGCACCTCGAACTAACGCAGAGTGCATCAAGGCTAACCCTGCTTGATTGACTGAATCAGCATAGAGCGTGTTGTGTATCTCGTCATTGGTCAGTTCTTTAGAGAGCCCGTCGCTACACAACAGAAATTGATCACCGTTCGAGAGCTGACCGGAGGTTTGGTCTATCGTTACTATTTCATCGACACCTATCGCACGAGTTATGACGTTAGCTAATGGGTGTGATTCTGCATCCTCAATCGCTAATAACCCTTGTTCGACCAGATCCATAACTTGGCTGTGATCTCTTGTTTTTTGCGTGAAGCTCCCTTCTCTCAGTTGGTATATACGGCTATCCCCAACCCACAAACAATGAAAATACCCGTCCTGCATAAATAACAGTACAAGTGTTGTCCCCATCGTTTTACCTTCTAAATGCTCTTTTGCGTAATCAAAGATCTCTTTGTTTGCTTGCTGAATAACACCTCTCAACTCATCAATGTGGGTTGTCTTATTGTCTTTTGCATAGCGGGCAATCTTATCGACCAACATCTGACTGGCGATGTCTCCTGCACAATGACCACCCATACCATCTGCTACGACCCACAAACCAAGTTCGGACATATCAAGTAATGCATCTTCGTTATATGGACGGACCTTTCCTGGATGAGTCCTCGAAAAAGTAAAGTAATTCCAATTCATTCGCTGATACCTACCAGTTCCACTCTTGCCAGTTTCCATCTAACATTGCCGCATATTGACCTATTGAAGGCAGTCCCGACGTAATCAGCATACAGGGCGATATAGTTGCCGACCCTTCAGTCCACCAAAAACAAGGTTTTTTGTATTCCTTACCTAATATCTGATTTAAAAGACCATTCGCAGATAACTGTGGGGTGTTCTCATAAATGGTTGAAAGTTTGCTTTTGTAATGTACTAACGGTACTTCTGCCGTAGGAACATCATCTAAAACTGTCTTACCCGAGTCAGTGAGTCTTCGAGCCCATGCATCAAATACAAAGTCGTCATTGAGTACAGCGACGGCAAGATCTTGACTATTTTGAGTCCACTGACTCTGTTCCCAATAATCCACAGCACTCCCTTCGACTGGTCTCACAACAGTGAAAAAGAAGTAGCGTCCCGCAGAGTCAACACTCGGTATGACACTCCCAATGTAAGTTGCGTCTTCCATGTAGGAGATATCCAGTGCAAAGTGCCAAATTGGAGCCGTGAGAAAGTATTGATGCCATCCTTCGCCCAATTGTTCTCGGCTAACAGCTATTATTGCTTGCTGCCAATCATGCCATCGTTCAGTAAACTCTTGAGAAAGCCCATTTTTAACAAAATCCCCTTTTGCAGGCATTTTTCCAATGTAGCCCCAACAGGGTGTTATAGCGTTTGAGGACATCGAAAACTCTCCATCTCGTTAGACCAAAACGGGTTGATCGCACTTGAAGGGATGAGTTCCAGTTGAACTTTGTTTCCTTTCAAATCGATCATAACGATATTGTCATTTCGCGACTCTGGACGCGCTTTTAGCGATTGATCAAGTAATTTGAAAATACCCCACTCACCTTCGTAGGTATGTGCAATCTCGCGTTTTGATTCTGGTGGAGTAAAGACGATTCGAGTTTGGTCTTGCCCTGCGGGCCAGCTTAATGACTTCGCGCGAGCAGGACCGTGCTTATAGACTAAGTCTTGCCCACCCAACTCCAGTACAAAACGAGTAATATGCTGATCTAAATAAACAGGTTTCATTCCAAATTCGACGCGCAAAGAATTGTCCGGCTCAAAGAAAGTTTGTCTTATCCGTTTGGCTTTCTGGAATACTGCAAGTGTTTCTGGACGAACACCAATCTCTTTTTCAAGCTTCCAACGTCGAGTTGAAGTGTCTACAAATGGTTCTAAATACTCCTTAAAGAAGGCATCCATGGTTCCGCCGTAACCAAAAAACCGCTTAAAATCTTTGAGGCGAACTTCCTTCGAGGCATTAGGAACAAATGGATAGCGACCAGCAATTGAGCTTCGATATGGTTTAACCACCTTTGTTAACCATAATTGATTCAAGTGATCTTTAGACCCATTCTCTGCAAACTTAACTGACTCTTGAGACAGTTCTCCTAACCATTGATTAAATGGCTTTGGTAACAACTCCCTTGCACGTTCAAACGACGCAGCAACATCTTGGGTAACTGTTCCATCGAGAATGCTCTTGTATGCAATTTTTTGATTGTTACCCGAACTTGATAAATCAGACAGGTAAGAGCGCAAATTGACCATTGCTGTCTGAATATCTTCAAAATCTTGTTCATCCAAACGTAAGATTTCAGTAAAGTGGGATTCGACTTCTTTACCTGGCAAGGAAACATTAAAGCTATTCTCTTCAGGTAAATACATATCTAACTTGTCAGCGGTATTGGAAAACTTCACTTTAGCAACCTTCCCTGCCACCTCTGACGCCGCTTTTTGGTTCTCTGACAAGACAACTTTGGTCAAACCAACCTCTTTTTGAATCGCACGCAATAATGATTCAATTGGTCTCTCAACCCCCGACAACACTCTTGCTTGAGTAGAGGCTAGATCAAGGGTTGGCGCTTGCTTAAGCTGAATGTCTTCAATTAAGTTTTTCCACTCATTCACATAATCTTGGTAGTAACGTGCTTGTACACCCTGGATTGCACTTGCTTGGTCAATTTCATGCGCTTTTAAATCGTCTCCATATACCCAGTTCTCTTCCATTAACCCTTTCACAGTGCGGTTAATTTGAATTTGGAAAATGCTGTGAAACCCGTTATACGTGTAAAAACCGGAGATCCCTTGAGACAGTGGTTTACCGCTCATTCGCTCAAATTGTTCTAACCCTTTTGGTCCTAGAACGTCTGTTAATCTGAATGACGGCACATGACTTTTTGAAAATTGTAACTTCATGCGTTGGTAAGCACGCTCAGGCAAAGACATTTGAGTTAACACTTCTCGAGCACTCTCTACAGCTGAGTCATTAAATGAGAAACCTCTTTCGTTGCTTTCCAGAAGGTTATTAGTGTGCGTCATTAGACGGTCTCTTAGTGATTCATTAAGAGCGCCTGGATAATGTCTTTCAAAATAAAAGCCAAACCACGCTAATACTTCTTCTTGTTGATACTTTTCTGGGTTAAACAACATTAGGTAAGTTTTAAGCGTTTCGTATAGATACTGACGATGCTCTTGGTTTCCTTCCATTTCTGAAATCAGGCTATCAAGCACCAGAGGAGCGAAGTGTTTGGTTAGAGCAGACGTGTAGGCGTTATTTGCCGCTTGAGAGACTTTGTCGCCCTGATACAAACCAAACTTCTTTATTGCATCCGAATTTCCGTAGTCGCTTTGCCTTCCCAAAGGTAAAGTCATGATTCGGTCGAGTGTTTCTATCGCGCTGATAATGTCTGATTCAAAATCTAAACTATCTGCACCGATCATTGCTTTTATATGACCTGTCTCTTTGTTGGTTTGGGTGATAAGTGTCGAGTTCCATTGATAACTCATAAACCACGTTCCAATCGCTCCGCATAACGCGACCGCACAGCCGATGTAAACGCCTCGATGGAGCCAACTGGATTGCTTTTGATAATGACGATTGACTGTCCCAAGCAGTTGCTCTTTGAAGATGACTTGATCAAACAAGCTTCTAACGAAATAGCTGTGAGATCCGTGGTGCTGAGCAGATAAACCTAACTTCCCTAGCCCGAGCCCGCTGCTCGATTCGTTCATTAGCCGGCTAACAGGGATACCGTCTTGAACCGAGCTAACCATAAACACGCCTCGAATAAGGGTGGGCTCTTCAAAGCTGTTCTGAGCAAATATTTCTGTAAGGAATTCATCTAGGTTTGCTTGAAGCACTCGAAGTTGCTTTGGAAATTCAAAGATCATCGCGCGCTTATCAAGATCATCCTCTGTTTCCAGAATGCGCAGCATTCGGGCGTCCAATCGCTCAAGTAGATGATGAAACTCTTTATTGAAAAGAGAAACGACACCGCGCTCATCTTCGCAATCTTTTGGGAACATAAAACCGAATAGCTCTTCACGCTCTTCTTTGCTCAGATCCGCGAAAAACTCATTAAACCCCGCCACCAGATCCATTTTTGTAAGAAGAACGTAAATTGGAAACTGCATACCCAGTTGGTTTTTTAGTTCCTGTAAACGAGACTTTATCGCCCTTGCATGCAGGCTCCTTTCCGTGCGTGTTTGCGACATAATGCTAGCTAAGCTGATTGTCACAATTGCGCCGTTAATTGGTCTCTGTGTTCGATATTTTTTTAACAGCCCAAGAAATCCATGCCATGCCTTAGCATCAACTTTTTCTTGGCTATCTTGTGTCGTATAACGACCAGCGGTATCAACAAGAACCGCTTTGTTTGCAAACCACCAATCACAATGGCGTGTTCCCCCAACACCTGCAACAGAGTCCGAACCTAATGAATCCGCTAACGGAAACTCCAACCCAGATTGCTTAAGAACTGTCGTTTTACCTGTACCAGGAGGACCAATCAGTACATACCAAGGTAATTCGTATAAGCTACGTTTACCTTTATGTGTTTTGGTAACCACTTTGATTGCCTGCTCTATTCTGTCTTGCAGCACATTAATTTCTGAGGCAGCTTCTTTATCAGATTGCGAGTCCACCTCTAACAGGCTTTGAATTGTTTCGTCTTCTTTTACTTTTTGCTTATGTTGCTTTGTAAGATTGAACACACCCCAAACGAAAACTAATACCAGGATGCTAACCAAACGCTGAAAGTCAGTTTTTAAGGGCTCATATCCCGCAACAGTGATGAGGGGACCTACGACCCAAATAAAAATTGAGCACGCAGCAACACCGACTAAACCGATAAACCAACGTTGAGTAAATATTCTGCCTACTTCTCGGATACTCATTTATCTCACTTTCCTTAGTTTGCAACCATAAGGTCAATTTCGATTCGGCGGTTAAGCGCACGATTTTCATCAGTAGAGTTTTCAGCAAGGGGTCTTGCATCACCAAGCCCTTCAGGAAGGACTCTTCCTTCCAGTGCACTGTTCGCAATCAACTGTTCAGACATCGCCGTTGCACGAGCAAGGGAAAGATGCCAATTGGACGGATATTTACTGGTAAAAATAGGGTTATCGTCAGTATGTCCAGTGACCAAAATCTTCCCTTCGGTTGTTTCTAAAGTGCGAGACAACTTAGATATAACAGGTTGGATATATTCAACGACTTCCGCACTACCTGACTCAAACAAGTCTTGAGCTTTGAGAGAAATCCGAACTCTGTCGGATAGAGCCTCAACAGTCACCAGTTCTTTATTTATCTCGGTTGCTAGATACATAGAAACGCGTTCAGCAACTTTTATTACTTGAGAATCGGACGTAGGAGCCATCTCTGTTTGATTAGGTGAGATGAGATTAATTAAACTGGCAAAGGTTTGATTTGAAGCCTTGTTAAGGTCATAGCTGAAGAACATAAAGATACAGACCAATATTGCCAATGTGACAGAGCAAACCACCCATAAAGGCGCACGTTCCGCCACTTGCGAACCATTTAACAAACGGCTTTCAATATTGTCGCTTAAGCGTTGCTGTAACCCTCGACCGTTTGACTTTAAAACGCTAACAACTTGCTTTCTCAAACGACGGTGTGTTTCCAGACCATTTTTTTCTAATCGATATTGCCCTACGAAACCTAAAGACATACACACATACATGAGTTCCAAGAGATCAAGCTGAGTCTCAGGGAATGACATGCATGTTTCTAAATGCTGAAAAAACGCCTCCCCACCTTGACTGCTAGAATAGAAAGAGGTCAGCAACGAGTCGTGACTCCATGTCGATTGGCTACCCCAATTTGTATTCAAAACTGCTTCATCGATTGCGCAGCATAAGCAGTAACGAGCGGTATCTATTGTTTCCAGATTTATGTTTTGTTGACGTAGTCGGTTTTCGTAGTCTCTTAACTTTTGTGCCAACGTTTCTTTTAAAAACAAGACGTCAGAGTGACTCGCTGTTGCTCGAATCTGTCCAATAATAGAAAGTATGCCATTAGCTTCAGCTAAAATCGGGTTGCTGCCAAATGCGACCACTGAGTCATTGTTGACCACTTCAGGATTCTTTGAGATCACAACTGTACTATCGGCAGATTTTGGTACTGAGATATTAGCGTTTGTTGGTCTTCCACCTGGTGTTGGCTTTATTATTGTCTGTTCCATAATGACGTAACCTGTTATTGGTTAATGCTCCATAGCTCTATGTCTGAATTCGGGAATTGACCAGATAGCTGAAGAGCAATACCGCCACTCTCTTGGAGACGAACCCAGAATGGTCCTTTCTTAATCACTTCAAAATACACATACCCCGTTTGATAAGGGATCTGTCGAGGAACAACATTGAGTGGTGCAACGTTAATACCGTTGATTTGATTATTTATAAGATCTCTAATTTGTTCTGCTGGTCCCAACTTGAGTTGAGCTGGTACCAAACGTCTAATCTCATCAGTACTTGTATCTGCTTTTACTGCCAAAACAAACTGGCTTGATTCAAGAAGTCGCTTATCAGGTAACGGTGTCACTCGAATACCAAGTTGTCGAACCTCCAAAGGAAGTTTATTAGCCGTCTGATCTAGAACAACACTCAGGTATTGGCTTAACACCTGATTAAGCTCTGAAATCGTAGAGGTCAGATTTGAGTGTTCATAATCAATAAGCAAAGGAGCGCGCTTATTTTTACTCGAAAAAGTCGACAACTCACCAACATATCCTCGTAATAGCGTGACAAACTCTAAAGGGTGAACTTGTTCTAACTGCCCCAGATGTCTAAGAATCGTTTCGTAGCGATTGAGCATTTGAAGCATGATGAAATCGACAGCTGAAGCAGATGCCGCTTTGCCTTGCACTAAACGTTGAGAAACCACATCAGCACGGATTTTTGTCATTCCCGTTACATTTTTTAGGCAAGCCAACATTGCTTGATCTTTAAGCACATTGAGGTGTGGCGGCGTATACTCTTCATCAAGAAGAATTGCGCCTTCCGCAGTGACTTCTTTAATTTTAAGAATCGGTAACTCAACAAAACCTGACAAGTTGTCATTGCTTACTTTAAGCGCAACATTCAACGACGCCACTTGAATGCGCTCTTCATCCTGACCAGTTTGCACGTCTATAACGTCTAGATCGTTTAACACATATCTGCTAACAACACCTTCACTAACATCCGCAATCGTTTTTTCTTTAAGGCTCGATGAAGCAACGACCACTTTAACTAATGTGTTTTGAGTTCCCTTTTCAACCAGTAATGGCGGAAGAACTTCATTAACGTTCTGCAATTCAATAAGAGTCATATCAGGAAGAATCGCTTCGAGTTTCTCGATTTCTACCACGCCTTCTTTCAGACTGTTCGGGTTTATACGAACTTGATACACGCCCCAATTATAAGGCTGTTGAAAACGGTTCAATCCCTTAAACTCATGCTCAAATGCACGCTCGCTTTGCTGGAAATGTTGAGGACGTAAAAACATCCCCTCACACCATGCTGTGTGGGAGTAATCTGCCATTGTTTAGTCGCCAAGTGAGGTTATTTAACGAATATAGAAAGGTCGTCTAGGTGAATTTGGTAAGTGTTGTAACCGGTCTGATCTACCTTAATCACCTGCCTCCAATTGGAGTTTTCGATGTCACGGAATGCCGCGACTAAACCTAAATACTGAGTTTTTGGTGACATGCTTGCGTGATAAATATCTTCCTGACCAGGCGTTAAAGAAATTTCATATTTGTTCACTAAATCAGGACCTAAAACCGTGTCATAGCTTTCGTACAGCGAAAAGAAATCCTGACTTTCAAAGACGGTTGAAGATGTCAATTCAAACACATAAATCACAACAGGCGACGGTCTGCCATTTGAATCTGGGTTGATATTATGTTTGGCGGTGAGCGCTAAATCAGCATAGGGATCAACTACTAGGTTTGCCGCTGAACAACCAACTAAAACTGCCGTAATAAATAGAAGTAAGGTCTTCATTATTGTTTTCATCATCATTCCTTAATTTTTACTTCTCAGTGCATTTTCATAATGCTTTGCAAAATCTTCCAAATAAAAAGGTGATTCCTTATTTATAATTTCATCCGTTAATTGATAATGAATACCTTCAAATTTCTTCCAGCTTTGAGCATATTTTCTTGCTGGAATCATTTTATTGAAGAAACTATCACTTGACATTGCATCGGAGTAAATACTTGATGGCTCAACTAACGACATAACACTAGAAACGGTACCTTCGACACCTTTCATCAACGCTTTTTCATGGTTTTCTATATCAACAAATGCTTCTTTAATTGCTATGTCTGCTCGCATAAAACTAGCAGTGTTTCGGTTGTATAAATTATGAATAGCATCTTCTAAATTAGCGGAAAACTTTAATGGATTATTTTCTGACTTTCGAAAAGCGGTATGGTTTAAACGATTATTTTGTTTAAACTCAGCTCGATTATGTAATGTTTCCATTAAGCCCAGTAGCATCAAAGAAAACGACTGGCCTAGTTGCTCGAACCACTGTTCGCTATTTTCGTCTGGAACCATATTTGGGTTGATACCCAGACCTCTGACGAAGGCTTGTTGGTTTTTGCTTTCATTTTTTACCAAAGGCTTCGGAGCGCTAATCGGGGTAGACGCATGAGGGGATACTTCTTCAACACTCGGCTCTTGTGCTTCTAAAAAGTCATCCATCAGACCAATATCAAGCTGAAACTCAGAAGGCGCACTGTCTCTTAACAGATCCGCTGCGTTCAAGCCAAACTCATCATGAGTTAAATTTCGGTCTACATCACCAACAGCTAACTCATTGATAGTATTGTGTACTCTATTGCTATCATCGATAATTCTTTCTTCTAAACTTACTTGAATTTGATAATCGCCGAGGGCCACGACATCGCCATGGTTGAGTGCCAATTCATTTCCTTGACCAACCGGCGTCACGGCATTATTTACAAAGGTACCATTCGTCGATAAGTCTTTAATCAAGTACTTTTCACCAAATTTGATCAGTTCACCATGCTTACTTGATATGACTCTTTCAGGGTCAGGCAATGTCCAATCACACTGTTCAGAGCGCCCAAAACTGACCTTATCATGTTCACCTGTCGCATCAAAAACGAACTCAGTGTCAATCTCTGGAGTGAACTTATGAAAACTTGTAATGGTTAAAACCAACGTCATGTAAACCTCGCCAAAGGAACTGCTTAATATATAAATTTAGTTCTTAATAGTTAGGCAACCACTTATTAACACTAAGATTAATAATGCCTAATCAAATAATAATTGTATTTCACGAACGGAATAATGAATTAATTTCTCAGCAAAGCAATCTAGGATTATTACGCAGAACAAAATATACAACGAGGTTCAAATTTTTGACGCTTAACTTTTCATTCGTCAAAAAACCGATGTTAGCTTAACCGAGAAATCTTCATTTAATCATTTTTCATTAGCAGATGAGTTATATATTCACACCATCATTTTATATGGAGCCTCGTGATGGACGACAAAAATAAAGACAGTTCTATAAATAAAGAATGCAGTGGCGATAAAACCAAAATTGTAAAGACTCAAAAAAGAGAAAATACAAATGACAATAAGGGCAATATAAACAATGAAGGCTCTGCCCTAAATAATAATGAAACAAATACAAAAGTGTCTCAGAACCTAAACACAATTCCACCAGCAAATAAATTAGTGCGTAATATTGATAATGATGATAAGCAAACTCGATCTGATTCATTGCTCGGGGAGACGGTAAAAAACCGTTATGAAATTGAATCTTTGATCGGCCATGGTGGTTTATGTGACGTCTTTTTGGCGAAAGACAAAATTCTTGAATCTTCTGGAGCAGATGTCCCCTATGTCGCATTAAAGGTACTACAAAAAGAGTATGCGTCTCAGCCAGAAACCGCCCGCATGCTGATTCGTGAAGCACAACAAACTCAGAAGCTTAGTCACCCCAACATCATCCGAGTCTACGATTTTGGAGTAGACGGAGAAATCTATTTCCTCGTGATGGAATATGTTGATGGGGAGACATTAGAAGGACTTATTCAACGCTCTAGACCGGACGGGTTAAAGTACAACGCCACCCTTTCAATTCTGAACCAAACGTTAGATGCATTATCGTATGCACATTCACTTGGTGTGGTCCATGCAGACTTAAAGCCCGCAAACATCATTCTCACTTCGGAAGGTAAAGTGAAGTTGCTGGACTTTGGCGTCTCTAAAACGCACCAACTGAAGCATGACCAATATGCAGCAAAACGAAAATCACAAGACACTGACACGCTGGGTTATACACCGAATTATGCCTCACTTGATATCTTGTCGGGCAAAGAACCGAAACAAAGTGACGATCTGTTTGCGTTTTTCTGCATTACTTTCGAGTTGCTGAGCTGCAAACACCCATATGGACGAACCCCAGTCAACGAAGCGCTTAAAAAAAGCGTTAAAGTAAGCAAGCCATCTCACTTTCCATTTTCAAAGTGGCGCATCTTCTCTAAAGCTTTTGCTACTGGTGTCGTCCCTTCTCAGCTCAGCGCTACTGATATCAAGCACCTGTTGAATAAGAACCGTTGGTCACTTTATTCAGGTATAGCCGCCAGTCTTGCCTTAATGGGTTTGTTAGGTACGTTCTATCAACAACAGCAAAATACCATTAACCAACTCAACCTTACTCTCATAGAAAAAGATCAAGCCATCGAATCTGCAGAGCAACTGTTAAATACGCTTCCGGAGCAAACCAAAGCGTTAATTGACAACAAACAAGGGATACACCCAGTGATTGCTGCTGGTTTCCTACGTTTGTATAAACCGCATATCCTTGGAGAATTTGAAGCAAAGATCGATGACGTACTTAACTCTGATGTAACGACTTATCCAAACTACAAACAGATTGAATCCATCTTACAGCAAGCAAAAAACTATTACCCAGACTCCCATAAAATCGAAGTTTTGGCATTGGATATTCAATCAAGCAAACACTCTACTCTGCTTTCTATTGCGAGACAGATAAACAGCCACTTAGAAAAATCCTTGTACACCCAGCAAGACGAGGCTAAATCTATTTACGATCTCAAAAAGGAACTCCATGAAATACATAAAGAGTACCCTTTCACTCCTAGCTCGTTGGCAAGCGAAGTCTTTGGTCAACACCTCAATGAAGCGCTAAAAATGCGCGATGCAGCAGCTTTAGTCACACTCATCAAAGTTGGAAACTCCTTTTTTGCTGAGTCTGAAGAACATCAGCAAAATTTGGCGATTAGCAATACGATGAAAGATGCGGTATTGGAAATGAAACTTTACGAGACCGCAAAAGAGAGCTCAACGCCGTTGCCTTTCCCTGCTGATGCTGCACGATTGTTGTATCAGGAAGAGTTTGAAGGACTGCACTACCGACTCAACCAAGCTCGCACAACGGTTAACCTAGATAAGCTCGTCAAAGATATTGATGCATTTTCTGAAAATTTCCCGCCGGGTTTCCAAGATATTAATGATCTGCGATTCCAAACCGCCGATAAGTACCTACAGTTTTCTGACATTCTTTTAAACAAGCGGAAGTCTAAAAGTGCGAGGCGTGCGATGAAGAAGGCAAACGAGCTGTTAAAACGCGTCGAAACGGAAGCTGAACAGAGTTAATGACTACAAAAGTTGATGAGGGGCATATCGCCCCTTATTTTAACGTAAAAGCGCTTGCCTTTATGCAAACTGATGACTAATTTTATTTTAGAGTGTGCTAATCCGTATAAATAGGTAGAAGTTTGACCACAGGGAAGATCGAAGTCGATAACATCAGCATTTTAGTCATTGATGACTGTTCAACCTCTTCAACGTTGATCAAGCATCAACTCGTCTCGCTGGGAGCCAAAATATCCAACATTACCTGCGTTAACAATGCGCAGCAGGCGTTGAGTGCTACTAAGACTCGCTTTTACTCGTTCATCATTATGGATTATCACCTGTCTTCTAAGTTGACCGGGCTTGATCTAATTAACCTGATGAGTCGAGCGAAATTGATATCAGACACAACAGCCGTGCTTATGATATCTGGTGACGCTACGCAAGAAACCGTGCTCACTGCGCTTTCTGGTCGTGTTAGACATCTACTTACTAAGCCGCTTCAGACAAAAGCACTACAAACTAAAATGCTCACTGCTCTACAAGAGCAGCATCACCTTGCTGAAGTAAAACAATACCTTAGCAAAGTTTCAGTGCTTTCTCTCAATGACGTTGCGCAACTGCATAAGAAATACGCGACCAGTGTTTGTGTTGAATCACTCTTAATTGATACTTTGATTGAAGCGAAACAGTTTGAGGTACTAGAGAACTTCCTTCCTTTTTGCAACGACAAAGAACACGCGAGTCGAATTTGTGCTGAAGCATTCCTACTTCACCAAAAAGGTAAGATCCGTGAAGCTGTTGAAGTCCTTGCAAATTACGTCACACACAATCCGCTTTGCTTAAGGGCTATCGATAATCTTGTCGGGCTTTATGAAACCTTAGGGCAACACAATAACGCCTCTATACTTGCAAACCGAGCCTTTGAGCTCACCCCTAGTAGCAGTGCAAGACTGATTACTGTATCTAGGGTTCTGTCAAAACTCGCTCAGTTCGAGCGACTGTACGACGTTGGTTACCTTTACGCATCCAATGTTTCATCCACGGATACTCAGTGGCTCACTGCGATGAATACTTATGTTGACTTGATTAGTGAACATTTTAAGACGCTCACTAATGCAAATGACAAAAAGAAAGTACTCCTAAAGCTCAATGAATTTTGTTTGCTCGCTGAGAAACAGCTTAATCGTAACCAACAAGTTGATTTAGCCGCTTTTAAGCAGATGATGCAATGTAAGCTTCTTTTACTAGAATCACGTCCGGAGTACGCTCATAGAAAGCTAATGCACTCACTTAGCTACTACTACGCAACGCCGAACAAAGCACCTTTACTGCTATTAAAACAAGCTATTCCTTTGATGGACTTTTTCGGCGAGTTTGCTATCAAGCGTTGCTTGTTAACCTTACTTGCAGCGAAGTCAGGAACCGCTTTAAAACTCAGCGAACAAAAGAACTCCGATGAAGAGACGTTAGGCAAAAGATACCCTTTCTCAGTCGAGATGCGCCTCAAGCGGCTATCGGATAACAACATTGAAGCGACAGACATCATTTTGGATGAGAGCATTGAATTCCTTTCTCAGCGTCCACTACCACCAAATTGGTCTAACTGGCTCAAAGATTATCTTTCGGGATCGTATTCGACCCAGTTACCAATACCTTTTAACTTACAAGCCACACAGTGGAGATGAATAATGATCAATTTCGAAGTGTTGAATACCTACATGGACAACGATGTCGACATTATCTTTGCTGTTTTCTCAACTTACATGGAAGACTACGAAGATGGATTAGAAAGAATCAACCAACTCAACGCAGAGCAGAACTGGGGGGACTTATTCTTATTATCACACAGCTTAAAAGGCATCCTTTCTAGCTTTGGAGAAGAGTCAGCTGTAACCGCATTGAGCAACATTGAGGAGCACACAAGAGACAATATCGCACCGGATAGCGGGGATCTAGCTATAGTTAATAAAGAGCTGGTGACGATAAACCAGCAAATAACAGATTACTTATCTAACATGGATCAGTAACAACACTATAAAAATATACGTTAATTGGAATGCTAGGCTATGAATAACACGAATTTTAAAGAGTTGATAGATTCACTTAAGGATCTGACTCCAACTCAAAAAAAATACTTAATAAGTCAAACTCAACTCTCTTTGGACGAAAGCGAACTTCTTAAAAACAAGGACTTACTTACACCCGAAGAGCTTGAGCTTTTGCTTGCAGTGACAAACGCGAAGTGAAAGCGAGACGTTAGAAGCTAACCTACTCATTAGTTTACTTTAATGCTCTAGTTCACTTTGATTTCTAACTAGGGGTAAGCGAGCCTTACCCCTAGTTTTTATCAAATAGACACCCATCTTGAGGTTACTTGGGTATAGGCTTAATTTTCATTCATCTTGCCTTGGTATTCTTGCTGTAACTTTTCCTTTTGATCTGCTTTTACTTCCGCCCAGCTTCCGTTGTTTTCAATCGCTGTCACCCGAGCTTGGTATTTCTCTACTGCTCGATTTAAAACAGAATAAGGGTCAATGCCCTGCTCTTTTTCTAACGCCATCAGGATATTTAAGTAGTTCCACAACACATCGCCAAGTTCATCTTCTAGATAACACAGACGCTCTTTAGCGATCTCTTCGCTGACTTCTTCAAGCTCTTTGTGTAGCGCATCAAAATACGTTTCTGAGCCTCTATACCAAGTGTTGTTCTTGTCGTATTCAGCTTTGCGCTGAGCAATGTCAAACAAGGCTTTAAAGCTCTCCATTGCTTTCTCCTCTTTACACCAAGATTTGTGCTTTCAATTAGATAGCCACTCACTCTAAGTAATTTAAATTCAAAAAGAAAGCATCCGTTATTCACCTCATTTTTTTCAGTATCATCACAAACAAAGTGAACTTAAAGCCTCTCATTAATAACAATATGTTATGCAATCAATAACCAATGATAATTTCATGTTTTCAAGGTTAGCCATTATCTTAATCCCAATGACGTTGTTTGTTGGGGCACGGTTGTTGTTCGAACAACACCTAACAAGCCGAGATAAGAAGGTTAAATATGAAATTTCTTCACACTATGATCCGCGTTGCTGATCTAGATAAGTCCATTGAGTTTTACACCAAAGTTCTTGGTATGAGCGAGCTTGATCGCTTCGAAAACACGGAATACCGCTACACACTTGTGTTTGTCGGTAACGCGGACCAACCAGACAGCGCGACGATTGAACTGACTTACAACTGGGACACAGACAGCTATGACCTAGGTAACGCGTTCGGTCACATGGCATTGGGTTGTGAAGATATTTACGCTGCATGCGATAAGATCAAAGCACTTGGTGGCAATGTCACACGTGAACCTGGTCCAATGAAAGGCGGTGAAACTCATATCGCATTCATTAAAGACCCTGACGGTTACCAAATCGAATTGATTCAAACAAGCAAATAACGAGGTTAGTCATGAAAGATACATTGTTTCAACCTGTACAACTTGGTTCTCTAACGCTTCAGAACCGTATCGTTATGCCGCCAATGACTCGCTCTCGTGCAAGCCAACCTGGTAACGTCGCAAACGACATGATGGCTGAGTACTATGCACAGCGCGCATCTGCGGGCTTGATTGTTGCAGAAGGCACACAGATTTCACCTATGGGTCAAGGTTACGCTTGGACTCCGGGTATTTACAGCCAAGAACAAATCGCAGGTTGGAAAAAAGTCACTGACGCTGTACACGCAAAAGGCGGTGCGATCTTCGCTCAGCTTTGGCACGTAGGCCGTGTAACTCACCCTGACAACATCGGTGGTGAACAACCAATTTCTTCTTCTGCACTAAAAGCAGAAAACGTGAAAGTGTTTATCGATAACGGCACGGATGAACCTGGTTTTGTTGACGTGGTAGAACCGCGTGAGATGACGAAAGAAGACATCAAAGTGGTTATCGAAGAGTACCGTCAAGCGGCATTGAATGCGATTGAAGCGGGCTTTGATGGCATCGAGCTGCACGCAGCAAACGGTTACCTTGTAAACCAGTTCATCGATTCTGAAGCAAACAACCGTACAGATGAATACGGTGGTTCAGTTGAAAACCGTCTACGTTTTTTGGGTGAAGTGGTTGAAGCGATGACTCAAGCGATTGGCGCTGATCGCGTTGGTGTTCGTCTTGCTCCGTTTACGTCACTAAACGGTACTGTAGATAAAACACCAGTAGAAACTTACACAGCTGCTGCGGCGCTGCTTGATAAGCTAAACGTTGTTTACATGCACATCGCAGAAGTAGACTGGGATGACGCACCAGACACGCCTGCTGAGTTCAAAACAGCCGTTCGTGAAGCTTACAAAGGCACCATCATTTATGCTGGTCGCTACAACACAGAGAAAGCGGCTGAAGCTCTAGAAAGTGGCTTGGCAGATATGGTTGGCTTTGGTCGTCCGTTCATCGCGAACCCTGACCTACCGAACCGTATCAAGAACGATTACCCGCTAGCTGCTCACGATCCTGCGACGCTGTTTGGTGGTAACGAAAAAGGTCTGTTGGATTACCCGACTTACCAAGCAAACTAAATCGTTTAGCTTGCCTAGTTCAGCCGACTTATTTGAATAGGCAAGTTGAATAGACAAAAACCCCGCAGATGCGTTTGAGTGCATCTGCGGGGTTTCTTTTTTTAGCGCCCAGAGTTGTCTGACATTATGGTTTGAGTATTGAAATGCGCTCTAACGACGCTGACAAGAAGTGCAACCACGACAAGCCGAGCGTGTGGTTTTATCCAACAAACTACGCTGCACTTTGCAATATGCGTTCTTTAATGCACGGCGAGCTGCAAACCAATCTTCAGGCTTAGTCAGGATCAAATAGCCATTGAAGCGCTTCACTAACTCCAATCTGTGTTTATCAATAAAGCGGCTGTCAAAACCAATATCGAAGTAATCCAAAGCTTCTTCGATACAAGTAAAGCTGGCAATCTTGGCTTGAATATCGTTTTGGCTCATAGCCTCGTTTCTGAGTTTGTTCACTTAGCTTTCAGTATAAAAACTTCCGTTCAATCGTTCTTTGATTTACATCCGTAGCACGTCATTTTGCTAGAAACCGCCGAGTTTTAAATTTTCAAAATGAAAATCAATATAAGAAGTCATCCTGCAAAACTCTTCTCATCTTCAGAATGCTTTTTAACTCACTGATTTTATGAGCCTAATTTTTGGTGCGCATTTTGCGTTAGTGAGTTTGTTGACTAGGGAGAGATGATGATGACTTACCGAGCAGAAATAGATGGATTAAGAGCGATTGCCGTCATATTGGTGATCTTCTTCCACGCAGACATCGAAGCGTTCGCTGGTGGCTTTATTGGTGTAGACGTGTTCTTCGTGATCAGTGGCTATTTAATTACCACAATTGTGATAAACGATTTGGATAAGAACCAATTCAGCCTTGCTGATTTCTACGAGCGCCGTATTCGTAGGATTCTTCCCTTACTGCTGCTGGTTATTGCAGTATGTTACCTACTCTCTTGGTGGTTGTTCCTTCCACATGCACACAAAGAGGTGGGCGAGTTTTCTGTGTCTTCCATTCTGTCCGCTTCTAATGTTTTGCTTTACCTCAAAGGGCACAATTATTTTGGGCTGGAAGAACAAGCCAATCCGCTCTTTCATACTTGGAGCTTAGGTGTGGAGGAACAATACTACATTGTAATCCCTCTTCTGCTTATGCTTCTGGCACGAGGCAAGCTCATGTCTTACCTCACCTTCTTCATTGCGGTGTTTGCATTAAGCCTGATGACTATTTGGTACGCCAGTGGTGATCCTGATTTCGCCTTTTACATGATTTTCTCTCGTGCGTGGGAACTGGCAGCGGGCTCTCTGATTGCCCTAGTGATGCGCAAAACCGTCATCAAACCCAACAACACCTTAGCTATGATTGGTTTAACCCTAGTTCTCGCCTCTGCTTTGTTGTTTGATAAATCAAAAGATGGCGCTGGGCTCATGCTGTTAATCCCTATGATTGGCACCGCGCTTATTATCTTGTTCTCATCCAAAGACAACACGCTGGGTAAAGCTCTAAGCCTCAAATCGGTGGTTTTTGTTGGGTTGATCAGTTACAGCCTCTATTTATGGCACATTCCGTTGCTGGTTTTTTATCGCTACGTACTTACTGCCGGACAAGAGTTCAGCCTAGCTTTTTATCTAGTGGCTCTATTTGCTTTTTCTTATCTAACTTGGCGCTTTGTTGAAAAGCCTTTCCGTAGCCGCAAGAAAATCGGCATGAGCACACTTGCTGCTTCACTTGTGTTAGTCACCCTGCCGCTGCTTGCTTTTGGTGTCGTCGGTCATAAAAATGGGGGCTTTCCAGACCGTAGTGCGTTTTTCGAAGCTATGCGTGTAAACAATGGCTATGGCATTGCATGTAATGGTAATACAGCCATCAACGACACTTGTTCATCATCTTCAGAGCCTACTGTCGCAGTATTGGGTAACAGCCACAGCATGGTCTTTGTTCAGCAGCTCTCAAATGACACGCCAACGGGAGTTGTCCAGCTTACACAAGATTCTTGTGCGGTGGGTTATGTCGACATGATTGCAGGAGTCAAAAATCTATCTTGTCGAAGCTTCTTCACCGATGCAGTAGAAACCATTCAGAATACGCCTTCAATTCGACGCGTGGTGATTTCTTCTAACTTCAATAAAGAGCTTTCCAAGCAAGATTACCAAGCGTCGCTCACCCATCTATTGAACGAGTTAGAAGACAGAGAGATCGTTGTCTTTGGTCCGACACCTTCTGCACCGCATGCTGTTGGCGAATGCTTATGGAAAGCGCAATTGTTTGGTGATAACACAGGCAATGAATGTGACTTTGCACCGAAGCAATCACACCCGCATCATGTAGCGACGCTGGCAACGTACTTTGACCAATTTGAACATGTCGAGTTTGTCGATCTTACTAACTACATCTGCCAAGAGGGTAAATGCGCAATGAAAGTGGGCAGCGACAATGCCATGTACACCGATGCAAGCCACCTCTCATACAAAGGCGCAGAAATTGTATTGAGTAGCTATCAGAAGGCGTTGAGTGACAATCAACAGCTGACTGCTCAGCATTAACCCAATGACAAAAGAAAGCTCAGCGCTAATCCAAACGCTGAGCTTTTTTATTTAAATATTCTTGGGTCGAAAGCAAAATCAAGCTTCTCTGCTTTCTTCAGGATGTCTTTCATCTTGGGATGGTTTGGATTGACAACGTAGTTGTTGTCGCGAGGAGAAATTGTCGAAGGTACTTGCAGTGCAGCGAACTCAGGATGCGGATCGTTGAGAAACTGGTCACCGATGTATTGTGTGGATTCACTAGCAGGAATGGATCGCCAAGTGACCGGTAGATCTTCTTCATCCAGTGCAGCAATTAAGTACTCTGGCATCTCGATACGATACAAATCGTAAAGCTTGGTGATCGCCGGATCGTTGTTTACATGAACAAAAACTTCTAACGAGCAAAGAGATTCGGATTGAGAAAAGTACAGTGCTTCGGTTCCTTTCGAGTTCCATCGCCCGCCGTACAGCTTGGCACCGATTGGGCTAAATGGAGACTCAGAGAACTTCTTTTGAGTCAGTCGATAGAGCTTCATATTACGAGAATACCCCGTGCTCTAGTCGTCCAATCAAATCTTTTACGATTTCAAAATCAACCGTGGTTGACACCATGTCTAGTGGGCGCTTTCCACCCAAACCATAAACATTCTCTCGCATCCAACCTAGTGCGCGTTCTTCATCATCAAACAGTTCTGTTGCTAGCTTAAGTAGCATCGCTAAACGATAGATGGCATCACTCTCTTGCGTGTTGAAGCGCTCTTCGTTTTTGAGTCGACGTTTGATGGTGCTCACCGGGATCAATGTAACGTGTTGGAATTCGCTTTGAGAAAGCTTCACACGCTCGACGATATTACGGTATACCTTTGGCTCAAAGCCTTTATGAACCGCATCGGTACGACCGGTTTCGGCATCTTCAATGCCCAGCATAAACCAAAAGTTTGCCTTATGAGGCAGCTTCGGTTTAAAGCTTTTTAATGTTGCCGTTGCCATACTGAGCTCCTATAGACCAAATGGTCTTAATATTATGGTCCATATGAGCTCAATTATCAATCGTACAAAATGCAGTCACAGTAAAACAGGCACGAATCAGAGCAAGAGAAACGTTAAGGCTTGCCTACGCCTGCGTATTTCACCCCAGAAAGCAACGCCATATCGCGATTCCAAGTGGCGAGATCGTGTTGATTAAACTTGCTGAGATCATCGTGTCCACACGCTCTTGCCATCACTTGCATCAACTCAACCGAGGCTTCAAAGAAGTTCTTCAATTGAACCGAGGCTTTATCCACATTCAACCGCTGTCTTAAGTCGGCTTTTTGTGTCGCAATGCCTGCTGGACAATTGTTGGTATTACACATTCTCGCGGCTACACAACCTATCGACTGCATCGCACTGTTAGAAATCGCAACACCATCTGCACCGAGCGCCATCGCTTTTACAAAGTCCATTGGAACACGCAGTCCACCCGTGACAATTAACGTGACACGGTCACTCACACCTTGTGCATCCAGATAACGTCTTGCTCTAGCGAGAGCGGGAATAGTTGGCACGCTGATGTGATCACGGAACATAGCAGGCGCTGCGCCCGTACCTCCTCCACGACCATCCAAAATGATGTAATCCGCACTGGCATCGAGTGCGAATTGAATATCTTCTTCGATATGGTTTGCACTGAGCTTGAAGCCTATCGGGATACCACCTGTCACTTCACGTACCCGATCTGCAAACTTTTTAAAATCTTCTGCGGTATGCAGATCTTTAAACGTCGAGGGTGAAATCGCAGATTGCCCTTCGGGAATGCCACGCACTTGCGATATTTTACCCACATTTTTATTGGCTGGTAGATGACCACCAGTCCCTGTTTTTGCTCCCTGCCCACCTTTGAAGTGGAAGGCTTGAACATTGAGCAACTTAGATTCGTCGTAACCAAATTGCGCACTCGCTAGTTCATAGAAATAACGGGAGTTCGCCGCTTGTTCTTCTGGCAACATGCCACCTTCTCCGGAGCAGATTCCGGTTCCGGCTAACTCCGCACCTTTCGCGAGTGAGATTTTGGCTTCTTCTGATAACGCGCCAAAGCTCATGTCAGAGACAAACAACGGAATTTTGAGCACTAACGGCTTCTTCGCTTTGGGACCAATTACCAATTCAGTTTTGACTAGCACATCCTCCATCAGAGGTTTGGTTGCCATTTGTGCGACCATCATTTGCAGTTCATCCCAATGTGGCAATTGGTCTCTCGGCACTCCCATCGCCGTCATCGGTCCATGATGCCCTAACTTTGATAGCCCTTCTCTTGCCAATTGGTGAATAAACTCAACTGTGGGTTCTTCTTGCGTCGCCACTGCAATTGGGATTTCGTTATGTCCGGCTTGGATACCCGGACCTTCTTGTCCCACTTGCTCAGAGGTAAACTGCTTATGCGTCCCATCACAGAAAGGCGCATTTGCGGTGTGTTTACACTGGCACAGATACGCATCTTCATCCTTTTCAGCGACAAAGCTCATAGGTTTAAAATCGGTTCCGGCATGGGAGCCATCACAATAAGGTTGGTTCTTAGATCGCCCACATCGACAAAAGTAATATTCTTGTCCTTGCACAAGCTCAACTTTGATGGGTTTGTTATCCGCTATTACTGGTTTGCTCATTTTGCTTCCCTTTTTCAATGCCATACTCTGTGGTTGGCTTTCAGTAAGCGTAGAACAGCTCAAGTAAAGCGTCAGGGGAATAGAGATTTACCTATACTTTATGTGGGTCTCAACACTCTGGAGGCTAACATGACCATGTCAACCCGGCTCGACCACTATTTGACTGAGCATCATATTCACTTTCAAACCGTGAATCACAGTCATAGTAATAGTTCGCTGCAAAGCGGTGTTGCAGCGGGTATCCCTCTCAATAACTTGGCAAAAGGTGTGATTTTGGAAGATCACCAAGGTCGTCATATGATGGCTGTCTTGCCTGCGAATAATAAAATCAGCTTGTCTCGATTGAATGACGAGCTCAATGCTTCTTTCCATTTGATCAAAGAAAGAGAAGTCTATCGTTTGTTTACCGATTGCGATAACGGTGCGATACCTCCAGTGGGTAGCGCTTATCACATGGCAACCATTTGCGATGAAATGCTCGCCAATTTAGAGCATGTGTATTTGGAAGCAGGCGATCACGAAACCTTGATTAAGTTAGATAAAGAAGCGTTCCGCGAACTGATGGGAGAAAGTCGTTTTCTACGCTTTAGTAGCCAAGTATTTCATTAGTCTTAAGCTGCAATGAATGCGGTATCTAGAACATGTTGGCTCTTGTTGTGACGATTTCATTTCAAATTGCTTTCGCGACAAGAGCCTTTATTCGTTCTTATCTTCAGCGCCTTTAATCTCCTCAACCAAACCCGCCCTGTCAATTCGATAATGCGCGAGATCGTGAGCAAGAAAGAGATGACCAGAGTAAGCGGTTTGAGCTTCTTGCCGAATCTGCTCGATCGATACTTCCGCTTCAGAGCTGAACTGATAGCGAGGACTAAAGTGAGTGAGAATCAAGCTCGGAACTTGTTTTGTCCGCGCATAACTGGCGACTTGTGAAGAATAAGCGTGACCGACTTCTCCTGCTCGCTCTTTCATCGCTTCTGAGTACGTTGATTCGTGTACCAACAGATGCGCGCCTTCAACTAGACTATCGAGCTTCTCTGGTGTGTCGTTATCACCACAAATGATCGCTTTTCTCGGTGGATGTGCAAGCTTAGTAAACGCCTTACTCATTAAGGTTTGACCTTGGTACTCTACATCATTGCCACGGACAAGTTCTCCCCAGATAGGTCCCCTCGGTATGTTCGATTGCTCCAGCTTATCGATGTCTGGATACATGCGAATGGTTGATTCTTCAAAACAGTAAGCAAAGCTAGGAACGCGATGAGAAAGTGCGGTAGCTGTAATCGTAAACTGACCAATTTCAATCGAATCAAACTGCTCAACTTCGATGAAGTGAAGTTCAAATGGTAGATAGAGTTTGGTGAACGCTTGAGTCGCTTCAAACCACTGTTTAATCCCCTCTGGGGCAATGATCGTCAGAGGATCTTTGCGGTTATTCATGCCTGCACTGGCGAGCAAGCCCGGTAAACCATAGCAATGGTCACCGTGAATGTGGGTAATACAGATAGCTCGCAAGTAATTCAGTGATAACGGAGTGTGTAGCAATTGGTGTTGAGTCGCCTCTCCACAGTCAATCAGAAACCACCCTTTCCCCTTGCTCTCCAGCAAAGCAGTCGCAGAAACATTACGGGATTTAGTTGGAACCCCAGAGGACGTTCCTAAGAAATACAGCTCCATATGACTTCCCATTCCTTAAGTAAAAGCTCTAATCACTCATAAAGTTTAGCATTCGATTCAGTGATAAATTGCATGATTCTGACCGATTTTAACACTAAGCTTTAAATATCAATTAAACACCCGTTTAAAACAATCGTACCAAAACACACTGATTACCATTTACCATTCTATAACACTTAAGCCACATTTTTTGAGTGGACATCAAACACCATAGGGCTATTTCGTGAAACATCCACGATGTATAAATTGAGCTTAAATATAACATTTACAGATATTTACACCCAAAACTACAAACCATTAGTTATATGAGATGGTAATAACAAATCCTGAAATTCAATGTTACAACTATGTTAATTGTTTTTATGCTTGAGCTGAGTGTTTAGCAAATAACCTACTCATCCCCTGTATAGGTTATCAGGCACTTTTATTTAAAACGCATCCTAAAAACACATGGAGTTTCAGAGTGATATGAAGACAAGGAATGCAAAACTCGCGCTTGCAATAGGTATAGCGCTCAGCTCCCCTAAGTTATGCGCCGCTGGATTTCAATTATCCGAACATTCAGCCGCTGGTCTAGGGCGTGCCAATGCTGGCGAAGCCGCCATAACAGACGGTGCATCAGTAGTCGCACATAACCCTGCAGCCATTACGATGTTCGATTCTTATCAATTGTCCGTAGGTGCTGCTTACATCATGCCAGAGGTTCGCGTAACCGGTAACGGACCTTCAGAATCCTTCAATAATCAGCTAACCAACAATGACGTCGTCGACAATGTGGTTGTGCCATCTTTTTATATCGCAGCCCCAATCAATGACTCGTGGTCATGGGGGCTTGGTATCTTCACAGACTTTGGTTTGGCAACCGAATACCCTGATGACTATTTAGCCGGACCGATTGGTGGGGAAACCAGTTTAGAAACGATTAATTTTAACCCTACCATCGCCTACCGAATCAACGACGAGTTCAGTGTCGGCGCTGGCGCTAGCGTTGTTTATGGTAAAGCCAAGCTCACACGTACGTTGGGTATTCTTGCCGATGCGATTAATGCTGATACGGGCGCAAATTTTGCTCGTACCGATATGGCGAAATCACTCGATGGTGATGGCTGGGGTTACGGTTTTAACCTCGGCGCACTTTGGGAGATCAACGGAAAGCACCGTTTTGGATTAAGCTTTCGCTCCAAAGTGGATGTGGATTTCGAAGGCGATTATTACTCAGACATCCCAAGTGCGATTTCGATGCCGGGTGAAACCGTGACGGGTGACCTAACCCTAAATCTGCCGAGCATTACTGAGTTCTCTGGTTTCCATCAGATTACCGATCCACTAGCTATTCACTACAGTGTGATGATGACGGGTTGGGATGTGTTTGAAGAAATCCGCGCCACCGTAGATGGGCAAGAAGTTCTGCAAAAGGATGAGAACTTCGAAAATGCCTTCAAATATGCGTTTGGGGCAACTTACCAACTTAACCCATCCTTCACTCTGCGCGCGGGTATTGCTTACGACGAAACGCCTAACGTGAATGACAAGAGCATCAGCTTGCCAGATTCCGACCGAATCAATTACAGCTTTGGCGCCACGTACGCCTTCAATCAAAACAGCCGAATCGACTTTGGATTCACCTTTATTGATGCCGAAGAAGTCACGTTCACTGAGCCGCTTGAGCCGCACGCTCTACCGGGTGTGGATATCGCCTATCGCTCCGAAGGTGATGCCTACATATACGGAATCCAATACAACCACTCTTTCTAATTATTCCTGACTGAGTCAATAACACTAATTACAGGGAAGCAAATCATGCACGGAATAAACAAAACGGTTGTCGCTGCACTCATCAGTTCCAGTCTTTTGATGGGTTGTAACAGTGACGATTATGATGAACCGCAAACCTCTAGCGGTTATGAATTATCTGAATACGGTACACCAGAATTATGTGGCAATGGTCAGGAATGGGCGAGCGCGGAACAAGTCACCGCGATTGAAAACCTGGTCGAACTTGCCGAAGACAACAGCGTGGTAACACTGCCCGCTGGTTGTTTCAAAATGAACAATCAATTGACGGTCGATTCGAAGAATAACCTCGTGTTACGTGGTGCTGGTATCGACCAAACCTACCTCGACTTCAGTGGTGTGGATGGCAAAGATGGTATTGCCATCAGTGGTGGTTCGAACATCACCGTATCCGATCTCCAAATTGCGGAAGCTTCTAAAAACGGTCTTAAAGCAGACGGGGTTGAAGGCATCATTATTCGTGATGTCGCGGCGGTTTGGCTCGAAGTGCCTCGTGCACGTGACGAAGATGGCAACCTACGCGGTACTTACGGCATCTATCCAGTAAAATCTCAAAACGTCTTGATTGAAGATACATGGAGTTACGGCAGTGCCGATGCAGGTATCTATGTGGGTCAAACCATCGGTGCGGTTATCCGTGACAACGTAGCGGAAAAGAACATCGCCGGTATCGAGATTGAAAACAGTTCGAATGTGGATGTCTACAACAACTTAGCGCTAGGAAACACGGGCGGTGTGCTGCTGTTTGACCTACCGGGCGCCACCACTATTGGTCGCTTAATTGATGATGTACGCATCTTTGATAACGTCATTCGTGATAACAACTTAGAGAACTACGTTGATACCACCTGTCAAAATGGACTAGGTGGCTGTGGCGTGGTGGGCATCGTCCCTCCTGGTACTGGCGTCGTCATTCTGTCCGGGCGTAATAGTGAGTTCTTCAACAACACGATTACTAACCACGACTCGATGGCACTTGCGATGACGAGTTACTTGTTGGTGAACGGCGATCCCAACGCTTACAGCCCACTCAATGGGACATCTGAAGGCAATGCCGTTATGCAGGGCTGGAACCCTGTTCCGACCAACATGTATTTCCACGACAACACCATTACCAACACGGGCGCCAATCCAAATGGTTCTCTGATTGAGGATATGATTTTAGCGTACACATTGAATCATCAAGCCTTCCCTGCTCTGTTTTATGATGGCGCTGGTGAGTCACTGATTCGTTCACAGATGTTTGCACCATTGCGTGATGCGCTCAACGGTATGACAGGAACAACCAACTGGAATTACCTTACCGAGTTTACCGATGCAGACAGCAACTGTTTAGTGAACAATGGCGCAAGTGTCGGTGTATTGGTTGATAACATGGACCCAACCGCAATTGGTCGTTATGCAGAAAACCCAGCCAATGCAGATTTCTTATACGAGAAAGAGCAAACAACGCTGCTTACTGCTGGTTGTGACTCTAAGACGCCATTAGACATCAATACCGTCACAATTAATGGCGTTGTGTATGGTTACAATCAAACCGAAGACGGAGCGACAGATCCTGATAATCCAGATACACCAAACGGTATCGTTGGCAACGCAAGCTGTACCCTAGACGACGTGGCGGGTATTAACTGGGATGCGATTACACGTGAAAGCGCGACATACGGTGAAAACTGTGTAAGCTTGTCGCAATACAACCTGTTTGAAGACGCCAAAGATCCAACACAAAACCTCAATTTAGCGGCATCTGCGAAAGGTACTTTGTATGAGATGAACGTTGAACTCTTTACTGACTATGCACGCAAATACCGCTTTGTTGTGATGCCGGACGAAGCCTCTGCAAGCTATCGTGAGCAAGAGGTGTTCGACTTCCCAGTAGGTACCGTGTTAATCAAAACCTTTGCGCTGCCTTCGAGCACTGAGAATGCCCGTGGTGAAAATGAAGAGCTCATTGAGACTCGCCTATTGATTCGTCGTGACAGCGGTTGGATTGCCCTGCCTTACGTATGGAATGAAGACAAAACCGACGCTTACCTGACTGCCGTATCGGTACCCTTTGAGCGCAGCGTAGAACATAACGGCGAAACGCTTAATTTCACTTATGAAGTACCAAGCCGAAATGAGTGTACCTTGTGTCACAAAGTAGAATCTGATGTCTCCGATCCTACTGGTAACACACAACCAAAAGGTTTCTCTCCTATTGGTCCTAAAGCTCGTAACCTAAACAGTGTTCAAGATGTCTCTGATGGCTCGCCAGTCAACCAACTTGTACATTGGGAAACGCTGGGGCTATTTACAGAAGCTTTACCAGATACACCAGAGAACTTACCTAAGACCCCTGTCTTTGATACCGAAGCGGGAGCAAGTAATCTAACGGATACTGAGCTACTGGATTACGCCAAAGCGTACCTTGATGTGAACTGTGCGCACTGCCATCGCACCGAAGGTAAAGCGGCGAGTAATCCATTCAAGTTTGAATACTGGCGTGAAGGGATCAGTGAAATGGGTATTTGCGCTCGTGGTATCACCTTCCACAAAGGTCCATCTCCGTATGTGATTGTACCGGGTGATCCAGAAAACTCTGTGCTGCACTACCGCATCAATGTCGACAACGGAAATATGATGCCAGAACTAGGCAGACACGTTGTTCACGATGAAGGTGTTCAGTTAATTGCCGATTGGATTAACTCAATTGATACCACGGGCTGGAGCTGTGTAGAGTAATAATATCAATGGCTACCAAGTGTTTAAGTAACCATTAAGTTACTTCAACTAGCCGTATTATACCCAAGTAACCTCGAGATGCTAGGTTCAGCGAGACTGACTTGGTTTGTAGACGCGGCGGCGATTTAAAGGTTTAGTGGGTCTAAATCAAGAATCGACAACAAAGTATACAAGCCAAGGCAGCTCGCCCTTTGGGAGCGTGTCATTGACCCGATTGCTGCGTCAAACAACTTGGAAAGAGCTGGCTATTACACTGCGTTGCTTTCCTTGCTCTCGAATCAATGACAACGCTCTGAATCCTGCATCTTGAAGTCACTTGGGTATAAAGGCAAACGAAATAGAAGAGCATATGAAAAGTCTCCAGCTATGCCGGAGACTTTTTGCGGTTTTATGCTTAATCCAAATTGATTTAGTCTTGTGGATTCTCTTTCGCGTTGATTTCTGCGTAGGTGTGAAGAAGCTCAGTTAGCGTTTTCACCCATGCAAAAACATCGTTTGGTGTATTTTCTAATAGCTTTTCAACTTGCGCGCAGTGCGTTTCAAGTGTGATAGCTTCTTCTAAACGGAATGAAATCGCGTAGAAATGCCACAGCACAAGCCGAGTCATTCGCTCACTGTTCTGCTTCGCATTATCGGATTCATCAAATGCTTGCTGAATTTCGCTTAGCGCGATTGCAGTCATACGTAACATTGCATCTAGGCGCGCCGATAACATACGGTCTTCGCTGTCTACTTCTTCTTGATCAAAGGTAAACAGCTCGTTCATCACATCTTCTGGCACCATTTTACTGATCATGCGAGCACTGAACTCTTCCAGTTCATGGCGAGGCATAGTCACAAGACAATCGAACGTGTAATCACGAAGCATAAAATCACTCTATATCAGTTATAACTTTTAGAGTGCGCATTCTAAGGGCTGTGATTTCAATTGCCAGTGTTTCTTTTGTTGGATGTCCAACGAATCTTGTTCACGTCGCCTTAGTCGGTAGATTTGCTCTTCTTAAAATACTGGAACACTTTCCAAACAGCGAACGCTGCCACACCAACGATCAATGCAGAGCGAAGGAGAATGGGCGCATCGTGTTCGAGTTGGGTTGCGTGAGGGACAATGCTTGCAAACAACCTACTGGCAAAAAGCAGCCCCATCACCAACATAATAACCTTGTTCATACGCGCTACCTTTCAAAGTCGAGTCCCACGCACCAAACGCAGTTATCGAGTTGTTTGCTAAATAAGAGCCTTAGCCCTGAGTGAACTTAAAAGAATGCGCGCCATGATTGTCGTCGTCAACACCGCCGAGGTCTGAAAGTCGGTAAGCTAATATTGCATATTTGAGGAAGCGCCAAGTGATGCCAATCAATTACTCTCTAGCTGCCAACCTTAATCCCCGAAGAACACATCCTGTCCCTTATTTGACCATAAATCGTAGTTTTTCATGACTTTGGAGAACTGGGAGCTTTGAATGTACCCGTGCAACCTCGCTTTTAACTTTGGGTAAGGGCTTTATAGAGATTACGAATTTTCATTTGAAATTCCATTACTTTCAAAAAGAGGAACTTGCCTCCATCAAAGTTCACCGCATTTAGTACGGCTTCCTGTGTTTACAATATTTATGAAATCAACAGCTTTCAAACGTAACACTCAGGAGGCTCACCTATGAACAACGAGGCAAAACAACTTTTTCACCATCTGTGTCATCAATACGACGAGCTGTCTCAAGACTTAGCTACTCGCCCTTTTCCTGAGCTATCGGAAACCATCCGTCACCCACTCGGTTATTGCTTTGTTCGTTGCTCTATCGGCAGTCAACGTTTTTCAATAGTGTCGATCAAGTTTGACCCTTCGGTACGAGGTCAAGGTGTGCTAACGGCTTTTATCAACTACATCAAAAGCAATCCACATCACTACCAAGGCGTTGAAGTTGCAATCATCGAAAACCAAAATTTAGCGAAAAGGTTGCTGTCTCTTGGGTGGGAATACAAATCCTTGTTTAGCAAACTTTTCTTCTCCAAAAAGCCCACGCTCGTTAAAGACTTTCAATGCGCCTAGTCGTCGCCTTTTAGCATATCGATAAATGCTCGTCTTGATTCAGCAGACATATCACGATGTGTCGTGTATGCCACATGAGCACTTTCCCTAGCAGCTTTCGTAAGCTCAATGCTCCACAAGGCATTTATCTGGTTTGGCACTAGTGAGTAACGTACGTCAATGATACGCCGTTCATTGTTGGGATCTCGTACGACAAAGCCATCAGAAAACCATCGGAATCGCTCAATATCTGCGGCTTGCTGTGATGTACGGCTTAACCAAGGAAAATCTTTGCTGACATCTAATTTAGTCACAGATTCACCAGTATAGATTTTTATGTACGTCCCTACTCTTATGGCGTCCACATAGTAGTTACCATCAGCTTCGTAGATGACTTTCCAAACCAGAATGTTTGCGAACGTGGGTTTAGCTTCTAATCGCAACGGCACATGTTGTCTTGCTTTAGCCACCTTCCATCCAGCCTCTTCTGCTCTTTCTCTTTGAATCACTCCGAAGGAGAGATAAGCGAGAGCCCAAATTAAAGCGATTCGCCCGCACCAAGGGTTACGTTTCAATAACACAAACAGAACGCCAATTAAAATTGGAAGCGTAAAGAGAGGATCGATAACAGAAACCGTATTCCACGAATAACGAGCATTGGTTAGCGGCCAGAACAGTTGAGTGCCGTAACTGGTGCACGCATCCAGTAAACCATGTGTCGCGTAACCAAGTGCGCAATACCACCAGCTTTGTTTGAACGATAACCCAAACCTTTTGCCGAGCATTGGGTATAAAGCCAATGCACAGAGCAAACTGCCAATAGGAATGAACACCAATGAATGGGTGAATTGTCGGTGGTATTCAAGAAACAACAGCGGGTCGCTCGAAGACTGAATCAGAATGTCTAAATCTGGCGCCATGCCCGCAAGCATTCCAAGCACACCTGCAGCCATTAAATGCTGTTTTTTACTTGCCGACTGAGACAAAGATGCCCCAACGAGTCCTTGAGTTAACGGGTCCATCGGCTATGTTCTTTATTTTGTCTAAAAACCAGAAAGGTTGGCTGCATAAAATATCCGTATTTAGTGAACTCGAGAAAGGAACGACATAGCGCATCAAAGTGATTGAATCTCTGAGTTATTTGCACAAGAGCACTACCTTTAGTGTAGAAGGAGTCAGTTACTTCCGCCTCTATTACGCTATACCCAAGTAACCTCGAGATGCTAGGTTCAGCGAGACTGACTTGGTTTGTAGACGCGGCGGCGATTTAAAGATCTAGTCATTCTAAATCAAGAATCGGCAACAAAGTATACAAGCCAAGGCAGCTCGCCCTTTGGGAGCGTGTCATTGACCCGATTGCTGCGTCAAACAACTTGGAAAGAGCTGGCTATTACACTGCGTTGTTTTCCTTGCTCTCGAATCAATGACAACACTCTGAATCCTGCATCTTGAAGTCACTTGGGTATATAATCTGACACCTTACCTTTTGAGTATAAGTTTGAGCAAACTCAATCAACGCCAATTCCGAGGAATGCCTTGCAATTAACCAGCTTTAAATACAAAACGCGAAAAGGTCCTGACTATCGTCATGGGGAGCAAGTGTCGTTCATCGATATTAAAGAGACCTTTGGCATTGGTGGTATCCGGATTGGCAAATGGGTTAATACGGAGGAAAAAGATCTCGCTGCAAACTTGATCTTTGATTCTTTGGCTGACTTAGCTTATCTCTTAGCGTTGCCACCTTCCGCCATAGGACTAAGAGGCAATTTGAACCTCGCCTTCGGTACAGGTGGAAGTAAAGGTGTTCAAGCGCATTATGCGCCAAATCAACGTGAACTTGCTTTAGCTAAGAATGCAGGTGCTGGTGCACTTGCTCATGAGTTCTGGCATGCATTCGACCATTACATCGCAGAAAAAGCGTTTGATATTGGTGATAGATCAGGTCCACAACGTAAGACGATATTTGCCAGTGATTGCTGGCTGCATAACGCAGAGCATTTCCCTCACCCATTAAACGAGCGACTGCTTAAGATTTTCGATACAACTTTGCTCAGTGCCGACGGACAAGATAAGCACGATTACGTGACTCGAAGCGTTAAAGCGGATAAAGCAATGGGCGCTAGTTACTTTTCTCAACCTACGGAGATGATGGCAAGAGCATTTGAAGCCGTCGTCGAATCTTGCTCGGGCATCGAAAACTCTTATTTGGTTTCCGGCACAACTAAGGCGGACACCATTATCGTCTATCCAGACATTGCTCATCGCCAAGTCATTCACCAGGCACTGCAAGCTTATTTCAGACCGCTTGGTGAGGCATTGAGCCGATAGCAAAGAATAGCGACTATGCGCCACGAGATATCATGATTTCCCAGTACAGACCTTTACCACAGAACTAAAAAAGGTTTATACATAAACTTATATTATTCAAAGTGCTGATATTTCATGACGCTAAAACAAATTCTGCAAATCCGTAATGTCCGCTGCTTCTTAATGTTCCGAAGCAGCTACTTTGCGCGATTCTACTATCCAGTGTTCACTCTACTCTATTTAGATTACGGCTTAACACTGTCTCAATTTGCGATGCTCAACGTGGTTTGGGCTGCAACCATCGTGCTAGCTGAAGTCCCTTCCGGTGCATTTGCCGACACATTAGGACGCAAACGACTAGTGGTGCTATCTTCGATAGTGATGTTCATCGAAATTGCAATGATCGCCTTTGTCCCTACAGGAAATCCCACTTTTGTTTTCATTGTATTTTTGATTAACCGAGTGTTGAGTGGCTTAGCTATGGCATTGGCAAGCGGCGCAGATGAAGCGCTGGCTTACGACACGCTAAAAGAGCAAGGCAAAGAAGATTTGTGGCCACGAGTGCTGCAAATCCAACTTCGACTGTCTTCGAGTATCGGTATAGTCGTCACCCTTTTGGGTGCAGCCATGTACGACGTCAACTTTATGGCAAGCGTTTATCATTTCTTAGGATTCGCAGAGCCAGAGTCTACACAAGACATCATGAGAATCCCCGTCTATGCGACCTTGTTTGTAGCAATGATTGCTATCTACTCGGCATTCAGCATGAGAGAAGCGAAAAAAGTCATCCCGAGCAACAGCAGTAAGTTAGCGTCCACGATGGAGAGTATGAAGCTGACCCTCAACACGGCAAAATGGGTATTGTCGACGCCTTATGTATTGTTCATTCTTCTCTACTACAGCTTGTTTGAGCATACATCACGTATGTTTTTAACCATGAATAGCCAGTACTACCGTGCCATTGATATTCCGATTATTTACTTTGGTTTTATTGGTGCAGGCATCAGTGTGTTGCAGATTCTGTTGGCAGGACAAAGTCGTCGTTTAGCAGAAAGCATGGCTCCGAAAACGTTCATTGCAATAATGGGGTTTGCGAGTATGGCGACGTATTATTGGATTAGCCTTGGATGGTCTATTTACGGCGTCATTCCGGCGTTGATCCTTATCTTCATCATTATGACGATGAACATTTTCATTAGTTACCATCTCAACAAGAAAACGGAATCTCACAACCGAGCGACGGTACTTAGCTTTAAAGGTTTAATGTTTAACCTAGGCTACGGCTCAATTGGTATTCTTTATGCCTATTACTACAAGTTAATCTCGCAAAACTATACGCAAGAACAGATCGCACAGCACATCGATTTCATCGCTTCGCTATCTTCATTCTTTTATTACTTTACGTTCTTGTTTATCGCCATCAGCGTATTTTTCTACTTTAAAGATAAGAAGCAGACCATTTTCTAACCGCAGATATTGGCGATTCAATCCCATCGAAAGATACCAAATAAGGCGAACCAAACGGTTCGCCTTTGTGTAAACAGATAGCGATTTCTAACTACCTCAATTCAAACAACTCTCGATGAAATGACTTCGCCGGTAAACCTAACCTTACAAATGCTTTCTCAAGTGTCTTGCCTAATTCTGATGGTCCACAGTACCACACACTGCAATGTCTAGTACCTTCTACACACTCTGTGACTTCTGCATTTCTGAATCGACCTTGTACACTTGTGTTCTTCGTATATAGCGTAACACCAGCCTTCTTTGCTCTTTGTTTTAGCTCCTCCAAAAGTGGCTTATCTTCTTCTCGATAGCTGTAAAACAAGTACACCGTTTTGCTCGTACCAACTGTCTCTATCGCAGTTAAAAATGGCGCAATACCAATGCCTGCGGCAAACCAAACTTGTCGTTCTGCATTATCTTGAAAATTGAACCGTCCATACGGTCCTTCAATACGCGCAGCTTGTCCAACCTTTAAAGAACCTTTCAACGCAGAGGTGTAATCGCCATTCGCTTTGATCATGAGCCTTACTTCACCATTTTGATGGTAAGCGGAAGCTAAACTAAAAGGATGTGGGCGCTCGTTATCACCAAAATCGACAAAGGCAAATTGACCTGGTTGATAAACAAACTCCGCTGAATCAACTTTGAGCATGACTTCAATGCCATTACTGATCGGCTTGATACTTTGTACTTTGGCATCATGGCATTTCTTCTTACCATTCAAATTAAAGATGGTCATGAAGCACCCTACCGTTGCTAACCCACTCACACATAAGAGAATGACTCCAGAAGGGGTTAGCCATAGACTCGCCTCAAAAAACATCACCATGTGTAAAACTAAAAATAAGTATAAATACGGAAGCACTTTGTGGGTGAGTTGGAAGACGTTGTGCTTAAACTTTTTAATCCATGCGATCAGAACAAACGCAGCGGAAAGGTAAAAGCCATACTCACCAATAAGCTGAGCAGGGTCGCCCATTGCATCTATTAGTTTCCAAAACGGGAAAGTCTCATCCTTTGGTTCGACAAAACCAAAATCCATAGCGAAATCATCACTTAAAAATGCGCCCCAATGAAACAACGCCGAAAACACGGCAGAAATACCAAGGTACTTATGCAATCGATATTGTTTATCTAACCCTCCTAACCAGCGCTCTAAAGGCCAATGTTTAACAGATAAAATCACGCACAACGACATAAGCAACATTGACACAATGCCGCTGTAGTTAACCAAATAAGTGCGCACCTGCCAAAACATTGGCCACTCTAGTGTTGGCGTGCCTATTTGCAGCACCGAGTAAGGGATTAGTAAAACAACGAATACAATGCCAAAGTTGAGCATTAAATTTCTGTTCATACGACGACTTCAATCCATCATGGTTTTAACTGTCGCCAAACTACCAATAGAAATGTGAAAAACTTGTATAGCTCGAACCCTCCAGACCATCAGGGATGGGTTGAACGCTAAAGTTCGTTAACGCAGCGATAGACGCAGTACGACAATTCTATCGGGACGAGCTTGTTCAATGCCGTATTCACATTTCTTTTACACCGTCACCTACACTATGGAGACGACAATAAAAGACCTCTCTCAGATGAAATTAGCGCTTAAGGAGAACTCAATGAAAAAACTCATATCATGTATCGCCCTAACCGCTTTTGGTGTGTTAAGTCTGCCAAGTTATGCTGCCGCCGATGCAGAAATCATCAGTCAAGAAGATGCCATTAAAGCAGCGCTAGGGGCGTTAGATGTTGAGGTGCTAGGCATTCGTCACGATGAACCTGATACCCAGTGGGATGTGTTTATTAAACGTGGAGATAAAGCGTACGAAGTCGAGGTTGATGCTCTCACAGGTAAGATTGTTGCGGCGGAAGAGGAAAGTCTAGCCGAAGTTCAAGCAGAACTTTCTGGCGATCTTTCACATGAAGGCGTGATTGGCGATGTCGATAAATAACGAGTGAGTTAAGGGCAATATAAACCGCTCCTATTAATCTCACTTTGTGTATTCCGCCCTTCTAATAGCCCATCGAAAAAAGGCGAACCAAATGATTCGCCTTGGGCGGACAGTAGGAAAGGAATTTATCGAAGACAGTTACAGCTTATCAGCGTCAACGACTTTTATGGTTGTCCAATTAGAGTTGGCATCTTGGATGAAGCCTTGTGTATCTTCCAACCAGCGCTTTTGCACCGATTTATCAAGATTCAGATATAGTTTGCCGTCTTCAATTTTCCACGCTTGAGGGTCAGTTTCGAACTTTTTACCCATCGCTACACCAAATGCACAGTAACCACCGTATTGTGGTGCGTAAGCTTGTGGATCCGTTTTGAATTGATCACGGTTTGCCGCATTAGCAAAGTGGTAGATAGCATTGTTGTAAGTGGCTGAATATTCAGGCTTGCCTTGCACTGCGCCATTATCTGTAAAGTACGCAACTGGGTCATATCCCTTGATCGCAAGATCATTAGCATCAACGCTCATGCCTACATCCGCAGCCATTAATGAAAAACTGGTTCCGAGTAAAGCGGTCATTAAAGTGAGTTTTCGACCAGTTGATTTAATGCGTGACATAGTAAGCTCCTTGTCTGTTTGTTTACCTTGTGCGAATAAATTAGCGGACTCTTCCGGTCTAAAGAGGGACTAATGACCAAAAAAATACGCAAATCGTTCGGAGGTAAAATGGACTTGTTATCACAGCTGATGGAACACTTCTCAATACGGACTGGTGTTTTCTATTCCGGGCATTTGTGTGGCATTTCTTCATTTCAATCAGACCACCACAACAGAGGCCACCTTCATGTACTCAATGCGGGTGATTTAATCTTGACGCCTGCAGGAGAAAATCCAAAACAGCTCACACAACCTTGCGTTATTTATTTGCCGAATAATACCCCTCATCGATTGGAAGGAGGTGAAGACAGTGAATTGGTGTGTGCAAACGTGGATTATAGAGGTGGTCAGATAAATCCTTTGTTGTCCGTATTACCAGACGTGATAGTCATCCCCTTTGAAGCTGCGCCAAACTTAACACCGGTATTAGATATGTTGTCTCAAGAAGCCAGCAAGAACTCCGTAGGACAGGAGTTTTTGATGGACAAGCTAAGCGACACTCTGATGGCTTTGATCTTCCGTCACTTAATTCAAGAGCAGAAAATCGAGCACGGTCTATTTGCCGCCCTTTCCCACCCTCGCCTTGCCAATGTCATTACTGAAGTGCATCAATTACCACCTCGTCACTTTCATATCAATGAAATGGCGTCCATCGCTGCGATGTCTCGGACTCAATTTATCGAGACCTTTAAACAAGTGGTTGGTGAAACTCCGGGGGATTATGTACAAAAGTGGCGAGTATCGGTCGCGCAATCGATGTTATTGCAAAATAAGCCGTTGAATTGGGTCTCTGATGAAGTCGGCTACAGTAGCTATTCTGGCTTCTCCCGCGCTTTTCAAAATGTCTCAGGAATGTCACCACGTCGCTGGTTACAAGAGCAAAAGGATGAAGTTGTTTGACTAAAAAAGCGAGTCAAAGACATGCTCCCAAAGGGCACTCTTTGCAAATATAAGGACCTTGGCTTGTATACTTTGTTGCCGATTCTTGATTTAGACCCACTAAACCTCTAAATCGCCGCCGCGTCTACAAACCAAGTCATTCTCGCTGAACCTAGCATCTCGAGGTTACTTGGGTATAACTACCAGAGCTGAAAAAACGGCTATCGTCTCCCTGCGTACAAGTCCCTACCACCGAGCCATGCACTGATAAAGCCGTAAAGAGCAAGATAAGGACAAACAACAGCATCTTATGCTTTCAATCCTCGTCAATCTGAGAAGTGACAAATTCATCGATAAACAACTTTCCTGCAATCGAATCGATCGCGGCGATGGCTCCTCCCGAACCGTGGTAGGTTTCAGCATATAGATTGAATACTTGACCACAGGTTCGACAGGCAAAGTAGTTACAGATTAAATCATTCCACCCTTTCCGATTTATCATCTGAGAAAAAGGCTCACCCCAACTGCCGTAACCCAAGTATTTAAGCGTTTTAGCCTCCGTTCTTTCATTGAGAAAGCACATTGCATTCGCCAAATCTTTAGGGTTGTTTATTTTTCTCGCAGCATCTGAACAATCTTCACAACTCATTTTGGTTTTCCAGTTCACCTTTAACTAAATTTATTGCTGTCGTTCAAAATAAGTACCTAGCTCATGAACGATGTGTTGTTGTAAGCCCTCCCGATTGCAAAGCATGATCTGAAGGTCTCGGTTATGTGTTCGGAAAAAGAGTGATAAACCACTTTCATAAGGAACGAAGTTATGGTCAATAAACACCATTTCCTCATCAACTTGATACCGCTCACCGTTATAATCATAAAATTCTTTTTTGACTCGGTAGCGAACACCAGGATGTAAAACACTAAAACTCTTATTTTGACAAGTGTTGTTCATTTTTCTCAACGACCCTATTCTGTGGCGTTCAACCTAATATAAGTAATCCGGCGACCTAACCGCTAACAACGGAGCCAATAAATACCGTATGTTTCGGGTCATTGTTGAAGTCGATGATTGAAGTGCGATGCGCTTGTGTTGTTATCAGTAAGCGTTGCATTTGTTTCACGCTTTACCACAGCAGATAGCGAATCTATTAAGGTAAACGCTGGTATGTCAGGTTGGGAGCCAGAAAAACCTTGTCACAGCAAATTGATTCCGAATTGCTTTGCTACTAAGTTTGTCAAAGCAAAACAAGCTACCGATACTACGCAGCTGATTAATAGCGTCAGCCAAAAGGAGTATTTGGTTAGCAAATACGGGAAGAGTAAAAACATTGGCAACGTCGGCACGACAAACCAAAACGTGTAGAAAGCGTGGTTGGACAGTTTTTCTGTGCCTTGACCTTCAATATACATCCATACCAGCGCCAAAATAGTCACCGTTGGTAAGGCTGCTACCAAGGCACCAAGTTTGTCACTTCTTTTCGCCACTTCAGAAATTAATACGACGATTGCCGCCGTGGTTAAGTACTTGGTCACTATCCATAGCATTGTATTGCACCTTCAATTCACTTCGATCCGCTCTTAAAGTTAAACAAAAACAAGGCTTTGTTTACAAGCTGATAACCTAATATCTGTGAGTCTTCTCAGACATCAAGTAAAGCTATAGGCATACTATTTGAGACTTCATTCTTAACGAGTCCAACACACTTGATTTCGCCCTGAGTTTTTCGCTTTGTATAACGCTCGGTCCGCTTCTCTTAATGCGTCTTTTAGAGAGTCTGTGCCGTCAAAATAGGCGACCCCAATACTTACCGTGATATCAATGTACATATCATTGATAAACACGGGCGTATTCGCCACTGTTTTTCTTACTCGCTCGCAGTATAGGTATGCTTGTCGAGCGTTAGTGTTTGGCATCAACAACATAAATTCCTCACCACCAGTGCGAGAAAGAGTGAAATCATGGCTCGTGTTTGCTTCGCATAGCTTAGAGAACTGAGCTAATACGATGTCCCCCACCTCATGACCATAAGTATCATTAATGCTCTTAAAAAAATCGATATCAAACACAGCAATTGAGCCTGCCGTATTCTCTTTTCTTAACACCTCAAACTTGGTCTCAAGACCACGACGGTTTAGGAGTCCAGTTAAGTAATCGGTATGCGCTTCATTTTGCAGGCTATCTCGCTGCATTTCTGAATGACGAAACTTGTTGAAGTACCTCACCGGTGTTGTCACCAATATTAGTAGCGTCAACAAAGTGGCAAAAATAACCACTCGTGGGATCAAGCCACTGTCCTCTGGCGATATTGAGATTTGCCAATTGGTGTTGAAAATCGTCACGACGCCAGTATGAATGTCACAATCAATCTCACCTTTAGAGCTGATCACTTTGTCATAATAGTTGCTGTTATCAGGATCATAGCCAACAACAGAGTAACGATTCACGTGGTTTTGGTTTAATACTTGCTCTAGTTTGCTAACGATTGATTCTAAATAGATAACGGAAGAAGAAAAACCAATGAAATTCGCATCGTCTGAGATACCTTTTCTGAGGATGAATGCTTGCTTACCATTTTGAACTAAAGTGACGGGACCTATAATCGTGTTTTTCTTGCAGTTTACAGACTGGTTTGCCCCAAGTTTTCGTGTTTGGTCTTCAAGAACGTTGTGACCAATTGCCGCTTTATGCTCGTCGTAGGGATAAGCATATTGCACGACCCCTTTTGGAAGGTATAACAAGGCATCCACATTGGTATAAGTGGATAAAAGCTTACGACTAAGTTTATTAAACTCTGCTGATGACATGTCATGGTTCTTAGAAAGCACCACAACTTCTTTCAATACTTCAGCCGTAATCAATGCGTCATTAAAGATGACTTTCATCTCTTTATTGATAGCACTGATAACTTGTTCAGATTCTTTTTCGTTATTGATGGCGGTTAGTTTTGTGGCGAGTAATTCCGTTAGCAATAATACCGAAATTAAAAATACTACTTTGATGCCCCAACTCATTACAACTGTCCTAGATTAACCCACTCTCCCTATCCCTAATTCAACAACTAAAATCCGTTTAGCTTTCATTCACTGCAATTCTGATCAAGATTTGAACTTGATGCATTTAAGAAGCGGCGATTATACGCATAATTGTATACTGTTCGATGATCAAAAGGTGTCGTTACGGATAAATATTTTTATCAATCAACAGTAAATTTCTATCGATCGATTTGATTGATCGACACAATCGATTCTATTAATTAAAAATATTGACCGACACGGCAAAAACTTAATGCCTAAACTGATGAATTTTCAAACAAATCTAGCCATTTTCTAGAATTGTCACTGATAATCGTTTGGTTTACATGAGCGACAGCAAGCAGAGCCAAATTTACTCGTCAATTGAAGGCGAGCCAAAAAACTCGCCTTTAATCTTATATCGACAATCAAGCTATGAATGATCAGTTAATGTCTTGCACCTTCATAACCAGTTCTTCCCAGTTTCTTTGGTTTTCGATATCGTGCTCTAAACCTTGGTCATCGGCAATTTGGAAACGCTTAACCGCTGGCGTTTTGCTGGTTGCTTGGTAAAGCCAGTAAGCTTCGGCTTTCAACGCTTCATCGATTGGCTTATCGATTGACTCGTACACCATTTGCTTACATGCATTAATAGATTCAGCTGGGAACTTAGAAATTCGCTGCGCTAACTCATCAACATAAGGACCAATCTCATCAGGCTCCAACGCTTTGTTTATGGTGCCGTACGCTTCTGCTTCGTCCGCATCGAAGTCGCGAGCACTCAAGATGATTTCTAGAGCACGTCCTAAACCAACCTGGCGTGCCATCCGAGATGCGCCACCACCGCACGGTAAGATGCCCATGCCAACTTCCATCTGCATAAATTTGTATTTACCGCGTGCGGCAAAGCGCATATCACATGCCAATGCAAATTCATGACCACCACCACGGGCAAATCCCTCCAACTTAGCAATCGTTGCTTGTGGTAGCTTGCTGATCCTTTCTAACACTGATTGAAGGTCAAGCAATTTCGCGTCTTCACGTGAAACCGCTTCTGTCGACATTTCTTTCAGCAATTCGGTGTCGTAATGACAAACCCAAATTTCTGGATTAGCAGATTGGAATACAACCACTTTCACGTTACGGTCACGTTCCAGACGTAGCGCTAAACCGTTCAAATCCGTCAACATTTCCTGCCCTTGTACGTTTACCGTTCCAAAATCAAACGTAACATAAAGAACTGCTTCTTCTTGTTTTGCAGTAAATGTTTTGTAGCCTTCGTAAGCCATATCCATTTCCTTTTTCCAATAAAAACATAACGTTGCGATTTACTAAAGCAACGCAATTAACGTTACGCCTCTGAAAAACATCAAACAATGATTTATAAATTGAAACAGTATTTACGAAAACTAAAAGGTTGTTTGTCCGTTTACGACTAGTCGTTAAGTTTCTAGCGCTGATTATTTGCATTCACAAGCAACTAGAACAGCGACCTTCTAGTTGCTCGAATGATTATCAACAAGCGCACTTCACATGGGCTTGTGCGATCTCACGGTCTAACTGCCTATTCAGAACTAACTTAATCCTTGGACTCTTTAGCTTCTGTTTTCTCTTCCTGAAACTCTTCACTCTCTAAGACATCAACAACGTCCTGAGTTTCCGTATCGACCCACTTCATAAACACCTGATAACCAGCAGCTAAGAATGCAGCGCCAATAAACATACCCAGTATACCGCCGGACATCATGCCGCCAACGGCACCAATAAGGACAATAGGCATCGGGACTTCTAACCCTCGCCCGAGAATCAATGGTTTTAAGAAGTTATCAATCAAGCTAGCGGCGATCAGTAAGATGGTAAAGATCACGTTATGAACCGTTCCGCTGTCCCCCGCCCACAACAAACCAACGGCGACTAAAGCAATAATAGTGACCGGAAGTTGAACGATAGCGAAGACTAGTGCGATAAGTGTAAACAAGGCTGCGGCAGGTACGCCGGATAATGCAACGACACCGCCAAATGCCATTGCTGTTAAGAAAGCAATACCAATGATGCCCACGGCGACTTGCCTGATAGTTGCAGTGGTAAGTTGGTGCAAATCCGGACCTCTTACTTCATCGGTAAAACTAATGAAGATCTTACGTATCGACCTAGCCGCAGGTTGTGCCCAAGCAAGCATGATCCCCGCAATAATAATCGCACCAATCAGCATAAACACACTTTTCGCCGCACCTGTCGCACTGTCAACAAACCAACTAAAGAACCCTTTAATTTGTGGCTGCCGCTTTTCAATAAAAGTTGGTAGATCGTCCGCCGCTTCATACCAAACCGCATGAACTTTTTCACCGACCAACGGCCAGGCTTTCACACTGTCTGCTGGCTTGGTGATTACCAAAGTGCCATCTCGGTAAGACTCAAACGCACCTAAGGTTTTAGAAGCAAAAGAGTTGCCCACCATTGCTGTTGGCGTGCCGAGAATCAGCACACCAATAATCGCGATCAATGTTGCCGAGCGCGCGGAGCTTAATCCGAGTTTTCTTTCAATAACAAGTTTGACTGGATAAAGCGCAATAGCAAGGACTAACGCCCAGAGCAAAATAGGTAAAAAAGGTAAGAATGCCCACCAGCACACAATAACGATAAGCGTCGTGATTGAGAATCGTATCAAAGATGTGGTGAACGCTTTCGCCAGTATTTTCTCAAGATTTTCATTTGAATTATTCACTGTTTATCCCTTTGGTTTCACGTCATATTCCCATCATCTGATGATGGATAACGTGTCAATTTTTCCAAGCACAGTCATTGTCCGCGCATTACACAAGTGGATGTTTTAGAGCCCCACTCTGCAACGCAAAGCTCACATATAAAACCTAGTACAACCTCCCGTACATTCAACGGTTTAATGTTGAGTTGTTTATGAAGTCGATGTTAAGAAGCGTTATTAAGTGACCATATTCTGATTTTGCGGTTCTCTATTTCCACTTGTATAACGCGCGCTTTATATTGCTCACTTTGTTGCACTATTTAAGCAGTAAGGGCAAAAAGATGTCAGCACTCGAACTTATGCGTTCAGGAAAGGTTTATAACTGTCTGGACGAAGAACTTCAGCTCATGCGGGAGCGCACATGTGAGCTCATTTTCAACTTCAACCATGAACCCAATGCAGCAAAGCGTCATGCACTTCTCGTTGAAATAGGCGTCAATCTTGGTGATGGTGCTTGTATCCAAGCCCCGTTGCAATTGACGTATGGATGCAACCTTTCAGTGGGCTCGCATACTTACATTAATTGGGATGCCATCATCATAGACAACGGACAGGTAACTATTGGCGCGAACGTGATGATTGGTCCGCGAGTTCAAATCTACACCGCTGCGCATGCTTTAGAGACAGAGCAACGCCTTGCTGGTGATGAAACTGCAAAACCTGTAACCATAAAAGATAAAGTATGGATTGGTGGTGGTGCGATCATTATGCCGGGCGTGACGATTGGAGAAGAAGCTGTCATTGGTGCTGGATCTGTCGTAACGAAAGATGTGGCTCCGAGAGACCGCGTTGCTGGTAACCCCGCTCGCTCCATCAAAAAAGACTGACAAGCTTGTCAGCAGAGGGAATGGAAAACCGGAGAGATTCAACGGTTTGTAGAGGTCACCAACCGATATACTCTTTCTTTTCTTTCAAGGACTTGCTTTATGTCTTTTTCGACAAAGTCGTTAATAATAGCGCTCTCTCTCGCCACCAGTTCGGTGTCACTGGCGGCGACAATTGAAAACTCAGCTTCAAACGAAACAGTTTCCCAAGACGCGATTGCAAATAATGTGGCATCAACGACCTTTCCATCTACACAGACATGGCTAAACCACATCACAACAGGCTTAGCCCCTTACTGGATGGATGAGAAAGCTTACGGAGAACCTGTTGGAAACTTCCCCACTTTCCGCTGCAACGATGGTCGCAAACTGAATACAGCCAATGTTTGTCCTGAGTTAGATCGAGGTTGGATTACTCCTTATTTTGGTCGTGAATATACGCGAATGAAATCACGCCAAACCTACGCCTATGGGGTGCTTTTCCACCTAACTGGAGACACGCAAGCCCTTGAACTAGCGAAACAAGGGGCTTATTACCTAATCAATGAATTGCAAGACAAAGAGCGTGGCGGCTTTATTTCGTTCACGCAAAACAAACAAGCTGGTTTAAAGTGGACACAGAGAACTTCGCAAGACCAAGCTTACGCACTCGTTGGACTTGCAATGTATTACTACCTAACGGGCGATCCTCTGGTAGAAAAAGTACTTATTGATCAGCAAAAATTTATCTTCGATAACTACAGACTAAACGATGAAGTAGGACTTGCTTGGGTTTTACAAGATGGAGATGAGCAAAGTGCAAAACAGTATGAGTTGGTTGCACAATTAGACCAAATTAACGGCTATATGCTTTTGGTCGCTCCCCTATTGCCTGAGCCACATCGAACGAAGTGGCTCAGTGACCTGACCTGGTTAACAAATACATTAGTTCAACATTATCACTCAGACAAAGAGCAACGCTTCTACGGCGCCATTCATCATAAAGCCGTCATGCAGCCAAACGCCAAACATAACGATTTCGGTCACACCATTAAAGCGTATTGGATGACGTACCTTGTCGCAGAACAAATAAACAATGCCGATTGGAAACAATTTGCAAAACAAGGCATGCGAACGACATTAGAGCGAGCGCAATATCAACAACAGTTTGAACCAGTTAGCGTTTTTTTTTCTCCCGAACTGCAAAGCGAATGGGCGAATCAATCCATCCCTGCTTGGCAAAGCCGCCCTTATTCTAACGGCAGCTCTTCTTGGGAATGGGCAGAGCTTGACCAATCAGCAATGACACTTGCCATTTTAGATAACAAGGTGGGAAATGTACTGCCATACACCACACGTACTTTTATGGATGCATGGGTTGATCATCAATATGGGGGCGTCGGTCTCGATCCAAAGTCAACCAAAGCGTTTCATTGGGGCAATGGTTATCATCAATTCGAGCACGCATTGATTGGCACCTTAACGTCTGGTGCACTAAACCATCAGCCAGTAACTTTGTATTATGCAAATGCGAGCAAAGTACAATCCGATTTCACGCCTTATTATTTCCAAGGTAAAGTGGATAACGTCGAACGAACGGCGCAAGGCGAAATTCAAGCAGTGACCTATAATAACATCACCCCATAACCACACTTTGGATACATATCGGCAAACAAAAAGGCGACTCGATGGTCGCCTTTTGCATGCTTGTTGTGGGTTAGATCCTGAACGAGCCGACGTAATGATCAAGCGTTTGCGAAAGCTCAGCCAGTTGTTGACTCGATTGCTCTAATTGCTCACTTGCATTTAGACCGAGCTTCACTGAGTTGCTCACCGTATCCATGTTCATGTTGATCTCGTTAGCTACCGTCGATTGTTGTTCTGTTGCCGTTGCAACCTGAGTATTAATATCCAAAATGGTCATTACCTGCTTAGAAATCGCTTCTAGTGCTTGTCGAGCTAGCTCCGTCTCCGTAGTTCCTTCTTCGATCAAAGCTTTACTGTTCCCCATCGAATTCACGGCATTTTGCGCTTCGTCTTGCAAGCGTTTGATCATCAGGTCAATCTCATCGGTTGACTGCGCGGTTTTCGTCGCAAGGTTACGCACTTCGTCGGCTACCACAGCAAAACCACGGCCTGCATCACCAGCACGAGCGGCCTCAATTGCAGCATTAAGTGCCAATAAGTTCGTCTGTTCTGAGATACCTCGAATCACCTCAAGGATTGAACCGATCGATTGAGTATTATCTGCCAAACTTACGATGATGCTGGACGTGCTGTTCATCTCGGTTTCAAGGTTTGTGATTGCCGTAGTGGTCTTTTGCAGCGTCTTGTAGCCTTCTTGTGTTTCATCCGTTGCAGTACTTGCCGCGCTCGCTGCACCTGCTGCGTTCGATGCAATTTCGTTAACCGTCGCAATCATTTCATTCATTGACGTCACCACCAGCATGGTTTGCTCGTTTTGCTCCTGCCCACGAGTCAACGCCTGTTGAGATTGCTCACGTAAGGCAGTTGCAGAGCCATTCAATGCAACACCAGTGCTCACCACTTGCGAAATAATGCCATGAACCTTTTCAACAAAGACATTAAATGCTGATGAAATCTGAGCCACTTCATCATTACCTTTTGTTGGCAAACGAACAGTCAGATCGCCTTCCCCTTGGGAAATGTCATGCAGTGCATTTTTCAATACAGATAACGGCTGCATTAAGTGGCTTAGCAGAAGCGAAAGTAGTAGCACGCAGAGTACAAATATCACGATCATTGAACCAAGTTGGTAACTAATAATACCGTTCGTTGCTTGGCTCACTTCCGTAATTGGAATACCGATATCGAACGTGCCGTAGAGCTGGCCATTCACGTAGATTGGAGCCATGATATCGAACACCCACACTTGCTGCACATCCGCGTACCACTTCGAGTATTGCTGCACACCTTTGGTTGCACCCGCCACTGTATAGTCATCTTCGTACTTCTTGTTTAGCTTTTGTTTATCACTGTGTGCAACCGCCGAAACATTACTATCGATTACAATGGCATAACTTACATCTGAGCGTTGCTTTAACTGGTCAACTAACGCTTGGAGATCTTGGACCGGATGGTTTGAGTTCTCTAAAATGTAACTTGCATTCTCAGCTAAGAACTCAGCCTGAACCTGAGATTTGTGCAAGATGATGTCATCGATTTTCTGACTGGAGATAAAGTAGGTAGACGCCATACTCGCCATGACAGCAATGCCAAACATGGCACAAACGGCTAATAGGATGATTCTTTTCATTATGGTTGTCTCAACGCAAGCGATTAATTTCTATCAACGGGGTTAATTAAGCCGATGACTTGGCATTACTCTCTTTGCCAACCCATTCTCCCGCGACACTGGTTTTAACTATTCAGTTACGTTATCCGCATCAAATGCAACAACTTTAATAAAATGAATCGTTTTTATATCAGTATCACACTTTTATAGAATAACCATGTAAGCCGTGTAGATTTACCAACACCTAAATAAGCCATTGCTAATTAGCAAGTTTCTGACAAATAATACGCTCTCATAATCATTCAAATTGATATTCGAACATCATTAATGCACAGTTAATCACATCGAAAAAATCACCAAAATTAATCGATTTAATTCCTTATTAACTTTTATAAATCCGGACTAGTATCAAGGGGAACAACCGTTCAACGTATATAAGGCTTAATAATAATGAAAAAGACTTTATCCACCCTAAGCATTGCGCTGGCGCTGTTTTCTAGTGCTTCATTTGCTGCTGACAACTACACATTAGATTCAAACTTTTCTTCAGTAAGCTTTGCTACCATCAAGAACCAGTTTGTTGTCGAGCCAGCAACCATCAATACTCTTTCCGGCACGTTAGACAGCAATGGCAAATTTGATGTTGCTATCGATCTAAATAGCATTGAGACAGGTATCCCTATTCGTAACACCCGTCTTAATGAAATCTTCTTTGAATCTGCGAAACACGCACCAGTAAAAGTGACAGGAAAAGTTGATTGGGCTTCTCTGGGTGAAGGCTCACACAAGGTAAAAGTACCTGCTGAAGTAACGCTGTTTGGTAAGACAAAATCCGTTGAGTTTCCGGTTGTTATCCTAAACGCTGGCGATACGGTAATGGTGAGCTCAAGTGCACCTGTGATTATTGGCGCTGCTGACTTTGGTATTCCTAGTAAGAACTTAACTGACCTCGCGGCAACAGTTGGCGGGATTAAGATTTCTGATCGAGTTCCACTCACTTTGAATCTAACCTTTAAAAAATAGTTAGATTAAGTGGACACAAAGGCTTGGAGGCTCACCAAGCCTTTTTTCTTTCTACACGCCTTCAACCAACCGCACTGTGCGGCTTACGACGACTGACTTTGCTTAGTCACATTAAATGCCATACTCCGCAATACATCGTTCTTATTCACAAAGTGATGTTTCAACGCTGCTAACGCATGTAGCAACACCAAGCTCGCGAGTGTGGCACAGCCAAAACGGTGAACCATAAAAAAGAACGCATTCACTTCGGCATTAGAAATTGGGTTTGGAATGGTAAACAGCCAAAAGAATGGATACTCATGTTTAAGCATCAGAAAACCACTGACAAACACTACAAACATCACCAAATAGATAGCGCCATGCGTCAGTTTAGCGATGCTTTTCTGGGTATGAGAAACCGACTTTGGTAACTCTGGGGCTTTACGAAAGAATGACCACCCCCAACGTACAATCAATAACACGGAGGCGATGGTTGCAAACGACATATTGAGCGTAGATAGAACATGGAACACCTGCGGCATATCCATAACGAATAACATGCCGTAGCCTGCAAGCGTTGCATAAATGATAATCACCGCCATAGCCCAATGTAGCCATTTACTGAACGCATCGTAGTGTTGAGTGGAGGTATTTTGGACGCACGGAATCGCTTTCTGGTGCTGACCAGAATCTAATCTCGACATATTGTCACCACTGAATTAGTTTGAGATTTGCATGGGAATACGACGAGAGAAGGCTTTCCCATGATGAAGATTGAAGAAATAACGGAAGGCATTGAGCCTTCCGTCGTTCAAGTAGATTACAAGATGAGGTAGGTACTACTTACTTACATTGATCATGTCGTTAAAGTAGTCAACTTGTTCTGCCATACTCAAACCTTGGTTGTTTGAACCCAACGTCCACATGAAGAAACCACCATAACCGTTATCTTTCTGCCATTTAGCACGGTCTAGGTTGTTCTGACGCGTTTCAACAAAGTTACCACCTGGTGCCCACTGACTGTTGATCGTGTTACCTAAAACAATCTTCGACTTGTCTCCAATATATTCAGCATAGTTCGCCATCGCGACATCGTATAGGAAGTTTCGACCAGCGTCGTATGTCATGACGTTGAAGAAATCAAAGTCATTTTTAGTCGCTTTGAGTAGATCAATGACTTCACCATGATGCGATGAGCGACCAGATGGCTCAACATAAGAACAGTTTTCGAATACGTTTGCATTCATACACTCGACAGGGTCGGCACCTACGTGATAAGTAGTCAGGGACAGCACTTTGGTGTTGCCGACTTTCTCACGGATCAGTTTGATCAATGCCGTTAAGTCTTGGTTCTCTTTGTCTGTGATTCGAGCGGCTTTTTCGAAGTCGAAATCCAACCCATCAATATGCACATAACCAGCTAACTGATACTTGCTGTAATCACAGCTGCCATCTGGTTTTGATGCAAGACATTCACCTTCCATCTCTTCAGGCTTCAGGTTCTTCTTGTACACAGGGAATGGCGTGTGGACCAAATCAACCAATCCAGTCGCGACCGCTTCACGACTTTGTGGGGTGCTGATCGCCGACCAAATACTTTCGTAAGTTTGCCCCCCGAACGCTACCATCATCGTGACGTTTTCATTGTCATGCTTAAGCGTTGACCAAGCGAGGTACTGCGTTGGCATCCAATCTGGATTGTAATCCGGCGGTGTGAGCATGCCGTCAGAGATCGTGATATTACCGCTTGAATCCCACTTACCAAATGACAATAGGTAACCGTCTCCTTCTGAGTTGAACAACTGCTCGTAGTCATTTAGACCCCAAGATGTTAGGTAACTGATAGAGCGATCTGGGTTATCAACTAAACCGCCACCGCCCGTGCTTTCTTTAACTGTAATGTTAGATGTCGCTGAGGTTTGCTCTTGGCTTGCTGTGTTTACCGCTTTTGCCGTGATGGCATAAGCCCCCTTCTGCGCACCTAGCCATTCATACTCGTATGGCGCTTCGGTATCTTTGAACAGTTCATTACCATTGGCGATAAAGCTTACAGAAGTAATATCGCCTTCGTAGCTCTTTGCATCCGCTTTGATAGAAATCGCACGACCTTCGAAGTAGCTAGAACCATCGACAGGAGATGAAAGCGAAACCACCAAGTCCTTGTCAGTGATAGCCAAAGAAATTGGCGCAGCTTCTGCACTCGCACCTTGATCATCGTATGCAATAACCGTCAATGTGTATTGACCTTCAACTTGAGCAGGAACCGTGATGGTATAAGTATCGCCCTGTGAAGGTGTGCCTGAGGTTGCTACCACTTGTCCATTCAACTGAACGTCAACGCGAGCAACTTCGGTATCATCCGTTGCATCAACTACCACATCGAATGCTTGGTTTGGTGCGATTTTTTGTCCATCTTGAGGGGACTGAACCTTAACAACTGGCACAGGGTTCGGATCACATTGCCCTACTTCATTCCATGCGTCTTTCCACGCATCAGGATAATCAGGGTGGCCGGTGCCCGGTGTCCAAACCGGATTACCACACCAACCCGCGACGGTACATGAGTAAATATTGCCAATATTCGTGACTTCATCGCCTACTTTGTATGGCACACCATCTTCGTACTGAGGAATATCGCCACAACTTGTGCCCGTGTCTGTGACCGTAATGGTTAGGCTCTTGCGTGAAGTATGCTGCTCGTCATCCTGAGCTTCAGCGCGAAGCGTTGTTGACCCCGCTGTGTGTGCCGTCCAATCACATGAGAAATCTTGAGTCGCTTTCGCGTCTAACTGACATACTTCAGCATCGTTGGCGAAGAATTTGACGGTTGTTAAATCATCATCTGCATCAGAGACATTGGCCGAGATTGTAATGGTGTCACCTTTTTGGTGAGAAGAGCCAGCGTCTGGTGAGATAAACTCAATCACAGGTGGATTTGGTGCAGTAGATTCCGATTCAACCGTTACTTGAACCGTTTGTTCTGTCAGTTTCTTTCCACTCTCATCGAATGCCATGACCGCAATCGATGCTGCGCCAATAGTGTCAGGGAGCCAAGCCTGTTGATACTCTGTCGTGCCTTCTACAACAGGTTGCTCTCCCAATTTGATGTTGTTTACCCAGAACTCTAGTTTGGTTGCACCTTCACCCGCAATATCCGTGATGATGTCTACATTTGTGCCAGTATAAACCACTGAGTTTTGTGCAGGAGCCAAAATATCGAGCGAGAACTCAGGTGGAGGAACGACTTCACCATCGACTTTCACTACCACTGAATTTTCAAACGCATTCAGATCCGTCAACTCTCCACCGAAAGAAATCGTCAGTACCGCAGATTCTCCAGAAGCAAGCTCGCTATCTACCCAAGATCCTTGCGGAAACTTCAGCGCGACAGAGTTCAGTACACCGTTAGATTGTGTCGTATGAGAGATTTCCCATGACGGATACGAAAGGTGATTTGACGCCCAACCGATGTCATTGATTGCTACAGGCAATACGAACTCAATGACAGCTTCACGCATGTCTGCCGTTTCAGAACCTGTGTTCTTGATATCTAGCTTATAAGTGCTCCAGTATTCACTTTCTGATTGAGCAACCGCATCAGTACTAAACTCCGCAGCCATGGCTTGTGAAATAGGATTCAGTAATAAACCGGAGCAAAGCATTGTTAGCCCTAGCGTGCGATAACCAATGGAGTTTGTCTGCGTAGCACTGCTCTTTCTTAGATACATAATAAAGTCCTTAGTCTTATATTAATTATTTAGGTACTGCACAAAGACCTGCAATTAATGTTTCATTTGTGTTTTGCAAGCACACTTAATTTATAAATAAAAATAACCAAGGCAAAAATTCATTATTGTTTCTGGGATAAATATCAAAATTTATTTCTCTATAACTATTTATTGTTCAATTTATAAACCAATAAGTTATAAATGAAACATTAAAGAAAAAGAATAAACTTAATTAGATTATATTAATTTAATCAAAAGCTAGCACTAATCACCGGTCACCACACACTATAAAAGCAACCAAAAAGAGAATAAAAGCCTTTAACAACAGAAAGATAGCATCACCACTCTTTCTTAAAGCACTTTGCTCGCACCAAAAAACAATGAACTAAAAATCAGCGATTTAAAATCAACAATGAAGATATATTATCCACCCATTGATTGGAGTTATAAATTAAATCAAATAATAATGATTTAAAATAAATACACCTGGTTAAATAGGAAATAATAGTAAGCAAAGACAATGGAACTTTATGGAATAAATATCACATATTTATATCGCGCAAAATGAGTTATGTCACTATAAAAATAGAGTATAAATTCTATTTTTACTGTCATTTAAATGCAATAATTAACCGACTCATCCCATAGGCTTATTCTTCTGATATGCTTTATTTTTCATCTATTTTAAGAACCTAATTCCTAGTTCGCTAAAAACAAAAAAGGCAAGCGAAAATGCTTGCCTTTGATGCTGCTATACCCACTAAGAGGGTTGTTTGTTCTGCATTGTTTGCGCACTACTGGCACTTTGCTCACGAGCAACCAAATCATCAAATTCAGAGACTCTTGCTAAAAAGGCTGGCTTGTCTTTAGTAGAAATGGAACTCGCTAATGGTAAATCCGCTTTCATAGCATCCACTGCACGATTACGTACCAACACTTCGAAATGAAGGTGTGGTCCCGTTAATCGTCCTGTCGCTCCCGACAATGCAATCTTCTGCCCACGCTTAACATGGTCGCCCTTTTTGACGAGAAAACGGCTTAGATGCAAATAACGCGTTTTATAGACACTATTGTGCTCTATCACTAAGTATTTACCCGCATAAGGATGGTTACGAACCGCTATCACCTTGCCATCGCCAGTTGAGTAAACCGGGGAACCAACTGGTGTTGCGAAGTCCGTACCGTTATGCGGAGAGATTCGTCCCGTAACAGGGTGTTTTCGGTAAGGGTTGAATGGAGAGGTAATACGACGGAACTGTTTGTCGATCGGATAACGGTTAAATGCTTGTTCAAGGCTGTTACCTGCTCTGTCATAAAAACGACCGTCCTCCGCTAAGAATGCTTCAACGTCTTTAGCTCGCATTTTGATCGCGATGCCCTGCACTTCTGCATTACCAGTAAAGTGATCATCAAGATATTGTCGATTCACCAATACATGAAAGCTATCACCAGCACGAAGCTCACGAGCAAAATTTACTTTGTCACGTAACACGCGAGTGATGTTAGCAATCTGCGTTGTGGTCAATCCTTGCTTATGCGCAGAAGAAGAAAAACTGCCATTGATCGTGCCTGAGTACATTTCTTCACGCCACTCTCCCGGCTCCTCAATAAAGTCATAAGCAAACGTGCCATCGTCGTTTTGCGTATAGACCGCGCGTTCGACAAGGCTTTCATGGAAAATCACTTGTTTTAGGGTCTTAGTATCTCTATCTACCACGAGCTCAAGGTGGTCGCCTGGTTTGATGGTATCGAGCTTCAGCGACGTTAAGTCAGCTTCAAGAAGCTTTTGAGTGGTGTCGTATGATACCCCCCATGAGGAAAAGATCGTGCTGAGCGTGTCACCAACTTTAACGAAGTAGTGAATACGCGCGATGTTGTCATGCTTTTTGACTTCACGTTCGGGATTTTGAGGTGTTTCATTTGTTTGAGTCTCGTTTTTTTGAGCGCTCTTTAGTTCTGAATAAGGCGTGACCTTAATAGTGATTTCTTCTGGTTTCGTTTCTGCTTGATAGGTGAGATAAGCTGCAAGAGAGAATGCGGTAGCAGCAACAGCAATTAAGGAATAACGAACAAACTTCATAGTACTAGGGTTAACTGAGAATAGTAATTGTTATGTTATAACATCATACAGGCACAATTTAAACGTTACGTATTTGAGAACTTTGTTTCTAAGCTTTGCTATTCTCACTAAACGTCTATTTTGCTTAGATAAACCTTACAACAAAAAAGGGAAAATTATCTTACCCTTCCCTATGATTACCAAATCGTTTTGAAGTTCCATCCTCTTTGATGAATTGAAAAGTAAACAAACTAAACGCACATACCTGATTTCAGCACCGATAAACAAAGAGCAACGGATACTCAGAAACGAGCTGACGTTAAGGTACAAAGTACGCTCTTAGCTCTTCGATAAAGACTTTGACCTTTCTCGGTGTGTTAGAGCGTGCTCGATAAAGCGCGTAGACCGTTCTTGTTGGTAATTGGTAGTCTTTCAGTACTTCTATCAATTCGCCCTTACACAACTCATCTTCCGCCAATGCTCTTGGAAGCATCGCAACTCCATAGTTTTGTTTTAGCGCCGTTTTCACTGCCTGCACGCTGTTAACGGAAAGAGATGGTGACACCTGCACATCCAGCTCTTTTCCCGCTTTGCTAAATCGCCACACCTTATAATTCTTTAAATTTGGGTCTTCGATAATTCGATGAGAATGCAGATCTCTCGGTTGCAAAAGTGAAGAAGAGGCTTCTAAGTATTGCGGCGAGGCACATATGATATTCCTGTTTTCAGTGATCTTTGTTGCGATCAAATCTGAATCTTGCCTAACCAAACGACCAGATCGAATTGCTACGTCATACCCTTGTGAGGAGATATCATCTAAACCATCATCAAGCAGCAAATTCACTCTTAGCTCCGGATATATATCACTGAAACCGCAAATAAACGGCATGAGCAAGATTTCTGTCAAACCATTTGGCGCGAGAACATTCAAGGTGCCAGAGATTTCATTACTATCAAACCTCATCGTGTCATTCAGCGCTTCAAGTTGCAAAATCAGAACATGTGCTTCTTGATAATACTGATGACCAGCGTCCGTAAGAGACAGCGCCTTGGTTGAGCGATTCATTAATCGCGTTCCAAGATACGTTTCTAGATCTCTAACATTGCGACTCACGAGAGATTTAGACACTTCTAGTTTCTTAGATGCGCCCGTAAAACTGCCTTCCTCTACGGTGCAAATAAACGATTTAATTAGCGTGATTAAGTTCATCAAAACATTCATTGTTTACTATTTGTTGACAGATTATCGACCTTATCTGATCTATTCAAGCTTCATTTTTTGATTAAAAATCCCAGCAATTCAACAAACAAAGAGAAGATAAATAAATGGAAAGTAAACAAGTCCAAACCATAAGAAATTACTTTAATATTTGTGTTGACGGTAAGGCAACAGAACGTGTGGGGGAATTTTTCGCTGAAGATGCTCTTATTCACCGCCCTGATTGTGGAAAAACCTTAAAAGGGTTAGTCGAATTTGAAGCCAAGTTGAAATCTTGCGTAACTGAACGTTATGAGAGCCTTGAGACAAGCTTTCAACGCATTGTAGAAGCAGAATATCAAGTGGTTGTCGCCCTGACTCACAAAGCCAAAAATGCAAATACGTGGATGGAGTTCGATGTATCAGGTAAAGACGTTACATGGACAAGCCTCACCTACTTTCGCTTTAACCAAGAAGGTAAAGTGATTGAAGAAATCGTAGAGCGCAACGAGTTAAGCATGGCAACTCAACTTGGGTTAACGATCACACAATAACCAATGCTGTTACGTAAATATGAGGGCTCACAAATGGAGTCCTCTTTTTACATTCGATCTATAAGATTATTCAGGCTACCACTTCACGATACCCAGCGTGACTTTAACACCGCCGACTAACGTCGAACCACCATAGTCTTTTGCTAGACGCAGCAAAGTGTCATGAAAACCTAAGTTTGGAAAGGCCGCCTCAACTTCTGCGATGGTTTCTTTACTCAACCCTTTACGAACACTGCCTTTGGTCGCATCAATCCAGTCAGCTTTGCGGCATGCTTCAATGACTTTTTGGTGCGGACCTTTGTACGGAGAAATCTTATGGTGCCAATGAATCGCTCCACGCAAAGCATCAGGATCTAAACCCCACTCAAAGTGTTCATTGTCAGCTAACGCTGCAGCCTCTGATGGCTCCAAATAAGCCAGCTCATGATCGGTCCACAGTCCGATATCGTGGTACACAAAAGCCGTTTCAACGAGCGGTTCATACCGTTCATCGTTACCTAGAAAATGCATCGCATAGGTGATTGTCCGATATACATGATTTCGATAACCGGGAAAATCGTCACCGATCTGCTCTTTGTATTTAGCAAACAACAATTCGACGCGTGGTCGATCTCGTTTGATTTCTATTTGCGACATGTTTGGTTTCCACGGATAAAGTCTTTAAAGGATTATAGACTTTGTCTTTTCGTCGGGAGTTATCACCACCGTAAAGCAATTGCGCTCCCCTTGATGTGATACAGAAAACGCGTTTGTCATTTGGGCTATGAGCATCAAACCTCGCCCTGAAGGCATCCAACTCTCTTCATCGAATAGATTTGGCGTCTCAATTTGCTTTGAGGTGTAACTTTGGAAGGTTTCATCAGAAATGCGATTACCATAATCAAATACGCGCACTTCTATGTTTTGCTGCTCACCTTGTGTTAGTTCGCATTCTAACTCAACCGTTTTTTCGGTTTGTTCTTGATAGGCATGAATGAAAGCATTGTTCATCAACTCAACCACACACAACTCTAGAGTTTGCGCGACATGAGAAGAAACCGAATGTTGTTGAAGGAACCCAACCAATTCGAGACTCGCTTGGCGTGAAACCTCTAAAGACGCTTGATAGGATTTCTGGAATACCGAACTTGTCGACTTAACGGCTTGCGATTGTGCACAGCCCAACCATTGCACTTTCAACAAGCTCACATCATCGTCGATTTCTGGTTTTCCTTGCCAGCTTTGCACTTGCTCCAAAACGGAATTGGTTTGTGCCTTTTCTGGCATCGCTTTACTCCCTTCGATGTTAGCTAGCAGTCGGTCAATGCCGTAAAGCTCCTCGCCTTGCTTGGCTTCCAATAAGCCATCGGAGAAGAACCAAAGTACGTCATTAGGCTTAAGTTGGACACTTCCACCTTGGTACATCATCGGCTCCAATGCCCCGACGATGAAGTTGTTGTCGCCAACAAGTTCCAAGCGGTTTTGTTCCGTCTGTTGCCAAACGAATTTAGGGTGCCCTGCTGTGCAATAATTCAGTTCACCGGTTTCGGTGTTCAACACGGCATATTCGATAGTGAAATAGAGCTTGCTGTTTTGCGTTTGCTGGTAGCGTCGATTAAGCCTTTCAATCACAGCAGCAGGCTCACTGATGCGGTATTCGTTGTCGCTCCAGTCTAACGTTATCGACTCCAATTTGTTACGTTGTGACAAAGTTTGTTGAATCGAGAACGCCATTAACGCCGAAGAAATACCGTGCCCGGAAACATCGAAGACATAAAACGCAACGTGCGATTCATCAAGCTCGACATAGCCCAACATATCCCCACCGATCTTGGCACAAGGGACATAAGTGAAGCTAAATTGTGCCGTGTGAATTTGTTCTTCCACGGGCAACAGTTGCTCCATTAACTCTCCGGCAGAGTCCAAATCCTGCTGAATGGTTTGATACGCTAAATCGAGCTCTTGGTTTTTTGTCGTGAGCGTATTGTGCAGTTCTAAGGTGCGAAAGCCCGCACGGATGCGCGCTTGTAGTTCCTCTACAGATGTCTTCTTGTCGACAAAGTCATCAGCGCCTGCATCCATGCCTTTGATGATGGATTCTTGATCGTTACGGGAAGAGAGAAGCACAAAGAAGATATAACGGGAAAACGCCGACGATTTAAGCTCACGGCAAAGCTCAATACCACTGATGCCCGGCATCATCAAATCACTGAGGACAAACTGAATGTCAGTTCGGTGAGTCAGCACTTCTAACGCAGACTCACCATCTTCAACGGCAATGACCTCGTACCCTTGCTTTTGCAATGCACTGGTCATGTAGAGCAGGACCGTTTTGCTGTCGTCGACCAACAATATGGACTTCATACCTCTCCTTGCCTGTTTGTTCTATTGCAGTACGCTACTCATGGATTGGGCATCTCTGAAACGGCTGTAATCTTCCGCTAAAAGTTGATGTTGATAACGAGTGTAAGACAACGCCTCATTCGAGATGACGATTTGGTTTTCTTTTTCCATCAATTGCCCACGCAGCAACTCGATTTGTTGATGCTGCTGACTATGGTTCTGATACATGGCAACGAGTCCGCACACAGACGCTACGAGCAGCGTACACAACACGCCATTGATGGTTTTACTTCGAACACGCATAACCTCTCCTTGTCGCTTGGTGTCCTTCATTACTTGGTGAAGTCCAATAATGATTGGGACGTCTACAAACTAAGAACTCAAGGTTCCAAAACGCCGTGAGAGCCAATTGATGTTGTTTCATTAACAGAGTTAATTATAGGAGAAAGGTAGAAAAAGAAGAGAAAACCTGAACAAATTGAAGATCTTTGCGCTTAAAACGACAAAAAGCAGCAAGTCTACAAAAGCCTTGCTGCTTAGAAAAATCACGCTATAAGTTAGCCTTGAAACGCTTCACGCACCGATACTTGTTCAAACCAACGTGCAATATTTGGGTAGGTTTCGAACACTTCAATACTCAAACCATTTACGGCAAAACCAACAAAAATGTAGCCGGTAATGTCTACGATGGTGAAGTTGTCCGTGGCGATGTGCTCACTTTCTGACAAGCGTTTGTCGAGAATTGGTAGGAATTCTAATACGCGAGATTTCGACTCGTCACCCCACGCAGCCACACAGTTTTCACGGTCTTGGTAAATTGCTGTGATATTGCGAAACGCCTGAAAAGCCGTGTACAAGCCTTGGAATTCGACAACGCGATGCCACATTTCCACCTGAGTACGTTCAAGCTGGTTAGCACCAAACAGCGCCAGATCATTTTCAAACGCTTCATCTAGGTAGCGACAAATCGCCACGCTTTCACAGATCGTCGTGCCGTCATCCAATTCCAGCAGAGGCACTTTGCCGTTCACGCTTTTCGATTTAAACGGTTCAGATAGGTTATCGCCCTCACGAACGTTCAGCGCAATTCGCTCAACCTCGCCACCGATTTCCTTTAGAAAAATGCTAACTCGCTTACAACTTGGAGTCATTGCGGTTTCATAGAGCTTCATTTCACATCCTTTTATCTTTTTCTAACCGATTGGTTAGGATATACTGTAGCCAGTTTATAAACGATCAGTCAAGAACTTCACTATCAAAAATTTTCAAACAGTTGTGGGTCTGTTTGCTGAGCGAGATTTTTGATGCCGTTTGTGAGTTCACATGAATTTGGAGGCTGATACCCAAGAATAGATGGGTATTCATCATATTGGTTCAGTTCGAACGCTAGAGGTTCTCTGTACCATCCCTCCAAAGCAATTTAATTACCCGATAAGCAGACCCAGGCAGGTAATTTATGGCAAGAAAAGCCAACTTCGACCGAGATGAAAAGCTTCTCGTGGCTATGGATGTGTTTTGGCGCAAGGGCTTTGCGAACACGTCGATCTCGGATCTCACCGACGAGTTAAACATCAACCGCTTCAGTCTTTACAACACCTATGGTGACAAGCAACAGCTCTACTACGAAGCGCTCGATACTTACTTAAAAAAGGTCTCGCTACCGTCACTGAATGATTTGGAAAAAGACGATGCGTCTTTACCTGAGTTGGAATCGTTCCTTAAATCTTTTGCTGAGCTGCAACGCAAACGCAACTGTGGGTGTTTTATCCAAAATGCGTTGATTGAGCACGCTGGTGAAGACGATGATGTACTGCGTAAAGGGCATTTTTTGTTTGACCATCTTATCGACATCATTGCGGATGCGCTGACCAATGCACAAAAAGAAACCTTAGTGCCGAAAACGCTGAAACCAGAAGAGCTTGCTCGTTTTGTTCTCAACAACATGCAAGGCATGCGCGTGCTTGGCAAAGCCAAACGTTATGCCGACTTGGATACCGCGCTTTCCTGCTTACTGGTTTTGATTAGGAAATAACATGTCGATTGAAGTGATAGCAGTACGCCTTACCAAAGGCATGGACTTAAAGCTGAGCCTAGCGAAATTGGTCGAGCAGCATGGTATCAAAGCAGGCTCGATTGCTTCATGCGTTGGCTGTATCTCTCACCTCAACCTTCGTTTGGCAGGTGCAGAGAGTACGTTAACCAAACAAGAGCCATTTGAAATCGTCTCTGTGATGGGAACTCTAACGCCTGAACATCAACACGTTCATATCTCGGTGTCTGATCGTGAAGGACGAGTTTGGGGTGGGCATTTAATGGAAGGCACGGTTATAGATACCACCGCGGAATTGATCATCCATTCTTACTCAGAACTTGAGTTCACTAGAGCGATGGACGACTCGACTGGCTATACCGAACTTCAAGTGAATCCTTCCAAATAGTAAAAAGCTCCAGAGCCATACTGTGCTGTCTCTGGAGCTTTATTCGCTTGTCTCTTACGCTAAGAATTTACTCATATCGAGCAAGCTAATTTCGAGGATCATTCTTCGGCTAAATAACAAACCTGATTATCGTCGATCGTTACTTGCCACTTTTTTAGACCGTGCGCATCGTCTTCCAAACATTGCCCACTCTTTAAACTGAAGTGCTGTTTATACAGTGGTGATGCAACACACATCTCACCATCAATATCACCGACAATCCCTCGACTCATCACATAAGCCTTACCAATTGGATCCCAATCTTGAACGGCGTAAACACCGCTATCAGGAATGTAGAACAACGCGACATGCTCGCCTTCAATCAACACCGTGGCACCGATGAACGGCATTAAGTCATCAAGCTGGCACAATTTCACTTTGGTTAAAGCTGCCATTTACACCTCCTGTTTCACTGGAATACGCTGACCGCGCACACGTTGGTACGGCAAGACTTTGCTGCCCGACGTGCTGTTCAAAAAAGGACGGAACCGTTGCAATTTTTGAGGATTATCCAGCGTACTCTTCCACTCACATTGATAGGTATCTACGACTCGTGCCATTTGTTCATCCAAAGAATCACATAGATTCAGAGAGTCATCCAAAATCACTTGTTTAAGGTAATCTAGGCCCCCTTCCATGTTCTCCATCCACACAGACGTGCGCTGCAAGCGATCTGCGGTGCTGACGTAGAACATCAATACTCGGTCGATCATGGTGATCAACTCTGATTTGGATAAGTCGGATGCAAACAAATCTGCGTGTCTTGGTCTCATACCGCCATTACCGCAAACATATAGATTCCAGCCGTTTTCAGTGGCGATCACCCCAATGTCTTTACTTTGCGCTTCTGCACACTCGCGAGTACAGCCCGATACGGCAAACTTAAGCTTATGGGGCGCTCGCAATCCTTTGTAGCGGTTCTCTAACTCAATGGCTAATCCGACCGAGTCATCAACACCATAACGACACCACGTAGAACCGACGCAAGATTTCACGGTGCGCACCGATTTGCCGTAGGCGTGCCCTGTTTCAAAACCAGCATCAATCAAGGTTTGCCAGATTTCAGGAAGCTGTTCTAACTGCGCGCCAAATAAATCCACGCGCTGACCGCCAGTGATTTTGGTGTATAGATCGTATTGCTGAGCAACTTCGCCTAGCACGATAAGTTTGTCTGGTGTGATTTCGCCGCCTGGCACACGAGGTACAATTGAGTAAGAACCATCTTTTTGCAGGTTCGCCATAAAAGCATCGTTAGAATCTTGCAGAGATTGATGCTGAGGCTCCATGATGTGCTCATTCCACAAAGAAGCGAACACAGATGCCGCTGTCGGCTTACAAATATCACACCCATGCCCTTTGCCATGCAGTGCAATTAAGGTATCGAAGTCTTTGATCTGTTCCACTTGGCAAATATGGAACATCTCTTGGCGACTTAACTCAAAGTGCTCACAAAGGTGGTTGTTGACCTCTACCCCCATAGCTGCCAGTTGAGTATCCAATACAGACTTCACCATATTGCTACAGCCACCACAGCCAGTACCGGCTTTGGTGCTGGCTTTAAGGTCTGTCAGGTTGGTAGTGCCGGCTTGAATCTCGGCAACTAAGTCGCCTTTTGTGACGTTGTGACAAGAGCAGATGATGGCGCTGTCTGGCATCTCTCCGTCCAGCATTCCAGTATCAAACAGCAGGTTCGCTGCGTGGTCTGGCAAGACAGTTTTGTTCAAATAACACTGTAAGAGCGCATCGTAGTCACTGTTGTCACCAACGAGAATCGCACCAAGCAATTGAGTGCCACTCGCATCAACCACCAGCTTTTTGTAGATGCCTGCGACCGCATCTTGCAAGACCATTTCTTGAGCGCCTTCGGTTTGCATTTGTGCATCGCCGATAGACGCCACATCCACCCCAAGCAGCTTGAGTTTGGTGCTCATGTCTGCACCTTTAAAACCTTCGCTTGGCATCCCAGTCAAGACATCGGCAGTGGTTCTCGCCATCGTGTAACCGGGTGCGACTAAACCAAAGATCTTCTGCTCCCAAAGGGCACATTCGCCAATCGCGTATATGTTCTCATCGCTGGTTTGGCATTGGTTATTAATCACAATGCCGCCTCGCTCACCGACTTCTAGCTCGGCCAATCTTGCCAACTCATCTTGAGGGCGAATGCCTGCGGAAAAGACAATCACATCCACTTCGAGAGGATCTTTGTCTTTAAACACCATGCGATGCTTAGCCGTTTCACCATCGCAGATTCGTTCCGTACCCGTTGAGGTGTGAACGGTTAGCCCTAGTGCTTCAATCTTCTCTTTTAGCACTAAGCCAGCACCATCATCTAACTGCACGGGCATGAGGCGAGGTGCAAACTCAATGACGTGAGTTTCTAGCCCCAATAGTTTGAGTGCGTTTGCCGCTTCTAAACCCAATAAGCCACCACCAATTACTGCGCCCGCTCTTGCACCTTCACATGCCTTCTTGATTTTTGAAAGGTCATCAAGCGTGCGGTAGACAAACACGTTGTCGCGGTCTTTACCTTCAATTGGCGGCACAAATGGGTACGAGCCGGTCGCGAGCACGAGTTGGTCGTAACCCAGCACATCTTCACCATCAAGCAGAATGCGCTTTTGCTCTCTGTCGATGCCTGTTACTTGGCTGCCAAGTACGAGTTGGATGCCATGCATGTCGTACCATTCTTGGTTACTCAGCATCAAATCATCATGAGACTTACCCGCAAATAAAGAAGATAGTTGTACACGGTCATACGCGATAAAGCGCTCTGCACCAATCACGGTAATTCGGTGCTTCAAATGCGCGTTTTTCTGCACTAATTGCTCGACAAGGTGTTGCCCGACCATACCGTTACCTACCACAACGATGTGGCTCAATGCGTTCTTTACTGGAATCGTTAAAGGACTATTCATCGCTGCCTCCTTATGCCGTTTGCGCTGCGGTTTTGGGTTGGTCTTCTTTCGAAGCAGGAATCTCGACTTTGGATTGCTTCTCGTAAAGAAACTTCAACACGGCTTGTCGACACTTCTGATACTGCGCATCATCAGCCAGTGCGACACGCTCACGAGGGCGAGGCAGATTCACTTCTAACACTTCACCAATAGTTGCCGCCGGTCCGTTAGTCATCATCACGATTTTGTCGGAGAGCAGCACCGCTTCATCCACGTCGTGGGTAATCATGATGACAGTGTTGTTTAGCTCGGCTTGAATCTTCATCAGTGCATCCTGCAAATGTGCACGTGTTAACGCATCCAACGCACCAAATGGTTCATCCATCAGCAAAACCTTTGGTTGAAGTGCCAATGCTCTCGCAATGCCGACTCGCTGCTTCATACCGCCCGAGATTTCATCCGGCTTTTTGTGCGCGGCATGCTGCATTTGAATCAACTCCAAGTAGTGATTCACTTGTTCCTGAATCCACGCTTTGCCCTTTTTGCCGGCAATTTGTTTTACTGCGAGCTCAACGTTTTGATACACGGTTAACCAAGGCAATAATGAATGGTTTTGGAACACCACTGCGCGGTCTGGTCCCGGTCCTGCCACCTCTCGTCCATCAACGATCACACCACCATCTGTTGGCATGTGTAGCCCTGCGACTAAGTTCAATACCGTTGATTTACCGCAGCCAGAGTGACCAATTAGGGATACAAACTCGCCCTTATTGATTTGTAAATCGACGTTTTTAAGCGCGATGAACTCGCCATCTGGCGTTGGGAATCGCATCCCTAAACGCGTTAGATCTAATAATGCTTTTTCCATGATCTTTTCCCTTATCTCAACGCTTGTTGTTTATTCCAAGACAGCCACTTTTGAAGTTGCAGCATGCCTCTATCGAGCATCAAACCGATAAAACCAATAGTGATGACTGCCACCATGATGCGACCCAATGATGCCGAGCTGCCGTTCTGGAACTCATCCCAAACGAACTTGCCCAACCCTGGGTTCTGAGCGAGCATTTCTGCCGCAATCAATACCATCCAAGCGATACCTAAAGAGAGACGTAAACCTGTGAAGATCATTGGAATGGCAGAAGGTAAAACGATGGTACGAATGTGCTGCCACCACGAAAGTTGAAGCACTTTGCTCACGTTGATTAAGTCTTTATCAACGCTCGTTACACCCACAGCGGTATTAATCAGCGTCGGCCATAAGCTACATAGCGCTACTGTGATCAGAGAGTTAATGAACGACTTAGCAAACATCGGGTCATCACTCACATAAGTGGCACTTACAACCATGGTAACGATGGGTAGCCAAGCTAAAGGTGATACTGGCTTGAGCAGTTGAATGATTGGGTTGAACGCTTGATACAGCCCTTGATTAAGACCAAGCACGATGCCAAGCGGAATCGCGATAACCGTCGCCAACAAAAAGCCTGCAGTCACAGTCACTAAGCTTGTTATGATTTGATCGAAGAACGTCGGTTTACCAGTGTAAGGACGAATCTTTACTTCGGCGTCTGGATTTTCGGCTAACTTTGCAGCATTGCGCTTTTCCTGACGCTCGATAAACGCTTGTTCCTTTTCTCGCTCTTGCCAATGGTCATCGACAAGGTTGCTGAACTGCTGAAAAGTTTGCACAGGTCCCGGTAGCGTACCTAATGAAGTTTGCACTTCTCTCGCTGCTAAGTGCCACATTGCCAAAAAGATCAGCAAGCCAATGACTGGCAAAAGCACCAACCGACTTCGGTTCACTACCTGCTTAGCAGGAAAAAGGGAAATGACATTACTAGACATACTCACTCCTAAGAAATTTACATCCTTGTTGCCACAAGCGAATCCCCTCGCCTGTGGCGTTTATCGTTATGGTTAAACCTTGTCTTTTCCTTTAAGCCCGATAGAGAACTTCTCTAGATATTTATTTGGCTCACGACCGTCATAAACGATATTGTCGATAAAGTGTGTTTGTGGCGCACGAAAACCATCTTCAGCACTGAAATCTGGGAAGTCTTTTTTGCTCAACACACCATCTTCAATTAGCGCTTGAGCCGCTTGTTGGTAAATGTCCGGACGGTAAACCTCTTTTGCGACATCCATGTACCAATCATCGGATTTCTCGCTTGAGATTTGTCCCCAGCGGCGCATTTGGGTCAGATACCAAATCGCATCGCTGTAATACGGATACGTGGCGTTATGACGGAAAAACACGTTGAAGTCTGGCACGTCTCGTTTGTCGCCTTTCTCGTATTCAAATGTGCCCGTCATCGAGTTGTCGATAACTTCGGCATCGGCTCCGACGTATTCGCTTTTTGATAGCATCTTCACTGCTTCTTGGCGGTTGGCATTGTCGTTTTCATCCAACCAATGTGCCGCTCGAATCAAGGCTTTCACTACACGAATGTGCGTGTTTGGATACTTCTCAGCCCAAGCTTTGGAAACACCAAACACTTTCTCTGGGTTGTTCTTCCAGATCTCGTAATCGGTCACGACTGGCGTACCAATACCTTTAAATACGGCTTGCTGGTTCCATGGTTCGCCTACGCAGTACCCTTTGATCGTGCCCGCTTCCATTGTGGCTGGCATTTGTGGTGGCGGTGTAACACTCAATAGAACGTCAGCATCCAACTGGCCACTGTTATCGCCTGAATCTGGTGCGTAAAAACCTGGATGAATCCCGCCTGCCGCTAACCAGTAACGCAACTCATAGTTGTGCGTCGATACAGGAAACACCATGCCCATGTTGAACGGTTTACCCTTATCCAGATAGCTGTCGACCACAGGTTTTAAGGCATCCGCTTTGATTGGGTGAACTGGTTTACCATCTGGTTGTTTTGGAATGTATTGCTTCATCTGTTCCCAAGTATCATTGGAAACCGTGATTGCGTTGCCGTTCAAATCCATACTGAACGCGGTAATCACTTCTGCTTTTGTGCCGACACCAATCGTTGCGCCCAATGGCTGACCAGCAAGCATGTGCGCGCCAGCAAGCTCACCGTCGATGACTCGGTCTAATAGCACCTTCCAGTTTGCTTGTGCTTCTAAAGTGACGTACAAGCCTTCGTCTTCAAAAAAGCCTTTCTCATAAGCAACCGCCAGCGGTGCCATATCGGTTAACTTAATAAAACCAAACTTCAGGTCTTCAATTTCTGGCTCACCCAACTCTGCCTTCACGCTGACCGTGGTGAATACTGATAACGAAATTGCTGACACTTTCAGCATCGAACTCCATTTCATTGGTTTGCTCCCATAAAAAAAGCGCCACTACTCCGAAGAGCAGTAGCGCCGTTGCTAAGTCTACAATTACCGCCGTTGATAATTGAGATAAGCGATTCAACAATAAACCTAACTCTACTAATCCAATTACTGTGCCAACTTATTTTTTACTTTAAATACAACCAATTAGTTTATTCTACCGTTTGTTATTCCCTGTTATTGCTTGCTGATAGTGCAACACGCACCACGTTAGAAAACGCACTCTAACCCCAAAGTGGTAGAACGACTAATCCAACACTTCCAAAGTAGTTATCAAATTCTTGGCAACTTGTGCGAGCGTTTGGCTCGATTGCATGGCTGAATTTCTTAGCGCTTTATAAGCCTGTTCTTCATCAACGTTGTGCATCTTCATCAGCAGACCTTTGGCTTTTTCCACCAGCTTGCGCTCTTCAATCTTATTGGTCAGTAATTCAATTTCCGATTGCATACTTTCGAATTTCGCTCTCACTAATGTCGCATGTTCAATCCAAGGCTGAAGCGCAAACTCACTATCGTGCGGCATGAGCACATAGTCCATTTTTTCTGATAAACGATTGATATCATTGGATGATAATTGCTTTAAGACGATAAGAAGTGGTGCCGATTTTCTGCGGCAGAAATCGACGATCAAACGCAGTTCTGCGGTTGGTTGCTGCCATCCAACCACAACGCTTGCTGACGGTTCTCGTTGCACTAACGTTTCTAGTTGTGCCAATTGGCAACCGATGATGTCGTCGTAATCTTTGCTCAATAAGCTCGATAATCGAGCCTGCTCTTGGAGGCTATCACTGCATACTATGATGGGTGTTTTTGACGTTGATTGAGTCATGCACATTCCTTGTTTATATCTCACTCACTAAGAGAGACATAACAAGGACTGTGCCAACTAAACTTGAAGCGTTATTAACTGGAAACGAGATGTTGTTGGAAGAATCCTAGTGTGCGTTCCCAAGCGAGCGCCGCTTCTTCTGGCGCATAGCGGGCTGTTGAGTCGTTATGGAAACCGTGATTGACGTTCTCATACATTAGCGCTTGATACTGTGCGTCGGTTGCAATCAATTGCTGTTCATAAGCAGGCCATGTGTCGTTAACACGCTTATCGAGCCCTGCAAAGTGAATCATCAACGGTCCTTTGACTTGCTTTTGGATCTCTTGCGCCGCGGGTGTTCCATAGAAAGGCACACCTGCATCCAACTCTTCTGGCATTACTGCTGCAAGCATATTGACGATGTATCCACCGAAGCAGAACCCGACCGCCCCCAACCTACCGTTCCCATCCTCGTGCTGTTTGAGGAAATTAGCTGCGGCAATAAAGTCTTGTTCAATCTTGGCTCTGTCCATCTCTTTCTGCATAGCGCGACCCTCATCATCATTCCCCGGGTAGCCACCAAGTGGGTATAGCGCATCTGGAGCAAAAGCAATAAAACCGTCTTTTGCAAGTCGCCTAGCCACGTCTTTGATATAAGGGTTCAGACCTCGGTTTTCATGAATCACCAATACGGTCGGCGATTTCAGGGTCTTCTTCTGTGGCATCACCAAATAACCACGCCCTTCTCCATGCCCGTTTGGAGATGGAAAGGTTTCGTAAGTTGCTTTGATGTCAGGATCGTTAAATGAAACTTGTTCCGCAAGCGCGTAATTAGGAGTTAGCGCATCAACAAGTGCTGTCATGCTAAAACCCAGCACTGCGAGCCCACCGAGTCGATTGAGGAACTCGCGGCGTGAGATCTTTCCGTGTGCGTATTCATCGTACCAATCGAAGGCTTCTTGCGGGATAGGATGAGAAGCCTTTTTAGTGGGAGTGGTATGCTTTAGAACCATTATCCATGTCCTCTGTGTCTTACCATATGGGAATTTCTAATTCTCAAAAGCGAAGCAAAGAATGAGCGCAATTGAGGTCAAAACTGCAGTTTCACCTCTCTGATACGGAGCAAGGTGGTGAAACACATCACTGGTGAGCTAGGATCTTTAACCTTCTTCAAACAATAGATAATGGATTCAGATTCAACAACTTTGCGTTGTTTGTTTTGAGTGGATTTGTCTAAAACCAATACTTTGGTTTAGCCAGTCAACTCAAAATTACTCGTAATGACAGTACGTCTGCCAATAACTAAAGGCACGTTCAAAGGCTTTTTCTCGATCATGCATTTGTGCAAACAAGACCACTGTCATGGTAGCGAGAACCGTATTCGCCATTTGGTTCATGTCATCTTCTGACGTCCCAAACGGGCAGTTCGCAGGCATTGGCACCTCAGACAGCATTTGCTCCGTCCAGTAATGCGATGTCACGCCGCTTGTTTGGCTTAACCATACGGTTTGACTTACTTTCGGGTTGTATTCTGACTCACCCGATTGTCCTTTGAATGACACAACGGCATGAGCGGTTTGACCAATCTCGTATTCGACTTCAGCATGAAGTTGTTGGAATCCAGGATGGAAGCTACCACGAATACCAACCGTCGCCTGCCCCGGATTCAATGCTCGAACCACGGTATTAATCGGCGTTCTAAGCCCATAACGATTCTTCCAACCGATCATGGTTTCTGCTTGAGCCGCAAACGCACTCAGCGGCAGATACACAATGTTTTGTGTTTCTAACACACGCTTTGCGTCTTCTGCTGATTCCGCTTTCGTAATAGCAAACTTATCGAGGTAATCTTCGGCGTGTAAACGACCAGATTGACGATCGTGATAGCCATGCATCAAAACTTTATGACCATTATCGGCAAGGATCTTCGCTGCCAACAGATGCCAAGGTTGACCTGCCGCTTCACGTTTACCTGCATAACATGGCCAGTCGATGTCTGCACCAATAGCTGGCATGCGGGATTGGAATGCTTTCACAAAGCCAGCGATTTCTTGTTGAGTCTCATTCTGTACGCGGATCAGCATCAATAACATCGCCATCTGATCATCATCGCACTCACCGTTTAGGTATTCATCCATAACTCGAAACGCTTGGTCAAAGCTCAGTGGTTTTCTACCACGTTCGCCACGACCGACTGTTCTTATACATTCCAAAATGCTGCTCATATTCCCTCGTATTCCGTCACTGACTGTACGGTTTCTATTAGTTGTTCGCGCAGTTTGACAACTTCTCCCATCACAATCAATGCTGGGCTCACGCCTTTAAGTGTAATCGATAAATCATTGAGCTGATTGAGTTGGGTAACGTATACTTGTTGCTGTGGACTACAACCATGAGTGATGATCGCGACAGGGAAATCTTCTCTCAAACCAGAGCCTATTAAACCCGTTTGTATTTGCGATGACTTTTCTAACCCCATATAGAAGACTAACGTTTGTCCGCTTTGCATCAGTTGGCTCCACGCCTCAAATGCGCCTGTTACCACTTGCCCTGTCACAAAGGTAACGCTGCGAGCAACGCCACGATGAGTCAGCGGAATCAAGCTGTTTGCTGAACATCCAATCGCAGCAGTAATACCGGGGATGACTTCGTAAGCGATTGAGTGTTTGACGAGTGCTAACGCCTCTTCGCCTCCACGGCCAAATACGAAAGGATCTCCCCCTTTTAAGCGTACAACTCGCTTTCCTTGCTGAGCGAGCAATACCATCAAATCACAGATTTCTTCCTGACCAATACTTGGTTGTCCGCATCGTTTGCCCACGTAAATCCAATCGGCTTGTGGCGAAGCCAACTCCAAAATATCTTTGTTAACCAAACGGTCGTACAACAGAACCTCTGCCGACATAATCGCTTTCACAGCCTTCACGGTTAACAAGTCAGGATCGTGCGGCCCTGCTCCAACAATCGACACAAAACCTTTTTGGTTCGCATCTAGAGTTGCGTTGTTATTTTCTAAAAGTTGGTTCAGTTTGCTTGCTTGATCATGCTTAGAAAAGCGAGACGAGCGTTCTTGTTTCTGACTCGCTTGTCCTTTCTTAAACCAAGACTTTTGATAAGGCGCTTCCATGTGCTTATCCTCTTTGTGACTTACTTTATTTGAATAGCCAGACTTTGCTGGTTCGCTTGCTGCTTGCCCTTTTGATGCTGATGGCTGTCGACCATTTGTTTGATTTGAGAGACGCACGAGCCACAGTTAGTACCGCATTTGAGTTTGTTTTGAAGTTGGGTCACTGACGTGCAGTCTTGTTTCTCCATCGCGTCATGTATTTGTTTATCGGTGACGCGAAAACAACTACAGACCAGTTTGGCACTGCTTTGCGATTGAGTGATGGTAAGCAGTTGCGATAGCTCCATAGGTTTGCCAATCAAGCCGGTAAAGTTGGTGTAGTCGGTTTGAATTGGTTCACTAGACACCACTAAAACAGAGCGAATGATACGAACGTCTCCAACAAAGTCGTAATCCACCGCTAGCCAACCCTGGGCAATATCTATCGTAATCCTGCGGCTCTTTTCCGTTCGACAAAAACTCTGCTTCTTTGGTCTTTTATCGTGTGCAAAGCGCCAGATGCCCAGATTACTTTCTGCTTGAAATGCGCTGTAGAGAAACTTGCCGGAATCAAACTGTGTACCGATGAACATACCGTAGGTTTTTACTGCTGTGTCTTGCACTTCAACATAAGACGACTTAAACGCAGGCTGCCCAGAAATAGGGTCTTTCGCGCTGTTTACTATTGCGTTAACACCGCTTTCACCGCCATATCGACCCGCCCAGTGCATTGACATAAACAGCTCCTGAAAACCTAACCCCTCGTCAATGGCAACTTTGGCATAAATACTGGTGTTTGAATTGGGCTGGAACAGCTTGGTGAGTTGTCCTGCTTTTAAGCGATTTTGAGTAGCAGAGAGTGTGTTCATGTACACGGTTGGTTCTAGCTCAGAGGCAGCAAGGTGTGCGATATGCCCTGTGCGCGTCATGGTATGCCATTGATCGCGTTGCCTACCCGTGTTGAGCCACCAGCCTTTTGTTCTCTCTAAGCGTTGAGGCAATTCGCTGGTCACGACAAAACGCGCTTTTCCATCTGGGTGTGAATAGACGCCATCAGAAAAAGGACGCTCTCCTCCCCATTGTATCGGCACCCACTCTTCGTATTCTTGCTCGGTTAAGTTCGCGTGTTGAGAAAGATCTAGCTTCAATGGCGAATCTGCATTCATGCCTGTCATCGCCGCATACTCCCTGAATACCGCGTGTTCTGAGGTAAATGCAAAACCATTTTGTGTCTTTTCCAATGCACACAGAGCTTGTCCGACTTGGCTTATCGCCCACCAATCTGATTTTGCTTCACCCGGAGGCATTTGAAACTGGCGTTGCCTAGAAAGTCGACGCTCAGAGTTAGTTACCATACCTTGTTTCTCACCCCAACCAGCGGCGGGCAGCAACAGGTCTGCGTGATGCGCTACATCCGAATCCGCTGTGATATCGGAAACAACCACAAACGGACAAATCTGTAGTGCACGTTTTACCAATTGGTTATCTGGCAAAGAGACAACGGGATTGGTTGCCATGATCCAAAGAACTTTAATCTCACCACGTTCTACCGCCTCAAACAGCTCAACGGCTTTTAAACCGGGCTGAGTGGCAATTTCTGGTGAATCCCAAAACGCCTGCACTTGCTTGATAGACTCTGCGTCAAAAGCACGATGAACAGCTAATTGATTTGCCAATCCACCGACTTCTCGCCCGCCCATCGCATTCGGCTGACCTGTAATAGAAAATGGTCCGCAACCTGACTTGGCAATTTTACCTGACGCCAAATGTGCATTAATAATGGCATTGCCTTTATCGACACCATTTTCGGCTTGGTTAACCCCTTGGCAAAACAGCGTGATTGCGGTTGGGCTTTGCGCAAACCATTGGAAGAATGTCGTGAGTTTTTCTTCTGAAATGCCAATGGAAGACGTTAGATTAGTGACATCGTAACGCAAATCAGAAACTTCTTCTGCAAGCGCCTCAAACCCGTCGGTATAGGAGTTTATGTATTGAGAATCAATGTATTGCTGCTCGATAAGAAACTTGAGCAGCCCATTGAAGAGTGACACATCACCATCGTTTTTAATCGGTAGATGCAAATCCGCTTGCTGCGCGGTGACCGTTTCACGAGGGTCAATCACCACCAATTTTAAATTTTGGTTCTTCTCTCTCGCTTGTTGGATTCGGCGGAACAACACAGGATGTGTCCATGCGGTATTGGCACCGCATATGATCAATAGTTCGGTATTATCAATGTCATCGTAATTGACGGGAACGACATCTTCACCAAATGCTCGTACATGAGCCGCAACCGCCGAAGACATACACAAACGCGAGTTAGTATCAATATTCGCGCTGCCGACGTAACCTTTCATCAATTTGTTGGCGATATAGTAGTCCTCTGTCAGCAACTGACCAGAAACGTACATTGCCACGGAATCAGGTCCAAACTCCGCCTTTGCTTGGTGGATCTTTTCTGCAATCAGATCTGTCGCCTGCTGCCACTGTACTTCCTTACCCTGGGGTCGCTCCTGACTTACAAATTTCGGATACAACAACCGTGACGGCATATTTAAACTTTCTGCCAATGCCACACCCTTTACGCACAATGAACCCGCATTTGCCGGATGACACGCATCCCCAACAATTCCTTTAGCATTAACCTCAACACCACATCCAACACCACAATAGGGACAAGTGGTTTTCTTGCATCCTTGCGACATTAAGCCCCCTGATTTTTGCTTCCAATGGCGAGCTAAAAGCGAAAAAAAACCTCTCCCGAAACGAGAGAGGCTGCATTGCCTATAAAAGCTCAAAAAAGTAATACCCTATCCGCTTAACCGCCTGCTAAGGGAAAGCGGCGCATCGAGTTAACGATGAACACAATCTAATTTGCAATCCCAATGCCAACTATTAATACCATTCATTTTCAATAACTTATAAAGATCCGTTTTCTCTTTATATTTGGTTGTGCACTGATTAGGTGCGGATTTGTTTCACAGAAGTGCAGCACTAGCGAGCGAGTTGCATCACCAAGCGCGATTCTTGATCGCCAAAATAGTTATCCTCTTCCGCGACCACAACAAAGCCAAGCGATGAGTACAGTCTGAAGGCAGGTATATTGTCAGGATCAACGGTTAGCTTCACTACTGAGCCTGTTTCAACTTTACTTAGCACCTTATCCACTAGCAAACGCGCAACCCCCTTGCCTCTGTGTGTTGCATCTACCGCTAATGACAGAATCCATTGCGTGTTTTGTTCATCACTTGTCGCCATCAGCACATAACCAGCTATTTGCCCTTCTTCTTTGGCCACCAACAAACCTTGAGACCAACAATCAAATGCTTGTCGAAAGAAAAATTGAGGGTAAGCGTGATGACCAAATAACTTGTGCTCCAGTGTATATAGAGCTGCTAAATCATTTTTATCTGCTGAGGTGATCTGCATTGGCAATGTTTCCTTATAAAACTCTCCGAGTGAATATAGTTGCAAAGCGCGATAAAACCTAACGATTTCATGCAGTTCACATTGATATACCCAAGTGACTTCAAGATGCAGGGTTCAGAGCGTTATCATCAAGTTGGGTGACGCAGAACTCAACTCAATGACATGCTCCCGAAGGGCGAGTCTCCTTGGGTATACTTCCTTTTGCTTTGGTCAGACCAATTCTTGATGATGAGCGCCAGTTTTAACTAATGGAACGTCATACCAGTTTTTATTTGATTGTTGGTCGTTTTTTGTTGAATAATCGCCGCTCTTATATACAAAAATAATAATAACGAGACGAAAGCAGTCGTCCTTATTGAGCAATCAGGCTCATTAGCAAGCGAGTGATTACGAAAATGTACCGCTAGCGTGTACGTCAGCGCTTCAATTAAGTTGTCATAATTAGAGTTGAATAATGTCGATGTCTGGATTCGAGCAAATCAACCCTTTGCTCGATTATAAAAATAAAAAGTGGTGGCAGTCTTTAGGCATTCAAACCCTAATTTTTTGCGCGATACAAGTCAGTTATAGCCTGTCTAATTTCTATGTTATCTCGCAAGATCGTGTCCATGTACTCTCTTTCACAGCCGCTTTTGTCGTTGCTGTGACCTTAAGATACAGTTGGCGAGTATTGCCGACCATTGTCGCGAGCCTGCTATTTTACTATACCGTTTTCTCCCAGCGTCCTTGGGAGATGGCGCTATTATTTGCCTTCTTTTTGCCCACCCTGCCATTACTATTTTGCCAACTTTATCGCGCTGCATTGAAGCGTGTACTGGCTTACAACTTCACACTAAAGTTAGGTTACTTCGCCATTTTAATCGGCATTCTTTACCCAATAGCGAACACCGCACTTTTGCTTCTGATCAGTGCACTTCTTGGAGGAGCGCCAGATTTTTCTTTTGAGTTTATCGCCTATTCAGTTTTGAGCGCGATTTTAACGCAAATGGTACTGACCCCTTTATTAAGCCTAGGACTGAGCTACGTGCTCGATGGTGATAATGCGCCCTATTTAAAGCTCGACCGCGCCATGATGGACGCCCATTCCAGCCCTTTGCATTTCAGACTATGGCTGATGATTTGTGCGCTTTTCCTTGTGGCGGCTATATCAACGACTAACCCACTAACACTCAACACCTTGAGTTTAATTTTGCTTTGTCTGGTAGGCATGGCGTTAGGCAAGTTTGGCTTGGTACGACCAATGTTGGTAGGCGCCGCCACTTTATTGATTTGTATCGAAAGCATCATAAAACGCTTCAACGCGGATATTCTCTCTAGAGAGCAAGTTTACGCCATGCTTTTGGTGTTGTTTGTTCTCACCATGCTTACGTTTATGCTTGGCGCTCACACGATTAAAAACTACGTCACCACACGCAATGCCATTCGTAAAGAGCGTATCGACAGCTTCACGGGGTTGTACAATCTCGCGCAACTTAAAGACGATGTCGCAAAGCACACGAATGCTACTTTGATTTACATAGACCTTGAGCCTACGTTGTCGAAGCTAAGTGGTCTAGGTCATCATGGTAGAGCGCAATTAATGAAACAGCTCAGTCAATATCTCGCATCAAATACTGAGCACTTGCAGCGCGCCTACCTGCCTCCTTTTGCGAGTGGTTTACTCTGCATCGCGCCCCGCTTACCAAACATGGAAAAAGAGCTCGATACTCTGATTAGCCTACTAGATAGCTTCTATTTTTACTTCGACGACAAAGCTATTAGTCTCGTAAAACGAACGATTCAGTGCGCTTCAATCTTTGGCAATAGTAACCTTGATCCACTTATCTCTAAACTGTGTGAGCAACAAGCTCATCAGCAAAGCTGTGTGAGTTGGGTAACCCACAACCACCAGCAATCTAACACACTCAATCAACTCAGCTTTATCCAACAGTGCTTTCGTGAGAATCAGTTTGAGCTCTATTGTCAGCCGTATCGCGCCCTGACGCTAACACCTCAAGCCGCGCATTTCGAAATCCTTCTGAGGTTAAAGCCAAACCAAGGTGAGCTCATGTCACCTGCTGAGTTCTTCCCGTTGATCAATGAGTTTGGACTCGAATTAGAATTAGATCAGTGGGTTATTGAACACACGTTCAGCGCACTAAAGGCGCAAGTGGAAGATTGGAACCTTGTTGGACGCTGTGCCATCAACTTGACCGCTAAGGCACTCAATTATGAAGGGATGGCGGAAGACATACAGGCAGAAGCTAGGTTGCATCATATACCAATGGATAAACTGTGCTTTGAGATAACCGAGTCGGATGCGCTGCGCAATGAACCCATCGCTATTCACAATCTCGATCTTCTTCGCGCATCGGGGTCGACCATCGCATTGGACGACTTTGGTACCGGATACGCCAGTTTTGACTATTTACGTCGCCTCCCACTGGATGTGCTCAAAGTTGATGGCTCTTTTGTAAAAAATATCGTTGATAGTGAAAACGACCGAATTATCGTTCAAGCCATCAGCCAAGTTGCCACCAGCATGAAATTAGTAACCGTTGCCGAATTTGTGGAGTCACAAGCACATATTGACACCCTAGAGTCGCTAAATATTCAGTTTGCTCAAGGGTTTGGTGTTGCTAAGCCACTTCCCTTACATGACTACCTTACAAAGTTATCGAACAAAGCTTAACCACAACATCTAAAACCAAAAAATCGTTAAATTTCACGATATAGTTTCAGTATTAATATGTAAAATTGAAACTATATATCGCTTTTTGCAAATTTTCATGGTTCGATAATTTACACCACTGCCTTTTCACCAGCATGATTCACCACTCCACCAATGTGATAACAATCACTAAAACATATAACATCCGCGCGATTATTATTTTTATAAAGGCGAGTTTTAAGTGAAAGAATCTCGAGAAACGTTAAATTTTAGTGAATTAAACACAACAAATAATTGGACAAAACATGATACTCACTGGGTATTAAGCTTGTTTGGTACTGCCGTGGGTGCAGGCATTCTATTTCTTCCTATTAATCTAGGCATCGGTGGTTTCTGGCCCTTGGTTGTTATGGCGATCCTCGCTTATCCAATGACTTACTTAGCGCACCGAGGTCTTGCTCGCTTTGTGCTGTCATCCAAAATCAAAAATGCAGACTTTACAGATGTTGTAGAAGAGCACTTCGGAGCGAAAGCTGGTCGTTCGATTTCGCTGCTGTATTTTCTTTCTATCTTCCCGATTCTACTTATCTATGGCGTAGGTATTACCAACACCGTTGACAGCTTTATGGTCAACCAAGCGGGTATGGAGCCACTGCCACGTGCCCTACTATCTGGCGTATTAGTATTCAGTTTGATTGCTATCATGATGGCGGGTGAAAAAGTGATGCTACGTGCGTTCGCTATCATGGTTTACCCGTTGGTTGCGATTCTGGCGTTTCTTTCATTTTATCTAATGCCAAACTGGAGCATGCCAGTGATGGATGCACCAGAAATGTCATCTTTCGCAAGCACAATGTGGCTGGCGATTCCAGTCGTCATCTTCTCATTTAGCCACGCTGCGGCGATCTCAAGTTTTGCGAATGTACAACGCCGACACTATGAAGAAGGTGCCGATGTAAAATCAGAGCTGATCTTGCGCCGCACAAGCATTATGCTGATCGCATTTGTGCTGCTTTTTGTCTTCTCATGCGTGCTTGCTCTTTCCCCGGAGCAATTGGCAGAAGCAAAAGCACAAAACGTATCGGTATTGTCTTACTTAGCTAACGCAACAGAAAACCCATTCATTGCAACTTTGGGGCCACTTGTCGCCTTCGTTGCCATTACTTCTTCATTCCTTGGTCACTTCCTTGGCGCGCGCGAAAGCCTGAATGGTTTGATCACTAAGCATTCTGATATGCCAAAACGACGTGTTGATCACATCAGTGTAGTCGTACTGTTTGTGTCTATTTGGATTGCAGCAATCATGAACCCAAGTATACTAGGCATGATGGAAGCTCTATCAGGTCCAGTCATTGCCATGATCTTATTTATTATGCCGATGTTAGCGGTATATAAAGTGAAAGGGCTGCAGAAGTATCGTGGGAAAGCATCTACATACTTTGTACTAATGACAGGTATTGTTGCAGTAAGTGCGTTGGTTTTTAGCTTGTTGAGTTAAGAAAAGAGATTTAGGCGAGATTTTCAGGGGAATACCTTATTTTTTATTAAGGTAATTCCCTGAATTTTGCTATGGTTTTCTTATCAGTGATGATTCGTTACTGTCTCATTGAATGAGAGTGAAAACACCTGCGATCATCAGTACTGAAGCAATACAAGTACGACCGATAATACCGAAGCGAGAAGGTTGAATCATTTCGTTGTGCATAGGCAATCTCCTTTTTGATGGGAACAGCCAGTTTTTCATGGCTTAATAACACTATGTCTAAAAACGCCTTTTTCCACAAGACATAGCAATATTAAATATTTATGACAACGAGATGAAATTTTAGAGATCAACCGTTTTTTTAAGGCAGATCCCTCTCTTTGTTTGCTAACTCACTCTCCTCTTTTAAGCTTCTAACAACTTAAGTTCGTTTGTATCTGGTTAGGGTTCATCAGCCGACTCTCTCCTTTCTCCAAAGTCCTTCGTTTTTTTAAATTCCCGTAATGTCAACCCTCTACAAACATTGATCTGATAAAGGTTTTACAAGCATAGATAGACTGTCTAAATCTATGGGTAATCACTCAGAATAAGTGATAGACTTCACATGTGTTTCAATTATAAGAGTCAGCTCTTATCACCAAACTAATGCTTTGCCCGCTTAAAACGTTACGAACTATTTTTCCGATTGTCCTAAGTACACTTTGTCTGTCTTCTAGCTTTGCCTCTGAACAACCAAACAAAGAGAGTTACCTAAGGCACCATATCGCTAAAGACGATTATCCGATGCTTGAGTTCTACTTTGACTCCATCGGCAAACCGCGATCAATTAAATCCAGTGAACTTTCACTACCTAAAGACGCCTCACCAGAATCCCAAGCTCTGTATTATTTTGCTCGTATTTATCTTGAGCGTTATGAAGGTGTTCCTCTACCTAAAATCCCAAACCTAGTCGAATTCGGTACCATTCATAATTTGCAGTGGGTTATTGCCGAGGCAAAACTGAATCAAGCAGTAGAATTGGTGGAGGCAGATGAAGTCTGGCAAGGTGAACTTCTTCTTCATGACGTTATTAATATCTCTCGAAAAATTGGCTATAACTCCCTTCAGGGACGCGCCTACCGTTGGTTGGGAAATGCCGAAGTTCAACGCTCTCAGGTCCAAACAAGTCTAAAGCACTATCTAACTGCTTATGACTTGTTGGAAAATTCAGAGTTCGAAATTCAAATCGCGATGACGCTCAACAACATTGCCTCTCTGTATATGGAATTATCAGATTGGGATCGTGCAAAGACTTATCTAGACCAAGCATTAAAAGGCTATTTAAACAGCCAAGAGAAGTACGACAATAGCCTTTTCTTAGCCATTATGTACGCAAACTTGAGTGTCATTAACTTTGGGATGGAAAAGTACGAGGAATCTGAGCGTTACTTCGAAGAAGCAGCCAAACTATCAATGGCGACAGGGTCAGTTAGAATTAAGCATAACTCGGTATCTAACCTATCCCAGCTACTCAGCACGCTTGGGAAAATGGAAGAATCCTATCAGTTGGCGCAAGCTTGTTTAGATTTACCCAATCCACAAAACCTAAAAGGCATGAAAGCAGCATGCTATGAAGCATTTTCAGAAGCTTATCTTCAAGATGGTAAGTTCGAGCAAGCGATAAAGAGTGCAAATCTCGCCCTAGAAGGGTTAAGTGAAACAGCAAGTGCAGAGACCAAACAAAAAATGGATCTGTATTTAGTTCTTATCCGAGCAAACCAACAGCTTAAGCATTTCGAAGAAGCATTCAACGCATTAGAGCTTCTCCGCAATCTAGAAAAGAGCTTTGAAAATCATATTCATGGCGACGAGATGATTAATATCAAACTCGATTTGGAAGCGAAACTGGCACAAAAAGAACTGACTCTTTTAGAGGCTAAAAATGCTTTGCAAGCTTCTGAACTGGAGTCACAGCGTTATCGCGAAATCTTCTACTTCTTTGTTGTCGCCGTCATTGGTTTTTGGTTGTTCCGTTATATCAGGCAGATGAACCGAATCAATCAAGTACTTGCACAAGAGAACACAACGGACCCATTAACTAAGGTACACAATCGCCGCTTCTTACCGAACTGGCTCGATAATATGGCGCGCAGAAGCCCAAGTCGTCGATTTGCTCTCGCGATCATCGATATTGATTACTTTAAAGTGTTCAACGACCAATATGGTCATGATTTGGGCGACAAAATGTTGATGCATGTTGCACGAATACTCGATGAAGCGACACGTTCTGGCGACTTGCTGGTTCGCTGGGGCGGTGAAGAGTTTGTGCTTCTCTTCGAAATTAGCCATGCCGACGACTGTGCAAAAACATTGGACCGTTTGAGACTTGCGGTTGAAAACAACAACCTAGAGGTTGACTCTGACTCCATGGGCGCGACAATCTCTCTTGGCGCGGTTAATGAATTAAGCGCGCAAACTATCAAACAAGAGTGGGATAAGTGGTTTTTCGCTGCTGACCAAGCTCTGTATGATGCAAAGCAAGCTGGTCGTAACCAGTACAAGATTCACTCGACGTCATAGAGCAGAACAATGAAGAAAACATGGATTTTTGCTGCGATTGCGCCTTTGTTTTTAGCAGCATGCAGCAACCAACAAGCTGCACAACTTGGGATGAGAAGCAGCAGCGTCAACGTATACGCTCAACAGATGAGTAACATGCAGTTGTGTGAGACCTTGTATTACAATCGCGCTTCAAACCAAACACGTGTTGCGATTGGTGCTGAGTTCAACCGTCGAGGTTTGAACAAGCGTTGGTGTGACCAACAATATAAGCAACTCTACATTGAGAAAGTGGTTGACGGTCTGTTGTCCCGTAAAGAGAAAGCCCCTACAGAACCTGAGGCAACCATACAACCTGCCATATAAATCACCCCATTCCATAAAAAGCAGGAAATTACACTAATATTCCTGCTTTTCAAACACGCTATATTTTCACCAAATATCTAGAATCTTACGTACCTTCAAGTGGTTAACACTAAGATACTGTCGTGCGTCGAAAAACAAAAGTAAATAAGATGTAAACAGTTTTCGTCTCCATTTTTAACCGCTAGCTTTGTTTAGACCTGTTTAAAGGAGTACCGAACAGGAAGAAAAATTCCAAACAAAGACATGAGGTCACAAATGGAAACACGCATTAATCGCCTATTCGCTGCGATGCTAGCAGTAGGCATTTCACCTGCCGTCTCGGCATACGATCCGCTCTATTCTGAGCAATGGCACCTAAACAACACCGGACAAACTGCGTTTGCAGCGAACCCTGCTGTTGCCGGTAACGACCTAAACACAACACTCACTCAAGCAATGGGCATTGCTGGTGTTGGCGTTAAGGTTGCGGTCATTGATTCAGGCGTACAGATCGATCACCCAGATCTTGCAGGTAACGTAGTCACAGGTAGCCGAAACTTCATCGAAGACTCTCCTTTCCCATCAGATTATCCGGTAGACGCAAATGGTCACGGTACCGCGGTTGCCGGTTTGATCAGTGCCGTTGGTAACAATGGCGAAGGGGTTCGCGGTGTCGCTTCTCGCTCTTCTCTAATGGGCTTTAACTGGCTCGCAAACCAAACTCTTGAAGGTTGGTTGATTTCTCACGGTGCAGATGCGTCAACAAGCGATGTTCGTGTATTCAACCAAAGCTACGGCTTTAGTCCTCTTTCCCCAATTGCTTTCGATGAAAACGATCCACAGTTCAAATTGGAAGTGGATGTGATGAAAGACGTCAGCGAGAATAACGCTTGGGGTCGCGGAGCCGTGTTCGTAAAATCAGCAGGTAACGGCTATCGTTACTTCAATACGGGTCGATTCTTTGTATTACCGGGTGACTTCTTTGCTGGCGGTGGCAACAAAGGGCTACCTATGCACAACGCAGTGCAGTCTTATGACAACTCAAATTACTACAACTTAGTAACCAGCGCTTTGCGTGCTGATGGTACCCGCGCAAGTTACTCTTCAGTGGGTTCAAACGTTTGGGTTGCAGCGCCTGCTGGTGAATACGGTCAAGATTTCCCAGCAATGGTCACCACCGACTTGATGGGTTGTGAACAAGGTCAAAACACCAGTGCTGATCTTGGTATTAACGGTCTCCATGGTGGTACAGAGCAAGATCCAAACTGTAACTACACCAGCACAATGAATGGCACCTCATCTGCAGCGCCAAACACTTCAGGTGCCATTGCTGCCATCATGTCAACTAACCACGCACTGACTGCTCGTGACGTTCGTGCGTTACTTGCAGAAACAGCAAGTGTGACAGACGAAGATCACCCAGGAGTGCCACTTGAGTTCGTTAATAATCAAGGCGAAGTTGTTAGCTATGAAGCGATTTCTCCATGGCAGACGAACGCAGCTGGCGTTAATTTCCATACGTTCTATGGCTTTGGTGCTGTAAACCTAGACGAAGCAATGAAACGTGCACGCATGACAAACAATGTTCTGCCAGCACAAATCATTACGCCTTGGGCAAGCAACTCGACAGAAGTCAGTGTTCCAGACGCAAGTCTAGCGGGCGGCTCATCAGCCATCGCTGTTACTGATGACATTACGGTTGAATCGGTTCAAGTGAAGCTAACACTGGACCATTCACGTCTACCAGATTTAGCAATCGAGCTGATCTCTCCATCAGGCACTCGCTCTGTTCTACAAACGCCTCGCAACGGTCTGGTTGGACAATCACTGGATCCAAGCATTGCGGGTTACGAGAACCAATTGATGCTTTCGAACCACTTCTATGGTGAAAACGCGAAAGGTGAATGGACGCTACGTGCTATCGATACTAATGGTGATGAAGTGTTCTCATTCATTGCATATTTCAATTCTTCAGCTATCTATGATGTACCGATGGCGAACAATGCTAAGCCAGGCGTTATCAAGAACTGGTCTATGCGTATCTTTGGTCACTAAGGAGTCATTCACATGAAATTTATGACATTTTCGATTTTGGCTCTATCAACGTTGGCAACTGCCGTACAAGCAGAGCAACAATTAGCGGAGCAACCAACACCAGACTTGTTCATCGCGTCTGATGCAGTAGAAATTAACGGTCAAGATTACCGTAAACTGTCTGTCGACAACCTTTCAGAAGCCGCTGAATTGCATGCAGGTGACGAGGTGTTTAAGAATGCATTTAGCAATGTATCAAAAGCAACCGGCCTTATCTTTGTCACGGTAAAAAATCCAGCAGACGCTAAAGCAGTAGCAAAAGAACTCAAACTTGAAGTTGTTTTCGCTCAGGGCGAATCAGCGGTATTCAAAGCCTCTGAAGGACAAGACCTTTTGGGCATCAGTGACTATCTGAATGCTGACAGTCGCGTAAAAGCGTCTAAAATTGAATTAAACAGCGGTAAATACCGTGCACAATAATTCTCTAGCAAGAGAAGTTGGCTTTTAATCAAAAATACCTCAGCAATCGCTGAGGTATTTTTTTAAGAAATGAAGAAACACGTAAAACTAACGACTTTACAACAAGTTCGCTCCCGAGAAGCTATCAATCGACACCCATTCATTATTGAATAAAGTTGATTAGTTTCTTAGCGATTTCCGTATTGTTTTGCGAACCAATAAACTGCTCAGAGCCTTTACCATAAGCGAAGACCTGAACATCGACTGCGGTATGTCCTTTCGTCGTCCAGCCGGTATAACTCTTCTTATTGATAATATCCTTCACTTCTTTGTAAAGCGCTTTAGCTGGCTCTTCACTCAACTTCGCGTATGCTAGTTGTCGGCTTTGATCTTTAGTTAATGCCCAATCTACGGACTCATTCCACGTCGCGATCATATCGTGAGATTTGGCCAAAGACATCGCCAACGGCCACGCTGTAGTATGAACGCCCTTAATAGCTTCTGTATCCCATAAATACTGACCATTAGCGCCGAGGGTTAAACCACCCGTGGAGTGGTCCGCCGTAACGACTAAAAGCGTATCTGGGTGAGCATCAACATAAGCTTTTGCCAGCTCAATTGATTTTGCAAAGTCATCCATTTCTGCCATCGCACATGCAATATCATTCGCATGACCACACCAATCTATTTGACTGCCTTCAATCATGACGAAAAAGCCGTTATCTTGGCGTTGAAGTAAGGATAACGCCTTGTTGGTCATCACTTGCAATCGAGTTGGGTTTTCATCCAATGCGAACGGAAATGCTTTATCTGCAAACAAGCCAAGAGCAGGCAAGGTTTGCAACGCCGGAAGTTGTTTGAAGTCCGTAATATACTGATACCCTTGCTCTTTAAACTCTTCAACTAAGTTACGATCATCTCGTTCGAAATAACGGACACCACCTCCGAGTAACAAGTCGACTGGCAATTGATCATCCACTTTATTGTCGACGTAATCATTGGCGATTTCATCATAGTTTCGGCGTGATTCGTTATGTGCGGCAAAACTCGCAGGGGTAGCGTGATTGATCTGCGAGGTTGCGACAAGCCCCGTCGTCATACCCTGCTCTTTTGCCATCTCTAACATTGTCTTAATTGGCTTCTTCTCAGTATCAACCGCAATCGCTCCATTGTAGCTTTTGACCCCTGTACTCAATGCCGTTGCACTCGCAGCGCTGTCAGTGACATAAGTAGCATCGTCTGGATAGGTTTTCGCCATACCGACTAAAATTGAGTCAAATACTGTTGGTTCTATTTCTTCTGTACTTGGATCATCGTGGTAGTAACGATATGCAGTCGTAAAAGCAGGTCCCATGCCATCACCAATCATGTAGATGATGTTTTTAGGGGCTTCATCCGCATAAGAAGTAGACGCAAATAAGCAGGCAGTAATTAGGGAATATTTAAGTTTCATATCTCATCCATGACATAATGCGATGGTGCTATTTATCCAAGTAACTGAGAGGTACTTGAGCATCGCACTCATCAACTTGGTTATCGTTCTAATTGATTAATCAATATTATCATGCAGTTGGATTGAAACATGGTGTTTCTTCATACTTTTACAACGCACATCATTTCTTGAAGACAATTACCTCGGTCAACAAATCTGCTTTCTCAGTCTCATTAGGGTTGTTCATATAGCGTTCGATCCCTAACGGCTTGGTTTTCACTTTAATGCCATTTTGTCGCGTTAGGTTCATCACCAATGACCACGCGTTACCTAAGAACCAGTATTCGCCCTTATGTTCAACGACATAAGTATCACTGGCGGGGATAGTTCCAGCAACAAACTCGCCAGTCGCCACGACTCCTGCTTGTACTGGCAAGCACGTGATAAACTCAAAATAACCACGCTTCATGTCCATCGAAAGGTAGTAGCAAAACAACTCTCCAGTAACGGGGAGGTTTTCTTTTTCTGCCATTTCAAACAAGCGTTCGACATGCTGCTGCATAATAGGACCAATCTCTGAAATAGTTCCTGCCCCAGCCAAGCCAATGTAGCTGACTTCGTTTTGTTTCCGGGAACCGAGGTCTTTAAGTTGAGATAAGACTTGCCCGGTTTCCAACTGGCTTTTTAGCATACGTAAACCGCGATCATAATCCATTTCAATCATGGACTTAAACATCCCCTTAAGGAAGAATAAAAACCAAGGTACACGGGATTGCATCATCCATTCTACTGCACACCCCTTCTGTGACGGCGTCACAACCAATGTCACTTTCGCCTGACTTTTAAATGGTCGAAAGAAGTGTAACTCCATATCAAGGCGATGCTCTTGTGTACTTTCCAGTACCACTGCCCCTGTACCTATACGTTTACCATTCCATTGATATCCTGAGCCAACTTTTCCTTGTTCTTCGCTGTACGTAAGTTCGCAATTCGGTTCCAAAATTATCCATGGTGACCATTCGGGCCAATGGGTAAAATTTTTCAGATAATCGATGATTTCACTTTGCGTCTTTTCGATTTCGATACTTCGGCTGACCTGATAAGAGAGCATAACCATTCCTTGGGTTTCATTTTTACTCTTATGAGTCTAATTCAAATCGAGATTTTTTCTTGTTTCACTGGCAGTTAGGAACAAAAAAGCCAGAGTCGAGGCTCTGGCTTTACAACTAACCGTTTATGAGTGTGTTACCGGAATTTAATAATCTGATGACTTTACGATCGAAAATCAACCGTAGCGGTAAACCTTACGCCATCATCATCCAGTTCAAATGGCCAACTCATGCGCTCACAAATACGTTCGACAATAACTAAGCCACAACCATAACCTGCATTGTAGGTTTCATTACCATCGTGTCGATTAACAATAGTAAGTTGCGTGCCTATCAACACGATTTCAATATCGCCAATACTGTAGCTAAACGCGTTTTTGATCAGGTTATTAATTACAATCGTCACAAAACTCTCTGGGGCATGAACGAGCCCACTCTCATTTTCGCTCAGGTTGTATTCTGCTCCCTGTTTAGCAAATAGAGGTGCAAGCTCAGTTAACTGCTGTTTTAAGCATGTGGTTAACGCATGATCGGCATAGTGTTGCGGCTCTACCTTCTCTTTACCCAATAGTAAGAAGGCTTCCGTTAACACTCTCATTTCCTCACAAGCCGATTGCATACGTGTGATAGCTTTGTGAGCAATGGGCGGTTGATCCGGTACGCGAGCCAAAATGTCTGTTGAGCCTTTAATAACCATAATGGGCGTGCGCAGTTCGTGAGAAGCAAAGCGACTAAACTCTTGCTCACGACGAAAATACCCTGCGATTTCATTTTTACTATCTAACAGAGTCTGTTCAATATGACGAGTCTCGCTGAATTTGGTATCCACATCGAAACCCGGTTGGTCAGGTGGCATTCGCCCTATTTTGTCTTCAATCTTGGCAAGTGGACGCGACAAAATGCGCACCATATAGACACCGTAGCCAACCATGATCAAAGAAAACAATCCACCTAAAAAGAATGTGAATTGGTGCAGCGAGCTTTCGTATTCATCCAAGTAGTCATCCGAGTCATCTTGAAAGACAATGTACATCAAGCCTTTACCAGACGGGTGATCAAACACGACAAAATGCTTATCCTCCTCGCCTAAAAGGTATTCATAGAAACCGGGAAACTTGAAAGACAACAGCCACTCTGGTGTTGGTGCTTCACTCCAATAAGAATCAAATTCTAGAACGTTAGGAAGCGGCGCATCCCACCCCATGTTTTGGAAGTTCTCTTGGTACAGCTCTACCTCTGTATCCAACCAGTGGTGTAAGCTCAGTACTTCGAGTTTGTTCTCCGCTACATAAATTAACGACCAAAATAAGGTAAACATCGCAAAGGTCATTAAACCAAATCCCCAGCGGATCTTGCGATAAATACTTGGGTATTCTTTATGCTTTGAGTCGGTAACCTTGTCCATGAATCGTCTCTAGTCTGGAATCATCAAAACCCTTGTCGAGCGCCGTTCTTAAACCATAGATATGGCTTCTCAATGCATCGCTGCCAGGAGGCTCATCACCCCATACATTATCAATTACTTCGGTACGAGACACCGCTGCAGGCGCGCGCTTTAAAAGCAGCTTTAGAATTTTAGTTTGAATGCGGCTGAGTTTGATGTGTTTACCATTGCGAGTCACTTCATCGGTTCTCACATCTAAGCTTATGTCTGCAAACTTTAACGTGCCAATATCTTGCCTTGGACCTCGATTGGCTAATGCATGTACTCTCAAGCTAAGTTCTTGCATGGCAAATGGCTTCATCAAATAGTCATCACCACCAGCATTGAATGCCGCGACTTTATCATCGAGAGTATCTTTGGCGGTCAAGAACAAAATTGGGGTACCACAAAGTTGCTCACGACGGAGTTTCTCGACTGTACTGATGCCATCAAGTTTTGGCATCATGATGTCCATAATGATGACATCATAATGATTTTCTTGAATTAAATTTAGCGCAGCCTCTCCATGGTAAGCGCAATCTATCGTCATTCCTTCGAGCTCTAGATAATCCGCAATAGTTTCTGAAACATTGTGATTATCATCGACAATTAATATTTTCATAGGCTCACGTTTCTTCACGAACACTTCACGATAAGCGCCATAAGATACAACCAAATTCATAAATAAGCTTTCAAAATAGGTCGATATCATGAAAAAATTAGCGCTTGTAGCGGCAGTGGGTTTGGCATTATCAGGTTGTGGTGGGTCTGGAGGTAGCGATAACTCTACAACTCAACCTGTAGCGAAACCAAGTGCGGCTATCGGTACCGTAGAGTCTGTAAGTAGTGAAAACAGTTCAATCACAGTAAATGGCTACACTTACCGCGTATCAGAAGTTATGTATGGTGGTAAACAAACCAACCTTGCTTCGGTGAAGCCTAACATGATGGTTCAAGTTGGTTCTGGTCAGGAAAAATCGTCTAGTGCACCCGTTGTTGTAACACTAGAACCAACCATGACTGGTCACATTAAGATCATCGACAAAAACGCGGGCAAGTTCACCATCAATGGTTTTGAACTTGTCTATCCAGAACTCATTAACTCTGATATTGACAGTGGTGACTGGGTAATGGTGTCTTCTCTACCTGCGGCGAACAACCAATACAAAGTACTTTCAGTCGTAAAATTTGAAACCAGCTTGTCTGATCAAGATGAAGTTGAAGGTCGAATTTCAAGCATTGACCTTAATAAGAAAGAATTCAAACTTGGTGCAAATGTGACTGTCGCTTATGACCGCATTGCGGATCTACAAGTGGGTCAATGGGTGGAAGCAGAAGGCTCTTTCAATGGCAACGTTTTTCATGCCTCGTTAGTTGAAGTTGAAAGCTACAACCAACTACAAGGAGAAAATGATGTTGAAGGCATCGTCACTTGGGTAAACCAAGACCAGAGCGCCTTCGAGCTTAACTACCGCGGAACATTTATCATTGATGGCAAAACTTGCTTTCAAAATGATGATGACGCACCTTGTAACCCAGCGTTGATCGCCAATCTAGCCGTCGGCTCTGAAGTTGAAGTGACTTCTGTCATGGGAACATTGAACACCCCGGTTGCAACTCATGTCGAGTTTGAAAAGCCAGACTGGGCAGATGATAACGAAGAAGATTGGAACGTTAATGAGTTCGAATGTTCTGGCTGGGTAGCAAACCACAAAATTAATGGCGTGGACACCGCAACTTTCGACATCGATCATTGTTGGAATGATTTAAACCAAACTATCGATAACTCTAGCGTGGTCGTAAATAGCAAAACAATGTTTGAAGATGGTCTGTCATTTTCAAACATCGCAAATAAACATGTAGAAGTGGAAGGTACTATCATCAACAACACAAATGTTGCACTTGAGATTGAGCCTTGGGAATCTGACGACTAAGTCGAAATAAGTACAACAAACACAACTAAGAAGCACCGCCTTTGTGGTGCTTCTTCCCTCTCTCGTATCGTCTTTTCTTTTCAATTTTTACAACAGATACGTATGACCAAATGAGGGATTAATAATGCGTAAAATGACACTACCTCTAATTATGCTTTTCGGTGCTTGTATTTCAGCAAGCAGTTTCGCGGCAACAAACAACGATAATACATCAGAGCGATTAGAGTCTTTTGAGTGCACAGGCTTAGTAAACAGTTACGACGCAAACTCCCGAACTTTCGTGCTTGCTTGCCAAAACGATCATGGGCCAGAATTCCAAACCAAAACGGTGGTGATTGATACCAATACCCAGCTCGATGGCGTACAAGAAGCGCAATTAGATGGTGCAAAGATCGAAGTCGATGGCGTAGTAATTAACGCTCAAAATATCGCAAGAGAAATTGAACTCGCGAACGACTAAAGTTCCGAAATTACAACAGAAACTCGCAAGTGTCGCTTCGGCGGCACTTTTCTTTTCCTGCAAACTCACATCACTCAGTTACACTTAATTCATGTTTACACGAAGACGGTAACTGTAATGAACAAACGTAACCTTGCCCTACTTCTTCTCCTATTCGGCGCAACCTCTGCGCACGCAGGTGTTTTGGACCCAGACTGTGATGCAGAAAAAGCAGCCAAAGCAACAGCCACTAAAGCGGTTGTGGGTGTCGGTGGACGATGCACACCAAAAGAAGCCTTAAAAGACAGCACGGTGGAAGCCGGTAAAGACGCACTACCCGAGGAAGGACTTGCAGGTAAGGCCGTCGACGCTGCAATGCCAGAGAAAGAGAAGAAACCTATTAAAAACACAACCAAGAAGATCATCACTGATTAATCGTCAGCCTGAAGTGAGTCGATTGGTGAAATATCGGTTTAGAGTAAATGAAAAGAGCGTCCATCTAGACGCTCCTTTGTTTTTTCGTTCGCGATGCTTAAGCCACTTCCGCTTGACCAATCCAGTGGTAATGGTGGTTGGCTTTCTTACCGACTAAACCAAGTTTAGCTAGTTCTTCAAACACTTTGTCGACCTCTTCTGCCGAGAGCCTAAACTGCTTCGCCACCGCTTTTTTGGTGCAAGTAATTTGGTGATCTTTTAATGCGTCACTCACCTGCTCTAATAACGTTTTTGACTCTTCTGGTTCAAGCTCTTGTTGCGCTTCAGGCTCGGCTTCCTCTTTGATATGAGGCAAGTATCCCGCTGGCTCTGGGTCAATATCTCGGATGTTTGCTAACGTTATCCCGTCGTTACGACGGAAGAAATGGCGGAAGCGATTCTCTTCACCAATCAAACCCACAAAGAAAGCAGCAAAGAAATCCAACAAGATAGATAAGAACACCACCAAGCCCAGCTGCGCTTGAGAAGAGGTCGTTCCAAATGCTTTCGCTAAGCTGTCGATCAAACCAATCACCGAACCTTGCGCCACTGGCGGTAAGCTATCACGCTCTGTTGCTAAACGTTGTTGCTCTTCACGTAGCTTCTTGTTCTGCTCTTGAATGCGCGTTACGCCAGTTGCGATACGCTCCATCTCGATGTACTTTTGCGCCGCCATGTTGTTCAGTTCAATCTGCTTATCGATTGACGCAATCTGACGGTTGTAGGCTTCCACTTTCGCTTGTTCTACAGAGATATGACTTTGGGCGCTGTTGGTCGCACTGTTGATGCCACCGATACTACCGCCGATAGAGATAGCGGCAAGCACCAGATAGAACACTAACGCCGTGAGGGCTCCGGTGTAGTTTCTGTGTGCACGACGCTCACCGTATTCATACCAAGCGTAAAACTTACCCGCTTCAAAGATGATCGCCAGACCGCCAAATAGCGCCTGCATCATTGGGTTTTCGTCAATCGACAAAAACAGTAAAAGAGAAAAAATAGTCGATGCTAAAATCGCAGCGCCAGTAAACGCGTACACGCTCACCATAGCAAATCGACCTTTAGGATATCGATATCCGATCTGTTGTTCGTATTTCATTGGAGAAATTTCTTAAGATTCCGCAGCCCTTATATGACGGGCGCTTCAAGCAACTACAAAGGTGCGGAGAATACCGTATCCTTTATTAAATTACTGTCATAATTCCGTTAATGGAAAACAAGTGAGGAATAGATAATCAGTTTGAATTGAATCAGTGCGATTCTAGCACGCAAAATCACCAACTCAATTTGCGACATTCAGCGCACCAATAGGTTTGAAAGCTTTCCGAACGATAAATCTTTGCGATATGTGTTCTCAGAATAAAAAACCGCAAAACAAATAAAACACACTCACATCACCTTTTTATAAACTCGCGATTACAATTTGATGTTCGTTTGTTACTATCCTGCGCCGAAACATAGTCTTACAGCCAATTGGCGTATCTCCGCTTCATAATAAAAAGTCGTATGGACACACTCAGAACACAGCATGGAAAGAAAGCGATAAGCGCAGTCATGATCATCATTGCTGTGCTGTTTCAGCTGTACCTAACGTCGACTGCGGCACTGAACCCTACGCAAATCCACAGCGAAAATTGGCTAAACCAAGTTCAAGATGAAAAGGTGTTGCTGTGTACCGCTGATGGCTTTAAATGGGTGGATATTAACGAACTGATTGAAGCCAACGCACTGCCCAATTCTGAATTTGTTCAAGATCTTAATCTGCACGATGGCTTTCAGTTTGAATGTCCATTATTGCAAGCGGCGCAATTCTTTATCGCTATCGCGTTCGGTCTGTATCTGACCACGCTCTCTTGGTTAAGACGCACCAAGCACGTTTTCGCTCCCTATCATTTCGCAGCTTGCGGAAGAACAGTTTACAAATACGTTGCGCCCAAGCAATCTCCGCCTTGTGTTTTCCACACCTAAATACTCAACGAAGTAGTCGGTAAATAAACATAACGTATTAATCCTATCGAAGAACCGATAGAGAACAGCCAGATTTAAAAAGGAAAACACAAATGATCAAACTGATGAAAACCACAGCCATCGCTCTTGTCGCTTTATTGGCAAGCCCACTCAGCCTTGCTCACGAATACGAAGCAGGCAAGATTCACATCGATCATCCTTGGAGCCGTGAAGCGCCACCAAATGCCCCTGTGATTGGCGGTTTCTTTCAGTTAAGCAACCTAGGTGACGCTGATGACGCGCTGATTGCGGCTTCAACACCGATTGCTGACCGTGTGGAGATTCATACTCACACAAAAGAAGACGGCATGATGAAGATGATTAAGATTGATGAAGTCGTGGTAGAGCCTCAGCAGAAAGTGGAATTCAAGCCAGGCAGCTTCCATCTCATGATCTTCAACCCAACCCAAGCGCTAAAAGAAGGCGACCGTTTCCCTGTGACTTTGACGTTCAAAAAAGCAGGTAAAGTGGAAGTCGAAATGGCGGTTGAGAAGAAAGACCACATGGAAAAGCACACGCACCACCATTAATCGCTTAAACGAAAAGAGCCCGCTACTTCAGCGGGCTCTTTTGCTTTTGGTACCTATGATTCTAGTCGTGTGCACCTTTGGTTGTACTGATGTGCACTTTAGAGATTCCCTACTCGCTCGTTCCTCGCTCTAGGGAATGACCCTATTTAGTCTTCTGTCAAAGTTTGAGTGGCTTAGTGCAACACATCAGCCAAACTCCAGCCTCGTCATTCCGACGAGCCTAGGCGAGATCAGGAATCTAATAACAGCTAACTCAGTCTTACTTAAAACAAACCTCTGCCCAGCGCGCTAGACCAGCAGTGACCGAACCAAAGTAGTTGCCACTCACCACTGGAATGTTTGGCAATACTGTCTGCACTGCATCACGCAAAATAGGCGAACGTGCCGAACCGCCCGTCATAAAGATCGCATCCGGTTTCACGCCCGCTTGCTCTACCGCTTCAGTAACCAAAGCTGTCATCTTATTCTTAGGTGACTCAATCGCTTCAATCATCTCGTCACGTTGAACATCCACTTCAATCAGCTCAGACAACAAGTTAATGCCCGCACGGTAAGACGCTTGGTCAGACAACGCGACTTTGGCTTCTTCTGCGCGGCGCACGATGTTGTAGCCTAGCGACTCGTGGTAAACCTCCAACAAACGAGCCAGCTTCTCAGGCTCTTGCGCTTGCTTGTGCAGCAGTTTCAATGCCGATAAGTTTTCACGTGAGTAGAAATCGCTCTGCGCTTCTACATTGTTGATCGCAATTGGATTCCAGAACTGCGTGGTTGGCATCATGATGCCCGATTCCATCTTGCTCTCCATACCGAATGGGAACATCAGTTGTTTGAACGCCAAGGCGATATCCAAATCGTTACCACCAATACGCTGACCACTGTGCGCCAGCAGACTTGCGGTACGGTCGGCTTTACCTCGCCAAGATGGTCCCATCTGAATCAAAGAACAGTCTGTCGTACCACCACCGATATCGACCACCAGAATGGTTTTATCTTCGGTTAGCGTTGCTTCGTATTCCAGACCTGCGGCTACCGGCTCAAATTGGAATTCGATGTTCTGAAAACCAGCACGTTTTGCTGCTCTTAAAAGAATGCCTTCCGCTTGAATGTTCGCCGTCTCACCGCCACGACCGTGGAAGTTGATCGGACGACCAATGACTGCATCAGTAATAATTTTCTGCGCACTGTTCTCTGCTTGCGATTTGATGTTGTCCATCATGGCGCAAACCAGATCTTCAAAGAAACTCAACTGAACATCACGCAGACCAGAAGCACCGAGGAAAGACTTTGGAGACTTCACGTAATAGATATCGCGAGGATCTTCCAAGTAGCGATTCAATGCCGCTTGACCAAACGCCATGTCTTCTGGCTCAAGTTCAATGCTTTCTTCACGATTAAGGTTGATCGCGCGACGCAAAACCTGCTCACCAACCTGATCGAAAGGTTTGATGCTGCGATGGCGGAACAAATGTTCAGACACCGATTCACGCGTTGGTGCAGCAAGGGTGGAAGGAATGTAAGGGCTATTCCCTTCAAGGTTTAAAAGTTGCGGTTCACCTTGTTCCATTTTCGCCACCGAACAGTTCGCGGTGCCGTAGTCAAAGCCGATATACATAAGTCCTCCCACTGACGAAAAAAAGGTCGGCAATCCTACCTCAACCTCAGTGGAATTACTACCGCAACTCAATGAAATAAGTGGCGCTTACTCTTTCTCGGCAGGTTCTTTCTTCATTGATGGCAACACAACCGCAAGCAACAAAGCCAACAGCAGAAATACCGGAGTGAGCGTAAGCCCATGCCAAATGGAGTATCCGTCGTGGAACAACCAGAAAATGCCGACAGTCAGCAGGTATGCAAAGTAACTGCAGAACACCAAACTGATCGCAACGAAGCGCGTACGATTGATGATTAAGATTCGCACCAAATACTGGCTCATGATCCCCGCGCAGTGTACCGCCATTTGCCAATTAATGATGAAACACGCTAGTGCGACAAACCCAGAGATCACCAAGGCATCGTGCGTGTTGAGAATGAAGTAGCTGCCAAAGCGACTGATGATGACGGAGTAATCGCCCTCGTAAACTATAGACCAGGAAATGGCGTTTGCCGCAGCGACAAAATTGGCAAAATACGCGATGGCATAAAAGGTAGTTTGAGAGCTGAATGGCTGAAAGACTTCGGAGCAATAGCCCTGCCATTCTTTTTGATTTGACGTTGGTCCGACCCAGTTACGTTTTTTGTTCGGTACTCGCTCTGCAAACGCAGGACCGTTACGAAACAACAACCAGAAAATATACAGCGCAAGTGCTACTAAGAGTATTGTAAGCATACCCTTTCCCCTCCAGAAATGTCCTTTTCCACTGCCAATGGCGTTGGGGTCGTAAACTGCACTTCCCTGTTTTTGTGCTTAATCTTGTTTTAACGCATTGTTAAACATCATAAATGTAATCAAAACGGTAGTGACGACTTTATCACTACCGTTATTAAGGTTTAGCACACGATGGACGGAATTGCTGAATCTGGATAGACCAAATAGGAGGGAAAGAAACGGTCTACCCAAACGAATTATGCTTCGAGCTTTTCTTCAAACACGCCAAGCTCACGACCTAACCAAATCGCACGCTCGGTATGATCACGCAGCTCGTTATCACTGACAGGATGAATCAGAACCGAAAAACCGCCACGAATAGTATCAAGCCATGCGATAAACTCATCACTTATCGATTCAACATGCAGCTCAAACATCGGCATCTTATGTGGACCAACCAACTTGCACACTAAAGGGAAAACGCGCAAAACATCTTGGCGTTCTTGACGAATGATCTCATTTAAGGCTTGAGCTTTATCCTGCTGCTGAAGCGGGAAGTAAACATGAATGTGGTACATAACTTCTCCATGCGTATCACTGACTTTCATTAGTCGCCACACTACCTGCATTCAACTATCGAGGGAAGCGACAAATTCAAATCTATCGTCAAAGCGTGACGGAGAGATTAACGTGTTACTGGATCTGCACAAATATGGTTGATAATTCACTCAACCTGTCGAATTTTACAGCATAATTTTATTACAAATTTCCTGTCAAACTCAGTGATTCCCTTCAACTTCGAAAACGTACAATTCAAAAAAGCAGTATTTTATCCTAGAAAAGTACGGTGTAAGCGAAACTTTACTGTGGGTTACAACTCAAATTAAAGCATAATTTAACAATTTGTTTACACTTATTGTATCTGGTTATACCAAGATTCATCACTGGATTAGGCGGTGTAAACAGCAGTAATTAATGACGCCTTGTGTTTTACCAGAACACACTTTTGTTAGAGAGACGAGCACCAAAAGCGTCGATAACTATCAAAACAACTGCAATCCTAGGTATGACCTTTTGCGCTGATATCAAAGCCTGAGTACCCATACAGGCTGAGATCGAAACAATGAGCAGCTGCAGTCCAAAAGACCCGCAGCGTCAAAAGGAGCTTGAGATGAACGTTCAGGCATTACCCATGCATCGGTTTATCGACCATGATGGGAACCTCGTCAGCCAACTACCCAACTGGGCTGATCTCGAAACCTTGGTCGGGTTTTACCAAGACATGGTATTAACTCGCACCTACGATAACAAAGCCGTTGCCCTGCAACGCACTGGTAAATTAGGCACCTACCCATCACACCTTGGCTCGGAAGCCGTTGGGATAGCGGTAGGCAGAGCGCTGAAAGCCAGTGATGTGTTTGTTCCTTATTATCGCGATATGCCAGCCATGTGGTGTCGTGGTATAGGAATGGAAAAGAACCTGCAATACTGGGGAGGCGATGAGCGCGGCAGCGACTTCGCTCCTGAAGGCAGCCCTTTTCCGAGCAAAGACCTCCCCTTCTGTGTCCCAATCGCAACTCAGTGTACCCATGCCGTTGGTGTTGCGGCAGCACTGAAAATCCAAGGCAATCACGATGCGGCTTTGGTGATGTGCGGCGATGGCGGCACTTCCAAAGGCGACTTCCTTGAATCCATTAACTGTGCGGGCGCATGGAACATCCCATTAGTCTTTGTGGTGAACAATAACCAATGGGCGATCTCCGTACCGCGCAGTTTGCAATGTGCTGCGGAATTTCTCTCAGAGAAAGCCAAAGGTGCTGGCATCCCCGGTATTACGGTGGATGGCAACGATGTCGTCGCGGTGTTTGATGCAACAATGACTGCCCTCGAACGAGCCAGAAAAGGCAAAGGCGCAACGTTAATTGAAGCAATAAGTTACCGCCTGAGCGATCACACCACCGCCGACGACGCGACCCGCTATCGAAACGAGGACGAGGTTCAAACGGCTTGGCAATATGAACCCGTTCGTCGACTTAAAGCTTTTCTCACCAATCAAGGCGTTTGGAGTAACGAGAAAGAGCAAGAGTGGCAAGCCCACTGTAAAGAACAAGTTGAACTCGCCGTTGAACGTTATCTCAACATGCCGAATCAAGCGCCTGAAACGGGCTTCGATTTCCTTTATGAATCCCTACCCCAAGAGCTTCATGCGCAGAGGGATGAGCTAATCAACAAAGCAATGCGAATGCAGGGAGGGAAACATGGCTGAACTCACGTTAGTTGAAGCAGTGAACCTCGCGCTGCACCATGAAATGGAACACGATCCGAATGTCATCGTCCTTGGCGAAGATGTGGGTGATAACGGTGGTGTATTCCGCGCCACAGTTGGACTCAAACAAAAATACGGTCTTAAGCGCGTTATCGACACACCTCTAGCTGAAGCGCTTATTGGCGGTGTCACTGTCGGCATGGCAACGCAAGGCTTAAGACCAGTGGCAGAGTTTCAATTCCAAGGCTTTGTCTTCCCTGCACTGGAGCATTTAATGTGTCATGCAGCGCGAATGCGTAACCGTACTCGTGGTCGACTCACCTGCCCTGCAGTGTTCCGCGCGCCCTTTGGTGGCGGTATTCACGCACCAGAACACCACTCCGAAAGTGTCGAAGCATTGTTTGCTCACACCGCAGGTTTTAAGGTTGTGATTCCTTCATCACCGCAACGCGCTTATGGTTTGCTCCTAGCAGCCATTCGTAGCAACGATCCGGTAATGTTCTTTGAGCCAAAACGTATCTATCGCACAGTGAAATCTGAAGTGGTGGGTAATGGCGAAGCGCTACCTCTCGACACATGCTTTACCCTTCGCAAAGGTCGCGACATCACGCTCGTGACTTGGGGCGCCTGCGTGGTCGAATCACTGCAAGCGGCTCAAACGCTGTCCAATCAAGGTATCGAAGTTGAGGTGATTGATTTAGCCAGTATCAAACCCATTGATACCGCGTCCATCTTCCGTTCGCTAGAGAAAACCGGACGCCTCTTGGTGGTACATGAAGCCAGCAAAACCTGTGGTGTCGGCTCAGAGCTGTTAGCCAGAACCGCAGAACATGCCATGTGCCTACTCAAAGCGCCACCAAAACGTGTCACAGGTATGGATACCATCATGCCGTACTACCGCAACGAAGATTATTACATGATTCAGGAAGAAGACATTGTGCTCGCCGCGCGCGAACTCGTGGAGGATTGGAAATGAAGACGTTTAACTTACCCGATCTCGGCGAAGGTCTCGCTGAGTCAGAAATTGTGAAATGGCATATCAGTGTCGGCGATATGGTCAAGCTCGATCAAGTGGTGCTTACCGTCGAAACCGCAAAAGCGACCGTGGACGTCCCTGCGCCTTATGGCGGTCGTATCGTGAGTCGTCATGGTGAAGAAGGCGACGTAATCAACATTGGTGCTCTACTTCTGGAAATTGATGAATCCGGAGCAGAGCAAACCGTCTCTGAACAGAAACAAACTGCCGATGCAGCAACCGTGGTCGGTAATGTATCCCAACATGCACACAGCGTGAATGTGGACGACTTCTGGATTGGTGGCGAACACAATCCATCGCCTGATAACCTCATCACAGCCCTACCTTCTGCTCGCTTATTAGCGAAGAAACTGGGTGTTGATTTGGAGTTAGTTAAAGGCAGCGGTCCGGATGGTTTGATCGTCGATGCCGACATCTACGATGAAGCAGGCAAACAACGTCCCGGTACAGAAGTACTCAAAGGCGCACGCCGAACCATGGTGTCGACCATGGCGGAATCCCATCACAATGTCGCGGCAGTGACCATTACTGAGGAAGCTGTCTTAGATGGCTGGAAGCAAGGTGAAGACATCAGTATTCGTCTGGTCCAAGCGATCGTGCATGCGTGTCAGGAAGAGCCAGCTATGAATGCATGGTTCGATGCCGAAACCATGACGCGTTGTGTCCACAGCACGGTGAACATTGGTATCGCCGTAGACAGCCGACACGGTTTGTACGTGCCAGTTCTGCGACATGCCGACGAATATGAGCCTCAAGAGGTACGTCGTTGGTTGGACCAAACCGTACAAGGCATACGTGAACGTAAGATCGGTCGTGAGCAGTTACAGCACGCCACCATTACGCTTTCAAACTTTGGCGCGATTGCAGGCATTTACGCAACGCCTGTAGTTACGCCGCCACAAGTCGCCATTGTCGGTGCAGGTCGAATCATTGAGAAAGTCGTAATTCGAGACGGACAAGCTGTGGCAGTGAAAGCTATGCCACTTTCGATTACGTTTGATCATCGCGCATGTACCGGCGGTGAAGCGGCAAGATTCACAAAAGTGCTGGCAGAGCACTTGAGAAAACCGAGCATTTAAAACAACGTTTGCCATGAATAACAAAAGGGCTTCCGATTGGAAGCCCTTTGTTTTGAGAGTGAATTTGAAAAGATTCTGAATCACGCTCGTTTCTCGCAGTTCAGAATGACGACTTAAAGTAGTAAGCAAGAAAAAGATTCCCTACTCGTTCATTCTTCACTCTAGGGAATGACGCTGTTTGGTCTGTAATCAACAAAAAGCGCCGTAAAAACCTAATACTTAAGAAGAAACTTTAGCGCGTCATTCCAGCAAGCCTAAGCGCGACTAGCAATCTAATGGCAAAATGCACTGAAGGGCTTTCATAGCGATATTCCAACCGTGCACTTTGACAATAGATTCTGAATCACGCTCGTTCCTCGCTGTTCAGAATGACGACTTAAAGTAGCGAGCATGAAGGGATTCCCTACTCGCTCATTCTTCGCTCTAGGGAATGAGGCGGTTTGGTTTGCACTTAGCAAAAAGCGACTTAAGAATTTGAATCTTAGCAAGAAACTCTAGCGCGTCATTCCAGCAAGCCTAGGCGCGACTAGGAATCTAAGAACAACGAACACCGAAGGTCTTTCGTAGTAAGAACCCACAGCGCACTTTGATAGCGGATTCTGAATCGCGCTCGTTCCTCGCTGTTCAGAATGACGACTTAAAGTAGTGAGCAAGAAGGGATTCCCTACTTGCTCATTCTTCGCTCTAGGGAATGACGCCCCACAAATACCGAACTTAAACCTTCTCCAGCAACTCCGGCATAATCTCAAACAAATCACCAACCAAACCATAGTCTGCGACTTGGAAGATTGGCGCTTCAGGATCACTGTTGATCGCCACAATCACCTTGGAATCTTTCATCCCAGCCAAATGCTGAATCGCCCCAGAAATACCCACAGCAATGTACAGTTGAGGCGCAATAATCTTACCCGTTTGCCCAACTTGCAAATCGTTAGAGACAAAACCAGCGTCTACCGCAGCACGTGATGCACCAATTGCACCACCAAGCTTGTCGGCAAGCTGTTCCACCAGCGCGAAATTCTCTTTACTGCCTAACCCTCGACCACCCGAGACAACAACGTTTGCCGCAGGTAGTTCTGGTCTTTCACTTTCCGCTTTTTGCTGTGAAACAAACTCACTGTGCTCTGCCTTAATGACCGTTTCTAACGTCACGACATTCTCGACTACTGGTGAGTCAGACACCGGAATTGCGTCAAACGATGAACTTCGAATCGTCATTACTTTGGTTGTATCGTCCGAACGAACTCTGGCTAACGCATTACCGGCATAAATGGGGCGAATAACCGTATCGAGCGATTCGATCGCAATCACATCTGACAACTGCCCAACATCCAGTGAGGCAGCGACACGGGGCATCAAATTCTTACCAAAGGTACTGGCAGGGGCAAGGATATGAGAATAATCCCGACCAACTTCGGCAATCAAAGTAGATAAATTTTCTGCCAGTGCATGCTGATATTCGGCAGCATCAATAGCGATGATCTGCGAGATACCTTGCACAAACTTCAACTCATCCAAAACCGAGCTGCACTGATGTCCGACTAACAAGGCGGTGACAGGCAAAGAGGCACCGTCTTGTTGAATCTGAGAAGCCGCGCTCAACGCACGTAATGTATCCGCTGAAAGTGATTTGTTGTCGTGCTCCACAACGACCAAGGTTGCTAACGGTTTGTTTTCCATGGTTATGCCTCCTAAATCACTTTCGCTTCATTTTTGAGCTTGTCGACTAACTCGCTCACACTGCCCACAATCTCACCGGCTTTACGGGCAGGCGGTGTCATGACTTCCAGTACTTGCTGAGAGCGTTCAACACTCACACCAAAGAAGTCTGGCGTCATTACCGATAACGGCTTCTTCTTCGCTTTCATGATGTTCGGTAGCGAGGCATAACGCGGTTCATTCAATCGCAAATCCGTACTGATGATCGCAGGCAGATCCAATTTCAGAGTTTCTAAGCCACCATCGATTTCTCGCGTAACCAGAACCGTTTCCCCTTCTACTTTCACTTCCGATGCAAATGTCCCCTGCGGACGATTAGTCAGTGCCGCCAACATTTGCGCGACTTGGTTGTTATCAGTATCGATTGACTGTTTACCCAGAAGCACCAATTGAGCCTGCTCTTGCTCCATCACAACTTTGAGTAACTTCGCGACCGCGAGCGGTTCTGGTGACTGTTCAACATCAATATGAATCGCACGATCCGCACCTAATGCGAGCGCTGAGCGCAATTGTTCCTGACAACTGGTGTCACCAATCGACACCACCAACACCTCCTCTGCTACCCCAGTTTCTTTAAGGCGTACTGCCTCTTCCACCGCGATTTCACAGAATGGGTTCATCGTCATCTTCACGTTGTTGGTTTCCACGCCGGAACCATCAGATTTGACTCTTACTTTAACGTAAGGGTCAATTACACGTTTAATCGCAACCAGTACTTTCACATTCCCTCCTAGCAGATCGCAAAGCGATACGCGTCCTAGCAATTGGGTCATGCGTGACGAAGATTTGTGTTAAAGCTCAGTCTTTTCATTACCTTGCTAACAAAAAACGCATTGTGACATTGTCACTCAAAATCTTTATCACGCCCTATGACGTTACCATTTGAGCTTAGTTTAGTTTACGTTTACGTCAACTGGACTATAGTTCTTTATACGAGCACTGCGTAATAGAAGAAGCACCTGAATCACAAAGAAAGGTTTCGCATAAAGGAAGCAAGAAGATGGAAAGAGAATGCATGGAATTTGATGTGGTGATTGTCGGCGCCGGACCTGCAGGTTTGAGTGCAGCATGCCGCTTAGCGCAACTCAACCAAGAGCGTGAAGGTGAGCCGCTGTCTATTTGTGTGGTAGAGAAAGGTTCAGAAGTTGGTGCACATATCTTATCTGGCGCGGTATTCGAAACGCGTGCATTAGACGAACTCTTTCCTGATTGGCAAAGCATTGGCGCACCGCTTTCCGCCGCGGTAAAAAACGATGCCTTCTTGTACCTAACCACAGACCTGAATCACATTCGTATTCCCCACTTTCTTACTCCCAACCCAATGCACAATGACGAAAACAACTACGTCATTAGCTTGGCGAACTTGTGTCGTTGGTTAGCAGAACAAGCAGAATCGCTTGGCGTTGAGGTCTATCCCGGTTTCGCTGCATCCACGATTAACTACGATGCATTTGGCGCTGTTACAGGGGTAAACACCAGCGACATGGGCTTGGACAAGAACGGAGAAGCCAAACCCAACTTTGAAGCCGGTATTGAGCTAAAAGCCAAATATACGGTATTCGCCGAGGGGTGCCGAGGTCATTTAGGAAAAGAGCTCATCCAACGATTTGGTTTAAACGATGACAAGCAACCGCAACATTATGCGCTCGGGCTTAAAGAGATTTGGGAGTTACCTGCCGATGCCAGAGACCAATCAGGCAGCGTGATTCATTCTGCAGGGTATCCTTTGAGTGAATCCAACACCACGGGTGGCGGTTTTCTCTATCACATGGAGAACAACCAAATCGCTGTCGGGCTTATTGTCGACTTGAATTACAGTAACCCTTACTTAAGTCCGTTTGACGAATTTCAACGCTTTAAACACCACCCTGCAATCGAACAACATTTGAAAGGCGCTCAACGCATCGCTTACGGCGCAAGAGCCATTGCGAAAGGTGGACTATCTTCTCTGCCGAGACAGCAATTCCCCGGCGGTCTATTGATTGGCTGTGATGCAGGTACTTTGAACGTCGCCAAAATCAAAGGCAGCCATACTGCGATGAAATCCGGTTTATTAGCCGCAGAAGCCATTGCTGAAGCATTCACACAATCCAATTCGGAACCGGATTACCAAACCAAGTTTGAAGATTCATGGTTGTATGAAGAGCTTAGTGACACACGCAACTTTGGTGCGAACATTCACAAATTCGGCAGCATACTCGGCGGCGTACTTTCCACCTTCGAACACAATCTGTGGCAGCCTCTGGTTAAGAAACCAGTACCGTGGACAATCACTGATCCTTCGCACGATCATGAACAGCTGAAACCAATTGATGAGTGCCAACCTATTCAATACTCGAAACCAGATGGTGTAATCAGCTTCGATAAACCCTCATCAGTATTTTTGTCAGGTACACAACACGAAGAAAATCAGCCTTGTCACTTGCAACTCGCCTATCCTCATATTCCGATTCAAGTCCATTTGAAGAAGTTTGATGAGCCAAGCCAGCGCTACTGCCCTGCTGGCGTGTATGAAGTGGTAGAAGTCGAAGGCGAGCGAATATTCCAAATTAATGCCGCAAATTGTGTGCATTGCAAAACCTGTGACATCAAAGATCCATCGCAAAACATTACATGGAAAGCACCAGAAGGTGGCGGCGGACCAAGCTATCAAAACATGTAAAAACGTTAGTATGTTTACGCTCTAACAAATGGATAAACAATCCAACTGCTGTTTTTATGCAGAGAAATTTGCCTTCGACACGAACAAATCCACCAGCGCATTTCAATTCCGGATATAATGCCGCCCTTGTTCCAACTGATGAATCATGACAATGCGAAAATACTACGTAACTGAAGGCGACACGACGTCTAAGAAAGAGAAAATTGCCTACCCAAAACTGGCGCTATGTGACCAATGTGTGGGTAGCTATGTTGTGATCAGTGAAGGCGAACGCACGTACGAAGAGTGCGCTAAATGCGGTGCGGACGATTAACGCTAACGCGATAAGTTAATGATACGAGGCAGGTTTGAATCTCTGCCTCATATTACTCTCCCAGAGCTGACTCTTCGCGCAATAAAATACAGCCTTTATAGTCCATCAGCCCTTGTGTGACGTGCACTTCACCTTGCTTTGAAACAACCACTGCCTCGATACCTTGTTGCTGATTTAGGTACGACATCGAATCTTCTACACTCGGTAAAAAGCCAGCAGTACTCCAAATTTCACCATCGACAGACAGGCGAGAGATAATCGTCAAACTGGCGATATCGGTTGAGATTGGCATCCCCGTTTTGGCATCCAACAAGTGATGATAACGCTGCCCGTTGGATTCAAAAAATCGCTCATTGATACCCGATGTCACCATCGACATGCCTTGTAAAGGTACGACGCGAACTACGTCACCACGCTCTGATAATGGGTTCTGAATGCCCACATTCCATGCTTTGTTGCTGTTATCTGGCGAATGACCGATGGTCAGTACGTTCCCACCCAAACTGATAAAACCGCTTTGTACGCCTGCTTCAACCAGTTTGTGCTTTACCTGACCAGCGAAGTAACCTTTAGCAATCGCGCCCAAGTCTATCTCCATCCCCTTTTGAGCTAAGAACACCGAGTGGTCATCTTCGTTCAAAATGATCTTGGTAGGATCGACCAAGGATAACTTGTCGGTAATCACATCATGAGACGGCACTTTGGCATCCTTAAAACCAATTCGCCACGCTTTTACAAGCGGACCAACTGCAACGTTAAACGGGTTTCTTGTGTCTTCACTGTATTGTTTAGCAAGCTTAATCAGGTCAAATAGGTCATCTGCTACCACCACAGGCGCAATGCCCGCATTTTGGTTGACGCACATCAGCTCAGAGTGGGATTGATTGACCGTGAATCGCTCTGCATAATCGGCGAGTTGGGCATAGGCTTCTCTGATCAGTTGCTCACCATTCGAGTGATACACCACCACATCGATAAAGGTGCCCATCATCTGAAATCTGGCGCTGTATTTATTGGTGCTCATCGATTTCTCCAAACACTGAATACGGAAAAAGAGGGAAGCATCACTCCCCTCTTATTGATTACTTATCTTGCTCTGTTTCGCTCTTGAATGAGTGCTTAAACAAGATCAGATGCACTCTCACCAGCGATGCGACCATAAGTGAAGATATCGATCAGCGCGTTACCTCCGAGACGGTTACCCGCGTGGATGCCACCTGTTACTTCGCCCGCTGCGTATAGACCTTGAATAACTTCGCCGTCTTTACCAATCACGCGCGCCTTAGTATCAATCTTCAAGCCGCCCATAGTATGGTGAACTGAAGGCTGACGTGGCGTCGCGTAGAACGGTGCTTTTTCCACTTTCAAACCGAACGCACTCTTATGGAACTCAGGATCCTGTCCTGCATCCACACAAGCGTTGTATTGTGCGATGGTGTTAGTTAGCTCTTGCGTCGGAACGCCAATTTTCTCTGCCAACTCTTCTAGCGTGTCAGCTTGAATAATGATGCCTTCTTTGATTTCACGTTCGATGGTTTCATCTGACGTATTCGCTGCGGTTTGACGAATGTTCTCGTCCGCAATCATGTAAATCAGACCACCGTTATCGAAGAACGCCTCAGAAAGCACGTCACGGCTACCACACTCATCAACAAAGCGCTTACCTTGCTTGTTCACGAATACAAAGTTCTCTGGTGGCACAATCAGACCGGTCAGCAGCGCACCTGATTTAGGGTCACCAACTGGCATTAATTGCACAAAGCCCATACCAACTAATTCTGCGCCTGCTTTCTCACCAATTTCGATGCCGTCACCAACCAATGCTGGTGAGTTTGTGGTCTTGATGTCGTCCGCGATTTCTTTCCAGTATGTGTTGTACTTTTTGATCATCTGAGTGTTTGCGCCGAAACCACCAGAAGCCAACACCACACCATGATTCACGTGAAGGATAAGCTCTGTGCCGTCCGCTTGAACCGCTTTGATGCCCACCACTTTACCGTTATCAACCATCAAATCCGTTGCACGCGTATCTGTAATGATGCGACCGTTTTGCTCTTGAATGCGTTTTGATAGTTTGTCGACAAACTCTACGCCTTTTGGACGTTTAGGTTTGTGTGCACGACGCCACAAGGCACCAACGGGGATCTCAACAACGCTACGGTCAAAATCAATGCCCTTTTCACTCAACCAATCAATAGATTCCATAGAGCGAGATGTTAGGGTTTCAACCAAGTCGTATTGACCGTAAATCGATTCACCGTTCAAGTCGGTACGTTTACCACCAAGGTAGGTTTGAATGCGGTGTAATTCGACAGAATCAAACAAGTACTGCTTGCCGTTCTCAAGGTCTGTAAAGTAGCCATCCAGTTGCGCTTTAAGCACTTTGAAGTCTTCTAAGTACTCACCCGCAAACTCGGATTCCGCTGTTTTCGCTAGCAGCATCAAGGTTTCTTTTTCGCCAGGAAGTGCAGGGAAATCACCTTGCCATTTTGGTTCTGCCGCGTTCACCCAACCGCCAGTACGCACCGTGTTACCACCGATTGCAGGGAACTTCTCAAGCAAAATAACCGACTTGCCTTTATCTAGCGCCGTTAACGTTGCACTCAAGCCGGCACCGCCGCCGCCAACAACCACGATATCCACGGTTTCTTCGATGGTTTTCGATGACCATGCCACCGCTTCTTTGGCTTTGCAGCGCAGTGCTTCTGAGTTACCGCCCGCCAGATCAACCGCGTTTGATACGCCGTCCAGTACTGCTTGGCTGCTGACTGTCGCACCTGAAATCACGTCGATGTTCAGTGTTTGACCATCAAGAATTTGTTGAGGAATACGTTCAAACGCTGGGTTTGCGATGCCGTCCGATTCTTTTGAAGAGTCCACCACAATGTCGAGGATCTTATCTTCAGAGAACGTAACGGTAACCGGTAAATCACCATTGTGACCGCGACCATACGCCGTGTATTCACCTGAGTTAAATTTGATTGGAACGTTCTGCAGCTCTTTGATGCGTTGGTGCTTCAATGCTTCTGCTGCGCTGTCCACAATCATGTAGTCCATGATTTCCCAAAGTGGTGTTGGAATTTGCAGCGTTTCTTGTTGCGCGATGTCCGCGAACTCGGCACAGGTCTCATTGTTAAGCGCTTTGTTTGCCCAAGTAGGTTCAACCAAATAACCTTTACCGACACTGACCATGTCGTAACCTTGCTCTAATGCATTTTCTGCATCTTTACGCTGAGCAATACCACCAACACCAATCACTGGTACTTTTGCGACACTTTCAGATTGAAGCTTACGGTATTTGTCGATTAGCGGCTCTTGATCCTCAGGTGTGACGATAGAATTGCGTAACCAGCTACCCATTGAGAAATGGAAGTAATCCAAGCCGTGAGTCGCAAGCTTATCTAGTAGGAACATGGTGTCATCAAAGCGGATGCCCGGCTGTTCAATCTCCTCTGGAGAGAAGCGGTAACCGATGATGAAATCAGATTTGTTATGTTGCTCAGCCACTTGCTTGGTTTTTGCAAGTACAGCCAGTGGGAAAGAAGTACGTCTTTCAATGTTGCCACCCCATTTGTCGTTACGACGGTTTGAGTGTGGCGAGAAGAATTGCTGAATCAGGTATGTGTTTGCGCCGTGAATTTCAACGCCATCGAAACCGGCAAGGATTGCACGGTTTACTGCATCACCAAAGCGCTCGATCATCTCTTCGATTTGCTCTTTGGTCATCTCAAGTGGTGTTTCAGCGTTGTCACGTAACGCAGCGACAGGACTTGCAGAAATCGGTTGGTGTCCGCCATTGAACTCAGGGTTTGCCATACGACCCGCATGGTAGATCTGCAGGATAGCTTTAGAGCCTTTTGCTTTAATCGCATCGGCAAGCTTTGTTAAACCTGCGATTTTGCTGTCGGTATCAATACCAAGCGCACCCGGGAAAGCACGACCGTAATTCTCTACAAACGCACTCTCGACAATGATCGCCCCTGCATCACCAGAACGAGCCGCGTAGTAGTTGATCATCTCTTGCGTTACGCTGCCATCAAAGAATGCAGACTGAATCGTCATCGGTGCCATCACGATACGATTATGCAGTTTGACCCCTGATTGAAATACAATTTCATCGACTAACTGAGTCATAAATAGTTTCCTTTAACAGATTAATTTTCATATCAAAGGCACCTCCAGTTCGGTCAGCGCACCACAAGTGTTTTTGATATGAAAACCAATGTCCTTATTCGATAACCACAAAAATATTATTGATTTGACCGTATGAGTAAAATGAATACTTTGCATTTCAGCTATGATTGGTACGCATTAATTACAGGCTAAGTGGTTTGATTTGAATGGTAAAAAAGGCAGGAGATGAAGTGCGACGCCTTAATGTTTAGTTAGGCGCTAAGCCTTTTCTGAACTGGAATATAACGAGTAATTTAAGTGCTAACTTACGAAGAAAAGGTAAAAGTGAATTGGGTAACTAGACGATTACTCAGCGACTCAACAAGCCTACGAGGTACGGATATTATCGCCGTTATCTGTACTCCGTATTTTTATGTTTCGGTACTATTGTTGACAGTAGGGTTACAAAACTCAGTGAAATAGCTCTAGAATTCGAGGGTCTATTTGAAACCAAGGTTTGTCATGTTTGAGCGCATATCTTTCTTATTGTTTGGCAGTTTACTGTCATGCTTGGCGCATGGAGAAACCTTGCAAAATCGCTGGCAAGAGCTCTACCAAAATACATGGCAAAACACTCCATATGCCCTTACACAGAACGAATTGAGTCGTTATCCACCAGCCTTATTAAAAAGTAGTGCACTCTATCCCGACTTCAAAACGTTTACTTGGCATGATTTACGACTCTTAAACACCGCCGCGACCCATTGCCAAAGCATAAAGTCAGATAACGCCAAACTTAACCGAGCGATAGAGTTTGAGCTTGCACTTTGTAGAGGAAAACAATTAAAGCCGGACTGGTTTAGCTCAAACGATGTCATGCACCCAGCAGGCGGTGGTTATGCAGATCGATACCTCAAAAAATATAATAACATTGAGCCACAATCATTAATGGCAATTGCACCATTCACCACAATTTCCAACCCAATTAACCCCTTACATCGGAAGCTGGGTTCCCTTTCTCCGCAAGGACGAGATGCCCTGCTAAATGGTTATCGAGCATGGTTAGAGGCTGATACCCTATGGCTTGGAAATGAAAGTGGCTTAAAAGCGGTGTCTGCTTCGGTTTGGCAGCCGCTAGCTCAAAAAGCCAATCTGTCTTTACAAGGTGAGAATTGCGCTTTTACTTACAGTAATTTATGCATCGCAGAAAGAAACACGTCGACAATTTCATGGCAGATCGTGCTTACTCTTTTAGGAGGCATTTGCTTAGCTTTTATTGCTCGACTGAGCTTTTTAAAGCATAAACAACGTCGAGAAAAACGTTTTATTTTACAGTTGCTCACTCATGAACTTCGAACCCCTATCACTAGCTTAGGGCTAACTGTAGATATATTTCGCCATCAATTTGATGATATGGACGAGACATTACAAGATACGTTTTGGCGTTTGGTTTCAGATTATCAGCGCCTTTCGCAACTTACTGAGAACAGTAAGACCTATTTGAGCACCTCAACATCAGATAAGTTGTTGTATCAAACCGCATCACTAGAAGAATGGCTAACCTACTGCTGTGAGAAAAATAATGTGAGATATCAACTCAACCAAGAAAAGCAACTTAGCTTACCTTATTACTGGTTAACGATTTGTCTTGAAAACTTAGTCAAAAACGCTCAACAGCATGGAGCCGGAGCCATCACTGTGCATGTTCACGTTTCTCAGACACTGACGATAGAAGTGCAAGATGAAGGTCAGTTCCCTTCTTATTGGCAACGGTTATTTCCTTCAAAAGCGACTCATTCAAACAACATGGGGATTGGTTTAGATATTGTGAAACATTTAATGAAGATGGCGAATGGAAAACTCATCATTCTTCGTAACCCTACTCGTTGTATATTGGAGCTGCCTTATGAAGACCATTCTGCTGATTGAAGACGATGAACTACTCGGTCAAGGCTTGGTTGCCTTTTTCACATCTCATCAGTTCAAGTGTTTGTGGGCGACCAATGCCGAACAAGCCAACAAACTCTGGTATAAAGCGGATGTGATAATTTTAGATCGTCAGCTAAATGACGGAGATAGTTTACAACACTTAGCTCAGTGGCTATTGCTGAAAGCGGTACCTGTTATCGTTTTAACGGCAAAAATAGAGGTTGAGCAACGTATTGAAGGACTAATGGCTGGCGCAAAAGATTACGTTACTAAACCATTTTCTAGCGAGGAGTTACTTGCAAGAGTACTCACTCAATTGCGCCCTCTTGGTTCTAGTTTGTTGACGTACGAGAATATCGAATTGGATTTAGGGCAAAGAGTAGCGCGAGTTAAACAGCAGAACATTGCGCTAAAACCGAAAGAATTCCAGTTACTATTGCTGTTAGTTCAAAACCAAGGGCGAGTTTTTCACCGAGATGAATTGCTGAACAAAATTTGGGGGTATGAAGCCTTTCCCAGCACTCGTACCGTAGACAACCACATATTGCACTTGAGACAAAAACTGCCAAGCTTGAACATTGAAACGCATCGCGGTGTAGGTTATCGACTTCGTGAGGAACAAAAATGACACGAGTATGCAAAAGGCTCCTATTCGCTTTAGCCGGTGCGGGGACGGTTTTGTCGACTTATGCTCACGCAAACCTATTTACAGCCTCTCCGCTGGAACATACTTATCAAGCCACGTTGACTCATCAGCCTCAGTTGGCTTGGCAAGAGCTTTTTCTCGCTCTACGTCAGAATGAAATCAGTAGCAAATACTGGGTTCCTATCAAGAATGAACTCCTATCCCAAACCGCTTGTGGAACGGAGTTGAGTTCAGGGAAGAAATTGACTTCACAACTCACGCTTGGTGTGATTAGGCGATTTGGGCTCACCTCTCAAGGTTATCAAATCCGCCTTTCTGTTGAGCAATACACGAAAAATCAATCCGTTACACTCACATCGCCAAATGGTGTTGCATTACTTAAAGGTGACTTGATTGCCAACCCACAGTATCAAGAAATCGAGAGCATTGACCTGCTGCAAAAACCAGTCTCGGGAATTTACACCTTATCTCTTGGAAACCAGAAAATCGATTTACTGATTGCAATTCCAGAAGGTGCACCATGGTTATCTCTGGAAAATAAAGAAGGGCACAGAACAGTCGAAACAACTTTGCCAAGTAGCGTCTCATCTTGCCCAAAAGCCATGGCAACGTGGCAATGGTTTGATAAGAACTACAATTTGCTAGGCAGTACGATCCCATTTACCCATTCTCTTGAAGGCATTCCTAAACAACCGTTCACCGAGGACAAAGCAGAACATTTGACTGCAAGTGTTGAATTAGTTGAGTTTCAAAATGGCGTGCAAATTGAGTATATCCAGCGATTAGCCATCCCCTATCGATGAATAGAGACATATAGGTGACACGCGCAATATTGCACTTCGATTAAATGACGTTATCGTTAATTGGAGTTTAATTATGTCACCCAAAAAAGTTTTACTGTTTCTTTTTCTTAGTAGTATTAGTCTTATCGCAATCAGACCAAGTTTTGCCCGACCTATACACCTTCACGATCAAAACAACCAAATCTATATTGCACCGCAAACACTGGAAATTCGTTGGAATACATTATCCATAAACGAAGCCTCATTAACCGTCGACAAACAGAAGCAACAAAGTTATGAGATTCTTAAAATGGCAAAGAATCTTGTTTCTTGGAAGCTTATTCCTAGCCAAATAGAAGTCACAGCAAGATTATCAGACTCTACGCTCGACCTTTCCTTTGACTCTGGATCAAACACGACCGTTTCTCGCCAAAAACCAATGTCTCTGAATTGGTTTGATCTCAATGAAAATCGAAGCCAAACGCTTCTATTACCCCTTAGCGAGGGAATGCGAATTCCTATCTCTAACGCGCAATGGGCTGCGTTCCTCGAAGATAACTATTCGGGTTCAAACACGACACAAGATCTCAAAATGCCATTTTGGACAGTCGAACAAAACGGCAAGTACATCAACTATCTCATTACAACGCCAACCAATAACCTGCTCAACTTCGAACGCGTCAATGGACGAATTAACATGTCTGCGAGCCATCAATTTACGCAACTTAATAAAGATGCCCCCTTTAAGTTGCAAGTATCGATTGATGACACGCAGTTGAGCGGAGCAAAAGCATATCGCCTATGGCGCCAACATGAAGGATTCAGCGATCCTCTCAGTGCAAAAGCAAAACGCAATGCCAATGTAAAGAAACTGATTGGAGCAAGCCACGTGTATTTGTTTGGTAAAGGTCCACTTAGCATTAGTGATGTAAAAGACTGGTGGGGTCTGAAGAATTGGTATTTGACACAATCCAATTTGACAGTGCCAAGCTCCGCAAAACAAGAGCTAGACGCACTAAAAAAACAGCAAAAATGGTTTAGCCAGTATCACAAGCAACTGCTGCTCGATTCAATTATTGACTCGTTAACGATAAAGTTCCCTGTCTCTTATCCAACCTTAGACAACAATACTATCCAAGATCAGTACCGCGCGGCTCAATCTATTAAGACCTACTTAGCAACGCATGCTGGTCGCTATTTGAATGGCACAAATACTTGGGGACAAGCGCTTTCATCTGGCATGCTCGATAACTTTCACAAAGCGGGATTAGATCATCTTTGGCTTGGTTTTGATAATTGGATGCCAAGCTTCTATAACCCACAACTTATAGATACCGCGAAACAACAAGACTATTTAGTTGGCGTATACGATTCTTATAACACTGCGATTCACAAAGGCAGTAACGACGGTTGGTTAACGGCAAACTTGCCTGAAGAAATGCGCCTAGGGTGCGCAATTGAACTCGCTAGCGGAAAAAAGAAATCTGGTTTTCGAGGGAATGGATATTATCTCAACCCGAACTGTCACTTGGACTATGTAAAGCGTCGGATGTTAGATATTGTTAAATATGGTCACTTTAATAGTCTTTTCTTGGATGTCGATGCGACTGCAATGGCAAGAGAGGATTACCGCGACAACAGTGGCGAAAATGACATGCTAGACGCGTTTAATCAAAGATTAGGTTGGTTGGCAAAACAAAGCGACCTTGTTTTGGGTTCTGAGGACGGCAACGGGTTAACCACTAAAGGCATTGCATTTGCTCACGGCTTAGAAACGGTTGGCTTTGGTTGGATTGACGCCGACATGACGAAACATCGCCAATCTGAGTATTACCTCGGTCGTTGGTACCCAGACCAAAAACCAGAGTACTTCTTTAAATCTGCAAAAGTAAAAGAGCCTTATCGTTCGCTACTCTTTGCACCTCAATATCGTGTTCCCCTTTATCAAACGGTATTTCATGATGAAGTGATTAACTCTCATCATTGGCATACTGACAGTCTAAAATTCAGCAATGTAAAAATGGAGCGCGATCTAACTGCGATGTTGTACAACACCCCAGCGATGGTACATCTCACTCGAGACGAAGCTCTGACAGATCAAAGCAAACGAATACAAGCGCTAAAGCACTATCAGGATGGCTTCGCTCCTATTCATCAACAGTTGTGGAACCAAGCGTTAGTGGATTTTTCTTGGTTAGATTCTGAGGGTAAGGTCCAGCAGACAACCTTTGAGAATGGCAGCCAAATCATTGCTAACTTCTCATCTTCTCCTTATGACAACAATAATATCGCCGTACAAGCAGGTTGCATTTATGCACAACTAAGTAATGGGCAAAAGATAAATTGGTGCAGTCAGGCGCAATAATCCAAAGGGAACAATCTAATTTCTACTGACACTTTCTCTACAGTGGTTACTTAGAAGTAGACTAAGCAACCACTGTAGAGGGGTGACTTTAAACTTCTACCCCTGCTTCATCTTCTTCTACGATATCCGTTTCTTGGCTCGCCTCTTCCAACCATTGCTGTAAAGATTCACTTGCTAGCACCTTATGTTGGTAGGCTTTGGCACCTTCCGATAACTCGATGCCATAAGTTTGGAAACGCAATGCCACTGGTGCATACATGGCATCGACGATTGACCATTCTCCAAATAGCCAACCATTCGGATGCAGCTTGGCTTGTTCTGCCCAAATAGCGTCAATGCGAGCAATATCTTTACGTGCACCTTCAGTTAAATCGACTTTTCTGCGCGCGCGGATATTCATTGGGAGTTCGTTTCTTAAATCAAAGAAACCCGAATGCATTTCTGAAGCGATGGCGCGTGCTTTAGCCCGTACTGCGGAGTTGCTTGGCCATGCTTTACCTTGCAAGTATTGCTCGTTTACGTATTCCAAAATCGCTAATGAATCCCACACTGTTGCATCGCCATCCATCAAGACCGGTACTTTCGCCGTTGGTGTAATATCTTCCAAGGTCTTATAAAAATCTTCCGTGAATAACTTGAGCTTGGTGACTTCCACATCCAGTTTGAATTGAGAAAAGATCAGCCATGCGCGAAGTGACCAGCTTGAGTAGTTTTGGTTAGCAATAAACAGTTTCATGACGCCTCCATGCGGTTCGTGTTTTGATTACCAATTAACAATATCTGATTGTATTTAAGGGGACTAACGGATAGTTTTGATGGAACACTTCAACAAAAACGATGGATGAGTTTTAGATATGGATATCGATGCGTTGCGCAGCTTTCTTGCTTTTGTAGAAACGGGAAGTTTCACTCGTGCTGCCAAGCAGATCAATCGCACCCAATCAGCGTTTAGTGCACAAATGCGTAAGCTGGAAGACGAACTCAGTGTCAGCTTATTTGAAAAAGAAGGTCGCAATCTTGTCTTAAGTGAAGCGGGATTGGCACTACGCTCTCATGCAGAGCAACTAGTCAGCTTACATAATCAAGCGCTGAAACAGGTGAAACGCTATGAAAATAAGCGTCCTCTTCGCTTAGGTTGCCCAGAAGATTACAACGACAATATCCTGCCTAAAGTCATTCGTGTATTACAACAATCTGAACCCACGTGTTCGATTCAAGTCTTCAGTGAGCCCAGCATCACCTTGAGAGAAAAGCTGGATGAAGGAAAGCTAGACGCCGCTATTGTGACTAGAGCACCGGACAGTGAAGAAGGTTATTGGCTAGCAAGCGACAAAGGCGTGTGGATTGCTCACCCTGATTTTAATATCGAGGCCGCCCAACCTCTCCCTCTTGCCCTTTTCCAAACCGACTGCAAATACCATGCGGCAGCGGTAGACGGATTAACCAAACGTGGTATCCCTTATCAACTACTGGCGTGTTGCAATACAGCATCGGCACAAAGAGCGATTGTACGTTCAGGCATGGCTATCGGTGCTATGGGCAGTATTAGCGTTAGCGATGATCTCGAGATCTTAAACGATATGCCATCGCTGCCTTCCGTGGATATCGTTTTAGTCACGGGTGTTGAGCCTCATCCAATACTGGATAAAGAATGCTTGGCGCAATTGGTTGAGTTAATGGCTTAACCGGATTAGCTAGCCAATCACAAAGTTAAATTCGCCTGTTAACCGCCCGTCGATTCGTATAGTTTCAAACTGCAGATAATCACGGGCTTTGCCTCCCCACCATTCATCGCCAGTATTGCCTTTCAAGTACAACTGAGTGGTCAGAAGTTCTTGATTATCTCGCCACAACTTAACGTGAATGTGCGGTGGGCGAGAAGCATAAGGTACAGGGTACAAGGTCTGAAACAAGTAGCGACCATCCGATTGAGTTTCGACTGCGCCAAAGCCAGTAAAGTGAGCATCAAACTTATCGTTATCAGGTTGCTTAGGATGATCGTAAATCCCCTGCCCATCGCATTGCCAGATTTCTACTTTGATGCCTGAGGCAGGGTTTCCCGATGTATCTAATACTCTGCCTTGCAACACGATAGGTTCACCGACCAAGCCTTCTGATTGCAGAATCAAGTTTTGACGAAGAGGAATATCCACTACTGGATAAAATGGTCCTTCTGTTTGTGCTGGCGTCGACCGCATTGGTGTTTTCGCTTTTAAAGAGGGGGCGAACAACAATGTCCACAGTGCTAAAAAGTGTCTTCTTTCCATGATGCCACCAATGCAATTGGGTTGAATTAAGTTTGGTGGAACTCGAGGAATTTGCCATGACAAATATAAAAAATGCCCCTGCAAGAGAGTCATTCGCAGAGGCACTGTGGAACTAAACGATGAGTGTTGATTGAAGGATTATGCGGCTTCGAACGCCAATGCTTTCTTCTCTACCTGACGGAAAATGAGAGTCAGCACACCATTTACCGTTAAATAAAATGCGCCTGCAACACCAAATACTGTCAACGTATCGTAAGTTTGTGCGTTAATGCGCTGCGCGTAACCCATCAGATCCATGATCGTAATCGTGCTTGCTAGTGACGTGCCTTTGAAGACCAAAATCACTTCGTTCGAGTAAGCCGGAACAGCACGGCGAATAGCGTATGGCAGAAGCACTTTCAGTGTTGCTGTTTTGTTCATGCCTAATGCACGACACGCTTGCCATTGACCGGAAGGAATCGCGTTAAACGCTCCTTTGAACAACTGAGTGCTGTAAGCAGCGGTATTGAGTGCTAATGCTAGCATCGCACAGAACCAAGGTTGGCTTAACCATGTCCAGAATACGCTTTCTCTTACGACATCAAACTGACCTGGACCGTAATACACCAAGAAGATCTGCACCAACAAAGGTGTACCAGTAAACAAGGTGATGATGCCACGACTTAACCAATGCAAACCCGGAGTACGTAAGATCAGAGTCAGCGTCATCATCAAAGCTAAGAGACAGCCCACCACCAAAGAAGCGGCGGTCAATTGAAGGCTAGTGCCTAAGCCATCCAGCATTTGCCAAACGTGTTGTTCGTTCATGCGGTAGCCTCCTGTCCCATACTCATGCCTTGAATTGAGAACTTCTTATCAATCAGTTTTACGGCACGTTGCGTAATCAAAGTAATGCCTAAGTAAATCGCCGCAGCAGTTGCGTACCATGTAAACGCTTCATGCGTCGCTGCAGATGTTAGCTGTGCTTGCTTCAATAAATCCGTTACGCCAATCAGTGATACAAGCGCGGTATCTTTCAGCAAAACCAACCATTGGTTAGTTAAACCTGGTAGCGCGTGTCTTACCGCTTGTGGCAAAACAATGCGAACAAAAGCGTGTGCTTGACTGATGCCGAGTGCACTTGCTGCCTCTCTTTGCCCTCTTCCAACGGCTTTCAATGCGCCACGTAGAGTTTGAGAAGCATAAGAAGCGAAGATTAACGACAACGCCACCACGCCAGACAAGAACGGGCTAACCTCTATAAAGTCTCCGGTGATTAAAAACAGAACCTGCGTCGAACCAAAATAGATGAACAACACGACAAGGATTTCTGGCAAGCCACGTACAATCGTCACAAACGCCGTCATTGGCCATTTAACGAAAACGCGGCGAGACATTTCACCACTGGCGAATACCACTGCCAGAATCAAACCGACTAATAGGCTTGTGAAGGCTAGCTGGACAGTCATCCAACTAGCTTGAACAAGCGATAAAGAGTAACCCGTTAGTGCCATATTACTTACCGAAGTACTTGTTGTAGATTACGTCGTATTCGCCGTTTGCTTTCACTGTTTTCAGTGCTGTGTTCAGCTTGTTCACTAGCTCGTCGTTACCTTTGTTTACTGCGATACCGAAACCGTTACCGAAGTATTTAGGGTTAGTGACGTGCTCACCCACGTAAGCTAGGTTATCTTCTTTCTTGAACCATTCTGCTACGACTGCTGTGTCACCGAATACAGAATCAATACGACCATTTTTCATATCGATGAACGCGTCTTGGTAGCTTGAGTAAGGAACCGCGGTTACGCCCGGCATTTGCTCAATCAGGTAACTTTGGTGTGTTGAACCGTTTTGAACACCAACGCGCTTACCTTCTAGTGCTTTTTGATCAGCCACTTTTTCTTTGATAGAAACAAACGCTGCTGAGTTGTCGTAGTAAGGGTCAGAAAAGTTCACTTGCTCCAAACGTGCATCAGTAATATCCATTGCAGAGATAGCCGCATCATAACGCTTGAATTTTAATGCAGGGATCAGGCTGTCAAAAGACTGGTTGTGGAAGGTACATTTTGCTTCCATTTCTTTACATAGTGCGTTCGCCAGATCCACATCAAAACCTTGGATTTGGTTGTTTTCATCCATGTATTCGAACGGTGCGTAAGTCGCTTCCATCGCAAATTTGATCTCTTCTTGTGCTGCTGCGTTCGCTGAGACAAGGCCGATTAGTGAAGCTAGTAGAATCTTTTTCATTGCAATACTCCGTGTGTACTTAGTGGGCTGACACTCGCAATGACAGCCGAGCTTATCTGTTAAATAGACTGAACTTTAAAAACGTAATTTAGTGATTTAGGTAATCGGCAAACTGAGTGGTTTGCGGATTAACAAATGCGTCGTGCGTACCGTGCTCTACGATGTGCCCTTTTTCTAGGTATAGAACATGGCTAGCGATTTTCTTGGCGAAATCCACCTCATGGGTCACAACAACTTGTGTAATTCCCGTTTCGCTTAAATCATTAATAATCTTGACCACTTGATTCGTAATTTCAGGGTCAAGCGCTGCGGTAGGCTCATCAAAAAGTAATACTTCTGGTTTCATCATCAGCGCACGGGCTATCGCCACACGTTGTTGCTGACCACCAGAAAGTTGCATCGGCCATGCATCCGCTTTGTCTGCCAAATGCAGCGTTGCGAGAATTTGCATTGCCTGCTTCTTCGCTTGTTCTTTATCCATGCCAGAGACTTTTACCGGAGCCTCAATCAGGTTCTCCATCACTGTCATGTGTGGCCATAGATTGTACTGTTGGAAAACCATGCCCACTTTACGACGAAGCGCTAAACCTTGTTTCTCTTTGATTTCAGTTGAAAAGTCGAATGCGTCATCAGCGATGTTTAATTGCCCGTTATCCGCGCCTTCAAGAAGGTTAAGAACACGTAGTAGAGAGCTCTTCCCTGCACCACTTGGACCGAGTAACACCAGCGTTTCACCGCTTTCACAATTAAAACTGACATCGTGTAAAACTTGGGTATCGCCGTAAGATTTATTGATACTTTTAACTTGAATACTCATGCTGCCATACTGCATTAATTGTCATCTGGGAGTTATACTAGCAAGAAAGAGATTTTATGCAATAAAAATGTATAAAAATTTAGATTGTTAATTTTTTGTATAATAAACAACCAACATAGCAGAGTATATGACTGGCGCAATGAGTTTAGGTTTTAACGAGGTTTGTTGAAAAACCTAATGGAAAGGAAGTCAATGAAAGGCAATAAAAAGAGAGGTATGCGCCTCTCTTTCGTTGGTGTTAAGTCTTAAACTTGAACGATATAACTTAGTTCAACTTAAACATGCTGACACTATCACGAAGCTTATTCGACATCGCAATCAAGGCTTCTGATGTATCCACATTGTCTTGAACATCTACCGTCGTATCACGTGCAAGATCATTCACGTTAATCACGCTTTCGTTGATCTCATGCGCCACCTGAGATTGCTCTTCAGCCGCAGTGGCAATTTGGTGGTTCATATCTTGGATTCGCTGGATTTCATGGCGAATCTGGTCTAGAGATAACGTCGCCTCTTCTGCCTTATCAAGCGTGCGTTTTGCACTGTCCGAGTTGTCTTGCATCAGCAATACCGACTTGTTCGCTTGCTCTTGCAGAACTTCAATCATCGATTGGATCTCATTGGTGCTTTGTTGCGTTTTCGTCGCAAGAGAGCGAACTTCATCCGCTACTACAGCAAAACCGCGACCATGCTCACCAGCACGTGCAGCTTCAATAGCAGCATTCAGTGCAAGCAGGTTCGTTTGATCAGCAATGCCACGAATCACATCCAGAATACCACCGACATTTTCCGTTTCAGTATGAACGTTACGTATCACCTGTTGGACCTGGTTGATGTCGTTTACAAGCGTCGTAATATCAGAGTTCATTTGAGCAACAACCGTCAAACCTTGCTCTGAGCTGTTATTTGCATCGCTTGATGAGCTTGATGCCTCAACCGCACTTTGGGCAACCTCAGCCACCGTTGCTGTCATCTCGTTCATTGCGGTTGCAACTTGCTCCAGTTGCATCATTTGAGATTTAGATGAGCCATCCACTTTGATAGATGAACGCTCCAGCTTGCTCGACGCTTCAATAAGCTCTTCCGAAGACAAATTGATGTCGGTGATCATAGTCTTCAATTTATCTGCCATTAACAGTGTTGAACGATACACACCAATGTCACTGCCTTTTGCAGCTGGAATATCAGTCAGATCACCATTCGCAATCTTGTCGACTAGACGTTCAATCTCTTTCGGCTCGCCACCAATTGGGTTGTACAACAACTTTTGAATTAACAATGACGCACCTAGCGTGCCAATAATAATGAACACGAGACCAGAAACTAAGTTGGTGATCACTGCTTCACGAGACGTCGCTTTAATGTCTTCCCAGCTCGCGAAAGCCCAAACGGTCCAACCAAGCGCTTTCGAACGTTCAGATACTACGTAAAACTCACCACGGTCTGGAACCGTGTAAGAGTGTGAGCTAGATGCATCACTCGCGTACTGCTTGTATGAAGGTCGTAACTCAAACAAATCTTCGCCGACAAGCTGCTCTTCATACGCCGCCATCAAGTAACCATCTTCACGAGCAACAAAAACATTGCTGTCTTCCGCCAACCCATTAATGAAGCGAGTCAAATCGTTCATCAGCAGACTCAAACCAACAATCGCCACGACCTCACCGTTTCGTTTTACCGGAATAACGAGAGAAATAGACATCTGTCCCGTGCTCGCTTTAAACGGCTTAGTGACAACTTGGTCCTGCCCAGACATCGCCTTTACATACCACTCCCTTTGCAGCTTTTTAGCATTAAAAGTTGGATGCAGACCTTTTGAATCTGAATCGTAAAGAGTTCCGTCAGGAAGCGCGATAAAGTAGTTGGAAACCCCTAGGCTCTTTGTACCTTGAACCAACATCTCCACCATACGGTTATCAATAGATGCAGTTTGGTTGTTGACTTCAATGGCAGACGCTGTCGCTTCTAAGCTCGTAAAGTAAGTTTGGATCTTTTGTTCAACAGCTGACGTTATTAAATGTGTACTGGTAGAAAGGTTAGTTTGGTAAGAGTTTGTGGAAGAAGAGTTAATTTGGTTGTAACTCAACACTGAAATAATAGTTACGATCGTAATTATTAAAATACCTATTGATGCTAAAAGTTTATTCTTTGCATTCATGCGACATTTATCCAAAAGGGTCAAATGTTTACTTATTGTAAACAAGCGATTAAATAAAATACTTATATTTTTTCTATCTGACTTTTATAAGTGTATATAGACAAAAAAAGTTAGTTTCATATGCACTTTCAATATAAGAAAGTGGCAATGAACTGAACAAACAAAAGGCGGCTAGCCGTGTGAGGACTATCTAGCACAACTTCGGATTTATACGCTCTATACGCCAAAACTGAAAGAACCCCAGCGAGGCGAACTATATTGCCACTCTATTTTACCTTTATGAGTTTATTTTGATAATCATTTTGATGAATAACTCAACAAAGATCACTTTTAAAATATAAAATCTGATGCTTATTTTAGCTCTTCATGAAATACCATCGTAAATACGTAAATTTTCATTTTGAAAAGAACTAGAAATATCGAAACTTTTATTCTTCAAGTTTCATTTTTGAGACAGTAAATATTAATTTTATAAATTACTGAATAGCGACAACTATTGATTCGATATAAAAGTGATAAACCAAAAGACACACTCACCCTTCCTTGAATTGGTCATACCTATCGCTAATACTTCTTCTTAATTTGATTCGCAATTTGAGTAATCAACATTTTTGATTGGGACAACTCAATGATGAAGCCAATGCATTTTATGCTCTCAGCTTTGGGCGCTCTGAGCTTACTTTCTGCGCCTATGACATGGGCAGCGACAGCGATCATTCTACCGGGGTTACATGAACAAGGCGTTGATATGCAAGATACCCCAATCTCAGCCGCTGCTTCTATTGAATGGGAGCTAGAGAATGCCGATGTTGTTTTTGGAACGTATCCAAACAAAGCCGATAACGAGCGCGTCAAAGCCATTGGCTACATGTACAACCAAAAACTTGAACTCAATACAGGATGGGTAGAAAACGATATTCGCAACGAGGCAGAGCTGAATGGGATTGATTACGAGGATTACTTTCTCCATTTTGCCGAAGACACCATCATCGCCGAGGTAGACGAAACTCATGGCGAAAATACCCTGCTTAATCGAAAACCGATGATCGTTGGCTATACCGCTAGCGCCGACCACGCCGGTTTTTGGCTATATCAATCACCGCCATGGAACGCTGACGTATTCGGTCAAGCTCATAATGGCGGGGCGCTCTATGTTTATCACTCAGAAAAGTTCGACCGCTTAGCTTTTAAGTTCACCCAATTTGCTCAAGGCGGCAGCTTCACCATTGAATACCCTTCTTCTGTCGATTCGTTCGGTCAGGTAACGGAATGGACAAGCTTCGATATTAAGAGAGACAAAACCGAGAGCATGACCAAAAACCAGACTGTAAACTGGTCTGTTCCATCAGATTGGGTTCGTGCCACAACGCACGATGGCAGTGGACAAACCTATGGCGGCGGTCAGTACTTTGGTTCGACCTTCTTGCGAGATGGTGGTCGCTTGTATGTTGCGAGAGTGACTTGGCATGGTGACAATATTGAGAATCGCCCTCACCTAAAAGAAGTGAAGCTCAAGAACAGTTTTCCAACCGTTAAGTTGACGAATGCACCAACGGCAACACCTGACGGAAAAACGATTCAACGTTGGCGCAAAATTCGTGGCTTTGATAAATCTGCGGATCTTAACCAAGACAATTATCTCTCTTGGAATGAATATAAAAACCGCTCAAACAAAAATGCGACCGCTCGTTTCCGTTGGGAGTCTCGAGTCATTCCATTTGGGCGAATGTGGAACCAAACCTCCTCGTGGGCATTAACCAATCTCGGCAATCCCAACTTTGCCAACGCAGTTCACCACTATTACCAAGCAGAATGGGCGAAACAAGGCTTAAACGGTGCATACAATGACGATACAAACAAACTGCTTGGTGCAAATCAGTTCTACATCTATTCCGGTGGTATGGTAGATGAACTTGGTTTGGTTGCAGGAAGCCAAGCCGCTGATGATGCGTACAAAGCTCAGTTTTCGGCATTCTTAAACAAACTGGCAACGCTGGATCCGGATGCGCTAATTGGTCTCAACATAGGCACGGCAAACTTATATGGTCGCAATGGACAGAGTCACTTAGTTAAAGCAGGTTCCCTGTACTTACGGGAGCACTATCTATTCCCTTCTACTGGCTTTAGTGGCTATGCAGGTTTGGCTAAATTCTGGGATAACGCCGCTCTCGCCAAAGTAGGTCAGAAAGTGATTTACCAAGCAACAACACGTTATGGTCGAGTTCAGTACTTCGGTAACACTGAAGACAATTGGAAGCAGGATCAATACTCTGCATTAGCAGCGTTTTACTTAAATCACCACTCGGGATACAGCTATTTTAATCAATGGGACAGCGGTTATCTGTACGGCAGCAACAACACCACTGTCGACAACTTCTGGAAAGCCGGAGTACCCAAAAACATCGCTTATCAACCAACTACATTACTTGCCGTTGATCTGGGCGAACCAGTAAATCAAATCCCAGAAGGCTTTACAGCAATACCTTTGATGATGTCCACCAGCACTCCTTCAGCCGCTGATTACACCGTAGTTGGTGACTCTTCCATGAATGAAGTGGTGCACGCAGATCTGCCCGATGGTCTTGCTCACGTCCTACCGACATATACCTATTTTGCCTTTCGCTCAGAGGAATCCGTAGTTTCTGATGGTCCAATTGAGATGGTGTTAGCAAGAGAATTTAGCAAAGGGCGCGTGTTATATCGCACTGATTTTTTTGGCAAAAGCGCGGACTATTTTACTGCGCCCAAAATCACCATCACGCTAGACAAACCAATGCGACCTGTCGACAAGGATGGCAATGTTGGAGACTATGTTTCCGACATTCATATTGGTGGATACGAAGGACTGTTCTTACTGTATTGATCCGCGACTTAAGCCCCCTTTCCCGCAACCTTGCTCAACATCCTTCATGTAATTATCGCACTTGATTATCAAATCATTTTTGACAGTGACTCAAAGCGTTCGCTATTTATCCCTTCCTATCTTGAGCCTACTATCACTTCGAAAACACAGTGCACGACTCAACTTCGCACGAATAAAAATAAGGAATTCAGTATGACTCAAACTAACACGTCAAAAGCTATAAAACTCGGTGTCACTAACCTCTCATTTCATCGTGTCACTGCTTCTCTTGTCAGCCATATACTCAATGATATGGGTTTTGAGGTCGAGCGTATTTATTCACCCCATGAAGAGAACTTCTCAAAGCTCAAATCTGGTGAAATCGACATGCTTTCTTCGGCTTGGTTACCATCAAGTCACGGCATTTACAAAGCATCGGTAGAAGAAGTACAACCCCTACTGGAGATCGGCTTACACTACGAACCTTACGCACTTTGGGGTGTACCAGATTACGTTCCAGAAGCGCTCGTATCAGAAGTGAGCGACCTAACTAAACCTGAAGTTGTAGCGAAAATGAAATCCGATATTCAAGGCATTAACCCTGGCGCAGGCATTACGCGCTTTTCGATCAAGATGATGGACGAATACTCGCTGACCGAAGCAGGTTATCGTTTCCACACAGGGACGGAAGAAGATTGCTTTACTGCATTTGAGAAGGCGGTAGAGAACAAACAATGGGTTATCGTGCCGCTTTGGAAGCCTCAATTTCTTCACTATAAGTACTCAATTCGAGAAATCGCAGAACCAAAAGGTTTGCTGGGTATTGTCGATAAAGCGGTATTGCTATTGCGCCAAGACAAATCAGATAAATTTACTCAAGATGAGTTGAATAGATTGGACACGCTCCGTTTCTCAAACGATATCATTGCGGAATTGGATTACAAAATCTGTCGTGAAGGACGAGATTTAGACACGGTGACACGTGAGTGGCTGGATAACCAAGCGCAATAGACTTAATTACAATCTCAGTGCCTTGCCGTGCTTAACGCGTATGGCAAGGCTCGGTGCGCTAGTACATAGAATTCCCGTTTGCTGTCTCTTTCGGTATTTCCTGCAACGCATCCCAATGCTCGACAATCTTACCGTTTAGATCAAAGCGGAAGAAATCCATCGTTACATATTCCACATCATCAGGCCACGTCTGATGAGTATGCAGTGCCACCAAATTCCCCTCTGCAACTGCGCGAACAAACGTAATATCTTTGTTGGGATACTCTTCCTGCATTCGCTCGAAATAAGCGATAAATGGCTCGGTACCGTTACCCACTAACGGATTGTGCTGAATGTATTCATCCCCCACGTACAGCTCGACCGCTTTTCTCGGTTCTCCTCGATACGCCATCTCATAGAAAGCTATGGCATTGCGCTTATTCTCTTCTATATCGATTTGCATGGTGCTCATTTGATTCTCCTTCGTCATGCAAACAACCTGTCATTAGCGTAGTTGAGAATCATAATCCTGCTTTATTCTTAAACGAAAAGAGGCAGCATTCAGCTACCTCTCTTTCTATTCCCAGTGATGCCGTTTTGGTTGCGCTACACTAACTCACCCGCGCCTTGCACCGAGCGTTCACTGTTCTCAACAAGGAAGACTGTGGCAGTTTGTTTAAGAGCTTCCCATTCTCCGTCTTCAACAAAGATACCCTCTTCCCACGACGTTTTCTGCGCACGATTCAGTTCATCTCCATCAATATGAATTGCGTAACCTTGTGAACTTGCTTCGATATCAAAATCCGTTACGGCAAGCTCTATCGTCATACTGTGATAATCGGTACTGTTGTCTTCAATCTGATCAGAAAAGAATACCTCTGGTGCAATCCGCCCACGGTTTAACACATACAAGGTTCGCTTTGGGCTAGTGCCATTAACCCACTGAGCACGGCACGCAATGCCTTTGGCAGATAGCCTAACTAGCTCACTAAACGCTAACCAACGATTGTGGCATTGTTTGAGTGTGATGGTGACGCTCTTGCTGTTGACCATTTTCTCAAGCGCAAAATCCAACACCGCCGGTAAATGACAGGCGATACTGCCATTGTTTAACTCGACTTCGATATGAGAGTCGGTGTTACTCGTAATAGTGACCGCGCAATCTGAATCTAAGTTGAGAAACAGGCTGGCGTTGTTGAAGTGACGCACGCCGTGCAAACCCACCATTTGCAGATCCGCAACCATATTGGCAATCACATCGGCTTCACCGCAATGACGGCGCATACCAAGAAAAGCTTTGTTTACTGCTGCTACCAGCTCGTTATGCGAAACGATCATAATGCAAAACCTCCAGTGATTTTTTGATTGTCGCTTTGCGCGATTTCTTCACGCTCTGGCATGGTTGGGAAAATCCACGTATCGCTGAAACGCGGGTCCTGAATCTCATCAAGCAATGGTGCGCCTTGGAAAAAGGTCACGCGCACCCATCGGTCTGAACGCGGATCAAACTTAGTCGCACCAAAGATTGCTAACTTACAGCGTAGTAGATGCATCGGTAGTGCGTCTTCACGTAGTACATTCATCTGGATATCGCCCATTTCTCGATTGCCGAGCGTCCATACACGACGAGTGATTGCACGATACTGCGGATGCTGCAGTAAGAACTCCGCCAACGATGTTTCTGGCTGGCACGTTTGCAGCGCATGGTAGAGGCGGTTTACTTGTCGCCCTATATCGAGTGGCAACTCACGTTCTTCACCGATTTCTTCCCCACGAATGCCTAGTCTCGGTTCTTCTTTGTCTTGTGAGCGATACCAGAACCAATAGTTGTTCTCTGGTAACGTGTAGTCGGCATCGATTGACCAACGGTATTTGCTCTCTAGTATTTGCAAAACATCTTGAACGCTTTTACCACCAGGAATAGAGAGTGACTCATCGGTGTTCATTTGGTTTTCAAATTCATCAACCAAAGACGGGTAAAGCTCGATCAAACATGAAGTTAGGATTTCTTGGGCTTCCAAACTCATGGTTATGGTTTGTTTGATCAAGCTTGCCCAATTCGAGTGCTCTGCCATCAAAGCATTTAAGTTAATTTGTAGCGCTTGGAGATCAGCAATCGCTTGATGATTAAGCTGATCTTGATGTTCATTGATTGTTATCACTTGCTCTAAGTGTCGCTGTGCTTTTTTAAGCAGGGCTTTTAACGGCAGCTCTAACTCGGTAGATTCACATGGCATGGCAAGCACATTTGCAATAGCACGCTCACGTGATGTCATCCATTGGTCGACAATACATGGATGGTTGATTAAATATGGCGCCATACCCAAACCAGTTGCATTCCCCACACCAAGATAGCGCTGCAGGCCTTTGTGAAGTGCAACTGCATTATCTCCGCCTTTTTTCGCAGCAAGGTAATGAACCCAATCTAAACTGAATTCACGCAGCATATAAACGGCACACATTTGTGCACTGAACGATTGGTTGAAATCAGGGTTGTTCTCCAGCAGTTTAAAATCGGCAATACCAAATTTACCGTTACCATAAACGGCGGTGGTTCTTAGGATGTAACCCACTTCTGCTAGTTCCGAAGGCTCTGGCTGCTCACCTTTAGAAAGCGCATTCACAATGTGTTCAAACACACGAACACTCTTATTCGCACGAGCAAGAACAAGCACGTTGTTTGGATTGCGCCCCGCTTCTTGCAAAGGCACATTGGCTCTAAGTTGCTCTAGCAACTCAACATTAACTTCACCTTTGACCAGCGCAAAGGTTACGTCCCATTTTTCAGCAATGACTCGGTCGTTACGCTCTTCATCAGCAATTTCATCGCAAAAAACAACCAAGTGATAAATGTGTTCCGGCGTCGCTAATTTGTAAATTACATGACCAAAACCGCGTGGACACAATTGCCACTCATGCTTGCTCACTCGCCATTCCTGACTCGCCATTTTTCGGATCAAACTTCGCACAAAGCTGATTCGATTTTGGTGCATAGCCCCTAGCCTGTCTGGCGCCATCACAATTGCAGCGTTGCGAAGTGTTGTTTCAGTGTAAGTAGAACGATGTGCATCCATTTTGCTCACCACCTATTTTTTATTGTAAGAATAAGGGCTTGTGCGGGAGTGGGGAGGAATCACCCACACAAGCGCCACGTTATTGGGTTTGATCTTTTTGTTATAACCGTTGTTATAGCCCTTGCTCTTTCGCCATCTTCATAGCGATCTGCGGTGCATTCCAAAGTGACGGTAACAGAATTAATGACACTGGAACGGCTGTAATCACGATGAAGGATTGCAGGGCTGATATACCACCAGAGCCAAGTGAGATGAGAATCAACGCCGTGATACCCATAGCCACGCCCCAGAAGGTACGAATAATCGCATTTGGTTCTGTCTCACCACTGATCACAACACTGATGGTGTACGTCATTGAGTCACCAGTAGTAACGATGAAGATCGTGGTCAAAATCAAGAACAAGATTGAAACAAGTAGCGGCATTGGCAGTTGTTGAGTCACTGCGAGTAACGCGCCCGGTAAATTGAAGCCTTCAAATGCTGCACTCACACTGCCTGGGTTCGCAATTTCAAACGCTAAGCCAGAGCCACCAACAATGGTGAACCAAAAACACGTAGTAAGCGGAGCAACAATGCTGATCGTCGAGATAATTTGACGAATACTGCGACCACGAGAGATACGTGCAATGAAGATCGCCATCATCGGTCCGTAGCCCAAGAACCAGCCCCAGAAGAATACTGTCCACCAGCTCAACCAACCTTCATCACCACGGTAAGTTGCCATTGGGATAAAGTTATCCAGCATGGTGCCCACGCCTTGAATATAACCATTGAAGATAAAATCTGTTGGACCAAATAGAAGGATATAAACCATCAACACTAACGCGAGAATCACGTTGTAACGACTCAGCATTTGCATCCCGCGGTTTAAGCCACTTAGGGCAGAGACGGTGTACAACACAATCGCAAATAAGATGATGATCAACTGTGTGGTAAAGCCATCCGGGATATCAAACAATGCATTTAACGCGTAGCTAACCTGTAAACCTAGGAACCCAATCGGTCCAATGGTTCCTGCCGCTACGGCGATGATGCAACATGCGTCAATCAATGCGCCTGTTTGACCTTTTAGCGCTCGCTCACCCAGCACTGGATAAAGCAAGATACGAGGTTTTAACGGCAGTCCTTTATCGTAGTGTAAATGCATGACCACGATAGACGTTAAGCTGCCAACAATAGCCCACGCGAGAAAACCCCAGTGCATAAACGACTGTGACAACGCATTAATGGCACCTTGCTGAGGATTGTCTTGCGGACCATACAAAGGTGGAGGACTCACGTAGTGCGCGATAGGCTCTGCCGCCGCCCAAAATACGCCGCCGCCAGCTAAAAGCGTACAGAAGATGATTGCCATCCAACGAAAACCATCCATTTCAGGCTTCGTTGTTCCGCCTAAAATCACCTTGCCTGTTCGCCCTGCAGCCAAGCCAAGACCAATAAGAAAAGTGAGAAGAAGCAGTATCTGCCAGTACGGACCGAAGACTTTTACTGACCACGCAAATCCCGTATTAACTAACGTTGATAGCAACTCTCCATCGTAAAGCGCGATAGCTACGAACAAGGCAATAAAGCCACCGCTATACCAAAGTGCCGGGTTACTTAACCCTAACTTATCCGGTGAATTTTCTGTTGCTGAAGTGTCGTTGTGTTTTGCTTGTTGCTTCTTTGATGACACGCTCATCGTTGAAGCTTTCATGCTATTGGTTAGATCAGACATACTCTGACTCCAGAGGTTTATTGCAGCTGCCATAACGGCTACAAAAAGTGACTTTAACACTCGCCTTGTTATTATTTTTTGAGCGAGCTATTCCATGTTTATTTGGGTTACGACCTAGCTCGCCTCCAGCCCTTCTTTAAGGAAGTTAAACCAGTTCTCACCCAGGATTTTTCCTGCCTCGGATTCACTGAATCCATGACGCATTAAGCCGTTGTAAATGTTCTCCATCCCTTTACTGCCACTAAACCAAGGCAAAGCATCAGGCCACCCCGCATTACTAGCGGAGCCTTCACCATAGTCCATTGCTTTGGACCAACGACCGTTGCGCATCCACTCAAGCACTTGCTGTGGTTGGTTTAAACAAAGATCACTGCCGATGCCTAAGTGATCCACACCGAACTGATCGGCAGTTTTCGCGACCATTTGGCAGAAATCTTCTAGCGTGCATTGGCTTCCGTTTGGAAGATGGAATGGGTAAAGACTAAAGCCAATCAAGCCGCCACGTTCGGTGAGCGCTTTAATGACCTTGTTCGATTTGTTGCGCAGAGCATCATGAGCAAACGTTGGGTTCGCGTGACTAATACAAATGGGACGTGAAGAAAGGTCAATCGCTTCCAACGTTGAGCGCTCTGCACTGTGGGACATATCGATGATCATCCCGACACGGTTCATCTCTTCGATGGCTTGTTTACCAAAACGCGTGACACCAGAGTCGTTCTGCTCATAGCATCCTGTCGCCAGCAAGCTTTGGTTGTTATAGGTCAACTGCATAATCAGCAAACCTTGACGGCGCATGACTTCTATTAAGCCGATTTCATCGTCAATTGGAGAGCAATTCTGCGCACCAAAAAAGACGCCAACCTTACCCTCTGCTTTTGCTTTCTCGACGTCAGTCATCGAGTAAATAGGCATAATAAGGTCTGCATTTTGTTCAAATCTCAGGTTCCATTCGGCAAAGCGAGTTAAGGTCTCGCGTGCATTCTCATGATAAACAATCGTCGCATGCACAGCCGTAATACCGCTCGCCTTCAGCGTTTGGAAGTATTCTCGATCCCAATTGCAGTACTGCAATCCATCAATCACAATCCGTTGTTGGTACATAACCACTCCTTAAACGTTAATGAGCCTTTAAGGTTGGGCAGCGGAATGCTCGGCTGCCCTATTTCACTTAGTAAGGACGTTGATAAGCGGTTTTCACCACGGTGTAGAATTCTTTTGCGTATTGACCTTGCTCGCGTGGACCAAAGCTCGACTCTTTACGACCGCCAAACGGCACGTGGTAATCTGTTCCTGCGGTTGGTAGGTTGACCATGACACAGCCAGTTTGCACTTGTTGTTTGAAGATGGCGCTATTACGCAGGCTTTGTGTAATGATGCCGCCCGTCAAGCCAAAGCGAGTATCGTTCGCTACAGCAATGGCTTCGTCCAAGTCAGAAACTCGAATCACGCTTGCCATTGGCGCAAACACTTCTTCTTGGTTCACTTCCCAGCTGTTTTGCGTATTGAGGAAAAGAGTTGGCGACATGTAGAAACCGTCATGCTCTAAGTTCAAGCGCTCGCCACCGAACGCTAACTCGGCACCGCTTTGACGTGCTTTCTCAATCCATTCAAAGTTGGCATTCAATTGGTTTCCATCCACAACAGGTCCCATGAACACACCGTCTTCTAAAGCGTGACCGACTTTAAGTTCACTCATACGTTTGATCAGCGCTTCCACGTAGGCATCGTGAATGCCATCCATGACGACAAGGCGAGAAGACGCGGTACACTTCTGACCTGCTCCAGAGAAAGAGCCTGCAATGGTTGCTTCAACGGCAATTTGAATGTCTGCATCATCGGCTACCACAAGTGCGTTCTTACTGCCCATTTCTAACTGACAGCGCACAAAATTCGGTGCCGTTGCTGCCGCTACTTTACGTCCGGTATCCACAGAGCCAGTAAAGCTCACACCATTTACACCTTTCGAGTTGATAAGCGTGTTACCCACTTGCGAGCCGCTGCCCAACACAAGGTTGAACGTGCCTGCTGGTAAGCCTTGACGATGGATAATCTCTGTCAGTGCAACTGCACTAGCAGGCGTTAGGTTAGCGGGCTTCCACACAACGCTGTTGCCGAAAGCAAGCGCTGGTGCGATTTTCCATGCAGCCGTTGCGGTTGGGAAATTCCAAGGAGAGATAATGGCGATAACGCCGACGGCTTCACGAGTGACCTCTACGGAAACGCCTGGACGGACAGAAGCTGCGTTATCGCCAATTTGACGCAGCACTTCCGCCGCGAAATATTGGAAGAATTGACCAGCACGGTAGATTTCACCGCGACCTTCAGCAAAAGGCTTGCCTTCTTCACGTGAAAGCAGCGTACCAAGCTCATCACAACGAGCAATCAGCTCATCACCAATCGCCTGCAAAACCGCTTGTTTGCGCTCAATCGGCGTTTTTTCCCACTCTGGCTGCGCAACTTTCGCGGCTTGAATGGCTTGTTCTACTTGACCTTCACTCGCTTGAGCAAAATCGCCTAAACTCTCACTGATGTCTGAAGGGTTAATGTTCGCAACCGTATTAATACCGGATTGCCATTCGCCTGCAATGTAGAGAGATTTCTCTGCTTGAACATTATTGATAAAAGTCATTGCTCTGTCCTTATTCTTCCTGACGTCTGGTGATCGCCACCAGCTCACTGATCTCACTGACAAAGCCCGGTGATGAGGCTTTGATTATTATTCTTTACTCTGGTTGACTCGCTGATGCATACACCACAAACTCCACCAGCATCTCTTCACGCGCTAGTCCTGCCACAACCATAGCGGCACGATTAGGGTAAGGTGCGTCAAAATACTCAGCGTAGACTTGGTTAACCGTTTTTAAGTACTCACGATCCGTCACATAAATCAGCACTTGCAGAACAGAATCTAAAGACTCCCCTGCACACTCCAGCGTGTGAACGAGATTATTAAAGGTTTGACGAGTTTGCGCTTCGATACCGCCTTCCACGACAGCACCATTATCATCAATCGGGATTTGCGCGGTGTATAAAGTACCATTGTTGACGATTGCCCATTCAAGCGGCGCTTTAGAGGCAAACAATGCAGTTTTGACTGGGTATTTTTTCGTAGAAGTATTCACGTGCCCTTCAACCTTTGTAACAACCTTGTTTCAAGATAGTTAAATACTGCACATTGACAGGCGATAAATCGAACGGTAAATTTTTTACATTTGATAAGAAAAATCTATCACCTTATTAAAACTAAGGTAAATAAAGGGATTGCAGAGGTTTCGCCGTGAGTATCAAGCTTCAACAATTAAAGCATTTTGTGATGGTGGTCGAGGAAGGTGGCTTTCGAGCCGCTTCACATAGAGCAAATCGCTCTCAAGCAGCACTGTCGACATCCATAAAAGAACTAGAAAAGATACTTGGTCAGAGCCTATTTGAATCTGGAAATAAATCCAAACTCACACCTTTCGGCGAGATCTGCCTGCCTAAGATCATTCAGTTTCTCAACATCTATAACGCACTGGATAATGACTTGAAAGCCGCCGCCGCAGGGCAGCAAGGGCGGGTACGCATCGCCAGCGTTCCTTCTGTTGCTGCCAAGCTGATTCCCAGTGTGCTCGGCGCATTCTGTGAACGATACCCGAATGTAGAAGTCAGCCTAATTGATGATAACGCCGCTGGCGTCGAAGCGCGTTTGTTATCAGGCGAAGTGGATTTAGCGTTGGGTAACCCATCACACTTGGACGAAGGCGGTATCGAGTTTACCCCGTTAATCTCTGACCCCATTGGTGTAGTGTGTTTGAAGGATAACCCTATTGCTCAGCATCCAGAAGGAATCGAGTGGCAAACGCTGTTGGTACAACCTTTTATTCGAAACGGGACTTGTACCCTACTCGATCCCACTCCTGCACGCGCGCTAAGTGAACAAGCATTGTATTCCGTGGAGAACATTACGTCTTTGTTCTCAGTCCTTGAGCTCGGTATTGGTGTCACCACCTTGCCAAAGTTAGCGTTCCCAACCAATGAAACTCGATTAGTTTGGATTCCGCTTATTGATCCACCTTTGAAAAGGCAGGTGGGAATCTTTACCTTAACGGACCGAACAATATCGCCTCAAGCTAAAGCTTTCCATGAGCTGTGCATTCAATACTTAAACTACCAAGGGAATGAGGAGTAACAGTATCGATAAAATCGTTACTCGCCTCTCTCCAAGACGAAAAAAGCCCTTTCCAACCGGAAAGGGCTTTGACTTAGTTCCCAAAATTTTTGCCGTTTTACAGCAGTTCCACCGACTGTTGAGCGATAACCCACTCTTCATTGGTAGGAATAACTAGCGCTTTCGCACCAAGTAACTCAGATGTAGCAACAACACCTGCGTTACCAAATCGTGCATCTTCATTACCTTTCACATCTTCAACAAAACCTAGAAGTTTTAGGTTGTTTAGGATTTCGCGACGAATTGGCATAGAGTTTTCGCCAATACCGCCAGTGAAGATGATGCCGTCGAATGAATCAAGAGCAGCAAGGTAAGATGCGATGTATTTAGACACACGGTATGTGAATACTTGGAATGCTAGAGCAGCGCCTTCGTGACCTTCTTCCATCGCTTCCAAAATACCGCGTGCATCGCTTGTTAGGCCAGAAACACCTAAGAAGCCAGAAGCTTTGTTCAATGAGTTGAACACTTTCTCTTGAGACCAACCTTTCTTCAGTAGGTACTCAATGATGCCTGGGTCAAGGTCACCACAACGTGTACCCATCATTAGACCAGACAGTGGCGTGAAACCCATAGACGTATCTACAGATTCGCCGTTGTTGATTGCACAAACAGAAGCACCGTTACCAAGGTGAACAGAGATGAAGCTCGATTCTTCAACCGGCTTGTTAATCATCTTCGCAGCTTCGCGACTTACAAAGTAGTGGCTAGTGCCGTGGAAGCCGTAACGACGGATGCCGAAGTCTGAGTAAAGCTCTTTCGCAATTGCACCAGTGTAAGCTTTTGCAGGCATTGTTTGGTGGAAAGCAGTATCAAACACAGCAAACTGAGGTAGCTCAGGGAATGCCGCCATTGAAGCACGCATACCAATCGCATGAGCAAGGTTATGTAGAGGAGCCAAATCACTTAGCGCTTCTACGTCTGCAATAACAGACTCATCTAAACGGACTGTTTTGGTAAACTTCTCACCGCCGTGAACCACTCGGTGACCAACAGCAACAACATCTTCAATTAATTTGTACTCTTTTACTAACTCAACTAGTTTTGCTACTGCAAGTTGATGGTGATTCTCATCGCCTTGAATAGCGTACTCAAATTTCTCACCGTTGAATTTCCAGCTCATACGAGCGTCTGATAGACCAAAGCATTCGCCCAGACCACTTAGCACAGCATCGCCAGATTGAGAGTCGATTACTGCAAATTTTAGTGATGAGCTACCAGAGTTGATCACCAGTACAAACGAATTAGACATGAAATAGTTTCCTGTTGTGGAGCAGAGGTTGTAATTGCGCTTCCGCGCTGCGTACTTCTTGTTTGTGCCTTCTATTATTCAATAATTTTTTAATCTTTCAACTATCTTTTAGAGTTAGTTGTTCGTTTGCGTAAATTTTATTGATCTACCGCAAGTTTAAAATTTATTTGAACCATGAAATATATCGACTCATTCAACTAAAGTGGAACCAGACACTTAAAAACGTCAATAAATGAAGAATAAAGCAAAAATATTACGAATTTTTTTGAATGAATTGGGCATGGATGAGCAGGGACAAAAAAGCCGAGCTAACTGCTCGGCTTTCAAATTCAACTATTTTTTAATGCAATAGTGTGCAGGTATTATGCTTCTTGTGAGCGACGACCACGACCGTGACCACGTTCACCACGGTGTGCACCACGGTGGTCACCACCACGGTTACGATCGAAACGACGTTCGCCACCTTCACGGTTACCATCTCGGTTGCCGTCACGGTTACCACGGAAGCCACCTTCGCGACGACCGCCTTCACGACGACCACCTTCGCGGTTGCCATCACGGTTGCCACGGTAACCGCCGCCATCACGACGACCGCCATCGCGACGACCACCGTCACGGCGACCACCACGAGACTCACGGAAGTCATCGAAGTCACATACTACAGCACCAACATCTTGTTGACGGATACGTAGCTTGCTTAGCTTGTTCGCAGCATCTGAAGTCATTGCTTTAGGTAGCTGAACGAATGTGTGACCTTGTGCTAGCTTGATTGCACCGATAGAGCCTTTACCTAGACCTAGTTCGTTTGCAAGAGCACCAACGATGTCTTTAACTTGAACGCCTTGCTCGCGACCAACTTGAAGCTGGTAAGTATCCCAGTCTTGGTTGTTGAAGTTGCGACCACCGTCACGACCACCTTCACGGCGCTCTTTACGACGTTGCTTGTCACGCTCAATCGCTTCAATCATTGGGTCTTCGCCAATGTAGAATAGCGGGCGTTTACCTTGCTGACGCTTAAGAAGCATTGCAGCAAGCATTGTTGGGTCGATTTCTAGAGAAGTTTGTAGCTTCTCAACAAGCTCTGCGAACTTGTCTAGAGCTTTGTGCTCTTTCTCTGCTTCCAGTTCAGCCGCTAGCTTGTTTAGACGAGCTTCTGCAACTTGGTCACGTAGAGGAAGTTGGATTTCTTCCATAGATGACTTAGTTACGCGCTCGATAGTGCGAAGCATACGGATTTGGTTAGTGCGAACTAGAAGGATCGCTTTACCTTTACGTCCAGCACGACCAGTACGACCGATACGGTGGATGTAAGACTCAACATCGAATGGGATGTCGTAGTTAAATACGTGAGTAATACGTGGAACATCAAGACCACGTGCAACAACGTCAGTTGCAACTAGGATATCGATAACACCCTGTTTGATGTGATCAACAGTACGTTCACGTAGAGACTGAGGAATGTCACCGTGTAGTGCAGCAGCTTTAAAGCCACGTGCAGATAGCCAATCAGCTAGACGCTCAGTGTCTTGACGAGTACGTACGAATACGATTGACGCGTCAGTTTCTTCAGTTTCAAGAAGACGAGACATAGCTTCATCTTTCTCTACACCCTTCACTACCCAGAACTGTTGTTGAACTTTGTCTACAGTGTGGTTTTTACCAGCAACGTCGATAGTTACAGGATCACGTAGGAAACGCTCAACAATGTTTTTAAGCATTGGAGGCATAGTTGCAGAGAAAAGAACGCGCTGTGCAGATTCTGGAGCGTGCTCCATGATTGCAGTTACGTCGTCCACGAAACCCATGTTTAGCATTTCGTCCGCTTCATCAAGTACGAAAGTGCTAACTTCGTCTAGATGCAGACGTTCACGGTTGATAAGGTCTTGTACACGACCAGGAGTACCAACTACTACGTGTGCACCGTTTTTAAGTGCACGCATTTGATCTACGATAGATGCACCACCGTAGATTTCTAAAACTTTAAGACCCTTGATGTTTTTACCAAGGTTCTTCATCTCAGCCGCAACCTGAATCGCTAGCTCACGTGTTGGAGCAAGTACGATTGCTTGTGGTTTACGTTGGTCAAGATCAAGCTTGTTTAGAAGAGGCAGAGAGAATGCTGCCGTTTTACCTGTACCCGTCTGTGCTTTACCCAGCGCGTCAGCACCTTCCAACAGGTGTGGGATTGCCGCAGCCTGAATTGGAGTTGGTGACACGAAACCCATTCCGTCTAGAGCAGAAAGGATAGAATCATTCAGAGATAAATCGCTGAATTGAATAACAGAATCTTGCATTGGGATCCTACTTAATTAAACAAAAAAACAGTCCCATATGCTCTTCCAATTCGATACTGATCCATCCAATTACTAAATCCGTTCAGACAGGAGCTAGTACAGTACACAACCGCGATAAGCCATTAGGGACGACTAAGGGAGGCGGATTATTCCTTAAATGCATAAAAAAAGCTAGAAAAAATTGAATTACATCACAATTTATTCTCACTAATGGTATTATTCGCATAAATTTCCACCTCTCCCCCCATTCTCCGGAGAGAAAAGCACCAACAAGCTGTTCAATTCATCAATAATTCACAGCGAATTTCTGTGCTTTAGGTAGTAATAATAGTGCGCAATGATTATAGTGTGCCCAATTCCAACGGTAAGTTAAGAAAAGATGTTTCAAGATAACCCGCTATTAGCTCAGCTTAAGCAGCAAATCCAAGAAAACCTGCCTAAAAAAGAAGGCTCAATCAAAGCAACCGATAAAGGCTTTGGCTTCCTGGAAGTGGACAGCAAAACCAGCTTCTTCATCCCACCTGCGTACATGAAAAAGTGCATGCACGGCGACAAAGTCGTTGCCATCATCCGCACTGAAAACGAACGTGAAGTCGCAGAACCACAAGAACTGCTAGAACAAGCCGTAACTCGCTTTATTGGTCGAGTAAAAATGTTCAAAGGCAAGCTAAACGTAGCTCCTGATCACCCACAGCTTAAAAAGCTTTCTCTTAAAGCAAAACTAAAGAAAGGTCTAAAACCTGACGAATTTGCTGAAGGTGACTGGGTTGTCGCGCATCTTATTCGTCACCCACTTAAAGGTGATAACGCTTTCTTTGTAGAAATTTCGGAGAAGATTACCGATTCAAACGACAAGATCGCGCCTTGGTGGGTAACGCTTGCTCAGAATGATCTACCAAACTCTGAGCCAGCAGGCATCGAGAACTGGGAACTGAAAGACGACGCCGATCTAGAACGCGTAGACATGACACATGTTCCTTTTGTAACTATCGATGGTGAATCAACCAAAGATATGGACGATGCACTTTACGCGAAGAAAACAGAATCTGGTGATTTCGAACTGACTATCGCAATCGCAGACCCAACAGCGTACATCACACCTGAAGATGATATGGATAAAGTGGCGCGTGAACGTGGCTACACTATCTACTTACCAGGTCGTAACATCCCAATGCTACCTCGTGATCTAGCGGACAACCTATGTTCTCTAATTGAAGGGGAAATCCGCCCTGCTATCTGCTGCACAGTGACAGTAAATAAAGAAGGCGTGATTGGTGATGACATCAACTTCTTTGCAGCGAACATTAAATCACACGCTCGTCTAGCTTACGATCACGTATCAGACTGGCTAGAAAACGGCAGTTCAGACGTATGGCAACCGTCGGAAGAGATCGCGACGATTGTACGCGACCTATTCGACTTCTCTCGCGCTCGTGCTGAATGGCGTGAAAAGAATGCCGTGGTATTCCCAGATCGCCCTGACTACCGCTTCGAGCTAAGCGAAGACAACGACGTTGTTGCAATCCATGCTGACATGCGTCGCAGCGCAAACCGCCTAGTTGAAGAATCTATGATCACGGCAAACATCTGTGCGGGTCGTACGCTACGTGAAAAGTTCGAAACGGGTGTATTCAATACGCATGCTGGCTTCAAAGCTGAGAAGATTGAAGAAGTAGTTGAACTGGTAAACCCAGAAGGCGCACTAGAGTTCACTGCTGAATCTATCGCGACACTAGAAGGCTTCGCAGCGCTTCGCCGTTGGTTGGGTGAGCAAGAGACTTCTTACCTAGATAACCGTATCCGTAAGTTCCAAACGTACAGCGAAGTGGGCAATCAACCTCTTCCTCACTATGCAATGGGTCTTGATATCTACGCAACTTGGACTTCACCAATTCGTAAATACGGTGACATGATCAACCACCGCATGCTGAAAGCCGTGATTTTGAATAAAGAACCGGTTCAAAAGCCAGACGATGAAGTGGGCGAAGAGCTAGCTCTACACCGTAAACACCACAAAATTGCCGAGCGAAACGTGTCTGATTGGCTATACGCACGCACTCTTGCAGACGAGCCGAACAAGCAAACGTGTTTCACAGGTGAGATTTTCGATATTAATCGTGCCGGAGCACGTGTTCGACTTCTCGAAAATGGCGCAGCAGCCTTTATTCCTGGTAGCTTGATTCTTGATAATAAAGAAAGAATTGAGTGTAACGGCGACAACGGTACCATTTCTATCGATAAAGAAGTGGTATACAAGTTAGGTGATACATTGGAAATCGTTCTAGCAGACGTGAACCAAGAGAACCGCAGCATCGTTGCAAAGCCGACCCAGGTATTCGCTGATAAACCAGCGCCACAAACAGAAGAAACTGTGAGTGAATAATACCGATTGAAGTTTAAAGGCGCTCAATGGAGCGCCTTTTTTATATGTCATGCAAAAAGATAAGAACGAATATGCCGAACATTGAGATCATTCGCTTTAATCACTTCACTGCCCGCAAAAGTGAACGCTACACCGCCACTCACAATGGCTTATATGTTGTTGAAGAAGGCTCACTCATCATTAACCAACCAAGTGGTGAGCAAATTGAATTAAATGCAGGAGACTTCACTCTATATAATTCTGCAGACCTACGCAGCGCTGAAGCTAAGCCCGGAGTGTTTAAAGCACTCGCGCTTGTGTTTGATATTGGCTTGTTTAGCGAGTTTAAATCTACGCATCCAGGCGTACAGTCAGAGACAGAAGAGCGTCGCTTCTACCCTTTCTCTTCAGAAAGCCAATCATCAATTGTAAAACTTAAAGACACGTTAATTCAGTTAGCAGACAATAAAGCGCCACAATACGCCCAAGGTCATATTGCGCTTTCCTTGTTATCACTGATGGTTGAAGTACAGCCGGACATCTTATCGATCATTGATGACGCAAGCAGTCTCACTGCCTCTCAGAAGGCAATTAAGTACATTGAAAAGAACATCGAGAAAGACATCACGTTGGAAGCGCTAGCAACACACATGAGCATGTCTATCGCGACATTGAAACGCAGACTAGCAGCAGAAAACCTTTCGTTCTCGCACATTTTGAAGGTGAAACGCATCAACCACGCAGCAACACAACTGCGAGTGTCACAAAAGTCGATTACTCAAATTGCATTTGAATCCGGCTTTAAGAGCGCCGCACACTTTAGTACTGCGTTTAAATCGATTTATAGCATTACACCAAAAGAATTTCGTAGCCAAATCGCAAAGTAACGCTTGATACGTTACGCATTAGCAGATAGAGAAACCTGTTAATCCCAGAAACACGCTTGAGGATCGCTTTCTAATTCGGCGAGAAGCACCTCAAGCGTCTCACTACTTGGTAGCTTTTCATAAGGCACCCACATCAACTCCTCTCCACGATATGTAGGCACATAGAAACACCAAAGTTGAGTGTTGGCATCAAATAGAATTTTAGCGATGGGAGACGTGTATTCACTGTGTTGTGAATCAAGTAAGAAGTGTGCGTGATAAAGCTCTACACCGTTCTCTATGGGCTCGTATAAACACTTCCCTATCGCTTCTACTGGCAAATTGACATTACGCCTAGCGCAGAGCGTTTGAACCAACTTGTGCAAGCGACTGGTCGCCATTTGAGACACGGACATGAGCGTACTCCTGATATGTTGTTCTTAGTATATACCCAAGTGCCTGAGAGAGGCAGAAATCACCATCGGGGCATGCGCCCGCTCAAACCTAGAATAACACCCCATCTGATGCCGAAAAGCTAACTGTGTCACCTCTTTCGTTTCAAATCAGTAAAATCCACTCATCCTACATTACTGATAGTTATCAACTTAAAGTGAATGCAATCGATCTTTTGCTATGGATATCAACGACCATTCACAAAAGTGTAACCTGAACGAAATATGATGAGCGCTGCTTTATACCGTATTTGGAGTTAAATATGTTACGTCTTTCTGTGGCGACCTTACTAGCCATGGCTTTGTCTCTTCCTTCTGCTATGGCAAAAGAAGTCAACATTTCAGGTTCTACCTCTGTGGCACGCGTAATGGATGTACTGGCTGAAGAATATAATAAAACGCACCCTGACGATTACATTGCAGTACAGGGCATTGGATCAAGCGCTGGTATCACTATGGTGAACAAGGGCGTAGTTGAAATTGGAATGAGCTCACGTTATCTAACAGAAAGCGAGAAAGGCGAAGATCTCAACGTATTCCCTATCGCTTATGATGGTCTTGCTGTTGTCGTTAACCGCACTAACTCTGTAACTAACCTTTCGGAACAACAACTGTTTAATATCTACAAAGGTAAAATCGACAACTGGAAACAGGTGGGTGGATCAGACCAACCTATCGCCGTTGTAACGCGTGAAGCCTCTTCTGGCTCTCGTTACAGCTTTGAAAGCTTGCTAGGTCTCACTAAGATCATCAACGACCGTTTGGTATCAGACATCAATCCGAACAACTTGGTGGTAAACAGCAACAGTATGGTAAAAACCATTGTGAACCATAACCCACACGCTATTGGTTTTATCTCGGTAGGCTCGGTTGATCGCTCTGTAAAAGCCATTCAGTTTGAAGGTACAGACCCAACCGCAACTAACATCGCTAACCACAGCTACAAACTCGCTCGTCCATTCTTAGTTTTGTACAAAGTGGATGGTTTAGATAAAGCAGGTAAAGACTTCGTGAAGTTCCTGAAATCGGAGCAAGGTCAAAAAGCGATTGCAGATTACGGCTACACCCCAGTAAAAAGCTTTAATCAATAAAACGCAGACACAAAAAAAGAGAGCCAATTTCGGCTCTCTTTTTCGTTTGAATCTTTGAATTCGATTAGAAGTGCAATTGAATCACTGAAACAACTACAGCACCAGGTCGACGTACGCCTTCAATTTCTACTTTGATTTCACGCTCAATCTCAAGACCTTTCTTAATTGGCGTAATTTTAGTTAGCGTACTTGATGCACGTACGTTGTTGCCCGCTTTTACTGGGTAAGGGAAACGTACTTGGTTCAAACCTAGGTTCACCACTAGTTTTGCTGTTGGGAACATTGGTTTTTCTGGATCCACAGAATCTGTCAACTTAGGCAACAGCGCTAGCGTCAGGAAGCCATGTGCAATCGTTGTTTTGAATGGAGATTCAGAAGCCGCACGCTCTGGATCTGTATGAATCCATTGCATATCTTCGGTTACAGAACCAAATTGATTAATGCGCTCTTGAGATACGTGAACCCAATCACCTACATGGATCACTTCACCCACCTTCTCGCTTAGCTCATTAAATAGAACTTGCGCTTCAGGCTTTAGCACGATTGGCTCAGGTTGAGGGATCACCTCTTCGTTCACCGCTGGTTGCTGGTGATCGCGAACTTTAGAAAATAGGAAGCTGCTTTGTGCTCGACCTAAGAAGTCACTCCAGTAATCGCGTAGCGTTGGAGACATCCAATTCATAAACTCTGATTGGTGAGCAGAAATCGCACCAACTTTGTCTTTAAATAGATTCGTGACTTTCATAAAAACCCTTAGATAAATTCAGCACAACTGGCTATACCAGTTAATTTTGAATTAGTTCACAATATGTTGCAAACACTTTCGGGCGAACACATGTTTACTCAAAGTCATTTTATTCTTACTTTTCATTAAGATATCAATAAAACACTATTTTATTAAGTAACCACAACATAAAGTAAATACTCTACAAAATACTGTAACAAGCGCCCTTTTGAGCATTCCATCAGACTTCATCCGTCTATAGGTGTGACCACAAAACAAGCAAACAGTTCTTTTTCATTAAAACAATGCTTTACAACGTTTATGCCTCCCCCTATTATACGTCCCGCAACGGAGAGATGGCTGAGTGGTTGAAAGCACCGGTCTTGAAAACCGGCATACGTTAATAGCGTATCTAGGGTTCAAATCCCTATCTCTCCGCCACTTTTAAAGATTAAACCGCTGTTTTTACAGCGGTTTTTTCACATCTAGAACCTCGAAAATCATCTTGCACAGAAAGGTAGCACAGATGTACTTAATGAGACTTCCAAACAGCGTGTACTACACACGCATCGCCACCCCACTTTCACTGCGCAGCAGTGGTTATCCTAAAGAGTTTAAATTCTCCCTACTGACTCGTGAGAGAAAAGTTGCTTACTTAAGAAACATAGAGCAAGTTCAATTGCTTATGGCGTTATTTGAAGGAGCTGATTGATGCTGTGAACAGCTTTGACATCAATCTTAACTAATCGAAACACAAAAAAACCGTCACACTAAAAAGTGTGACGCAATAGCAACCCGCTGCGGTAGTGTCACACTTTTACTTCGTAAAAGATGAACACTACCTGCGGGCAAGAGAGGTATCTCTTGACTCTCTGCCATGCGAACCTCGGTTGGCATGAATAGAACACTTGTAAACACGATTTTGCCCCAAAGCAATTTAACGCAATTACTCAGCGGTAGATTGTGTCGCTGGAGTCACGGTACTTTTCCTTATAGCAGGCTGTGAAGAAACGGGGCTTAGCTCTCCCTATTTCTTTCTGTGTGCACCATATCAAATCTGGTTATTATTTTCATAACGATTCCCTGTACTGATTGGTCTAATCACTGTGGGGGAATTAAACTCATAGCACTCGAAAAAACAACTGATTGATTAGTTTACAAAAATTTGAGATATTAAACAGGTTGATATGAATCTAATGAGATACAGAAATGGCAATTGAAGAAAGCAATTTATTTTATAACTCCTTTGAATTTGTTGTCGAACATGCAGATGTGATATTTAGCGGAATCGGTGTTGCTGCATTAGGTGGTATTTATACAATATCTCGAGGTAAAAAAAACAACCCGAATAGCGATAATAATAATGAGAACTCGATAACAAATAATATAAATATTGGTCTAACCTCTCAAGATAAAGAAGATAAAGAAGATAGAGAGGAAAAGGAATCTCTTTCAACGCCCTTGTCAGATAGTAGAGTTAGAGAAATAAAGAATAACACTAAAATTCTTTTTATTGATGATGACACTCGATTTAAAGTGGTTAAAATATTAAACAAGTCTGGGTGGGTTAACTCTAAGTTAGTCAAGGATATAGATAGCCTTGATTGCCACGATGTGCTTGAATCAGATATAATTTTTGTCGATGTACAAGGTGTTGGCGTTGAGTTGAACTTCAAAGAAGAAGGACTTGGATTAGCATCTGCATTAAAAGACAAATACCCGCAAAAAAAAATAATAATTTACTCTGCGGAGCAGAAAGGGGATAGGTTCCATGAGGCCTTGCGAAAGGTTGACGACTTTTTAGCTAAAGATGTAGATCCTTATCAGTTTACCTCTTTAGTTGAGAAGTTTGCGGGAGTGTAATATGAGTTTTCAATACAAAATTCTTGATAAGCAAGGCAAGACTATTATTAATAAGTTGCCTGAAAAATATCATTATTTAATAGAGTTAACGGTTGATTCAAGAATTAGTAAGAAAGAGAATTTATTCGGTTCAAATATAAGGTATGTAAAAATAAGTAATGGTAAATATACCATTTTTGCGTTAACTACTAAAACTCAATATATAAAAAGCAGTAGAAAGTTTAACACTGAAGTACAACTAATTTTGGATTGTATGGATGATGCAATTAAATTCAGGTCGGACTTTATAAAAAATACCCATGAACATACTAATCGATTAATTCACAACCTTGTTACGTTAAATGCACATAATATGCAAGAGGTTTATTCGATAATACCACAAGAAGTTCTAGCTGATAAAAGAAATAAACAATGGAAAAAAGTTATCACCGAGCACGTTCAAGAAGACTTATCTGAAGCTGCATTATCTTTAGTTAGAATAGCAAAGAATAGCCTTAAAATGAAAACTGAGATCTCTGTTTATGATTCTCTAAGAAACGGTAGAGTGAGCTTAGAACAAAAGAATCATCATATTCATAGGGTTTTGATGAATTTATTTTATGTTTTTTTTCCCGACTTTACTGATAAAGATGTATTAGTAAACGTTGAAAGAACAACTTTGCAATCTGTTTTTGATTACGAAACAGTAACCGTTGCCTTGTACTATATACTTGATAATATTGTGAAGTATATAAAACCCAATTCAGAACTTACGGTCTCAATAGATAAAGAACAGTTTTCATCAAAAATAACGATAACCTTTGATATGCTCAGTATTAAAGTGGATGAATCGGAGTTGGAAAAAATATTTGAAGAAGGGGTTTCAGGTCATCATGCGACTCGCTGTGGAAAAGCAGGACAAGGGATTGGTATGGGCCGAGCTCGCGAATTACTTAAAATTAATAATATGGACATACATTTTGAGCCAGTTAAAGATACCGAATTAAACCAACTTCACTACTGCTATCAGCGCAATTTAGTAAAAGTAATACTTTAATGTTTGGTTCCGTTACGTGTAAATCAGCCACCTTGATAAAAGGTGGCTGCTTGGGGTTGGGGATACTAAAAGTTATCCGTATTTTCTTAATTTAAGTGATCACCTTAAGAAGCTTTTGTCCAGAACCTTCACTGTTGGCACTTCGTAACTCTGAAGTGCCCCAAAATGCGCAGCCTTACCTCTGCCCCTCTAATTTAAGAAAAGCCATTTGACTTAATTTTTCTTATCCGAACAAAGGACATTTCGTCAGAGCTTTCTAAGTTAAATATGATATTGTAATCGTATTGCTATTCTTAGTGCAGCTATTACCAATAGGAGCGCTATCACCTTTATTGATGCGATTAATCATCGCTTAAGTCACAACACCTAAAAGTTAGAACTTTAAACACAAAAGGAAACATGATGCGATTCCTCGAAAATGGACCTTCAATACCTGATGAACTCTTATTAGCCAGAGACCAAGGTCGAGTGGTGTTTTTTTGTGGCGCAGGTGTTTCAAGAGCAAAAGCGGGTTTTGCCGATTTTTTTGGGCTAGCTTCATCAGTAACATCTGAGCTTGGTGTAGAAACCAACAGCCCTGCCTTGAAGCTTATAGATGCTGCTAAAGAAATAACCGCTAGTACTGGCGTGGAAGGAGTAGTTTCGGCTGACAGGATATTTGGTTTGCTAGAGCGAGAGTTCTTAACGAGCGATATATATAAATCAGTAGCTAAGGCTCTCACACCTGAGGGAGAAGTTGACCTTAGTGCGCACCAAACGATGCTTAAACTAGCTACAACGAATGATGGCATAGTACGTTTGGTAACAACTAACTTTGATCGCTTATTTGATCTTTGCAAACCAGATATACATACCTTTATCCCCCCAAGACTACCTGATCTTAATCATTCCGTTGAATTTAATGGCACTGTATATCTTCATGGCAAAGTAAACGAGGATGGTACAGGTGCTGCAAGCAACGGCTTCGTCCTCTCAAGTTCTGAATTTGGAGATGCTTACTTGGCTAATGGCTGGGCTACTTCATTTGTCAAAGGGATATTGGAAAAATATGTCGTAGTTTTTGTCGGTTATTCTGCGGACGATCCGCCAATTCAGTATTTGTTAGAAGCACTCAATAAAAGCTCAAGTCATCTCAACGATATATACGCATTTCAATCTGGTGATGAAAGTTACGCTAGCTCAAAATGGCACCATAAAGGGGTAAAAGCGATTGCGTATGACGAAACAAATGGACATATCGCGCTTTGGAACACTTTGGAATCTTGGGCCGAGCGTGCTTCTGACCCGGATGCATGGTATCAAGGAATAATCACAAAGGCTGGAATGGGGCCTCACCTCTTACTGCCCTTTGAACGCGGTCAGATTGCACATATTGTTTCAACAACCGAAGGAGCCAAAAAGTTTGCTAATAGTGAAATACTAGCTCCTGCCACTTGGCTTCATGTGTTTGATCCTGAATTGAGATATGAAGCTCCTCGTAAAAATTTATCCGGTTCAGAAAACCTAACTGAGATGGTAGACCCATTTCACCTTTACTCTTTGGATTCGGATCATACACCACAGCATGTTGACCCTAATGACTTTTATAACAAACGTGAAGTTCCCACAGGAGCATGGGATGCTTTTGAGTTTAACTCACAAGACATTAAAGGAACACAAGACCAACGTTCTATAAGATTTAGACGGGATGATTCCAGTTACCCTCAGTTTTCAACCCTGCCTCAAAGGCTCAACGCATTAACATATTGGTTGAGTAGAGTGGCGGAACAGCCAGAAGTAATCTGGTGGGTTACGAAGCAGCAATGCCTTCATCCTTGGGTTCAGTTTGTACTTAAGTCAGAATGTGAGCGTCGTTCTAAAGATATGGATAGTACACTCAATCAGGCATGGAGCTATGTTTTGGATGGCTTTGAACAAACTGATAAAGGAGGACACCGCGATTGGTTTACTCTGGAAAGAGCAATTAAGAATAATGGTTGGTGTCCCAGAAAATTACGGCAATTTGAAAAGGTAACGAAACCATTCATCAAGATCACGCCGCCTTTCCGCACCCCGAATGAGATCAACTGGGAGCAGATTAGTTTAAAAGACTTAATTCATTTAGATGTCCATTACTCAGAACTACCAAGAAGGCTTGAAATTTCTGATGAGTGGATAATTCGTACCGTTGAAGTCCTGAGACGTAACCTAGAGCTTGCTGTTGAACTAGAAAAAGAAATAGGAGGATATGGCCTGAGCCTGAGTTGTTCGTTAACATCCGAGAAGAATACAGAGGATGCGTATAGTCGAACTTACGGTCTATCTGCATGGGTATTGCTGTTTGTTTCTTACTTAGAGAAATTAGTTTTGATTGACCTTGATGCTGCTCGGAAGGAGCTTTCAAGGTGGCCATGCGATGACAGTACTATCTTTGCAAGGTTAAAGATTTGGGCGTTAGGGAAAACCAATCTTGTGCCTAATGAAAGTATTATTACTACTTTAAATCAACTTTCAGACGAAGCATTTTGGGATAGTTATCATGCTAGAGACTTGCTTCTTGCTTTCGTAGCTAGATGGAAAGAACTCGACCAATGTAGCCGTTCCACAATAGAAAATAGAATATTGCAAGGACCTAAACTTTGGAAAACCGAAGATGAAAGTAGATTTAAGGAACGGAAAGCGAGAAATATTCTGGATAGAGTAACTTGGCTTAAACAAAATGGTTGTGAGTTAACAATAGCGACGGATAAGTTAGTTGATAGGCTAAGAGATGATACGCCGGAATGGAAGCCTGAGCATGCAAAAGGTGCAGCGCGTTCCTTTGAAGTTCGCAGTGGTATTGTTACGAAAAATACAGACTATTCTTTGTTAGCAGATGAGCCAATCGCCTCAATCCTTGAAAGAGCAAGTGAATTATCTGGTAGGCAAGCTGATTTTTTGATTGATGAAGACCCATTTCTTGGTTTATCACAAGAAAAACCGATTCGAGCTTTCAGAGCGTTAACTTGTTCGGCAAAAAAGGGAAATATTGTTGACTGGGCTTGGGATACTTTCCTTTATTCGGAAGCTCGTAAGAATGATAAACCCCAATTTATGGCATTAATTGCAGAGCGTTTGTCTGGTTTTACCAGTGACGACTTGGCAAAAATACTTCGTTCAGTATCAAGCTGGTTTGAGAAATCTACTAGCGTACTTGCTGATAACTATTATGCTACATACTATAAATTAGCGTTTAAATTAGTTGATGCAATGTCGATACAACCTGCTAAGGGTGAATCTTCAATAATTCGAGGTAGTAAAGCTCCTGATTGGTCCATGGAGTCAATAAACTCGCCAACTGGAAACTTAACTAGTGCAATACTGCAATCACAGCATAGCCGTACTTTTGAATCTGGAGAGTGCTTCACTGGAAATTTATTGTTAATGCTCAACCAATTATTAGCTTTACCTAATGATTTACATCGTTACGCAATGGTTATACTTAGCCGCAGTTTAAGTTGGTGCTTTTGGGTTGATCCTGACTGGACTCAACGGAACTTACTTTCTGCCTTAAACTCTTCTTCCGGAGAAGACCGTCAGGCATTTTGGGCTGGTGTTTTATGGGGAGGAGTTTCCGGGAAAGAACTATTCACCATTTTGAAGCCAAGTATTCTGGAACTGGCATACTCGGGAGAAGTTGAGAGCAGAGGTCATCAGGATGCTATTGTGCGATTGATTTTCTCAGCTTGGAAAATTAAAGATGAGGATGAAAGGTGGGTATCTGATCTTGAATTAAAAGAAGTATTAATTAAAGCAAGTGATGACTTTAGGTGTGGAATATTATGGCAAGCCAGGCATGGAGGTAGTGAAGACAAAGAGCATTGGTTACAACCATTCAGAGAACTTATCTCAAAAGTTTGGCCTAAACAGCTTGCTGCTAAATCACCCGCTGTATCTGAGCGCCTTTGTGATATCGCATTTTGGTCAGAAGATCACTTTCCTGAAATTGTAAACCTAATCACTCCGTTCTTAACGAAATTAGAACGCGCTAACCACATCTACCTAAATGACGATAACGTACTTAAAAAATATCCTAATGATCTTTTGTTACTTCTGAACATCGTATTACCTGATGATGTTAACAAATGGCCTTACAACATTGGGGAGTATTTAGATCAAATGATAGAAGCTAGTACCGAGTTAGGTGATGATGAACGCTTTATCGAACTCAAAAGAAAATGGGATGCTAGGTGAGTCGATTTTAACAAATATTTGAGATTTTAAGTTACTTTTTCTTATCGGAGTAAGGCGCGTTAGGGCGATATATCTAACGCGTTTTTGCCCAGAGTCTTCATAGACCTGAGTTTTTACTCTTGGTGCTTTACTCTTGGTACTTTCTGACTCGAAAGTGCCCCTTTTCGTGTTTCACTCTTCCTGAGTTGTCAAACTAAAGTCGAATTTTTGACTTACTTTATCCCATCCTATGATCCGCCCTTTAACATTTACTCATTTTGTTAATGTGTGACTGAATTTGAAATTGAAATGCTTCTTTTATGTCTTGCTCAATGACGCATTTACTCTTAATACAATGTTGCCATTCTCACTGTTGACCGTAAACCGGTCTAAGTTCAATCGTTCTAAAATAGCTTTAATATTAGGATCGATATCTTCGAAAACATACACAGGGTCGAGTTCTTGTTTGGAGACAAATAAGTACACTAATGGTGTAAGAAACTCTTTATCCACAAAGCCTGGGATGTGTTTGATATCAACGTTTGTAATCTTTAAAGTTGGGTTAAAGGACAATTTATCTAAAGAACTGTTAATAGAAGGATTAAATCTTACCCTTCCACCGACACCGGCTTTGACTGTTGCTGCAGCGACTTGTTTCCATTCGTGTGACGTAACAGGAACTTTCGTTTTGATAGGGTCATTGCATGTTGTTGGAACGTGTATACCCCATCGATTTTTTCTAATACATGGTCGTTTCTTGGAAATTACTTTGTTTTCCATACGGGTTGTTAGGACGTCAGCATGTAGTTCCGTTCTAATGGCACCACCGACTGTAACATTAGCGTGGTTGCCTTCTAATGATAATGTGCCTAAATGTACGCCGTATATGTTGCTTCGGGTCCGAGTATCTTTCACGGTAAATGCACTAAGTAAGCGAGTAGCGTCTCTACCAGGAACACCTCCATATTTTGGTTCCGTAGGTTCAGCAAGTACTTGTCTAACCGCCGTTTCTAGATTGGACTGTGGTAGGCTCAACTCCATTTTTACTCCAGTCAGGAGCAACCCTGTTTGTTTTCCATATTCAAAGCCAATCTCTGGTACTTTTAGGTATGCATCTTTTGCTAAAGTCGTAATAGCAACATTGTTGATCGTACTGACCCCAGACTCAAACCCTAGTGAACCTTCAAAACCATCTACTGTACCGTCAAGTGATAGCAAAGTGTTGTTAAAATCCAGCTTTGGTAAATCAGGAGCTATTAACGTGAAGCTAGAAATACTTGTTTGTGTGCTGAAAATGAAACCCTGGTTGTTCTCACCATAACCAATAACTAGCGGTTGATTTAAAGTTAGTTCTAATGGCTCTTTTAAATGGACTATTAGGTGCTCATTATCACTGTTTAATCCATACTCGATAGTGTCGGCATCTATAACCAGAGCATTCATAGTTAATTTAAGTTCTTCTGGCCTACTTATCTCGAAAGGGTCTATTTTTAGTGTGGCTGAATTAATTTTTAAGGATTTCCCAGACGAAAAAAGTATGTCTTTAGCTTGCACTTGTAGTGGGAATTCACTAGATAGAACTATCCCGTGAACTCCAGTTTCATGATCAATGGATAGTTTTAATGGGCTGATACCTGTGATCGTGTACTGAATCTCTCCAGATTGTTCTATGAAATCGACAAAAAGCAACGCATCAAAGTTTAGCTTTGAAGACTCAGAGCGACGATTGAAGCTAAAGGACCCGCTCTGAGCGTTCAGAGATAGTCCGTTTAATGAGAAATTCGTATCATTTTCACTAATAAACTGAACTTTGCCTATATTCACACCGATATTATTGGGTTGACTAGTAATGGTGAAATGGTCTTCGTGGTAATGCGCTTGACCATCAATTCGGAAGCCAGCCTGCTGTATTTGATATTGTGATGATTCAGATTGAGAGTTGATATAAACATTGCCAGCTGAGATGGAAATGTCTGAGAATAAATCACCTTTAGAGCTTTGGGTAAAGCTTGAAAGAGCAACAGTACCACCCCCGGCCATAGTAATTTGGTGACCATCAATGGTAATTTGGGAATCTGGTAGAAATATCCCTGCAGCTTCAGAGACAGTGAATGAATCAAGCTTGAAAGATAACAAACTGAGTCCTTCTGAGACGATTTCTTCTTTCAGAATGTATTTACTTAAAACATATCCAAGCGCATTAGCTATGTGTAACCTAGCTTCTAAATTAATGTTGCCATTTTTATGACTAAGTGTTTGGACTGAGATCATTTCATTATTGCCTAGTCCAACTTTTATTGGCTTGGATGCTTTGATAAAAAAAGTATCGAAGGCCGGAGCAATTTCTATCCCTTTATCGATCTGTTTATATGGAGCCATGTTGGCCATTAGGTCTATACTAAGTTCGGTATTATTTTCTATTTTTATAGTGATATTGTCGTTATCATATGGGATTAAGTAGCTTCCTGAATCCAATGTCCCTTTTCCTTTCAGCGTCCATTGGTCCACTTCGGCCAACATTACATTGGTGGCAGTATTTTCGATTACAAACGATTCAGGGGCAGGGAGTTTAACTTCCCACCACCCGAACCAACAACCATTGAGTGCCAAACTGATGAATAATATGAATGTGAGTCTATAAGCCATTATTGTGATCCCTATTATTTATGTTCTACACTGTAGTAATTCGTGCCATGTAGCTATTTGTGTAACCAGTGCCCATTTTCTCTAGCGAACATAAAAAAGCCTCCATGTGAATGGATAGACAAAGGGTTGGTAAAACGATAGTGCAACTAGTTAAATATTTCTTAGAGTGGAAGCAACATCACAGATTGTCGACATAGTTTTTGTTGTACGAATGCCTTATTGCATATTTCAGAGCATTCCGACCAGTCATTTCGGAATTATCCGATCACCCATTTCCGATGTCTTTCAAGTAAGTTGTCGCCGTTTTTACATATTCACAACACTTTAGGCTGCTTTGTCTCTGGATTTAAGAACATCTCGTCAATAGAGCTCCAATCTCTTGTTTGCCCGCTCCAACGTTCTGGGTTTGTTACTTGAGCTTTACGATAAACAAGCTTACGTTGCTCTAAGATGTCATGATCTTCACCAGACTTTCCCATACCAAAAGTTATCCTTTAAGTTATGACTCTAAGAAGGTTTTGTCCAAAAGTGTGCTAGGAGTTCAGTTGGGCTTGGAAGGTTAGTAAGTTAATAAGTTCAGTAACTAACTTACTAACCTAACGCTATGAGGTAAATCATCGGATTTGTCTTGACGCTAAGCTATGAAGTGGCTTTAATCTGTACCAGACAGATGACTAAATTGATTTGTTTGAAAGCTATATAAACCATTGTAAAATAAGCGTATTTTTACTTAGACCGTTGGGTTCAAATCCCTATCTCTCCGCCACATTCCGGTAAAAAGCCCGTTAAGAGATTAGCGGGCTTTTTCGTATTTCAGTGATTTAAAGGGATTAGCCCAAATCCCTCCTTAAATGCAAACCCAAACTAGGCGTCCCCGAACTCCGTCACATTTGCCGTGTGACAGCTAGGGAAGAGATTTGAGACTCCCTGCGATTCAGCGATTCATGATCAATATGACTTGCCCGCCTGCGGCGGTGTTAGAGAGTAGAACTCGCCCATTCAGGTAATTCGCTAGCTCGTAAATAAGTAACATACCAATACCAAAGCCATCTTTGGGTGAAACGTCGTTAACCTTGCCACTATTGAAAGCCTCAATCGTGGCTGGTTCAAAACCATCGCCATCATCACTGATCTTTACAACGTCAACGTTTGGATAAGCCATAAATACAACTTCGATTTCAGAATGACTGTAACGACTCGCGTTCGAGAGAATGTTGAGTAGCAATACTTTAAGCACCCTCTTGTCGGTAAATACAAGTTGCTGTGTGTTCACACGTTTGATTTGTCGCTCACATCCCTGAGCCTCTAACGCAAGATCTAAAATAGCTTGAAAACTGATGAACTCTCGTTGTAAAGGGACTTCTTTGTTCAAGATTTTAAGTAGGTGTAAGCTCGATTCACACAGAGTATTTAGGCTGTTTACCTGAGCCCCTAAACGATTCACCAAGAAGGTATTGTCCACACCTCCCTCTTCCATCATGTCGCTCGTAAGTTGAATAGCAGAAAGTGGAGTTCGTATATCATGAGGCAGAGCGGCAAAGATCATTTTTTGCCTTGTCATCAACGAGTCGATAGCTTGTGCCATCTGATGTTGATTATTGATAAGCGTTTTGATCGCCTCCGGACCAACGACATCGGTTCTTGCCTTAAAATCACCTTTGGCATAACGACTCGATAGATACTGGAGAGACTGAATGCCATTCGTCCATGTTCTCAGTGAAACAACCAGTACCAGTAAAGTGCATAGAATCTGAATCAAGTCTTCAGCCAACTCAACCCACATCAGCTTTTTGATGATGGGATCATTCTGATACGCGGTACTATTAAAGGTCGCTCGAATATGGCGATCTTGATATTTTCTCGTCAGCGAATATTCATCTTCATCTACGCGTTGTAGCTCACCAGTCGCGACATCACATTGAAACAACCAAATCGCATCTTTCTGTTCTTCCAAGGGAAGACGAGACTCAAAACCATTCAGAACCAACTCCACACGATGAAAGTTAAACGCCTCTTCTAATGCATTTTTGTAATCTTGAATAAACAGTTTAGACAGACCTGCACTAACTGCATACCCCAACAGCAGTGATGCAAAGATTTGTAGGATAAAAGTTTTCATCTTACAACAACCGGATAGTTCAAATAGAAACCTTTCGTGCGGCGGTTTTTAACCAAGTCTATATCTGGAAGAAACGACGCTAGCTTTTTGCGGATAGAAGAAATTCGCATGTAGACCGAACGATCTTCACAGTGATAAGAAAAGCCATGAATTTGTTCAAATAATTCATGTACTGGAATCGGTCTGCTCTTTTTAGACAGAATTTCTAACAGCTCAAACTCTGAAGGTGTTAAAGGAATCTTTACCTGCTCGTAGAGCAAACATGTTGCCTTTCTTTCAAGTATAAAAGGGCGTTCATCGATACTTGGCACCTCGTGAGAATAGTGCCTCGCTAGCGTGATTTGTCTTTTGATTCGCTCTCGCAAAGCATTAGTGCGTATGGGTTTGGTAATGTAATCATTCGCCCCGAGTGCTAAAGCATTGGTTTCTGTGATTTCATTGTCATTGGCAGTCATCATAATCACTGGGTAGTGATGCCCCTGCTCTCTCAACGACTTGAGTACGCAAAGCCCCGACGTATGAGGGAGTTGAATATCGAGTAACACTAACTCAGGATTTAATTCCACAATGTGTTCTACGGCATTCTCACCAGACGTAAGGCAACTGACCTCATAGCCCTCTACAGTAGAAAGAAAGTAACACAGCATGTCTCTCAACTGCTGATCATCTTCTACGATAATGACGTTTGGCATGGAATGGTTCTCCAAATTTATCGTTCGGTTAAAACTCAAAAGTCATGACTTAAAGTATATATACCTACGTGACTTCAAGATGAGGATTCAGAGTATTGGCTTGGATACTTTATTGCCGATTCTTGATTTAGGCTCACTAAACCTTTGAATCACTGCCGCGTCTACAAACCAAGTCATTCTCGCTGAACCTAGCATCTCAAGGTAGCTTGGGTATAAGCCATATTTGTTACTTGTATTGACTAACAGCGGTTGCCGCGCAGTGTATAGAGGTGAGGTTTCACTTTCTTTAAGCGAATGTAAGCACACGACGAAAAAGCGCTCGATATTGAGAGAAGATGCTGAATTAACAGAAAAATTAATTTGAGAGTTTTAAAGAAACTTGGCATTCCTTTGCCAAGTAACCAACAGAAGAGTAAAAACTAGATGTGTTGTTTCGCGATGTTGATCGCTGCTTCTAGATCTGGAATGGTCGTTAGTTCAGGAACGCGTTGTACGAATAATATTTTATTGTCTTTATCCGTGACTACAATGCTTCGGGTTAGCAAACCTAGCTCTTTAATTTGAGAGCTCGTTTTTAAACCAAACTCATGCTCAGCCGCGTCTGAAAGGTAAGTAGCATTCTTAAGAGAATGGGCTTTGATAAAGCGTTGCTGAGCAAAAGGCGTATCTGCACTCACTGCATAAAACTCAATACCCTGAAGCTCACTTTGGTGCGCAGAGATGTATTTTGACAACTCTATTGCTTGTTGAACGCAAACTGGTGTATCGACAGAAGCAAGCACGCTATAAATCTTAACTTTGTCAGATTTAGCACTGGTATCGTATGAATTCAGTTCTGACGTCAGTAAAGTAGCAGAAGGCATATATTGCCCAACTTTTACTGACTCACCAATCAGGTTGAATGTGTTCTCTTTCTCGAGTGTGACAATCTCGCCTGCCCCCAACTTTGCGTGGTCAGTGCTTGTCATAAATTGAGCCAACGCGGAACCAGAAGCTAAAGCGGTAAGTAATAATGTAGCCAATTTCATCTTAGTACCCCAAAGCCTTCATCACTGCGTCGTAGTTTGGTTCCTCAGTGATTTCTTTAACCAACTCGCTATAAAGTACGACTCCCGACTCATCAATGACGACAACCGCACGAGATGCCAAGCCTTTAAGGGCACCTTCGCTAATGTTCACGCCGTAGCTCTGAGTGAACGAAGGGGAGCGGAAGAAAGAAGCAGTTTGCGCAATATCGATGCCTTCTGCACCACAAAAACGCCCTGTTGCAAAAGGTAAATCCGCTGAGATGTTAAGAATCTCAATTTCCTTTTTCGCTAACTTCTGGTTAAAAGTACGAACACTAGTCGCACATACTGGTGTATCAATACTCGGGAAAATATTGAGTACAACTTTTTTACCGCTTAAGCTTTCTAACGGAAAATCGTTAAGTTCTGCTGAGCATAAAGTAAAGCTAGGCGCTTTCTGACCGACTTGCGGGAAAGAGCCTGTGATACGAACTGGATTTCCTTGAAAAGTTACCGACATGATTTCCTCTTTACGTATTTAATAATTTTAATTATGTGAGCGATATTTTTATCGCGGAGAAATAATACTCTCGCTTAAAACAAATTAAACTAAGCAAATGTAAGTGATAGACTAACTATTAGATTGAATCTGTGGGTTTAGGGCACGACCCTTTAATTCCAACTTGGTTAATAGAACACCAATGAGCAATGGAATTAACATGAATAAAGAATGGTCCGATATTACTTTACCGGTCATATGAGCGTTGATAGAAAGGGCTACTAAAGGAAATATTAGAAAACACAGTGAAGCGACGAAAGGAGAAGATACTTTACCTAGTTTAAAGTAAGCCACAATACCACCGACACTTGCAAACACGCCAAGGTAGCCAACAGCCAACATAGATTGGGTAGAAAACACCAAGGTATTTGGCTTTTCAAACAGGAATGAGCTGATTAAAAGCAGCAGCGCAGCAATAAAACTTGGTGTGGCGTTGTAAGTAATGACTTGGATATCAGCACAATAGTTTTGCACCACCACATACATCACTGCATGAATCAGTACCGCAGTGATCAGCGCAACGGAACCAAGAATGATTGTCTCTCCTCCGATAGCAAGTTCATTCGACAAAATCACACACAAACTCACAACTGCTGCAAATACACCAAATATCTGATGCGCTGCTAAGCGAAGCCCAAGAAATATCATTGATGTCATCATGACCGCAATAGGCATGTTGGCAAAGATAATAGAAGCTAAACCAGAGGAGATAAACATCTCGCCCGCAATCATTAAGGTAAATGGGATAGCAAAATAAAAAACAGAGACCACAATAACCCAGTGTTCTTTACCTCTTGGAAATAACAATGGTTGGTTTAATAGCCTAGCCAAGAAAATTAGAATGGGGCAAGCAATAAGAAAGCGCATTCCCGTCGCAAATAAAGGAGGGATCGTCGATACGGCTACTTCCATAGCAAACCAGGTCGTACCCCAAATTATGCAAACCGAAAAAAACAATAATATTGTTAATTTGTTTTTGAACATCTTGAAACTCGTTATATAAACTTGAAAAGAAATTTTCGTCACTAAATATCGCCGCCTATCTAGGAGAACTTAGGTAACGTTTATCAGAACTGTCAGGTTTGAGGAGCACATTAGCGTCCACGTTGGCTTCCAAGTTCCGAATGAGGGTCACCATAGTGATAACATTTTTAACATTCAATCCGGGGTGTGTAAGTGCGGGTAAGGAATTGTCAGCCTCAATACTCAACAAGACTAATAATACGCATCTACTTTTGAGGTCACATTTCCCCCAATAAACGGGCTTTTCTCGTAGCAAAACATTGGCATTAGAAAGAGTAAGCTTGGTATAACAAACAAAACGACAATAAATCATGGAAGAAAGACACAATGCCGATTCAATTTCATCAGCTTACTGCAAAGGAAAACACTTCTACTCTCTCTATCGACGATTGGCAGATTGACGCCGGACAATCTTGGGGAATTTTTAGCTCTGAAGGCGATATTGGCTCAATGCTTGGCGACCTACTCTGCGGAGAAATCAAGCCAGAAACTGGCGAATTGAAGCTCGAAGGTTACCATATCGCGCAAGTATCTCTTTCTGAACAGCAAAGGTTGTTGGAGTTAGAGATCGAAAAAGACGATACAGACTTTCTTGATCGTATTGACCAAGGTAGTTCAGTTTATCGATTGATTTTTGAGATCAGCCAAGATGACAACTTAACTCGAGCACTCATTGAAGACCTCGACCTATCTCATTTAACTGAAAGCGGATTTCGAGTGCTTTCAACGGGTGAAACACGACGCGTAATGCTTGCTAGAGCGCTTGCAGCAAAGCCTGACTTGGTGTTGTTAGATAACCCATTCACTGGTTTAGACGTCGCGCACCGAGCTTCACTAGCGGCTTATCTTCAAACATTGTCTCAATCAGTACAAATGCTGATTACCTTCTCCCGTGAATCTGACATGCCTGACTGGATAGAACGCATTGCGCTGTTCAGCGGTGGCAAACTTGACAGCACCATGGACAAACAAAGTTGGGATCAGCACCCTATCATCGCGCAAATAAAATCCCAGTCCGAGAAGCAAAGCGAAGAGATGATGACGTTGGTTCGCCAACACCAGCATTCAACGCACTTCGATAACCCAATCTTCGAGCTAAAAAACGGTAAGGTGGAATACACCGAAAAGACCATTTTTACTGACTTAAACTGGCGTATAGATAAAGGTCAGCATTGGCAAGTAAAGGGACCAAATGGCTGCGGTAAAAGCACGTTGTTAGGGCTGATATTTGGCGACCATCCGCAATGCTATAGCAACGATATCCATATCTTTGGTAAGAAGCGTGGCACCGGAGAAACTATTTGGGAAATCAAACAACACATTGGCATGGTTTCTTCGGCGTTACATCTTCAGTACCGAGTCAACTGCAGTGCCTTGGAGGTGATTCTGTCCGGCTTCTATGACTCAATAGGTCTTTATTCACAACCAAGTAAAAAAGAAATCAGCATAGCCAAAGAATGGCTAACGATTCTCCACATGACGCAGTATGAGAAAACGTCGTTTAAACAATTGGAATACGGACAACAACGCTTACTTTTGATTGCTAGAGCGATTGTAAAACAGCCTACCCTGCTGATTTTGGACGAACCCTACCAAGGTCTGGACTACTTAGGACGAGTGCTAGTAAAGAACACCTTAGAGCTGATCGCCAAAGAGCACCTAAGCCAGCTTCTCTACGTTTCCCATTATCAAGAAGATGGCTTAGACAGCATTCAGAATTATCTTGAGTTTAAGTTTGATCAAACGGCTCAATGTTACAAAGGGCACATCGAATAAGACGCCTACTTCGCATTGCCGACCACTTCTGCGTAAGGGAGTGGTTTGGCATACAAGTACCCTTGATGAAGGGTTACGCCCAGCGATCTTAAGTGGGCAGCTTGTTCCTCTGTTTCTACCCCTTCAGCAATAAGATCTACGTTCAGATCACCCGCAAGCCTTACGATAGCGTTGAGCACTGTCGAGTTCACGCTATCGATGCCAATAGTATCAATAAAACACTTATCTATTTTTAAATAGTCTACCTTCATATGCTGAAGGACTGCTAAGGCTGTCTGACCAGTACCAAAATCATCTATCAGGACTGGTATACCATGCACTCGCAGCGCAGCAATGTGTTTTCTCGCACTGTCATCAATCAACTGCCTTTCAGTGATTTCTATACTCAATTCGACATTGTTTGTTTTGAGCTTGCGATGAATATTCTCGATCTTTCTTATTACCTGAGAACCAACGAGGTATCCAGGAGGCACATTCACTCCCAAATGAATTGGCGTTTCAAACTTAACTTTAGAGAAATCGTTCGACACTTTTTCGAGAACGTAATCGGTCAGCGATTCGACTAACCCATTGCTTTCTGCCGCAGGAATGAACTCATCGGGTGATATAAAGCCTCTTAATTTGTGAGGCCAACGAATCAACGCTTCATAACCAAATGCATGCCCTGTTGTCGCGTCATATTGTGGTTGGTAATAAAGCAAAAGATCTTGGCGTTTTAATGCCTTTCTTAGTTCGGAAACCAGACTACGTTGTGGGTCAACAAAACGATGAATAACGACAATGAGTAAGTAGAACACCAACAAAATAGGTACCGCAGAGATTGCGTAGGAAAGCAGTTTTTGATCGACATAGATATCACTCGCCTCTATCAGTGCGTCGTAATTAAACTCGTTTGAATGGGCTAATGACACCGCATTCTGTCCGTGCTTTGAAGCGTTTTTAGGTGCCGACGCTCCGCCAACAAACATCGCAGACCGCTTCAGACGTACATCGTTACGATAACCAACAGTGACGCCAAAATAATCGCGATCAACGACAGTAATCGCTTTATATTCCGGACGCTTTTCACTTTTGGTGATCAGAAAAAGAACCTGTTCTTCGTAACCTTTAAGATGACCGAAAGACAATTGCCCGTTGCTATAAATATGCGTGTAATCGGTCAAAGGTCGAGACATCGCGCCTTGTTTTGACGAGCACACTATTTGATCCCCCTTCACAATGAGCATTTCATCAATGTCACGTTCGAACATCAGGTTCTGTTGCAGGGCTTCACAACGCTCAGGGTTAATCAGTGCCGTCCTATTTTCGGTCTTGATCTGAGAGAGGATCTCGTCCGCCACTTGGACATTTTTATCCAATATATGATCGAGGTTTCTCTGAATGCTTTGGTTTGCTAAATAAAACACCTCCGCAACAATCAATGGCAGCGGGAGCATGTAGATAACGGCTTTTTTCAAAAGCTCTTTATTTATCATCAAAAAGATGCCTTTTTTCAATCAGAATTAGTAATATCAAACGATTACTCTTCATTTATCAGCAAGTTAGAAACAACGTTTCATTCACCCCACTGAAAGCAATTCCACTGATTGAGTATGGTTAACAAGACTCAAAGTGGCAAATATAACAATAACTTATTGATATGTGGCTCATTTGCGAGACAGAGGTTATCAGGTTTCTTTACTCAGGTACGATGCGTGAAGAGGAATTCACATAAAATTTGCGTTTGGTTGGTCACTCAAAATCTGGTTGGCTTTCGCTATCTCTAAAGAACAGTAACCATCAAACGAGGGCTGCCAATTTACCTCTAAAATATTAATATGCCATTTTCTCACTGTATGAGAATATCCACTTCTAATTATTTTCCTTTTCTCAGCAACTAAGAATTATAGTTGTTGCATACTCATTATCACGTTACAACACACTCATGACGACAAACAAAGCCAACGCTAACCAAGTCAACGAAAAGGCGCTGCAATTGCTAATGCAAGTCGCAGTTAGTCCATTCCCAGTCTCTGCGAAAACACTCAGTGAACAACTGAATGTGCCTTTAAGCAGTCTTTATAGACACTTAAAGCTCCTCAAAGAGTGGAACTTGATAGAGGAAAGCGTGCACGACAAAACATTTGTGGTTGGTCCTGCCGCCTTGCTGTTAATGCACAGCTATGAGACCGCTCAACACGGTTTGGACATGGTAGAAACCATCCTTGCTCGTTTGGTTCAGCAAACCGGCGAAATGGCAGCTTATATGGTGCCATCTGGTTATCGTGCGCTTTGTGTCAGACAAAAAGAGAGTATGCAGGCGCTTCGATGCAGCTACGTCCAGGGTCAAAGTCAACCATTGCTTCGTGGCGCCTCATCTAAGGTGATGCTGGCTTTCATGCCTCAAAGTCGTTGTGAAAAGATCTTACGCCACTTTGGTCAAGATCATCGTCTCAACGAGTGGGAACAGGAACTCAGCACCATTCGTAAGAACGGATACGCTGTCAGTACATCAGAAATCGATCCTGGTGTCTCTGGCATCAGTGCACCAGTCATGAAAGGAAGTAAATTGATTGGCGCCGTCTCGGTCATGGCCCCGGCTCACCGAGTCGAAAAGGATAAGCAGCGTATCATTTTGCATGTGTTGCAGGCAGCGAGGGCGTTGCCGCCAGAAAGGTAATTCATCATGTTGAGCTTTTTCAAACGTTACAAATTTCATCGAGCTGACAAGCCAATTCATCACTACCCTTTTTCATTTATGACGGTATGTGAACATTTAGCCCCGATGAGCCGCGGAACGTTTGAATTAGCTGATCAAAGCTTAGAAAATGCCAGCGATTGGCTATATCAGCAACATGATCAAGGCTCAGCAGCCAACCTTGGGCACTTTTCCCATCATCAAATCGAGACTGGTGATTTTCAAGAAGCACTGAGCTTATCTCTTTCTCGTCATTCCGTTCCCGTTGTGTTGTCCAATTGCACAGAAGCAGTGCTATCTATGCTGCCCGTTGTCGTTTGTGATGATGACGAAGTGGGCATTATTCACATTGGTCATAAAATGAATTTAAACCCAACACTTGAGCCTCGTGTTGGGTCTGCGTTCCATTTTGCGTTATCCCGTTACCAAAACGTGCGATTGTTCTTTGCAGGCTCTAGTGAGCAAGATACCAAACAAGAAGTATGGGAATACGCAGAAGACCAAGGCTGTGACTGGGTAACCGACCGAGAGTTCTGCTTTCGTCACCGCAACCATCTAAAACAACAAATGGGTAACTACTTAGATCACTGCAATCAAGTGATTGTCTCGATTGATTTGGCATCACTACTGACCAAAAACAGCCTTGATGGAACACCAGCTCTCGATATTCAAATGGTGTTACGCACCATTCGTTTGTGCTTGGTATCTGGCAAAGTAAAAGCCATTCAGTTAGTCGGCGATCGAGATAGACTTGTATACTCAAAACAAACCAAAGCGATCCTTGAAGAGCTGTACCAAATGGCACCTTTAATTGATCACGCAGCCTAATATCTTTGCCTACTGAAGCTGAGAGCCAATGACCATTCGTTGGCTCTGCTGCACTTCGTACAAAAATCACCCTTTCTTATTATTTTTTAACAATTTATTACGTCAAAAGTGCGACACAGTTCAGCTCCACATCTTGAACTAAGATCACATTCAAGTTTTAATACTCATCATATGAACTTGGAACAACATGCGAAATAAAAAATAACCACAGTTCAATAAGTAAGCGTTAAATAAAAAATAATACAAGTCGTTGAATCATTCTCTGTGAGTCCATTGCTCACTCTCGCTTGGTGCCATTAAGTTCCACTAAATTTAGGACACTTGATGATGCGCTTTATTAGCATTTTAAGTACAGCATTACTCTTACCCACGATGGCTGAGGCAAAAGTTTATGATCTTGCCGATATTCCAACGTTGAACGAAATTTGTGTGGGTGATGGATTCAAAGTGCAAGGGAACCTCTACACCTGCTCTAGTTCCATTAGCATCCCTGAAGGTGCTCACATCACCAACTCAAATCCTACCCCTCAAACTGCAACGATCGTTGCTCACGGCAATGTTGAGCTCAAAGGGAAAAACAATATTGGCTCTGAAGCAACGCCCATTAATATCAAGACCGAAGGTGGGGACTTTGAGATCATCGTCGAAAATACCGGAGAACCAAGCAAGATAGTCGGTAATTTAACCTCGCATGGTCTGCTTTCTATCAAAGATACGATTGTTTTTGGTCATGTCGAAAGTGCCGGTGGCAGTATTTTAATCAAAGGACAATCCAACTTTGTGTTTGGCGACATTTATGCTCATCGAAAGGTAGAACTTGAACAAACTCAGGTAGATGGTGACGTCTATGCCGGTTCTTCGAGCTCGAACATGTTAGACACATCTCTATTGGCGAAAGACAGCGTGGTCAATGGCAACCTGAAGAGCGTCGGCAATATCAAGCTAGTTCAAGCAAAAGTCTGCGGAGATTTAAACTCAGAAGGTCAACACATCTTTTCAGAAGGCGGTCGAAGCCAAATTGTTGGCAATACGAGTGCATTTGCAACAGTCGACTTTAAGAATATCGATATCTTTGGTACCAACAACCTAACCAATAGCGTTAAAGGTAACAAAGTCACCATCGATGCCATAAGTAACGTTTACGCACCTAAATTAGCAATAAACTCATTTCAAAAAGCCACGCTGCAAGATACCTCAATATGTGGCTTTGTTTACTCTGCAGTTGCGATTGATACGGTTCCTGCAAACTACTGCGGCTTTGACGATGCAGATTGTACATACAGCAACCAAGTATCAAAGTTGTGTCCGATACCAGAAGAGATACCAATCTGCGATATTACACCACCAACTGATGACGATTATGACCTTATCGTCTCACCGACAGATGATATGGCATTAATGTGCGGTGACGATTTACCGGTTTTTACCGTAAAAACAACAAACAAAGGGGAAGCTGCGAGTGCAAAAGTTGTCGCTGCGTTATCTGATCCAAAATTGTTTTCGCTGCAAATGGTCGAAGGCAAAACCGAAGTTGACGAAAACACCTTTATTTCAAACGATGAAGGAACACTGATCATTAAGGTCATCCCGAAAGACATAGACTCAATTGCACTGGATGCAAGCTATAGCCTAACCTTCTCTCTGCTCGACGACACTAACAAAACTCAAGACGTAAAGTTCATGTTTACGCCTTTCATGTTTGAAGCTTACTCGGTCATGTCTGGGGAGTCTCTGGATGATATCAAAGTCATTGCGGGTAAGGAGAAAGATGTACACATGAGATTGCTCGCGTGTACCTCTGGAGATCAACCCGTTATCGCTTCCAATTACAATGGGTCACCCACAGTTAATCCAACAATTACACAACCTAAAAGTGGCAAGTTCGGTGATTTTAAGCTTTTAAACGACTTTAAGAATGGTGAATCAGAAGAGTCGAAGTTGAAAACCTATGAATCAGGGCAATTTAGAGTCGAATTATCGGATAGTTTTCAATGCGCTGATTATAAAGACTGTCCAAGTAGTGGCTCAGTCCCAGTCACAGGGCATTTCAACGTTAGTTCTCGTCCTTGGACTTTGGCTATCTGTGACGGCTCTACCCCACTTGCCTCAGGTACATCAGAAAGTGGAGAGGGTTTCATCGCGGCGGGAGACTACTTTTCTCTTTCAGTAAAACCCATCGTTTGGCAAAACAAAGCGCTGCATACGGATGAAGTAAATACCTCGAATTACTGTAACGCCAGAGTAACGAGTAACTTTATGATGGAGGATGCTCCTGCGGCCAGCATCGTCCTTACCAGTTCACAGCAAACACCAAAGGCAACTGCCGAGCAGACTCATACCTTACTGCGCAGTTCAAATACCCTAAAACTGAGCCATACCGAGAGTGAAAACTCACGCTATTACTTCTCTCAGCTAGTTTGGGACGAAGTCGGCAGCTTAAAAATTAAAGCGCAGCTCGATACTACCTATCTGGGAATGACAGTGAACACAGGCTACCGAAATATCGGTCGCTTCTATGCCAAATACTTCGAGGCAAAAGATGCAGAATGGCAATACCCTGAGAAGCAAGACTTCATCTATATGAACCAGCCATTTGAGCAAGTTACCTATGATGTTGTGGCCCTTAACGCCAAGGAGAAAAACATCGAAAACTACGTGCATTTTAATCCCGCTTTGCGCGAGAGTTTTTACCTTGGGGAACTCAGTGACTATACGAACCGATTTATTCCACCAGCAGCAAACAGCGCAGTATGGAACCTAGAGGCAGGAGCAAGCGTTGGAACTTTCACTATTGTTAAACCAGCGAACCATGCGACTTGTGAGAACAGTCCTTGCTGGAAGAAAGATGAAACCGATGGACGCTATCCAGACGGACCATTCAACAAAGTAAAAGACAATACAACAACCAAGACAAAAATAGGTTTGGCTTTCATCAAGCCAGTCGACGAAATTCACTTCATTGACGGCACTCATATTCTGAAAGAGCAGCCAGATATTCGCTTTGGTAGACTCAACTTTAAAGATGTCGGGGGCAACCAAGGCATGACCATAAAAGTCCCACTGGATGTCGAAGTTTGGCACAACGGACGCTTTGTTACCCACTTTGACGACAGCGCGACCACGGCAAATGGACAGCATCATTCACGCACACCAATTTGGTCCAACTCTGCTCCTGACAACACTAAGTTATCTGGTGAAGGCACCATGCTGGCAGGCAGAACCTACGATATCGTAGCCAGCCAAGTCGATTCCGCGCGAGAGCAAGTTCGATTCCACTTAGACTTAAGCGACAAGGGAAACAACTTACCTTGGCTTAAATACAATTGGGATAAGAAGAGCAAAGCCGAAGACAACCCACCCACTGTGGTCACCTTCGGGATTCATAGAGGGAATGACCGCATTATCTACCGCGGAGAACCGAACTTCATTGGTATGAATTAAACCGTTTGTATTTCCCCAAATCACCGAGGTGATGGTTAGGCATCGTGAATATAAACACAAACAAAAACGCCCCTCGTCATGAGGGGCGTTTTTTATATTCTGAAGTTAGTTCGAAGAGCGACGTGCTTTCAAACGTTTTACCATTGCTAGGCGACGTTCAGCTGAACCTTGGTCTGTTGCCGATTGGTTCGGGTTGTTACGACGACCTTGGCGGTTCTTGAAAGCTGGTTTTGAGTTTAGCTTCTCAATGTACGTTTCACGTTGTTTTGGTTCGTAACCTGCAAGTTCGATACGGCGAATACGCTGTTGAATAAGGTTTTCAACCTGTACTACCGTTAGCTCTTCTTCGCGGTTAACAAACGAAACGGCGTGACCTTGCTTACCAGCACGACCTGTACGACCGATGCGATGAACGTAATCTTCCGCTAGGAATGGCATATCGTAGTTCACAACGTGTGGTAGATCTTCAATATCCAAACCACGCGCTGCAACATCCGTTGCGACCATTACACGAGCTTTGCCCGTTTTGAATTCTTCTAGCGCACGACGACGAGCACTTTGCGCACGGTCACCATGACAAACAACCGCTTTAATGCCATCAAGCTTAAGCTCTTTTACTACATCGTTCGCTGTTTCTTTGTAGTTCACGAACACCAATACTTGCTTCCAGTTTTTACGACCAATTAACTCAGAAAGCAGTTCTGTTTTACGTTCTTGATCCACTGGGTAAAGGACGTGCGCAACCGTCTGTGCAGTCGTGTTCGCACGCTCTACTTCGATACGTTTTGGCTTGCGCAGAATGTCTCTCGCCAATAGGTTTAGCTGACTAGACGTCGTTGCTGAGAACATCATGATTTGTGGGTCAGTATCCACATCCAGCATGATCTTACGTACCGCATGGATAAAGCCCATGTCCAAGATACGGTCTGCCTCATCAAACACAAGAAACTCGATGTTCGCTACTGACACATTACCTTGTTCGATGTGCTCTTCAAGACGACCTGGCGTCGCCACCAAAATGTCGACACCGCGCTCTAGTGCAGAAATTTGAGAAGACATCTTGCGACCACCAAAGATCGCAGCAACCGATAGCTCAGTATACTTAGTGTACGCTTTAATGTTATCTGCGATTTGCTCTGCTAGCTCGCGAGTTGGAGCCATGATAAGCGCACGTGCCGTTTTACGAGATGCACTACGACCAGATTCCAACAACTGTTGAATCATAGGTAGCGAGAACGCGGCAGTTTTGCCCGTACCCGTCTGTGCAGTGGCAAAAATATCATGACCTTTACGAGCCATTGGAATCGCCTTCTGTTGAATTGGCGTTAACTTCTCATAACCGCATTCTGCCAGTGCTTTTACCACTTCTGGCGCAAAACCTTGAGATGAAAATGACATTGAGCGTATTCCTTAAACAAATCACTAAATAGCTTTAAAAATTTTAGCGGTGCACTATACCCGAATTCGAGTGATTTATCTCACTTTTCTCATGCGTTCACGTAAAAACTCATGGAATCACGCGAGTTTCGATTCGGTACTCTTTATTTTATGCCCAACTTTCGTTTACTGAATGAAGAAATAACGATTTTTCCCCGATTTCTTCGCTTCATACATCGCCATATCGGCTTGGTGCATGAGGTCATCAAACGTGCATTCCGGCTCGCAGGAATAGCAGCCACCTATTGAACTGGTCACTTGATGGAACTTGCCCTCTACCACTTCGATTGGGTCTTGAATTAAATGAATAAGAGACGCCGCGTAATGCTCAGGGTTTTCCATATGTTCGGTATTGCTCAAAAGGATGGCGAACTCATCGCCACCTAAGCGAGCGAGCAACGCTCTAGAACCGAATACACGACGCATTACCGATGCAATGTGAACCAGTGTTTTGTCCCCTGCAGCATGCCCATATTCATCATTAATGAACTTAAAGCCATCCAAATCGAGATAGATCAAACACGCCTTTTTGCCCTCTTTAAAACAACGCGCTAGGGTTAGCGTCGCTTGTTCTTGAAACGCAGCGCGGTTCACTAATCCTGTTAAGCTATCGTGGTGTGCAAGGTAATGAATGCGTTGATTATCGGAGAAAGCACGTAGCTGGAATCGAGCGATAAAATACGCCAGAGCGACAGCCAAAACCATACCCACTTGCATCAACCATTGACGCTCGTAAATGCCACTACTGATCTCTTTGCGTTTCGCGAAATCAACATAAGACACCAACTTCCATGCTGTTGAGCTGTTTTCGCTCACATGGTAATTCTGGAAACAATAGGGGTTAATTCTGTCCACAGCGCCAACAGACTCTATGGTCATGATGCCATGTTCAGTCTCAATCTGACCGGATTGCGTTTGCTTGATTTGAGCAGCTAATTCAGGGTAAGCATTATAGACGGTCTCTTGCTGCCTATCGGAATACATAAACGCAAATTCTGCGTCTCGGTTTTGCTTGTTAAAAAGGAAATAGCCGTCTTTATTCAAAAGCATGTAGTTAGTACCCATGTCGAGATTGAACAACGCCATACCTTCCATCAAGTACTTGGCTAAGTAGTTAACCACCACGATCCCTCGCTTGTTTCCCTGCTTATCAAATACGGGCGTCGCCAAGCGAATCATTGGTTTGAGAGGAACTTCGATCTGTCCGTGTTCTATATTTAGGTCCAGAGGAGATACATAGATTTTACGGCATCCAAGTTTAAGGGCTTTTGAAAAGTAGTAGCGTTTCGCTTTATTCTGTAATTCTTTCTTAGGTACGACTTCAGAATGACCACCATTAAAGTTGATTCGGATAACTTCATTACCCTGCATATCAAGATAGCGGAGCTGGTCATACACTTCTTTACGTTGACTCACAGCCTCTAGAATCGAATTCAAGCGAGACAATTCAGCACGTTGCGCTTGTTCAGAAGGAAGCTCAAGGGTTTCGTAAACTCGTCTCGCTGCCATGATATCCGCCAACAGAGCCGTCTCTCTCACTACAGACCCCATCACCCACTCAATGTACTGTTTCTTGCCTTTTAATAGCGCTTGTTGCTGCACACGAATATTGCTTTTTGCCGCTTCTTCCGATGCTGATTTGTCGTAATGAATGATGGCGCCAAATACGGCAACTAACAAAAAGAAAATCGCGACAAAGCGTAAACAAAAGAACTTCAGTTCCGAGAGGGTAAAGGTAGGATTCAAGAGATCTCCGGTTTCTTATAGCGCGAGAAAACCGGCGATTATAGTGATACGCGTCGCATATATATAGAGCAACGGCGATAATAAATTTCTATCGTCTCAATAACAAGATTCTATCGAAAAAGACCCTAGTCGATACTCAGGTCTTAATTTTGAGCACTTAACGCTCAGTTATCGATGCCACAAAGCTTAAGTAGAATCGCTTCGAGCTGGTCCCATGGCATTAGTTGTGAGTCGATCACCTCAAGACGAGATTCGAAACCTTCTAGGCTCATTTGGTTTACCGACACCACGCCATTTGCCACGTTAAACGCGAAACAACCTTGGTCTGTGTTAACAACCGCTTTAACACGTTCTGCTGTCAGATCCGATAACATGGAGAACAATTGATCAAAATTAAAGTGGTATTCGGCACCAAACAACCAGCCACAGCTGTAATAGCCCTGTCCTTTGTTTTCTTTACGGATGAACGCTTCGCCAGGAGGCAACTGAAATTGTGGCTCTTGATGCGCGTGATCATGATGATGAGCTTCGATATGAGAAGAAGCACTACCGTACACGCGTTCAATATCCAACACTTCAATAGGAAGATCACCATCATGAATCAGTTTGCTGAACACTTTTGAAGGCGATTGGTCCGTCACCCAGTCGTTGAAAACATCAATGTCATGGCTGGTACACAGATCAACTTTGCTGCCAATAACCACATCCGCGCTATCTAGCTGATCGACGAAGTTCTTATTTGATAGGTACTTCTCAACGCTGAGGTTACGAGGGTCCACCAGCGCGATGGTTGCTTTTAAATCAACATACGGCAGGTACTGATCAGAAGTCAGCGTTGCAATGACTTGCTTTGGATGCCCCAAGCCCGTTGGTTCAATAAGAAGACGATCAGGTTTTTGGCGTAACAATGCCGTAATACCAACAGACATCGGCACACCAGCCGTACAACACATACAGCCACCAGGAACTTCTTTGATCATTGCGCCCTGGTCAGTCATCATCGCGCCATCGATACCAATCTCGCCGAACTCATTCACTAACACTGCCCAGTTTTCGTTTTCTGGTTTGTTTTTCAATAAGTTCAGAATAGTCGTGGTTTTACCGACGCCAAGAAATCCCGTCAGTATGTTGGTAGGTACTCGATTTGACATGCTTTTCTCCGACAAGCTTGTGCTTTAATGCTTAGCCAAAGTATACGGAGAATGTGACATGCTTCAACGCTTTTTATCTCGGGAGTTTAAGCCCTGATGAAGCGCTTTTGCTTTAGTTTGCTGTGATCGTTCGTAATAACCAAACGCATCTGCATTGCCTACGCCAGATAGATGCATACTGGTATGAATGACACAAGTAAAGAACGCCACAATGGCAACGAGTATAGGAAGCAGTCCGAGAGTGTTTTCGAATTTTAGGGCCGCAATAGCCAAAGCGAAAACAACCGCAGAGGAAAGCGCAATGATCTTACTTCTATTGCTTTTCATGATAGTTCGCCTTTTTTATTGAAACGAGAGAGCAAAATGAATGAGTTAAACTCTTTCATCTGTCACCTCAATGCTACTCCTTTCATAGCCCACAAAATTTGAGCAACTTAACAGATACAAGAACACCGAGTGATGCGCCTAATGGCAGAGGCTCGATGATATCTCATCAGCAAATCTGCCCTGCGGTCACGGCGATATCTGATTCATTATCTATGGCTACTTGAGCCAATCGCGCCAACCCTTCAACAATGACGTCCAGTGACATCGTAGGCTGGTTGCCCGAGCTATCTTGTTCTGGCAAAAGTGGGATATGCACAAAACCATGACGTACCGATTTATCGCGTAAATAATGTTGAACACCATAAAAGAGATGATTACATACGAAGGTCCCTGCCGTGTTTGAGACTTGGCATGGAATGTTTTCTTGTTGCAGTGCTCTTGTTATCGCCTTAATCGGTAACGTCGTAAAATAAGCATCCGGACCATCAGGGATCACTGGTTCATCTATCGGTTGATGACCACCATTATCCGGAATACGAAAGTCATCCACATTAATTGCAACGCGCTCAGGAGTAATCGCAGTACGTCCTGCCGCTTGACCAACTGTGATAACAATATCGGGCTGATGCAGTTCTAGTGATTCTATCACTGCTTCAATGGATTCATATCGAGTAACAGGCACTTGGCACATTACCACTTCACCCCCATCGAGTTTTCTACCGTTTAAGCGCTTTACGGCCTCTAAGGCAGGGTTGATAGATTCCCCACCAAAGGGTTCAAAACCAGTAATCAAAACTTTCTTCATAGTGGCGGGTCTCATAGTAGTGGTCTTAACGAATCGTTGATGATGAATTTACAACAGCTTAGCTTTAGAACGTGAAGCATTATTACATCGCTTTTCCCACCCACCAAAGATTACGCTGCGCTTCGGATTGAAAATCTGAGATCCACCCTGATTTCACCATTGCTTGCTTGAATTCAAACCACTCGCATGTCCCTACTCCTCGTCCCTTGAGCCATTTGGTTAGTACAAATCCTTTCTTGGTTTCTGTCCGTAACTTAGGTAGAGTACGCGACCATTGAGTATCTACAATTCGAAGAGATTGAATACGATGAACATTGATAATCAAGTTATCGAAACACTAGAAGAGCTTGAAGCCTTCTTACACCTTATTGAAAGTGGCGCACTGGGTCTTGAGGGCGTAACCGGTGTGGCACTTGCGACAACGAACACAGATGGTCGTCCATTTGTGGCAGTATTGGGTGACAAACACCAATTGATCCTTGGTCGTTGGGTTTCTCAGCACGTTTACGATAACGGTAAAGACATCGTTCGTAACGGTCCACAGCGCAAACACTAATCGAATGTTTTTACCTCTAATCTTAGAGGGTTCTAAAACAGTAAAGCTCGCTTAAACAGCGAGCTTTTTTATGTCTACTGTCAGAGGTTTAAGGTAATTCCTACAAGTCCTGTTTGGTTTCTAAGCTATTGTTCAAAAATAAAAAATAAGCTTGCCACCAACGACTTAACTCGTGACATTTCGCTGACAAAACTGCGAAAGAAACCCCTAGAATTTATCTCGGAAGCGATTCTAATGTTCGTTTCCGGACACCATCGCAGAGCAGTGTTCCTAGTTGCTCTGTTTGCCTCGTTTAGTCCGCTTGACAGCCTTGGACTAAGCGGGGCTTTTTTCTGGCATCAACGAAAAGATAACGGCTAATTAGCGAACCCAAGTGAGCTCGATTGTTTCTCTTCGTGAGAACATCTCGATATGAGAAGCCACAACAGCCTTCACTTTTACCAACAATTCTTCAGATTCCGCTTCACAGATAACCAAGAGGCACTCCCCTTCCAACCTAAATTCCGTGCTTCCGACAGGAAACGTCACTAAGCCCTTTTCGTCATTCCAAGTCGCAGGTACCTTGCGAGCAAAATGGCGACATAAGGTGACGAGGTATTTACTCGCATGCTCGCTTTCGATTTTCGTCGTTTCTTTGATCATTGGTTTACACTTCCCTTCATAAACAAATCTCTCTCGCTAGGCTGTACCTTTCGAGCTCTCCAGAATAAAACATGGCTCTCTGATGAGAGCCAAATAGCTAAGGTTGTTATACCCAAGTGACTTCAAGATGCAGGATTCAGAGCGCTGTCATTGATTCGAGAGTAAGGAAAACAACGCAGTGTAATAGCTAGCTCTTTCCAAGTTGTTTGACGCAGCAATCGGGTCAATGACACGCTCCCAAAGGGCGAGCTGCCTTGGCTTGTATACTTTGTTGCCGATTCTTGATTTAGAATGACTAGATCTTTAAATCGCCGCCGCGTCTACAAACCAAGTCATTCTCGCTGAACCTAGCATCTCGAGGTTACTTGGGTATATTAGAATTGATAAGCCGCCGATAACTTATAGTTACGTCCTGGCTCGTAATCATCCAAAGTAATACCTCGGGCCGTCCCCGAACGAGATGCATGAGACGTATATAGCTCGTCAAAGACGTTATCGATACCAAATGTTACCGATAGACCATCGATGTCAGAAGGCACCCATTGTGCGTACAAGTTATGTACATCGTAACTGTCTTTCTTAGGTTGACCATCAAACACATTATCTTCTTCAAGAACAAACATTGAGTTCCAACCGAAGATGGTTTCTAGCGAATCAGATTGGTAATCCAACGTCAGCGAGATGCTGTCACCCATATCAATACTGCGACCATTGCCGCCCGCGACAGGACCACCAGTATCTTTGTTCTCTGTATCTGATTTAGAGTATGACAGTTTGCTACCGAAGCTTTCATAACCATAGAAGGCACTTGCTTCGAAGCCCTTGATTTCCACATCACCCAAATTGTAAATAAGATAAGTTTTCGTAGTACGTTGGTACTCTTCAGCAATGTAGTTATCAATATCAGTTTGGAAGAAGGTTAAATTTGCACCAAATGAATGCGCATCCATGGTTTTGTCAAAGCGCACGCCACCTTGTGTGTTTTGCCCCGTTTCTGGTTTCAAACCATCTTGTAGGTAAGCCACATCTTGGTAAGCGATAAAGGTTTCCATTAATTCTGGACCTTTAAAGAGTGAACGAGAGCTTGCAAATAGCGTCCAGTCTTGTGTTATTGCCCACTCTGCTGCCAGTGCCCATGTCACTTCATCGTAATCGTTATTACCTGTTTCTGCTTTGCGCTGGTAATCGTCAAAACGCAGACCCGCTGTGATGGAGAGAGCATCAGAAATGAAGAATTGGTCTTCAACGAATAACGCTGTAGAGACCGCGGATTCATCCATGAACTTACTGCTGCCGTAGTAACTCTCCGAAGTCTTATCCATGTAATCAAGACCGTACGTCGCACGATGATCAAAATCACCCAATGTCAGCAGTGATTGGAATTTTGCACTCAAACCAAAGTTCTGGTTTTTCGCCGTGTTTTTCGACAAACGATTTGCAGGCCAACGCGGTGCCATTACGGATTCATCACGAACAATTTCAGTCTCGGTGTTGTAAAGTGTTACGTCACCTTGGTGTTGATCGCCGCGCAATTCATAACTAAGAGTGACCGTGTCACGATCATAATCAGTCGGAATCAATAAGTTGTTGGATAGGCCATTGTTCGCGCCACCAGACATATCAGGTCGTGGGTTATAATCACCACTGTCACGGTACATGTCGTAAGAGATTTCAATGCGATGGATATCACCAAATTCGTACCCTAATTTCCCTAGGATATTGTAAACGTCACCTTCCGAGCCAAAGGTTTTCTTACCATCACCATCTTTAAAGTCATCACGCGTCACATAGTGACCGTAGACCATAACGTCCACGCTTTCAGACAACAGCCCATAAAGCGTTAAAGAGCCCTGTTGGTTATCATTAGACGCATAACCACCGTAAACACGCGCACCAAAGTTTTCATCGTAACGCAGCAGATCACGTGCATCTTTGGTTTCAAAGTACACCGCCCCACCAAGACCACTTTGAGTTACCGAGTTATTACCCACTTGGATATCCGCTGACTTCAAAATGTCCGGGTTAAGCGTAAGATTACCAATATGGTGGAACATGTTGGCGTGCTGAGAGGCTCCGTCCAAACGGATATCAAGGTCGGTTTCACCAAGACCGCGAATCGTAATGCGTTGGTTGACAGAGTGCGTACCACCCACATCAACGCCCGGAATATCACGAAGTAAATCCGACATGTGATCGGCTTGCTTGAGCGACATATCGTCAGCAAACATTGATTCGGTGTTGCTGGATACTTTCGTCCCCCACACAACTACCTCTTCGAAGTGAGAGTCTTGATCTTGAGCTAAAGCTGGATGGGCAAGCGCCATCCCCACTGCTAGGCATAGGCTTGAGAGCTTAATTGGTGAGCGAACAGGGCTTTCCATAAACGTCTTCCTAAATATAAATGATAATAATTCTCACGCATGATAGGATCTCAATTCATAAATACAAAGACGAATCACTTATGCAAAATCGCATAGGTGTTATGAGGAAACGTCAAATGGCGGCAGAGACCAAAAAAAGAACTAAAATTGCCAAAGTAGCTCTCACCAAAAAGCTTGAGCAGACGGAAAAACAAATAATTGTTACGCAAGGTCAAAGCAGCCAAACTCAGCTTGCTGAAGGGAAATTTCTCTCCTACCAATACAACGACCAGATCTTTGTCCATGGCGGACGATGCATCGAATTAGTCGATTCCAATATAGTCTCTACTGCCCATTCAGCCCTACTGATTACTATCCTTCTTGAGGGAAAGCTATCTTTTGGCTATGACGATCTTCAATTCGACTTTGACGCTAACAAAGCACCACAAGGTGTGGTTGTTAACCTAGCAAAACCCGCTAACTTCCGCCGCTCACTGATTCAAAATAACAGAATGAATAAGATCAACATTCTTATTAAACCACCTTGGTTAGAATCGAGAATGGCGGGAAATTGTGGACACAAGCGCTTCATTGAAACTCACCAAGCTTTTTACACACTGGAGCTTAATGAGACGTTAATTGAGCTTGCACGCTCTCTCACTCAACGTGAATCTCCGACAAATATGAAAGATCGTATAGAGGTCGAAAGCTTGATTTACCAAGTGCTTTCCCACTCAATCGGGCAAATGCCTGACGATTACTGCGCGGTATGTGAAAAACAGCATCGCTCCGCTGACACTCGCGTAGAAAATGTAGTCAGTTACATAGAAACACATCTCGATGAAGATTTAACCTTAGAGCGTCTAGCAGAAGAGTTTGCAATGAGCGTTTCAAACCTCCAACGACGTTTCAAACAAGCTTTTAACATGACCATTAATGGTTACATCCGCCATCGCCGCTTAGAGATCGCTCGCCAGCATTTAGAACGCGGATTAGTGACTATCACAGAAGCGGCATACGAAGCGGGCTATCATCATCCATCAAACTTTACCAACGCCTTCAAGAAAGTATTTGGAGTTCCCCCACATGAAGTCGTCAACAGCCATTGAGTATACCCAAGTAACCTCGAGATGCTAGGTTCAGCGAGAATGACTTGGTTTGTAGACGCTGCGGCGATTTAAAGGTTTAGTGGGTCTAAATCAAGAATCGGCAACAAAGTATACAAGCCAAGGCAGCTCGCCCTTTGGGAGCGTGTCATTGACCCGATTGCTGCGTCAAACAACTTGGAAAGAGCTGGCTATTACACTGCGTTGTTTTCCTTACTCTCGAATCAATGACAACGCTCTGAATCCTGCATCTTGAAGTCACTTGGGTATATATCCATATAAATTTGCTCTCAAAGCTATTTGGGAAGACAAACACTTGGCGTTATACTCGCGAGAAAGGTTATCTGAAATACAGAGGTCATCATGAATATTGGTGCAGTTGCGAAACTAACGGGGTTGTCTTCTAAATCGATTCGTATGTATGAAGACAAAGGCATCATTTCATCACCAGCTCGTAGCGATTCAGGTTATCGCGAATATTCTGACAAACACATCCAAGAGCTCAACCTTGTTTCCCGGGCAAAAAATGCGGGATTCTCACTGCAAGAATGCAAAGAATTTGTGCAACTGGCGCATAATCCAAATCGCAAAAGTAGCGAAGTGAAAGCGCGTACGATGGATAAACTTCATGAAGTGGAGCAAAAAATCGCTCACTTGTTGGAAATTAAAAAGCAATTAGAAGGTTGGGTTTCATCTTGTCCGGGCGATGCCGAGAGCCGATGTCCAATCATTGATGAGCTCACCAAGTAAGCTCATCAACATTTCTATTTCGGTTTACAGGGCTATTGCTCTAGTAAGGTACTGTTTTAACGTAATTCTGTTTTAGTAAATATCGCTTTAATGGTAAGTACACATACGCTTGCCATTAAGCTCAATGATATTAAAAGGTGTCTCGTAGATGTCTTCTAGCGTGGACGCCTGAATTACCTCATCTACCTTGCCACTGGCAACCACTTTACCCTTCTTCAGAGCAAGGATCTCATCGGAATAACAAGCTGCAAAATTAATATCGTGGATCACCACCACCATAGCTTTATTCATATCATGCGCAAGACGTTGAACGACTCTCATGATTTGAAGCGAATGCTTGATATCAAGGTTATTCAATGGTTCATCGAGGAAAACATAATCCGTATCTTGGGCTATCACCATCGCAATAAATGCCAACTGTCGTTGACCACCACTCAATTCATCTAAGAACTTATCTTGAATTTCTTTCAGATCTAAGTAGTCGATGGCTTGGTCGATAATCGCATGGTCATCTTTGGACAAGTTGCCTTTTGAATAAGGGAATCGCCCAAACGATACCAATTCTTTTACGGTAAAACGCATCGTAATCGTGTTAGCTTGACGTAATACCGCCAACTTTTTCGCAAGTTCTTTGGTGTCCCAATCTGCAATCTCTTTGCAGTCGATCATGACACTACCACCATCTCGCTCAGTCAATCGTGACGCCATGGACAGCAAGGTACTCTTTCCTGCTCCGTTTGGGCCAATAATCGATGTCACCTTCCCTTTCTCAAATTGGGTATCCGCGCCATCAACCACTTTGTTGGAACCAAATGCTTTGGTTAATTTATCTATAACTATCATGTTTATACGACTTTGTTTTTCAGCAGTAGATACAAGAAGTAGATACCACCAATAAAGTTAATCACTACGCTCAGCGTCGTTTCAAATGAAAAGACGTTTTCTATAATCCATTGCCCCGACAATAAGGCACAAATTGCCATCAAAGAGCAACCTATTAACAAGGTACGATGCTGGTAAGAGCGGAACATTTCACGGCTCAAGTTTGTCACCAATAAACCAAAGAACATGATTGGTCCGACTAAAGCCGTCGAAATGGCAATGAGAACCGCAGAGAGAATAAAGACATTGCGCGTCACTTTAGGGACATCAACCCCAAGACTCTTAGCATTGTCTTGGTCTAGCCAAAAAACATCTAAAGTACGATGCATGCGATACAACAACCAGCAAGCGATGAGCAATATTGGTGAACTGAGATACACCAAGTTCACCTTCACATTATTGAAACTCGCGTACAGTTTAGATTGCACAAACGCAAAAGTATTTGGGTCCATAAGAAGAGAAAAGAACACCGCAATGTTGTTAAACAACTGCCCAAAGATCAGCCCAACCAATAGCAAAGTGATGAGGTTGCGCCCGCCTTTTGAAAAATAAAACCCAAACAGCAATAGCGAAAATCCCACCATGACCAGCACAGCAATCGAGAAGTTGATGTAGACATTCAGAACGAGAGCGCTTAAACCACCAAACAACAAAACAATCAGTACTTGCGTTAACACATACAACGCATCAAACCCCATGATGCTTGGAGTAAGAATCCGGTTGTGGGTAATGGTTTGGAACACCAACGAAGATTGAGCAATCGCAATACCCGCCAATACCATAGCCAACACTTTAGGCACACGTCGCGACAAAAAGTACTGGTAGTTATCTGCTGTTAAGCCAATACCAATAAACAAAAAAGCAAAAAGCAGCGCGACGGCTGCCAATAAGAACAGTTTCTTGGAATCACGCACTTTGCTTACCTCGCAACAACATCGCGATAAACACCACTCCGCCCAAGATGCTGATCACGATTGAAATCGGCATTTCATGAGGGAAGATGATCAATCGGCTAACCAAGTCACACGCCAAAACGAGTATTGCCCCGTACATGGCAGTAAGCGGGATATTGCGTTTGAGATTATCACCGTAGAAGTAACTGACTAAGTTTGGCACGATAAGCCCCAAAAAAGGCAGTTGACCTACGATCATCACCACACTGGCTGACATTACCGACACCAAAAGTACGCCTAACGTCACCACTTGCTGATAGTTCAGCCCAAGGTTTACTGCAAAGTCTTTACCAATGCCAACCGCAGAAATGCGTGCGGCAAATAGGTAACTTAAAAGAGCGACGGGAACAGCAATATAAAGCAGCTCAAAATCACCACGCAAAATGTTTGCAAAGTTTGCTACGCTCCATGCTGACAGGCTTTGTAGTGCATCGTATTTGTAGGCAATTAAAGTAGTAACAGCGTCAACAACGTTACCAAAGATGATGCCCACGAGCGGCACAAACACGACGCTTTTGAATTGAATACGTTGAATGAACTGGACGAACATCAAGGTACCCAGGATAGAGACAGCGAAGACAAGCCAAAGCTGTTCGCCATTACCAAAAAACACCACACTCATTACGTAACCAAGCATGGCACACTCAATCGTGCCTGTTGTTGAAGGCGCGGCGAATCGGTTTTGGCTAATTTGCTGCATCACTAATCCAGCGATGCTTAGCCCTGCTCCCGCAAGAAGGATGGCAAATAAACGTGGAACCCGGCTAGTAAAGAAAAGCTCTAGTGCTTTTGCATCGCCCGAAAACAACTGTTGGGGTGTCATATTTGCCACCCCAACAAACAACGATGCAACGCTTAGAACAACAAGAACAAGCAATAACTTTTTCAAAGTTAACCTCAGCTAGCTTCGCTTACAGATCGATCGTGTGTTTAATTTCACTCACCATCTTTTCCGTTGCGGTCACGCCGGACATTGCTAAATACCATGCGTCAACATCTAGAAAAGTAATTTTCTTGTTCTTGTAAGCCGAAGTCGCTTTAACCAAATCGTTATCCAGCGCTTTAGCGAGGTCATGATCAGACTTTGCGTGAAGTGAATTTCTATCAATAACTAGAATATTTTTCGGATTAGCTTCGCGAATAAACTCATAAGAGATTACGTCACCGTGCGTGCCTGTTTTGAGGCTCTTCACTGTTTCTGTAAAGCCAAAATCTGTGTAAATCGCCCCAAAACGAGATTTCGCACCAAATGCACTGATGTTGTCACCAATACTTAGAATCGTAAGCGCATCGTTATTATGAGCTTGGTTATAATCACGAATTGCTTTGAATTGAGCGTCTAACTTTGTAATTTTTTGCTCGACCTTATCCTCGATATTGAAGATTTTGCCAATATTTCGCCATTGTGCTTTGGTCCCTTGCCAGTAATCTTCATTCTCGCCTGAAGCAAATACTACCGTTGGGGCAATTTCACTTAACTCATCGTATTTTGACGAACCGCGAGGACCAACCAAAATCAAATCTGGTTTTTGCATGTAGATGGTTTCGAAGTCTGGTTCGAACAGACTACCTGCCGATTTGTAATGAGCTTTACTGTACTTAGATAAGTACTTTGGAAGATGGGAGGCGTTCGATACTGCTACAGGGTCAATACCAAAACTGTCGAGTGTATCGAGTGGACCAAAGCCAATCACAACCACACGTTTTGGCGATTGTTCGACTTCTGTCGTTCCCATGTAGTGATCGATTTTGACGGTTGCAGCAAAAGCAGGTGAGATTGTTAGCAGCGAAACAAGAGCCGCACTGACGAGTTTTTCCATTATTCTAAGCCTTAAATGAGATCCATTATCATGCGCATTCGCAATATATCGTTACTCAATCAGGCATTCAACCGATTCTTTAATAACTTTATACCCAAGTAACCTCGAGATGCTAGGTTCAGCGAGAATGACTTGGTTTGTAGACGCGGCGGCGATTTAAAGGTTTAGTGGGTCTAAATCAACGAATTACACCTCACCAATATCGAATTTGAGACGGTAAGCGCAAAGTTATCAAATTAATATTTATCACTTTAATGAATGTTTATACTTCTTTTAAATGACTCACTAAAAAGGACTAGATAATGAAGAAGTTAGCATTGGTTTTATTTGTAGCAGCACAGCTAATGGCATGTACGGAAGTTGGCAGTGAAGCGTGGTGTAACGATATGAAAGAGAAACCAAAAGGCGATTGGACTGCTAACGAAGCTTCCGATTTTGCTAAGCACTGTGTTTTCTAATTCAGAAATAAGCGCTTATCGCTCTTAGTAAAAAGTGATCATGATGACCCACAACATTGTATTTCGGAATTCTAACGTTGTGGGTTATTCGTAAGCATCAAGAAATGTTTTTAGTGCCGCTTCATCAACAATCTCAAGCCCCTGCTCGCCTTTTCTGATCAAACCTTTGTCCATCAGATCTTTTACCGCTCGACGATAAACGCGTCCTGACGTGCCAAATCTTTCCGCTTCTTGGTTTACTTTGTCAAACCCACCCAACAAGGTGTTGGTCTGCTTTTGTACTAGCAAATCATAAGCAATGTTGTAAGTAATTGGGTGCAACAAGCGATTGGTATAGATATCCATTGAATCTTGATAATCCTCCGCCAAAGCAGAAGCAAAGAAAAACATCATGTCAGGTTGCTGATGCAATGCCTCAGTCAGTTTTTGGATGCAGATAATATCCACTTGCATATGTTCATCGGCGACGACGTTCCACTGACAAGGCGTTTGCGTGAAGTACTCCATTTCACCATAGATATGATAATCGCAATTGGCTTCACCCAATTGAAAACGACGACCGTTGACAGCAATAATACTCATTGAAACTCGACCGACTGGCACAACATACAGATATTGAAGCTGCTCACCTTGGCGAAGGATCTCTTCACCAGAGTCAAAGTATCGACTGCCGATTTGGCATTGATAGATTAAGTCACGAAACTCGGCACTTTTCTGTTCTAGAAAGCTTTTGAAACGTCCGGTTGAGTAAGGGCTGATTTTCACGTGAGTTTCTCTTTAATGACAACAATCTCAAATAGATTGTACTCGCTAGAATCGTTTGATGACAGCCAATAAAAAAGCGACACCAAAGTGCCGCTTTAAAAATTAACTAAGCTGTGATCCAGTTAACTCTGCGCAATTAAGGCTTCAAGAGCAGCGTAAGACGCTAAACGCTCCCCTTCCATCATCACTTGCGCTTCGTCTACGTACTGTCCTACGCCTTCTTTCACATCCTGCTGATACAAAACCACATTGTTCAGAATGGAGGCAACATTCAGTCCACGCAAACGACCGACAGTAAACAGAGCCGAGGTCTCCATATCCGCGCCTAGGATGCCTTTCTTGTTCCAGTATTCGCAAATCGCTTCTTCGTCGTCGGTATAGAAGCTGTCATGGGAGCGAACCACACCTAAATGATAGTGCGCCTCTTTTTCGGCTAAATAGTTGTCCAGCGCTTTCAGTAACGAAAAGCTTGCGTAAGCCGGATACGAAGATCGAACGTACGCTTTCGAACCACCTTCGTCTCTTACGGCGCCTTCAGCCACTATCAACTCACCGAGTTGAATGCCTGATTGCATCGCACCAGCCGATCCCACACGAATCACGTCTGTCACACCACACTGTTTTAGCTCTTCCACCGCAATGATCATCGAAGGAGCGCCTATGCCTGTACTGCATACTGAGATTTGCTTACCTTGGTATGTGCCAGTGAACACTCTATATTCACGGTTTTCAGAGACCAACTCTGCGTTATCAAACAACGCGGCAATACGGTTTGCTCGATCTGGCTCACCACAGACGATCACTCGCGATGCTATCTGGGTGTTGTCTACGCCAATATGAGGTTGTTTCATCATTGGCTTAACCTTGCGCTGTCGCTTGAGTTAGGGTCTTATCACCATTGCGTTTCGCACTACGTGCCCATTCTCTTGTGCCGTTTGCGGCGATGAACATTAGAATCGCGTATTGAACCGACATTGCGTACACGCCTTGTGTTGCGTAAATACCAACGCTGATGATGTTGATTACGACCCAAAGAATCCAGTTCTCAACGTACTTACGTGTCATTAAGATTTGCGCCACGATAGACAGAACGGTCATAGTTGCATCCCAGAATGGGAAAGCATCTGGCTCCAACACAGGTTCAGACAAACCTGCACCGAACACATTTAACGTATCAACGGCAATGTTAGCCAACGCAAAAAAGAATGGGTCGATATAGATGGTTAACAGCGCAATCGCAACAATGCTTACTGAACCTGTCGCGATGAGCTTCTGCTTGCTTAACCAGCGCACCTCTAGTGTCTCACCTTGTGCATTTGGTCTTGTCCACGCATACCAACCATAAATGTTGGCGCAGAAGAAGAACAATTGAAGCAGAAGCAATCCGTAAAGCTGAATCTGGAAAAAGATAACGGCGAAAAGTGTTACGTTCAGCAAACCGAACAAGTAGTTAATGGTTTTTTCTTGGCTCGCAAACCAAATACAAAGCAGACCGAAAACCGTACCAAAAGCTTCGATCCAACTCATCGCATAGCCACCACCAATAGGAATATTAACAAGGGTGTTATTGATGTCTAACAGGGCAAATAGGTCCATGAAGATGTCCTTTATTATTGTGCTTGGGATGTGCTCATCTTATTGCCTCGCAGCAAACAAAAAGGAGGACATTTGTCCTCCCTTCGATGTACCCGATCATAAATCAGATCAATACTTGCTTTAAAGTGCCTGAAGCACACTTATTCCTTCGCCACTATTTAGGATTCATGTCCCAAGTAACGCTTCTTGAAAGATGATGCCGCAGCAAATAGTGCTGTAGCTATGAACGTAAATGCGATACCCAATAAGTAAATGAATTCTTCATTGGCAAGCAACTCATAAACACTCAAAGAAAACACGAATAAGACTAAGAGAATATTGATACGGTGAAACCACGGTCTCTTAACTGAATGCAGTGCGTATCTCTTGACGAACATAAAAATTTTCCATTTGCTACAATAATTTATAAATCTATTTATAGACCCTTTTAATAATAAGCTTTTTGGAATATTTCTACACGAAATCTTTTACTTTACGCGCAAAAAATCACATTTTGTTGGGCTTATTGTTCAAAAGGCGTGGGGTTGCTTCCTAAATCCTAATAAAAAGCACCTTCAATAAAAGTATAGGTTTATAACTTATTGAGAATGAATAAATTTTGAGCTAAGAGAGACGCTTCACACTTTTACGTTCAATCAGTGTCGGCTCTAATTGCACAACCTGAGCTTCGTCAGACTTATCATCCAATTTACGCAACAATGTCTCTACAGCAGCTTGTCCAAGACGGTACTTAGGCTGATGAATAGTGGTGAGGGATGGCGACATAAACTTAGCGATGTGGATATCGTCATAACCAATGATAGAAAGCTGCTCAGGTACTTGAATACCCAACTCATTTGCCGCGTTAATTGCGCCCATGGCCATCATGTCGTTGGAAACAAAAATAGAACTTGGTAACGGACCACGTTCCGCCATTTTTTTGAAGGCTTGATAACCACCTTCGCATTCAAAGTCCGATTCAACAATCCAGTTGGCGTTGAACTCAAGCTCTGCTTCGATCATCGCGCGTTTGTAGCCTTCGTAACGCATTTGCGCTTGATGCTTAATTAATGGTCCAGTGATACAACCAATCTCTTTGTGACCACAATCGATAAGGTATTTGGCTGCCAAGTAACCACCACGAAGTGAGTTATCTTGGATCTTATCGCTTGTGAACAGCATTGGTCCCCAATCCATCACTACAACTGGAATATCAGGGTAACGTTCGAATACATCAATGCGCTCCCCTTCTAACGATGAACACATTAGAATCAGACCATCAACTCGCTTTTGTAGCAACGTATTGATGGAATCACGCATGCGTTCGTTATCGCCTTCAGTGTTACACAGGATCAGGCTATAGCCTTTATGGTAGCAACTGCGCTCAACACCTTTTACGACTTCACCGAAAAATGGGTTGGTTGAGGTAGTCACCAGCATACCAATGGTTTTGGTGCGATTGACTTTGAGGCTACGCGCCAAAGCTGAAGGCGCGTAGTAATTGAGCTCTTTGGCAGCGTTGTTGACTCGTTCCGAAATCTCTTCGCTGACAAAGCGAGTTTTGTTAATAACATGGCTCACAGTTGAGGTGGAAACCCCTGCCAGTTTTGCGATGTCTTTCATCGTTGCCATGTTATTACTCCTTAATTAGTTTTTAACCAGAAACTCCTCAACCTCTTTTCGGGTTGGAATGGAGGTTTGCGCGCCAAAGCGAGTTACTGAGATCGCTGCTGCTGCGTGGGCAAACTTAATCGCTGATTCTAAAGGTAAGTCTTCCAATAAACCAGTGACTAATGCCCCATTAAACGTATCGCCCGCCGCTGTGGTATCTGTTGCTTCTACGCGGAAACCAGGAATGATTTCACCGCGACCGTTTTGACTCAACCACACCCCTTTCGCACCGAGCGTGACCATGACGATTTCAATGCCTTTCGAATGCAGGATGTTTGCCGCTTCTTGTGCGCTGTCATCGTCCGTTACCGTCACACCTGTTAGTACTTCCGCTTCCGTTTCATTTGGTGTGATGACATCAATGCAAGACAGTAACTCATCAGACAATTCACGCGCTGGCGCTGGGTTCAGAATGACGTTGGTTTTGGCATCTTTCGCGATTCGCGCAGCTTTCTCGATGCCGCACATTGGCGTTTCTAGTTGCATCAACAAGTAATCAGCCTGACGAATGCGCTCTAGATCTGGCTCAATCGCCTCTGCAGTCAGCTTGGCGTTGGCTTCTGCGGAGATACAAATGCTGTTCTCGCCGCTGTCCGCCACTTGAATCATGGCAATGCCCGTTGGGCAGTTCGGCTGCATTTTCACGCCAGCAATATCGATGCCATCCATTTTGAAGTTCTCACGAATGTTGATGCCGAATGAATCATCACCCACACACGCAATAAAACCGATATCTGCGTTTAATCGAGCTGCCGCAACAGCTTGGTTGGCACCCTTGCCACCTGGGATAACTTGATAGTTGCGACCATGCAGCGTCTCGCCTGGACGAGGGAAAGAAGGCACTTGAAGAACATGGTCAGCGTTTACACTACCTAACACCACTAACTTATTCATACGGTTATCCTCGGTTCTGAATGAACCCTTTATATTTGAACAGGAGTAATAGGTTTACGCTCTTTGAAAAAACGTAAGCGTATTACGATTCAAATAGATTCAGTTTTCTAACGTACCATTTTGTTGTTTGGAATGACCCAATACATTCATTGGGTCATTCCATTATCTTCAACAAAGAAGAATCACTGAGTTGGGAGTTAAACTTACTTAGTCACGACTTTAAGCGGAACAGGAATGTACTCCTCAACCTTCTCACCTTTCAATACTTTGTCGGCCGTTTCTACACCCAAAGCACCAATAAGATCTGGCTGCTGCGCGATAGTTGCTGCTAGCTTGCCACGGTTAACTGCTGCAATGCCGTCGTCAGTGCCGTCGAAGCCAACGATGAGTACATCTTTACCAGACGCTTGAACTGCGCGAAGCGCACCCAGTGCCATCTCATCGTTCTGAGCAAATACTGCTTGAACGTCAGGGTTCGCTGCAAGCAAGTTTTCCATTACGTTCAGACCTTTAGTACGGTCAAAATCAGCAGGTTGGCTTGCTAGTAGCTCCATGTTGCTGCCCTTCACTGCTGTCATGAAGCCTTCACCACGCTCACGCGCCGCAGACGTACCGGCAATACCTTCTAGCTGGATAACTTTCGCTTTCTCACCTACTTTTTCCATGATGTAGTGACCAGCCATTTCGCCACCAACTACGTTGTCAGAAGCGATGTGGCTCACTACGTCACCACGGCTTGCACCACGGTCTAGTGTCAACACAGGGATCTTAGAACGGTTCGCCATACGAATTGCGTTTGACACAGCGTCTGAATCTGTTGGGTTAATCAGAATCGCTTTTACGCCACGAATCGTTAGGTCTTCGATGTTTGACAGTTCTTTACTCGGGTCATTTTGCGAGTCCAGTACAATCAAGTCGTATCCCAGTTCTTTCGCTTTCGCTTCTGCACCGTCTTTCATCGTTACGAAGAACGGGTTATTCAATGTAGAAACTACAATCGCCATTGTATCTTGAGCGTGCGCCGCTACCGATACGGTTGAAGAAAGAAGTGCAGCAGAGATAAGAGTTGCGAGTTTTTTCATCGTTCTAGTCCTTTGTGTAGGGTGAGCCAGCACACGTCCTCTGGCTCGGTTTGTATTCAGGATGTAATGGAGCTCTTTATTTTAAATATCAATTACTTGTTTTTGTTGTCTACCAGTACTGCTAGCAAGATAACCACTGCTTTCGCAATCATTTGGTAGTAAGAAGAAACATCGAGTAGGTTCAGCGCGTTGTTTAGGAAGCCGATGATTAGAGCACCAATCAATGTTCCCATTATGCGACCTTTACCACCCATCAAGCTGGTACCGCCAAGAACAACCGCTGCGATAGCGTCTAGCTCGTAGCCCATACCCGCTGTTGGTTGTGCCGAAGACAGACGAGACGTCACGATAATGCCAGCAAGCGCTGCCAACATACCGCAGATGGCGTATACACCAATTTTTACACGGTCAACGTTGATACCAGAAAGGCGCGTTGCTGATTCGTTGCCGCCAAGTGCGTACACATAGCGACCAAAACGAGTGTGGTTCAGTAGGTACCAAGCTGCCGCAAAGACAATCACCATCAACCAAACTGGAACCGGGATACCAAGTGCGTAACCTGTGCCAAACCATGCAAATGCATCTGCTGTGTCAGTAAAGCCCGTAGAGATAGGACGACCGTCGGTGTAAACCATGGTTACGCCGCGTAGTAACGTCATGGTAACCAGTGTTGCGATAAAGGCTTGAACCTTACCTTTGGCAATGATGATACCGCTGATCGCCCCCAAAGCTGCACCAGCGAACAATGCAGTCGGAACTGCGATAAGCACAGGCACTTCTAATGCAATCATGCTCGCGGCAAACGCACCACATAGTGCGAGTACAGAACCTACGCTTAGGTCGATGCCTGCGGTCAGGATAACCAACGTCATACCTACCGCGATGATTGCGTTAACTGAGGTTTGACGAAGGATATTAAGAATATTGTCTACCGTAAAAAAGTTCGGGTTCAAAAATGACACGACAACAATCAAAAATAACAGTGCAATCAGTGACTTTTGTTCAATCAGCCACTCTTTAGTGAACAGCTTCTTGCTGCCCGTTTCGTTTGGTTTGCTCATGGTATTAGTACTCATGCTGCTTCCTCATTGATCTTCTTGCCTACGGCACAAGCGAGTAGTGTTTCTTGGTCGGCGTCTTTCGCATCAAATTCGCCCGTGATTCGACCTTCGTGCATCACCATGATGCGGTCACTCATGCCTAGCACTTCAGGCATCTCAGAAGAAACCAAGATGATGCTCATGCCATCGGCTTTAAATTTGTTGATTAGCTGGTAGATTTCTTTCTTCGCACCCACGTCGACGCCGCGAGTTGGCTCATCCAGAATCAGAACTTTGGGTTTGGTCATCAGCCCTTTTGCGATTGCCACTTTCTGCTGGTTACCACCAGACAGGTTGCCAATGATTTGGTCTCGGGTTGGCGTTTTGATGTTGAACAGTTTGATGAAGTCTTCTACCGCCACGACTTCTTCGCCATGTTGGATTTGGAAGCCTTTGGTAAGTTTATCCAATGCACACAGAGACATGTTCTCCTTCACGGATAAGCCAAGCACCAAGCCATCGCCTTTACGGTCTTCAGAGATGTAAGCAATACCATTCGCCAAGCCATCTTGTGGGCTAACCGGGTTAATGGTCTTATTGTCTAAGTTGATGACGCCACGCTCACTTGGTAGCGCGCCGTAAATCACCTTCATCAACTCTGTACGCCCCGCGCCCATCAAGCCTGAAACACCAAGGATTTCACCACGTTGAAGCGTGAAGCTAATGTCATGAACACCCGAGCCCGTCAAACCAATCACTTCAAGACAAACATCACCATGCGTCACATCGATACGCGGGTATTGCTCTTCCAACTTACGACCAACCATCATTTCGATGAGTCCATCTTCGTTGGTGTCTTTAACTTGGCATTCGCCAATGAACTTGCCGTCACGTAACACAGTAATGTCATCACAGATTTCGAAGATTTCTTTCAGACGGTGTGAGATGTAAACGATGCCGCAACCTTGGTCGCGAAGTTCGTTAATCACTTTAAACAGCGATTCCGTCTCTTTGTCGGTCAACGCATCCGTTGGTTCATCCATGATGATGACTTTGGATTCGAAAGACAGCGCTTTGGCAATCTCCACCATTTGCTGCTCACCAAGACTTAAATCACCAAGCAATGTTTTTGAAGAGTGCTTTACGTTAAGGCGTTGAAGCAACTTATCTGCTTCTTCGTACATTCTGCTCCACTGAATACGTCCCATCGTGCCGGTAAATTCACGACCTAAATAGATGTTTTCAGCAATCGTCAGCTCAGGGATCAAGTTCAATTCTTGGTGAATGATACTGATGCCCGCTTCTTGAGAATCACGCGGACCTTTAAACGCCGCTGGCTGACCTTGATATTTGATGCTTCCTGCATCCATGTGGTAGATGCCTGTAAGCACTTTCATCAAGGTCGACTTACCTGCCCCGTTCTCGCCCATCAGCGCCATCACTCGACCCGGGTATACATTAAGGCTGGCTTTATCCAACGCCTTAACACCCGGGAAGGCTTTCTCAATGTCGCTTAGTTGTAGAATGGCTTGAGTCATAATTTGTCCTCAATTAGTTGTGGCTTAAAACACCACGCCAGCTTGGAAAATCACGTTCGCATACGGTGTGCACTCGCCTGTTCTAACAACAGCGCGACTCTGTTCTGTACGAACTTTAAAATCTTCATGCGATACATAGTTAATCGCGATTTGCTTACCTGTTTGCTCACTCTCTTTGGTTAGTTCAGAGATCAGCGCATCGTGGTGAACTGGGCTAACTGTTGCGAATTCTTCAGCAATGATGACCCCTTCAATTTGGGACTCAGACAGAATCACGCGAACGGTATCAAGGAAACCAGGTACGCCATGAGTCAACGCTAAATCAATACGTTGTACATGATCAGGAATTGGCAAGCCCGCGTCACAAATGGTGATTTCGTCGGTATGACCCAGCGTCGCCACCAAGTAAGAAATTTCTGAGTTAATTAGGGTACTTTTTTTCATCTCATCGACCTTTCGGTTACACGTTCATACAACTGTGAGTGTCTCTCTTGGACTAATTTCTATATTGACAAAACACTCATCGAAACGTTTCGATGCAATAATAGAACGCCAAGGAGAATTGACCAGTCGCAGATCGATAAGGTGTGAGAATGATCCGTAATTGAGTGCTAACTGATTAAGAAAAAGATATTGAGGTCACACTTCGCCATCGAAACGTTTCGATGATATCTATTGAACGGGAGAGAGACTTCCATTCAATCGGTATTAATCTGAATTCATAAGTCGGACGAATGAGTTGAAGACCTTTTCGCTGGAATAAATCTGTTCAATTTATGAGACGGTGACACCTGTGAACATGAAAAAACCTCACACAGCATCACAAATATCGGAAACCTGACTGACTTTCGAAAAACACACACTTACAATTTCCTCGAATACAAGGAAAGTATCATCATCCGTTCGATACCTCAGGTAGGCACCAATAGGTAATACTCTCAGGTTAGAAGCGTTTGTAGGGACACAAACGGAAAGTAAGAAATACATGAAATTAAGCAACAGAGTCGTTTTGCTTGTCGCCCCTGTCATTCTAATTAGCGCACTGGTGTCGAGTTACATCATCTATAGCATTCAAAAAGTCACGCTAATCAAAAGGGAAGACAGCTATATCCAGCTGCAAATGGAAAAGCTCGCTGGACAGTTTCGCCAAGCCAACATTTTTCTCAACAGTTATGCCTATACCTTGGGTAAAAGCGAGGTACTGCAAGATTATTTTGTAAATCATGATAACCGCTATCGTGAGAGGCAACTGTTCAAACGTTTAGATGAAACCATAGAGGTGCTCAGCCACGGGTACCGAGGGGATGCCAACATGGCGATCCTCGATGGTAGACAAGACCTTCTCTACTACACCGAAAATCAATATTACGAATCAAATGGTCGAGTGGACCCTAAGATCCTTGAGTATGTCGACAAAAGCTATAAAGCCAATGGGGATGTCAGCCATACCGGTTTTATTTACAACAGCAGCGGGCAAAGCATTCTATTGCAATATGAGTTGTTTGATAAACGTACCGGAGAACCCCCGTTAAGCTTTGACCCACAAAACGTTTTCTTTGTTATCGTGTCTGTGTCACTCGAAGCGTTCAATGACATCAAACATGAGATCGAATTTGATACGCACAGCGTGATTACCTTTTCTGACAAGCCGATTATCTTAGATATTCCCCTCGCCCAGACGATTGAACTTCTACCCCATTTCTATGCCATTTTATCGCCAGCAGAATATCTGATGTGGAATAAGGTCGATAAGGTCTGGCTAGAACTGGCATTGTCGTTTGGCATTGCCTCGTTTTGTACCATCACATTAATTGTCTTGGTGCTGTATCGTTACGTACTTAGCCCGGTATCCCACTTAGACAAACAGCTTAGAGAAATTGAGTCCAACAAGCGTGCTAACATTGAAAAACTAGACACTGATGACGAGATTGGACGCCTTTCTTCTCGCTTCTTTGATATGTATGAAGAGCTGAACAACGTCTACCACAAGACCAAGCGTTTGGCAGAAACCGACCACTTAACTCAACTTGCTAATCGTCATCGCTTCCATGAACTTGCAAGCCGTGAACTGGCGGATCCTTCAGATCAGCTTTGGGTAATTTATATTGACCTAGATAACTTCAAATACGTCAACGACAAATACGGTCACGAACTGGGCGATAAGTTGCTGCAAGTCTTCTCCAGACACATCAAAAATGCGTGTCAGAAGTTCACTCAACAATACAATAGCCCATCTTTCGGTGCGCGTTTGTCCGGTGATGAGTTCGCAATCTTACTCAGTTCTAATCAAGAGAATAGCGACATACCCGATCTGTTTGCCGCGGAGTTGCTAAAGCCAATTAACAACTTAACTCAGTCAGCGAAAAACTCATTTCCAGTAACAGCCAGCGTGGGTATCGCTCAATACCCAACAGACGGTGGTGATATCGCCAAGCTCTTATCGAGTGCAGACGCAGCAATGTACCAAGCTAAGCGTGCTGGTAAAAACCAATACGCTTACTATTCTGCAGCACTCAATATCGAGGCTCAACGTCGTAGCCAAATTGAACGCGCATTGCGCAAAGCTAACGTTGAAGAAGAGTTTCATCTTGTTTTCCAACCATACATGAACAGTAATGCCAACGAGATAGAAGGCTTGGAAGTCCTATTACGTTGGGAAGCTGAAGGGATCGGTTCAGTACCACCAAAAGAGTTCATTCCTATTGCTGAACAAACCGGTTTGTTCGAAAAGATTGACCGCTGGGTATTCGCGAATGCCATGGCGGAATACCACCAGCTCAAAAATATCTTTGGGAAAGACATTATTTTGTCCATCAACTTATCGTCTGCAGAACTGAACTCACTGTCTATGGCGGAATTCATCCATGATAAAGCATCACAAAATGGTGTTCCTGCGCATTGTATTGAGCTAGAAATTACCGAAACTTTTGCGTCTGATAAACAAGGTACAGCCCTACTCGATGAGCTATCGAAACTAGGTTATAAACTGGCAATAGACGACTTTGGTTCTGGTTATACTTCTTTGACGCAATTAGTGCAGTACCCGGTACAGAAAATCAAATTTGACCGAGAGTTTTTGTTAACCCTGATGAACACCGATAATGGGCATGTCATCAAACCAATTATAGAACTGTGTCATGCACAGAATAAGACCGTTACGGCTGAGGGCATTGAGCATAACGTGATGCACGAGTGGCTTTCTTCTTACCGCTGCGACTTTATGCAGGGCTATTTGTTTGGTAAGCCAATGAACAAAGAGCAACTCGATCATTGGTGGAAATCTGCAAACGATCAGCCGTTCAAGAGCACGCACATCGCTTAGTGGGTGAAGCGAATCTTCAAGAAAAAAGCAGCATTCTAAGTGCTGCTTTTTCGTCTTATTACGGCTTGCAAAAGTTTGCCGAACCTATTTTCAATTACATGCGTTTCAGCATATTCAGAGTAATGTTTGCAGAATTGTCTGCAGTTGCCTTCTTCAAGTCTGAGTAAACAACATCTGCTGAGCCATCCGCTTTATCAGAGATCGTGCGAATCACTACGTAAGGTACATTGAAAGCGTCTGCGACTTGACCTAGCGCTGCGCCTTCCATTTCTACCGCCATCGCGTTGTATTCTTGGTAAATGCCGGTTACCTTCACTTTGCTCGCAATGAACTGGTCACCTGATGCGATAATGCCTCGATAAACACTCTCTTTCCCAAGAGTGTCAACGGCAGCATCGAATGCATACTTTTGCAGTGTTTTATCGGCGTAGAAGTAACGCTCTTCATAATCAGGCAGCAAGCCTTTCGGCATGTTAAATGCGGTTAGGTCCACATCGTGTTGCACCAAACGCGTAGAGACGACCACGTCTAGCGGATCCAATTTCGGATCACTTGCGCCCGCAATACCTGTGAAAATAAGTTGGTCAACACCGAAAGATTCAATCAGAAGGGTTGTCGTCATCGCTGCATTGACTTTACCAACACCCGATTGAGTCACAACGACCGTTTTTCCCTCTAACTCACCCATATAAAAGCGATGGCTACCGATTTTCTTTACTTGTTGATTTTGGATTTTTGGTAATAGCGCTTCAACTTCAACATCCATCGCACCAACGATACCGATGGTAGAACCTGCAACGGAAGGAAGTGAGTACGCAGCAAGCATGAGAGCAAGAGATTTCTTCAACATGGGAGTCCTGAAATGTAATACGTGTCACCAAAGTGTGACGCGACGCAGATTATACAACACATCCCAAACCGAGCAATCGTTTGCATTGATCAATGCATACTGATTGGCTAAGAAATTCTCAATTAATGAGAAAGACTTAGCCATTTTTGGTTTTCATTGAAGAAGCGACACGCTCTTTTGCGCTAACGGTTGGCATAAAATAGTCACACGCTGGACGTTTTGCATCAGTGGGATGCCCCCATGCACCGCAAATATCTGCGCTACCTTTTTGACGAGTAAACTGGCGGCATTGCCCGCATCGATAGTTCATCACTCTTCCTTGAGTTCGTTGTTCTGATTAAGCCTGTTAAGCGAAGTCTCACTTTGAGTCGAGGGCTTTTTCTACCGCTGCTTTCGCGTGGATTTCAGTTGTGTCATAAAGCTTGACGTCAGTGTGCTGAGGTTCAACTAACATCGCGATTTCAGTACAACCCAGAATGACTGCTTCAGCCCCTTGTTCCACGAGTTTCTCAATAATCGTAAGGTAGTGTTGGCGCGAATCATCACGCACTTCGCCTTTACACAATTCGTTGTAGATAACGTCATGAACAATCGTCTGGTCATCTGAACTGGGTACGACGACATCAACACCAAATTTATCGATAAGTCGCTGCTTATAGAAGTCTTGTTCCATGGTAAAACGCGTGCCAAGTAAACCAACCTTCTTAATGCCATCCGCAACCAACTGCTCTGCGGTCGCATCGGCAATATGAACAAGCGGTACATTAACAGCCTGCTGAATTTGGTCTGCGACTTTGTGCATCGTGTTTGTACAAATCAAAATAAAATCTGCACCGCCCGCTTCCACTGATTTTGCTGCCTGCGCGAGAATGATTGCAGTATCATCCCAACGACCTTGGTGTTGCAGCGTTTCAATTTCGGCGAAATCGACGCTGTACAAGCAGACTTTACCTGAATGCAAACCACCTAAGCGCGCTTTCACTTCTCGGTTAATAATTTGGTAATAGTTTGCGGTAGACTCCCATGACATGCCACCAATCAGACCTATCGTTTTCATTTTCTTCCTTGTATATTTAGCTTTTGTTCAACTTTTACAGAAACTAGCATAACTTACTGAGAGAAAAGTTTATTTTTGATCAATGTTTTATACCCAAGTAACCTCGAGATGCTAGGTTCAGCGAGAATGACTTGGTTTGTAGACGCGGCGACGATTTAAAGATCTAGTCACTCTAAATCAAGAATCGGCAACAAAGTATACAAGCCAAGACAACTCGCCCTTCGGGAGCGTGTCATTGCCCCGCTTTTTTAATTAAACTAATGGCTGCGTCAAACAACTTGGAAAGAGCTGGCTATTACGCGGTGTTGTTTTCCTTGAACTCGAATCAATGACAACGCTCAGAATCCTGCATCTTGAAATCACTTGGGTATACAATTCATTTAAACTATTTATCAGAAAAACTTTATTTCAAATGTACTCGTCATTTAATCATTAATTAAAAATATTATGATTATCCACAAACATTATTTATTGAGAAGTCATCATTAAATACCGATTTTAATACATGCTTTAATCTTTGATATTCACTTAAAGCTATGCGGTCCACTTCTGTAGCAACAGGCGCATTTATTATTGGGTACCAATTGACAGATTCTGCTTCTAGGCTCTGAATATCTCCCACCCAATCAGTAACTACATAATAATGAAGCAATTGAAGTTCGGTGGTTGGGTGATATAAAGAACACAAATACCCGCACCTTTGCGGTCTGATGTTTAGCTCCTCGTCTAATTCTCTCAGCAATGTCATGGACTGACTTTCGCCTTGTTCCATGTGCCCACCGGGTATCGCGATCATACCTGGGTCAGAGTCCTTGTCCTTCGATCTTGTTTCTAATAACACTTCATCATCCTTAACTAGGATAAATGAGACACACTCATAAACTTCCATCTTCAATGCCTTCTGCTAACAGTTTTATAGCACGCTAACATAAAAAGTTTGGATGATGTGAACAGTGAACACGGATAAGTTGACGATATACAACAATCTAGCTGGCCGTTTGGTTGAATATGCTCCGCAACCCATAGTAGCTATCAATACATTCACCTTTATTCAGTCATGATTTGTTACGACTAGGATCACAGTCTAAAAACTTTTCGCCGAATGACCAGTTAGAAATAAGTTCATTGAATTCAAACAATATTTTTATTAAAAGTATAATTAAACGATGTTTTATTGAGTATCCATCTCAGTAAATATTGGTAAACACAGTTTTATTAATTAGCCAAATCGGCTAGTATTTGTTCTGAAGATTTTTAAAGTCATCAATTAACCTCTCAATATTGATTAAATTCAGTAAGTTAGTTGGATAGTCTTTACCAAATACTAAAAATATTTGAGTAATAGGTGTCACTAAGCATAATAAGCAACATTGGGAATAGAGTTAAATTGATGAACATGCTGTATTAACGACTGCACGAAGCAATCGCTAAATTTGTTGCACCAAGAGTTTTATTTAGTACAAATGAAAAAGCTATTTTTATTATTGATATGGACATCGCTGGCAGTTTCTCCTTTTGCCTTTGCTCATCATTCAGGCAAAGCGACAGAAACGAAAGCCACTAAACAACTTGTTGAAAAGACATATAAAGAAGCTAAGTTGGAAGGCGTCATTGACTTCAGTTTATTCAATGATGCGTTCTTAGCTTATAAGAAAACCTCAGACCGCAAAAAGCCACTTTTGACTATCATCGATTACAGTAAACCATCTACTGAAAAACGCTTTTATGTGGTCGATTTGGACAAGAAGAAGCTCATTTTTAATACTTATGTCTCTCACGGCGTAAACAGCGGCAAGAAGACCGCAACGAAGTTTTCTAATGTTGTGAACTCTCGTAAAACTTCTCTAGGAACATTCTTAACCGATACCACATACTATGGTTCTAACGGTTATTCACTTCGCTTGGATGGACTGACATCCGGCGTTAACGATAAAGCACGAGAGCGTTACATTGTGGTTCATGGTGCAGACTACGCAAATCCTTCTTTTATTAAGAAGAATGGTTATCTTGGTCGCAGTTGGGGTTGCCCCGCTCTGCCACAGAAGCTATCACGAGAAATCATCGACACCATTAAAGGTGGCAGTGTTATCTACGCTAGCGCTTAAGGTTTCTTGACCTAATGTTGAAAAGGGAGCTGATACGCTCCCTTTTTTAATGCGACAAAAAACTGTTCATCCTTTCAGCAAGTCGTTAGTATACGCAAGCGCCACCTTCAGGCAGCAAACGAATATCGATTCCATAGTGTTTTAGGGTTAGTTTTGGTTCACGTATTTCGCCTTTTGCTTTTGTTGTCACTCTCCCTGTTCTCAGGGCAAATGCTTGCAGCGCAAAATCAGCCATCCTCAGAATTCCAATACACGCATTCAGAAAAGCTTTATAAGCTCACTCAATACGATTATCACGCAATAAAAGCGCCTTATCGTGCATGGAATACTCGCGACTCTTGGAGTCCAGACGGTTACTTTCGTCACCTAAAACGTGATTTGCTTGGTTTACTCCCTTGTCGCCGTACATCCGGTAACGATGGTGATTTACCACTAAATATAACGCCCGACTATCACCTGTTAGTCGCGTTTTTGTCTCCATCACTGTTGGACATAGCGCTCAAAGCAACGCCATTACCCGATGCTGCCGATGTATTTGCATACCGTCGCTCGTATCATCTAGCTAGATGGAAGCAAGCCAATTTACTGTACGTGTTTGCACACAGTCGCGACGCTTAGCTCGCACATTGACTGTACTGACACAATATGGAAACCGTCAGTACCAGCCATGGATGATCTCATCTGAACACCGAATTAACTCGAGATCCTGATTATGAAAAAAATCGCGACTATTGCCACTTTGGCGCTTATTACTTTATTCACAACAACTACGCACGCAGCAAAACCAGAAGAAATGAGCAACAGCGCTCTGATGGAGTGTGCCAATGCTTCTAACGCCCGAACTGCGGTTCCTGAACACCGTGCAATGTTTCGTCATTACTTAATGGCAGAACGTGGGTACACATTCAGCCAGCTTTCTTCGGCAGAGACCGAATTCAAAGCAAAAGGCATGGATGAAACCAAGATGGAACAGCTCTACAAAACTGAGTGCAAAGAAGCAGGCGAATACCTTTATAACAATGGTTACTGATTCCAGCTCATTTCAATTTACGTAGAGAACCAAAAAGGCGCGGTCATCGCGCCTTTTTTGCTTTTCGAGCTTCAGGTTTATACGACTATGGCAATTGCGGCGTGGTTTTCGATTTACTCCAAGCCTTACGCACCTTCACCAATACAAAGCTCATAATGGCAATGGTCAGAGTAATCACCGGTGCAGCCATCAATCCCATGGTCACAATCTTGTTAAGCTTCTCTGGCAGTAGAGGCAATAATAAGCCTAAACCACACAGCAGCAGCGTCCATAGAATCGCACTCAACCATGCGAAGTAATGGAACTTACTCACGCGATTAACGCGCAAACCCATCATTAAAGGCAGCAAAGAACGCACAACCGGAATAAAGCGCGCACAAAACAATGCAATCAAGCCATGCTTACCAAGTAACATGTCAACTTGCTCCAAGCGTTTTGCAGGAACTGCATTTACCCAACCCTGCACCTTTGGTAAACGGTTTAACCATTTGCCTTGTAGGTAAGCAGCCCAGCTTCCCATTGCCGCACTCACCACGATCACTAACATGATCATCACTGGGTCCAATACACCCACCGCCGCTAAAGTGCCAGAAAGCACAACAACACTGTCACAAGGGAAAGGCGCCGCAGGAATAAAACCACTCTCAAGAAAAATAAGCGCACCCACAACAAAGTAGATAAGTCCTGCACTACCTGGTGCCATCAGTGCAGTAAAATCCTGGTGCCACAAAGCAAACAGCACCTGCGTAATTGAATCAAACATAACAAACTCCTAAACATCACAATCAAATTTCGAAAATTAATGAATAGGAATTACCGCGCATGAATAAAGCGATAGATCAGGTTGGACTCTTGCCCTGCTCCCAGCCGATATTTGGAGTGCGAATAAAAAATTTGAATGACAGGCAACGCTACGTCAGTAAACTCGCGTTTGTTGAAATCCTGCACGTCATTTAGCCAACGTGCAGGCAGCACATCGAAATCATCCGAATCTGGCGACGTATTGGAATGGTTTACGCGGAGTGCATTGCGGCTGAATAAACTCGCAGCGACTTTGCGTGAAGGAGAAAACGGTGCTTTCTCTAGATGCGCCTCACCATCGATCAATGAAGAGGTGTAACTGACGGCGTAGGAGATTTTTGGTGACGGTGAAGCCTGACTCAACCCAAAAGCCATCAGCGCAACAAAGAGTCCTAATACAGAGACTAAGTAAGCACGCACAGAATTCACCTAAACCACAACGATACGCTGTTGTAACTCCGTGCGTGCAAATTTGCAATTCAAATTCTTAATCGATAATAAAAAGAGCGTTTTGCAAATGATTGTTGGCGCGATTAGGCGGTGATTTAACCTTCAATTTACTCTTTACCATAAGGGTAGTTTTCAAACATTTTCGTGACTTCTTCCGAGATCAACTCTTCGCGCTTTTCAGTACTCATTGACTCGGTGAGCTTACGGCTAGAAACCCCCTTCCACACCACTTGATTGGCTTTAGTATCGACAAGCTCAACGACCAATTTGCCGTACTTCTTCTCCTTGTAACGCTCAGGACTGGACGTCACCACACCAAAACTGTTCCAACCGTAACCGACACTAAAACTTGAACCAGAAGATACGATCTCCGATTCTTTGATAATGTCGTGGTGCACATACAGATCACCGCCGCTTTTCACGCGCGACATTCCTTTTGATTCCAGTTGAGCTGCTAACCCTTGCTCAATGCGACGAGCATCCAAACTGGTTGGGGTATCTGATTGTTCACCAAAATCAAACGTCTTGTAGGATGAGAAATCCGCTTGCTTGTCAACATCAGTGGTTACCGTGGTACAAGCAACCACCGAGATAGCAAACAATGTTGCCAATAAACCTTTCCACATACTCTTTCTCCTCTCTCTATCGCGCCGGTCTCTCGGCAAGTTGTGGTATTCAATCTTACGAACCTGAGAAAATATTGAATCATTTCAACATTTAGTCTTGACCATGAATGCCAAGTGTTCAAATTCAAGACGTAATAGAGACTAAGAACAGAGTAAAACACTGGTTGAGAAAGAGAGTGAAATCGTATTCAGAGCGACATATTGCCAACAGTGCTGTGCGTTTTTTGAACGAATCGGTATTTATTTACTCACTAAGCAACTTATTGAGCAAAAAAGACTTTTCTTTTGCACTCAATCTGGCATATTGAATGAGTCCTATCGATGCGCGGGCATCGTATAATGGCTATTACCTCAGCCTTCCAAGCTGATGATGCGGGTTCGATTCCCGCTGCCCGCTCCAAGCTTTCCCTAAGCTAACTTTTTATCAGTTCCCTAAAATACCCTTTAAACTCGTACTTCATTGCTATCATGCTGTGGCTGTAATCGATCTCTGTATTTGCTACCTCTAACTGCAGGCATAAAAAAGCCCCTGCAGAGTGCAGGGGCGCGTCTTCGTTATTGTGTTCCCCATATCTTTGGGGTTAATCCAACTGAAGTGTCGTGAACGTGTCGTTTTTCAGCCCGCCACCAGCGCGTTTCTTCATGGTGACCTCAACCAATCGCTTCCCTTCATTGATGCGATAACGTATGGCTTGAGCGAGATATTTATCATTTCGCTTCAAGTCCCTAGCATCAATCTTTAACGTACGATTCTGACGATTCACCGTGCAGCGGTAATCCCAATCGTTTTTGCCATTTTTCAAAGCCAGCAAAATACGTTGACCCGATGTTCCCACTGATTTAATCCCGCGAGGCTGCTTATCAATAGCCAGTGCCAACCCTGCTTTACACAACTGATCTGCACTAAAAGCAGGTGCTGCGTATGCGTACCCAGAGCTGAGCATAGCGGCGGTCATCGTTACAATTGAGAAAACTCGATTAAATGTCATCGTCCGTTCCTTAAAGATTACGAAACACCGTACGCATTAAAACAACATCACCGAACACTGTCAAGCATTAATAGTATGGCGTTTAGTTAATCATTCAGAACAGTTACTCAATTGTATCGGACGGCGGAGCAAACAAGCACCGCCAGCGCTGACGCCAAGACAAATTAGGACGGGTCACCTCTTTGAACATGTCTTTCCATTCTGCAAACGTCACGGTAATAGGATTAAAGCTGTTAACGGGCTTTGAGATGCCATAACGGACGGTTTCTACTTCAGGCTCGAACGTCCCGAACATGCGATCCCAGATAATCAATACACCAGCGTAATTTTTATCAATGTATTGACGATTCACACCATGATGAACTCGGTGATGGGATGGTGTATTGAAGACCCACTCCAAAGGGCCAAGGGACCGAATCGACTGAGTATGAACAAAGAATTGCAGACCAAGATTGAGCAGTACAACAAACACCACCCATTTAGGATCAAATCCAATAATGACCAGTGGCAACCAGAATAACCACATACCCGCTAGTGGGTACATCAGGCTTTGGCGAAATGCGGTACTGAAGTTCATACGCTCTGAACTGTGGTGCACCACGTGCGCTGCCCACATCCAACGGATACGATGGCTTGCTCGGTGGAACCAATAATAGAAGAAATCTTGCAAGACCATGAGTAACAGGAAGGTAGAAACCGTCATCTCGATATCAAACAAGCGCCAACCAAACCACCACAAATACAGTTTAGCGATCAGCAGTCCTGTTAAGATATCTGTCGCTTGATGAAGCCCAGCCAATACAAAGTTACACACGACTTCTGGCAAGTAATATCGCGCACTCTCAGGTAATCGACCACCACGTTGCCCAAACCAATATTCTGCCGCAATACAAAGAAAGAATATTGGTGCGAGCAACATCAACAATAAATCAGGATGCTCTGTAATCTGTGACCATTCCATAGTCCGTTCCTACCATTTCGCGTAATGATCTTCGGTGAGTCCCATCACCTCATCGAGTTCGTGTTTAATGCCATTGTCATCAATCAAATAACCAGAAAAGTAACCGACAAACTGACGAAAGTTACTCTTCAAAAACCAGAAGTTCTTTTTCTCTGATCGTTGATTTTTAGGCTTGAAGATCAAGTCGATGCGCTTGTCTTGTGAGGTAATTCGCCATGACGCTTCTTGATGCATGCGAGAAAACTCGAACTGTACAGGCGGCATCAAGTGGCGTTCGCCATCAATCCATATGACGTTTTCACAGTACCCAGTTTCATTCACACCAGCCGCAAGGTTCAGTCCTATCCGTTTGCCTTTCCTTTGGTGATTGATGCTCGCCCATCGCCAACTGGTCTCTCTGCGCATGTAACCAGCAGAGAAATCATACCCAGCGACTGCATTGGTGAGATCTTGTGGCTGCCCTTTCACGCTCATTTCACCTTGAACAGCGAGTGCGTTGTGTTTTTGAGTGTAAGTCCAGCCCGAATATGCTGTTGGCGTGCAGAGCATCAAAGGCAAACTTTCTGGCTCAGGCGTTAACCTTAAGTCAGCTTGAATAAGGTCTGTTGAAAGCTGTATATGCCAGAGTCCATTTTCAATGTTGAACTGGATGGTGTCACTAGCGAGATAGGCTTGGCTGTTCCAACTAGAAGGTTGTGTTTGATAGCCCATGTTGAGCGGCTTTAGCCACTGCTGCTCGACAAGTTCATGAGTTTCGATATCAAACACATAGCAAAAGCCAGACGCCAAATAACGAATATCAGCAATCGCGACACCAATGATGTATTTCTCTGTCACGATCGAGACGAACTGGAACTGCTTATAGTCGAATCGCTTACGCCAACTCGATGCAGGCTGGTCCATCTCATTAAGATACTGAAACGCATCCAACTGAAGCGATTCGGGAACCGATGCTAAATGACCAAATTGAGGTAATCCATTCGCTTGAATAAAGGGATTCAAAGGCGTTTGCACATCCATGCTCGCTATTAATCAATGACACACCATTCGATATTAACATTAATTTAACAACAAACAGTTTGCGCCACTGCACAACATTGATTCACATACCGACTTAAAATGAACCAAAATGTGAAACCAGTCACCCATATTCAAACTATTAAACGGTTAATTAGAGCTTTATACCCAAGTAACCTCGAGATGCTAGGTTCAGCGAGACTGACTTGGTTTGTAGACGCGGCGGCGATTTAAAGGTTTAGTGGGTCTAAATCAAGAATCGGCAACAAAGTATACAAGCCAAGGCAGCTCGCCCTTTGGGAGCGTGTCATTGACCCGATTGCTGCGTCAAACAACTTGGAAAGAGCTGGCTATTACACTGCGTTGTTTTCCTTGCTCTCGAATCAATGACAACACTCTGAATCCTGCATCTTGAAGTCACTTGGGTATAACTTAGGTTACACAACAAGCAAGATTATGAAAGCTTCACCTCACTAACGCTTTTAATGGCTCATTCTCCTAATCCAATAACTCTGTCACGACGTCGGTCTTTACAGAGTTAGCGATAAAGCAGTTTTCATGTGCCATATGATGCATTTTTTCTAACTGTTCACGTGTCGGCTGTTTGTCTCCTGAAAAGACAATGTTTGGTCTAAGTGTCACTTTTGAAACCCACTCTTTACCATTTTCTCCCGTTGTAAGTTCGCCCACCGCTTCATCTACGTAAGAGTCGATCACATAACGGCGTTTAGCAGCAATAGAGAGAAAGACCAGCATATGACAGCTTGAAAGTGCCGCAATAAACGCTTCTTCTGGGTCCACATTCTCAGCTACAGATAAAGGCAATGGAACAACATGAGGAGATGGCGAAGCAGGAACACAAAGCCCACCATCAAACTGCCAAACGTGCGCTCGGCTGTATTGATTATCACTGAAAATTTCGTCGGTTTGACGTTGCCATTTAATCACTGCGGTATGTTGACTCATTGCAATTCCCTGCCCTGTCGTTGCGCACTCCAAAAGGAGATGATTTCAAAAGAGAGCTAAGTAGACCACAACCTAGGGCTTACTCCCACTCACAAGGCAGAAAATGCGGGTATAGAGCGATCAAATCACTTGGTTTGAATCTGTTTGTTGCTTTCGGCAACGATCAATCAAGCGCTGCCCTTGATGAATATTAACTTGCAGTCGGTTGATCAACTTTTGCAGTTGTTCAATATCAGGAATCTGCTTGTTCTTAACTTGAGTTTCGATTTCTAGCGCCTGATTCGCCAGTGTGTCTAACCCAAGATTCAACGCCATCCCTTTAGCGGTGTGCAAGGTGCTGTAAAGTGACGATAAGTCTTCTGCCATGAAATACTCAATCAACTCATCAACCGATTTTTCGAAATCATTCACTATGCTTTCAAGCAGATCTAACAGTGCATCAGGCTCCTCTTTGAGCATTTCTACCGTCTCAGAATGAGTCAGCTCTTCTTCTGTCAGTCTCAGCCTCTCAATTGGTTCACGATGTAACTCAACCACGTTTTCAGCTTGATCCGATACGTCATTTTGCACAGGTAAACGAGAGGCAAACTGCTTGAGCGCATCAGCAAAGCTCTCTCGCTGCAATGGTTTGGTCAGTACATGGTCAGCACCCGCGTCGATAAAGTTGTCGTGCGCTTCTCTAAACACATCGGCGGTGTAAGCAAACAATAAGGTCTTCACACCAAGCTTCTCTCGGATAAATCGCGTCGCCTCAACCCCATTCATCTCCGGCATGTGATTGTCCATCAGTATCAAGTCATATTGGTTCTCTTGTGCTTTCTTAGTCGCAATCAAACCATTCTCAGCAATCTCGACCGTATGCCCTAACTTTTCACAGAAACCTTTCGCTACAATCGCATTCACACGGTTGTCTTCGGCAAGGAGAATGTGCAGATTGCGTTTATTCTCCTGCTGTTGCTCAGCTTTGGTGTTTGGCATTGCCGGCTGTTCTTTCTCTACCCAAGGGATAGGGAGATCCACTAAGAACTGAGTCCCAATGCTCTCAACACTCTTGAGCTTAATCTCTCCACTCATCAATTCAGTGAGCTTTTTGACAATCGCGAGACCAAGCCCTGTACCTCCAAACTTACGCGTGGTAGAGGTATCAGCCTGTTCGAACGAGTTAAAAATGCGACCTTGTTTATCTTCCGGAATACCAATACCAGTGTCGTTCACCGAGAGGAGAAGACGTTTTCTTTGTTCATCAAGCTCAGCGCGGATCAATACATGCCCATCACCCGTAAACTTCACGGCATTGCCTGCGAGATTGAACAAGATCTGTCGAATACGCGCGCAGTCACCGTTAAACTCGATGTTTTCTGGCACTTCGTTCTCGACGTAAAGCTGAATGTTTTTCTCTTCGATTAAAGGCTGAATCGCACTACAAACTGGGGTTAGCACTTGAGGTAAATTGAATGGTGCGGCTTCTAGTTCCAACTTGTTCTCTTCAACTTTAGAAAAGTCCAAAATGTCATTGAGAATCGTCATGAGGTGCTGACCAGAGTCCAAGATCACTTTTACATGCTCTTTGGTTGTCTTTTCTTGAGTTTCGCTGGCGATGATTTGCGAAATGCCCAATACACCATTCATTGGCGTTCTTAACTCATGGCTCATGGTTGCTAAGAATTGTGACTTGGCTTTTGCCGCACGTTCCGCCTTTTCTGTCGCTTCAGTTAATTCGTCATTGAGATGTTTGAGCTTATTCACACGATGTTGAGTTTGCAGCACAAATACGGTTACCAATAAGATGATGGACAAAAGAACAAACACCCATGTGAGTCGAGCTTCACGCTGTGCGATCTCAAGTAGCTGATGTTCAGAATACTCAACAAACTCAAAATAATGGCTTTCTAAAATCTTGTTAGTAAGCAACTCTATCTTTCGCTCACTTTGGCGCAGTCGATTCAAGAACAATGAGATGTTTTGACTTTGAGGATTATCGCCTTGTAATGCGGCATTGGTTAGAAAGTTAAAATAGTGCTTCTCTAACCAAGAGTCATCATTTTGCGCCGCAAACTGACGTTGATAAATATTGTGTAGAGTGAGTGACTCATACTGGTTTGCAACTTGAACACCAATTAACATGTCCAGGGTTTGCGTCGCATCGCGAACCTTACCATCAAATTGAGCTACGATATTTTTTACACGATTTTTCGTAGGCGTAAATTCAAACCAAATTGACTGTTTGAAAACCGTACATAGATTCTCGGCGGCAAGTTCAAGCTCAACCAAACTTTCGGTAATTTCGTACGTTTTTCTCTCTTCCATTGAATAGCGATTGACGACTCTGTCTCGGGCTTCTATCAAATGGTGACCAATTTCAGAAAGCGATGCGTGCAACCCTTGAGTATTTTTTGAATTCACATGGCTCATGCACGCTAACACCGCCATTACGGCAATAACGACGAATAAGGCGGCGTTCACTAAACGGAATTTATTCATTTTCAAACACCTCCAAAATTGCAGGTCGTGGGGCGCTCAAGGTCTTAAGGAAGGCTTCGATATCTGCCACGTGATCGTCGCTCATCGTTACACCCAATTGAGTCTGCGACATGATTTGTATGGCATCCGATAACTTATCAATTTGCCCATTGTGAAAGTAAGGGCTGGTTTGTCCTACATTCCGTAAGCTTGCCACTCGAAAGTAGAACTTGTCTTCTCCATCAGAGGTTCTTAAATGCCGTCCTGTGTCGAGGTTGTCATCAGGTACTTGAAAATAGCCAAACCGTTGAATCATCGCCCCGCCAATATTTCGTCCTTGATGACATTGAACACAACCCACTTGCTGAAAAGTCTCCCAGCCTCGTATTGCCTGTTCATTCATAGCATCTGTCTCACCAAGCAAATAAGCATCAAATGGGGAACTTGGTGTCTGGAGCCCTTTAACAAACTCCACAATTGCACGCTTAATGTTGTTCACATCAATACTTCGGTTATCCGCTTGCTTAAAAAGCGCCTGATATGACGGGTTGGTCTGAACATATTTTTCTATCTCTTCCCAATTAGAATCCATCTCTAACGGGTTTTGCACCGGACCATCGATTTGAGCCATCAAAGAGTTCGCCGTGCCATCCCAAAGAAAACGATAATTTAAAGCCGCATTAAAAACAGTAATCGAGTTACGGTTGCCGACACCATTCACGCCAGTAGAAACCGCGGTTGGTTCTGCACCGTTAGTTGAAAGATCATGGCAAGTTTCACAACTGATTGTCCCGTTGGAAGATAAGTTTGGGTCTCGGAACAAGTGCCAACCGACTCGAGCTAGATCCATGTCGATCTTAGGTTCGCCATCAATTGGTTGCACCAACTGAAAATTCACCTCGTCATAATGCGTTGCACCAGCAATAACCGAAGCGCTAAAACCTATCATCAAACAGCCATATAACCCTTTTGTGGTAAGCCTTTTGTTCATAGTTCTGGGTATCCCTACCTAACCTCTTAATATGAACTTAGTTGCTTTTGACTTTTTTTCCATTACTGCCCGTATGGATATTGAGCACCCTCCCATAACTTATTGATTAATCGTGCGCAAGTTTGCACAAATCCCCCTCTTTAATATCAAGCGGAACTTGTCGACAGGACAAACATCCTTGATTGGCGGAAAGTGGCGAAAAGCTATACGATTCCGCCCCCTTTTTTGGATTCCGTCCTTGGCTGGAAATTTGAACCTAGTGAAACTTTTCGCTTTCATCACCGCATTACTGACTACTCTTTCATTCAACGCCTTTGCTCAAGACTTTCTGAGCTTTGAAGAGAGAGAGTTTCTAAACAACAAAGAATCACTAAAAGTCGGTGTTCTCGAAGGTGACTGGCTACCCTATTGGGGAGACCTAGCATCAAAAGAAGGCATCAACATCGAATACGCGGAATCCATGCTGCACGACTTGCATGTTGGTGCTGAGTACGTGCCATATAAAAGCCTCAACACTTTATTTGATGGCTTGGAAAACGGCGAAATCGACTTAACCGTCGGCTTTGTTGCAACTCAAAAACGTGCGCAACGCTTTCTGTATTCTCAACCTATTTTCAATACGCTAAGACTGATATGGCTTCGAGATGACAGCCTCGCAGACAAACCTCTTGATGAGCTGAAATGGGTTTGTGTTAAAGATTCCAGCGCGTGCGACCAAGTTCACGCTCTGGGGTTCAAACACGTTCATGCTGTTAAGAACAACTTAATGATGACAGCATCACTCAACAGTGGCGCTGCTGATGCTGCTGTCGTGGGTCTCTCTACACTGAGTTCTTACGGCTTTAAAAATCCGAATGGTGAACTTGTTGGTAAGGTGGTTTACAACCGATCTCTTAAACCGGGAGAGGTCACGGTGTTTACTGGCAAGAACTCACCAAAGCTAATGAGCATCATCGACAAGTACATTAAGCACTCGAAAGAGTCTAAACATAGTCGTTTACACATTGAAGCCAACATCAACATTCTTCACAACGAGTTGATGTTGGATATTTTGAAGCAGCAACAAGGGCACAAAACAGTTCGTTATACGATTCAAGATAACGTATACCCATTGTCTTACCTCGACCGAGAAACAGGTGAGCTAAAAGGCTATGTCCATGACTTATTAAAGCTTATGGAACAAAAGAGCATGATCAAATTCGAATACGTGCCAACGAATGGACGTGATGTGGATTTGATGCTTCAAGAAAAGATGGTCGATTTGCTGCCTGCAAGAAACATCAACCTAACAGATAAAAAGCGCTTTATTACCACTCGCACACTTGGGTTCCTTCAATATGGTTTTATTGAGTCACTCAACGAACGAGCGAAGAAATCCGTCGCGATTCTGGATCGTTCAGGGAACTTCTACCCTCATTTTCTCGAGCATCCAGAATATGAGTTTGCTGCGGTCTATAGAGAATTTGACTGTTTGATGAAAGCGTTTGAAGACGGCGACATTTCTCACGCATTCGTCAACCAAAGCCTGATTGACAATCATTACTACGGTGGTCAAGGGGTGAAGTTTAAGCCAGCGACACCACCCAACGATATGCCGTTGAAAATCAAATTGGGTATGGAGTTAAGAAAAGACTCGGAGTTTCTGCGCAGAGTACTAAACACGGTACTTAAGATCACGACCGACGCTGAACTAAAACAGTTAATGGATCGCCACAATAAAGTAACGGTTCAATACGGTGTCGACAAAGAAACCGTCGTCATTTGGGCGTTGGGCGGCGTCTGCCTTTTGTTGGTTGCAGTACTGATTTACATCGTTAGAACCGGACATCTGACTCGAACCATCAAACGCAAAGAATACGAAACTCAGATTCGCCAAAAACAAAACAAGTGGTTGTCGTCCGTACTGGATCAACTGCCCAATAAAATTCTGATATCGGATGACAATAACAAGCAGATTCTGGCAAACAAGCCGTTTATTAACATGCTTTCGCGCTGCAATGTCGATAAGAGCATTCCAGATGATGAACGAGAGCAAGTGCTCAAGTTGACCCGAGAGTGCGTAAACACAGATTCAGAAAGCTCAGAAACGTCTTTATGCTCTTTGGGAGACAAACACTACCGCGTTCGTAAGCAGACCCTACTCCACCCGGAAGAAGGGGCTCAATATTGTATGACGGTGTTTGATGACATCAGTGAACTTAAACAGAAAGAAACCGCACTGAAAGCATCCAACTTAAAGGCAATGCAAGCGATCGAGGCTCGCGAGCATTTTCTAGCCGTGGTTAGTCACGAACTCCGCACTCCAATCGCTGCAATGTTGGGCTTAATGGAGTTGTTAGAACAAGATTTAGAACGTTCAGAAAGCAAAGAGCTGCTGAAAAGCGCAATGCAATCTGCAGAGCGATTACAGCTGCACGTCAACGACATTCTAGATTTTTCGAAGATTGATGCGAACCAGCTTCAGTTGGATGTTCATGCAGGCAATGTTTATCAAGAGCTTGGTTCAACACTAAGAAGCTTTGAGAAAGCCATAGAGCAAAAATCGTTAGCGTTTGAGTTGAACTGGACTCCGACGCCGCATGCGTTGGTGGTTCTTGATTGGTTGCGAGTCAACCAGATCATCAATAACTTATTGAGCAATGCCGTTAAGTTCACCGAACACGGTAAAGTCATTGTGAGCGTCCATGTCAGCAAAAATCAGCTTGAATTTAGTGTACAAGACACCGGGTGCGGCATGAGCACGGCGCAATTGGCTGCTCTTTTCCAACCTTTTGTCCAAGGGGATAAAAGTATCAGTCGCCGCTTTGGGGGAACTGGGCTTGGTATGTCTATCGTCAAAAGCTTGGTCGACATCATGGAGGGCAGCATTAAGGTTGAAAGCCAAAAAGAGCAAGGCACAACCATCAAGGTGCAACTTCCGATGACCAGTCAACCGCTTGATTTGACTGCTTTGGTTCCGGTTTATACAGAAAGCAACCAAGTCCAGCGTTGGCTGAATACATGGCAAGTCACGCTAGATGAATTTGGGAGCAAGCATCATGTTGTCGAGGTAGATCCGCATTACTCTAATGTGTATCCCGATTTGATTTTGCAGAAATTGAACCGTAATACGACCACGCAAAGCCCTTTGGAACTAACAGAAGCGTATCATTGGGATGGTCGTGTGTTAGTCGTCGATGATGATGCTATCAATCGACTGCTATTTAAGCGTCAGTTTGAAAAGCTGGGGGTTAATTGCCAGCTTGCAGCCAGTGGCATCGAAGCCATTGAGGTGTTAGAACAAGCGCAAAGCGACAATACGATCACCTCTTTTAGTTTGGTGATTACTGACTGCCACATGCCTGATATGGACGGCTACCAACTGACTAAGGCACTCAAAGCAGATAGTAAGTTTGCCTCTATTCCCGTTGTAGCGTGTACCGCAGAAAACTCACGTAATGTGATTGAAAAAGCGGAACACAATGGCATGGAAACAGTACTGTTTAAGCCATATAACTTGGGCGATCTACAAGCCTTATGCGAGCAATACTTATCGAGAGCGTTTAACAGTGAACGCCAAGAAGACTGGCTTGAAGACTACAGCTACGAAGAAAAGCTCGAAATGGCACAGGTGATTTGTGAGGCTTTGAGCAACGATATTGCGTTGATTCAGTCTGGAGAAGAAAGCCTCAAGTCCATCGCGCACCGCATCAAAGGATCAGCCGCCGCCCTCAACTTAGTCCAGCTTGGATATGTGGCAATGCAATGTGAGTCTTCAGTAGGCAGTGAGCAAGAAACTCAGGCTCGCACCGCGCTTATTAACGAATTAGAAACCATAGTCAGTACCACACAACAGTGGCTGAAAATGAGTGAGAGCAATTAATTGAATATTTTGATTGTTGAAGACGATCGATTACAAGCAACTAATCTTAAGATTTTGCTCAATCGTCTGTTTGAGGGCACGATTACTATCGTCCATCGAGGTGCTGAAGTCACGACCATTTGCGAGACTCACCCTGTCGATCTGATGTTCTGCGATATTGATTTGCCAGACATTAACGGGGTGAACCTGTTGTCCAACCTAGCAGAAAGCGCTCGCCCTAAAGGTGTCGTGATTTTAAGTGCAATGAGCCAAGATGTGGTCGAAATCACTTACAACATGTGTTTGTCTGCGGGTTATGGCTTTGTTCGAGCGTTAACTAAGCCGATCTCTCATCAGCAGTTGAATCAGATCTTTAATGAGTTCAAACAATACACATTGGAAGAACAAGTGGTGTCCTTGCCCATTTTGATGGGTAGGGATGAAATTAGCACTGCTTTTGAGCAAGGTTGGTTTCTCAACTATTACCAACCTCAATACTCCGCGAAAGATAACCGCCTGATCGGCGTCGAAGCATTGGTGCGTTGTCGACATCCACAACACGGCATTATTGCACCCGCACAGTTTATTACTGAGATTCAGGCTCGTAACGAGTTAGATAAGCTGTTCTGGATTGTATTAGAGAACGCGCTGCAAGACATGTCTCAACTGAAGGTAAATATCAATTTATCGGTAAACATGAATCAAAAAACACTCAAGCAACCTATGAGTGCTCGCTTGTTTGCGTTGTGCGATCAATACCAAATCGCACCTGAACGCATCACGCTTGAACTCACCGAGGACGAAGTATACGACTGCAGCGTCACGTCCTTGGCGAATCTCGCTAACTTACGTTTAACAGGCGTTGGCTTAGCGATTGACGATTTTGGTACGGGTTACTCATCACTCAGTCAACTGGCGACACTGCCATACACCGAGTTGAAAATTGACCGCCAGTTCATCAAAGATGCGTTGACGAACTTCAAAAGCCAGCAGATCACCATATCGAGCCTACATCTAGCTAAGTCTTTGGGGCTTAAGTCAGTGGCAGAGGGTGTGGAAGACACTGAAACGTTAAGTTATTTGCGCGAACTTGGTGTGGAACTGTACCAAGGATTTGTTCGCTGTCGCCCTATTCCCTTTGAGCAGTTGGAAGCTTTGATCTAATTCTAGCCAGTGGCTGTTCATTCGCGGTCACATGGTTCATATGATGAGTCTCTTTGAAATGAATACCAAATCTTTCTCACAGTACAATGTGTTAATCGTCGACGATGCACCTATCGTGGTACTGACATTACGTAACATGCTGACCAAGCTTGGCTTTTCTGACAAACGCATCTTCACCGCTCGCTTAGCCAAGGGGGCGGTTTCCATTGCTCACCAAGAGCGTATCGATCTAATCATTTGTGACTATAACTTCGGTCGAGGTATGAATGGCAAGCAGCTGTTTGAAGAACTAAAACATCTCAAATTACTCAACCATGACACGGTGTTTATTCTAGTGACCGGTGAAAGCTCTGCGACCATCGTACGCGCTATTATCGAGCTAAAACCAGACGAGTACCTACTCAAGCCTTTTAATTCCATTACGTTGCGAGAACGCATCTCAGCAGCGGTGAAACGCAAGAACGTGTTGCAGGCTATCTATCAAGCAGAACTCAACAACGACTCTCACGCCGGTTTAGAAGCATGTGAAGAGCTGATGCCTTTTCATCCCGAGTATTTTTTCATCATTGAGAAGTTCCGCGCTGATTTCTTAACGCGCCTAAAGTTGCATCACGAAGCCAAAATCGTCTACGAACAAGTTATCGAGCGCAAAGGCGTTAACTGGGCAAAAATCGGCTTGGCGAACACATTGGTTTCTCTGGGGGAAAACGACGAAGCACAACGCCTAGTGCGTACTCTGCTAGAAGAGTCTCCGAACAACGTAGAAGTACGTGAATGTGCCGCGAACTTCAATATGCTGAACCGCGAAGTGCCGCTAGCTATCAAACACTTGGAGCTAGCAAACAGCTTGGTTGAAGGAAATTCAGAACGTGAACTGGTGATTGTAAACTTGTGCCTTGCAGAGCACGATTACCACTCAGCATTGCAGCACTATCACGCTTACATGGAGATCAACAAAGATACCTATCGCAACAACACCTTCTCTAAGCTAAATTTGATCCGCAATTTGCTTTACTGCGTGCGAAAATTAGAAGGTCGCGAGGATTTGCTAGCTCAGGCAAAAAACCTGTTTAAATCCATCACCAATGGACCAGAAAACAAGGCAATAAAAGATGAACTCGATTTGATTGCCGCGCATATCGCCATTGAAGAAAATCAGTACGTTGCCGCATTTAAAGTACTCAGCGATTTGTATCGCCGTAAACCTTTCGCTCACTTTTATGCACAATTTCACCTCGCTTGGTTATTGCATGAGATGAACTTCGAATCTGAGTTTTCTCAAGCCATCACTTGGTGTTTTGAAAACCTACAAACCGACTCAAGCGATACCATTCTATCGAGTAAAATTGCCCTCGGTCGCTCTTTAGAAACCGACAACGCGGAGCGCCAAGCTTAGATGCAAGAACAGTACAAGAAGATTCGTGCAGCTGAGCAAGATTACCAAGCTTTGATCGATGCCTTAATTGAGCTTCAAGCACGTTGCCCGTTGCTGAGAACGGTGTGTATTAACATCATCAAAGTGCTAACGCGTGCTTTCCCGAGCAACAAGTCGTCATTGGAAGTCGAACTGCTAATTAAGCGCTGCGATAACATTGTGAAGCAATTGGTTTCTAGTGAAGAGCTTGAGAAAAGCGGCTACGACAAGTTTCTTTTTCTGGCTCAAGATCGATGTCAACAGATGTCTGTGGTGAACACCCCACCTACGCAACCAGAACTGGCAAACTAGACAGTAAAAAGGGGCACGATGCCCCTTTCATTTCAGATTACAGATTGAAGAAACGATTAATCCAAGTCACCTCACCGAACGCAATCAAATCGTAGATAGTGAAGAACACTGCACAGATAACGGCAAGCTTCACCAATCGAATCGCAATTAACATCATAACTTCCCACTTACCTTCTTGTCTGAGTGTCGTTGATTCCTCGCAGTTTACTGGTTTTCTTACGATCCACAACGCATGAAAACCCAGATTACGTGAGAAAGTGTGTATCACAGCCTAAGCACCTCCCCCTTGTACATTTGCTTATACATATGGAGGCGACGGATAAATCCATTCTCCCGCCTACTCGTATCTATACCCAAGTAACCTCGAGATGCTAGGTTCAGCGAGACTGACTTGGTTTGTAGACGCGGCGGCGATTTAAAGGTTTAGTGGGTCTAAATCAAGAATCGACAACAAAGTATACAAGCCAAGGCCCTTACTATTTGCAAAGAGTGCCCTTTGGGAGCGTGTCATTGACCCGATTGCTGCGTCAAACAACTTGGAAAGAGCTAGCTATTACACCGCGTTGTTTTCCTTGCTCTCGAATCAATGACAACGCTCTGAATCCTGCATCTTGAAGTCACTTGGGTATATACTTTAAATAGCGTTTTCAATAAGTCCCAGTGGTAACACAAGGAGGGCTGTATGAAACAGATACGATTGTGGCTTCTTCCCCTACTCTTGTTTGCCAGCCAAGCGCTAGCGAGCACCGTTTGGGTATTGCCAGTCAAAGGCGCAATTGGTCCTGCTCTGAGCGATTATCTGTCGCGAGAGATTGAAGAGGCTCAGCAAAACGGCGTCGACCTCGTCATACTAAAAATGGATACCCCCGGCGGACTTGATAGCTCAATGAGGGACATCATTCACGCCATCACAACCTCTTCCGTACCCATTGCAACTTGGGTTGGTCCGTCAGGCTCTCGGGCAGCCAGCGCTGGCACCTACATTCTGCTGGCTAGTCATGTTGCCGCGATGGCAGAAGCCACTAATTTAGGCTCAGCTACGCCCGTTTCTCTAGGGGGTGCACCGCAACAGCCTTCTAGTGCCGACGACAAAGACAATGACGAATCGAATGATGAATCATCAGGCAAAAACTCCGACGAAGTACCTGCCAAAACCGCAATGGAAAAGAAAGTTATCAACGACGCCAGAGCATATATCAAAGGTTTGGCTCGCTTGCATGGCAGAAACGCAGACTGGGCAGAGAAAGCCGTCAGCGAAGCTGCAAACATAGACGCTTCAGAAGCGCTAGAGTTAAACGTTATTGATTACATTGCTAACTCGCCCGAAGACTTGGTCGCTGCCATCAATGGCACAGAGGTCAAAGTGAACGGCAAGCCGTATCAGCTGACGTTAGATAACCCAACGTGGGTGGAACGCGTCCCCGACTGGCGTGCAGAAATGTTGGCGGTGATCACCAATCCCAACGTGGCTTATATCCTGATGCTGATTGGTATTTACGGTCTGTTATTAGAGTTCTACAACCCTGGCATCGGCTTACCAGGTGTGCTCGGTGGGATATGCTTGTTACTCGCCATGTATGCCCTACAAATGATGCCAGTGAATTACGTTGGTTTAGGGTTACTGCTGCTCGGTATTGCTCTGATGATTGCTGAAGCCTTTAACCCGAGCTTTGGCATACTCGGCTTAGGTGGTGTCGTTGCGTTTGTTCTCGGCTCGATCTTCCTAATGGACAGCGACATCCCCGGCTTCCAAATCGCTCTGCCATTGATCATTGGTATCGCTATTTTCTCCGTTGGGTTAATCGTGATTACCGTTGGCTTGCTGCTTAAAATTCGCAGCAAAAAAGCCACTACTGGACTAGAAACCTACCCGGGCAAGCTCGCAGTTGTGAGCGATGATTTTGTTGATGGAACGGGGCTTGTCCAGCTGGATGGTGCTTTATGGCAAGCCAAGGCTGACGCCCAGCTCAAACAAGGAGACCACGTCACCGTGGTAACAATTAAAGGGTTGACCTTAACCGTGAAACCCAGTGACCGCCCTAAGGAATAGGAGGCGCTTATGATGCTCTACACTGTTGCCGTTATCATTGTTTTATTGGTTGCACTGGCAACGCAAATGTTCAAGGTGCTGCGTGAGTACGAGCGCGGCGTGGTGTTCTTCCTCGGTCGCTTCCAAGAAGTAAAAGGACCGGGCTTGATCATCTTGATCCCTTTCATTCAACAAATGGTTCGCGTTGACTTACGTACCATTGTGCTAGATGTCCCAACCCAAGATCTAATCACCCGTGACAACGTATCGGTCCGAGTCAACGCCGTGGTTTACTTCCGAGTGGTCGACCCACAAATGGCGATCAATAACATCGAAAGCTACAGCGATGCCACCAGCCAGTTAGCACAGACAACATTACGTTCTGTACTTGGTCAACATGAACTGGATGAATTGCTTTCTGAACGTGAACGCCTCAATAAAGATCTGCAATCCATTCTCGACCAGCAAACTGACGATTGGGGTATCAAGATCGCAACGGTTGAAGTGAAACATGTCGATCTTAACGACAGCATGGTGCGCGCCCTCGCCCGCCAAGCCGAAGCAGAACGTAACCGCCGTGCGAAGATCATCCACGCAACCGGTGAATTAGAAGCTTCCAACAAGCTAAAAGAAGCGGCAGAAATGCTTAACGAAGCACCCAATGCGTTGCAACTTCGATACATGCAGACGCTCACTGAAATCACCACAGACAAGACATCGACCATCATCTTCCCGATGCCGATTAATCTCGTCGAAGCGGTCTCTGATATCGCCAAAGCAGTGAAAAAGAATCAGGGAGAGTAGGAAGAAGGGAAAGAGTAAGCCTAGTAGCCGCTATAGAGGCAAGTAGAAAAAGGAAAAAGGGAGTAGCGGTGTTCTACTCCCTTTACGAATTCACCATTGGTTGAACTCAAGCATCGGTGCACTCTTTCTTCATAATTGCCAATCCAGTTTCAAAGCAGTGACGCCACGCGTACTCGACCCTTTCATCAAAGTCAGGATCACATTGGGCGACGGTTTCTAACAGGCTTTCAAACCAGACATCGATATCTTCAGGGGCGACGCCAATATTGTTGTGTCCGTGCTTATTACCATATTTCCTCATCATGTCACGAGCATCTACAGAGGTATCCGCCATCATCACAAACACGATAGACCCTTTAAGCATCCGGATTTGCTTCTTCATATCTACGCCATCGAACTTCTGTCTGAAGTTTTCACCTTTCGACCAAAAGTTCTCATAGAACAAATCAAAGAAGTCCTCATGGGTAACACAGCGTTCATAGCTGTCGTTAAAAACTTCGATTACGTTCATCCCCTAGCCTCCAACCAACTTATCTATTTTCATTATGAATGTAATTTGATAATCCTACCAAGCTCGTTGGGGCGGTTTTGTGGTTTCTGAACGTCGGCATACGAAGAATGCCAACCTGCCCTTCAGCCGTTCAAATTCGATTTTCAATAAAAAATAGAAAGTGATTTAAACGAAACACGTATTATCAATTCGATAAAAGTCGATATTATGGACTCACTTTCGAGGTACGCATGGTTGTCGATGCTAAGCGCATCCTCATTTGTCTAATAATATTAAGAGGATATAAACGTGTCTCATCAAATCATTACAGACCTAAACAACCGTTACACAGCTAAAAAATACGACGAAGAGAAACGCATCTCTCAAGAAGATATGGCAATCATCAAAGAAGCAATCCGCCTATCTGCGTCTTCTATCAACTCTCAGCCTTGGAAATTCATCGTCATTGAGAGCGACGAAGCGAAACAGCGTTTCCACGACACGTTTGCTAACATGCACCAGTTCAACCAACCGCACGCTAAAGCAGCATCTCACACTATTCTGCTAGCGTACGATCCAAAATTCACTAAAGAGAAATTCGCGAAGCGTGTTGATGCTGAAGTAACTTCTGGTCACCTACCAGCAGACATGTACGACATGTTCATGGGTGCTTACGCATTTGCTGAAGCAAACACAGATGAGAACGGCTACAACGGCGGCTGGACTAAAGCGCAAGTTTACATCGCACTTGGTAACCTACTGCACACACTAGCGCGTCTAGGTATCGACTCTACTCCAATGGAAGGTGTTGACCCAACACTGATCGGCGAAGAGTTCAAAGCAGAACTAGACGGTCACGTATGTGAAGTTGCACTAGCAATCGGCTACCACAAAGACGGCGAAGACTACAACCACGGTCTACCAAAAGCACGTCTAAACATGGATGACGTAATTACTACTCTTTAATGAGTATCGTCTCCTAGCTCCTTGGTTCCTAGCCTAGAGCTTAGCTATCTAAATCATTGTTCAAATTGAAAGAGCCGTACTTCTTAGTTTCTAAGTCTAAGAGTACGGCTCTTTTTTTGTTTTGCTGAGGGGAATCAACAAACGTTTTGATATAAGAGACAGCTATGCCACTTGCTTGGATTTAAAGTTACCAAGCAGCGCGTCATACAACTCGTTATCACTCAATACGCCCACTAGCTTGTTCTCTTCTACTAGCAATATCGGCTGGTTGCTGCGTTGCTTCAGTTCAATCGCCTCACGCATGCTGATATCTGGATTGGCTTGAACAACCGTGCTTTCGCCGATGTCATCGAGTGTGGTTGAATCGTTTTCCCAATTCACCAATGACTTATCGGAATCCACCAGCGTGACACCTTTCGGCTCTTGCTCGACCCAAATCTGCTTATCTGCACATACCAATACGCGGTCATTTTGCTGCTTAAGCTCGGTGCAGGCTTGCATCAGTGAACGACCTTTCAACACGTTAAGCGGATTAGTGTGGGCTACAAAATCTGCTACATATTCGTTTTCTGGCGCAAGGATGATTTGCTCAGGCTTGCCGTGTTGAATCAGTTTGCCCGATTCCATAATGGCAATGTTGTTACCGATTTTCAGCGCTTCATCTAAGTCATGGCTCACAAACAAAATCGTCTTGTTGAGCTTCTCTTGCAGTTGAATCAATTCATCTTGAAGCTGAGCACGAATCAGTGGATCGAGCGCAGAAAACGGCTCATCCATCAACAAGATATCGGTATCCATAGCAAAGGCGCGAGCCAAGCCAACACGCTGCTGCATACCGCCAGAAAGCTCATGTGGGAACTTACTCTCCCACTCGCTTAGCCCTACCATTTCTAGTTGCTCGCGTGCTTTTTTACGACGTTCCGCTTTGCCAATACCCTGCATCTCAAGACCAAATGCCACGTTATCCAATACGGTTAACCACGGCATAAGCGCAAACTTTTGGAACACCATCGACACGCGATGAGTACGTAGGTTGCGCAGAGTCTGTTCGTCGCAGTTGGCAAGCTCTACCATATCGTCGCCATCTTTGATTTTGAGTGAGCCACGAGAGATCTCATTCAAACCATTAACGGCACGAAGGAGGCTGGATTTACCCGAACCGGACAGCCCCATCAATACACAGATCTCACCTTGTTTGACGCTCATTGAGACCTTATCAACACCAACTACTTGTCCGGTTTCATCAATGATCTCTTGGCGAGACTTGCCTTGGTCTAAAAGTGCCAATGCTTGCTCTTGCTGCTGCCCAAACACAACGTCGAGGTTTTCAATCGTAATTGCATCCATGTTATGCCTCCTTTTGGTTTGGTGCTTTGCACAAGCGGTCGAGAATAATCGCGACCAAAACAATCGCTAAACCCGCTTCAAAGCCTTGAGAAATGTTCACGGTGTTCAATGCTCGTACGACTGGTTTACCCAGACCATCAGCACCGACTAGCGCCGCAATAACCACCATAGAAAGCGACAACATAATGCACTGGGTAACACCCGCCATAATGCTTGGCAATGCTGCTGGGAGTTCAACTTTGAATAACAATTTCATGCGGCTTGCACCAAAGGCTTTACCCGCTTCAATCAACTCCTCCGGCACTTTGGTGATGCCAAGGTAAGTCAGACGAATTGGCGCTGCAATGGCAAAGATAATCGTGGAAATCAGCCCCGGAACGATGCCCAAACCAAACAGTACCAATGTTGGGATCAGATACACAAACGTTGGTACTGTCTGCATTAAATCGAGTATCGGGCGCAATAAGGTATACAACCACGGGCGATGCGCCGCCATGATGCCAAGGGGCACGCCAATTAATACGGAAATCGTTGTCGCAGCGAAGACGAGAACAAAGGTTTCCAGCATTTCTTGCCAGTAGCCGAGGTTAAGGATAGTCAGTAACGCCAGCACAATAAACACGACTAGAGGAATGCTGCGGTGTAGGAACCACGCAATCGCTGCGGTCATGATGATTGGTGCTGCCGGTGGCATCCATTTGAAAATATCCACCACGAATAGAATGATGGTTTCGAGAAAAATAGAGATAGCATCAAAGAAACCCGACGCGTTCATGGTTAACCAATCCACGCCCGTTTCCATCCATTCGCCCAACGGAAGTTTGTTGTCCGTAATAAAATTCACAATAAAACCTTTGTGTTAATAGGCGGGCATCACTGCCCACCTTTTCCTAAAGAGAGGAATGATTAAGCGTTTGTTTTTAGGTAAGAAGTAATCGCTTGTTTTGCATCTTTGCCGTCTAGCGTCTTCACGCCTTCTAGCCATGCTTCAAATTGTTGTGGGTTGGCATTCAACCATTCTTGTGCTGCTTTCGCTGGCTTCTGCTTTTGGTTTAGAATCGCTTCCATCAACTGGTTTTCCATCTCTAGGCTGAACTCTAGATTCTTAAGCAGTTGACCCACGTTTTGACACTCAGATAGGTAGTCTTGGCGCACGTTGGTGTAAACATTTGCACCGCCGTAGTTAGGGCCAAAGAAGTCATCACCGCCAGATAGATATTCCATCTCTACATTGCTGTTCATTGGGTGTGGTGCCCAACCTAGGTAAACGATCCATTGGTTACGACGCACAGCACGAGACACTTGAGACACCATGCCCGCTTCGCTTGATTCCACTAGGCTGAAGTCTTTCAAGCCGAATGCATCGCTGTCGATCATATCTTGGATAAGGCGGTTGCCATCGTTACCCGGCTCAATGCCGTAGATGCGGTCTTTGAATTTGTCGGCATGTTTTGCCAAGTCAGCAAAGCTTTTCACACCCGCGTCGTACACGTACTTTGGCACTGCTAGTGTGTATTTTGCGCCTTCTAGGTTTGCACGAACGGTTTCCACTGTGCCAGCTTCACGGTATTTGGCGATATCGCCTTCCATGGTTGGCATCCAGTTACCTAGGAATACGTCAATGTCGCCGTTTGCCATTGAAGAGTACGTCACAGGTACAGACAGAAGATCGGTCTTGGTTTTGTAACCCAAGCCTTTGAGCAGTTCAGAGGTAACAGCTGTGGTTGCAGTAATGTCTGTCCAGCCTACATCGGCAAATCGAACGGTTTCACATTGGTTAGCATAAGCACCTGTCGCCACTGCACTCAGTGCGATAGATGAAAAGATTTTTGTCATCGTAGACATGTTTAAATTCCTTGTAATGATCAGGGTCTGTTGACCTTGCGCGGTTAATTTTTGTTCGAGATAAAATCGTTTTAGGCGAGGCAAGGAGTGTGTCGCCTAGTCACTCTAAGCAAATACGCCTTAACAAAGCATAAAACGATTTTAACCGAACCCTTTGGGCAGCGTTTGTTGGTCATTTCTACTGCGTTATCGACTTCTCATGTAGGCTAGCTACATAGCAAAGTCTCTGCCTTGTATAAATACCCAACAATTCGCTGCAAAAATCAGCTCGAAAGGTAAACAGACCCTACTGACTTTATGAGATTGAGCTTAAGTCTCTTTTCGGCGGACGCATTCTTTGCGTCTCTTGCCAGTTCGGAGCAATCCAAACTGGTGTGTTATTCGATTCTTCGAGTACGTTACCCAAGATCATGTCTGCGGCACGCTCTGCGACCATGATGGTTGGTGCGTTTAAGTTGCCATTCGGAATGGTTGGGAAGATGGATGAATCCACCACGCGCAAGCCTTCAATGCCACGCACTTGGCAGGCTTCATTCAGAACTGCCATTGGGTCATTGTCTGCGCCCATTTTGCAGCTACACGATGGGTGGTAAGCACTTTCCACGTTTTGCTTCACCCATTCATCAATCGCTTCATCGCTGGTGATGTTAAGACCAGGTTGAATTTCTTCACCGCGGAACGCATCCATTGCAGGTTGATTCAGGATTTCACGCGTTAGACGAATACAGTCCCGCCAATCCTGCTTATCTTGTTCCGTCGAGATGTAGTTGAACTCGATTTTGGGCTTGTCATTTGGGTTGGCAGAAACCACTTCAACACTACCGCGACTCTCTGGCTTGTTTGGACCAACATGCACTTGGAAGCCGTGACCATCAAATGCCGCGCGTCCGTCATAACGCATTGCTGCTGGTAGGAAGTGATATTGAATGTTTGGCGATTTCAAGCCTTCACGAGAACGGATGAACGCACACGATTCAAAGTGGTTAGTTGCTCCCAGACCTTTGCGCGTCAGAATCCACTCCGTACCAATCAAACCTTTGCTGATCAAACCTAACTTGCTGTTTAGCGTGATCGGCTGTTTGCAGTGATACTGGAAATACACTTCAAGGTGGTCTTGCAAGTTCTTACCCACTCCTTCGAGAGCGTGTTTCACTTCAACGCCCGCTTTTTCAAGTACAGTCTTAGGACCAATACCCGAAAGTTGCAGCAGTTGTACCGAGCCGATGGAACCCGCGCTCGACACCACTTCTTTGTTGGCGAAACAGTGTTTGATTTTGCCCGATTGCTCGAACTCAATGCCGACCGCTTTCTTGCCTTCAAGCAAAATGCGATGAGCGGTCACGCCTTTCATCAAGTTGAAATTACTGCGCTTTTTTGCACGGCTTAAGTAAGCGTTAGAGGTAGAAGCGCGCACGCCTTTGTCTACCGTCATGTGCATCGGACCGAATCCCTCTTGCTGATAACCGTTATAGTCTTGCGTTTCTGGGTAACCTGCATCTTTGCCCGCTTCAATAAACGCTTGGTAAAGTGGGTTCAACTTCATGTCGTTGCCGTTACACGTCCCAACAGGACCACTGTCGCCACGGTATTCGTCTGCGCCGCCTGTCCATGTTTCCGCTTTACGGAAGTAAGGTAGACAAGCTTGGTAGTTCCAGCCTTTCGCGCCTTCTGTTTCCCATTCGTCAAAATCACAAGCATGACCCCGAACATAAACCATGCCGTTGATCGAAGAGCTGCCGCCTAACACTTTGCCGCGTGGACAATGCAGTTGGCGTCCGTCTAACCCCTCTTCTGCAACAGTTTCGAACTGCCATGCGTACTTTTCGGTGTTCATTGGGTAAGACAGCGCTGTTGGCATTTGGATGAAGATGCTCTTGTCTGAGCCCCCCGCTTCCAGCAGCAAGACTTGGTGCTGACCGCTTTCACTCAGACGATCCGCCAAAACACAGCCTGCCGAGCCAGCCCCGACGATGATGTAATCGTAGCGTTGTTGCATTACAAATCCTCCAGACTGATTACGCGTAAGGGCTGTCGAAATCACCCAAATGCACTAACACGCTCTTGGTTTGGGTGTAATGCTTGAGGGTTTCCACGCCGTTTTCACGTCCAATGCCAGACAGTTTGTAACCGCCAACTGGCATTTCGGCTGGGGAATCGCCCCACGTATTAATCCAACAAATACCTGCTTGGATTTGATGAATAACACGGTGTGCACGAGAGAGGTTTTGCGTGAACACGCCAGCTGCAAGTCCGTAATCGGTGTTGTTAGCGCGTGCAATCACTTCGTCTTCATCACTGAACTTAAGCACTGACATTACGGGACCAAAGATCTCTTGCTGCACGTGTGGCATGTCGTCTTCGCAATCAATGAAAACCGTTGGCACAACAAAATTGCCGCTCGCCAAACCGTTTTCTGTGACTTTGTAGCCGCCGGTTAGTAGCGTTGCTTTGCTTGCTTTCGCTTGTTCAATTGCGGAAAGGACTTTTGATTCGTGCTCTTTGGAAATTAGCGCGCCAATTTGGGTTTGCTCATCAAGCGGATCGCCAACCACCAGCAGTTCAGTACGCTTCTTAAGTTGAGCGACGAAATCGTCATAAATACCTTCATGAACGAACACGCGAGTACCGTGTGTACAAACCTCACCTTGGGTGTAGAAGTTTGCAACCATTGCAGCAGAAACCGCGTCGTCTAGCTTGGCATCATCAAAAATGATCATTGGAGACTTACCGCCAAGCTCCATTGTGACTTGCTTCAGCGTCGCGGCGCTGTCACCCATCACGACTTTGCCCGTACCCGATTCCCCCGTGAAAGAGACTTTGGCGATGTCTGGATGTGCGGTGAGCATCTGCCCTACTCGGTAATCACCCTGAATGACGTTGAACACGCCATCTGGCAATCCCGCTTCGCTGTAGATTTCTGCTAGTTTGAGTGCGGTCAACGGAGTTTCTTCTGATGGTTTAAAGATCATCGCATTACCCGCAGCAAGTGCAGGAGCAGACTTCCACATCGCGATTTGAATTGGGTAGTTCCACGCACCAATGCCCGCACAAATACCCAGAGGTTCGCGGCGAGTGTAGAAAAACTGTGATTCATTCAGCGGTTGCTGTTCACCATGCATGCTAGGCGCAAGACCTGCGTAGTACTCGATCACATCCGCACCCGTTGCAATGTCTACGCAATTCGCTTCTTGGATTGGCTTGCCCGTATCCGCGACTTCTAATGCTGCCAGTTCGTCGTTTCTTTCACGAAGTAGCGCCACCGCTTTAAGCAGGATACGACTGCGCTCTGTCGCCGTCATGGCAGACCAAATCGCAAAACCGCGCTTGGCAGATTCTATTGCCGCTTGCATATCTTGCTGGTTAGCCTGCTTCACATTTGCAAGCGGTTCACCATTGGCTGGATTGTATGTGGTGAAGTGTTCTTCTGAGCATCCTAGGTGCATGGCACCATCGATGTAGTGTGCTTTCATATCCATTTGAAGGTTTGACTCTTTATTTTTGTTTTGAGTAGAACGTGAGCTGTTTATCGAGATAGTCGTTAATGATGACGCGAGCTTTCTCGGCATCGATGCCTTGCGGGTTGAGCGTTCCGCGCAGCCAGATGCCATCAATCAGTGACGCAATACCATGCGCTACTAGCTCTGCTTGCTCTTGATCCAGCAAAGCTTTTAATTCTTTTTTTAGGTGAGAAAGGAGACGTCGTTCATTCACTCGTTGCAGACGTTTGAGCTGTGCGTCATGCATTGAGTACGACCAGAATGCCAACCAAGTTTTTGCCACTTGGTTCTCGGCTTGGAAGCCCACAAAGTTGCCGTCGATGATGGCATTAATACGTTGATGATGCGCATCAGTCGGTAGTTGGCTTAGGTTCTCTTTGATGGTGGCAGAAAGCTGGCGCAGGATCTCACGCATGGTCTCTTCTAACAAGCCGTGCTTTCCACCGAAATAGTGATTAATGATCCCTGTTGATACCCCTGCTTCTTTGCTGATCAACGAGATACTCGCGGCGTGCAAACCTACTCTGTCGATGACCGACATCGTCGCTTTGACTAGCTGCGGTTTTCTGATTTCAGGCATCCCAACCTTGGGCATTTTGCATCCTTGTTATTTTTAATTGAACGGTTAGTTAAATATAAAATGCCTTAAATTTAGTTCGAACTCAAACTAATTATCTAGAAAAAATGACAGATACAGCCGAATCATTTCGACTACAATCATTACTAAAACTTGAGAAAAGATAGAATTTATGAAGATTTAACAAGTAAAAACAGGAAAATAAAAACCTTTAAAATCAACAATTAGAACATTTATAACGCAAATTATAGATACAAAGACTCATGAGAACCCCGTTCTTATCAAAAGTACAAGCAAAGACAAATACAACGAGCTCAAATATTTTCTACACATTTTATTTTTAAGTTTGTTAATTGACCAAGGAATGGCATACCACTTCGCCACAGCGAATCTACAGCAACAAAATGTAAACGTTTCGTGTCAATTAAAATCGCCCAGTACAGCAAGGAAAACAACGAACCGGAATAGCTAGGTGTCTCCGAGTCGTTTGACGCCCCTATTTAGTTAACTAAGAGCGAGCTTCAGCAAAACGACTTTCATTTTCGCACTCAATATTTCTGCTGAATTTGATTCAGCAATCAAAAAGATCATTAAAAAACCCTCTAATGAGCATATTGATCACAACTCATATCAGCCTACTTTGCTCAAAAATAGCGCAATTTATATAATAATGCTGAATCGATTCAGCAACACTTAGATTTGAAAAATAAATAAGGAATAAAGGATGAAAAATTCGTACATCGCTTGTACCGCTATGCTACTCGGACTCACTACCCTACCTGTTTCTTCAGCAGAATTTGTTCTAACTAATTCTGCTTTAAATCAAGACGTTGGAGATTGGAAAATGACTAGTCGCTCCCTCGGCTTTAATCCAGACTTGCCCTTCAGCATTGAAAAAAAACGTTTGCACGGTGGAAAACAATTTGGTGTTGATGTTCTCGTCATAGACAACGGCATTTTGGAAGTTACCCTTATCCCAACTCGTGGGATGGGCATCTTTGATGTCAAAATGGATGGAGAGCGAATTCTTGGCTGGGACTCACCTGTCAAAGAGATCGTAAACCCAGCATTCATCGAGCTGGAAAGCCGCAATGGTCTTGGCTGGCTCGATGGGTTCAATGAAATGCTTGTACGTTGTGGGTATGAATGGACAGGTCACCCGGGCGTTGATGATAACGGTCAGCTTTTAAGCCTGCATGGTCGAGTCCAAAATACACCCGCTTCTACAGTAAAAGTGATCATTGATGATAATCCCCCACACAGAATTAGGGTGCAAGGTACCGTTTCAGAACGCACTTTCAAAAAAGCAGAACTGGTGACTCATACAGAGTTATCAATACTGCCAGGTAGCAACTCATTCTCTCTACACGATAAGTTAACCAACATGTCTGACTACGATGACGAGTACCAGATTATTTACCATTCTAACTTTGGTAGACCTATTCTTGAAAACGGAGCGAAGTTTTCCGCAGCAGTAAAGGAAGTCTCTCCATTCAACAACTACGCAAAGGCGGGCTTGGATAGTTGGCAGACCTATCAAGGACCAACAAAAGGCTATGATGAAATGGTATTTAACTTGAAGCCTATAGGTGACGATTCCGGACAAAGTTTAGCGGTGCTTCACAACAAAAAAAGCGATAAAGGTGTGGCGCTCAGTTATAACGTAGAGCAACTGCCTGTACTGACACTATGGAAAAATACCGATACATACAAACAGGGTTATGTGACTGGCATTGAGCCCGGAACCAGTTACGCCTACAACACGAAGTACCAACGCCCATTAGGCTTAGTTCCAACCATACGAGCAGGTGAAAGCAAATACTTTGATCTAACCTACTCAGTACTTAGAAACCAAAATGAAGTCAAACAAGCACTCACTGAAGTCGCTAAAATCCAACAGGGTCAAAAAGTGGAACTGATCAGCAAGCCACTCGTAAACCTAGATAATTAACAATGCTTCAGCAATAAAAGGAGCCGCGATGTGCGGCTCTTAATCTAATGTATGCTTTAGGAAGTCGACTATCGAGAACTAGTAGCAATCAGCGCTTCCATCTCAGAAACGTGCTTGCTTAGCGGTTCACCTTTCGCGCCACAAACACGATTTCGTCCTAAAGTTTTGGCTTGGTACAAAGCCTTGTCTGCTCGACGATAGGTTTGCTCAACCGAACGATTGATTGCCGTAATGCCACCACTGACCGTGATGCCCAATACACTTTTCGACTGAATAATTTCTTTCAGCCGGTAAATCGCTTCAAACGCGTTTCGAGTATTGGTCTCAGGCATAATGATGGCAAACTCTTCTCCCCCAACACGTGCAACAATATCAGTTTCACGACACTCCGACTTCATCAATCTAGCGAGGTCTTTGAGTACGACATCGCCCACATCATGACCGTGCTGGTCGTTGATTTGTTTGAAATGGTCAATATCTATGATGGCTAAGGTGGCATTAGAAAATCCATATCGACCGGCGATGTTTGCGTAGCGAGCTAATTCTTCGTCAAAACGACGACGGTTCCAGCACGCCGTTAAAGGATCTTTTTCTGCTAAGCTCTTTAATTTGCTCTCTAGTCGAGCACGATGACTAACATCTCGAAAACTCACGACATAACGATCTCGCGTACCTACCCCCACTTTATAATGTGTGATGTGCACATCTAACGTTAAGTGGTCTCCAAAACGATTGGTCACTTTGATCTCGTCTTTCCAATTCGCTTTAGCGCCCAACTTAGTAAGTGCTTCATTTAATGGACGAAAGCCAAACTGCTTTAGATTTTCACCATTTAATTGTTCACTTGTGTACCCCGTCAGCCTCAAGAAACTTTTGTTGACATAGTCTACTCGCAAATATTGATCAAGAATCACCACACCAATGACTGAGTGAGCAGCAATACTGGCAATCTTTTCATCAATTCGTTCGCTCTCAAGATAATAATTACGAATAACCATCAATAACCCGATGGCAAAAAGCATCAGTGCCTGCCAACTGTAATCATACGTAAGTGTGTAAATACCCCAGCCGGTTATCGTCAACAGATAAACAATGGGCAGCAACTTCCGTTTATTGTCGTTAGTAAATTGTCTCGCATTCATGACGTATGCTCCGAATAATTCAATGAGCAGAGGTTATTCAATTCGGAGAATAGAAATTTACCAATTCGCGCCACTGGTTTATCGCTAACCTCGCTCTGACAAAACAGACAAAGTGATTGATTGTTCGCAAATGTCGCTTAATGGCAATTTTTGTTATCCATTTCTCCCTACCTTATTCGTCAACTTATTTGAATTAGGAAACAGAAATGAAAGCACGCAATGCCCTTTTAATCTTATTGACGAGCACAATTGGCTTTAACGCTTACGCGATTACAGACGCCAGCAAGATCGGTGCGAATGCAGGAGCAATGAGTTATTGCTACGACCACGTCGCCTCTGGCAAAGACAAATCGAAATACCGTTTGTTGAAGCTGAAAACACTGGAAGAGTATCAAGACCTAGACAGCGGTGACCGAGCAAGAGCCTTAGTAATGAAGAAAGCCGCTGAAGATGGAGAATACCTTGGTGACCCGTTAGATAAATCTCGCTGTAACAGCTTAAGAAAAATGTTGTTCGTAAAATATTAGTCGATCAAGTGCCCGACAAAGCCATCACTGTTTAGTGGTGGCTTTTTTGCATCTGTAATCCACTCATCATAAATTCACCTTGGTTATTTATAACCATTCCAAGCAATACTCATTTTCTATCTTTACGTGCGAGGTGGCGCCAAATGGTAAGTCCCTAATCTCACTTATTCCTACTATATCGCTACAGGGTATGCATTGAGCGACAGGAGTCCCCCACTTAAAAATGAGAGACCAACATGACTTACGCAGAGTTCAAACAAACTGATTTACACACGTGCCTTACTGTTGCTGGCGAATTGATGGTAACGATTGGTAAAGTTGCTTTTAAAGCCGTAAAAATTTTTAGCAAAGCCTTTGGCTGGTTGGTAATCAAAACCTATCGTTATGTGATGAAGTAAGCCCTACAAGCCCTTTCACCAAAACCTTTTTAGTCCGAACCGCGCCTTATTTAAGGCGCGGTTTTTTGTTTGCCTTGTTTGTATTTCATCAACCCTTTTATGCTTTACCCAAGTAGCCTTGAGATGCTTGGGACATCTCCTTCCCCTATCTTTTTTCTTTACGCACGCCAGCTAATAACCAGCCAGTAACGATGTCGCTCTAAGAGATGAAATCTCTGCCTATGTCTTCTCCTATACCGCTTAATTTAAGGTGTTCTCCCTTCGACACTCCCGTGGTAGAACATAACTAAACTCAATGCTAGAAGAACATAAAGGCGCTCTCGATAGCCAATACGGATGAGTTTAAAATGGGCACGATGGTTTAACACGAGTAGATGTTGGCAGTAAGAACCAAATGGATGAAGCCAACAATAGATTAGCCGAGAAGGTTTTTGAAAAGTGACATACACTCTAATCCCAAGACGCAAAAAAGGCGCTCGATGAGCGCCTTTGAAAACAGGATAACTTGTTTATAATGTGTTCTTATAAACCACACCATCTTTCATGATGACTTTCTTAGTTTCGTCTTTCATTACACAATCAACACCCTCAAGTGGATTCCCGTCGACGATAAGTAAATCTGCATACGCACCTTCCACAATTTGACCTAATTTGCCTTCTTGATAAGGGTGTTTGTAAGTCGACAATTCAAACAAACGGCCACAGTTTGAAGTTGCCATGCGCAGTGCAGTGATGGTGTCGAACGTTTTTTCAATCGCACCAAGCTCTTGCATCTGACTTTCATGAACGTTTGCTTTACCGACACAGTCAGTACCAAACGCTAGGTTTTGAATATCGTATTTCTTGATAAGCTCAGCAGACTTAAACATTGCCTTACCAACGCGTTCTGTCTTGCGGTAAGTCTCTTCGTTTGGCAGCGGGATCTTACGCTCCGCAATCAGTGATGACGTGAAGTATGACGGAACAAGCCAAATGCCTTTCTCTTTTACAATTTGAGCGATTTCATCGTCCATAATAGTAGCGTGCTCAAAGGACATTACCCCTGCTTCTGCTGCACGTTTCATCGCTGGTGCTGTGTGAATATGAGCCGCGACATAGGTACCATAGTCGCTTGCCGCTTCCACCGCTGCTTTCATTTCATCTAACGTGTATTGCAACGTATCCAGCGGGTCGAAGGTAGAGGATGCACCACCACCTGCCATCACCTTGATTTGGGAAGCACCCATGAACAGTTGCTCACGAACAGCTTTTAATACTTCAGCACGACCATCCGCGACTTTAAACGCGCCCGTCTTCATCAGTGGCGAGTCTTCATGACCGCTCGCTAGACGTTCTTGCGCTTGGTTTTGGCGGTAGTCTGAGTGACCACAAGTTTGCGAAATCGCCGCCATACAAGGCAAAATTCGAGGACCTTTGGCGTAACCTTTATCGATGCTGTTTTTCAAGCCCAGTGTGTTGCCAGCAACATCACGAATGGTCGTAAAGCCACGCATCAACATCTCTTCAGAAATTCTCGCAGAACGAATCGCAATCTCTTCTCTCGTCATACCATCTAGCTCATTAAAGCCTGCTGAAAGCGTGATGTGTACGTGCGCATCAATCAAGCCTGGCATCACCGTTTTGCCTTCTGCATCGATGATTTGCTCAGCATTCGAGTCATCCACTTTCCCGATTTGTGTGATTAAGTTGTTTTCAATCAGAAGGTCTACGTTCTTCAGAAGTTGCTCATCCACACCGTTAAACACGTTTGCATTTTTAATTACGATACTCATGGTTTCTATCTCCGAGTCAGTTGTCTCAATACAGGTGCATCATATCGAGCGGTTGAGAAATAGAATTGCCATTTCACGACAAGTGCACATTCTTGGTCTAAGCAGTGAATCAACAACAACCAGAAAAAGTGCCGGAGTAGAAGTGTTAGATGCTAAGGAAGGAGACAAACAAAGAAACTCTGACCAAGAATTGTCAGAGTTTCTTTAGTTCACAGTAATCAGTGAGTGGCTTGGAGATGCTGCTCTACGTTGAGTTGAAGTTGATGGATTTGATCAATCGCACTAGGCGTACCTTTCGCGAAATCGAAAGGCTCATTATTCAGTGCGCACACCGTCCCAATAACTTCACCTTTGAAGGTGATTGGCACACCGTAATACACACCGAGACCAAATTTCACTAAGTCTTCATTGCCCTTCCACTCTTCATCCATACTTGCATCCGCCACCAGCAACGGCTGTGCAGTATCAACGACGCGTTCGCAGTACAGCTCATGACAGCCTTGTTGATTACTTTTAGGACCAGCATCACCAACGTGGTAAATAGGTTGCTCATTCGCCGCAAACACCACCATTTGATCCGGCTTAGATTCCATAATCAATAAGGAATGCAGTTGAAACTGATGAGCGATATTTTCGAGTTGAGCTGTCAGCTCATCACGATAATTGGCTAATTTGATAAAAGGCATCGTATTTCTTACTCCTATAGATAGCTATTCACTTAAATCCGTTTTCTTATGGGCTAACTGATACTTCACGGCATTGTCGTAACCCATGTATTTACCAAGCTTTTTCTCCGGCACCGAAGTCAGATCCACGACAATCAAACCATCTAGCGTAAAGTTAAACGCAGGGTCGACATTAAAGCAGACTAACTTGCCATTCATGCTCAGGTACTGTTTGAGAAGCACCGGAATTCCCATACCACGTTCAAGACGACTGAGCACTTTGGATAACAAAGGCAACTGAGAGAGTGAGCTCAACATATCCGGTCGCCAAAATTCTTGATCGTTTCTCTCTAAAGGCGTTGTTGGCGAAACCAATTTGGCTTTGTCATTATCGTAATAATGAACCGACATAACGGAGGCGATGAGCTGCCTTGCCACTGGGCTATAATCGTTGCTGATGCTTACGGGACCAAAGAGATGGGTGTACTTTGGGTTGCGCTGAACAAAAGAGGCAATGCCCTTCCACAATAAGAGCAATGAGTGCATGTTGCGTTGGTATTGCTTCGCAACCACCGAGCGCCCCAGCTCAATCGAGCAACCTAGAGTTTTGATAAACGCCTCATCATATTTGAACAAACTGGTTGAATAGAGGGCATGAATTCCGCCTTGTTCAATCAGCTCATCAACCAGACCTAAACGATAAGCACCCACAAGTTCTCGGTTGGTTTTATGCCAAACAAAGAGCTGATGGTAGTTGGGATCAAAGAGGTCGACATCACAGCTCAAGCCGCTGCCTTCTCCAACATCTCTAAAGCTTTCTTCTCGTACGCGCCCAATCTCACGCATCATTTGCGGCATTTTTGGTGTAGGCGCACAGTACACTTCAAAATCAGCCTGCTCTAATAATTTAAACTCAGACAGATCCAGAAGTTCATTTTCTAAAGTCTCTGTAAGAATAGGCGCAATTATTGGTTCTGCATGAAGAGTTTGTTGAGTGAGCTCCTTGCGACTGCCCATACTTCCCATTAAATAGGTGTTCAAACGGAAGTACTGGGTAATATCTTCATCATTTTCAAACCCTTGTATCTCGCGATAAGGGATTGGATTGCCGATTGAAACAGAAATGATCTCACCCGACTTATTGAGAAGTTCTCGTCCCAGCAGTGCCGTTCTAAGAAGCGGATGAATTCTCCCAGCTTGATAAAATAATTTGCTGTTCATACCACTAATAAACAAAGGCACAGTCGTCGCTTGAGCATGCTTAACAAATTTTGCTACTGAGTGGCTCCATGTTTTATCAGTGATTTTATTTTCACTGGCTTGCCAAGAAGAGACTTCTCCAGCAGGGAAGATAATCAACACCCCACCTTCTTTGAGATGTTGGTTCGCCGCTTTAATTGCTCGTCGATTGGTTTGCTTTGCCTTTTCACCACCAAACACATCAACACCAATAAACAATTCATCCAGCTCAGGAATTCGCTTTAACAGTTCGTTAGCAAGCACTTTGACATCCTTGCGCACTTGGGAAATCAAGGAAGCTAAAATGATCCCTTCAATTCCACCAAACGGATGGTTAGCAACAACCAAAACCGAGCCATCACTGGGAATATTCTCTAAGCTGCCATGTTGAACTCGATATTGAGTACCAATTCGAGCAAGCGCTTCATGCATAAATGAATGACTATCTTCAGGCAACGGTTCTTGCTTGTACAAGGAATCTAACTTGGAAAGCCCAGTAGCCCACTCGACAACAGACTCACCTATTCCAAATGGCGTTTTTCTTGATAACCGGAAAGGACTTTCAACCATATTAGGCTCCTTTCATTAGCAAGGTGTTTGTAAAAGAGCCCTGAGCTCTAATATCGCGAATGGTTAAGAAAATAGCGGATAGCCAAACAAGGCAAGCCATACCAAATAGCAATCCACCATCATTACCTATCACTTCGCCCGTAGCGCTAAATTCAGGCATGACAACACCTAGCGGCGTAAACAAGTGGAATAAAATGGCTCCTGTCATAATCCCAACGGCCATTGTTGAACCAACACCATGGAAACGAGTAAACAGTAAAATGGCTGCAATTAACTCAGCAATCCCAATTAAATACCCGCCATAAACACCAAACCAATGAATCCCTGACCATTCTCCTAACGTGCCAAAAATATGATCGGTTTCATATGAACCAGTAAACTTAAAAAATAATGATTGAATAAAAACGAAAGCAATAAAAATCGAAGGTATATGTTTCTTTGGAATAAATGTCATGAGATGAACCTTATTATTTCTGAGTCTTATTACTGCTGAATCAATGTTGGCCAGTTTTTATCGGCTGCAGCAATATGTCCTGCGCGGTCATCATCCCACCACTGCTTCACTTCTGCGTCGTAATTTAGATACAGCTTGCCATCAACAATTGCCCATTGTTTAGGGTCCGCAGGGGCAAAATCATTTTTAGCGGATACCGCCCATGCACAATAGCCACCATACTGTGGCGCATAAGCTTCTGGATTTTCTATAAATTTATTTAAATTATCTTGAGAAGAGAAATACCAGTCTGCCCCTTTGTATTCAGTTTTCCAGTTACTGTTCCCTTTCACAGGCTGACCTTCTGTAAAATAGGAGACCGTGTCATAACCGCTTAATGCCTTATTACTAAAAAATCCGGTATAAATTTCATCTTCCGCAAAAGAAGAGAAGCTGATTAATACCATCAGTAATGCGAATAATTTTCTCATCATTAAATTCCTTATTCGGAAATACGTTCTATCGAGGTATTGCCCTCACTAAGAAAGCATATTCACTGTGTGATTTATTTGGTACTAATAAAAAGACAGGGCAAATGAGATAAAAATTACAAAGAATTGAAAATTAAATAAGAAAAGTACTGAATAACTGTTTTATGACGTAAAGTTGAATAACAGATGTCCCCATTTATCACCCTTTGTAGGGCATCCATACCCAAATAACCTCGAGATACTTGGGTATAGATAAATGCTTTTAGTCTGTCATCGGGTACAACTGCGTCAGGACTTTCTCTTCTCGCCATGCTTGAATGAGAGCACCCAGTGTCGGCGTTTGATGCCCTCGAAGCTTCTGCTTTGATCCGATTTGATAAAGTAATCGGTACTGCTTTAGCAATGTGGCGAAGATATGAGTTAGTGGTGTATCGCTATCCCAGATATGTGCCGCTTCACTGCTCGCACCATTAATCTCTAAGATATCAAAATGTTCACCATTCATTAGAGCATGAATATCTTTAAACTTGATATCCAATCGCCCGTAGTGGAATCCATTAAAATCCCCTAGCACTTGATCGAGCTTCTTTTCCAGCTCTTGCGTAATGAATCGGTTACCATCGCGAAAAATGGCACCACGTGAATGGCTTCCCGCAAAGGCTAGTTGAAATTCTTCACCTTTCGCGACGATCACCTCTAATTGCTCACTGTGCCTTGGTAAATAAAGGTGCTGTAACTTACCAGCCCTTGGACACTTCTCGATAAGCTGCTTAAGCGTAGACTGCCCATCACCAATCACTCGAGGGGAATATTTTAATGTCAGTGAGATGATTTTCCCTCGGGTTTCGCCTGGCTGCCTGACGTAAAATACCCCAGCTTCAGCGCTGTACTCTGATTTCTTCTGTAACAGGAAACGTCCATCAACGGGAAACGTTTTAATGTAGCTTCTTAGCTGTTCATCCGAACGCAATAACTTCACGCCAGCACCACGGCAACCAAGATCAGGTTTCGCCACCAATGGATACTCTAAACTCGATCGTTTTAGCTGCCGTATTGCGTCCTCTAAAACAGTTTCAAGCTGTTCATGCGTCTTAGTTAATGTGATAAAAGGCAATATCCACTGCTTAGTTTTGTCTCCCGAAGAAGCGAAAATGTCATGCTTGGACTCCCCCACCATACCGCTTAACTTGATTGAAGGGTTTGCGATCAAAGGTAATGCCCAATCTCGGTGGATAGCGCTGAGGACCGCACTTTGAATCACCACGGGTGTATAAAAAAACCAAGCTGGTAAAAACTCAAACGGAGAGACTACTCGCTTTGGTTCTTGAAGAATGGGCATACCAGCATTAACCATTCCGTTTGGGATCATTTCAACGTGGGCGAGTTGCACCATATGTATTCCTTAACAATGTTTTTGAAATCAGTTTGTTGAGCAGCAACATCACGACTAATCCAATCGGAATCAACAAACTGTTTATTTGATGTTGTTGAAGCCATTGCATGCTGCCTAGTTGGAAGAAAGAGCCAAAAATCAACGCAGTCCATAAACTCGTCGCGCTTAACACGGCGATGAGAAACTTCATTTTGGGCACATCCAAAAATCCGCTAAGCGTAAACCCTACGGTTCTTAATCCGGGAATAAACCGAACGATGAATAACGTAATGAAAGCTTTATGATGAAGTGTGCGTCGCACGCGCCTAGCACGTTGATATCGAAGCAAGCGATAGCGGAAAAAACGTACCTTTTGTGCCAATTTCCCCAGCCAATAAAGCCCTATGTCTCCTGTGGCGATACCTGTAAAAATCGCCAATAACGCAAGAGGTGTTGGCATCACTTGCTCTACCGCTAAAGTAGCGGCAGTAACGATAGCCAAATCTTCAAGTAAGTAAGACAACAATACGACTCCGAGAAATAGCATCGACAGAGGCACATTGCCTTGATACAGCCAAGCTTCTAACGTTGCCACTTCACTCATATTCTCTGTCCCATTGCTATTCACTCGTCATTCAAGGCCTCTACGAGATGATTTTTCGATCCATATTGATGAACAGAAATAACCAGAGGCTATGGTTAAAGACAGGATCATCAGTAACAAAATTTCACTGCAATACAGAGAAAGTCGATAACGCCCAACGTTGTTGCGTCAGTCGAATTCAGGAAGTTTCCAGTAACAGGAACAAAAAGAGCCGCGAAATGCGGCTCTTAAATGTGCTTGTTTACTAATAAGATTTAAAGGGTGAACGATGTCTTAGTTCATGTTCACCATACAAATGAACTTATTTGTATCAAATGCTTGATCCAATTCTTCATGCTTCTCCGATGAATACACTTTGCCATCTTTCGTCCAGTAATCTCCCGGAGATAGATAGGTGTAGAGGCGCAAGTATTCATAAGCAGCTTTGTTTGGCAAACGAGACGATAGACGCTCACAATATTTCTGTGCGTCATCCTGACTTAAGAAGATGTCATGAGACTTTTTGTTACCTCTGAATCTTGGCAATAGATAAGTAAAGGCTTCATCTTTGTACAATACCTTATTGGTGTAACGCTGAAGATCGGGCTCTTCTGCAGACTCCAGCTCAGCGACGACTTTAGGCGGTAACAAACTCTCAGAGAACCTTACTGTATCTTTGGGTTGAGCCTTTTCACTGTTCGCATCAGTCTTGTCTTCTACCGCTAAACGCGTAGGAACCGCCTTCGGAGCACTGGCTTTGCTCGCAAACGGGAAGAAGTAGTCGCCACCATTTTTAAGATTTAGCTTTAGCGACTGGGTTTTATGATTGTTCACGGCTCGCACACTATAAATACCCACATAGTTGCCCGTTACATCCACTCGCTCACCAGAGCCGACTTCCTGGTCATTGATGTAGAAAACCGTTTGTGGTGAGTTTGAACGGAACACAAAGCGCACGTTATCAAGATCAAGTGCTTGTCTCAGTTCAACCTCTGTATTCGCACTGTAATTGTGCTTGTAGCTTGCGTCCGCAGTGAAAGAAAGGTCACCGTTTAATTTTTGGTTTGCATCCACGACTTTAAAGCTCGTGAGTTTGATTCGAGATAAACCACCTTTGCTTAATACAAAAGCGTTCTTGATAGAAGGGAGATTTCGATTTACGCACGTTGATAAACTTTCCGCAACGTTACACTGCAATTGACCAGAATAAGTATCGTTTATCACACGTTTTGATTCATTCAAATGACGCGCTTTTATCTTTTCGTACAGAGCAAGGAGTGCGTCGTTCTTCACTCGCTCGATTTGACTTGCCTCTTGTTGGTCTTGTGACAATTGCTGCTTAGTTTCGACCAACAACTTCCCTGCGGTTTCAATTTCCTTTTTCATTGAATTCACTTTGGCAGACATATTGCGCAAAGTCAGAATTAAGGATTCGTCATATACACCATCAACCAACTTGTCTTTCAAGCGATTAGAGTCAGATTTGATCATCTCGACATTAGTCGCCAATTTGATCTTGGTGGACTCTATTTCAGCATTCAATTTATTGTAGTGCGAGATGTTTTCATCAATTCTCAGCGCACTGTACTGCTGGTCGTAAGCAGTATTAATGCTGTTTAATGTATCTTGCTCGTTAAAGTTAATGAGCTCTGAGGCAGCGGTCATACCACTCCACGCTACCCCCACCATAATGGCTATTATTGTTTTAGATTTACCCACTGCCACTCCAAATTGACCCACCACGACACCATTGTTGTTAATGCTTCACCTTGCGTTTCAGGCAAGGTGAACGCTATACGATTAAAACCTATTCCGTTGGCTTTACTTCGTCTGGTTTTATTTGATCTGGTTTTGCCTGATCATTCTTAGAAGCCCATATTTCTGAGCGTCTGTTTTGTGCTCGCCCCTCAGCGGTCGAATTCGACGCAATCGGCTGAGTTTCACCAAATGAACGAACGACAATACGGCTTTTATCCACGCCTTGCGCAATCAAACCGTTAGACGTCGTCAACGCACGTTGCAAGCCTAACGATTGGTTATAGCCTTCAGAGCCCTTGCTGTCGGTATGACCATCTACCGCAATAGCACTATCACTATTTTTAAGCGAACCTGCGAGTTGATCCAGAGCTTTGCTGCCCATTGGTGTTAAGTTGGATTTATCAAAACCAAAATGCAGACGCGCAACCAAGCCATCACCTTGATGATTGTTATGTTGATTGCTAATCCATGTCGTACAGCCTGTTTGATCCAACCCTAACTTTGATTTACCTGCCAATGCTTGTTTGAGCTCACCATTGTTAGACTTCTGCTCTATTTGCAAAAAGCCCTGTCGATGTTGAGCAATTCCGACAACGTCATCCACTTTGATACTATGTTGGTACTCGCTGAAGGTATTGTCGCAATAAACGCTAATCCCCTCTTCTGCCTTAACTATCAGGCTAAACGGCAACGTCGAGATAGCGAATGCACCAATGACTAACTTTTTCATATTTTCCTCTAGTACAACTTAGTTATTCCGCTTGTTTTTGAGCCTTTGCGGATGAGTTCTTCTATCTTTTCAATCAATTCATCTAAGTTAGATACATCAATGATGTCTTCACTTGGATTAACAACACAGTCTTGAAAACCACTTTGTTGAGATGCACGGAAATCGATACCAATAACACCGATGTATAAGCCCGGAATCTCTGCTCTGGCTTTGTCACACATACCGTTGTCTACTAGCCCCTTCAGAATGCCGTTGTTAGGGCTTTCCTGCCCGTCACTCAAAATCAGCAACATCTTGATTTTCTTGTTGTAAGCTTGCTGCTCTTCTTCATCGGTACTGTTTGGGTCTCCATCATGAAGAACCTGAGATCCTCTTAATATGCCTTGAAACGCTGCAGTACCACCGTCTGCCCACATCGACTTAATCGAGTCCAAATCTGAAAGTTTGTTCGACAATGGGATGTTATAAAATTGCGATGAATATGAAGAACCATGAGCATTAAACAGTCGGGTGCCGCTCACACCATAGAAATTAGGCTTTAATCCTGATTTATCAGTAAACATGGTCGATACTGAAGTCGGTAAATCAACATAGTTGTAGACATCAGCTACGGCGTAGCGATCTGCTTCGAGAACATCACGAATACGTTTGGCATAATTGTGATTTTCTGCCCGAGGGCTTCGACAGCTCGACTGCCAATAAGCACAATTATTCACTTCGCTTGCTGTATACGTACGCCAGTAGTCCCAATCGACATCATTGTAGCTATAAGGTGACAAGTAAGCCTTGTACCCGTTCTTGTAACTTAGTTGGCTTGTCGCATTGGCTCTATTGCCTGCCACAATTTCTCTGGTGCGAACGTTAAACGGCACAAAACCAACTCGGTTAAGCAGTTTGTCCCCGGTAGTGTCTTCTCCTGGCTCATCACAAACGTCTTTCCACTCTCCGTCGACGAAGTCTTGACGGATTTTTTTACAAAGAATCTTGTTTGATATCTGATCGATCGCGGTTTTCAAATCGTCAATTTTTTTGTTCCGACTTGAGCCCCACTTATCATTCATCGAGCGAGAAAAGTCCGAGACGAAAACGATATCAATGTTGTTATCCCCTAGATAAGCAGGGTACTTTCTTGCCAGCGATCGTCCGGCTAATTCCTGCTGCTTATCAAACGATGGGATAAAGCTGCTTGCAAACCAAGAGTCATGCGTTGTTCTGGCGTTCACTGTGTATTGGATATACTCAAGAGCACCAGTATCCTTGTCTTCCGCTTGATAAAAACGTTGAGCAGAAAGGTTGGTTGACTTGATGTCTCTCACATAGTTTTCGACATACTTCGTTGCCAGCGCACGGGCTGCACCCGGTTGGTCTTCAATCGTAACAGCCATTGCCGCAGCTTCCGCTGAATCCCTTAGTCGACTCGACTCCTGCACATAACGGGTGCCCTCAACAGCCCAAAAAGTGACGCCCATAATAGGCACAAGCAACAAGCCCATCCATACAGCGGCGACGCCCTTTTGTTGTTGGAGACTTCGATGCTGATATTGCTGCATTCTCATTTCACTATCTCCCTGGCATTATTGAAGAAGAGCCAACTTTCACGGTTGTGCCGGTACCGCCATTAAAGAACGGCTTGAACCAAGAGCTTTGCTCCTCACAAAGGCTGACGCGGTACAATGGATACACCACGCCCTTTTCCACCGGAGCCAAATCTGCGTGTGCGAGTATTGAATCCGTTTTGCAATTTAGTCTGTTGTATTTACTGCTGGTAAATACCGCCACATTCACTTTATTGGTCAATGACTCGATTTTGATAGCCACATCGTTTGGGGGAGTGCCGAGCATTCGACTCGCGACTTTGGATAAGTCTTCTAAATCGGCATTGGTTACCGCTAGATTTTTTCCACCTAACACGTCGCCCTCAAAGTAACGCGAACGCTCTTTGATTACGTTCACCAACGCAAAGCTAGAACGATCAAGCTTGGCTCGCAAAAGCAACTGATAGCTCAAATCCGCGGCAAAAAGGTAAACACCCCATAACGCAGTAAGAATAAACACAAGCTCAACCATAAATGAGCCTTTTTGGCGTTTTGGAGAACACACACCTTGTTTACGGAGCGTCATCTTTCCACCCCTCATGCTCTAAGTTCAGTACCATTGTGCTTGAGATATCTCGATCTGCTGCACCGGCAAGTTTTATGATCGGAGAGTAACGATAAGTGACCGTTATCTCCGCTAAGTTGTAGTTGAAGTTCAAGCCCTCATCCGAATATCCTCTATTCGCAATGAAGTCATCATAGGTTTTGTAGTAACGACCTTTGATAGAAAATCGCGAGCTATCGATTAAGAAATGCCACAAGTTACCATCAGCTTCGATCAGAGATTTAAACTTGTCCTCGTACTGCTGATTTATGCCTTTGCCCTCGTAAATCTTGGTGTTTCGTATAGTTTCTCGAAGAGAATATTCCGTCATGTTCACAACATAGATTTGGTAACTCGACTCAAAGATGGCAAAAGTGGCAAAGAACAAAACGAGCGCGCCCATTACGAACTCGATCGCCGTTACCCCTTTTTGTTTAGAAAGCAATTTCATCATTAACTCCTATATTGAGTTAATTCGACGGCGATACTGTGGAGCTCTTGATCCGAAAAATCACCTTTGAGTAGTTTCTTCGCCGCATCCATCTGCTGCGCTTTCATAAGGGCAATCGCTAGGTTCGCCTTCACTACTTTATTTTCCGGGTTATCTTTTAGTACTGGCATCAGTGTTTCGATGGCTTGCTCGTATTCACCATTTGCCATATGAATCATCGCGATGTTGTTCTTGATCGCGACATCATCATAACCACGCAAACGTGCGTTGTTCAGCTCTTGGTAGGCATCTTCGTATTTACCTAACTTGGCGTACGACACACCCAGTAATACATGGATTTGTCCCGATTCATTACCCGTTTTAATGGAAGATAAATACGCCTCTACCGCGCTATCAGTGTCATTTTTTGCATCAAACACTTGCCCTTCTAACTGGTACAAGTCAGGGCTCTCTATCCCCTCTTTTTGCAAATGCTGAACATAAAAGTTTGCCGACTCGATATCCCCTTTACGGAAATACGCCCATGCCAGCTTTTCTTTCACTTCTGGATCTTGCGAACCTTGCTCTAACTGAGATTTGTAGTGAGAGATTAAACCATCGTAGTTTTTCACTTTTTCCATGCTCGCGACGTCATCTTGTAGCTGACTCTGCTGCGAAGGTGTCGATTGACAACCTGCCAACACTCCCGCCGCTAACAAAACGAGAGAAATGCGTTTTCCAATCACTGGTTACTCTCCTAAATATTTAATGTCATTTGCATGATTCCCGGTGCGAGAATCAGAATAACGATCGGGAACATGATGAAGAGGATCAGCGGGACACTCATCTTAGCGGAGAGTTTGCCTACCTTTTCCTCAACGGTCAGGATTTGCACTTTTCGCATGTCTTCAGCGAGATCGCTCAACACCTGAGCCACTGATGTACCGTATTGCAAGTTTTGAATGATAGTCAGCACGAAGCTTCGTATTGGCGGCGTTGGAATACGCTCACTGAGGTCATTTAGCGCTTTTTCTAGCCCGTGGATTTTTGCCGAATCTGAGGTGCGTTTAATTTGATAACAAAGGTCAGAGTCAAACTCAGCCAACTCTTTGCCCAGATAAACCAATGCCGCCTCAATCGTCATACCGGTTTGCACGCAAACTGACATCATGTCCAGCAAGTACGGTAACTGAGATGATGTCTTAAAGATCAACATTTTGCGTCGCATTTGAAGCAAAGTATCCGGCAAGACAATCACAGCAATAAGCGTAAAAATAATGATGATTAGCTGATTATTTGCTGTCATATCCGACAACAACACCAATCCTGTAACAACCACGAGCACCGCTAATTTGGCAGGGAAGTAGAACTTCGCCCACTCTGTATTGTAATAGCCGGCCTCGATGAGTTTTTGTTCCAGCTCATGTCGATGCTCTTTACCGAAACGAACAAAAAAGCGGTTAACACGGGAAGGCGCACGTACGGGATCACCGCCAATATAAAAGGCGACTTTTTTGCGTCGTTGTTCTGTACGAAGCGAATCGAAAATCAAGAAAAGCAACGAAACAAACAGTACTATAAGGGCAATCAATAGCATCATGCGCGTACTCCTCTGACTAACAACCAAACAATGAACAAGCCAAATAACTCACTGCCAAGTACATAAAACAACACGATACGACCAGAAGGGTCATACAAGACGAAATTGACGTTGTCAGGGTTTACATAGTTAAGAATGATCATGAAAATCAACGGAATTGCCGCAACAATCTTGGCAGAAATTCGCGCTTCAGACGTCATGGCCATCTTCTTTTTCTCTAGGGTTCTTGCGTCCACCAAAACTCGAATAAGTCTTGCTAGTACGCCTTTCAGCTGACCGCCTCGCGCAATATTTGCTCTAAGGGTTACAGTGAAAAACAGAAACTCTGGGTAAGGGTAGTTTTTACACGAACGTTGAAGTACCACTTCCGGAGACTCACCCAACTTAAGTCGGTCCCCCATCAGTTTAAACTCGCGCCCAATCGAGTTATCCATCACCTCGCCAACATAACTGATGGCTTGCATTAAGCTGTCACCCGCGGTTACCGCACTCATCAGAATGTTTAGCGCATCAGGGAAAGTGTTTTCAAAATCACGTCGCCTTCTTGTCACTAGGTAGCGGTAACCCATAATGGTAAACACCAAAGACAAGCCTACGATCAACCCGGTATTCGTCATCAACAGCAGCTTAACCACGACGTACCAAGAGGCGATGAGACTCGCCGTGATATACAAAGCGATATACAGCGATGAACGTGGTCCAAGTACTTTTAGTGTTGGAGAAATAGACTCTTTGAACTTTTGCCAACTTTGTTTTCGTACCAGTGATTTTACGTTGATAGCATTGAAGTTTTCCGCTTCAGCTTCTTCGATGTTGAAAAACTGATCGACCTTTTTGACCTTTGAGTCTCTGACCAAAAGCAGTACGAACGCAAAGAGGATAAGTGAGAGCCAAAGCATGTTATATCCCCTTAAACGATGCCATCAGCTCGTCATACAGCCCGAAGAATTGGGCTTTCTTTACAAGCTCAGATCGTTGCATGATGCCGCTGGTTACGAAGTCACCTTTAACGGTTTCTCCAAAATGTGCATCGTCATAACGGAAACGGTAGATCTCTTCCATCACCACACTATCGCCTTCCAAGCCGACGATTTCAGAGATACTGGTGATCTTACGAGACCCATCGCGCAGTCGGTTAACCTGGACAATCATTTGCACAGCGCTGACGATGGTTCTTCGAATCGCATCAAGCGGCTGGTTTAAGTTCGCCATCATGACCATCGATTCCACACGCGCAATCGCATCTCTCGGTGTGTTGGCGTGCAGTGTAGACATAGAACCATCGTGTCCCGTGTTCATGGCCTGCAACATTTCAAACGCTTCAGAGCCACGACACTCACCAAGAATGATTCGGTCTGGACGCATACGAAGTGCGTTAATCACCAAATCACGCTGCGTCACTGCCCCAGTCTGCTCAACGCTCGAAGTTCGCGTTTCCAATCGAACCAAGTTAGGTTGTTGCAAGCGTAATTCCGCCGCATCCTCTATGGTGACAATACGCTCATCTTCAGCGATGTATTGAGACAATGCGTTAAGCAGCGTCGTCTTACCTGAACCCGTACCGCCAGAAATCAGCACATTCATTCGACAACGAGACGCAATCATCAGCACTCTCGCCATGTCAGGAGACATAGAACCAAAACCAATCAAATCTTCAAAGCCAATGTTCTGCTCTCTGAATTTACGTATTGAGATCGAGGTGCCATCCAACGCAATAGGTGGGATAACGATATTCACACGACTGCCATCTTCAAGTCTGGCATCAACCGTTGGAGACAGTTCATCAACACGTCGTCCAACACGCGAAGCAATACGTTTAGCAATCGCTAACAACTGCTCTTCGTTGACAAAAGACACCTCTGACTTTTGGACTTTACCGTGTCTTTCAAAAAAGATGTTGTTAGGTCCATTTACCATGATGTCAGAGATAGACTGATCTTCAACCAAAGGCTGCAATGGACCTAAGCCAAACAGTTCATCAATTAAGCTTTTCACCAAGCCTGACTTCATCATCGAAGTGATCGGACGTTGGTAGCTGTTTGCAAGAAGATCAACAGCGGCTTGGATTTGAGCCTCTAAGTCTCGGCGGCTCATTTTCTGAACCGCTTCAGCATCTAGTGCTTCAAATATTTGCCCGCGAAACGCAAGATATAAGTCTTTATTCGAACTCATTTAGCACGCACCCTCTTCAACCAAGATCCCATGCCTTTTTGATCAACAGGTTGACCATTAATCAGCTTGACCAGTAGTTCCATAGAACGGTTAATATGACGATCGTGCTTATGACCTCGTTTGCCATCAATAATGATGTGCGACAACGACTTGCAGTACCCCACTTCGAGATCAACATCCGCACCTAAGTATTTGGTAAGGTCAGGACGTTGTAATACATACGCGTTTTCCGGACGTTGATAATTCACCAATGTAATCACACGAGTTCGGGACGATAATGTGAGCTGTAAATTGGAAATTTTCTCAAACAGTCGTTTGGCACTTCTTACAGAAGATACCGACGCATCCAAAACCAGCACAACTACATCAAAGTTTTCTACCAAGAGTTGAGGTTCAACTTTGAAGTCCACACCGCCCGAGAAGTCTTCAATAATGAAGTTCGTGTTTCGAGCTAAAAGATCACAGAGCGTCTGGTTATAGTTGAGAATATCGCTTTGGCTCATGTCGCCATCGATAGCCAACAGACGCAGATTTTTTCGTGCGTTAAACAGGTAGCTAAGTGCTCCCTCTTCATCCATTTCATGCAAGGGAGCAGTAAACTCATCGATACCGCGCGGTTTAAAATCTTTCAGTCCCAATAAAACATCGATGTTGGTATCTGCGTATTGGTGATCAACCAAAATGGTATCGGAACCTTGAGTGGATAGTAACGAACTCAATTCAGTAGTAATGAATGATGCACCAACACCACCTTTTGAACCCACCACTGCTACACGCTTCGCCTTACGCTTCTGGCTAACACCAGAGAACGTCTTCAAGTTCTTACTAACATGGTTTAAGAAGTCTGCGAACTCTTGTTTGTTCACCGGCCAAAAGACGTAGTAAAAGCCCATGTCTTTGAGGGAACGAAGCGTCGAAATTGCATCTTCTTTACCAATGACCACGACACCTTTGTGTGTTGGTAGTTTGCTAGCGAAAGACTTAGCATCTTCAACGACGTTGTTCGATTCGTTCAGTTCAAGGATAACAATATGACTGCTATGCTGTTCCGTCAGCTTGGTTAAGCCTGCGTTAGCTCTTACACATTCTGGGTCATTCCAACCTTCGAATCGAAACACTTCCTGAACAAGGTTTAAACACTCTTGTGATTGATAAAACAACGTACATCCTGCAACACCTGTCGTCGAAGACTGTGCCGGTTTTGCTTTCGTTGTTAATGCTTTAGTTAAATCAAACATTATTATTCTCCTACCAATCTAGACTTGTAGGACACTTGTTTAAGACGCATCGATTCAACAAAACAGTCTGGTTCACCTAACTGAACTTGAATCTGTGCAGGCGAGCATTGCTGGGTTTGCAAACGCGTTAACGTCACTTGGATATTCAGATCACTTGGTAAAGCTGGCGTATAACGATATTCCACTCTTTGCGGGGCAATAATGTGTGACGGATACTGCTCAAATGTCTTCTTTAACATCGTTTTACTGCGCGCGGATTTGTAATCGATCACGTAAGTGGCTTCTTTATCCATCGATTCGATTTTTTGAATCAGTTGCTTAATCTGCTTTTCTGTTTCTGCACGATTCTTTACTGCAAACTCAAAGCTATGATGCTCTTTATACACCACGGCTTCAGCGCCATTTCCGCCAAAATATCGCTCTGTTGCGCAACCAAAGAGTGACGATGTCAATAAAGCAATAAGTATTAGCTTCTTCATTGAATAAACCCTCCTTCAGATAGCAGACGAATCGTCGCATCCGATGACGTGTTAGAATTACCGTCAGAATCAATATTCAACCAACGCGCTAACGTTGAGGTTTTCTTGATGTGTGGCAGCTGAATATCTTTCGGTTTGATTGGTTCCACGAGGTTTACTGTTGCCACGATGATCAACTCAGTTCGCTTTCTTTCTGTCGTTGCTTTACGAAATGCAGCACCAAGTACAGGAATGTCTCCAATGAAAGGAATCTTTTGCATTTTCTCTAAATCAGCACTGCTCATTAACCCGCCAAGGATGAAGCTGTCTCCGTCTGCCAGTTCAACGGTTGTCATTGCACGTCGTGATGACAACTGTGGCACTTTAATGCCTGCAGCTTCGACGTAGCTTTCTACTTCGCTCACTTCTGGCGCTAGCTGCATTCGGATTTTGTCTTGACTAAGTACTTTCGCTGTAAGGTCGAGCTTAATACCAAACTCTTTAAACGAAATATTCACGTTGTTGTTGTTCGACACAATAACGGGCACTTCGCCACCGACAAGGAAGCTCGCCGATTCACCGGAAAGTACCGTCAGGTTTGGCTCCGCCAAGACTTCTGCAACCTGATCGTCACCCAATGCAGTGATCAAGGTACTTAGGTTTGCCGCATCAAATTGGTCAAATACGAACTCACCCGCTTTAGAACCAATAGAACTCCAGTCGACCCCAACTGTTTTACTAAAAGATTCATTAACTTGAGCGACTGAGATTTTGACGTTTACCTGTTGTGTCGTTGCAACCTTAATGCGTTCAATGATTCCTTTCCAAGTCATATTGCGAGCGAAAACCATGCTCTCTGGCTCTTCATAATCTGAATAGTCAGATTTGAACTCCAGCTTTTCGACTTTCTCCCACTTCTCGGTTTTTTCTCGTCCGAGTAAAGTTGCCACCATGCGATAAATGTCATCACGAGTTTCTTCAGAATCAACAACACCACTCACTGCGACTTGCTCGCCCACCGATTGAACCTTGACTTTGGCATCAGGAAAATGGAACTTGAGTTGACGTCTAACCTCGCTTAGATCCAAATCAACGATGATGCGGTCAGAAAGCAACACATCATCGTCTGTTCCATAGACAATCAAGCGAGACTGACCAATGCCATTGGCAAAAACCACTAGCGTATTGTCATTAATGATTTTGTAGTCGGCGATATCAGGGTTACTGATAAACACCTTTCCAATCGGCATCTTTAATTGAATGTGCTGACCGTCATTAAGTGTGATAGATCGGTCAGCAGCAAAAGTGTTTGTTATAGAAAGCAAGCCAATCAAAAGAGAGGTAAAGGAGACGCACAGTACTTGCTTAATTCGATGGTGTATCATCATTACAAAGCCTCTCTAGGATCATTAACGTTACCGCGTAACTCTTCGATTCCGGTATAATTGTCGATAACATTGCGTACTTCCGCGTATTCCGGCTGCGTATAGGTTTGGCTTCGATAAATTTCGATATGCATAGTTCGTTGAGCCAACGCTAGCTTTGCCAACTCATCTGGCTTCACTTCGATAACCACCGTCGTCATACCGTCTTCTTTGTTTGGTGTTCGAGCGGTAATGTTGCTGTTTTCACCCTCGCCATCACCAATATTGAGTACTTTGACATGTTTTAGGAACATGGATGCTTTTACACCTCGAAAGCGCTTCGGCTTATCCATATTTTCAGCGAGATTAGCGTTTGGAGAGCTCACGGTAAGAATGTCGATATATGAGCCAGGACGAATGTAATCTTTGATTAAGTTCTGATCACTCACTTTCAGTGGATACAAGGTCATGCCTTCCGTTACCAGTAGATCGATATACCCTGGTTGACCGGGAGAAACTTGGTACTCTGGTAACACAACATCGCCTGGATTTAGGCTTCGGTTTAATAAAACGGATGGTGAAAAACTGATTTGTGCGTCTTCTCTGACGCCAAGCGTTAGTGCTTCACTAAGTGGGAGCTGTTGTTTGATAACTCCTTGTGCACTAATCGCATGTCCTTTTTCATAAGCTTCGGTGGTCATCCATACAGCAACATGCTGTTCATCTTTGTTATCGACCACTTCAGCGACAGCTTCGGGTTGAGGTTGACTCTTGAACAAGTCGACAACGCCAAGCGCGCCTACGATCAAGGCAACAATAGCAACAAGTAAAACCAGTCGAGATCTCATAATGTGCCCATTCTTGGAGGTTTAAATATGTGGCGTATTTTGAGTTAAAATTATTAAATAAAATCCAACACTAATTGCTATCCCATACGGAATGCCTTCTTGGCTACTCGACGTGTTGCTTATTAATTTTCTAGTAATTAAATAAATAATCGCTAAAAAACCACCAGCAAACGCCGTCATAATATAGGCCCATGGGAGGTCATTGAGAGGGATTGTCAGTGACAACACTGCGACATATTTAATATCACCAGCTCCAATCCAAATCAGAGCATAAAGTATTAACCCTATCCCTAGCACCAGCAAAAAGGTTGTAATCTGAAGATCTAATGGTGAAAGAAAACTCTGCAACAAGAGGAGTAAAAGCAAAGCGTTATTTTGTATTTTACGATGAAGAAAATCGGTAATAGATACATACAAACACGCGATTGCCAATACTAATAAATACAATTCATGACTCAAAATTAAGACTCTTGCCTGAATTTATCGAGATTAGCTTCAAATAACATTTATTAGATATTCTAAATTAACTGAGCCAGACCAATGAAAACAGAGGTCTGGCACAAATATCTAGCGATATTATCTACATAAACCAGTAAGGTAATTACTTGGCTTAATTGCTCGCAGTATCGATAGCAGTCGCAACTTGAGCGAATGCACCTTCTAGCTTGCCGATGAAACCGTCTGAGCCTACTGCTGTAGTTACTAATACAGCCATTGCAACAGCAATTAGACCGTATTCGATTGCAGTTACACCGCGCTCGTCGTTTTTAAATTGTGACAAAAACAGGCTTGTTTTTACGTACAGTTTAGTAATCATGTTTAGTTCCTATGAAGTTGATTTACAAAAGCTTTGCCATTCTATTGAATACCAAAAGGTATGGAAAAATAGCCCCTATCGATAGAATCGATAGATTTGGCAAAGACCGGCACATCAAGTTATGCTGAAAAAATCATAGAGAACCAACAAGCACTTAAATTACAATGGCTTACAGACATATGTCGAGTATTATTTACAATAGTCGCTATAAGGTAATTAATTCACACGGTGAGACATAGATCATCAATAGAGTCATTACTTTATTATTTTCAAAAATTATTTTTATCAAAAAGATAGATAAATGTGATGATTGTTTATGCAATGTAGGAATATACTTACGTTGAATTTAGCACCAATAATTAATTTTGCTTTATAAAACGAGTTGAAATACGAGTTTCATCACGCTATTGTGTTGCAAATATACAAATTACAAATCAAAAACCTATAATTTGCTTGCTTTTAAAAGGTTGGTCGAATCATGAAACTACAATTCGAAAATATTGTTTCGTTCGTAGCTGTAGTTGAGGAAGGTTCATTTAGCTCCGCTGCTCGTAAGCTTGGAAAATCCCAATCTACTGTTAGCACTGCTGTTCAGAATCTTGAGTCAGACTTAGGCTTCAATTTATTTAATAGGCAAAATTCAAAAGTCTGGTTGACTGAGAAAGGGAAGCGTCTATTTCATTTATCCGCACCCGTTGTATCAAGGTACCGAGAATTGATTACAACAGCGATACAAATGAATATTTCAGAACAAATTGTTTACCGTGTCGGGATCGATCCATTGGTATTCAATAAAGATGTAAAAAAAACACTGTTGGATTTCTCGGAAGCCTTTCCAAATGTCGATTTGGTAGTAGTCACCAAGCCAAGCTTTATTTTGGGAAATTACATCAACGAGGGAAAAATAGATCTTGCCTTGGGAAACCCATACCACAAAACAAACAACGACTTTAACATTGACGAATTGTTTCACGTTAACTGTTGGTGGGTTGCACATGAAGATTTAGCCTCAGTGACCAGTAACCCTTCTCAGCGTGTTCTTCTTATGGATGGATGTGAAGAGTTGCTCAACTTATCGAACATTGCCTCATATAACTTGTGGAGATTGGACGATTTAGGCACGATTCTCGATTTATGCAAAGCTCAAAGAGGCATGGCATTTTTGCCAGAATTTCTTATTGAGAAGAACATGAAAGAGAATAAGCTAAAGATCATTACCGACCATCCCGACTTTTTTGGCAAGAGAGTTGTCGCCTCCCTTTTCTGGCCGGTGCATTCTGACTTTGGTTTGTTTAACCAATGGATCAAAGGTGAACTGCAGACTTGCGTAAGCAAAAAACAGACTTTTATTGCTGACTTAGCGCAGTAGTAAAAGCGACCTCATTGTACAAGCTGCTGTTCTAAAAACAGGATAAAAAAAGAGCCGCTCATCGCGGCTCTTAGTCTTTTTAGTCTCTTAAAAACAAAGAGTTAATTTTTACTAAAGACTGTCTTCTCTTATTCGTTGATGATCATCTACAAAAGTGATGTCCACTCGCCTCTATAAAAGCATCAAGTAAGTTATAGCAACGTTGTTGAGAAGAACTTATCAAGCTTAATGACAGCTTGATCAACATACTTGGTTTGATCATATAAGTCGAAATGTTGCGCACCTTCAATCTTAAACAGTTCAGCGTCAATACCAGCATCTTTGCCACGTTTTACTGCAACTTCGCTGAAGTATGCTGATAGCGCCTCTGTACCAACAATGGCTAAGAAAGGTGTATCTCCCAGTAATGCCATATTTTCTGATGGATTATAGGCATAGCGCGTATCTAGTGACATTGCAGCGCGCATAGGTGAGTAGTTTTCCGCACCACCGCCACGTGCAGGGTTACGATAGTAATCTGCAGCACGCACCCAAAACTCATTCATCGATTTGGCTTTTTCTGCCGATGGGATTCCATCAACAAGCACAACCTCGCCGGTTTCGTAATACTTCTGGCGCGCATCACTAGCCATTTGAATTTGTTGGCGATATTGTTCAACAGGATCACCGGTAAGTTGGTCCATATATTGTGTTGCACCACCCATGCCGTAGTCAGTAAAGTCAACAAAACCGCTAACTGTCGCGACTGAATCTAAGCGGGTATCCTGCATCGCAACTTGCAAGCTGTAACCAGCACCTGAACAGATCCCCAGTTCACCGATACGCTGAGAGTCAACACCTGGGAAATGACTCAAAAATGTAATGGCATTTTTGATATCTTCAACTTTCATTGGCGCATTTTCCATACCACGTGGATAGCCGCCACTTTCACCATAAGTACGATGGTCAAAAGCTAAGGTAATGTAACCTTTCTTTGCCATTTTTTCGGCATAAATACCTGCCGTTTGCTCTTTCACACCGCTAGCTGGCGTAATGACCACTAATGCTGGATAGTTTTTGCTCTTATCATAATTTGGCGGTAGAAACACATTGCCAGCAATACGAACATTTTCGCTAAGGAAAGCAACTTTATTCTTACCATCATGATAGTCAGCCCCTAAGAAGGTTTCTGCTGCTACAGATGTTGTACCTAAAACAGCACTAGCAACTAATGAAAGGGCAATTAACTTTGTAGTTTTCATATCTTACTCCATTGATTTCTGAGGTTTACAACGTTCCCCGTTGCAACAGAGGTATGTTATGAAAAAGCACTGATGTTGATATATAGCAATTAAATCAAATCACTGTTGCTACTCAACAACAATATAAGGATATATACAGAAGTAGTCGCCATAAGACCCTAAGTAAGGTGTGACTTGATAAGTTAGAGAGGTAACTTAAAGCATGGCGAGAAAGTTTGGTTAGGTGCTAACCGCCGCCCTCACCCCTCATCTTAATGAAGTCAATAAATGCGTCGAGGTGCAACAGCGAGCAAACTATAAGTTTCACCACTAACCAAATTTTGATGAAAAGAACTCAATTAAAATAGTCAGTTAACTCGGAAGAGAATACGATGCCATCGAGCTGGTTTTGTTCGCATAAAGACTTGAGATGATCGGTACAGTATAAATTTGCCACACCTTCCAATCTCGACTTAAATACGGCTTTGTCTTTGACATCATCATCAATGAAAACAAGAGTATCTAACCCTTCAATGCTTCCATAAGAGATCTTTTCGACACACTTTTGTCTGTCTTCTTGTCCAAATGTCATCGACGTATATAAATGCCATTGTTCGCCTTGGTAGTAAGTGGGTAAAAACTCTCCGCTTTTGGATAGGTAACTATGTAAAATTCCAAATGCTTTGGGGGATAAAACAAGATATGTTCGCAACCATAAGCTAATATCAGGCAACACAGAATTGTTGGCAAAAACATCCTCAAACTCTAGCTCTACTGGCTTCCAGATATCTTTCAGAGACTGATTTTCAGTAGCCTGCGATAAGATCCTCACAAAGTAGTCGAAATCACCTAACTGGATAGCGATTTCATCGGGAGTCGTACATATTGTCTGAAAATCATTTAGATTATCTGTAATCCTGTAAACCTTCATCATCCTTTCCAAATTTCATTCTTAGCTTCCAATGCATCTTGAAATATGCGCTGCTCTTTAACTCGATTTTTACCCGAAGTAGGTTAACCTAGAAATCCAGTTTAGTTGGAATGCCCTTCGAACATTTCGAGTGAATCCAAGTTTCACTGCTAAATACATGGACTAGAATCTCCATTGCCATGCACCTAGCGCTCACTTCCCCCGAAAACGTGTCGTTATGCTCTTCTCTAGTCTCTTTATCAACATCAACTTGGACAGCATGATCTTCAAACCACCAGTTCTGTTACTTCTTTGTTTAACAACACAATTTACGCAAAAAAAAGAGCCGCTATTAGCTAGCGGCTCTTAACTATTAGAAATTTCCGATATTCAGTCGACTTACTCTTTACCGAATACGTTGTTTTCTTGCTCTTGCACGCGGATGAACGTAGTTCGCTTGGTTAGCTCTTTAAGCTTTGCTGCACCTACGTAAGTACATGTTGAGCGAACACCGCCAAGGATGTCTTGGATAGTGCCGTGAACACTGCCACGGTATGGCAATAATACGGTTTTACCTTCAGCTGCGCGGTAGCCAGCAACACCACCAGAGTGCTTGTCCATCGCGCTCTTCGACGACATACCGTAGAACTTCATGAACTTCTCGCCGTCTTTCTCGATGACTTCGCCGCCTGACTCTTCGTGACCAGCAAGCATACCACCTAGCATGACGAAATCAGCACCGCCACCGAATGCTTTCGCTACATCACCCGCACATGAACAGCCACCATCACCGATGATCATACCGCCAAGACCGTGAGCTGCGTCGCCACATTCGATGATTGCAGAAAGTTGTGGGTAACCAACACCGGTTTTGACGCGAGTTGTACATACAGAACCAGGACCGATACCTACTTTCACGATGTCTGCACCAGCAAGAATCAACTCTTCACACATGTCACCAGTTACGACGTTACCAGCAGAAATAACCTTGTCTGGGAATTCAGCACGAACACGTTGTACGTACTCCACCAAATGCTCTGAGTAGCCGTTCGCGATGTCGATACAGATGAAGATGAACTCATCAGAAATCGCCATGATGTCTTTAGTTTTTTGGAAGTCTGCATCAGACGTGCCCGTTGACACCATCACGTTGTTTAGCGTTGTTTTGTCTGCTGTTTTCGCAAACTCTGCCCAGTCTTCAACTGTGTAGTGTTTGTGAACAGCGGTCATTACACCATGCTCTGCTAGCGCTTTAGCCATTGCAAAGCTACCAACCGAATCCATGTTAGCCGCAATTACTGGTACGCCAGACCATTGACGACCACTATGCTTGAATGTAAAATCGCGGGTTAAATTTACTTGAGAACGGCTCTTAAGGGTAGAACGTTTCGGGCGAAACAGTACATCTTTAAAACCTAACTTAAGTTCTTGTTCGATACGCATTGTGTAATTCCTTGATTCATAAGTATATGTGTCATCTCAGAGTGCGTAGTGAAATCGTTGGCAGACGAGTTCACTGTTCTTCGGACACAAAAAAACCGGAGCGTTGGCAGACGCTCCGGTTTTCAGCATTATAGGCTGTGATTTATTTCCTACAAGTCTGATATTTGATTTTTTTTTGTGATACCATCTTGGAAATCGCATATCAAAAACACCTCCCCTCTTCCCAAAATCGCAACTTAATTAACAATATCAAACAGTTAAAACGCTCGATTATTTTATCCTTTGCGCAAACCTTTGCGTCATTTTCATCGTAGGTTACCGTTTAACTTCTCATAAACGCTCAAAATAACGTCAAACGAACCCAGTTAGTGCGATTCTTCAAAAAATATTTCTTCAAGTTTTTCATGCCCAACATCACTTTTTTGCCTCTTCTTGAAAGCGAATGAGCTAAAAAAGCTCTGTTCAGTTCTTTGGTGTGTTGATGGCACATCGAAGAGATTCGATAACGTCACTCGCCAACAAGCCAACTTCACCACTTTGCTGGACATTAATATCGGCTGCATGACTATGAAGTATCACGCCTAAACGAGCCGCCACAGCAATAGGAAGTCCTTTTGCAAGTAGCGCAGCAATCACACCAGACAAGACGTCTCCCATTCCCCCACTCGCCATCCCAGGGTTACCCGCGAGACAAACATACATTCTGACACCGTCATAGATAAGAGTGCCCGCGCCTTTGAGTACAACAACTCCACCGTAGCGTTCATGAAGCTGCCTCGCCGCTGCAAAACGGTCCTGCTCTACCTCTTTTGTTGAAACATGGAGCAAGCGTGCAGCTTCTCCGGGGTGCGGTGTCATAACGCGTTGCTCGTCTCGTAAAAACACGACATCATTTCTCTGATTGAGCATAGCAAGGATGTTTAGTCCGTCAGCGTCCACCACTTTGAGTTTGTTTTTCTGAGATAAGAATTGATATGCCTGATGTGCCCATTCATCTTGCCCAAAACCAGGACCAAAGACGAGAACATCAGCCCAACGACTACGCTTAACCAGCTCGTTATCGGTGTCTTTGAGCTCATCAAGTGTAATGCCTCGACTCATTATTTCTGGAGCTCCCACTTGTAACGGTAGTAGCGAGCTTGGATAGGTAATCGCTGCAGTTAAACCCGCCCCTGTTCTCGCTGCGGCAGAAGCACATAATCGAATCGCGCCTGCCATACCTTGATTACCTCCTACACAGAGGAGTTTCCCGTTACCGCCTTTATGGGCAGTGGCTTTCCTTTCCGGTAGCAGTCTACCGATAATCTGATGATCAATACCTAACGCGCTTTCTTCTTCAATCGACTCGAACTCGACGTTCACACCTAAGCCGGAAAAATGTAGGTCTCCAACGTAATCTCTTGCTTGCCCCGTGCACAAACCTTGCTTTACACCAATAAATGTCACGGTATGGTCTGCACGAATAGCCTCTCCCAAAACGGCGCCAGTATCAGCACTTAGACCCGATGGCACATCAATAGCGATTACAGGACAATGGACTTGATTGATTTGCTCTATATAGCGACGAGAGTCGGCTCTGACTTCTCCCATTAACCCTGTCCCTAACATGCCATCGATAATCACATCAGCTTCTAACAATGCACTATGCCAATCATCCCAAGCACTGTTCTCTCCATCGCTAGCTTGCCAATCTTCGAACGCTCTCAGAGCATCACCTTTCAAGGTTAAAGGGTCACCCAACTGAAACACGCGTACATTCAGCTGTGCCTGCTTTGCTAGAGTGGCAAACACATAACCATCACCACCATTATTGCCTTTACCGCACACCACCAACACATTTCGTGCTCTGGGATAAAGATGAAGAAAACGCTCATACACAGCCATTCCGGCGCGTTGCATAAGGCTATACATTGATACCCCTGCCAATTGAGCTGCCATTACTTCTCCATTTCTGACTTGTTCAGCGGTGTAGAGCTTGAGAGCGAGATTAAAGTCCATATGATTATTCTGCGCATTTGAAGACACGATTTAAGTATACAAAAAAGCCGAGGCGAACCTCGGCTTTTAATATCGTTATTTAATCAACCTTTAGTTGTGTTGCTGAGACATCAACGCTTCAGCCGTCGCATCTTGAATAGACAAGAACAAGGAATTGATTTTTCCTGTAGGTGTACGCATTGGGTTCAGCGTTACGTTCTGGTACATAAACTCCGCTTGTTGTGTCACAGGACGCACGTTACGGCAGCGGAACAAATACGGACGCTGACGCCAAGTAATAAAGCTTCGGCAGCCCAAATCATAAACCGGCTTGGTTTTTAGCTTGAACCACTCTTGTGGGATCTCTGGGAAAATATCAAAAATGGAGCGACCAATTGCCTCGTGAGATTGCAAGCCACTGTGATGGGTCATAAACCCATTCCATACTTGTACGTTGTAATCTTTATCGATCACAACCAAACCCATGTCGACATTCTGAACCATATCGACCATCCAATGGAATTGTTCAAATTCTGCAGGTAGATTCAGCATTAGAAGTCCTCCATTAGGTATGACAATTTGTTGTCTAGCAAAGGCAGCGACTCGTCAACGAACATAAACAGAAGATCACAACGAATTGATGTACCTTCAATGTTGTAGCTCACTTCAAATGTCATGGTTCGACTAAATGCCCCCGTGGTTGATTCAATAATTGAATCGATGGAGATGTGCTGCCCGAGCAATACAGGAGAACTCTGGAAGAATCGCACCTCAGATTGCTCACCTAAACCATTCAAGAATGCGCCTACCAAGATATTAGAGATATCCATCAGCAGTTCGAGCTCTTCTAACTCTTCGCTGTCTGCTGGCACCTTCATTAGCTTCTTCAAGTCAGAGACACTTGAGTCACTTAGGATAACCAGTGCTTCGCCCGCAATGCCTTCTCCACAAAACCCCTGACAAACACCTGAGACGTTGTCATGAGATGCTAAATCTCTCAATGCCATATGAAGCTCACTGACTTCGAAGATATTTACGTTTGGAAGTGGAAGTTGAACAAAAACATCAAAGTGACGCGCCAAGGCATCTGCCGCTCGACCAATCGACACGTTAGCCACTTCCATGTAAATATCACGACGACGCAGAATAGGCAGCTCAATCGTTGTAGGAGTGATAACCTGTGGACGATCATTAGGCTCAATCAGCTCTTTTAACGTCGCTTTAAGCTCGTCTTTACCAATTGGCTTTTGAATAAACGCTTTCGCACCGAGTGCAAATACACGCTCTTTTGCTTTGGGTTGAATATCACCAGACACAACCACAACTGGGGTTTGAATGCCTAAGCGTTTCATGTTTTCCAATGTTTCAAAACCATCCATCTCTGGCATGGTCAAATCAAGAAACATCAGTTTAAATTCTTTCTGCGCTAGTTCTTCTAGCGCGTTTTTACCATGAATGGCAAATGTCACGTCTGCATTTAATGTTGCCGGCAGTGATCTTGCCATCTGTTTGCGTGCTAACGCAGAGTCATCACAGATGAGTACAGGAAAAGACATTCTACCACCTTTATATATTCAACAATCTGCGCAGGAGTCTAACAGATTGTCGCAGCACAAAGTACGAGAAAACTGACGAGGAGTTTTTATTATTTCTTGTTTACCGGACTAGCATACGCAATATGAATAGATGAGTGAACCAGTGAACCAATAAAAAACGCAATTCCCTATACATTTAGTGATGTTGCGCAAGTGTGATTAAAACTTCGACAAAGCCTGATACGCAAAGGGTTGCTCTTAGCAATTAGAATGAAAAAGATAAACTAGAAGGCAAAAAGACACCCAATATATCCTATAACCTCGAAATGCGTGGTTACTTGGATATCAAGAGTGCCTAAGAAGATAAAACTTTTCGGTCTTTCTATGGCACACCGTGACCTTTTGAAGCGACCCAAACTCGGTACCACTGCTCACGCGTCAATTCAATATTCAGTGCATTAACCGCCGAGTGAACTCGCTCAATCTTACCCGAACCAATAATAGGCATTGGCTTCGATGGTAAACGACGAACCCAAGCGTAAATCACTTCATCAATACTGTTCGCACCGACTTCTTCACGAATCATTTCTAACTCGTTGCGAACACGAACCGCTTGCTCCGTATCACCCGTAAAGATTGAACCACCACCTAGACACGACCATGCCATCGGGCGCACTCGTAAAGTTTGCATCTGGTCTAACGTGCCATCGTGTGCAACTTCAAAGTTAAGGGGGTTGATTTCCACTTGGTTAGTCACAAGTGGCTTGCTTAAGCGCGATTGCAAAAGTTCAAATTGACGAGGTGTGAAGTTAGAAACACCAAAGTGCTTCACCTTACCGACTTTATGAAGCTCCGAAAACGCTTCTGCTACTTCATCTGCATCCATCAAAACGTCAGGACGATGAATCAAGAGCACGTCAATCTCATCAACATTTAAACGCTCAAGTGAGTTGTTGACGGATTGGTAGATATGCGCCGCGCTAGTATCATAATGATTGATCTTACGCTCAGGTGTTTTATCACCACACAAGTTAATGTCGCATTTGGTCACGATCTGGATTTGCTCACGAACACTTTTATCCAACGCCAATGCTTCACCAAACAGCGCTTCACATTCGTAGTTACCGTAGATGTCAGCATGGTCGACAGTCGTAATACCTAACTCAATATGTTGCTTTAGGAATGACAAACGTTCTTGCGCTGTCATGCCCCAATCTACTGCACGCCAATATCCTTGAACCAGCTCAGAAAACTCTGGACCGTTTGGTGCAGTCACTACTTTTGCAACCATGGGTTTCTCTCCTTTTCTTAATCTGCTTTCATCCTAGTCTTGTTTTACCGTTCGCTCAACGGGTAAACTTTCGCAATTCGAACTGGAGTACGAAATATGTCTTTTGCCCAACGACTCGCCACCCTTATAGGCGAAGAAAGTGTCAGCGGCTTCGCTCGACGCGTCGATGTATCTGAAGCTTTGATCAGGAAATATCTCAAAGGAAGTGAGCCAAGTTTAACCAAAGCGAACCAAATAGCGATGCGAGCAAACTGCTCACTAGAATGGCTAGCGACGGGTTGTGGTTACTTATATCGCCAAGCCGAAGTAGTGGATATGGAGGCTTACAAACTCGCCTATCAACATGTCATGAATGGTGTAATTTCTGGGGAAGAAGAAGCGCAGCACCGCAAATTGGTTGCGGGTTATCAGTATCTACGCGCGCATAAAAAGTCGGATGGATTTTTGGATGAATCTGCGATGGCGACATTTTTGGCTCTCCATCACGAAAACAAAACTGAGGCTTCAGACATCTAAAGCATAACACTTTAGAAACGAATCACCTTTAGTTCAATCATCTCGCCATCGCTGTTTAACATGACGTTTAATCTTGGCGTTGGCGTGCCAAACTCTTGTGCTAGCACCCAATCAATACTTCGTGGCGCTTGCTGTGGATAGCGATTAATAAAGACTATCAGCTCTTTATCTACCTCTTCAGGCGTGGCGTGCCTCATCGCTTCAGAAATATCATATTGTTGCCCATCAATCTCCACCTTCTGCATCACCAGCCCATCTTTCCTCAAATTTAAAATCAGTGCGCTCAAACTCTGGGGTTGGTACTCGGTAAGAAAAGACAAATAGACCTCACGATCTTCTATTGTTGACTCTCCGTAGAGATGCTGATGGTAGTAGTGAAAATCATCCAAACAAAACGCTTCGGTACTATCTTGTGTCTCACATCGATACCAAGCTCCACCTGTCGTTATCGCTTGTTGAATTTGTTCAACAGGAGCACTCGATAATATCGCCTGCCACCATAGATCTTGAGCCGATGTAGTTTGAGAAAATAACCCTGAGAAGATGAGCAAACAAAGAAAAAAGCGCGACATGGTATTACTTGACGATTAAATTTGATGTTATCGAAAACGCTATCTTTGCCCCTATACCTAAGATAAGCAAGTACTCAGCTCGAATTTCAGACACAAAAAAGCGGACCTTCTAGCCCGCATCAATCTTTGTATAAAGCCTAAACCGCGTAATCCATCACGCCGAGAACCATTACGAGAAAACAGAATGCCATACCAAGCTGGAATTATCAACACTTCGTACGGTTATTTAAAATAAGTAACGGGGAAGATAATAGGCATTAAAAAGGCGCACCTATGCGTGCGCCTCTGCCTCGTGACTCAATCGTGAGTATGCGAATCGGGAAGTCTATTGATGCATCCCGAACAAATAACGAGGAATTTCTGTAGGGTTTGAATCCATCCAAATTGTGTGTAAAACCTCACATCCCTCCTTCTGAAGCAGTCATGTTGCTTTACACTTAAAGCATGGTTCATTTTGCTCAGAAAACAAGTTTTGCCGATAAAAAAATAGTGCCATATATGGGATCAATAGCACAAAGTTTATCAATATTTAGACAATCGACACTTGAACCGCTCAATAGTGGAAAGCTAAATTGCATCTTTATTGATTAGGTCTAGACTCTCCTGAGCGTATAATTTCTTCCGTCCCTTCCAATCTGTAGTCAGGAGAATCTGTTAATGACCAAACGCGAGAGAATTGTGAAATCTGTGTTAGCGCACGTACCTAAAGATGCGATTAACCAGTTTGTCTCTCGAGGGTCAACGCCAACTTCATTTTCCGTCCTCTTTATGGCGGCCATCGTTGGTACGCTAGCAGGTCTTGTCGGCACTTACTTTGAGATTGCTGTTCACTTTGTTTCTGAAACCCGTACTGAGTGGTTAAAAAGCGAAATCGGTAGCGTGCTGCCTTTGTGGCTGGCCGCAATCTTAATCAGTGGTGCATTAGCATTCATTGGTTACTACCTTGTGCACCGTTTCGCACCAGAAGCCTCTGGCTCCGGCATTCCTGAGATAGAAGGTGCAATGGACAATATTCGCCCGGTACGTTGGTGGCGTGTCATCCCGGTGAAGTTCTTTGGCGGTATGGGTGCACTTGGCTCAGGTATGGTTTTAGGTCGTGAAGGTCCAACCGTACAAATGGGTGGCGCAGTTGGTCGCATGGTTACCGATATCTTTCGTATTAAAGACGATGATACTCGCCACTCTCTATTAGCATCCGGTGCTGCCGGTGGTTTAGCCGCGGCGTTTAATGCACCGTTAGCAGGCATCATGTTTGTTGTTGAGGAAATGCGTCCTCAATTTCGCTACTCTTTAATTTCTATTCGAGCAGTGATCATTTCGGCGATCATGGCAAACATTGTGTTTCGCGCGATTAACGGTCAAGAAGCGGTAATCACCATGCCGCAATACCAATCACCGGAATTACAATCATTATGGTTGTTCTTGCTACTCGGTTCTTTGTTTGGCGTATTTGGTGTGATTTTCAATAAGCTAATCACCATCGCGCAAGACAGCTTTGTTGCCCTACATAAAAACGACCGTAAACGTTACTTGATCACAGGTACTATTTTGGGCGGTGTGTTTGGCTTGCTACTGCTTTATGTTCCTCAGCTAACCGGTGGCGGTATTGGCTTGATTCCAGACATTACCAACGGCAACTACTCAATTTCTATTTTAGTTATGCTGTTCGTTGGTCGTGTGATCACTACCCTACTTTGTTTTGGTTCTGGTGCACCTGGTGGTATCTTCGCTCCAATGCTGGCTTTGGGCACATTGTTTGGCTATGCATTTGGAGCAAGTGCAGACATGCTGTTACCTTCATTGACTATCGAACCAGGTGTCTTCGCAATTGCAGGCATGGGGGCTCTATTTGCCGCAACAGTACGTGCGCCAATCACAGGTATCTTACTGGTTATCGAGATGACCAATAACTACTACCTGATCCTACCACTTATTATTACCAGCTTAGGCGCAGTAATAGTGGCGCAATTACTTGGTGGACAACCAATTTACAGCCAGTTGTTACATCGTACGCTTAAGAATGACAAGCTACGTCAACAAGATCTGCCTGAAAACCAAGCTTAACCTAATATACCCAAGGTACTTGGGTGTACCGGCTCCAAATTATCTTTCACCATTAAGATTCTTTTGGAGCCAGTAATTCTACTTTTTTGCAAGTCTCTACATAAATCTCCTACCAAACTCACAAAATTCCCATTCTCTGGAATTTACCTATCATAATGAAAGGTAAGAAGACGTTAAACTTGTTAGTATTTGCGCCTCAAATTAGAGCAATTAACCCATTTCTGGAGTCGTTTTGAACTGGAAAAGACTTGTGCAGTTTTATAGTGTTCCTCCGTCACAAGCGGCGTTAGCACTAGGCATGATAGGGCTTGGACAAGCTTGGGCTTTGTACATTCCACAGATTGGAGAACCAATAAGACCATTTCTTGCTGCACTCGGAGCTCTTCTTCTTACCCCGGTTCTACTTAAATACGCCACCAACCCTCGACTGTTTATGGCGGACATCAAGCACCCACTGAGCGGTAGTTTAATGGCGCCAATGAGCATGGCGTTACTCATGCTGTGTGACTATCTTGCCGTGGTAACACCAATCATTGCCTACCCGCTGTGGTTTATGGCGGTGTTACTGCACTTCACGATGATGGTGCTGTTCTTTGGTTTTCAGATCATGAACTTCAAGATGTCGAACATCGTGCCAAGCTGGTTTCTTTACCCTGTGGGCTTGATCAGCTCTTCTCTTGCTGGCTCTCAGTTTGGACACAACGTGTTTTCTGAAACTTTGGCGATGATGTGTATCGGCATTTACTTCTTCATGTTGCCTTTGGTGTTGTATCGCTTGGTATTCTTTGGCTCTCTGCCGCGTCGGGCACGACCAACACTCGCGATCATGGCTGCGCCTGTGAATCTTTCTCTGGCTGCGTACCTAGTCAACTTTGCGCAACCAGATCCGATCCTGACGGGCGCACTGGCAGGCATCGCCATTACGATGACCTTGTTAATTTATCTGTGTTATTTCCGTTTGATGCGTTTGAAATTTCAACCATCTATCGCAGCGGTCACCTTTCCTTCCGTGATCAGTGCGATTGCAATGCATCGTCTCACCACATTCTTCGCGGAATCTCACCCACATTGGCATTGGTTACACGATTTTGGATTTCTAGAACTAAGCATCGCAACCGTGCTCGTGGTTTGGGTGTCTGCTGGTTATGTCAAAATGTACTGGCCAGAGCTTGTTAGGACACCATCGAAGCAAACATAAAAAACGGCCTCATTGTGAGGCCGTTTTCTTTTGTCTTCAACGAGCAACGTTACCCGATGAACTTCGACACAAAATTGCTGATGTTGGTCATGCTTGATGCCGCCATTACCACCACAATCGCAATACCCGTAAAGGTTAAATAGACCGGATGCTTGTAGTCACCCACAATATCTTTTCTGCGTGTCGCTACCAACATCATGCCTAGTACAATTGGCAAAATAATGCTGTTAACCAAACCCGCAAGCATAAGAAGTAGAATCGGCATGTTCATGGTCACTGTGCCAAGTGATGTGATAATGATAAAGCCAACGCACCACACTTTCTCGTTGCGAGCCACGATTGGGAATAGAGTTTTGATCAGAGAGATGGCCATATACGAGTTCCCCACAACCGAGGTAATCGACGCGACAAATAATACCAAGCCAAAAATGAAGTAACCCACTTCACCAGCACCTTGACGGAAGGCATCAGCAGCTGGGTTTGCAGAATCCAACGTTGCGCCTGTCGCAATCACACCAAATACGGCTAAGAACAGCAGAATACGAATCACCACTGCAATAGAAATGCCCGCCCAAGCCGCGGTTTTAATCGCCGGAACCTTGTCTTTTCCTTGTAAGCCGATATCAACCAAGCGTTGTGCGCCCGTATAGTAACCACCGACGGCACCACCCACAATGGTCAGTGTTGGGAGCAGTAAGCTACCAATATCTGTCGGCATCACCGCTGCGCTCATGGTTTCACCCATTGGTGGCAAACTGGTCATTGCAACGTAAGCAATCAGAATGATCATAAACAGACCAAGATAGCGCGCCATCTGATCCATACGTTTAGATGCATTGTGGACCACAAACAGCAGGCATCCCACAACCCCGGTAAACAAAGCCCCCCAGGTAGTATCAACCCCTGTTAGCACATTGATGCCAAGTGCAGCTCCACTCACGTTGCCAAAGTTGAACGCTACCGCACCAAGAGCAAGGAGAATACCCACCACGTAGCCCATGCCCGGAGCTACTTTATTGGCAATGTCTTGAATACGCATGCCAGATACACCCACAATGCGCCATAAGTTCATCACGATACCGAAAGTAATGAACATGGATGCAAAGACTGGAAACGCCATGTCTATTTTGTAGATATTGGTGAAGACTGCTGTCTGAGTTAAAAAGCCAGGACCAACAGAAGTAGTCGCCATTAAGAACGCGACACTAAGAATAGCTTTCTTTTGCCAGCTATTTTCCGAGGCTTGTGCAGAAGTCGGAATAGAAGAATGAACGGTAGTTTGTGTGGTCATGCCAAGTCTCAATATTGTTGCCTTTCTATTATTAGAAAAAAGAAAGACAACTGACCGAGATCAGCTGAACTTGAAGAATCAGATAAGCAAATCAAATAAGAGAGAAAACCCTCGCAACCGTTTGCTGGGCGCGGATATTAAGGGCAACTCAAATAACTGTCAACACGAAGTTCGATAAATGATTTTTGTCGTCTCAAATCCATCTTATCTATGACTTTCAGATAGATAAAAAAAAGGATGGCATTTACCATCCTCTTAGAAACTTGCTTGATTACTTAGCGTAAACCGTGGAGAAACTCGGCACGTGTCGCTGGGTTGCTTTTGAAAATACCACCCAATGCTGTCGTCGTTGTTTCGCTGGTTGCATCCATAACACCACGAGATTTCACGCAGTAGTGCGTTGCATCAATAGTCACCGCCACATCATCTGAACCTAGCAACGTTTGAAGTGCTACAAGAATTTGCTGTGTCATACGCTCTTGAACTTGAGGGCGCTGTGCAAAGAAGCGGACAATACGGTTGATCTTAGACAGACCAATGATTTTGCCACGTGGGATGTAAGCAACGGCAGCTTTGCCATCGATCGTAACAAGGTGGTGTTCACAAGTACTGGTCACTGTGATGTCTTTCACGCGAACCATCTCACTTACATTCATCTTGTTTTCAATCACAGTGATTTTCGGGAAATTGGCGTAATCTAGACCGGAGAAGATTTCGTCCACGTACATCTTAGCGATACGATGCGGCGTTTCCTCTAGACTATCGTCAGTAAGGTCAAGTTGAAGCAAACTTAAGATCTCACGCATGTGGTGTTCGATCTTCTCTTTCTTCTCTTCACGGCTTACGTTGTTTGGGCGCATTGGCGTTTCCAAACCACGTTGCTCTAGCGCTTCTTTTACTAACTTCGCTGACTCGCTAAGACCTGACATTCCACTTCCTCTTTTGTTGCTTCAGCCGATTGTACAAATCCAACCAAAATTGCATTCATACTTTTCGCTTTGAGTTGCTCAGTTCGTGTCTTTACACCAAGTCACATCAAATGAAGGTACTGAGCTGATTTTCTTGAGCTCCGCAGGTTTTTTACCCCTTTCGGATGGCTGACAAGGATACTCGGATTTTTGAATAATTACACCCATATTTTATAGGTGGACATTCTTAGGGTCTGTTGATCTTTCGAGCTGATTTTTGCAGCGAATTGTTGGGCATTTATACTAGGCAGAGACTTTGATGTGTAGTTAGTCTTCATGAGAAGTCGATGACGAAGTAGAAATGACCAACAAACGCTGCCCAAAGGGTTCGTCTAGGCGCCCCATCCGAACAAAATTTAACCATGAAAGATTAACAGCCCCTACTCAGTCCCCTTTTTATGGTAAAGTTGCCACAAAACAAAAGAACACAGGATTTTCTCAATGGGCTGCTGCGACGCACCTGGCTTAATGCCAATTGAAGAAGCGATGGATAAAATGCTATCGCGAATCAAACCTATCCAAACCACTCTTTCTCTTCCACTTGCTGATGCTCTTGGCTTTGTACTGGCAGAAGACATCTTGTCTCCTATCCATGTGCCACCATTCGATAACTCAGCAATGGACGGTTACGCAATTCGCATTCAAGATCTTGAGTCGTCTTCGGTACTGCCTTTGGCGGGCAAATCATTCGCAGGGCAACCTTTTGAAGGTGAATGGCCTCAAGGTACCTGTGTTCGCATTATGACTGGCGCAAAAATCCCTGAGGGTTGTGACGCCGTTATCATGCAAGAGAACACCGAAGTAACGGACGCAGGTGTTCAGTTCAACCAAACGGACGTGAAGCCACAAAACAACATCCGCCCAACAGGTGACGACATCAAGCAAGGCGACATTGTACTTGCGCAAGGTGCTCGTTTAACGCCGCGTGATATTCCAATGATTGCGTCTCTTGGCGTCAGCCATGTGACCGTCGTTCGTAAACCAAAAGTGGCATTTTTCTCTACTGGTGATGAGCTAAAACCACTGGGTGAATCGCTAGAAGAAGGTCAAATCTACGACAGCAACCGTTACGGCATCAAACCGTTGATTGAAAACTTTGGTTGTGAAGCCGTCGATTTAGGCATCATCCCCGACTGCCCAGAAACACTCAAAGCGACCTTTGAAAAAGCACAAACGTTGGCTGATGTCGTTGTTACCTCTGGTGGCGTCAGCGTTGGCGAAGCGGATTACACAAAAGACATTCTTGAAGAACTTGGTGAGATCGGTTTCTGGAAGCTGGCAATCAAGCCAGGTAAGCCTTTCGCCTTTGGTAAGCTAAGTACTGCTTGGTTCTGTGGTCTGCCGGGCAACCCTGTTTCTGCGGTGCTAACCATGTACGTGCTTGTTCAACCGATGTTGGCAAAACTCGCAGGACATACAGAGTGGAAGGCTCCGGAGTCTATTCCAGCGACAACCAAAACAGCATTTAAGAAAGCACCGGGGCGTACCGATTACCAACGTGGCATCTATACCTTAGAAGATGGCAAGTTTGTGGTTGAAACAACAGGTAACCAAAGCTCTGGTGCATTCCGATCAATGAGCCTAGCGAACTGTTTTGTTGTATTGGAGCGTGAACGCGGCCGCGTCGAAGTAGGCGAAACGGTTCAGATTCAACTATTCAACTCAACCCTTTACTAGGAAGTCGTTGTGGATATTCTTTCCGATCAGGAAATGTTGCGTTACAACCGCCAAATCATTCTTCGTCAATTTGACTTTGATGGGCAAGAAGCACTTAAGCAAGCATCGGTATTGATGCTTGGTGCTGGCGGTTTAGGCTGCGCCTCAAGCCAATACTTAGCGACTGCCGGTGTAGGTAAAATCACATTGATTGATGATGATATCGTTGAGCTATCTAACCTACAGCGTCAAGTGCTGCACCACGATGCAGATATTGGTCGTAAGAAGGTCGCGTCAGCGGCTGAGGCACTAAGGGAGCTAAACCCACATATTGCCGTGGACACCATTGCAAAACGCCTTGGTGATACTGAGCTCAAAGAACTCATCGAACAACACACTATCGTTGTAGATGCATCAGATAACGTAGATACACGCAACCAACTCAACCGCTTGTGTTTTGAAACAAAAACACCATTGGTTTCGGGTGCCGCAATTCGCATGGAAGGGCAAGTAAGCGTGTTCACTTACGATGATCCTACTCAACCATGTTACCAGTGCTTAAGCGCCCTCTTCGGCAGTGGCGCGTTAAGCTGTGTTGAAGCCGGTGTAATGGCACCTGTCGTCGGTATTGTCGGTGCAGTCCAAGCAATGGAAGCCATCAAGGTGATTGCTAACTACGGGCAGCCAAAGAAAGGAAAAATTCTTATTTTGGATGCGCTAAGCATGTCTTGGCGAGAAATGAATCTGATGAAAATGCCAACCTGTCCGGTTTGTAGTTAGCTCTCTACTCAATCATTCCCAAAAAGCCCAACTCAATGTTGGGCTTTTTTTCATTTTGACAATCAGAATTAAAACCTGCCTATCTAATAATCATAATTCACTAAAAATCAAAACCTTAAAATATGGCACATTCCTTTCATTGCATATATCACGAACCAATGAGAGGGCGAATTATGAAAAGGACATCACTGTTACTTGGGACTTTAATGGCAAGTGCGTATGCTCAAGCCACGCCGTTCGACACCTGCCCAAGCAAAGCATACCTATTTCAATCAACCCCAGTTCAAATCTATGGCGTCAATTTGGTTACAGGTTCTACTACTCTTTTAGAGGACGACACGGGTTTAGCTTCGGGTATTAACGGCGTGGGCTTTGACTTCACTGACCGTTACATTTATGGCTACGACACTACGAACAAAAAGATAGTTCGATTAGGGAAAGACTTTCAAGCAGAAACACTGAACGTTTCCGGTCTACCTACCGATCACACCTTTTTTGTGGGTGACGTCTACAATCACGTTTACTATTTGTACCGTAAAGGGAAAGGTCTATTCTCCATTGACCTCTCCCCACTAGACTCGGATCCAAACGCAACATTAAACATCGTAAAGATTAGCTCGACGGCGACTGTCAACCTTACCGACTTTGCGTTCCATCCCGGTGACGGTTCTCTTTATGGTATCGACAACAACTCTGGTGTCCTATACCAGTTCAATCCATCAAATGGCAATGCAACTGCAATCGGTGACACTGGCGAAACAGGCACATTCGGCGCTGGTTATTTCGATGTAAACGGCAACTATTATGTATCGCGTAACCAAGACGGTAAGATCTATCGTATCAACTTGTCTTCAGAAAACGCCGCTAACATTGCAGCAGGGATTGTTCCGGCAGTTGAGTTTGTCTCAAACGGACCAAGCTCAAGTCAGAATGATGGTGCACGTTGTGCAAATGCACCTGTTATTGATGAAGACGATCCTATCGATTTCGGCGATGCACCCGATAGTTACAGTACAACTCTAGCTTCTAACGGACCTCGTCACGAAGTCGACGACGTAACTTGGCTTGGTTCTGTCGCCCCAGATGGTGACGCTGACGGTCAAGCAAATGATAACTCCGTGGGCACAGCAGATGAGGATGGTGTTGGTTTTGTATCCGCGCTTGATCCTGGCTTAAGCTCCATTGTGAATGTCACCGCCTCCACTTCTGGTTATCTGTCTGCGTGGTTTGACTGGAACCGCGATGGTGACTTTGATGATGAAGGCGAACAGGTCTTTACCGATGAACTGCTTTCAGCCGGAAATAATCCACTGCCATTCGTTGTTTCTACTGCGGCAACAGAAGGTTCGAGTTGGAGTCGATTCCGCTTCAGCCAACAAACTGGGTTGAATTACGACGGTGGTTCGACATCTGGTGAGGTCGAAGATTACCCTATTGCGATCACGGGAAATGGGTATTCTGTTGAATACTTCCCAAGTGCAGAAAGCTTCGCCACCGTTGCTTATGAAGATAACTGGCCCTACACAGCAGACTACGACATGAATGACGTTGTCGTGACTTTCCAAATCACGGAAACCAGCTTAGATGGTCATGTAGAGAACATCCAAATCACTGGTGACTTGGCTGCGTACGGTGCAGACTACAAAAATGGGTTCGCCATCCGCTTACCGGGCATCTCGAGAAGCGCGATTGAAAATGGTCTCACAACACTCTCTTTTAATGGCATTGAGCAGGCGTCCAACGGGCTAGAAAGCATTTCTGACGAAGCAATATTCATCATTAGTGAAGACTTGAGCCAACATGCCTCGAGCGGTTGTAACTTCTTTAGAACAGAAGCTGGGTGCGACGACAGCGTGTCTCTCACCTTTACTCTAAACGTCTACTTTACTGAAGGCTCTGACCGTTCATCCATACAAGCGATGCCTTACGACCCGTTCATCTTCGCGACTCCAGGAACTTACCATGGTGACGGCATTACTTTCCAACCAGGACGTAAGTGGGAAGTTCACTTAGCCGACCAAGCGCCAACAGAGCAATTTGATGACCAAAACCTCTTCGGTGTTGGTGTGGACGCAAGTAACCCTTCACAAGGTGTGTACTTTAAAACTGCCAACAACCTACCTTGGGCACTATTAATCGTTGAGGATTGGGATTGGCCACTCGAACGTATCGATATGGTTGAGGCTTATCCTCAGTTCAAAACATGGGCTGAATCTGCTGGCGAGTTAGGTACAGATTGGCATACAGCTCCAACACCAAACAAGTGCTACATTCCATAGGGAGAGAACATTATGAGAACTTTAATCACAATCATCATGGGATTAGCTTTAACAGCATGTGGCGGCGGTGGTGGTGGTGGCGGTACTAGTGCGCCCCCTCCACCGACACAGACTGCAGTGCCAGATGAAGATCCTACAATGCAAGATCTTGAAGTGCCCGATGGCTTTAACTACGACCCTGTAGTACAAGGCTCATTAAATGTGGATATCAGCGGTTTCTCTTCACAGCGTGCACACCTAAGCGTTTACAAAGATTTCAAAGAGAGTGGTTCTGGAAAATACGACGCAAAATACCCGAGCAAAGTTGCCTCTGTACCTCTGAATAACGGAACCGCAAACTTTGACTTCAACGTCTCAGACAGCCAAGGGAATCTTCTAGTAGAAATCTGGTTTTATGATGGCTCGGACCCAATACAAAAAGTGATTTCTTCAGGTGATAGCAATTGGATTCTTTAGCCAAAACAAGCTGAAAACGTGAAGATAGAAAACAACTCACACTTAAAAATCGCATCGTTCTTTTGAACATGCGATTTTTTTGTTGTAAAACAGTAAGATTATTAATGCGGCGGGAAAAATACGTTGGACAACCCCAAAACCTACATCTTGGCTTTTGTTAGTGCCATTGCTCTGTTGTGTTTGGCTCTATGGCTAACGTCCTCAGAAGAAAAACAGTTAATTACAGCGGAAGTAATATCGAATACCTTAACGCAATCACTGGACGGTCAAAGACGTTACTTAACAGTAGAATCCGACGTTTTGGGGCTCAAACGAGTCGCAGTACCCACAAATGTTCAGTGTTCAGAAGGTGCTATCGTCACATTTAGCCAAGCGACTGATTCTCTCTTCGAGCAACCGCTCACCTTTATAAACTGCGAATGAGCTTAAGCTGTTCACGCCAAAACATTCCATACTACTGTGAGGAAACTAAAGACGATGCAAGCACTGATCACAACAGATGAACTCAAAGAGCTCATCAGCCAACCCAATGTCAAACTCCTAGATGCCAGCATTGCTTTTCAAATCCCATCAGAAGGCAAAAAGATCAAAGATAAATGGATACCTAACACTTTGCGCTTTGATTACGACAACGACTTTTGCCTACCTAACTCCAACCTGCCTCACATGATGCCAACAGAGCAAGGCTTTAATAGCAGTGCTCAACAACTTGGGTTAAATAACGAAGATGTGGTTGTGGTGTATGACAATTCCGGCACTCTTGCCGCACCAAGAGCTTGGTGGATGTTCAGAGCGATGGGTCATCACAACGTATGCATTCTAAATGGGGGGCTTCCGGCTTGGGTTGAAGCAGGACTACCTATTGTCGATACCTTGTCTCAACCAACAGAGATTGGCAACTTCACAGGTAAACTAAACCCAGATGCATTCTTAAGCGCGCATACCGTGTTAACCCATTCTAATAACTGTAGTGCAAATATTGTCGATGCTAGAGCTAAAGCCCGCTTCCTAGGTGAAGTTCCTGAGCCAAGAGAAGGGTTACGCAGTGGACACATTCCTAATTCAGTTTGCTTGCCGTTTCAAGAACTCTTAACGGACGGTCACATTAAGCCAAATTCCGAGTTGCAACAGATATTTAGCCGATTAACATTAGACAGTGATAGTTCAATCATTTTTAGCTGTGGTTCCGGTGTGACCGCGTGCATTTTGTTGCTCGCCGCCTATCAAATCGGTCTGCAGAATTTATCAGTCTATGACGGCTCTTGGACTGAGTGGGGTGCCGATGAAACCCTACCAATCGAGCATTAATATCAGGAGCAGTAATACGATATGATCGGCTTAAAGAAGAACATTTGGACGCTATATCTGACACTTTTTACCATCAGTGTCGGTTTGTTCTCTCTGTTTGGTCATTATCATTATCAATCCATACTCGATAAATACAAAGACAAGCAGCTCTTGCAATTAGAGCTGTTTGCTTCATCTGTACAGTCACTGTTTAAAGGACAAGAAACCTTACTGGAAGTTGTCGGTCATCAATTGATTGAACAGAACGACTTTACTCGAACCGCCTCATTGCAAATGCGACCTCTTCTGGATGAGCTGATGGATATCCACCCAGCGATCGCCGCATTTGGTCTTACAAACCCACAAGGCGATTATTTAGCGATAAGCTCGAATCTGGACCTACAAAAACTGCGTAACTTGAAGCAAGATCCTCAAACAAGAGGAACGTTTGAAGCCGCACTACAGTCTGATCACATGGTGGTTGGTAGAACTTACTTTATGCCTGCGCTCGACTCTCTTGTTATCCCCATCCGAAAAGCTATTCGAGATAAAAATGGTAAGGTTCTCGCGGTGATGACGGCGGGTTTCAACATGAACTCCTCTTTGGTTTTTCGAAGCGACGTTCACGCAAATGAACACAATCGAGTGTCATTAAATCGTGAAGATGGTTATCTAACCTTTACTTCGGCTGAACAAGCAAACCTCAACAGTTACAGCCATCCTGCTGACGGGCATACCAAGGCTATCGTTTTCGAACAGATCGAAAACAAGTATGGATGGAGCCGAGATACAGTCAGAACACTTGCAAGCGCAGTAAACATTGTTGCTGATGACCCAAGAATTAATCAACTGGTCACATTGAAATACCTACCAGATTATAAACTTTGGGCATCGTCTTCGACGGATCTTCGGTATATCCAGAGCGGTTTTTTCGATCAGTTCGCACTATACTCGCTCGTGTTCCTATTTATTCAAGGTGGGTTCTATGCGCTGGTTCGTTCCATTGCGAATAATGAATTGGGTACCCGACGAAAACTCTTATATCAAGCGCATCATGACCACCTCACGCTACTCCCAAATCGAGAATATCTGCGCGCACATATTGGACACTGGGTGAATGGCTCAGCCACGCCATTTAGCCTGATGTTTATCGACATCGATAACTTTAAATCCGTGAATGACACCCATGGTCACGAATTTGGGGATGAGGTATTGAAGCTGATCGCACAACGCTTAAAGACCTTTGGTTGTGATGGTCGCCTGATCGTTCGAGAAGCAAGTGACGAGTTTATACTGCTTGTTAACCAAACCGACGAAGGTACGGTGAGAGCGTTGGCAAAAGAGCTGATCAATTACCTATCCGAACCCTACTTAGTTCAAGAAAACCAATTTCTGTTGAGTTGCAGCGTCGGTATTGCTCTTTACCCTTCTCACGGTCAAAACTTAGATGCCTTGCTTCGTTCTGCAGATATCGCTATGTATCAAGCAAAAAAAGAGCGCAATGCATACAGTATTTTTGACCAACAAATGCAGGCAAAACACCTTCACAAGATGAAGATGGAACAACGTTTAAGGCTAGCGATAGAACGACAAAATCTATTCTTAGTTTATCAACCGCAATTGAACGTTAATGGCAAAATTTATGGTGTTGAAGCCTTGGTGCGTTGGCAAGATGAAGAGCTTGGGTTCGTCCCACCCAATGAGTTTATCCCAGTAGCGGAAAGTTCAGGTCTGATGGTGAGATTGGGGGAGTTGATTATCGAGAAAAGCTTGATCGACATGGCTCGCCTTACGGAAATGGCAGCGCAGCCAATTCAGATGTCGATTAATATCTCGGTAAAACAGTTTATTCAAATAAACTTCATTGACGACTTAGTGGCGTTAATAGACAAATACAAAGTCGATCAACACCGCATCACGCTTGAAATCACTGAGAACTTATTCATTGAAGACCTCGATAAGTTCGCACCTATTTGTGAGCGCTTGCATGCGCTCGGTTTTAAAATCTCTCTCGACGATTTCGGTACCGGGTACTCTTCCCTCTCGATGCTAAGAGCACTTCCGATTGATGAAGTCAAAATTGACAAGAGCTTTATTGATAATATCGAAGATGATGAAAAAGCACTTAACATGGTGCAAAACATCATTGCGATTGGTAAGAACTTTGGCATGAAAGTTCTCGCGGAAGGCGTAGAGACTCGTCAGCAACGTGATCAGTTAGCCGCGTGTGGCTGTGACTTGATTCAAGGATATTTCTACTCTAAGCCATTACCTTTCAAACAATTAATCGAATTCTCTGAGCAAAACCAAAATGAAAAAGCCGTCGCAGAATAACGACGGCTTTAAGAACAAACAATAATGTGACGTTTTACAGATTAATTCTGCATTTCCTTATACATCACTTCAACAAGCTCGCCTTTCGGATCACCTGATAGCTCCCACGTAAAGATGCCACCAAGATTCGTTTGCTTTGCCCAATCCGCTTTGGCTTTGATAGAGCGTTGATCTTCGAATGAAATGAACACTTTTTTCTCAGGGTTCCATAAATAAGGGGCTTGAGATTGTTCATCGTACTTATATTCGTAACCTTGTTTTGCGCTGTAGTTCTTCATAAGGTCCCAAAACATGAAGTAGCCATTCTCACCAGTACCAAACTGCGCGCCTTTCTCTGACAATAAACCTTGAGTTGGTAAACCACCGGAGAAATCTTTGGTTCCTTGCCAACCGCGACCATAAAACGCGGCACCAATCACCAACTTCTCACTAGGAATACCCAGCTCAATCATTTGATTAATGAACACGTCAGCGCCCATGCCCCACCAACTGCGGTCAGTGGCATGCAAGTTTGTTGTGTGCCCTGTTTGTTGTCCCCAACCACCAAGGAAGTCATACGTCATGGCAAACATATTGGTTAAGTAGGGCTGCGCCGCTTTCCAATCAATGCCCGCGGCTTTTGGACCAACACCCACTGCTGTTGAAAGCTCGTACTCGCGCTTGGTCTTTTTCGCTAACGCGTCTAAATCACCACGCATAGTCTTAACTAGGTAAGTGAAGGCGTCACGCTCTTGTGCTTTTTGCTCATCCGTCAGCTTGGTATCTGGGTTCCAAGGAGACGTAGTCAAGCCGCCACCTCCTGGATACTCCCAATCCAAGTCAATACCATCAAAGAAATCGTATTGAGCAACCAGCTCGACTGCTGTTTTAGAGAACTGATCCATCGCTTGCTGGTTTTTTGCCATCGCGTGGAAAGGTTCAGACATGGTCCAACCGCCAAAAGAAGGGAGAATTTTCAGATCAGGGTGTTGCTTCTTAAGTTCGGCTAATTGAGCGAAGTGCCCTTTATATGGAACGCCGACAGAGACCGGACCAAAGTCTTTTTCAAGTGCCGCCTCGGTATCAACCAGAATCGCGGTATACGGCTCTTTACCTTCACACTGTTTTGCGACCAGTTTTTGTACGGTTTCTGAGGCACCAGTGTGAGGACCACACATACTCAAAAACGCGTAGATAATATGAGTCAGGTTATCAGCCGGAATATCTTTAACCGTATAAGGGTTGTCTGCGTTTGCATACTGCCAGTCAGCAAAATAGCCTGCGACGACTTTTTGCTCGGCGTGCGCTATGCCCGTTAACCCCGTAAATAAAGCAGCTGCGAGAAGTGTCTTTTTCATCGTTTCCTCCAGAGTAATTAACTACAAATTACTCCTGAGGATTATTTTTAACTTGGAAACGAAATCAGGTTGCGAGTCATTTATAAATCCTCATCACCTGATTACATAGTTTGCATATTATTTGTGCTAAACCTCTGATGCACTGTTGCCGTGCATCTGCTCATCCAAGTTAAGAACCGTCAGTGCGTTACTTACGCTGGTTGCAATCACATCAATGGCTCCGGTTCTTAACGCTCCAAGTAGCGCCAATGGCTTACTGTTTTCAGCTGCAATCGCAATCACTTCTGCAATAGGTCTAAATTCTTCAATACCCAAGCCTATGACGCGGTCACTCATCACCGTATTTGCTACGTTGCCGTGAATGTCAAAGAAGTCATAACCGGCAAAGTCCCCTACGACACCTTGCATCAAGCGAGATTGAACCACTTCATCTGGTGTGAACCAACCAAGGTCAACCATGTAGCTGTTTTCACTCATGTCACCGATACCAACAAGAGCGACATCCGCTTTGCGCGCCAAGTCCAAAGTTTGCTTAACCGTGGCATTTTGCATAAAGGCGACCTTCTGCTCGCGGTTTTCAGCATAGGCAGGCGCGTATAGGGTTTCCGATGTGCCGCCGTATTTCTTGGCAAATTGTCGACATATATGGTCGGCGTTGAACATACCGCCACGAGGGTGAATCCCGCCGATACCGCACACAAACTTACAATCGCGCGGCGTAATAACACCAATGTGGTGCGCCACAGAAGATACGTTACGCCCTTGCCCTACCGTCACCACCATGCCGTTCTTAAGAGTACTCGTCAGGTAATTAGAGACTAAACCAGAAACTTGCAGGCGTTGTGCTTCTTCATTAGGTTGGTCCAAAGCAACCAGCGCTCGCTTCACACCAAAGCGCTCGATGAGGCGCTGCTCTATCTTGGCACTGAACACAGGGTGATATTTTACGGTAATCTCAACAATGCCTTCGTCACGAGCCTGTTTCAGCATTCGCCCAACTTTGGCACGTGATATGGAAAATTTTTTCGATATCTCTTCTTGTGTCGCACCATCTTGATAATAAGCAACGGAGATCTCCGTCAACAAGTCTGTACTTTCAATAGAAATATCTTGGTTAGAACTGCTCATGATTTTTCTCGCCCTTTTAGAGGATCGACATTGTATGCATTAGTGAGCATCTGCTCATTGACTTAGCATATGTTACCTACCAATTTTACTGCGACATTTGCTCACTGCAATGACATTTTCTCACTATGTCTTTTTATTAATCTCACTGCTGCTCAAGCCTTGAACAATAAGGGCAAACGTTTATTTGGGTCACGCTCTGAACACACAGCAAAAAAACGTTGATGAACTTCACTTAAAGTCGGTTTCGACGATTGACTTTCAGCATGGATAGGATAAATATGGATTCATCATTTACTCAGCTACCGATCAAATGTTCAAAGCAAATGTTCGGTACCGAAATTTTCCGTAGTTGGCTGAGCAGATGTCTCGTTAATTATGATGAGACGATTAGCCGACACGCTTGCAAATGCACAAGCTGTGGTACTCAAAACCACACTTAAGCCCATTTATATAGGATGATCGATTATGAGCAACAAGTTAGAGCAACTTCGTAAACTAACAACTGTAGTAGCGGACACTGGTGAAATTGACGCAATCAAAAAGTACCAACCTGAAGATGCAACAACGAACCCATCTCTTATCCTAAAAGCGGCTCAAATCGAAGAGTACGCACCTCTAATCGACGCTTCTATCGAATACGCAAAAGCACAAAGCAACGACAAAGCACAACAAGTACAAGACACTTGTGACATGCTTGCAGTAAACATCGGTAAAGAGATCCTAAAAACTATTCCTGGTCGTATCTCTACAGAAGTAGATGCTCGTCTTTCTTACGACACAGAAGGCAGTGTTGCTAAAGCGCGTCAACTTGTAAAAATGTACAACGACGCAGGCATCACTAACGACCGTATCCTAATCAAACTGGCTTCTACTTGGGAAGGTATTCGCGCTGCAGAGATCCTTGAAAAAGAAGGCATCAACTGTAACCTAACGCTTCTATTCTCTTTCGCACAAGCTCGTGCATGTGCTGAAGCAGGTGTATTCCTAATCTCGCCATTCGTTGGTCGCATCATGGACTGGTACAAAGCGAAAGAAGGTCGTGACTTCGAAGCTTCAGAAGATCCAGGTGTAATCTCAGTAACAGACATCTACAACTACTACAAAGACTACGGTTACAACACAGTTGTTATGGGCGCAAGCTTCCGTAACATCGGCGAGATCCTAGAACTTGCTGGCTGTGACCGTCTAACTATCGCTCCTGCTCTTCTTGCTGAGCTAGAAGCTGCTGAAGGCGAAGTTGTAGAGAAGCTAGTTGATTCTAAAGGTTCTAAAGAGCGTCCAGCTCCAATGTCTCACGCTGAGTTCCTATGGGAGCACAACCTAGACGCAATGGCTGTTGAGAAAGTAGCTGAAGGTATCCGTAACTTCGCGGTTGACCAAGGCAAACTAGAAGACATGATCGCAGCTAAGCTTTAATTGCTTACCAAAAGCGAGTAGCCAGCCTACTCGCTTTTAGCATCAGCGCTTTATTCAAAAAATTCTATTTGAACTTGTTCCGACGAGTTCCCTCTATTTAAATCAAATATCGAGAAGTAACTACTATGGATCGTAAATACCTTGCAAATGCAATCCGTGCACTAAGCATGGACGGTGTTCAACAAGCTAACTCTGGTCACCCAGGCGCACCTATGGGTATGGCTGATATCGCTGAAGTTCTTTGGCGTTCTCACCTAAACCACAACCCATCAAACCCAGAGTGGGCTGACCGTGACCGTTTCGTACTGTCTAACGGTCACGGCTCTATGCTTATCTATTCTCTACTGCACCTTGCAGGCTACGAGCTATCTATCGACGATCTTAAGAACTTCCGTCAGCTTCACTCTAAGACTCCTGGTCACCCAGAGTACGGCTACGCACCTGGTATCGAAACAACAACGGGTCCTCTAGGTCAAGGCATCACTAACGCTGTTGGTATGGCAATGGCTGAGAAAGCACTAGCGGCTCAGTTCAACAAAGAAGGCCACGACATCGTTGACCACTTCACTTACGTGTTTATGGGCGACGGCTGTCTGATGGAAGGCATCTCGCACGAGGCTTGTTCTCTTGCTGGTACGCTAGGTCTTGGCAAACTGATCGCATTCTGGGATGACAACGGCATCTCTATCGACGGTCACGTTGAAGGTTGGTTCTCTGACGACACGCCTAAGCGTTTTGAATCTTACGGCTGGCACGTAATCCCTGCTGTAGATGGTCACGACTCTGAAGCGATCAACGCAGCAATCGAAGCGGCAAAAGCAGATCCACGCCCTACACTTATCTGTACTAAAACTATCATCGGTTTTGGTTCACCAAACAAATCTGGTTCACACGACTGTCACGGTGCACCACTAGGTGCTGAAGAAATTGCAGCGACACGTAAAGAACTAGGTTGGGAGCACGGTCCTTTTGAAATTCCGCAGGAAGTCTACGCAGAATGGTCAGCGAAAGAAGCAGGCGCAGCTAAGGAAGCAGCGTGGGACGAGAAATTTGCAGCTTATGAAGCAGCGTACCCTGAGCTGGCAGCTGAATTCAAACGCCGCGTAAACGGTGATCTACCGGCTGAATGGGAAACAAAAGCAAACCAAATCATTGCAGACCTTCAAGCAAACCCTGCGAACATCGCATCACGTAAAGCATCTCAAAACGCACTAGAAGCGTTTGGTCAAATGCTTCCAGAATTCATGGGCGGCTCTGCTGACCTAGCACCTTCTAACCTAACTATGTGGTCTGGTTCTAAGTCTCTAGAAGCGAACGACTTCTCTGGTAACTACATCCACTACGGTGTACGTGAATTCGGTATGACAGCGGTCATGAACGGTATCGCACTACACGGCGGTTTTGTTCCTTACGGTGCAACATTCCTAATGTTCATGGAATACGCTCGTAACGCTATGCGTATGGCTGCTCTGATGAAAGTTCAGAACATCCAAGTTTACACGCACGACTCTATCGGTCTTGGCGAAGATGGTCCAACTCACCAACCAGTTGAGCAAATCGCGTCTCTACGTCTGACTCCAAACATGAGCACATGGCGTCCATGTGACCAAGTTGAGTCTGCAGTCGCATGGAAACTGGCGATTGAACGTAAAGATGCACCATCTGCACTTATCTTCTCTCGTCAAAACCTTGCACAACAAGAGCGTACGGCTGAGCAAGTAGCGGACATCGCGAAAGGTGCTTACATCCTAAAAGACAGCGATGGCAAGCCTGAGCTAATCCTAATCGCAACTGGTTCTGAAGTTGAACTAGCAGTGAAAGCGGCTGAGCAACTAACCGCTGAAGGTAAGAAAGTGCGCGTTGTTTCAATGCCATCAACAGATGCATTCGACAAGCAAGACGCAGCTTACCGTGAATCAGTACTGCCATCAGACGTAACTGCACGTATCGCTGTAGAAGCTGGCATTGCAGACTTCTGGTACAAGTACGTTGGTTTCGACGGTCGTATCATCGGTATGACAACATTCGGTGAATCTGCACCGGCTGACCAACTGTTCGAAATGTTTGGTTTCACTGTAGAAAACGTAGTGAACACAGCAAAAGAACTGCTAGCTTAATCGCTTAGTATTATCAGTTTTCTCTATTGCGAATTTGAAAACTGAAAAGCCCCGCTTCGGCGGGGCTTTATTTTATCTAATCATTTTTCAACAACGATTCAGCTAACTGGTTGGAATCACTTCTCTTCAAACTGAATGGCTAGTCGATAGAAATCTTGGACTTGCTCTTTCAACTGCTTACTGTTTTGCTCTACAGAATGTGTTGCCGCTAAGTTCTGCTCTGCTGTCGAAGCAATAGAATGAATGTGCTGATTTACGTCGCTAGAAAGCTGCAACTGCTTATTAGCAGAGTCCGCGACATTCACCATCAAACCACTCATGGTTTGCATCATCTGCTCAACTTCAGATAATCGCAATGCACTTTGCTCTGCAACATTTGAACAAGTGTCCGTTTGTTCTTTGTTGGCAATAATGTCTTTCTGCCAACCTTGAATCGTTGTAAGCATGGTTTCAATGGATGCTTTAATTTGCTCAGTCGCATTCGAAGTACGCCCTGAGAGCGCTCTTACTTCATCAGCAACAACAGCAAAACCACGACCTTGTTCACCCGCTCGCGCAGCTTCAATTGCAGCATTAAGTGCTAGCAGATTAGTTTGGTCGGCAATCCCGCCAATCTCTTCCATTAATTGGCTTACCTTTTGCGCTTGATCGCTCAATTGATAAGTCGTTTCTGTCGCTTTCTCAGCTTGTAAGCTAAGTTGCGCTAAGTTGGTATGAGTTTGGTCGATGGTCTCTTTCGCCATCAGACATGACTGCAGCGTATCGTCTATCAGTAGATGCGCGTCGTTAGTGCTGGATGAAACTGAATTTGCAGACGCTTCCATCGACTCTGTCGCATCGCGAACTTGCCGAATGTCTATGTTCTGCTGAGTTAGCGCTGATGAAACTTCTGCCGTCGTGCTGCTAAGCTCTTCCGCGCAACTTTGTAAAGGCAGAGCTGAGTCCGTCATACGTCCTAACACGGTGCGAATACGGGCAGAGAGCATCTTGATATGGAAATCTGCAATCGAGAATGGTTTATTTCCGGAATACACCAGACGACTTACACTGTCGTACTGCGCTTGTAACCTTTTAAATTGCAGAGGCGTATCAACAAGTTCCTGGCGGAAGAGAACAGCTAAAACACCTGCCGGTAACAATGTCGTTAACCAAGCAAGAGGGCCTTCAAGTGACAGAGCCAAGCTCGTTACTGGTGCTACTAACGCACCAAGAAGAATTGCATAGCGCAAGGTATCATTTAACTTCAACGCCCACGCTCGACCGGATTTCTCTGCTTTTAGAAGCCCTTGGTACGCTTTAGAAGCGATATCCACCCACTCTCGCTTGGGCTTTACACGAACCGATTGATAACCCACAACTTGATGGCCTTCATAAATTGGGGTTACGTAAGCATCGACCCAATAGTAGCCGCCCGACTTCGTACTGTTTTTTACAATTCCGCGCCACGCTTTACCTTGTTTTAGGCGAGCCCACATATCACCAAAAGCGGCTTTGGGCATATCTCCGTGGCGAACGATATTGTGGTTTTGTCCGAGCAGTTCATCGTGACTGTATTCAGCAATTCTGCAAAACGCATCATTGCAATAAGTGATAACACCTTTGAGATCGGTGGTGGAGACCAGTTCGTCAGAATCTCCTACGAGGTTTTCTTGAGCTTTATTGGAAGTTGAGGCTGACATAGATGAGACTTCTATAGTTTTTATTAAATTGCGACAGGATATATACACGATTGTTATATTTATTACAAAATGCTAGAGAAAAAATCTTACCAATGCGACATTTAAAGCCCAAAAAACTCACTTAGATAACAATAATTAATCAATAATGTTACGAGTTGTGAGCTGATAGACAAAAAGGACCCAGCCTTAATAGCTGGGTCTTATAAAACTTTGAACTCAGTTTATGCAATTTGAGATTCAGAATTATTATTCGTTTTAACAATAAAGATTGCCATCACCAATAAGACAAAAGGTAAGACGTACAAATTCAAATTTTGCCACCCTACTGTCGACTCCAACCAACCAGACAAAAGTGCAGTAATGGTGACGCAACTAAATACGAAGAACTCGTTGAACGCCTGCGCTTTGCTTTTATTTTTCACTTCATAGCTCTGACTAAACAAACTGGTTGCGGCAATGAACATAAAATTCCATCCAACACCAAGTAAGATCAACGCCGTACTGAAGTGCCATATAGATAACCCATGCATGTTAATTGCTATGCACGCGATGAACAGCACACCACCAGCTAAAATCATTTTCTTTGCACCGAATAGTTCAATTAACCGACCAGTAAAAAAAGCAGGCACAAACATGCCCAATACATGCCATTCAATAACCCCAGCAGCTCTTGTGAAATCAAACCCACAGCCAATCATGGCTAACGGTGTCGCTGTCATTAGTATATTCATCACGGCATAGGCAACCATCGCTGCTAACACCGCAATCATAAAGTTAGGACGATAAATAATGTCCTTGAGAGAGTCTGGTTTTGCATAGCAATTTTGCGTATGCGCCGCTGGAAATCGTATCGTCTGTAGTAAAACTAATGCCGTTATATACAAGACAATGAGTACAGCAAAAGCACTAATATAAAGCCCATCTGTCGACCACTTTTGCGAATAGATAGCGAGGTTTGGTCCCAAAACGGCAGCTAGCACGCCACCTGCCATAGAAATCGAGATTGCTCGATGCCGTGCTGATTCATCACACACTTCTATCGCAGCAAATCGATATAAAGTACCAAAGCCAATCCCTACCCCTAGCAAAAAGGTGGAAGCACAAAACAAAGTAAAGTTTTGCAGAGATAGCGCATAGGTTGCCAACGACGCTCCAGCTATACCTATGATGTTACCTAAGCTAAAACCCAGACGGCGTCCCAGCTTTCCCATAATTAAGGACGCCGGGATCGTCGCAGACATTAATCCGAGAAACTGCAACGCTACTGGCAAAGTGATCATGCTTGAAGAAGGCGCAATTTGTTTACCGATAAGCGCAATGACAGAAATCAGAAGTATGTTTCCCGTCATCAATAAGGCTTGGCAAAGTGATAAGAGCCAGACGTTTCTATTCATCTCATTCCTTGAGTGTTTTTTAATCTACCCAGGCACCTTAACGGATTTAAGGCTAAAACACATGGGTTATGTGCGACAGGTTAAGCCATAACATAACTAACTACTCTCTACTTAAACTAAAAAAGCCAGCGAGAAGCTGGCTTTTTGTGAGTGTTATTCGCTCAATTTTTATTTGGCACGACGCGCTTTTACTGCGTCGGATAGCTGACGTAGAACTGTTTCCGTATCTTCCCAGCCGATACATGCATCAGTAATCGATTGACCGTAAGTTGAAACTTTGCCATCAACCAAGTCTTGACGACCTTCAACAAGATGCGACTCAATCATCACACCGAAAATAGCATCTTCACCGCCAGAAATTTGCTCTGACACATCATCAGAAACTAACATTTGGCGTTTAAATTGCTTAGAGCTGTTCGCGTGGCTGAAGTCGATCATCACTTTCTTAGGCAGACCGGCAGCATCCAGCTCATCCTTAATTTGACCTACATGAGATGCGCTATAGTTTGGCTCCTTACCACCACGCAGAATAATGTGGCAATCAGGGTTACCTGCCGTTTCAACGATAGCAGAATGACCGTACTTAGTGACTGACAAGAAATGGTGAGATGCGCTTGCCGAACGGATTGCATCACTTGCGATCTTGATGTTGCCATCTGTACCGTTTTTAAAGCCAACAGGGCAAGACAGACCAGACGCAAGCTCACGGTGAACCTGAGACTCTGTTGTACGAGCACCAATCGCCCCCCAACTGATCAGGTCGGCAACGTATTGCGGCGTGATCATATCTAGAAACTCGCTTGCTGTTGGAAGCCCCATATCAGTTAGATCAAGCAGAAGCTTACGTCCAATGCGAAGACCGTCGTTAAGTTTGTAAGTATCGTTTAGGTACGGGTCATTAATCAGACCTTTCCAACCTACCGTAGTACGTGGTTTTTCAAAGTAAACGCGCATCACAACTTCTAGTTGCTCACCGAGTTCATCACGAAGTACTTTCAGTTTTTTACCGTACTCTACCGCCGCCTCTGGGTCATGAATAGAACATGGACCAACAATCACTAGTAGGCGATCGTCTTTACCTTCAAGAATATTGTGGATGGCGTTACGACATTCAAAAGTAGTTGTGGAAGCAGTTTCGGTCGCCGGAAATTTTTCAAGCACTGCAACAGGTGGCAATAGCTCTTTTACTTTATTAATTCTTACATCATCAGTTTGAAACATTACTTCTACTTCCTAATTACTATCCAAGTCCCACTATTTTGCTCAAACTTTACTCACTGCAACATTGTTCACAAAGCAAGCAATAGTAAGGGCTGTGGGCTCATTTAATCGTGTCAATGCAAGTAACTTATCGACTTCGCCGACCGCTTGCAATCACTTTTTTTAAAAAAATGCAAATTAACTACTAATGTTCAAAACAAAACACAGTGTAAATTTTTATATACACGGAAAGTTCAAAATTATCATATATTTTCCTGTAACTTTGAAAATCTTGTCTACAATGTAAGAAATATCAGAAGTTTGTGAGGTATTTGGCGACGAAAAGTGTAGCAAGATCTAAGATATTGTTGCTTGATGTTAATTTAAATGAATATTAAACTTATTTCTTATTAAACTAATTTCTTATAACTACCTAGTTTTACTCAAGTTGTAAAAACAAAGTAGAAACTAATATGCAATCAATACAAGGAAACATTATGAACAAAGTAGCAATTGCAGTAGCAGCAGTGGTAGCTGGTGGTTTAATTAACTCTGCTCAAGCTGAAATGTATATCGGGGGCAAAGTGGGCATGACTACGCTAGATGATGCTTGCTATTTAAACAGCCCTTGTGATGATGATGCTTTCGGTGCCGGAATGCACATCGGTTACGACTTTACCGATATCATTGGCCTTGAGTACGGTGTTGATTACTTAGGTGACTACGAAGCTAATTTCAAGTCAGGGGCTAATACAGTAAATACGATCGACGGTGATCTTTGGGCATTAACGCTTGCGCCTAAATTCAACTGGCATCTAAACGATACGTGGAATCTATTCGCGAAAATCGGTGGTGCTTACATGATTTCGGGTGACGAAAAAGATTTCGTTCCTACAGGCTCGCTTGGTGCTGAATACACTATCGATAGAAACTGGAGTGTTCGTGCTGAATACCAACGTTACCAAGATATCTCTGATGATGTCCTAGATGATATGGATGCAAACTTCTTTGGTATCGGTGTTAACTACAAGTTCGCAGCAGCACCTGTTGTTGCAGCAGTAGTAACAGAAGAAGTGGTTGCAGAGCCAGAACCAGTAATGATGACGAAGACGCACAAAGAAGAGTACGGTACAGGTACGTTTGAATTCGACAGTGCGAAGCTAACTGATTCAGTATCTGAGCGTCTAGACAACTTCGTAAACTTCTTGAACGAGTACCCACAAGCTCAAGTTGAAATCACTGGTTACACAGATAGCTCTGGTCCAGCAGCTTACAACCAAAAACTGTCTGAGCGTCGTGCTCAATCTGTTGCGGATTACCTAATCGCAGCAGGCATCGATGCAGACCGCTTCACAGTTACTGGTATGGGTGAAGAAAACCCAGTTGCAGACAACAGCACTCACGAAGGTCGCGAGAAGAACCGTCGTGTTGAAGTTGTCGTACCTGAGTTCCAATACGAAGAATTGGTACAACCAGAATAAGAGTTCCCGCTCTAATCTAGTCTAAGGGGTGCTTCGGCATCCCTTTTTGTTTGCTTCAGCTTTACCCTTCACTCTTTATCAAACTCATTCAGTTTCCCTGTTCGCCCTTCTCCATCCTATCTGGTTCCGACTCTTATACTAAAGGCGACCTGATGGTACGCTCGATTAAATATTTGATTTCAAGTTTGGTGAAAAGTAGCAGTTTTCTCAAAGACTCATAGTTCATCGTTCTTGGTTCCAAAACCAATATACCCAAATGATTCCACGACGCCGAATTCAGAGCATTGCCATCGCTCCCTTGATTACCGAAAGTAAGTAAGGAAAACAAGGTCGTGTCATAGCCGGTTCTTTCCATTTTGTTTGACACAGTAATCGGGTCAATCAAACGCTCCCGAAGGACGAGTTGACTGGGGTATAAACATTATTGGGAACTACAGCAGCAGACCCTAGTATTGCGCCGTACAAACAAAAACTGCACCGGAGTTCGGTGCAGTTGTGAGCTTGCCCTTGTGTGGCTCTAGATCATAAAAACACACCAATATAGTGATCCACCAATAACGCAACAAACAGCGCCAATAAGTGATAGATGGAGAATTTAAACGTTTCCATTGCGCTATTTAATTCAGGTGAAAACTTTAACTTCCACGCGTGATACATAAAGCCAGCATTGAGGAGCAATGAAGAGAATAAATATACAGAGCCGACCATCCCCACCAGCACAGGCAAAATACAGACAAGCGTAAGTAGAATCGTATACAAAAGAATTGATGTCTTGGTGTACTCAATGCCATGAGTGACTGGAAGCATTGGGATATCCACTTTGCGATAGTCTTCGACACGATGAATTGCGAGCGCCCAGAAATGTGGCGGCGTCCAAATAAAAATAATCATTACCAATAGCCAAGCATGTGCGTGTAACTCTCCAGTTACCGCCGTCCAACCGAGTAGTGGCGGCATTGCGCCTGCAATCCCTGCAATCACAATATTCTGCGGGGTTGCTCGCTTAAGATACATGGTATAAACCACCGCATAACCTAACAAGCTTAAGAAGGTCATCCATGCCGTCAGTGGATTGACCAAGGCATGAAGCAACACAAACCCAATTCCCCCCAGAGCAGTAGCAAAAATCGCAACAGACAAAGGGTTAGTATCACCGGAAGGCAAAGGTCGCTTGTGCGTGCGAGCCATTCGCGCATCAATACGGCGATCAATCAGGTGATTAAACGCTGCAGCAGAGCCTGCCATTAGGCCGATACCAGTAAGACCAATGGCAGCTTGTAACCAAGGAAAGTCAGCAACAGGAGCTAAGCTCATCCCAACAATAGCCGTAATTAACATAAGAGCGACGACTTTTGGCTTTGTTAGTTTTAAATAGATTGACCCAATTTTTCTCTTACCACTTTCTAGAGGTAGCGCGATCTCTTTACTCATAGCGAACTCCTTTCGCTTGATGACCCCAACGAGCTTTACCCTGCCATAGGTAGAACTGACTAACGCAAATAAGTGTAAGCATAATGGCAGCGCCGAGGTTGTGTGCCACCGCAACATAAATAGGGAGCTGGAACACAACGTTACTCACGCCCAATAAGATCTGACACACCAAGGTGAATCCAATCCAGATACCGAGGCGTTGGGAATGATGTGAATCTTGTTTTAATAGTAAGATGCAGTAAATCAACACCACGCATGCGGTAATAATGGCACCAATACGGTGGCTAACATGAATAGTCATTCTGGCAGGGTAATCTAGGACACCGAACTCATAGTTATCAAAACCTGTCTGCCAAAACGAAAATGCCTCTTTCCAAGACAAATAGCTTGTCCAGTTACCTTCACATATTGGCAAAGTGGTACACATTAATGCGGCATAATTTGATGATGTCCATCCGCCAAGCAACACCTGCAACAACACCACACCAAAAGCCATCAAAGAGAACGTTCTCACGCTCTTGGAAGAAGGAGAAAAGTAGAGGCTGTTTTTAGATTGTAATTGGCAGTAGAACAGCGCTTGAAGTGCAAGCAACGTAAAGCCGCCAAGTAGATGAAGCATAACGATCACTGGCATCAGCTTTAACGTTACCGTCCACATTCCTAATGCCGCTTGGCCCAAAACAAGAACGCAAAGCAAAACCGGGATTGTCGGATCAACTCGCTCTGCTCTCACCGCCATGATTGCCATCATCAGAATGACTAAGCCTAAAGTTCCAGCGAAGTAACGATGAATCATCTCTAACCACGCTTTTCCTTGCTCCACTGCTCGCTCCGGAAACAGAGCATTTGCCTTAGTAACTTCAGCTTCAGTTTGGGGTACAAATAACTGACCATAGCAACCAGGCCAATCTGGACATCCCAACCCCGCATCAGCCAAGCGTGTATATGCTCCCAACATAATGACTACAAGAGTAAGACACAGGCTGAACTTAACCAAACGACTTAACGTCATATTGCACTCTCCCTAGCCTACGCGTGATAACTTCAATAGCTTTCGTAAGTCCGCCAATACATCTTTACTTAACCGCACCAAATCCTCGTTGGCTTCTGGCGTATAGGACATAACTAGCTGCCCGAGAGGGTCGACGATCAACATCTGCCCTGCTTTCACTCTCGATGACAACGAATCATTCATTTGCATCACCACAATGCTCTTGCTCTGGGCAACATTATTGGTCTCTTCCGAAATCCAGATAACTGGCACCACACGCTCCTGATATTTACCTAATGCAATGTGGCTTTGTTGCATCAAATGTACTTGTTGTTGGCACTGTTCTTTACACTCCGGAGGCAACACATACGCTAATTGCCAACCTTTTTCGTCTAATGGTGATGGCTGACCTAATTGTTCGAGCGTGATATATGGCTCAACCAATTCACCTCGATTGGTTACCCCCGTTTCGTACCAACCTTGACTCAATACAACCTTGGCAATAATCGCGGGGAGCGCAAATAGACAAATCAGAGACACCAATACAATTCGTCCTTTCGTGACTGCATTTGTCATTTCTCACCTCCTTGTGAGCGTGGTTGTCGAATCCAACGAATAAAAATCAGGATTGTGATAAACAAAAATACGCCAGACATAGCAAACCATTGAAAAGAATAACCAAAGTGCTTTGCACTGGTTAACGGTAAGGGATTCCAAGGAAATGGGTACGACCATTGCGTTAGATTGTCAGGTTGAATGACAGTAGGCATTAACTCAATATTAAGCAGTTGGCTAAGTTGATTAATGTTGAGGTTTTGCACTCTTATCGTATCGCCCATTTCAGCCATTAGGTCTGAACTTAGTGGATTAGTAGATTTACGATACAAACGCCCTGTGATGTCATATGGCGTTGTCAGATATTCAACCTTCGGAAGTACGGCTCTGGATCTTTTCCCCTTCACAAATCCAAGTTCAAGCAGCGTCAGAGTCGCAGGATCATGAGACATCGATACGATTTGAAACGCTAGGTAACCCACTTCCCCCTGATAGGTCTGGTTATCTAATAAAATAATTGGGAGTGGTTCAGGCGTCACATTTGCTTTTACTTTAATCCCTATAACACTTTCTTCTCGCCAATCGTTCTTTTCCAGTACTTCAGATATGTCCTGATAAGAGGTATTTTCCCTTGCTAAAATCGCTTGTTCCAAACGCTGCTTTTCATTACCACGTTCCAATTGCCAAAAGCCCAGTTTGACCAATAGAGAAAACACAGCCACAGTTAAAAATACAGCAACCCAAACCCATTTCGATAATATCGACGACGAAACCGGAGGTGCCATGTCCACCGTATTTCTGTTTAAGTTAACGCTTGTCCTTTTGCTGCTTTTCATCATCTTTAACCTCGCAAAAGCGCTTATCGAAATGGTTCGCGAAGACCCAGAGGATTCATCGAAGAAAGGCAAACCAATGAGCCACTATCTCGGTCGTCGTGTCATGTTTTCTGCGTTAGTCGTGATTCTCCTTCTCGTAGCGTTAGGGGCAGGATGGATAGCCCCAAATCCTCGTCCTTACTAGCTTTACAACACATAAACGAAAACAAATAAGCATAGCCAAACCACGTCAACGAAGTGCCAATACCAACTGCCAGCTTGGAATGCGAAATGGTCTTTCGGAGAAAAGTGGTCCTTGGCGATGCGGAATAACAGCACAATGAGGAAAATGGTACCGAGACAAACGTGCAAACCGTGAAAGCCCGTGAGCATAAAGAAGGTATTACCGTAAATACCGGACTGCAACGTCAGCCCAATATCTTGATAAGCGTGTGCATATTCGACGGCTTGGTAATAGAGGAAGAAGCCCGCCAAGACGATGGTGATTTCCAACCAGACAATCAGTGCAGTTCGTTTATCTTGCTCTAAACTGATGTGTGCCATATGTAACGTAATCGATGACAATAGCAGCAAGATGGTGTTGGTTAATGGGATACCCTGCCAAGGCATTGCTTGGGTCGTATCACCACCCGGCGTGGTGGTGAGTGGCCAGATTGCTTCGAAACTCGGCCACAATACCTCATGTGTCATTAAGTTATTATCTGCACCACCTAACCAAGGCACGGAAATCATTCTTGCGTAGAAAAGAGCACCAAAAAAAGCACCAAAGAACATCACTTCCGAAAAGATGAACCAGCTCATCCCTTGTCGAAATGAACGCGTAATTTGCGCACTGTACTTTCCGGTAAGAGACTCTGTGATGACGTTGCTGAACCACCCTGCCAGCATATAGAGCAAAAACAACATACCAATGGCGAGAATGATGCCGCCTAACGTACCAACCGCGCCATCACTTTGAGTACCTTGAACGGTCATTCCGGCACCGACAGCAACGAGGAACAGCGCAAAAGCTCCTACGATTGGCCAACTGCTTTGTGCGGGAACATAATAGGTCTCAGGCTTGTTACTCATAAGTTCTCTCCTTACAGACGCGCTTTGGTTTGCGGCGTTAAGGTCTGTTTCTCGCTCCCTGAGAGGCTAGCTGTTGAAGACTCGCCCGATTGAGGAGGAAATTTGTAGAGTGTGTAAGACAAGGTCAACGTATGAATTGAATCCGGCACATCCGGCTCAATGTAGAAAATCAAAGGCATACTCGCTTGCTGCTTACCTTCCAATGGCTGTTGATTAAAGCAAAAACACTCGATTTTATTGAAGTAAGCTGCACCAGTACCCGGCGATACGGATGGCACAGCTTGCCCTACCAAATCTTCACCGCTCTGATTAAAAGCAAGATATTCGGTTTGAATCACTTCACCAGGGTGAACATCCATAAAAACGACTTTTGGTTTGAACTCCCAAGGCATGTCCGGGCTAACGTGCGCCATAAATTCCACACGAATCGTTCTGGTAATATCCGCCTGCATACCCGTCGGTTGAATTGCGGCCACATCACTGGTTTTACCATTAATGCCCAATGCATCGCACATGATGTCGTAGAGTGGCACAAGAGCAAAACCGAAGCCGAACATCAGCGCTGTCGCTAGCAGCAACTTGATAGTGAGTCTCTTGTTGGATGAATTACTTAGCATCTCACTCACCTCACTCTTCGGTTAATCGACTTTTGGCGGAGTTGTGAATGTATGATGTGGGGCTGGGCTAGGTACCGTCCACTCTAAACCCTCTGCACGTTCCCAAGGTTTTGCCGTTGCTTTTTCACCACCACGAATACATTTGATGACTAGCCACAGAAAGATCAATTGAGACAGACCGAAGGCAAAGCCACCTATCGATACGATCTGGTTAACGTCGGCAAACTGGATAGCGTAATCAGGAATGCGTCTTGGCATCCCTGCTAAGCCCAAGAAATGCATTGGGAAGAACAACACATTGACCGAAATGATTGAACACCAGAAGTGCCATAGACTCAGCTTGTGGTCATACATATTGCCTGTCCACTTCGGTAGCCAGTAATACGCCGCGGCCATAATCGAGAACACCGCACCGGATACCAAGACATAATGGAAATGCGCAACAACAAAGTAAGTGTCATGGTATTGGAAATCCGCAGGTACAATCGCCAACATCAAGCCTGAGAAGCCACCTATTGTAAATAAGATAATAAAAGCAATGGCAAACAACATCGGCGTCTCAAACGTCATTGCGCCCCGCCACATAGTCGCCACCCAGTTAAACACTTTCACGCCAGTTGGCACTGCAATCAACATGGTGCAGTACATAAAGAAGAGTTCGGCGAATACTGGCATCCCCGTCGTAAACATATGGTGTGCCCACACTAGGAATGACAGCAATGCAATACTGCAGGTTGCGTAAACCATCGAATGATAGCCGAACAGTTTCTTGCCACTGAAAGCCGGAATGATTGCCGAGATAATCCCGAACGAAGGCAGGATCATGATGTATACCTCAGGGTGACCAAAGAACCAGAAGATGTGTTGGAACATCACAGGGTCGCCGCCACCAGCGGCATCAAAGAAACTTGTACCAAAGTATTTGTCGGTCAGAACCATGGTCACCGCACCAGCTAATACGGGCATCACAGCTATCAGCAAGAACGCCGTGATTAGCCAAGTCCAGACGAACATTGGCAACTTGAACCAAGTCATGCCTGGTGCACGCATGTTTACGATAGTCACGATAACGTTGATGGCACCCATAATGGAACTGATACCCATGATATGGACTGAGAAAACAAACAACGCCGTACTATCAGGACCATAAGTTGTGGAAAGCGGCGCATAGAAAGTCCAACCGAAATCAGGACCACCACCCGGTAAAAACAAAGAGCCGATCAAAATGAGGAACGCAAAAGGTAAGATCCAAAAACTCAAGTTGTTCATCCGTGGTAAAGCCATATCTGGAGCGCCAATCATCATTGGAATCATCCAGTTGGCTAAACCAGTAAACGCTGGCATGACGGCACCAAACACCATCACTAGTCCATGTACGGTCGTCATTTGGTTAAAGAACTGAGGGTCCACCAATTGCAGACCCGGTTGGAATAGCTCAGCACGGATGATCATCGCCATCGCACCGCCAGTGAGGAACATAGCAAAGCTAAACCATAAATAAAGCGTACCGATGTCTTTATGGCTGGTGGAATAAAGCCAACGCGCTAGCCCTTTTGGTGCGTGATGATGATCGTGGTCGTCTTCAATCGCAATGGTCGTGTTTGCAGTAGTTTGCGCTTCAGCAGGAGCAGACTTCACCGCTTTTTCAATTGGCTTACTCATATTTCCTCCTTGGCACTGTCTTGTGCCTTAAAGGCGTTAACATCGGATGCTTGAACGGTATCGCCAGTATCATTTCCCCAAGCATTACGTTGATAGGTAATTACAGCGGCAATTTCTTGATCGCTTAGTTGGTTAGCAAAAGCTTGCATGGCGGTGCCAGCTCGACCGTTCACCAATACATCGATGTGAGCAACAACCGGACCTTTGGCTATCTCGCTGCCTTTGATTGCCGGGAACGCGCCCGGAATGCCTTCGCCGTTCGCTTGATGACACACAGCACAGCGCGCGGTGTAAACCGACTCGCCTTGTCCCATCAAATCTTCCATTGAAAGGTCTTGCGTCAATGCTTCTTGGGCAGCCGCCTTTTGTAAGGCAATTTCTTGTTTCTTGTCTGCCATCCACTGGTCGAAATCATCTTCCGCCATCGCATGAACAACAACTGGCATGAAACCATGCGCTCGACCACAAAGCTCCGCGCACTGACCACGATATACGCCCGGTTCATCAATCTTGGTCCAAGCCTCATTAATGAAACCAGGGATCGTATCTTTCTTAACAGCGAAATCAGGTACCCACCAAGAGTGAATTACGTCATCAGAAGTCATTAAGAAGCGAACTTTACGGTTGATAGGCAAAACCAGCGGGTTATCCACTTCGAGCAAGTAGTGCGCCCCTTTCGCTTCGATGCCATCGATTTCTTTCTGGCTGGTAGCAAGTAGGCTGAAAAATTCGACATCCTCGCCGAAATAACTGTAGTGCCACTTCCATTGAGAGCCGGTGATCTTCACAGTAAGGTCAGATTGGCTGGTGTCTTCCATCGCCACCAGCGTTTTGGTCGCAGGAATCGCCATAGCGATAAGAATAATGACCGGAATAACGGTCCAGATGATCTCCACTTTAGTGCTTTCGTGGAAATTAGCGGCAACTGCCCCTTTTGACTTGCGATGTTTGAAGATGGAATAGAACATCACACCGAATACAACAAAAGCGATAGCGCAACAAATGTAGAAGATCAGCATATGTAATTCATACACTTGCTCACTGATCCCCGTAACACCTCGCGTCATGTTGTAATCACTCTGCTCTGACCAACTGGACGAAGAAAACGTGATAAAAATCACATTCGTTAATAAGGCTAGAGTAGTTGCTAATCTTTTCAAAAGATCTCTCCTCTGCTCAGCCGCTGCGCTTGCGCGAGCTTCCTTGCTTCCCGATGCAAATATCGAACAAATTTACGAAAAATCACAAAAACTACGATTTCAGCACTCTTTGTTATATTTATGTTAAAAGGCTAGTTATAGTTCAATAGTTCTTCAAGAAATTAACTGTGAATAAATTCCGTACAGACTGAAAAATAAATTCGGTTTATCGATTGCCCTCTTTGAAATGTAATTGAGAACCATTTACATTAATTAAAAGAAAACATTGGGACGCTTTTAAGCAAAGAAGTGTCTAAACAAGTAGGCTCCCCCTACTAAGGAAAGACGAATATGACAGCACAAATTACTCAATGGCTAGCACGAGACCCAGATCCAAAAACTCGTGAAGAGCTTCAACACCTAGTCGATACAAATAACGAACAAGAACTGACAGATCGATTTGGTTCACGCTTAGCATTTGGTACCGCAGGTCTGCGCGGTAAAGTCGGTGCGGGTCCAAATCGCATGAACCGTTTAGTGATTCAAGAGACAGCAACAGGTCTCGGTCACTATCTGATTGAACAAGTGACAGACGCATCGTCTCGCGGTGTTGTTATTGGCTACGATGGTCGCCCAGATTCTAAACAGTTCGCACACGATACAGCTTCTGTACTTACTGCTTTGGGCATCAAGGTTTGCCTAACCTATAAAGTAGCAGCAACGCCAATTGTTGCTTTTGGTGTTCGTGAATTAAATGCAGCCGCTGCTGTGGTTGTTACCGCAAGCCACAACCCACCAGAATACAATGGCTTTAAAGTGTACTGGGAAAATGGCGCACAGATTGTTCCACCTCACGATTCTGGTATTGCTGCAAAAATCGATGAAGCAACAACAAAACCGCTTCCTCTGATGTCACTGGACGATGCAAAACAAAAAGGTTTGTTAGTTTGGCTTGAAGACGAGTACTACCAAACTTATCGCAAAACAATGAACGACAATGCCCTGCTAACACCGGACAGCAACACAGATATCTCGATTGTTTACACGGCAATGCACGGTGTCGGTGCGGACATGGCAGAAACGTTGCTCGCAGACGCTGGCTTTAAAAAAGTCGCAAGCGTTCCAGAACAGCGTGAACCGGACGGTACGTTCCCTACCGTAAACTTCCCGAATCCTGAAGAAGCAGGCGCAATGGACATGGTGATGGCACTGGGTAAATCTGTCGATGCGGACATTGCTTGCGCGAACGATCCTGATGCAGACCGTTTTGCTGTGGCTGTAAAACGCCCAGATGGCGAATATCAGATGCTAACAGGTGACCAAGTGGGTTCATTGTTTGGTGACTACTTACTGCAAGGTCAACCAAATGCGCTTGTTGGGAATACCATTGTGTCTTCTCGTCTATTGAGCAGTATTGCGAAAGCACACGGCGCAGAATACTACCAAACGTTAACTGGCTTTAAATGGCTAACTAACGTAGCAATGACACAAGAAACTGAAGCGAACCCATTCCTATTCGCTTACGAAGAAGCACTAGGCTACACAGTAGGTAATAAGGTATGGGATAAAGATGGTTTGTCAGCACTGGTCGCTTTCTCTCAATTGACAGGTAAATTGAAAGCACAAGGCAAAACGCTGTGGGATAAGTTAGAAGAACTATACCGCCAGCACGGTTTCTACTTCAACGCGCAGCGCAGCATTGCACTTGACCCTAAATCACCACCAATCGGTGACAAACTTCGCGCAAACCCACCGAAAGAGATTGCGGGTAAACGTATCGAAGTGATTGAAGATCTGAAGTCATCACTTCGCTTTGTGACCGATGGTCCAACAGAAGCGATTAACTTGCCAGCAAGTGACGTACTGGTTTACCACCTAGAAGACAAATCACGTGTGATTGTTCGCCCTTCTGGTACTGAGCCGAAGTTGAAGTGTTACTACGAAGTGATCAGCGACTTCCCGGCTGAGATGGATTACGCGCAAGCTAACCAAGCAGCAGAAGCGAAAATGAACGTACTTATCGAAGCGCATCAACAAAGCTTGTAATTCGAGTTTGAAACATCGATTCTGTGACAGCTACAAATAGCAAAAGAGGCGCATCGAGCGCCTCTTTTTTATGCAATTCAAACCAACTCAAGCAATCTGTTTTTGCAGGAAATGTTTATCAATGCCTGCTGCTGGGTAGCCTGAATATTGCCCGACTTTTTCAAAACCCAATTTCAAGTAAAAATCGAGCGCTTGAAAGCTATAGGTATCGAGATACAAATGCGTGACTCCACGCGGTTTCACTTGCTCTTCCAGTAGAGCGATCAGCTTGCTTCCTAATCCCGAAGTGCGTGCCTCTGCATCAACCCACAGGTATTCAACAAACACGGTGTTATTAAACATTTCTCCCGTGAGTCCGCCAACAACCTTACCCTCGTCATTACGAGCAAAACAGCCAATGGCGTCTACGTCCCCATCCGGTAGATGCATGTTGTTATAAGCTCGGATGCCATCACGGATAAAATCGAGATCGTTTTGTTCTGGATTGAGTTTAAATTCAAGTTTCATACTGCCACTCCTTGGAAAATCAGTGTGATACTAAAACAAAAAGCCAGCGAGTGCTGGCTTTTGTTCAAAAATCTGATTGTTCCTACACATTACATCGCGAAGCTACTGAGCATCCACACCGCAAGGATAACGAACACCAAGCCCATTAGCTTACCTTGGTACATGCGGAATTTATCGTTTTCCAGCAACCCTTTGCCTAATGTCCCCGCCAATGCAACTAACAAAATATTGAATAGCAAGCCTAATACGTTTAGCAGTAAACCAAGCGCGAGCATTTGCTCACCCGACGATGCGGTAATGTTGCTAGAGACAAACTGAGGCAAAAACATCACGAAAAACACCAAGGCTTTCGGGTTCAGCAGGTTACTCATCAAAGCGCGTTGATAGTAAGTCGATGCCATCTTGTTTTTCTGGTCAAGCTCTGGTGCAGCAGAAACGTCCGCTCGTAAACAGTCCCACCCCATTTTGAGCAAGTACGCGCCCCCCAGTAGATGAAGCACTTTTAATGCAATTGGACTCATTGCAATCAAGGTCGACACACCCATAGCTGCCAATAACGTTAAGATCACGCCGGATGTCGCGTTGCCTAAGCTTGCAAACAGACCAACTTTTTTGCCATAACTCATGCTAGAGCTGGCAATCAACAACATGTCAGGTCCAGGCAACAAAAGAAGTGCAATAACAGCGGTGAGATAAACAGGGAGTACAGATAAATCGATCATGGTGGAACTGGCTTTCTAAAACAGGCGGCGGATCTTATACCAATGAATAGATAACAACCAGACCAAATATCTTTCTACGAAGCAATATTCAGAAAATACAAAAGGTTTAATGCTCAATTTAAAAACAATTAACCTTTTTGATGTTTATTTTTAATACCAATAGCAATTTTGTACAAAAATAAGCAGGATGGATCCGGTAGACTCCAAATGATGTGGTGCTACTGTTTACGCTTGAGCTATTTGGACCGAGATGAAAGAAAAGAATAAGGAAATCGCGACTTTTAAGATTGCTCAAGAGTTGGGCGGGTTAGAGCTGCTCGATGCAAAATACGAAAAACAAAACTTCTCTCGCCATAGCCATGAAGGCTACACCATTGGGGTGATTGAAAAAGGCGCACAGCAATTCTTTCGTACAGGTGGCAACCACATTGCACCGCAAGACAGTATCATTCTTGTAAACGCTGATGAGGTGCATAATGGTCACTCAGCGTCAGAAGGTGGCTGGGAATACAAAGCCATGTATCCCGTACCTGAGCAGTTTCAAACGCTTGGGAAAGAACTTGGCGCGCCCAATGTCGCGCAGCCCTACTTCCCGCAGCCCGTCGTTTACGATCCAGAACTCGCAAACCAACTGCGATTAGTGTTCGATACTCTAGAGAAATCCGATAACCGCTTATTAAGAGAGACACTTGTCTACGGCACACTGATCAAACTTGCAAGCAAGCACAGTACACATCGAGCTCCCCTTAAAGATACGACAAAAGCGCAAAGGCAAGTGCACCTGGTCAAAGAATTTCTTGAAGACTTTCCTCAAACCGATGTCTCTTTAGAAGAACTTGCGAAGTTAGCAGGGTTGAGCCCCTTCCACCTGTTGCGTGAGTTTCAAAAGCAGTTTGGCTTTCCGCCGCACGCGTTTCAGATTCAACAAAGGCTAAGAATGGCGAAAAAGCTGCTCAAGCTAGGACAAAAGATTTCCGATGTTGCTCAAGAATGTGGTTTTCACGACCAAAGCCACTTGCATCGTCATTTTAAAAAAGCCATGGGGGTAACGCCTGGGCAGTACATCAAGCACTGTTAGCAATTTTGTACAAGGCAGCATGCTTAGGTCAGCCTACCTTAACAGCATGTTTTTCTATTCAAGTTGAAGTTATGGATACTACTTTGCCAACTCATCAAGACTCTAAATTCTCACTCTTTTTACAAGGTACCATCGCAATGATGCCATTAAGCATCGCCGTACTGCCTTGGGGATTACTTGCGGGCTCATTTGCCATCGATACTGGCTTACACCCGCTAGAAGGTCAGGCGCTTTCCGCCATTCTGTTTGCTGGCTCCGCACAACTTGTTGCCATGGGCATGATTAAAGCTGGTGCAGGCTTAACCACCATGTTGCTGACGACCTTTTTCATTACCTCTCGCCATTTTCTTTATAGTGTTTCGATGCGCAGTAAAATTTCGCCATTGCCCTTAAAGTGGCGTCTTTCACTTGGCTTCTTACTCACTGATGAGCTATTTGCCATCGTCGGGCACCAATCCGATAAACAATTTGATCGGTGGTACGCCCTTGGCGCTGGATTAAGCTTTTATCTCTTCTGGAACTTCGCAACGCTTGCTGGCATCGTTGCTGGCAGCTTGATACCTGAACTGAATGAGCTCGGATTGGAATTTGCCGTTGCTGCCACCTTTATCGCGATTGTGGTGCCAACGATAAAAAGCATTCCCGTGTTATGCAGTGTGTTTGCAGCATTAGTTAGCTCAGTGACGCTGAATTATTACCAAGTGGAAGGAAGCTTGATGTTCGCGAGCATTCTCGCCATGTTGACGGGCTATTTGGTTGAACAGTTTACGACGAAAGCCCCAAACATTGAGAATACACCGGAGGAACGCCAATGATCTTTTTGTCTATCTTAGCCATGACAGCCTTGGTATTCACTAGCCGTTATCTATTTCTCGAACCAAAATTGCCGCTTAAATTGGGGGTAAGAACTCAAAAGATATTAAGCTACGCAAGCCCTGCAGTGCTCACCGCGATCTGGGCTCCTATCGTGTTTATGCCAGAAGGTGAACTGAGCGTCACATGGCAAAACCCATTTCTATTGGCTGCCCTTTTAACTGCTGCGATTGCATACCTCACAAAGAATGTATTGCTCACCACCATCGTAAGTATGGTCGCGTTTTTACTGCTTCGAATTTGGCTATAAGCTCGCGACTAAACAGCCAACCATTCAATCTCTAATAAGGTGATGTCTCCACACTTCAAACGTCCAAGGAAGACATCGCCTTGATGCACTTCACCCACGCCCTTTGGTGTCCCTGTCATCACGACATCGCCATCTTCTAGCGTTGTGTAGCTCTTCAACTCATCGAGAATGTTCATCGGTGGGTAAAGCATTTGCTTAACATGCCCTTTTTGAACATGAACACAGTTAATCAAAAGCTCTAAGTTGAGATCGTCAATATCGACACCTTGAAGAGAACGGAAACGGCTGAATACCGCTGAGCCATCAAACGCTTTGGCACGTTCCCAAGGTAATCCTTTTTCTTTGAGGTTAGTTTGTAAACCGCGTTTGGTCAGATCTAAGCCGAGCCCAACCGCGCAGTATTGACCGTTTTTGATCACAAAGCAGATTTCGGCTTCGTAATGCAAAGGCTCTTGATGGAATGAGGTGAGTTTGGTTGAAACGGAAGTCGCCGGTTTATTGAACACTACCATTTGCTCTGGTACGGCATTATCTAGCTCTTGAATATGCTCAACGTAATTACGCCCGACACACAGAACTTTGCCGACTTTGATTTTCTTCTCTTCAACCTGAACGACGCTCATTGCTCTTCCCTGCAAAACAAAAAACGCATAATAATCCAACACGTTACGTTGTTGACACTAGTTCTCGTTTCGAGGTGTTAAAAACAAGACATTCAGCCCGTTTTGAGTAAATCATCACTAAATTGAACTTCGACAAGGTAAGAACCACAGACAAAAAAAAGCCAGCACGAAGCTGGCTTCCATAGTAACTAGGACAGGTTACTATTATAGGTAGTAACGACCACCGATAGCCCATTTGTCGTCGGTTTTACGATCGTTCGCATCGTTTAGGTCGAACTGGTAACCAGCGTAGCCAACAAACTTAGGAGTGAAGTTGTATTCAGCTTGTACCGCCATCTCTTCACGAGCTGTTTCAGTTGAGCTAGCTTTAGTTGCTTTACCTTCAACCATTTCGTAGTTGATGCTTAGGTTTAGGCTGCTTGGAAGTGCGTAAGCTAGTAGCGCTTCGTACGCATCGCTCTCAACTAGACGTTGTGAACCGTTAAAGTTCATGTATTCATTTGAACCGTATACTGCAGCAACGTATAGACCTTGACCGTAAGAACCGTAAGATGCAGATACTAGGTGTGATTCAGCCGTTTCTTTCTTTGGTGCAGCAGCAGATGCAGTGATGTCACCAGTGTTGTAGGTGTAGCCTACTTTTGCCCCTAGCACTGAGTAAGTAAGAGCAAGTTGTACGCGGTCACCGTAGTTGTTACCAGAGTACTGAGTTTCGTAAATTGGGTTGCCACTACCGTCATCAACAATTACTTCATCTACGCTTGATTGATCGTTGCTACCTTGCCAACCTAGACCAAAACCAATAGAGCCCGCTTCACCTAGTTCGATAGCGTTACGGTAAGAAAGCATCTTGTCCGCACGACCTGTACCTAGGTTACCGTGATCGTCGTAGATAAAGTCGTTCGCAAACGCGATTGGCATATCAGCAACGCCAGCTACATCGTAGTATGGTGCCCACTGAGTACCACCAACTGCGCGACCATAAACATCGTGAGTAATACCGATGTAACCAAGACGAGTAGAAAACGTATTTTCACCACCATCTAGGTAGTTTAGTTGCCATTCACCGCGAGCGTCAGCAGTAAAACCGTTGCCTAAATCCTGAGTTGCTGTGAAGTTGATACGTGGAGAGTTAGAGCCAACATCAGTATCACCTTGCTCTGAACCGTTCACGTTAATAGATACGTGACCGCCAACAGAGAACGTTGTGCCATCGTTGTTGTAAAGCTCCACTGCTACTGCTTGTGTACCGAATGTTGCTGCTGCGATCGCTGCTGCTAGGAATTTTTTGTTCATTATAAAATCCATGTATTTATTCATTAGTTTATAAGTCAGTTTTATACAAAAGTAGATTGGGGCATCTTCTCCACCAATGTGCGTCACTTTTGATTAACAACTGCCAATCAATGTATTTCAGAAGTTCCCCAGAGCAGAGTGAAAAGATGTAATAAAAAAGAAAAATCGCAAACGTTTACCTTTTTTCTTTATACAAATTCTGAAAAATACACCCAAATTGGAAACAAGTGCTTACATGTAACAACAAAAAATCCAGCTAAATCATTGTTAAAACAAACAATGAAAACTCAAACATGAAATCTTGAATTACAATTCGAGAAGAAAAAAATGATTAGGATCTTTTTTAAAAATATGTCGTTCGGTAGTCATTAGAAAAACATAAAAAAACATAAAACCCCCTTTTTCTCTTATTTTCATAAATAAGAAGGCATTCATACATTTGAAATAAATATGCAAACAAATCATAACTTAATAGAAATCTATCTTTAATTTTCTCGGTTTACCTTAGCGTCATCAATACATCGAGCAAGAAAGCTCATCGATTACAACTAGGGTAATAAGAAAATGAAAAAGGCAGCACTAACTACTGCAGTGTTAACAGCATTGGTATCAGCACCATCTTTTGCGGCGACAGTGTACAAAGATGGCGGCACTGAATTGAAGGTTGGCGGTCGCGTCGAGTTTCGTGGTGACTTTATTGGTTCAGGCGGTGCTGAAGTAGACGGTTCTATGGAAGATAAGTCACGTGCGCGTCTAAACCTAAAAGGTAAGGCTGACATCGGTAACGGTCTGTCTGCATTTGGTGTTTACGAAGCGGAACAAAAAACCGGTAAGAGCGAATTTAAAAACCGCTACATGTACGCAGGAGTAAGTGCAGATGCAGGTAGCTTCTCTGTAGGTCGTCAAGACATGGCTGCCGTTATCATCTCAGACATGACGGATATCACCGAGTTTTCTGGCGTTCAGCAAGTCATTGACTCATCTTCGGATAAGCAAGATAGCGTTTTCGCTTACCGTGGTGAATTCGATGCTCTACAAGTTCAAGCCACTTACCAAGCTAACTCCGAGGATAGCCAAGATAAATACGGCATTTCTGGTCTTTACTCTCTACCAATCGGTCTTGACCTAGGTCTTGCATACTCAGGCGGTGATGTAGACAAAGACAATTCAGAAGACCAAATCCTTGGTGGTATCGCTTACTCACTGGATAACCTCTACCTTGCAGGTACGTACTCACAAGGTGCACTGACAGATTCTGAAGACTTTACCGCTTATGAGCTAGTTGCAAGCTACAAGATCGCAAGTAAGTTTACCGTCGCTGGTCTTTACACTTTCCAAGAAAACGATCCAAATGGCGCTGCAAAGTACGATGCAGTTGAAGGTTTTGAGCTTGTGGGATACTACAAACTGAATAGCAACTTCCGCACTTACCTTTCTTACTACATGAACCAACTTGATGAAGCGAAAGACGCGGAAGGTAAAGTAACCGAAGGCGAAGATACACTTCGTCTTGGCGTACGCTACGACTTCTAACTGCGGCTTCTACCCAAGCCAGCATCGCAGCAAGTTTTTGACCGGCACTCCGTGTCGGTCATTTTCTATCTATTGAGATAAGACCGACAGCTTTTCTACTTAAACCTAACTGCCCTCTTTTAATGCATTTACTCCCGAAGTTAGTGCAATTCCTCTAGTAGCAATTAGACGCGCCCTTCTCACCCTTGAGAAATCAACACGTTAAAAGTTGGCACACTAGCTGCAATGTTAAAAACGAGCAAATGCATGGCAGCGTTTGTGCTTCTCGTTCTTTGTACCTACTTCGGTAGGCACGTCCTTTGAATTGGTAATGTCGCCTCCCTCTGGGAGGCATTTTTTTATTGGCTACCCCAACATTAGAACGTATGATCCTATCTATTGTTTAAAACCGGAAATATCCAATTGAATCATCATCCTGTCCAAGGAGCATCTTGGATGCTTACCGCAGGCTTGGCTTTTGCCATCGTTAATAGCTTTGCTCAAATCGCAAGTATTCACTTTGGTGTGTCATCCACGACATTTGCACTCTTCCAATACGCTATCGCCTTTTTCGCTATCTTGCCGTATCTGCGAACATTAGGAATTCGTCAGTCTCTACGTACTAACCACTTTGGGTGGCATGCATTGCGCATCTTCTTGGCGGTTATCGGTATCCAGCTTTGGTTATGGGCTCTCGCTTATCCGGTTCCTATCTGGCAAGGCATCGCTTTGCTTATGACTTCACCGTTGTTTGCAACGGTAGGTTCAGGTTTAATTCTGAAGGAAAAAGTAGGTGTTGCTCGTTGGATCGCAACGCTTACTGGCTTTATTGGCGCAATGATCATTCTTGAGCCTTGGTCAGACTCTTTTACCTGGGCAACGTTACTGCCTGTCGGCGCGGCTTTTTTCTGGGCATCTTATTCTTTAATGGTGAAAAAGCTGTCGGTGAACGATCCACCATCAACCATGGTGGTTTACTTACTGCTCTTGATCACGCCCTTTAATATTTTGCTGGCGGCACCTACATTTGCAATGCCTGAAGGCTGGAACATTTGGGGAGTCTTAATCGCCGCAGGCATACTTACGGCACTAGCCCAGTGGGCAGTAGTCAAAGCTTACGCTGTCGCTGATGCATCGTTTGTACAACCATTCGACCACGCGAAACTGCCCTTAAATGTCTTTGCAGGCTGGCTAGTATTCAACTGGGTGCCACCAGGTCGACTATGGCTTGGTGCTGCAATCATTATCGGCTCCATTGCTTTCATTACTCATTGGGAAGCGAAAAAAAGAAAGTAATTTGAAAGAAATTTCTCGGTTTTGAGTTCTATATTTTCAGGAAAGGAAATGAGGAGCATCTTATGACACAGCCAATCAAAATTACATTGTATCGTTGGGCCGGCAGTTGGGGACCATTCAAAGTCAATATCCCATGCGGGGAATGTACATTAACCAAAGATATTCTTGCTGACACATTTGAAAATGAATTAGCAGATGTGCCAGTCGAGCTAGAAGTGAAAGATTGGTTGTCTCATTGGTGGGAGCCATTAAAACTTGGAGCATGGCATGCCCCTATCCTAGTCGTTGAAGGCAAAGTCGTCAGCCAAGGGGAAGCGCTAAACCGAGGCGTGCTTGTTCAATCTGTCATTGCTGAATGGACCAAGCGAGATCAGCTTAAAGGCAACATCGTTTACGGTAAGGCGACATGCCCTTACTGTGTTAAAGCGAAAAAGTTGCTTGATGAAGCTGGTGTTGACTACAAATATCACGATGTAGTGAAAGACAGCGCAGCCCTATATCGTATGATCCCTGAAGTGAAAGCCATCATTGGTGAAAAAACACCAGTGACCGTGCCACAAATATGGTTAGACGGTAAGTACATTGGAGGCGCGGATAATCTGGAAAAGTGGTTGGCTGAGAAAGGATTAGATAGCGTGCCAGATAACGTTGTCGAGATCCCAAGTCAAACGGCTTAAATATATCGATTGAGATACCCAGACCCAGAATGCAAAAAGCCCCGATATGACATCGGGGCTTTTCTTATTAATTCGCTAGTTTTTTCATTACGCGAGCAAACATAGAAGGCTTTTTCTTCTTCGCTTTACCGTAAAGCGCTTTGTGCATCGCGTCTTTAGCCATCATTTGACCAAAGTAAACACCACCAAGTTCGTAACCCATGACCTTCTCCTAAGAAGCAATTAACTGGTTTATGTTGTAATTTTACACCACATAAACCACAAAACAAGACATAGATCACATTTATTTTGTAATTTAATTACAAAGATTTTTATCCTAGCGAATAAGAAACGTAATTAACGTTTAGGTTGCTGGTATGTTTTACCTGCTGCTTTGTAGGTGTCTTTCGGTTTAATTTCAAAGAAAGTCTCGAAGAACCAAGCCGCAAACTTGATCAGGTGGTCACCTTCATTCATTACATGCTCAACGAACTCTTTCTCTTCACCAGACTCATCTGCTTGAACCGTAATGTGGTAAATGCGTTTTTCACCTTCTACTTCAGCAAGACCGAATTGACCTGTTAGCGATTCAGCAGCCTGAGCGACTTCTTCTTCCTCAGATGCTTTTAACAGCTCTAGCGCTTGAGGTAGGTTTTCTTGTTGACCGATTTCTTTCAGTAGAGCTTCAAATTCGTTTTGTTGCATGATTTCACCTAACAATGAACGGGTGTTGTCGATATGCGACTATTAACCAAGTGTAGATAACGACACAATAATTGGTTGCGCATTTTAGAGAGGACAACATGCCCTTGCAACCACATTCAACTAAGAACGCTCTGGTTGGACTAAACCACCAGAAGGGGTACGGAACTGTCCAACCACCAGCACCAAACAAGAAATCACTGCAATCGAAATATAAAAGACGCCGAGTTGATGTTGAGTTGTTACCCAAGTTTCTACCAAATAGCCGCCAAATAGCCCTGCTAAACACATCTGAATAGAACCCGACAATGCAGATACCGCACCTGCCTGTTGTTTATGAGGCGATAGCAGTAAACTGATCGAAACAGGGAAAGACATGCCTTGCGCGAAGCTCAAACACGTAAAGGCAATGAGCAAAGATGTCGCTGTAAACGGCAATATAAGAAGCATCACTCCTGAAAAGGCAACAATGACAAAACTCATCAAAAGGATCTGTTGCTCTTTGTATCGAGCATTGATGATGTTGAGAACTAAACTCCCCATCAATAAACCTGCCGAAGGCACAATCATCAAGGTACCGTAATCGGCAGCAGTGAGACCAAGCTCTTGTTGCATTAAGAACGGATAGAGAGACAGTGTCACCAAAGCCGATAAGTAACTCAACCAGTTGTAGCTTGCGCTACCTATTACTTGTTTGTTGGTCAACAACTCAAAGTAATTGCGCATCACACGTTTTGGCTCAAAGCGGCGTTTGGGGTATGGCAACGTTTCATGCAGCACAATAAAGCCAAGGGTAAAGATCGCCGTAAGATAAATAAGAACGAAGACAAAAACCGCGTGCCAACTAATGTGATAAGCAATCCATCCACCAAACAAAGGCGCAACAATCGGCATCACAGAAGCGGTCACCGAGATGTATGACAACGCCTTGGTGAGCTGCGCTCCATCATAGCTATCTCGCAACACAGAGCGCCCAAGAACAGAGGCGCTCCCTGCCCCAAGACCTTGTAGTAGACGTCCGGTCTCAAGTGCAAAAATGTGGTCCGCAAAGGCAATACAGATGATGGTTCCGACGAGATACACACTTTGTCCCAAGATAAAGACAGGACGGCGACCAATTGCGTCGGATAAAGGACCATAAATTAGCTGTGAGACACCAAATCCGACAAGAAACAGCGTAACCAAGTTTTGAATCGTATGCTGAGGAAGATTCAAATCGTGACCAATCAAAGGCAAAGAGGGAAGATAGATACTGACGCCTACTTGACCAGTCGCGATGATCATCATCGCCAACAATAATGGTGTTTTACGCAATATACCCTCCTTACATCATGACAGTTTCACGACAGACAGTGTATATTTGATACTCAAAGATGATAATAAACCAAAATGGAAAGGGATTATTTCCCCTGAGGATGGAATAAGATGGATTGGATTCAGAGCGTTAATAGCTATATTCGCGTAGTCGAGGAAGGTAGCTTTAACGCAGCAGCGAGAAAACTCAACACCACCAGCTCCGCCATCAGTAAACGTATCCAATGGTTAGAGGACAAGATTGGTGTTCAATTATTAAAGCGAACCACTCGCTCGATCAGCCAAACTGAAGCAGGCGCTTTGTTTTATGAACGAGCCAAAGTCCAACTCGACTCTTGGCAATCCGTTTTAGATGAAACCCGCTCTGTTAACCAATCACCAGCAGGACTACTTAAAATTGGTGCGACTTTGGCGGTAGGCTCTAAATTTTTAGTACATTATCTTGATGATTTTCTTGAAAAATACCCTGATATTAAACTTCAGTTGATCACCACGCTACCAGGTCAGATACCAGAACTTAGCCTAGATTTGTTTATCAGCCGTGAGTTGGAGCAACTCAATTCCCTCAGCTTTAAAGCCAGCCCATTGTTCGAGCACAAAGCTCAGTTTTATGCTGCGCCAAGTTATCTAGAGAAACACGGTACACCAAAAACAATCGAAGAATTGTCGCAGCATAACGTTTTAATCTGGGGTGAGAAACCAGTACGAGAAATCAAGACCAATCGTGGAAAACGTGTCAGCCTATCGGGAAATTTCGCCACGACGAACCCAGAAGCCCTCTTCCATGGTGCTAAACGAGGCATGGGAATCTTGCTGTCTAATAACGTGATGATCAAAGAAGACCTAAAATCCTGCGCTTTAGTACCCATTCTTCCGGAAGTGACCGCTGATGAAGCGACTGTATATGCCTACTACCCAAAGCTGGACTATCAACACACCCGAACTCAACTGTTTCTCGACTATCTAAAAACGCGCTTAGAAGAAGAGAAACGTGCCTAAACTTTTGACTCTCTGGTGCTTCAAGTACTAGAGAGTAACTAGCCTTCTCCAAAGCGACTACCACTTTGATGAGAGTTAGCTCCCCTAGCACCTCACCCTATGGTTGAAAATCACCAATAAAACGTATCTTGAGTTTGAAAAATCACCTGAAGTAAACAATAGTTAACGTGATGCATATCGATTAAATGAGAAAAGATCGTGTAATAAAGCCAACACAAACACGATATGGGTAAACACAACGTCGGGTGAAATGTTCAATGGATCATGAACAAAAAAGTATCCAGTTACTTGATGAAATTCTAAAGCTCAATGGTAGCGCACTACTCGACAGAGTAACGCTTGAGCTCCATCAGCAATTTCAAAGCTACTGTACTTGCGTAGTTGAGATAGCACACCTACAACATTGTGCGGTGACACTTTCCAACTCTAGTGGCGGAACCATCGCAGACAGCATGTGTTACGGATTAGAAGGCACTCCTTGTGAGCAAGTCGCACAAGACATTGGCGAACTCATCTTCTATCAAGATGAAGTTTACAAGCTATTTCCTGAAGACCAAATGTTTCAGGACGCTGGCATTCAAGCGTATATCGGACTTCCTTTAAAAACACATACAGGTGAAGTGTTAGGCATCTTAGTGTCAACATTTACTCACTCCATCAGTGAAGCTGAAGCCGAAGAAATCATCTTCCATCACCGTTTTTATGCAAACATCATCATCCATAGTTTGCGAGAAAAGTGGATCAGTGAACGCTCAGACAAACTTCTCAACCAACTCAGTTACGAAGTCTCTCATGACAATCTAACAGGGCTGCTCAATCGCAGTTGTTTAGCTGATACGTTGGAGACCTTAACTCAGCAGGCAACTCGCCCTTTTAGTCTTGCGTATCTAGATATCGACAACTTTAAATCCATCAATGACATCAACGGTAACTACATCGGTGACCAAATCATTAAGTTCACTGCAAATGCGATTCAACAAAGCTTAACCTCGCCCAACAATGCGTTTCGAGTCGCAGGTGACGAGTTTGCTTTTATTACCTATGACGAAGATCCTGTTAGCGTCTGCCAAGAAATCCTCGATAAAATCGAAGCAGGCTATTCAGACAAATCCAATCGTATTTCTTTCACTGTCAGTATCGGGATCGCGAGAGCGCCTGTGCATATGCTGAATAGTGATGACTTAATACTGAATGCGAGCCTTGCGCTAAAAGACTGTAAAAAACGCCGAGATACCCGTATTCAACATTACGACACCCACTTAAGTGCACTTTACCATCGCCAGACACAACTGATTGAAGCACTGCGTGAGCAGCTTCGTTTAAGCATTGATGAAAATGAAGAGCTTTATGTCGTAGTCCAGCCAATTGTTGACATCACCAGTGACCGTTGGGACTACTTTGAAATCCTCGCGCGTTGGAACAGCAGCGTTTATGGCAACGTCTCGCCAGTGGAATTTATTGAAGCCGCCGAACAATCGGGGTTAATCATTGAGCTAGGCGAGCGCATCGTGGAACTCGCCTGCCGCGCAAAACAAAACTTAGAACGACAACTGGGTTACACCGTCAAGCTTTCAATCAACTGTTCAGCTCATGAACTTATTGATTCTAGTCGCTACATGAACTTCCTTACTCGGATTCTAGAAAAATACCATCACCAAGCTACAGACTTTGTTATCGAGCTTACAGAGACAGTCTTACTGTCACAAAGTGGTCGAGAACAGATGGTATTGAATTCGTTACGCTATCTAGGCTTTAAGGTCGCATTAGATGATTTCGGCACAGGCTACTCAAGCTTAAACTACATTCACAACTACCCTATCGATAGCATCAAAATCGACGCGACATTTGTACGCAACATGCTCTCAAATACGACGTCAGAACAAGTCGTTTTGTTGATTGCTCAACTGGCTCAGTTGCTTGAGGTTGATCTTATTGCTGAGGGGGTTGAGGATGACAGAGCCTTGCAAAAGCTCATTGAAATGGGTTGCCACCATATTCAAGGTTATTTTTATTCGAGACCACACAATGTTGACGAGCTAATTGGCATCATCAACGAAAAGCAGATGAAAAGCGCATAAAAAAAGACCAAACAATGTTTGGTCTTTTTTGTGATTTATAAAACGGCTTGTTCTTTGTCTTTAAGCAGTTTGTCCATCTCGTCTCGAGTAGCAATAAAGCTCGCCATTTCCTTTTTAGGCACAGAGCTTGCCATCGGGATCTTCGCTCGCATTGCATTAACAGGACGACCGTATTCGATCAATTCGTAGTGAAGGTGCGGACCTGTTACACGTCCCGTTTTACCCGATAAGCCAATACGTTGACCACGAGAAACTTTCTGACCTTTCTTCACTAGGATCTTACTTAGGTGCAGATAGCGCGTCTTGTACTTACTGCCGTGCTCGATCACTACGTAGTTACCCGCATATGGGTGTTTACGTGTCATGATAACCGTGCCATCCCCCGTTGCTTCTACTGGTGTACCGATAGGCACAGCCCAGTCAGTACCGTTATGAGGTGCAACTCGACCCGTTACAGGATGAAGACGTTTCGGGTTAAAGCCTGAGCTGATACGCCAGCCTCGACTAACAGGGTAACGTTGGAAGGCACGCTGTAGGCTCTCACCTTTCGCATTATAGAATTGACCGTCGGTATGAAGATAAGCAGTCACTTCACGACCACGGTTGTAGATCTTAATTGCTTCGATTTCGTTCTTGCCAGTCGGCACGCCATCAATACTTTGAGAACGACGAACCACTTCGAATCGGTCACCTGCGCGTAAGTCTTTACCGAAGTTAACCTGCTCTTTTAGTAGGTTCACCACTTGGCTGATTTCCGCTGAGCTCAAGCCCAAACGATTTGCTGATGACGAGAAACTACCATGAATCACGCCAACTAAAGGTTCTTGATGCCAAACACCTGGGATTGAGATGTCCGAGAAATCGTAGCTGCCATCAGCATTACGACGATAAACGACTTTGTCGGCGATAGAAAATTGAAGCTCCATCTTTTCCAATTCACCCGTCGACTCATCACGCCAAAAACGCAATGTGTTGCCGGGTTTTAAAGTATCAAGAGCAAGGAAGTTCAAATCCGTCTCCATCACTTTCATCAACGAACTGTAGCCGAAGCCCAGTTGGCTAAAAATGGAGCTCAGGTTGTCACCTGCTTGGATTTGGTATTCAAAATTTGGGGGAGAGACAACTTCTGCTGTTGTCGCCTCAAGAATATTTTCTACAACTCGCGATTCAGGCAAGTTAAGGGCGATGGTTTTAGTAAGGGAAGACTCTTTGAGAGAGTTGGAAACACCAATCGCAACTAATACTGGCAAGGAGTACAACAGTAGCGCTTTACGACTTGTCAGATTCGGCAACCGTCTTGTTGTAATTTCATTTGTAGACACGGGAATTACTATCTCCTTTATAACAAGGCTCATAGCTTATGCATTCCCGCATAAGAAATCACTATGAAATTACGAGATCTAGCGCAGAAAACACTTATTTTTTACAGAAGACAAAAAAAACCATTACTGTTGCATATGTAAGTTATTACCTACACGTTTAAGAGTGGTTGTAATCAATTGATTTGGTTGTTCTGCCATCGCTTGATCTTCTCCATGTTGAAGATATGAAAGCGAAATTTGTGTATCGCTGTTCCATTTCAATGAAGACATCTTGATTCGATCACCAATGAAAACGCTGTTAAGCAATACAACACGGCTTGGTACAGCATCAAACTTAAATAAACCGATGTAGTAAAACGCCCCAGAACCTTGTGTTGTCACGATCACAGGAGCCACAATCCAAGGGGTCTCACTTACGTTACGCTGCGCAATAAACTCGGTAGGTACCAGTACCTCGCCTTTTGTTGCACCAGCATCATACTGACCTTTTAAAAAACCATGCTCTTTATCCCACTCATCAAGAAAAGTCACCGCACCCTGCTCTGGAACTTGAACAGTCCACGGATTTCGTGACTGAATACCCAGTACTTCCGCTACGATTGAATTAGATTGTGCCTGCGCTTGAGGAAACTTTGCCATGATCTCATCATCAGAAAGGCTAAACCGGTAAATGCCCGCAATAATAACCACAGCTAACAGTACGATTGGGATCAGGAGAATGAGGGGAATAGGTAGGATTCTCTTACGAGTCATGAAGACTTCCTTGTGTTCTTGTTCTCTGAATTATGTTCGGAGTATATACCATTTATAGAGCGAAGACCGCTCTGCCTATCCGTTCATTTTGACTCAAGTGTTTCAAAATTAAACTAAACTGTTTGGTGGGCAACCAATAGGTAATAACGATGACAAAAATCACCCACACATGCGAGTGTGCCTGTGGCTTAGTCCAACTGCGTTGCACGGCGGAGCCCATTCGCACTTCTATTTGCCACTGTTTCGAATGTCAAAAGCGCACGGGGAGTGTGTTTGGTGTTCAAGCTCGGTTTCACAAAGACCAAGTAATATTAGATGGCGATACCACCAGTTATACTCGTATCGCCGATTCAGGAAATCAAGTGCATTACGAATTTTGCCCGGCATGCGGTACAACAATGCGCTTACTGCTTTCAGACGTCCCAGACTACGTGGTGATCCCAATGGGATTGTTTAACAATAAAGAGTTTCCACAACCCACTATTTCCATTTATGAGCAAAGAAAACAGGGATGGGTCAGCTTTGATTGCACCATGGAACACGTTAGATAAATATTTGTTATGCAGAATTTGAACTCTCTCAACATTTGAGTTTGCTCAACAATAGTTGAGACTTTATTGAGAATGATCAACCAAGTAATCGCGTAAGTACTTTCGTTCCGCGCCACGAGCGCTATAATCTGCTCCTAACATTTGGTGAGGCTTTATTGTGATTTCCAGACTTCCTCGTTGGGTGGAATATGGCGCTTTTCTGCTTGCTCTTCTCGCAGGTTGCGTCAATGCCGTGGGTCTTCTCGGCTTTCAACATCAAGCGATAACGCATCTTTCCGGAACCGTAACTCAGCTAGGGAACAGCTTGCTAACAGGTGTGGATACAACCATTCACCTGCTCCTTATTGTATTTAGCTTTTTGATTGGCTCTGCATTTAGTGGATTCTTTATCGAAAGCAGCGCGCTCAAGCTTGGTCGTCGCTATGGTGTAGCTCTTTGCATAGAGGGTAGCCTGCTGTTGCTCAGCTTGGGCTTTCTGGTACAAGGTAATGTTTATGGTCAATACCTTGCCTCTGCCGCTTGTGGCTTACAAAATGCGATGATCACAACATTCAGCGGAGCTGTCGTCCGAACCACTCACATGACCGGTATTATTACTGACCTCGGTATTATGATTGGAGAGAGCTTGCGAGGACGTCAGTTTGACCGACGTAAAGCCAAGCTGTTTATCTTTATCTTCCTTGGCTTCTTATTAGGCGGTACAGCTGGTGCAGGTTTATTTAACGTTTATGAGCTGTACGCATTAGCCTTCCCGGCTCTGTTAGCTTTTATAATTGCCATCGCATACTGGAGTTACCTCTACTTGCAGAGCCGCAACCAAACCGCCTAGTTTTTAATGACGGTTTAAGCATTCGACTTAAACCGTCTTATCTCTCTTGTCACTCGGTTAGCCTATAAACCCTATCTACTGGCAGAAAACGCTGTCATTGGCTTGAGATCCCAATCACATTTGCTAGGCTTTTTATTGCTCTAGTCACACTGTACCCCTTAACACTCTGCACTGAGCAGCTTACGTGCTACAATTTTCTAACACGAGCAACAAATTCATATACAAGATTCTAGGTTTAGTACTTTTAGCCGAAAAAACGGCTGAATAACTAGATGTATTTAATGAATAGTATTGCAATGGATGCAGTTTGCGGGTAATCTCCGCACACTGTGATTAAATACGGATGTTTAGTGAATATTTATGTCATGGAATATGGCGAGTATTGACTAGTAGTAACACGAGACAAAAAATGCATAACAACACTAATGCTGCTGAAGCGCCTAAGGGCAACTTTTGGATGTTCTTCATCCCATCCCTAATCGGTCTTCTACTTTTCATGGCACCAATCTCTTACGATGGTGGTCTGACAATCCCTGTCGCGGTAATGGCAAAAGTCATTCCTGCAGTTCTTGGCGATACTTTAATTGCTATCGTAACCGCTATTGTTGCTTTCATGGCGCTAGCTTCTGTTCTTTGCAAAATTTTCAAGCCAGCAGCAATCCTACGTAACGGTTTCTTGAACGGTCTATTTAATCCGTCTCCACTTTGGTTGTTGGTTCGCCTAATTGGCGGTGCAGCGGTGCTGATGACGTTCTTCCAAGTGGGTCCAAAAGCAATTTGGGAAGAAAACACAGGCGGTCTTGTTCTTACTGGTCTGCTACCAACGCTATTCGCGGTATTTATTTTCGCAGGTCTATTGCTGCCTTTATTACTTAATTTTGGTCTATTAGAACTGTTCGGTGCCCTACTAAGTAAAGTAATGCGCCCAGTCTTCAACTTGCCAGGTCGTAGCGCGATCGACTGTATGGCCTCTTGGTTGGGTGATGGTAGTGTGGGTATCCTACTAACCAGTAAACAATACGAAAACAACTTCTACACTCAACGTGAAGCTGCGGTTGTAGGTACGACTTTCTCAGCAGTATCGATTACCTTTAGTTTGGTTGTCCTTGCTCAGGTTCAACTAGAGCACCTATTCCTGCCTTTCTACGGCGCAATCTGTCTAGCTGGCGTTATTGCAGCAATTATCATCCCTCGCCTACCACCATTGAGCCTAAAGAAAGACCGTTACATGGATGGCAGCGAACCGAAAAAAGATGCGGACGCAGTACCTGCTGGTCACACGACTTTTTCTTGGGGTATGGATCTTGCGCTAAAACGCGCTGGTCAAGTGACTTCTGTACAGTCGGTATTTAAAGAAGGCGTACATAACGCAATCGACATGGTGTTTGGCGTACTTCCTGTGGTTATGGGCCTTGGTACCGTGGCATTAATCATTGCAGAATACACGTCTGTATTTGAGATCCTAGGTCAACCATTTATCCCTTACCTAGAGTTGCTACAAATCCCTGAGGCAGCAGCAGCGTCTCAAACTATCGTTGTTGGTTTTGCAGATATGTTTATCCCAGCAATCCTAGCGGCATCTATCGATAACGAAATGACTCGCTTTGTAATTGCAGCAATGTCAGTAACTCAGCTTATCTACATGTCAGAAGTGGGCGCTCTGCTTCTAGGTAGTAAGATTCCAGTGAACATCGTAGAACTGTTCGTAATCTTCATTCTACGCACGCTGATTACGCTACCAGTCATTGCAGGTGTAGCTCATCTTATTTTCTAAATTTGATGCAATTAATAAAGGCTCCGCTCTGTCGGGGCCTTTTTTGTATTTGTAACATCAGTTTGTTTTCTTAGCTCAGATTCACCATATTCTTTGGTTCTACCCTCGCTTTCTTTACGTCTCATTTTTGATACATAACTTATAAATATCATTTCAAATTCATCTATTTAAATTAGTTAGACACCCAAGATAAGACTTGTTTCTATAAGGCTCAGTGATACCATTCTTATGTTTTTAACAGTTTAATGACGAAGTCCAACAATTCAGATCAAAGTCACAACTTTTAAATTCATCTAGGCTTTTTATCCCGTTTCGACAATAAAAGCCGTAAATAGCCTTCAGGTTTCTGATAAATCTGTCGATAAACAAAATAACAAACACAATTCTGTGTTCACATCTGCCGAAATCACCCAGGGAAGAAGAGGTGAAAGCAGAGTAAACCAGCCGGGAGACTCGAGAGGGAAAAGTATGAAATTCAGACATAAGGTTGTAACTGCCTCTTCTATTTTACTGCTTGTTACTGTGGCATTGCTGTCGACACAACAGGTTATGACTATCCGTTCGCAGATCGAAGAAAACATTGATACGAGTGTGAACGAAATTCTCTCCAGTGTGGGGAACACTGTAGAGTCCGAAATGAACGCGAAGAAAGATCTTGCTCAATCGATGACCGAGATCTTGGAAATTAATCCAAGCGATCACGATTACGTAAAAGATGTACTAGAAAAGCCAATGCCAAAATCAAGCTTCTTGGCAATCGGGTACGCATACGACCACGATGGTTCCTTAATCGAAAACGATGACGGCTGGGAAGCTGGTGCCGACTATGATCCTCGTGTTCGCCCTTGGTTTGTCTCTGCAAAAGCACAGGGCAAACTTATCGTCACTGACCCTTATGTTGATGTCTCTTCTAAGAAGGTCATTATTTCTATCGGTACGCCAGTTCGCAAAGCCGGTCGATTCCTAGCAGCGATGTTCTACGATATGGAGCTGACCACCCTTTCTGACTTGGTAAACCAAGTCAATCTATTTGATGCCGGCTACCTCTTCCTCGTTACTGCAGACGGCACGACGATTGCTCACCCAGAAGCGAAATACAATGGTGAGAAGCTATCGAGCTACTTGCCACAAGTCGAGATCAAACCTGGCGCTCAACACATTGAGATTAACGGCAACAAATACATGGCGAGCCTGTCGCACATTGCGGGTGAAAATTGGTATGTAGGCGCGCTTGTCGACGAAAGCATTGCGTATTCTGCAGTAGGTAAGCTGCGTAATAGTGCAATCATCTACTCATTGATTGCCGTGATTGCCTCTATCATCGCACTGACTATCCTTATCCGTACCTTGATGCGCCCTCTTGATGAGCTAAACACAGCAATCCAAGCCGTCGCATCAGGCAAAGGCGATTTAACGCAACGTTTGGACACCAATACCGATCAAGAATTCTCTGAACTAGCAAAAGGTTTCAATACCTTTATGGAGAACTTGCAGCACCAGATCATCGAATCGAAGAGTATCTCTGATCAGATCCTCAGCGGAACGCAAATTACTGCTGAAGGTGCACGTGACTCTGCGTCTGCGATTCAGACTCAACTTCAAGAGCTAGAGCAACTTGCAACAGCTATGCACGAAATGTCAGTAACGGCAACCGAAGTAGCTAACAACGCGCAAGGCGCAGCAAGTGCAGCGAAAGAAGCGGATGAAGCGACCATGCAAGGCTCCTCTATCGTAAATGAGTCGACAGAAACGATTAACCTACTTTCTGACAGCATCGATCAAGCGGTTGAAGAAGTTCAAGGTTTAGAGTCTGCGACAGCTAACATTGAGACTATTCTTAAAGTTATCAACGATATTGCAGACCAAACGAACCTACTTGCACTGAATGCGGCAATCGAAGCGGCGCGTGCAGGTGAATCTGGTCGTGGCTTCGCAGTGGTAGCCGATGAAGTACGTACTCTTGCACAACGTACTCAAGAGTCTACGACCGAAATTCGCAGCATGATTGAGCAATTGCAATCAGGCGCATCTTCTGTTGCAAGCGCAATGCACCAAAGCAAAGGCAGCGCAGTAGAAGCGGTAGAAAAAGCAGGACACGCAAATGACGCTCTGCAACGCATCCGCGATGCGATTCAACGTATCTCGGATATGAACTTGCAGATTGCTTCGGCAGCTGAAGAGCAAAGCTTGGTAGCAGAAGAGATCAACAACAACACGGTCAACATCAAAGATCTATCGACTCAAGTTGCTGACTCTGCAAACCGCACCAACGATGCAATGCAAGCGCAGAATGAAGACGTTCGTAAACAAGACGAAATCCTTAACCGCTTTACGGTGTAACACTTCTCTTACTTACAAATGCAAAACAGCGAGCACAGTGCTCGCTGTTTTTTTATCGATTACAACACCACATGAACATAACGATCTTTTGAACGCTTGTAATAGTGCTCATCCACCTTCAGGTAAGTAAAGTTCCCAATCTGGATATACGTACTGCGCGGTGGAATACGCTTGTAGTGATAATAATAATGTTTTGGTCGTTTGTGTTTCACCACGACGACCTTTTTATGCTTGTGTTTATGTTTATGGTGATGATGACCGTGTTTATTATGATGATGCTTTGGATGCGCGGAAACATCAGCGCTGAACACTCCTAACGAAAGCATCATTCCAATCATGGTAAGAGAAAGTCGCTTCGACACTCAATTCCCCTTTTCTTAATAACTTGGGCGTTATGATAAAAAGAGAGGCAATCGCTCTTGTCAGCCGCTAGCGAGACAATTTCATCCCATGGTCAAATATCATCACGATTTATCAAGCCAAGGCCAATCCGATAAGAGTTACAGATGTATCACTCGCCAAAAGGCATAAAAAAGCCGTTTACCCCACGAGGCAAACGGCTTTTTAAAATTTGAGTCGCTTAAGCGTCAATCAATCAGTGGATACTACACCGCTTGTGCAAACAACAGGAAACAACCAAATAGGAAGATCACGCTCATGCCCATCGCACCGCCACCTGCTTCGTACACATTGTCATCATCCACAGGCACACGACGTACTTTCATCGTCATTGATAGTGGGACAAAAACTGCTAAGAACACGAGGATAATACCTGCGTAGCTTAGGATTGCGAGAAAGTGTTCTGGAGCAAACACGGCACCAAGCAACGGTAGGATGAACGTTGTCACAAATACCACAGGCTTGCTAGCTTTAAGAAGGTCCGCATTTTGGTCATACAACGCCATTGCCACACCCAAGAAAGACGTTAGAAGCGCCAGACCAGTGAACATCGATAGAATGAATTCTAGACCCGAGTATTGTTGACCAAGCACAGAGATCAACTCAGATACGTTAGAGAATTGAATAAGCTCGTGTGGAGGTAGGTTACCCACGACTGCAAACAACCAAAGTAGGTAGCACACAAGAGGAATCGTAGAGCCAACAATGATCATGTTGCGCAGTTGATTCTTACTTGCTTCTTTGTTGTAGGTCACTAAAGAAGGAATCACCACCATAAAGCCGAAGCTGGTGAATAGAACTGAGCTCTGTTTGATCAATGCCATTTTGTCTGCATTTACCACTTCACTTAGACCTTCAAACGACACATTTGGCGCAAGAGAGAATAGCGTTAGAATGAGCGCGACAATCATACCGATGAACAAGCCACGGTTTAGCTTATCCACCACACCAGTACCCGCTGATACGATAAGACCAACCAGCACAGTAAAGCCAACTTGGCTAGAAATCGTAGAAAGTGGTAGTCCCATTGACGTGGTGACTTTTTGTACCAAGTCACCCGCACCAATAATGTAAGCCATTAGCAGGCAAACAAGTAGTGCATACAAAAGACCATTAGTAACAAGCTGACCACCTTTACCAAGGGTTTCGCGAGCGATTGCATTCATGCTGACACCACCACCTACTTTGCAGCTTGCTTCTAATAGAAGAAGTGCAGCGTAAGTTGTACCTGCCCAAATGAACAGCATAAGGAGAGTGCCCCAAAGAAGGCCAAATTGAGCAAGCACCATTGGTATGGCAAGCATACCAGCGCCAAGAGCAGTACCTGCTACGATCAGGGAGCTGCCGACAAGTTTTAGGTTCACGGTTAATACCTCTAAATTTAATCCGTTTTATTGTGACTTATCGTACTTTGGTTCGAAGTACGATCTACGGAAACGCCCTACCTTACAGCCCCAGAACTCAGCGCGAAGCCGGAATTCAGGATGCAAAAAGCCTAGACTCAAGACGGATCTATCCTGTCTGAGCATATAAAGGGTGTAGGGAATCATTTCCGGGCAGAGTTCGATTAACGGAACGTCTCACTTTGGGTTCGAAGCAAAATCAGCGCATCCTTTTTCGTCAATCCCATTCTCTGCTGAATGGATTTGGTTCGAAAGGATTGTAAGGCATAAATAGGACGATTGAAAAGCAAAAGCTCCATCTTATAGCCATATATTTTAACAACTATCAGTTGATGCAACAGATATGTTGTAAAACCGCCGTTTATTTAGCCTTTTGTCGTTATAAAGAATAGAAAGTGAGCGATGGCACTCAATTTTTGAGGTGTACATGAAAATGTACACTTTGTTGGAAGGTGTTAGAAACCCGGAACATAGCCTAGATTCAGCAATATCGTTATTATTCGCTCCGTACCGACATGTTTCGGTTCACATACCTCTAAACACTGATTTACGGTTCGAAAATATAGGTAAATGAGTGTTCCGAATGCTGGGTTTGGTTCCCCAGCATTTGTATCCTTTCGTTAATTATTCCAAGTGCTTTTATTTCACACAAACGCCGTTGTGGGATTTCGCTCGTCCGTATTTTGTTAAACGAACCAAACCTTCAACGCATTACATCTCCTTGTCTAGCGCATCAATAATGTATGTCAGCACAGCAATCCCCAAATCAGCAACCGAACGTTCCATCAAACTCAAGTGTTCATATGATTGAACCAACTCCTGTTGTTCAATATCACTGCGATGTAAAAACAGCTCTTTATAGTTCATCAATCGCTTTTGGGATTCTCGCGTTAGCCAAGTAACATCTAATCTTGTATCCCGGCTACGATTGCGAATTTCATCAAGAAGTTGATCTAAAATGCGTTGCATTTTGCGAATATTAACTTCGCCAGAAATTGATTTATAAAACTGATATTTTTCCATTTTCTGAAACTGACTGAATTCACGTTATTTTTTTGTGGAACGTCATTCTTATCACTATATCCATTCGGGTAAATATGGGGTGGTTAAACTGGTCCGGTTATTGCGTGCTTCAGGACAAAACTGTCCACTAAGGAGGAGCGATGCAAGTAGACCCGTTGATTGAAGTTCTGATTAGGCGACGCAAAATGAAAGGCGTATCACGCGAACAAATGGCAAAAATTGCCGGAATGAGTGAAAAGACATATCAGCGAATAGAGCGAGGCGAATCTGATTTAAAACTCTCACAATACCGTTCAATTTTGCGTGCATTAAACCTGACCGATTTAGACATCGCATTGGATGCAAGAGGTGTTGATTACATTTCTGCAGAAGACGTTGCGTCTGCGGCAAGATTACTTCCCCCGGAAGCACAGTCTATGCTGACCAAGCTTATCTTCTTAGTGCTAGAGCAAAAAACTAAGACATCCCAAAAGTAGTGCTCTAGACGCATGAATCAAACACAGTTATGGTGAGCTAAACTTAAAGATTAGCGCTTCGATACTCCAAATTATGGGGGAATGTACTATGAGAAGCATCTGGGTAATCGCCACCACCATACTCTGCTTGGTTGGGTCAACAAACCTATCTGCACAGTCACAGGTGAAACCAGCAGTAAAACCGATAACTCAACCGGGTAACAAACACGATTTACGCCCAGTAAACCGCCCTTACCGTCCCATTAAGCCACCGCACCATTACCGTCCGCCTTACTACCGACCACCCTACTATCATCGACCTCATTATGTCGTGAGACCACCTCGTTATCATTCGTCGTTTATCTATGTAAGACCGGGGTATTGGTATCCACCTTATCGTGGACGTTACTATTATTATCACAGTGATTTAGTAGACATTGCGACCTTTGCTGTCTTCGCTGGTATTACTTATGCCATTGTTCAAGATTCCTATTACCGTCGTGATGGTGTCCGCTATGTGTACGTTCGTTATCCACCAAGTGGTAACTACACCATATTGCGCGATGACCGTGTGATAACGTCATCGACGACCAATGATACTCCGCCTTCAAGGCAGATCGTTTCGCCATCATTAAGCTCAAACACAGCAAGAGTGAGTCCAATACCACCAGCGCCAAAGCCTGAGCCAAGCCCCTATAAACTTGGTGAAATCGTAGACTCGCTGCCTCACACTAAAGAAACTGTCGTCGTTAACGGGCAAAGTTATTTCAAATATAAAAATACTTGGTTTGCACCACTCAGAGCCGAGCGCAAATTTGTTGTGGTAGAGCCACCGTTGTAGTGCTTTTTGTTTCATCCTAAACAAACAAAACCCGCACGCTGCGGGTTTATGTATCTTAGCCGATAACCATTTGGATCAGTCGCTTCTCAATACAGCGCTTCGAACTCTGGAATTTTCGCCTTGCCCCTCAGCCGTAAGAAGTTCAAGAACCGGCTCGTTGATGTAGTGAGTATTTTCTCTTCTTCAACACCATGTTTTTCCAGCAAAGCAATGGCCAACTCTAACTTGGAAATCTCTTCACTGAAGTGAGCATCCGATCCTGTGGTGAAGTAAACGCCAATTTCTTTACCTAGCTCCACAATACGGTCACAGCGACTATCACTGCCCTTACGGCTTTTACCTGTCAAAGACGTATTGTTTACTTCTACCGCGACATTGTGCTCTTTTGCACAACGCAGAACCTGCTCCATATCGAATGGGTAATTCGGGTTACCTAAGTGACCGAGAACATCCACTCTGCCACTTTTGATTGCATTAATCAGAGCGGCGGTATGCTCAACTTCCGATGCAGGCTTAAACACGGGTTCATGAAAGCTCGCTATCACCCAATCAAGATGTTGATCAGAAGAAGGCGGTAAATCGATCTCCCCCTTCACATTCAGCGTGTTGGCTTCGACGCCACGAAGAATACCAACCTCATGTAAAAAGCGGGGCAAAATTCTTTGATTATTGAAATGCCAGTAGTGAGGGGCGCCTGGCATCTCGGGAGCATGATCGGTGGTACAAAGAAGTTTTAGCCCCTTATTCTTAGCAGCCAACGCATTCTCTAAAATTGTGCTATAAGCGTGTCCACTGGCAATAGTATGGGTGTGGCTATCAATCACGATATCCATGGTAACCTCCTGAGATTGTGGACGAACTATCGAATTTCGAACGAGCCGTTTTGATTAAGGAACAAAGATAAGTCAGCAGGAACCGAATGATTCAGAACTTTATCAACGTTGACCGCATCAGAACGTAAATAGAACTCCAATGCCGCTTCTGGGTCTGTACCGCCGCGGATTTTACGATTGACCAAACGATCTTGTAGAAACTCCGCTTGGGTATCAATAAACACCGTAAAATCTGCCAAACGATGCAGTTCTTTCCATACTGGTTCATCAAGCAGCAGCCAGTTACCTTCAACAACGACAATATTGCGATTAACTTGAATGGCATCATCAACTGGGTCATGTAAGTTGCGGTCGTAGTAAGGCCACTTACTGTCTTTCACTTTCAGTTGTTTCAGTTTGTCGATAAGCTCCGTGAGATTGAACGTCTCGTAAGAGCCTTTAATGCTGCGCAGTGGAACACGTTCACCATTACGCTCAATGGTGTTGCTGTCGAGGATTTCATTCGGGTAGTGAAAACCATCAAAAGGCAGAACCTGAAGTGGCTCTTGGTTTTCATCTTGTTCTGATAAATATTCCCAAAAGGCTGCTAGCGTAGACTTTCCACTACCCGGAGGGGCGCACAAGAACACAACAATACGCTCCTGCTTCTCGTGATAAAGGCGGGTAAACTTTTCGATAAGAGGTTGATGGATTCGCTTTACGTCGGCTTCAGGAAAGTTAGCTTCGGTCTCAAAACCACTGACGTTTAAATTCACTTTCATGGTGAACCCTTATTGATTTATCTCCCCTTCGATTCTTTCTATCAACATTTCACACGACAGCTTTAATACTGTTTTGATGAGGGCTTCGTATCTCATTTGTGAAAAGGACTCAAACGAAGAGAACTTAAGCTGATTGATCGACTCAAGATAAAAGCTGTCTTGCTGGGAAGAGAGTACTGATTGGTTTTTGATGAAGTCGTAAATCACGTCATCGGCAAACTCGACCTTTTCCGACTGAGTGACCGCGAACTCCAACACCTGATCGTACAACCCAATGTCAGCGTAAGTTTCCAGTGAGATCTTGCCCATTGCAAACATCAACTTAGACACCACATCGGTTGTTGCTAACGGACCATCTTCTTTCAATAAAGGATCCACAGCATACTCCTTCACGAGGTCGTCTTGAACGAACACTTTCGGAAGCAGTGCTTTTAACTTGAGGTTAATTATTTTGTTAGAAACCTGAAGAAACGCAGTGGCATTTTCGCACTCGTCCAGCTTCTCCAGTAATTCATCTTCACGTGACAACGTCTTATGACCTCTCCATTATGTGGCAGCACAGAGGCTACCACACAAATTCGTTGCAACTAAACCGTTAAGCTCACGTCATAAAACTCAAGTAACGCTTTTTCTGCATGAGCATTCCACACATAGTTGTTTGCGTTCAAAATTGCGTCTAATTCGACGAAGAACGGGTCTTGGTCTGCCAACGATAAAAAGTCATCAATCGCGGTCAACGGCAGGTCAATATGCGGGTAAATCAACTTTTTACCACCCGGAATATCCAACTGATTCAAAATCGTATGTGGCGCAGCTTGCAGACCACCAACGTGTGTGATCATGAACGATGGATTGATCTTACCTTGTGAAGACAAGTCGATAGACTCCACCATGTCGCCAGTTGAGCCACCAGACGTGCCCACAATATGCGTTGACTCGTAATGCACATTGTAGAAGTTAAACGGTACTTTAAATTTCTTATCGGTAGGTCCTGCGAAGAAGTTCAAGCAGCCGTCGTTACCCAACAGCTCGTCGGCTTGCTCTAATACTTGCGATACTGCTGCGTATACCATCACGTCATCGTAGCCTTTGCCGTCGTTAAGCGCTTTCAAATAAGTGACAGGATCATCAACTTGGGCTGTATTCACGTAATGCAGCTCAACGCCTTGCTCTTTTGCTTTCTCAACCGGAATTAAGCATTCTGCTCGGTCTAAACGTGCGGCGTCGATGTCCGTCACCACGATCAATTTTGGCTTCACTGGTCCGTTAATCGCGTAATCAATCGCGCCAATCCCCATTGGACCAGCACAAGCTAACAGCGCTAACGCCCCCCCCTCTTTGATGCCCATATCGTGCTCGTACACGTATTGTTTAGTGTGGTAACTAGCATGGTAAGCACCGATGATGCATGACATTGGCTCAGCCAAAGACGCATCTGCAAAGTAGTCACCGTGGTAAGGCAAAACGCAACCTAAGTCGATAGCGATTTTAGGAATGATAGAATACGTTGCGTTGCCGCCAAAAGTCTCATAGCTGTAGCCTGCCGAGTAACCAGTAGGCAAACCCATTGCAGGTTGCAGAACAAAGTAATCGCCTGCTCTGTATTGGTCTTTTAGGTTCTCACCGACTTCAACAATCACACCGGCGTACTCATGACCCGTCATCACCGGCACTTCATCAATGTTCTCAGGTACGCGTTTGTGTTTGCTGCCTAGCAATGCCGCTTTGTAAGTGGAAAGGCAGATGCTGTTTGAAATGTTTTTAACCAGAAGTTCATCGGCTGAAATGTTTGGCAAATCAAAAGTTCTTAGTTGAACGTCTTTCTCGCCACAGATAACTGCTGCCGTTGTTTGTACCATGATTTCTCTCCTACATGGGGCGGAATGGTCCACCCCATACTGCATTGTTAGGCTGGTTGCTCAGTCGCGACCGTTTGTTGCTTAATCTTATCCATCAGCTTGTCAAGCGCTGGGTCATTAAGGAAGTTCTTAATTGTCACGACAGGCAAGCCTGTTGCGTTTACTGCGCGGCTTTCTAAACTTTCGTGTGTCACGACAATGTCGGCCTCACTTGGCACTTTTTCGATGGCAAAGTTCTTCACTTCAATATCAATCCCGGCTTGTACTAACTTGCGCTTGAAGGTTGAAGCCCCCATTGCGCTTGAGCCCATACCAGCGTCACAAGCAAATGCGACAAATGAAATTGGTTTGTTTACTTGTTGCGTTGCAGGTTTAATTGCACCTTCCGCTTTCATGTCTTTCATCTCAGAGACAGACTGTTCAAACTCGTCTTCTTTGTTTTCTGCTTTGCTCATCTTCAGAATCGCACTTGCGACAAGGAAGGAAACTATTGTTGCTGTTGTGACACCTGCGATGGTCGCTAGGAAACTGCCTTTTGGAGTAAGAGCTAGGTAAGAGAAGATTGAGCCTGGACTTGGACCTGCTACCAAACCTGCATCCAGTAGGTTGAAGGTTGCGATACCAGTCGCCGCACCTGCAATCATTGCCACAATCATAATTGGCTTCATTAGCACGTACGGGAAGTACAGCTCGTGAATACCACCGAAGAAGTGAATGATGATGGCACTTGGCGCAGAACGTTTAGACAGACCTTGACCAAACTTCGCGTAAGCCAACAGCATACCAAGACCCGGACCTGGGTTAGATGCCACCATAAAGAAGATAGATTTACCTGTTTCAGCTGCCGCCTGCAGACCTAGTGGGTAGTAAATACCTTGGTCGATAGCGTTGTTTAGGAACAGCACTTTCGCTGGTTCATTGATGATCGCAAGCAAAGGAAGGAATCCCGTTGCAACCAAAGCTTCAATGCCCGACTTCACGAATAAGTTAGCCGCCGTTACTGCAGGACCAACAATCTCATAGGCGAATAGACATAAAATCATGCCCACAATACCCAATGAGAAGTTGTTCACCACCATCTCAAAGCCCGAAGGGATGCGATGTTGGATTCGTTTATCCATTTGCACCACAACCCAAGCACTGAGCGGACCCATAATCATTGCGCCGACAAACATTGGAATGTCAGCACCAACAATAACGCCCATGGTACCGATGGCACCGGCAACCGCTCCGCGTTTGTCACCAACAATCTGACCGCCCGTATATCCAATTAACAGCGGCAATAAGTAAGTGATCATTGGACCAACAAGTTCACCAAATGCTTTGTTTGGCATCCAACCCGTTGGAATAAAGAGTGCAGTAATAAAGCCCCAAGCGATAAAGGCTCCGATATTTGGCAGCACCATGGCGGTCAAATGACCCCCGAAGGCTTGCACATTGGCTCGCATGTTTGGTTTCACGTTATATTCCTTTTTAGTATGCTTTTATTATGTCTAGCACTTGCTCCTTAGATGAGGCTTGTGCCAGCTTTGCAATGTTCTCTTCGTCCACAAACATCTCGCTTAACGCTTGAATCACCTCAATGTGGGTATCAGAGTCTTTTGCAGCTAGGGTAATAAGAATGTTGGCAGGACCAAGGTCCGAACCAAAATCAACTGGTGAAGGGAAGATATGAATGCCCAAGCCCGTTTTTAGCACACCGGTTTCTGGACGAGCATGTGGCATTGCCAGTCCTGGGCACAACACATAGTAGGGGCCATTTTCTTCGGTCGATTGGATGATGGCATCCGCGTATTGCTGAGAAACGTAACCTTTGTCTTCTAGGTATTGCGTTGTCTTTTTAACTGCGTCTTGCCATTGGTAAGCGCGGTCATTAATAACATCTACTAGTTCGTGGTCGATTAATTCATACAGCATTTTTAAACCCTATCAACAGTTCGGTTTCGATGGGTTAATTATCAATAAGAGTAGCTAAACCACGCAACCACGCTCCTTTTGTGCAACAAATCACAATTAAATAGCTGTCAATTTGTTTTAATCAACGTAGTTCAAAAATAGACAAAGAAAATTAGCAACAAATTTTCTTTAAGCAACATGTCAATAGGCATAGTTTGAACCCACGCACCAATCCAAACATTTCTAAAATTTACCAATAATATAACTTGATCACATTACGACTCTTGACTCACTATTTATCGTGATTAAATTCAAACTTCATTTTCCACTGATTAGGTTCCAACACGTTTCGAACAGGGACAATCATCACACTTGTTTGCGAAAAGAAATCGAAACGTTGCTTAGTTTCAGCAAATAATGAATAGCAAGTAGATAGTGAATAGCAGATACAGAAAACCCGCCGAGTGGCGGGTTTGAGAAGAAGTGAGTTGTATCGCACTTACGTCTTATGACGTTTCGCCACCAGCGTAAACTTGTAGTCAGTCGATTTGAAGTAGTTGCGGCTGTATTCAAAAACCACATCCCCCTGCAAGAAACCGCGCGTGCGCTTTTCGATGATCGGCTCAGCCGGGTCAATATCTAGCAACTCTGCAATGTCTTGCGGTGGCAATACCGGGATGATTTCTTGCTCACTGCGATCAATCACCATGCCCTTCTCTTTCTCAATAAAGTGGTACTTAGAACCTTGCATCACTTGGTAGGTGAGATCAGGGAACATGTCTGTCGGCAGCCAAGTTTCTTCTACTGTGATTGGGTTGTCGTCAAGGTAACGAACGCGTTTCACGTAAAAGACTTTGTCATCTTCATTAATGTTCAGCGCATCAGCCATCGTGAGCGATGCTTTAGTAATCTCGAACGCGACCACATCGCTGTGCGTCACTGCATTTAGGTGCGCCCACTTCTCTGCAAAACTGGTCTGCTGGTAAATGTCGTAGTTAACCTTGTTCTCTTTCACATAGGTACCACTACCCTGCACACTCTCCAGTTCACCATTTTCAATCAGCAATTTTAACGCTTGGCGAACCGTGACTCGGCTACAAGAAAATTCTTCGCGTAACTGAGCTTCGGTAGGAAGAGCGGTTCCTACTTTGTATTCGCCATCGCTGATCTTCTCGCGAATCGCATCCGCAATCTGGCGATACATTGGCAGTCTTGCCATGTTTACCTCTATAAAAACAATACAAATGACCATTCAAGTGAACTTGTTTGAGACAACTCAAGAACCGAGCACACTGGAGTGAACTATCATTGCAAGAAAGACTTGGTTTATGAGCTCTATAATACGAATTCAGGTCAACATGACAAGCACTTGTTCGCATATCGGCATACAAAAACAAGCCAAAACAATACAACAATAATACATATTTTAATTCAACTGCGATCCTGATCACGGATCATTTGTATTTAAAAGGTATTATTCACATCATTGTTGAATGCACAACAATGTCGAATGTGACAATGGGACAAAAGTTATGAAATTAACCTCTCTTACAAACCCATCGCTGATAAACCTACAAACGACGTTTGAAAGTCGTGACGCAGCGATTCGTGCACTTGCCGACCAGCTAAACCAGGAAGGCAAACTGCATAACAAGGAAGAATACCTACAAGCAGTGTTTGCTCGCGAAGAGCAAGGTCCGACGGCGCTAGGCGAAGGCTTAGCAGTACCGCACGGTAAGACAGATGCAGTAAAAGAGGCAGCATTTGCCGTAGCCACACTAAAGCAAGACTTAAAGTGGCAAGGTCTGGATGAAGACGAAGACGTAAACCTGATCTTCTTAATCGCAATTCCAAATGCGGAAGCAGGTTCAACACACATGCACCTGTTGACCGAACTGACCACAACCCTAGTGGATGACGATGTTCGTGAGGCAGTGCTAAATGCTACAAATGTAGAACAAATTTTCGCTTTGCTTGATGGCCAAGCAGAGCAAGAAGAAAAACAAGACCAATTAGATACAAATGCACCAACCATCGTTTGTGTGACGGCTTGCCCTGCGGGTATTGCGCACACTTACATGGCAGCAGAATACCTAGAGAAGACAGGTAAGAAGCTGGGTTACAACGTGCATGTTGAAAAGCAAGGCGCAAACGGTATTGAAGATCGTCTGACTGCTGAACAGCTCAACAGTGCAACAGCGGTCGTTTTCGCGGCTGAAGTGGCAATCAAAGAGTTAGAGCGTTTTGATGGTATTCCTCGTGTAGAAGTACCAGTTGCTGAGCCAATCAAACACTCTGAGCGCATTCTTAACGAAGCGGTTGAAGCAGGTAAAGCAGGTCGAAGCGCTGGTGCTGCAGTTGCAACCAACGACAAACCGAAGAAGCTACCACTTAAAACTGAACTAAAACAAGCACTGCTATCAGGTATCTCTTACGCGGTTCCTCTTATCGTTGCAGGCGGTACCGTACTTGCTGTTGCCGTGCTATTGGCACAAATGTTCAACCTACAAGATTTGTATGCAGAAGAAGGCTCTTGGCTGTGGATGTACCGCAAGCTAGGTGGTGGTCTACTGGGTACATTGATGGTTCCTGTACTGGCGGCATACACCGCTTACTCATTGGCAGATAAACCAGCACTTGGTCCAGGTTTTGCCGCAGGTATCGCTGCGAACCTTATCGGCTCTGGCTTCCTTGGTGGTGTTGTCGGTGGCTTGATTGCCGGTTACGTCATGCGTTGGGTAAAAGAAAACGTACGTCTAAACCCTGCGTTCAACGGCTTCCTAACCTTCTACCTATACCCGGTTATCGGTACTTTGGTTGCTGGTTCATTGATGCTGTTCGTTATCGGTAAACCTGTTGCTTGGCTAAACCAAGGTTTGACGGACTGGCTAAACGGCATGTCTGGCACCAACGCCCTACTTCTAGGCGCAGTAATTGGTTTATTCGTATCGTTCGACCTTGGTGGTCCAGTAAACAAAGCCGCTTACGCATTCTGTTTGGGTGCAATGGCGAACGGCGTTTACGGCCCATACGCTATCTTCGGTTCGGTGAAAATGGTCTCTGCGTTCACAGTAACGGCTTCAACCATGCTTGCACCTCGCCTGTTTAAAGATTTCGAAATCGAGACGGGTAAATCAACGTGGTTGCTTGGTCTAGCGGGCATCACTGAAGGTGCGATTCCAATGGCTATCGAAGATCCAATCCGCGTCATTGGCTCATTCTTACTTGGCTCTGTCGTAACAGGCGCAATGGTGGGTGCTGCTGGCGTAGGTCTATCGACTCCGGGTGCAGGTATCTTCTCAATCTTCCTACTACACGATGCAGGTCTAGGCGCATTCACTGCTGCGGCAATCTGGTTTGGCGCTGCGCTGATTGGTGCAACTATCTCGACCATCACTCTCATCATGTGGCGAGCACACGCAGTAAAAAAGGGCAAATTTGTCACTGAGGCTGCCGCTCAGCCATAACCCGAATTATTTATACCCAAGTAACTTCAAGCTGCTTGGTTCAGCGAGAATGACTTGGTTTGTAGACGCGGCGGCGATTTGAAGGTCTAGTGGGTCTAAATCAAAAATCGGCAACAAAGTATACATGCCAAGGCAACTCGCCCTTTGGGAGCGTGTCATTGACCCGATTTCTGCTTCAAACAATTTGGAAATAGAGAGCTATTACACTGCATTGTTTTCCTTGAACTCGAATCAATGACAACGCTCTGAATCCTGCAGTTTGAAATCACTTGGGTATATAGATTCGCTCAACACAAACTTTGGGCGTGGGATTTCTGCGCCCTAAATATTCGTCGGCAAGCATAAACGCCGCAAAAACGAATAGAAAACAATCAAATTTAAAACAAATTAACGGCAATTATTGCCTAAGACGGTAAAAGTTATGACTACATCTCGCGTTCATATTACTCCTCACATGCACTGGGATCGTGAATGGTACTTCACTACAGAAGAGTCTCGCATTCTGCTAGTGAACAACATGGAAGAAATCATGACTCGTCTGGAAAACGATCCAGACTACAAATACTACGTTCTAGACGGTCAAACCGCAGTTCTGGAAGATTACTTCGCAATCAAGCCAGAAAATAAAGAGCGCGTACGTGAGCTAGTACAAGCTGGCAAACTGATTGTTGGTCCTTGGTACTCTCAAACGGATACGATGCAAGTATCTGGCGAATCTATCGTACGTAACATGCTTTACGGATTGCGTGACTGTCTAGCGCTAGGTGAGCCAATGAAGATTGGTTACCTGCCAGATTCATTCTCTATGAGCTCTCAGCTACCAGCTATCTACAACGGTTTCGGTATCAATCGCGCGATGTTCTGGCGTGGTTGTTCAGAGCGTCACGGTACAGATAAAACCGAATTCTTGTGGCAATCAAACGATGGCAGCGAAGTCTCTGCGCAAGTACTGCCACTGGGCTACGCGATTGGTAAATACCTACCGCAAGACGAAGAAGGTCTGCGCGCACGTCTAGATAAATACTTCCCAGTGCTAGAAAAACCGTCGGTAACCAAAGACATCCTGCTACCAAACGGTCACGACCAAATGCCTATCCAAAAAGACATCTTCGAGGTGATGGATAAGCTACGTGAAATCTACCCAGACAAAGAATTCAAAATGAGCCGCTTTGAAGAAGTGTTCGAGTGTATTGAAGCCGAGCGCGATCAGCTTGATACCATCAAAGGCGAGTTCAACGACGGTAAATACATGCGTGTTCACCGTACTATTTCTTCAACGCGTATGGACATCAAACTGATCCACGCAGAAGTAGAAAACAAGATCGTAAACATTCTTGAGCCATTAGCGTCTATCGCATGGACACTGGGCTTTGAATACCACCACGGTCTAATCGAGAAGATGTGGAAAGAGAGCATGAAGAACCACGCTCACGACTCGATTGGCTGCTGCTGTTCAGACAAAGTACACGCAGAGATCTTGAACCGTTACATTCTTGCGGACGACATGGCGACCAACCTGATCAACTTCTACAAACGTAAGATTGTTGACCACATGCCAGCGCGCGAAGGTTGCGACAAGCTAGCACTATTCAACCTATTGCCATACGCTCGTGAAGAAGTGGTAAACACCACCATCACTATCCGTGCAGAACAGTTCAACCTGTTTGATGAAAACGGCACGCCAGTTGAGTACTTCATCCAAGATCAACGCGTAATCGACCCAGGTAAGATTGACCGTCAAATCGTTCACTACGGTAACTACGACCCGTTCATCGAATACGACATTCAAATCAAGCACACTGTGCCAGCAATGGGCTTTACTACCCTACACATTCAAGCGAATGAGAAAGGCACGCAAAAAGTGGCGGAGCAGAAGGAGTTCCTTCTTGAGAACGAATTCTACCGCATCAATGTAAACTCAAACGGCACTCTGAACATTTTCGACAAAGAGACAGAGCACCTTTTCGAACAAGCGCTGCGCATTGAAGACGGCTCTGACGATGGTGACGAATACGACTACTCACCTTCTCGTAAAGAGTGGCTGCTGTACTCAGACGAATTCGATGCAGAAGTGAATGTGAAGCACGAAGGTTTCCAATCTGTGGCAACCATCAAGCTGCGCATGAACTTGCCTGAGAACCTACAACAACGTGAAGAGCGTACAGGTCAAAACGGTTACCTAGACGTGAACTGCCAAGTGGTTCTAAAACAAGGTACACGCCGTATTGAAGTTCGCATGGAGCTAGACAACCAAGCAGACGACCACCGCGTTCGCGTATTAGTACCAACACCGTTTGTGTCTGAAACCGTAGTAGCAGACAACCAGTTCGGTTTGATCACTCGTCCAACGAACGATCCAGAAATGGCGAACTGGGAAGCAGACGGCTGGAAAGAAGCACCAGTGCCGGTTTACCAGCTAATGAACTTTGCTGCGGTTGAAAACGCACAAGGTGGTATGGCACTAATGAGCAACGGTCTGCGTGAGTTTGAAGTGATTTCAAGCCAAGGCAATGAAGAGCGTGACACATTCGCCCTAACCCTTCTACGTGGTATCGGCGTATTGGGTAAAGAAGAGTTGTTGCTTCGTCCGGGTCGTCCATCTGGTATCAAGATCCCGACGCCAGATTCACAAGTACGCGGCAAGATCGTCTGTGAGTTCGCACTATTTGGTTTCGCGGGCAACCACATCGAAGCAAACGTAATGGCGGCAGCGCGTGACAACGTGACTCCAATCCAATGCTACAACAAGATCCCTTACAACGCGATGAAGCTGAACGTAGGTGAGCAAAACCTACCGCTAACGCACAGCTTGCTAAACAAATCGCTAGAAGGTGCAGTACTGAGCGTACTGAAGAAAGCGGAAGACGAGGATGCACTCATCCTGCGCGTCTACAACCCATCAGAGAGCGAAGTGATCAACGACACAGTGGCATTTACCTCAGAAGTAACGTCATGGAAAGAAACACAGCTAGACGAGAAAGTGCTATCAAACGAAGTGGACACAGCATCGTTCGGCACGCTGAAGCCGTGTCAGGTTAAGTCTTTCCAAGTGAAGTTCTAATCCGGTTCTTAGGATAAGGTCATCGACTAGATAACCCGTCCAAACCGACTCAGGCTTGCTCTCATCGTGGAGCAAGCCTCTCCTCTTCTTTCGTTCCAATCAAGAGAATATCGCCATGCAACATGCTCTATTCAAACTGGACAATGTGATTCAAAACTACGCTTGGGGTAGCCACACGTCGATTCATGATTTATTCGGCATCGACAATCCAGCGAACGAGCCACAAGCAGAAATCTGGATGGGTGCTCATCCAAACGGTTGTTCAAAGCTTGCTGACACCAAACAACTGCTGTCAGAAGTCATCAACCAAAACAAAACGCAATCGCTGGGTGATTACACCGCAGCACGTTTTGGTGAACTGCCGTTCCTATTCAAAGTACTGGCAGCTGAAACACCGCTGTCTATCCAAGTACACCCTAGTAAGCACAAAGCAGAAATTGGCTTTGCTCGTGAAAACGAACAAGGCATTCCACTTAATGCTGCAAACCGTAACTACAAAGATCCAAACCACAAACCAGAGTTGGTTTACGCGCTGACGTTTTACAAAGCGATGAACGGCTTCCGCCCAATTGAACAGATCTTATCTCTGTTTGAGCAAGCGAACATCTCTACTCTAGAGACAGAAATCAACGCACTGAAAGCCACACCAAACAGTGAAGGTCTTAAAGTGTTCTTCTCAGCAATTATGTCGTTGGAAGGCGAACGCAAACAGCAGGCTTTGAATGAGCTATACGCAAGCCTAGAGCGCCCTGCGAAAACCGCTATGGCACGAGAAGCTTACGGTTATATTCAAGACTTCCGTCAGCATTACGTGGACGATATTGGTCTGTTTTCGCCATTGATGTTGAACACGATTGAACTCGCTCCGGGCGAAGCAATGTTCCTCCATGCAGAAACGCCACACGCATACGTTCAAGGGACAGGTTTGGAGATCATGGCGAACTCAGACAACGTGCTGCGCGCTGGCTTAACACCTAAGTACATCGATGTTCCTGAGCTTATCGACAACACCATCTTCAACGCAATTGACCCAGAACAAATCAAGCTCGCGCCCGTGCATAAACAAGGCAAGCTTAGTTACCCAATTCCGGTGGATGATTTCGGCTTTGAAGTGATGGCTGTTGAAGGCACTGCAACGACTCAATTCGTGCGTAGCGCAGAGATTTTGTTTTGTATCGAAGGGGAAGTCTCGGTTTCTAGCCAAGACGATCACATCACATTGAAAGCGGGTGAATCGGTTTTCGTCTGCAGCAACTCAGTGAAGTACGTTTGCCAAGGTCACGGCACCTTAGCTCGCGCCTTTAACTGATTGGCGAAATGAACTGACAGCTTATTGGATAGCGGCTTTCTGTTATCCAGTAAGCACGCTCCTAACCTAGGTTTGCGCTGATTTTGTCAGTGGTCAGCAATAACCACCTTGTCACGCTCCACTTCGATGACGCTTTTCGAAGACGAGCAGACCGTTACCGTTAATATTCATGGTCCACTCCATCACCAAGACTTTTGACCATACCCACCAGTGTCGAGCGAAGCACATTGGTGGGATTTTTTTACTTTAATCTGCCGACCACACCGAGCGAATATCCGGCCAGCCCCAGTTGGTTAGGGCAACGTCTTCTAGAACACCTTGAAAGCGTAAAGTTTGCGTATGATGGAACATAGGCGCTATCCAATACTCACTGACCAATGTTGAGGCGATCGGCTCTAACGCTTTGAGATAATCCTCTAACGCCGTATAGCCACGTACATTCTCTAGTTGCTCATTCAACCATTCGGCATTCTCTTCTCCCAAGGTGTGATGTAATACGACGTTGCTGAAAAAGTTAGTAAACGCCGAAGCGTGGCGATTGTCATCCAAGTTGATATTGGTGATCACTAACGTCTCATCAAGGGTACCATTTCGAGCTTTTTCACTTAACTCTCGGTAGGTGTACATGACGATATCAACCTTACTTCCCGTTCCCTCTAAATGACTCGCGATTGCACGCGCGCATCGACGCAATGCCGTATAGTTATAGCCGGCAATGGTGATGTTTTTTGGTAGTTTGCTCTCTTCACCAAACGGACGTAATACAGGCTTCCAGTTTGGTAGTAAGTTGTAAGCAGGCACGCTTCCAAACACAATATTTTCTTTGCGCATGACCTCCGTAAGTCGCTCCGGTTGGATTAACTCTGCAATATAGCGACGTTGACTCTGAGAAAGCGGATGCCTAGCATGCTGATTAAACAGAGCGAACAAACATCCATCCTCTGTACGACTATGTTGGCTTGCAGGTGCAGACTCTGCATCTTGGGTCGACATATAATGCCCACACATGCTCTCAGAAAGCTCATCTCTGACTTTTTCCACCTGCTTTTGAGGGGGATTTGCGGCTAAGGATGGGTTTTCCATCTTCTCGTCATTGACGATCCAGATCGTCACCATATCAGTCAGTACTCGACATGCGTAATAACCATCGAACGCCTGCAGCTTTAACCGATGAGCACTGTGCTCAATCACAGAGAACGGACCACTACCAACGACCAAGTTGTTGTTGGCAACGTTGACTTGGCTAACGGGTTGAATGCCATATTTTACACCAGAGATTAGCCCTGCAAACCCCAAGTCTGGCTTACTAAGGGTAAAGACCACTTTTAGAGGATTTGGCGCAGTAATGTTTGCCACATGGGCAAGTTCTTTTTCATACAGTTCGAGTGAACTGAGTTTGGCAAAAAGGCTAACGACTGTATCGGCATTTATCGGTGTGCCATTGTGGAATGTTAGCCCCGGACGAAGATAAAACGTCCATTCATAGCTTTTCTCATCATATCGCCAATGGTGTGCCAGCTCTGGCTTCACCACACCGTAGTAGTCACTCGATACCAAGCAACAATAAATTTGGCGCAAGAAAAAGCGTTCACTGCTGCGGTGCAATTGGTGCGGGACAATACGTTCAAACATGCGTTTATAAGTGAGCTGAATATTGAGTCGACCTTCTTGAACGGATGCACCCGATGTGGTCTTGAGTAGTCGACCAAATGCCGCCTCGTCTTCATCAAGGATCGCTAGCGCTTTTTCATATTTCCCTCGTTTGATCCGCTCCAGTGCGAGGCTTTCCTTTAGTGCACTCAGCTCAATATTTAACAGAAGCGTCGAACGTTGATTTCGCCCTGCTTTTGGTTGCCAACTCAACCATTCTTGCTCCTGCATTTGAGACAGCAAGCTGCGTGCATGGCGAGGAGAAGTAAACAGCAAGTCAGCAACTTCCTGCAATGTGGTTTTGACTTCACCACCAATGCCAAGTGGAGTAAGCCGTTGGTAATAACGAAACAAGTTGAGATCAGACACCGAGCGCCCTCAATAAGTGGGTATAAGTTTATTTTACTCAACTTCATCCGTAGAAAATAAGAAAACTTCCTATCACTTTGTTCCTCTTTTTGCTCCCCTGATAATAAAAATTGGTGATTTAGCGCACTTCCCGCACCTAATTAGGAATAAACACCAGAAATCTACTCTCTTTTTCAGCTCCTCTTTTCTTTGCATACTGAATTCATCAGCAACAAGGAGGAAATGTCATGCGATGTAGAAGCACAACTCAATCGACTGAAACGTTGCCTACCATGGCAGCTTATTTCCAAAAGCGCGTAGCGCAATCAGAAAACAAACTTGAAGTTTTAGCTCTGACTTACATGATCGAATTGTTTAATTGGTCATAACGGAAAGAACAACACCAAGCAGAACTTAGCTCCTGATACCACACCCCCACTTCGTTGTATCTTTAAGTTCTGCTTTTTCTTTTCCCATCTTTTATTCTTGCCATTTCCGACTAGGTTACTAAAAGTTAACTAGTTGAAATGCTTTGAAACAGGGTCTACATTGAAGCTTAAATCTCCAACCCAATAGCTGCTATTGAGAAAGGAGGTTCATGGATAATGACCGATTCAGGAGTCAATATGGCAACTTCAGTAAAACTTAAAGCGGGCGACAATTTCCCTTCTCTTCAAGCAACTTTGCTAGATGGTTCAAGCGTGACATTAGGTCAGCCGCAAGGTGATGCGACTTGGCAAGCTGTATTCGTTTATCGTGGTAAGCACTGTCCTCTGTGTACCAAATACCTCAACGAGTTAGAGGGATACAAACAAGCTTTCGCGGAAGCGGGCGTTGATATTCTTGCAGTTTCAGGCGATTCAAAAGAGCAGCTAGAAGGACACCTAGAGAAACTCGAAATCAGCTTCCCTATTGCTTACGGACTCACCGAAGAGCAAATGAAAACGTTGGGTTTGTACATTTCCATACCGCGTTCAGAACAAGAGACCGACCACAATTTCGCAGAACCCGGTTTGTTTGTGGTGAATGAACATGGCAACTTGCATGTCGTCGATATCTCAAACAACCCGTTTGTTCGACCAGAACTTGGGGCGTTATCACGTGGTTTAGCTTGGATCCGTAATCCAGATAATAACTACCCTATCCGAGGTACGTTAGATTACTAAACGCCTCTCGCTAGACAACAATCAGACATAAAAAATGCCAGCAATACGCTGGCATTTTTATTGGCTTAAACGGTGAATTCGTAGTGCTAAACCACTATTCGGCTATTACTTTCGTAACTCAATTTGGTGCGTTTCAGACCAAATTCGCAAATCATCAAGGATCTTAAGTGCCGTACGCCCAAATTCGGTCAGCTCGTAACTGACTGCTATTGGGCGGTCACTGATAACTTGGCGTACTACCATGCCTTCGGCTTCCAACTCTTTTAAACGTTGGTCAATCATCTTCTTACTGGCGCCGCCAAGCATTCGAGCTAAATCATTGAAACGAACTGGACCATCTTTCAAGTGATAAATCAGAGAGCCTTTCCATTTGCCACCAATCAAGCGCATCCCTTTTTCAATAGCACACGGCTCTGAGCACACATTCGCCACAGACTTGCGACCTTTGCTATCCACACTGATTCTACTTTCCACGATTCACCTCAAGATACGCACCTAATCTAGGTAACGAAAAGTACGTTAGTTACATTTCGTGCTTTAGAGTAATAAAAACATTCCCTCGCCGCAAACAAATAAAAATGGACCGCATACAGCAGTCCACCTTAATTCATCGATTACTCTAGGATAATTAGAAGTTTTCGTTTATATGCGCTTCGAAACGAGCAAAATCATTTTCAATGTCGCCATTCTTCATTACGTCATAGCAAGCAAAAGTCGGTAGTGCACCCATACCAAAGAAGCGGAAGTTAGCGTGCATATGAAGCATTAAATCGTCCACACTTTTACCTTGGAATAAGTATTCATTCTCATCATCAAACGACTCTTTTGGTGCATTGAATGTCAGTGACAGCATGTATTTGCTGTTTGTTTGAGTACCACCCGTACCGTAGTTTTTCTTTGGGTCCTCTGCACTACGTCCATCGAAAGCACATAGCGCGCCCCCCATGCCAGCGGTAAACACGTCATCCATGTATTTTTTGAATGACCAAGGCACAGACATCCAGTTTATTGGGCTTTGGATGATCACTTGATCAGCCCATTCAAAGTGCGCGAGTTGCTCCTCTACGTTGATTTCATCTTGCATTGTCACAACGCGAACCTCATGGTCTTTTGCTTGTAGAAGCGTCTGTGCTTTGTCGACAAGAGAAGCGTTTAGACGACCTTCAGAGTATGGAGATGGCTCGTGTGCATTGATGATCAGAACATTGCTCATGGGATTACCTTTAAATAAGTTCACAAGATGACGCGATAACCGTGGTGCGCCTCATGTGGTTTATTATGGTAACCTAGAGCCACAATGCAATTAGTTAACTTTTAGTAACCTACTAAGATTTTTCATATAACTTTGTTTTTGAAAGAAATATTTCTTAAACTTTTTCTTTATCGTGATTTCCCGATTAAATTTCCATTGAATTGTTGCATCTTACATAGAGCAGGCGTACACTTTATCGCAATTCGACGATTAACTATTAAGGCTTGTCAATGAGTGATAAATGCAACACAACTTGCGGCGTAGCTTTTGAGACCACACAGCAGCAACTTGAGAAGGAACAAGCGTTAGCGGCTCAAGCTAAGGCGCTGTCACATCCCGCTCGTTTGCGCATCCTTCATATTCTGCATACGCTTGATACCATGGGCGGTTGCCTAAACAGTGATTTGGTCTCTGAGCTTGGTCTTGCACAATCTACCGTTTCAGAGCATTTACGTATTCTTAAGCAGGCTGGCTTTATCAGTGCAGAGCCAAACCCTCCTAAGGTTTGCTACCGCATTCAGCGCGACGCGTTTGATCAATTCAATCTAGATTTTTCCAAACTATTTAACTAATTGTCTTTGTGTGCTGGTACGGCGCACAAAGATAAACTATACCTTCAACTATCGCCTTTCGACGATAAACGAATAAGAGAACACTATGACTACTCAAGTTTTAAATAGTGCCAGCGACAAAATGAGCTTCTTGGACCGTTACCTAACGGTTTGGATTTTTGTGGCAATGGCAATCGGTGTAGGTATTGGCGCTACATTCCCTCAAGTTGCAGAGTGGAACGAGTCAATGTCTGTTGGCAGTACAAACGTACCGTTAGCGATTGGTTTGATTTTGATGATGTACCCACCACTCGCAAAAGTGAACTACAACCTACTAGGCAAGGTGACTAAAGACAAAAAAGCCATAACGCTGTCCTTGGTCATGAACTGGATTGTCGGCCCTATTTTGATGTTCATCCTTGCATTGACTTTCCTAGGTGATCATCCGGGGTACATGGTCGGCATTATTCTTATCGGTCTTGCTCGCTGTATCGCGATGGTATTGGTGTGGAACGACATTGGCGGCGGTAACAAAGAATACGGTGCAGCGTTGGTTGCGTTGAACAGTGCATTCCAAATCGTGACTTACAGTGTGATGGCATGGCTATTCATTACTGTCTTGCCACCTGTCTTTGGTTACGAAGGTTTCGTGGTTGATATCTCAATGATGGACATCGCTGAAAGCGTGCTAATTTACCTTGGTATTCCATTTTTAGCAGGCTTCCTAAGCCGTAAATGGCTGGTCGCAGCAAAAGGTGAACAATGGTACAACGAGGTATTTATTCCGCGCATTTCACCAATTACTTTGATTGCCCTTCTGGCGACGATCGTGCTGATGTTCAGCTTGAAAGGCGAAATGATTCTAGAACTGCCAATGGACGTATTCCGAGTGGCCATTCCGCTCGCAATCTACTTCGTATTGATGTTCTTCGTGAGTTTCTTCGTTGGTAAGAAAATGGGTATCGATTACGACAAGAACGCATCAATTGCCTTCACCGCAACGGGTAACAACTTCGAACTTGCTATTGCAGTTTCCATTGCAGTATTCGGTCTGAACTCAGATCAAGCGTTTGCAGGTGTAATTGGTCCGCTTATCGAGGTACCCGTATTGATTGCTCTGGTGAACGTTGCGCTTAAAATGAAGCAGAAATACTATAAATAACAACTCGTAATCATCGCTCAAAAACGCCTTTCATAAATGTGAAAGGCGTTTTTTGTTTGTGTTAATAGGCATAACGCGCTCAACAAATTCTAATATGCTAACTTGAGGGTTAAACAATGTTCTAAATTGAAGATTCAAAAGGAGTTTGGGTATGAATTTAGAATATAAAAAACTGAAGTGGCATGCTGTTCTCAAGCTTTCCCAAGAAACGATTAAATACTTGAATGAAGAAAACAGCAGCAAGCTGAATGACACCGATAAAGTCAGGGCGAACGTTCACGCAGCACAGTTACTTCAGCAACTCTTAACAGAACTCGCTACAACCGATTTAACCCCGCTCCCACCGCAACAAGGGTTCAAGTGACCTGAATGTTGTCGTCGGATTTAGTTCACAACAACCGTTTTGATGTAATCGCTTGGAGTAAGTCCAAACTTCCCTTTGAAGCGTTGGCTAAAGCGTCCTTCGGATTGGTAACCACACAATTGTGCCAACATGGCAACGTTGTAGTGACCGTTTTGCATTAAATACAGAGCATGATTTAAGCGTACTTCCGCGAGAACTTCTCGGTATTGCGTTCCCTCTTGCTTGAGCTTTCTGATCATGGTTGCTCGGCTCATTGCAAAACGTTCAGCGACCCCTTCTAGTGAGTGCTCTTCACCAGGTGAATGTGATAAGTAACGGCTTAATTTTTGACTGAATGTGGTATTGGCGCTGGCAAACAAGTGGTGCAAAACACCTCGTTCCGCGAGTTGTTGATACAACCCCATCACCCAGAAGCTCTGGGTTTCTTGACTCATCGACTGCTGATCAAATGAAAACAGAGCGTTTAACGTATCTTCCAATGCTTTATCCGCCAACAGTGTCGGTTGTTCGCCTTCTCCACCAATGCTCATACTAAGTTCAAGCATGGTCTCTGTTGGCAAACAGTGGAAACTGAACATTCGCGAAAGGAACTTTCCTTTCTGTGGCAAATTCTCAAAGCTCAGCGATGCAGAGGCTTCACACAACAGTAATTCAGAATGAGAGAGATCCAGTGCCGACTCTTTCCAAAATAAACGCTTACTGCCCGTGATGATCTGCACAATACTAGGGGAATGAATCCTCACATTACGCAGTTTTTGTAACTGCTCTGCACGAAACAACGTGACTTGATATTGGTGGCTCATCGATTCCCCTCGCCCTAATTTCTGCTGCACTTTAGCGGGTGTAAGTCGCCGTCAGCTTAGCTTTGTCTAACGCCATGCTATTCAGTGTGAAACCAACCACAGCTGCTGGTGTATTTTCATCTAAATTCAGTTTATCTGTTGGCAGTGCCCAAACCGTAAATTGGTAACGGTGCATGCCGTCAGCTTCTGGAGGGCATGCGCCACCGAAACCAACCGTTCCATAATCGATGCGAGATTCTTTACCACCCAATTTAGCAATATTAACATCACGAGGTAACTCACTGACCGACGCCGGGATATTGAATGCAATCCAATGCCAAAAGCCACTACCTGTTGGCGCGTCTGGGTCGTACGCCGTGATAGCAAAGCTCTTTGTACCAGCCGGTGCATCTTTCCACATCAATTGTGGTGAATGGTTTCCACCATCACATCCCCAACTGTTGTATTCAAAAGTCTTCGCCATTGGGTGACCTTCTTGAATATCTTTACTCGACAGCTCAAACGCTTGAGCCGAACCAATGGTAAGCAAACTGAGTGCCAATACAGATTTAGTCATTGCTTTCATGATAATGTTCCTATTTCTTAAGTTCGGAATTAGTGTATTCCCGAATAGAGATAGCAACCTTTCAATAAGTATCACACTAAATCAGTTTAAGCCAATTTTTGACACTTTAAGTTAAAGCATCACTTAAATGCTTCTCGACACCGAGTACAGACTGATCTGGTTAGCTCATTACCAATGAACAAGGAAGAACAGATGGAATTAGATATTTATATCGTCGACGCATTTACTGACACTCAGTTTAAAGGTAACTCTGCTGCAGTCGTCCCATTAAAAGAATGGTTAACCCCAGACCTCATGCAGAGCATTGCTACTGAAAATAACCTGTCTGAAACTGCTTTTCTCAAGTCTGTCGGTGAAAACCAATATGAGATTCGCTGGTTCTCGCCAATGACAGAAATCGATTTCTGCGGTCACGCCACTCTCGCCGCTTCACTGGTGTTGTTTGAGAAATTAGGCGTACAGGAAAAAATCGAGTTTCATACGTTAGAAGTGGGAACACTCAGCGTAGAAAAAAACGCATTGGGTAAGATCGAAATGACCTTCCCTTTACGAATCCCTCAACCTATTTCCGATATTCCACAAGCACTGATTGAAGGCTTAAGCTGCAAAGTAGAGCGCGTGTTATTGAGCCCACAAGCGTACTTTGTAGTGCTCGAAAACCAAGACGAAATACTCGAGGTTCAATATCAATCCGAACAGCTTAAAACACTTGCTCCTTATGATGTTGTCGTCACAGCAAAAGGAGAAGAGCATGATTTCGTTTCACGCTACTTTTGGCCAGCTAACGGCGGTGATGAAGATCCAGTAACTGGATCAATTCATGCCGGCTTGGCACCTTTGTGGGCAGAAGAACTAGGAAAAACCTCTCTCGTGGCGTATCAAGCTTCCACACGCGGAGGCATTCTTCATTGTGAGGTTAAAGCAGAGCAGGTAAAAGTCTCGGGCGATGGTGTGCTTTACATGCAGGGAAAAATCTTCGTGTAATCGCTCTACTGCATATAGAAAAAGTATCACTTTCGCGAATTAAGATTATCTTCATTTCGTTGAAAGTGATTTTAAACTTTTCGATGTTCTATCCCTAAAGTAGATAGGATAAGGTTTATGAGTTACAGTTTGTTACAGCAATTAAAAGTCTTTCATTCTTATAGCAAAAATAGTTTAGACGCTTAGCAAGGATCCTCATGATAAATAAAAAAGTCCTCATTCTCTTTGCGCATCCTTCCCAGCATCGCTCTGAAGTGAATGCTCCTCTTTTTAAAGCAGCTAATACCGTTGAAGGCGTGACCTGTGTCGATCTCTACGCAGAATACCCGCACTTCAATATCAACATTGACCGCGAACAGCAGCGATTGCGTGACCACGATGTGGTGATCTTTCAATTCCCATTGTACTGGTACTCCACACCAGCCATTTTAAAAGAGTGGCAAGATCTCGTGTTGGAATATGGCTTTGCTTATGGCTCTGAAGGCACAGAGCTTCATGGCAAAACCCTACTTTGCGTGTTATCTGCTGGCGGTAAAGAGGAAGCGTACAAAGCTGAAGGTTATAACCATTTCACCATTCGAGAGCTACTTGCTCCAATCGAGCAAATGTCAGCACTCACGGGGATGAATTACATCGCACCACTCGCGCTATTTGGTTCTCGTACTGCACAAGAAGAAAACCGAATCGATCAGCATGTTGAACGCTACAAAACACTGCTCAATGCGTTAGTTAGCAACACGCTAGACATTGAAGCCGCTGCTTCGCTTATCAAGCTTAACAGCGCACTACCACAACTAATTAAGGAAGCGTCATGACAGGGATATTCTTACAAGCCTTTGTTTACCTTATTGCCGCCGTCATAGCCGTTCCTTTAGCAAAACGTTTAGGCTTAGGCTCGGTGCTTGGGTATCTCATCGCCGGTGTGGTTATTGGTCCAATCATTGGTTTAGTTGGTGAAGAAACAACGACAATTCAACACTTTGCTGAATTTGGCGTAGTGATGATGCTGTTCCTCGTTGGTTTGGAGCTTGAACCCAAAATGCTCTGGGCGATGCGTAATCGCTTAATGGGCTTAGGTGGACTCCAAGTTGGTGGTACAGCAGCACTGATCATGGCGATTGCGCTTTACTTTGGTCAGCCATGGACGATTGCATTAGCGATCGGTTTAATTTTTGCGCTTTCATCCACGGCGATTGTTTTGCAAACCTTTAGCGAAAAAGGGTTAACCAAAACCGAAGGGGGTCAAAACGCATTCTCGGTACTGCTTTTCCAAGATATTGCCGTTATTCCAATGTTGGCGTTCATTCCACTATTGGCACTCCCTGAACTTGTGGAGCAGGCACAGTCTGCAGCGCAATCTGCGGCGGAGCATCACGAAGAGCTCAGCTTAGTTGCTGGACTTCCTGGCTGGGCGTACGGCATGGTCATTACGGCTTCCATCGCTATCGTAGTCGTTGGTGGGCATTTCTTAAGTCGTCCACTGTTCCGCTACGTAGCAAGCTCGGGATTACGTGAAATCTTTACTGCTACAGCATTGATGCTAGTGATCGGTATCGCTGCGTTAATGAGCTTAGTCGGTCTCTCCCCTGCTCTAGGTACTTTCCTAGCAGGCGTAGTATTGGCGAACAGTGAATTCCGCCACGAGTTAGAATCAAACATTGAGCCATTCAAAGGGCTCTTGCTTGGTCTGTTTTTCATTACCGTCGGTGCTGGCATCGACTTCTCTGTGCTGTTCAGCGACTTTGGTTTGATCATCGGCTTGACGCTTGGCGTAATGGTCCTGAAAGCGGCGATTCTCTTTATCCTTGCTTTTATCTTCCGTATCAAAGGCAGCAACCGTTGGTTATTTACCTTGAGCTTGGCGCAAGCGGGGGAATTTGGCTTCGTATTGCTGAGCTTCTCAGTTCAAAACCACGTCATCCCGTTCGAACTTTCGCAAACACTGGCGTTAGTCGTTGCGATCTCTATGTTCCTAACGCCCGGCTTATTTATCTTATTCGACAAGGTTATCCTTCCTCGCTTCGAGAGTGAATCGAATGAGCGTGAAAGTGACACCATTGAAGAACAAGGCACAGTCATCATTGCGGGCATCGGTCGTTTTGGTCAGATCATCAATCGCTTGTTGGTTTCTAACGGTGTTCAAACGGTCGTATTAGACCACCAAGCAAGCCAAGTAGATAACATGCGCCAAATCGGCACACGCGCTTACTTTGGTGATGCTATGCGCCCAGATATGTTGCACACAGCAGGCATTGAGCACGCAGCAGCACTTGTGGTTGCCATAGATAACCAAGAAGCGAGTGTTGAATTGGTCAAATACGTTAAGCACACCTATCCGAAAGTGAAAGTGATCGCGCGCGCTTTCGACCGTGGTCACGGTTATCTGCTTCGACAGGCGGGTGCTGACATCATTGAATCAGAAACATACCACTCCGCTTTAGAAATGGGCGGTCATGTGATGAAGTCTTTAGGGATTCATCCGTTCTTCGTTGAGCAACAAAAAGCGACTTACAAACGAGTAGAAGATCGTAAGTCCGACATGCTTTATGAAGCGTGGGCAGATGATTCGGAAGGCGAACGTTACGACAATAACTTCCGTCAGCTGTTTATTCATCTAGAAGAAAAAATGGCAGAGGAAATGCAGAAGGATCGTCACGATAAGCTTTCGCGTTCCGAACGTGGTTGGACTCCACCACCAAAAGGGTACGCGGACGACTTCAACGAAGAAAATGTTCAAGAACTTCACCTTCCGAAAGAAGACGCTCAATAAACGCGAAAACCTCCCACAGGGAGGTTTTTTATTGCCCCAAAAACAACCGCGTTACATAAGATCACTCATTAAGATCTCGTACTCTTCATTCGCTTCATCCACTAAATGGGAAAGCTCTAACGCATCGGTCTTAGCAAGATTAAACTGCCATGGGACCATATCTTCTTTACCACAAATACGAGTTTGAGCACCGCTGCTTTCAAAAGAAAGATCATCAAACTCGGTAGTATGGTGCTCTTGAAGTTCGACAATTTCGACTTCCAATTTGCCGACGGGATTGACTTCAACATGGGCGTGTAAATCTGAGCTATTCGATAAACAATACTCTCGATGAACTGCAATCATGGCTGCCTCCTTGGTCTGCCAACTGACAACTCATCAAACAGTGTAGCCGAGGGATTTTGAACGTGGGGTGAAATAATGATGAAGATTGATCCCAAATAAAAATGCAGCGGATTAATGCTCGTTACATTCTCAATTTTGATGGAGTCAAACTCTTAGCTTCTGCATGTAATCACTTGCTCAATACGTTCTTCAATTGCTTGAATCGCTAATGTCACAGACATCGGCACATGCGCATGATAAGGATGTAATACGTAAATTGGATTCACTTTTGAGGCTTGTGCATTAGGTACTGGTTCAAGGAGTGGATTCGAGTCCAGAATAAAATCAGGAACAACCCCAAAGCCCAATCCCATCTCTAAAAGACTCACCACATCAAACACGCTGTTCGCTCGATGCTTCACTGGGTATTGAACTTGGTGGTCTTGTTTCTCCAAAAAGAACGTATGAACAATGGGTTCGACCTGCCAATGTTGAGCGATATAAGAAGCATCTTCAATGTCAGATTGCTCCCCTCTCGCGCGGCACAATACGTCACAAAACTGCCCAATTTTCCGCTGTTTAATGTTTGAATCACCAGACGCTCCAACTCGGATTGCAAGGTCAATATTCTGCTGAATGATATCGACATGTTTATCATCACTGATCAAATTTAAATGCACATCGGGGTAATCGGCAAAAGCAGCCGTTAAGGCAGGTAATACGATCGAGCGCATTAATGCGTTGGGAGCCGTCACTGTGATCACTCCCACTGGGGTTTGCTTCAACTCTGCTGCTTCTAGCCACGCCTCTTCCGCTTGCTTCGTCATTTGCGCGCACTGCTGATAAAAGTGCTCACCAGAGGGTGTCAACGTTTGCTTTCTGGTCGTGCGTTTAAGTAAACACGTATCCAACTCCCCCTCAAGTTGTTTGAGTGCAGAGCTCAGTACAGATTTAGAAAGTTCTAACTTCTCTGCGGCTTTGGAGATCGAGCCACACTCTACAATGTGAACGAATAGAGACATCAAACGCAGCTTATTCATCACTTTTCCTCATTGTTCTATTTAGCAGAACATTCCGTTCTTATTCGTTTGTTTTTCTGATTCAATTCTACCTCTATGATTGCCACATAAACAAACACCAAACACAGGAATTTCAGGATGACTCAATCAGTTTTAGAACGCGCTCAAGCAGGCATTTCAGCATGGCAAATCGCTTTTAATAATCAGGACGCTGCAGGATGCGCAGCACAATACGCCGAAGATGCAATCATGGTTGCCAAACCTTTTGGTACATTTGAAGGTCGTGAAGCAATTCAAGCATTCTGGCAAAACATCATGGACCAAGGTTTTAACAGCGTGGACTACACCAACACGAAATGGGAACAAGATAGCGAACAAGGTTACATTCTGACGTCCGATTGGACGATGAACAAAGCGTTTGGTGTGGTGCATAAAGAACTATGGGAGATCCAAGCTGACGGTCTTTCTCGTCTGACCTATGACGAGTTCGAAGTACTTGGCGAACGATAAAAGTTATTGATAGTTATCGCAAATATTTATTCAGTTACATTGACAATAAAATAACCAATCAATATCATTTCAGCCGGAAAAATGTGAACGAACATCACAATAATTATAATTATCCGTCTATTAATAAACAATTGGTTGAATATTTAATCATGTCAAAACTCTTTTTTGCGTCACTTTTGATGCTTTTATCATTTCAGTCTGCGGCGTTTACGCCCAAAGAAGTGTGCTTCGATCAAGATTCGGAGTTTATTGGATGGCTTACCGACGAAGAGTGTGCCGCTTTAAATGGCAACAGTCCTGATGACTTTACTCAAAACTCGGAATATTCACATCCTACGCGAGAGCCAATCGAAGAATCAGAAGAACCCGTAGTCATTGTCTTATAGTAATTAAGCCTCGACTATGAACATTCTTCCGAAAACAAAGAGCCCATTTCGCTGTATTTAAATGGGCTCTTTTTGTTTCCTTATCCCTGACAGGCGCATCCGGTAAACATAAAAAATCCCCAAGTCTGAATGACTTGGGGATTTTTGTTTTTAAGTAATCGTGCTTATCCCGTCTAACTTTTATTAAGCAAAGATAAAGCTGTATAAGTAACCCGCGCCCATTGCCATACTTAGGATGACAAATAGGAAAGCTGCAATCATTTGGTTCTTAAAGATAGATTTCAACAAAATCACTTCTGTAAGACTTGCGCCAGCGCTACCAATGATCAATGCCATAACTGAGCCCAATGCCATACCTTTTTGTACTAACGCCGCACTTAGTGGAATCACTGCCTCTGCACGGATGTACAATGGAATACCAATGATTGCTGCTACCGGAATCGCGTACCACTTCGCTTCACCTGCGTATTCTGCAATCAGATCCGTTGGGATGAAACCATAAATGAATGAACCAATCGCAATCCCCATCATTAGGTAAGGGAACACTTGTTTAAAGTCTTTCCAAGTTGAGTGCCAAATACGAACCCAACGGCTTGGTTGCTTCTCTTCGACAATCGTCGCTGTTGCAGTACCGTCTGATGAACAGCAAGATACTTCCACTTTAGGTTCAGCTTTTGGCGCATCACCACAACAAGATGTTTTCGCCACAACTGGAGCTGGTTCACCACAAGCGCTGGTACCACAGCTAGATGCTGGTTTCGCTTCTTCTTTTTTCTTGCTTGAGTCACCGCAAGAAGTACCGCATGAAGAAGAACCTACTGCTTCGTATGCTTCTGGTTTTACGTAGCGCTCAAACCCAAGTTTTTCAAGTACATAACCTGCTACTACTGATACTGTCATCGCAATAGCAAAGTAGAATACTGCCACTTTCCAACCAAAGGTCACCACAAACAAGCCAATGATCACTGGGTTAAGCAGTGGACTTGCAAATAGGAACACCATCATTGGTCCAAAACCCGCCCTTGCACGCAACAATCCTTTTAAGAAAGGAATCGTTGAACATGAACAGAAAGGCGTAATCGAGCCTAGCAACGCTGCAATAAAGTAGCCCTTACCCTTTTTAGAGCTCAGGATAGACTGAATTTTTTCTGGTGTTAGAAAGTCTTGCAACACACCCACGATATAGCTAATTGCTAGGAATAGAATGATTAGTTCGGTTGCAAGAAACGCAAACATATCAAGCGCTTCTTTGGCCATTGTCATGATTTCTGGATTCATATTTTATCTCCTACTGATGTCACATCAGTAACTGTAAATTTCCTAATGAAGCTGAATTCTTCATTTCTATTTTTCTCGAATTATAGAATTAAAAATCGATGCGTCAACCATTATATTTCGATAAATATCGAAATATAAATTTAACCCTTACTAATCAATAAATTAGATATTGAAATTTTCTTGTTTGCTATTCATCTACACTTTCACTATCATCGAAATGTATTTATCGTCAGTCATTCCAAGAGGTCAGTATGGAACTCGAAGCTGTAGCAAAAGCGCTCAAAGAGCTAGGACACCCTACCCGTCTATGTATCTATAAAGAGGTGGTTAAAGCGGGCTATGAAGGTATCGCAGTTGGTGGCGTACAAGATAAACTTGGCATTCCAGCTTCTACTCTTTCTCATCACATTTCGAGCCTTGCCTCAGCTGGCTTAATCAGTCAGCGTCGTGAAGGTCGTACTTTGTATTGTGTTGCTGAGTATGAATGTTTAGATACGGTTATTGGCTTCCTGCGTGACGAGTGTTGTATCAATGAAAACTGCTAACCTTGAATCGATTTGGAGCGAATACGAACACGCTATTCACGCCTTCTTGCGCTCTAAAGTCAGTAATGAAGATGATGTAGACGACCTCAAACAAGAAATCTTGCTTAAGACTTATCAGAATCTTGGGGATATTCGTGATGTATCGAGCATCAAGTCATGGCTATTCCAAATCGCTAATAACGCCATCATCGATTTCTACCGCAAACGTGCACGAAACCAGCGTGATAATGACCTCATCGCTGAAGATCTGTGGTTTGAAGAACAAGCAGCGAGTCTTAAACAAGAGTTGTCAAAGTGCATTGCACCGTTTGTGCAGGCGCTACCAGAAGAGCAATCGCAACTGCTCTCTTCTATTGAGCTTGAAGGTATGAGCCAAAAGAAGCTCGCAGAACAGCAAGGCATCAGCTACTCGACTCTCAAATCACGTGTTCAAAAAGGACGGGGAGAATTGAAAAAGCTGTTTGAGGAATGTTGTAGCTTCTCATTCGATAAACAAGGTCGCATGACAGATTGCAACCAAAACGGTTCTTCTTGCGATAAATGCTAAGCAGTTTTTAAACCTGCTTATCAAACCATTCGGTCACCAACGCCACCAGCTTTTGATGCACAGGGCTTAACGTATTGCCTCGCTTTAATAATACATAACCTGCACGACCTTCGTTCGCCATAAAGTCTATGTTTAAAGGGACAAATTCGCTCTTTTCATCATGAGCTTGCACTAAATGATGAGGAAGCAAGGCAAAGCCATCATTTTTCAATAGTCGCATCAACACATCAATGTTGCTGATTCGGGAGATATTTGGTGACATCACCTGTTGATTGCCAAGTGCACTGGTACTGAAATTCTCTGCAATGTATTGGTGATGTGATGCGAGGTCCTGCAGAGTCACAACGGGGTTCTGCGCTATCGAGCTTTTCCGATGCGCATAGAAGGTAAACCTCGGATAGCCCAAGTTTATAAAAGACATCCCTTCAGTTGGGAACGCTTTACCACTGTTAAGTACCACCGCAAAATCCGCGTGTTTCGCCATAAGCATGTCTAGCGCTTCATCTCGGCTGCGATGTAACCAATGAATCGCCGTATTTTTGTATTGCTTGCGCAGAGACAGGTCGATGTCTGCGATGGCATCACACGGCACCGACATGTCGTGACAAATCGTTATTTCCGGAACATCCCCTTGAGAGTAGCTATCACAAGAAAGTTCTAAAGACTGCATTTGGTAAAGGATGTGCTTGGCTTGAGTAACTAACGTCGCCCCTACTTCCGTCAAGACTGGTGTTCTTCCTTTGCGTTCAAACAAGATCACATCCCAATCAATTTCGAGATCGCTGACTTGGTGATGCAGCGTCGCCCTGTCTTTCCCGATTACCCTTGCGGCTTGGCTAAACGATCCATGCTCCGCGACAGCAACAAATGCAGTAAGTTGGTCAAAACTGGCTCTGGGCATTAGAAGATCCTCAAACAATAAACCCGTTTATCTTAGCTCAACCGACATTCTTTTGTTGCAAAGTTTGCAACATAACTGAGATTACATGGTGAATATTCCACGTAATAATGACCTCGTATTGAAACGTTACGAGGGCAATTCAATGAAAGGTTTTAGCAAAAAAGTACTTCTAGCAGCATCAGTCGCAATGGCAGTCGGCAGCATCTCTACCGCAGCAAATGCGTGTTCACGTTTGGTTTGGAAGACTCAAGACCACGGTGTATTTGTCTCTCGTACCATGGATTGGATGGAAGCCAATCAGCCAACTATTGACGTTCGCCACGCAGGTCAAACCTACCGTGGATACGATAAAGGCGATGCGCTTACGTGGACATCGAAATACGCTTCTATCGGTGTGAGTATCTACGGCGTGGGCATTATTGACGGCTTTAACGAGAAAGGATTTGCGGCGAATGCATTGTTTTTGGATGAAGAGAACTCTGGCGCGCCACAAGCGGGAAAACAACAAGTTGAAAACTCGCGCTTTGTCGCTTACCTGATCGATAGTTTTGCATCCGTTGATGAAGCATTGAAGCACCTAGATTCGATCCAAATACAACAGTTCAGTCACAATGGCATTGAAATGAAGGGACATTACTCACTAGAAGATGCAAGTGGCGATTCTGCCGTATTGGAATACATTAATGGTGCTTGGCAAGTGCATCATGGCAAACAATATGACGTGATGACTAACAGCCCAGAGTACGCGCAACACTTGAAAAACTGGCAAGAAGCGCAACCAAAAGCGAAGAGTGATGTGAATGGTGAGTTCCCAATTCCGGGTAACATCAACTCTGCTCAGCGCTTTATCTGGAACAGCTATATGAAGGATCAGCTTAAAGAGCCAAGTAGCTACACCAATGGCATTGCGAAACTCGACAGTGTGACCTACAAAATCCCATTGGATGCAGCAAACCGCCCTGTGAATGGTGAAATGCGCGGCTACGCGACCATCTATGGTTTGGTGTACAACTTAGACCAAAAAGTGATGAACGTACGCTATCAGTATGATGACAGCTACACACAGTACTCAGTGGACTTTAATAAGTTGAATGACGGTCATAACTACACGATCAAAGCCGACTTACCGGATCTGTTTGGTGACATTTCATCTCGCTTAGAAAAAGGCGACGGTGTAATGGGTCAGCACTTAGTGAAATAGCTCTGATTATGTAAAAAAACAGAACTTGAAAGGTGTGTGGACAAAAGCACCATTCAAAAAAGCGCCGACATGCTCGGCGCTTTTCCTTTCTATTCGTTTTGTACTCAATGACGCTGCTCTCGATAATGCCCAGGGGAGACTCCCCTCCAAGTGCTATACGCTCGAATGAATGAGTCGGCAGGTAACTTGGCGTATGCCAGCACCAATTGCGGGTCGATATCCATATCGTTAAGCAGCACTTTCCAACTCTGAGGTACGCTGAACTGACTCGCTCGCTTGATCATATCTGATTCCTAAGCACTTTTTTCCATAGTTTGACGCGATATTTTTAGCACCAATTTTCTTGGTAGAAAAGGGACGATCCACTCAAGGATGAACTTCAAACCGCCTTCGTTGAACGCCACCAACTTGCCTTGTTCCATAGCGCTATAGCCACACTCAGCAACAGAACGAGGAGACTTAGCATTTTTGAAGACTTCCACTCCTTGTAGATCCCCTGCGGCAACAAAACCCGTCGCTACCGCACCCGGACACAAAGCTGTGGCAGTTACGTTGGTGTCTCTAAGCTCTTCTGCTATCGCTTGGGTAAACGAAGTAACATAAGCCTTAGTTGCGTAGTACACCGCTTGCAATGGACCTGGCATAAACGACGCCGTTGATGACACATTTAAAATCTTACCGCGATTGCGTGCCACCATGCCTTGCAGGTACAAGTGAGTCAGATTGGTTAACGTCACCATATTAAGTTGCATCATGGCTTGGTCCGCCACGAGATCACGTTCATGGAATTTTCCGTGACCACCAAAGCCAGCGTTGTTAATGAGCATATCAATTTGCAACCCTTGCGCTTCGGTTTGTTCAAACACACGTGAAGCAGATTCAGCTTCAGTCAAATCTTCTGCAATGACAAAAACTTGTACCTTATGTTTGTCGCGAAGCTCTGATGCCAGTGCCTCTAGCTTGTCTTTAGAGCGGGCTACAAGCACTAAGTCTCCACCCTTTTCGGCGTGTATACGCGCTAATTCTTCACCGATACCACCTGATGCGCCTGTAATTAATGCTGTATTTGCCATGTGCTTGTCCTCTAATGTTCTGACTGATTCGCTGTTGGTCACAGCGTAGTTGGTATGGACACAGTTTATGCAATCCAATCACGCCACACACTGGCAAAAGATGCCACCTTGCTTGCCAATCGTGCCACTCATTAAGAGACCTTTGATTACAGAAATTTATTACATTTAAAACAAATGATAATTTTTAGCTCACTTATGCAATAGCTAACATGTCGAAATGACTTCAAGGTGCGTGGGAATACGCATCGAACAACATGGAAATTTCCAACTATCCTAACTTTGTTGGGCTGCATAAATCTGGGTTCCAAACCCTCTGGGGAAACGAATGAAAGCAATCACCTATCAAAAAGATCAAGATACCTTTACTTATACTGACATCGATACGCCAGAGATAAACAGCAGCTTCGATGTACTAGTGAAAGTTCATGCCGTTGGGCTCAATCCTGTCGATGCAAAAGTAAACCTTTGGCACGAGATGGTCGACGGGATAGATGATACATTCGTTGGTGGTCTCGATGTTTCGGGGGAAATCGTTGCCATTGGCGACAAGGTATCAGGTTGGCAGGTGGGCGATCGCGTACTCTACCATGGCAACATGCGTCGAATGAGCGGTGGCTTTGCCGAATACGCAATTCAGGACTCGCGCACGCTGGTTACGCATCCTGATGTTGATCCAGAAATCGCAGCCGCTTCTCCATGTGCAGGTTGGACGGCTTATCGAGCCCTTGTCGACAAGCTGAACATTTCTACCCGTAAGAGTATCTTTATTGCGGGCGGCTCTGGTGGTGTTGGTAGTTTTGCTATTCAGTTAGCTCGCTTCTTTGGCGTAGAAACCATCATAACCACAAGCTCTGCTGCAAACCATGAGTTCGTACGTTCGTTGGGTGCAACACACGTAATTGACTACAAACAAGAGAATGTACGTGAGCAAATTATGTCAATTACTGAAGACTTAGGAGTGGAAGTATCTTTGGATTGCGTTGGTGGCGACAACGACATCTTATGCGCCTCTGTGCTTGGTTTTGAAGGTGAAATGGTTGAACTAGTAAGAACAACTCGCGCAACAGAATACCCAGGCGCTTTCCTGCAAGGACTCACTTTTCATCAGTTGAGTCTAGGCTCAGGGCATGTTCATGGTGAACAAGGCTTTGCTTCAATGGTTAACGCTGGGGTGGAATTCTCGCATATGTTAGAACGCGGTGAGGTTATGGTGCCAAAATTGGAAGTGGTAGAACTAAAAGACGTCGCTCAAGCTCTAGTCTTTATTCGTCAGCAACGAACGGTCGGAAAAATCGTCGCGAAGCTCATCGACTAAGCACTCAATCCCAAGCGACAAAAAGGAAAAGGAAGCGCAAACTCCAAAGCAGTTTACGCTTCAAGGGGTATTATTTCTCTACAAGCAGCATCGCCGATTTTGCTGCCACTTTAATCTCTTCAGTACAAGGCATCTCTTCGCCTGTCATCATGTCTACCAAGGCTTTATTCAAGGTAAGTTGTAGTGATTGTGCTCGTGAAGATTTATTCAGCACTAAGATGCCCTTTTCACCACGTTGCAACACCAACATATCGTCGTTACCTTCAAGCACCGTCATCGGTTCACCATGCACTAGGTTATGGAACGCTACCATCTTCGCCATACGCGTATCTTTCCACGCATTTCGCCATCTTGGTCGACCATCTGCGCCCTTTATGCCACTGGTATCCAAATCCGTGTAAACAAGTGGTACACCTCCATCGCGGCCTAGGATGTAGGCATACGCTAGCCACTCGTTCTCTTCATCCATGACTAAATCCAAGAACACATCGTTATTTGGAATATCGTGAGTGATAGCAAAAGTAATGGCTCGACGGTTCGACAACGCTTGACCAAAACAGTACGGGTCGATCAAAGACTTAAAGCTGCCTTTCTTTGAGAACGCCTTAAAGATGGTTGAGAACAACGGAAAGTCATATGCACCCAATCGTGTCTCTTTCAAATACGGTTCCAAGAACAGCTCATACTCTTCTTCTGTTGCGCCACCATCGGTGATGATCTCACCAAAGATATGCACATCTCGCGTGATCTCTTCTGTCCAAACCAGCTTTAGGTGCTCTAGGGTCATATGCTTCGCAGCATCGATACGGAAACCTTTCACACCCATTGACTTAAGCGCCTTTAAATACGCTTTTTGCTGCTCAACAACGTGCTTGCATACACGCAAAGTTGGTAAGCCAGGATCGGTAGGACCACCAGTGATTCGACCGTTTTGCACTTGCCATTTGTCTTTCCAATCTTTGATCCCAAAGGCTTCAACAAAGTCATTTTCGTCAAATAGCGGCTCAGATAAATCGCCAAATAGAATCAGGTCTTGATACTTGCTCGCATTTTGTTGGTAGTCGTCCATCACGCCTTGACGTGGATACTGTAGATCCGGACGAAGGTGCGCTTCGTTCGCCATATGATTAAAAACGACATCGGCATAAACCAGTACGCCTACATGATTGAGTGCTTCAATCATGTTTTTGAAATCTACTGTGTTACCGAGTGCATTGTCGATAACCCGATAATCTTGAGGTTGGTAACGCTGCCACCAGCGTTCGTCTTGCGCGCTTTTCATCGGTGGAGAAACCAACACCGAGCCATAACCTAGCTCGCTGATTTCCGATGCGCGTTGGGCAATGTCAGCATACTTCCAATCAAAAGCGTGCAAGATAACATTTGCACCTGTTGATAGTGTTTCCTGTAAGCCACTCATGTTTCTCTCCTCGTCGCGTTCGCTCACCCATTGTTACTCAAATTCGTCGTGAGCGAATCCAATAGCCGAAATTATAAGAACTATTGACGCGTCGCCCTCACCCCTTTTGTGTTTCTGCTAGGGGGAAAAACAAGGCGTAGCTCATCCCTTGTTAAGGGTTAAACGTGTGTTTAAAAGCACTTTAACACCATAGAGATAACTAGACATGAAAACATGAACCACTAAGTATCTGTTTTATAAATACTTTATTAAACTCATCATAACCCATGCTTAATCGAGCTAATACGCCTTTTCTCAATAAGAATGAGAGAAAAGAGCGCAACAAGACCATATGTAACAAATATTTAAGAAAGTGAAACTGCTGCTTACGTCACAGTTGGTGCGAATAATAAAACGTTCAAAGTGAAACCTATCCCTTTAATCACCCTTTAGATGGATAAAGAATCCATCAAGTTCAACACTTTAGAACTACACAGCAATACATAGAGCAATGAAACTATGAAGCGCGTCGTCACCTAACTATAGGGTGGTCACCTTTTAAAACTACATATGCAACAATTTGTGCTTATTTTTGAGTGCATGAGGAAAAACATGTCTTTTTGGGGAGTTACATTCGCGATCTGCATTCAGCTGGTTACTGCAGGCATTTTTGGAATGGTCGTAGCGGCTTGGATTGCTTTTAAAGCAGAAACTTATGATAAAAACGATTACCAACATATGTTTTTCCTCGTTAATTTTATCTGCTTTATCCTAGCGCTATTTGCCTCTGTCGGGTTACTAATCTACGGTCTTATTTTTAGTGACTCATCTCATTACTATCAATATCTAGGGCTACCTTGGTTTTTTGCTCTGACTGGTTTTTCGTACCACATATACTGCCATTTAAGGTACAGCAAAGCATACCGCATGAAGGAAATGCAAATGTGGCGTGAACACTGGTATGAAACGTTAGAAATAGAGACCGATGAGGATTTATCTAAGTTTAAACTTGACGATGTCATTCGATTTGGCGCTTGGAAAGCAAGCTCAGAAAAGCAAGCCTCTTGTCTCGATATTTTACCTGCAGGAGAAGAGGTCTATCAGCGGGTTCAACAAGCAAAAGCACTGGCGGCAACCAAAGTACCAGCAGACGACCAGATGGTACTCAATAAGCTAAAAGAGTTTGAAGCCTCTGTTTCAACAGTGTATCGCCTCTCATACAAAGCAAGTCATGCGTTTGGGTTCAAGAATGACGAATCTCACTCCTTTCAACGTAATGTCCGTAGAGGGAACAAAGATACCTACCCAGACCTTGAAGACGAAGTTTCGAAAGTACTGGATGCTCTAAATGAAATTGCCATCGTCACGATATCCAACAACTCGGGCGAGACAATGATCGATGCGCACATCTTTTTGCAATATGCATTAGAAGGGTTATTTGGTGAGCAGGAAATACTGACGAACTATGTACTATGGAGTTATGTAGAACACTTTTATCACGTCAACCCATTCCAATTAGCACTAGAGCTATCGCAAATGGGCGTGAAGGTCCTCAAGAAAGACGGTGAAATCTTTGTCTTTGTCGAAGAGCCAGAACAATCATCGCTACGGTTAGAGGACTTCAATTCAGGAACTCAGTATGCAATGAGTACTAGCTAAAGAAAAAGCCAAGTGATGCTTGGCTTTTTTAATTTTAAGTACGGTACCACATCTAAACAGCATGCTCATTACGCTGTACTTTTTAAAGCGCTCAAAGTCTGTTATTTGCTCCGCTGTTGTTCTTACAACTTTTTGATCATAAGTTTTATTGATTGGTGTTCTTCTGTAGCATGAAACGGCTTCGTACCATTAAAAAGAAATTCGTCATATTTCACACTTGCTTTTGCACTGAACCCCATTCTCTCAAACACATATTGTGAACGAGAACCCGCAGATTCAGCTTGCACAAAACGGAAACCAAGTGCCCGACCATTATTAAGAGCTGCGTTAATCAACGCAGAGGCAATACCTTGACCACTGTGATCATTGCGAACACCGATAAACTTAACTTGTAAATAAGAACGCTCAGGAACAGTAAGCGTCTCAAAGTATTTTGAATTGAGCTCTTTGAGAATAGCCATCATTGAATCATCATCAGCATTGTCAAAAGATAATGCTTCTTTGAGGTCACAACACAATACGCCAGCAATAATTTCATTGTTGCTATCAACTGCGACATAACCTAGATTGCTTTCCACGTTGGTCACACTCATATATGTCAAGTAATCTAGAAACTCTTCGTTGACATGTTCGCTGTCAACTTGATTGCTAGCAAACGAGTCGAAAATAACTTTAGCTACAGAGTCGATGTGTTTGTGTGTAATTGGTTCGATTGTAAATGGCATAATGCACTCCATTGGGAGTAGCACAACAGATGCACTACTCCATGATTAAAAGTAGTGCCAAGGAATCTAAAGGTGAATTCTTGCGGGGCAAGGAGCGGAATAACCAACCGCTCTTTATCGTTTTAGGCGAAGGAATTGTAGATTAATAGTTCGCAGAAGGGAATAATTTTTGCCTACGACCAAGCATCTCTAGGCAGAAACTATTAACTAAGTACGGTAAAGAACCTTCACAACGTGCCAGCCGAATTTAGTTTTTACTAGGTGCGGAGTTAGAACCTCACCTGAAAAGCAAACTTTGTCGAACTGTGGCACCATTTGACCACGGCGAAACTCACCTAGGTCGCCACCACGTTTACCAGATGGACAAGTTGAGTATTTCTTTGCCAACGTCTGGAATTTAGCACCTTTCTTAAGTTGCTTAATGATGTCTTCAGCTTGTTCTTTGTGCTTTACCAGAATGTGTAAAGCGGCTGCTGTATTTGCCATGTGTTTGTCTCTCACTGTTCGGGTGGCGCAAGTTTACCGAAACGCTTCAATATCGCAATGATTTCTCAAATTCAGGCTCTATCTTCATCCATTAATGATCGAAACTCGCAGACAAGTTGATGAAAAGTTACCCATTATTGAACGTTATTTCTCTCTTTATTTGTTCTATTTCCTAAAAAGCTCATTTTTCCACGTTCTACGGTTGAAGCTGTCGCCTTATAAGATTAGATTAGTTACATAAATCAGTGATATTGATAAGGTTATTTTCATGGCAAAAGTCGCAAGTAAAGCGAACCAATCTCAGGGCATGTTGGTGTTTAAACTCACCCTGCAACAGAACTTCGCAATTGGCACACTTAAAGTCCGTGAAATTGTTCCTTACATGCCAACGACCAAGATTCCATATTCTCATCACCACGTGATTGGGACCGTCACGATTCGTGACTTAACGGTACCAGTGATTGATATGGCAGCAGCGATTGGATTCCGTCCGATTCAAGAAGAGGAATACAAAAACTGCTATCTGATCGTGACAGATTGCTTGCGCACGGTGGTTGCGTTCATGGTACGAAGTATCGAGAAAATCATAGAATGTGACTGGAAAGCAATTGAAACGCCACCAGAAAGTGCAGGTCACAACATCTTTGTTACTGGCATTACTCGCTATGAAGAGAAAATCGTCCAAATGTTAGATGTCGAGCTTCTGCTTTCGAAGATCTACCCTCAATATGAAAACACTAAGATTCCTATGTTGACAGACATTGAGCGTGAACGCCTGAAAGCCTTGAGTATCCTTTTAGTTGACGACTCTTCGATTGCACGCAAACAGTTAAGTGACGCGTTGGATCGCATCAATATCCCTTATCAAATTTGCAAAAATGGCTCTGATGCACTCGATTTAATGAAGCGAGAAGCAGAAGAAAACCGCCCTATTGATCTTCTAGTAAGTGATATCGAAATGCCAGGATTGGACGGTTATGAACTTGCATTTGAAGTTCAAAACGATTCCGCACTGAACAACTCTTACCGTATTCTTCACACCTCTCTCTCTAGCGAGATTTGTGTTGACCGAGCTCACCAAGTTGGTGCTCATGAAGCACTAGAGAAGTTCAATGCAGGAGAATTGATTGAAGCTATGCTGCGCGGCGCAAAAGAGCTAGAAGCAAAAGCGATGGCATCATAACGACTTTAGTTTGTCTCGTTATTTACTTGGCATCGTGTAGCTGCGAGACACAAACTCCGTTTCTTCCACTTGATAAATGTGATTGATATAGGAAGCCAAGCTATAAAGCACGTTAGCTAGCAGGTTTGAATAGCGGAACAAAATTGGGGCGGGTTGCTTCTTACCTGAATGCTCTACCGCAACCAATGCGCGAACGACCTTCTTGGCTTGGCAGCGACACAAATGTAATTGGCTGGAAGTTGGGTGACCACCGGGAAGTACAAACCCCTTAAAACCACCGTCAATGCGCGCTTTGATTGCGTCGTAGTCAGCTTTTAACTCATCAACTTCCGCTTCTGTGATTGCGAGCTTGCCGCGGATAGAGCCGTTCACATGGTACACGTTTGGCTGCATGCGAGTTAGGACGTCGCGACTAAAATCATCTAACTCCATCGATAGCACAAGCCCAATTCGACTGCACAACTCGTCTGCCGTAATTTCAAAATCGCAGACCGGACTGTCTTCATAAATGAATGGGTAACAAATCTCGCCAAGTTCCTTACTTACTGGTCTCATGCTCTTTCTCTGTACTTTTGGTCTAATAAAAAGGGAGTTATTATAACCTAACTCCCTTTGGGCATTCACACCCGTTTAGACGATCATTAAGTTAGAAAGCCAGCTTACGCTTTTTCGACTCTCTTGTGACCTTCTTGAAGGTGAACAAAATCAACCAAATCATCACCAGACACTTGGTAAGCCTGACCAAAACCTTTTACGAATAGACCTTGCTCTGCTTTTAGGTTAAATAGAACAAAGTCTTCTAGTTGGCTTAGACCGTCGATGATTTCACCAAAACGATCTTTCATTTGACCAACAACTTGCTGCCACATTTCAGAGTCACGTTCTACAACTGTCGCAACCGCATCAAACGTTAGACGCTTGCGAGCAAACAACTGCTTAGATGAATCCTCATCTTCAATCATCATCAAAGATACGTTTGGATTCTCAAGCAGATTGCGCGCGTGACGAGCAATCTGAGAAATAAGAACGAAGTAACCTTCCTGGTTTTGTACGTATGGGGCGTAACTTACGTTTGGACGACCTTCCGCATCAACTGTTGCTAGTTGAATCGTACGGCGCTCCTGACGAAATTCCTTAATTTCTGGTCCTAGACGACCTTGTAAACGCTCTTGTTTAACTTGCTGATCCATTTTGATACCTAACTTTACTTGTTTTGTGTTTCCGAATTTAAACTCGGTTATTCTTTGATAAACGACGCCACCCCACCTGTTGGCGGATGGAGCAAGCGTCGTATGCATTTAACATTGTTAATTCTATGTTGGAACTACTGATTGAACTCAGCTTGCATTGTACGGAATGCCATTACTTGCTCTTCAATCAGTTCGCGCTTTTCATTACGACCGAGGTAGATCTTAAAGATGTTGCTACCGCACTCAGAGAAGAAACCAAAGTAGTGGCTTTCACGCCCCATAAACGGCTTACTTACTAACGCGATGTTTTTCACGTTATCCAGTTTAAGGTGACCGTGAAGCTCCCCTTCTTTGCCCATTAAGTTGTAGTAACCACGTGCCACTTTGCCTTTCGGGAACGGTGCTTTCACTTCAAAGATTGAGCCGAAAGAATGAACAATCGTCGTTACAGGACCAAAGCCTACAAGACCTTCTAAAATGCTTTGAGCTTGCTCACCCGGAGCCACCGCTACCATTTCTTGAGGTAGTGCTGCAACCACATCAAATTCCGATACGCCAAGGCGCTCTGCCATCGCCGCAGGTAACAGTTGCGGTTCTTGTTCTAGTAGGCTTTCAACCTGTTGCTTAATTGATTCCATTGGTTTTTCCATTTCTTTTAGATGTTAGATACTTTTGGTACGTTTTCGTTCATTTCCGACGTTAGTACCTGAATACATGCCTGTGCGAGAGAAACAGCCCAGAAGCTCCCTGCAAGGGTTAGCACTAAGCTACGCTCTTGAAGCTCGACCAAGCCCTTGTCGTGCCATACTTTGAACAACGGCATTAGGAAGTTAAAGGTGTCTTCACCCATGAAGTTTGGCAGTTTGTTCCCTTGAACAATGCCACGGTCGAAACCTGACTTTAGCGCAGCAAAGAGTGGCTCTAGCGGGCTCTGTTTCATCATCATCGCGATGGTGCTTTGCCCTTCATTGACGGCTTTGACATAAGTGTCTAGCGTGCGATGTTGCATCATGCCGTAACCACCGATGTTACCGCCGGCACCACAACCAACCGGAAGCACTTCTGCATACGTTTTCGCTAAGCTGTTGTATAAGCTGCGTTCACGGTTATCGATCGCCCAATGGTTTACACTGAGCTGCTTCATATGGTGTTTCGACATGAATTTCGCACCGAGCTCGTACATACCAGCTTTTTCAGGCGTGGTTGCCGGTGGTGGCATCTTACCCTTCTCAACTAGGTTCAACATTGGGGCTGTCCCACCAACAACCAGTTGATATAGGTCCAAACCGTGCGCGCCAGTAGACATAAAGTCGTGCAAATCTTGTTCGAGCACTTCCTTTGTCTGATAAGGCAAGCCATATAGCAGATCTATAATGACGGGAATTTTGTCTTCTTTAGCGAGCTCAGCAACGCGGTTCAAGACATCTTCACGATCATCTAAACGCTTAGCACTACGACGTACTTTGGTATTGAAGCTTTGCACACCAAATGAAAAACGGTTGAAACCTCCGTCTAGCGCTCCCTGATACAGCTCGTCCGAGAATCGGTTAATACGCCCTTCTAGGGTAATTTCACAATCGGCGGCTAAAGGGAAATAGTCATGAATTGCCTGACCAAGAATACGAACCTGATCTGCAGATAAATCTGTAGGCGTGCCCCCACCGATATAAACCGCATGAAAAATGCCACTTTGTGTCCATGGCAGTGCTGCTTTCTCTTTCAGCTCTTTCATCAGCGCTTCAAAGTACTCATCAACAAGCTTACGGCTCGCAGCATTTTGGAAGAAGTTACAAAAAGTGCAGCGCACACGACAAAATGGCACATGAATGTACAAGCAACGCTTATTGTTCTTTTGCGTTGTTTCAGAAGTGATCCGTGACAGGATTTCACCTTGTTGTGGCGGTGGCACAGGCATACTGCTACCACCCGCGTGCGCAGAGTGTTTTTTCACAAACGCAAAACGCAGCGGATCGGGGCTGTCACTCCCGAGAATTGATTCGTCAAATTTATAAATGTCGACGCTCATATTTACTCACTTAAAGCCCACCACACAAAGGATTGAGGCTCATTTCAAAAAAACTGTAAAGATCATAATTTGCACGTAATGATAATGCAATTGATAATTGATCTTATTTCCTTTTCGAGCAATAATCTTCCCACTTGATAATGATTCCTACTACCGAGATTTACCCGTGAACGTAAAAAGATATGCCATTGCCGGTGGCGCCTCTTTAGTGGTGCACGCAGCGCTTCTTTTTGTCTCCCAAGAGACAAAAGTGTTTGCAATGCCAGCAGGCAATCCCACCAGCTCGGTAAGCTTGAATTTAGTCTCAGCGCCAAAACCGGTACAAGCGGCTCCTACGCCACAAGAAGTGGTGGAAGAGAAGCACCCGGAGCCAAAGAAACAACCTGAGCCTCCGAAGCCAAAACCAAAGCCTGAGCCGATTAAAAAGACGGTAGAAAAGCCGATCGTAAAAAAAGAAGCGGTGAAGAAAAAACCAGTCCAAAAGAAACCTGAACCGGTTAAAAAACCTCAACCACCAAAACCCGTTGCAAAGAAAGATCCGCAACCAAAAGAAAAAGTGGAAGAGAAAATCGCAAAAGAACCTCAACCACAACAAGCGGCTCCTACTGATCAATCGAAAGGGGCGACATCACAGCCTGTAATGATTGACCAACCGACGTTTGTTTCTCAACCAGTACAACCTCGTTACCCACGTTCAGCGCAAAAGCGTGGTATTGAAGGGGTTGCGCTGTATGAAATTTGGCTTGACGAAAACGGCAACCAAATTAAACAAGTACTTATCGAATCATCTGGTGCAGAAATGCTCGATCTTTCTGCTCTACGTGCCATTAAACAATGGCAGTTTTCACCTCATATTTCTGGCGGGCACAAAGTTGCTCACCGAGTTCAAATCCCAGTTCGTTTTAAGTTGGATGGATAATGGAACAGCTACAACATTTACAAACCCAATTTGGTCTTATGACTTGGCCTTTAGTTATTTGCTCTGCACTTACAGTCATGATCATTGCGGAAAGACTCTTTCAAGTATTCATTAGCCTAGGAGTCGGTAAACGCGCGATTCGCCAAAAGCTGACCAAGCTTGACCCAACCAACAACAAAGACATCGAAGCACTAGCGGATGAGTTTTCGGGTAAACGACCTCTTTTATATCGTGGTGTTGCAATGCTGCTTGCGCATCACTCTTTTTCTAAATCACTGCGTGAAGATGCGGCTGGTATTTGGCTTCAAGAAAAACGTCATCAGTTGCACTCAGGTCTGCGTCTGTTGACCTTGATTGGCGTGATCAGCCCCCTGATTGGTCTATTAGGTACAGTTCTTGGTCTTATCGATATGTTTAAAGGTATTGCTTCTTCTACCGGTAACATTACGCCAAACGACTTGGCAGATGGCTTAGGTCTTGCGATGCGTACGACTGCAGCTGGTTTGATCATTGCGTTACCCGCTATTTCTGGCGCGCAACTGATTGGTCTTTGGGCAGATCGTGTTATCGCTAAGCTTGAACACACACTGAACTATGTAAATCTGTGGCTCGAAGGCATTTCTCTACAGCATGTATCTCCGGAAAACAGCAAAGAAGTCGCGACTGTTGCAAATCATGTTGAAGCGAGAAGTTCATGATTAAGGCACCACAAGACAACAACAGTCATGGCTTAACACCAGACTTAACGCCACTGCTCGACATCATTTTCATCGTAATGGTGTTTTTGATGCTCACTGCAGCAGTGAAGTTAGATTCCCTAGATGTGAACCTACCAAGCACCGATTCCCAAGCTGTGGCTGAGGTGGACAAACAATCAATCACGGTGAACATCCTTAAAGAAGAGCCACACTGGGCGATCAACGGTAAGGCGTACATCGATTGGGAAAACTTTACGATGGCTCTGTTAGAAGAGAGCAAATCAACCGACAAACCTATTGTGATTGGTGCGGAAAAAACCGCAGACATTCAGTCACTGGTTAAGCTTCTTGGCTTTTTACAAGAAAACGGAATTCAAGCGACTCAACTGCTCACTGAAGAGTCGCAATAGAAGAACACAAGATTGAGAACACACTAATGAATAAAACACTTTCGCCCGTTCGTACCGCATTGACTGCAGCCATTACTATGCTTGCTAGTGCGAGCCTATTTGCCAACGAAGCTCCATCAAATGAACGCGTGGTCAGTGCCGGCAGCGCTGTCACTGAACTGTTACTTGCTCTTGATGCAAAAGATAGCCTTGTTGCTGTCGACGTAACAAGCCAACTACCGGAAGGTATGGAGTTACCAAAAGTTGGTTACCACCGTCGTCTTTCTGCTGAAGGTCTACTGGGATTAAGCCCGACTAAATTGATTGGATCAGATGAAATGGGACCAAACACCACACTAGACCAATTGAAATCAGCAGGTGTTGATGTTGAAGTCGTCAATACAGAAGCAAACGTGGAAGGTTTGGTTGATCGTATCGACCAAATTGCGACCATCATGCATCGCGAAGCTCAAGCGACAGCGCTAAAAACTGAAGTTGAAGCACAAGTGAAAGCACTGGAAGGCAACCAACCAGCAAAAGCTGACAAAAAGAAAGTACTTTTCCTACTGATTCACGAAGGTCGCCCAGCAAACGTAGCGGGGTCAGAAACAACACCAGATGCAATCATTCAACTTGCAGGTGGAGAAAACCCAGCAGCAAGCAAACTCTCTTCATACAAGCCACTATCAACAGAAGCTATGGTCGAGATGCAACCAGACGTGATTCTTGTGAGTGGGCGTAGCTATCAAACAATGGGCGGTGCAGATGCCATTCTGAAAGCAATGCCTCTCCTTGCCGCGACTCCAGCAGGTATGAACAAAAACATCGTGACAATTGACGGTCATGCGCTTGTTGGTGGTTTAGGACTTAAGAGCCTTTCAGAGGCGAAGCGCCTAAACGAGCTGCTTTACCCGTAGAGAGATTCAATGCTGTTAAGACGAATTCCTTTATCTACTGCCCTACTCGCGTTATCTGGCATTTTAGCTTTTATCGCAGTAGCGTCTATTACAGTAGGTCCAATGAATATTAGCTTCTCAGACAGTCTGAGAAGCTTAACAGGAGCAGGTTCAGACCTTGCTCCTCATATTCAGTTAGTCATCAACGAAATCCGCCTTCCACGCACCATTCTTTGTATGTTTATTGGTGCGATCCTCGCTATCTGTGGTGTTGTGATGCAGGGGTTATTCCGAAATCCTCTAGCCGAGCCAGGCATCATCGGTGTTTCCGCAGGTGCAGCGCTTGGTGGCGCATTTGCAATCGTCGTATTTGCCGATTTCAGTCAAAACTACCCGACACTAATGAACTTAGCTGCCCTGCCATTTTTCGCCTTCCTCGGCGGTGCAATTACCACGGTATTAGTTTACTGGTTAGGTACGAATAAGTTTGGTACGTCAGTCACCATCATGTTGCTTGCGGGGGTTGCAATCAGCGCACTCTCGGGCGCTGCGATTGGTTTTATGAACTTCATCGCCGATGATCAAATGCTGCGAGACTTAACTCTTTGGTCGATGGGATCGCTGGCTGGGGCAAACTGGTCAGGGATTGGTTTAGCTGCGGTGACTCTCATCATCTTGATGTTCTGGTTCCAGAGAAAAGCCATGTCATTAAATGCGTTGCTTTTGGGAGAATCAGAAGCCAAACACCTAGGTGTGCCAGTACAGAAGCTCAAACGCCAACTTATCCTGTTGTCTGCAGTTGGTGTGGGTATTACGGTGAGTATCTGTGGTGCAATTGGATTTATCGGTCTGGTGATTCCGCATTTAGGTCGTATGCTTGCCGGTCCAGACCATCGCACGCTGCTGCCTATTTCAGCGCTTATGGGCGCACTACTTCTTACCGCTGCTGATATGTTTGCACGAGTCGTTGTTGCACCCGCAGAGTTGCCTGTAGGCATTGTAACCGCATTGATTGGCGCGCCATTCTTTATCTACTTACTGTTCCAACAAAAAGGGAAGATTCTGTAATGAATGACATCGTTCTGTCTGGCAGAAACATCTCCATGAGATATGGGAGCCGAGTGGTACTAGACGACATCAGTATTGATATTCGTGCAGGCGAGGTCACCGCATTATTAGGCCCTAACGGCGCGGGTAAGAGTACGCTGCTGAAGTTATTGTGTGGCGAGATTCCGTCTCAGAATGATATCCAGTTCTTTGGTAAACAAAAAAACGACTGGGAGCCTTCGGAGAGCGCCAAACACGTGGCGATGTTGCCGCAGCACAGCACGCTGACCTTCCCGTTCTTAGCGAGAGAAGTGGTCGAACTAGGTGCGATTCCTCTGTCCATTTCTAATAAAGAGACCACGGAGCTTGCTCTGCAATACATGAAGCAAACCGATGTTTTGCATTTGGCTGATAACCTCTACCCTGCTCTCTCTGGTGGTGAGAAACAACGTTTACATTTGGCTCGCGTATTAACACAACTTCATCTATCCGGTGATAAGAAGATCTTAATGCTGGACGAACCTACCTCTGCATTGGATTTAGCTCATCAACACAATACATTAAAAATCGCTCGTCAAGCGGCAAAAGAGCACAACGCAGCGGTTGTAGTCGTATTACACGATCTTAATTTGGCATCCCAGTATGCAGATCGCCTTGTACTACTGCACGACGGTAAACTTGTCTGTGACGATACGCCATGGAACGCATTAACACCGGAACGCATAGAACAGGTTTACGGCTATCACTCCATTGTGACCAAACACCCTACGTTGGATTTCCCACAAGTTCACGCTGCGGCATAACCTCTATCGATTAACCAAACGACTCATGCCTAACAAAGCCCAATGTTCAATATTGGGCTTTTATTTTGCCTAAATAACACTCAAATTTCCGAGTCTAATCTGTTTTAATCATTCAATAATGTTTTGGATACACAAATAACTAAAATGAACAATAGGTAAATTCTGAATTGCCGTTTAGTTATCAACAATAATACATATTGGGAATTAGAATAATTTATCATTTAATTAATAATCACCCTCATCAATATCGATTAATTATTAACTTATTTTCAAACGAAAGATGAACATTAAGTTTCCAACTTAATTCAGGTTGCGATAAAATTTTTTGCGACATTCATCACACAATATATCTATTCTCCCCCTTAGACTCCGGACTTTTCAAGCCCCCCAAATTTGCAGTGAGTCTATGAAGCTTTCTAACTTAAGTATTAAAAGTAAAATTAGTGCGTTGATATTAATTATCTCCGCCGCCGTAATTGCACTCTCTTTCTTCTTTAACTCTCAAATTAAATTAATCGACGGAAAGATGTCGGAATTTTCTGACACCACAGTTCCGAGTATTTTGTTAGTTAAAAACATTGAAATCGAAGTCGGCATTTTAAGAAAAGATGAATTTTCTTTATTGACGAATGTAAACCATGCTGAGTTTAAAACATGGTTGAAAGGTCTAGATGAATCAGAAAGTAAAGTTGACAACTATATTAAAAAGTATGGTCAGTCGTTATGGGATCAACGTGACCGTGATGCCTTCAACCGTGTCAACGATGCATGGGAAAAATACCGTAGCTTCAATGAAAAATACTCCGCACTGCTTCTAACCAAGCAAGTTGATGAAGCCAACGCAATGCTGCTTGATGGCTTCCCTGCTTTCCAAGAGCTACAAAACGCTATCATCGCTCTTGTTGAGCTAAACCAAACCTTCATTAAAGAAGACATCGACAGCACGCATATCGTGGTAACCGATGCGATTACTTATGGCATCATTGCTATTGTAGCCTTGTTAGCTTTGGGTTTTTCTCTAGGGCTATTCCTTACCAAGCAAATTTGCTCGCCACTTAACTATGTTGTTGAAATGGCGTCTAAGATTGCCTCTGGTGATCTTACTTACCAACTGCCACGCAATAAGATTGGTAATGATGAACTTGGTATCCTTGCCGATGCATGTATCGATATGCAGGCGAAACTTTTAAGTCTGGTTGACAGCATTTCTTCAACTACCGCACAAGTAAGTACAGCAACAGAAGAAGTGAGCGCGATTTCGGAACAAACTTCATCTGGTATGGACGAGCAGCAACAACAGCTTAATCTGATTGCAACCGCAATGAACGAGATGCAAGCAACAGTTAACGATGTCGCCAACAATACCGAAGCCGCATCTGAAACCGCGAATGGTGCGTCGAACGATGCGAAACAAGGTTTAGAAGTCGTTCAAGAGTGTATCTCGCAAATCAATGAAGCATCTGTTGCGATCCAATCTGTTGGCACCATGGTCAGCGAGCTTGAGCAAGACGCATCAAACATCAGCGTTGTCGTCGACGTGATTCAAGATATTGCTGAGCAGACCAACCTTCTGGCTCTCAATGCAGCGATCGAGGCAGCACGCGCTGGCGAACAAGGTCGAGGCTTCGCGGTTGTTGCAGACGAGGTACGTACACTAGCAAGTCGCACGCAATCATCCACAGAAGAGATCGTCTCCATCATTAGCAAGCTACAAAACTGCTCTAAAACCGCAGTGTCTGCGACAAACAACAGCAATGATTTGATTCAAGTGTGTGTTGAACAAGCACAAAACGCAGGTGCAACCATTGGGCAAATCGAGCAAAGCGTGGACAACATTGCAGAGAAAAGCATTCAAATTGCAAGCGCATGTAGCGAGCAGAGCTCAGTCACTGAAGAATTGCATCGTAACGTAGAACACATCAATCAGTTCTCTAGTGAAGTGGCAACGGGCTCTCGCCAAACCGCAGTTGCTTGTCGTGACTTAAGTGAGCTGGCTGTTGGTCTACAAGAAATTGTAAGTCAATTTAAAACGGCTTAACCAATCATTAAAGGCTTCTAGCCTACCTTTACTCGCATATCCAAAGCCCAATGTTCATTCATTGGGCTCTGTTTCTTTTATCGCTTCAGAGAAAACCCGATCGCCGTCTCGATTCTCCAATTTATCCCACCGAAACCCATTAGTATCAGGGTAGCCCGCTATGATTATTCTTTGTGGCGTATAAAGTGTAAAAACTATTTCTATACCCAAGTAACCTCGAGATGCTAGGTTCGGCGAGAATGACTTGGTTTGTAGACGCGGCGGCGATTTAAAGATCTAGTCATTCTAAATCAAGAATCGGCAACAAAGTATACAAGCCAAGGCCCTTATATTTGTAAAGAGTGCCCTTTGGGAGCGTGTCTTTGACTCGCTTTTTTAGTCAAACAAATGGCTGCGTCAAACAACTTGGAAAGAGCTAGCTATTACACTGCATTGTTTTCCTTACTCTCGAATCAATGACAACGCTCTGAATCCTGCATCTTGAAGTCACTTGGGCATAATAATTAATCAATTGATGAATATTGAGGGAATTATCGCCCTAGCCGACTAAAACTTGTCCACGTTACACTGAATACAGTCCCACATTCTTCTGCAACCTGACCTACGATCAGGCTCAACTTCTTGAGGAAGCATCGCATGATGAAGCGAATCATTCTTGGCACCTTTGTTATCACCCTTTTGACCGCTTGCTCAAAAGACGATGGTCAGCAAGCTCTTGGCACACTAGAACGTGACCGCGTCACCTTTACAGCCACCTCAAGCGAAATCATTCGTGCTCTACCCATTAAAGAAGGCAGCCAAGTAACTGAAGGTGAGGTGCTAGTTCAACTCGATACTAAGAACCAAGAAGCGATATTAGCCCGCGCCGTAGCTGAGCAAGCTAAAGCAGATGCTTACCTATTAAAGCTGACCAATGGCGAACGTCCTGAAGATATTGCAGCAGCCCAAGCAAGAGTTGCAAGAGCAGAAGCGCAATTAACCGAAGCTCAAAAGAACTACCAACGTAAAGCAGAATTGGTACGTAAGAGACTCATCAGCCAATCGGAAAAAGACACCGCATTGGCAGCAAGAGATTCTGCGCGTGCCGAGTTAGACTCGTCACAAGAAGAGTTCAGCAAACTTACCGCAGGCTCACGCCCTGAAGACATTGAACAAGCCAAAGCCGAACTGATGGCAGCAAAAGCAGATGTGGCTCTTCAACAGCAAAAACTAGCAGAGCTAACCATTACCGCTACCCGTGATGGTTTGCTCGACAATCTACCTTTTAACTTAGGCGAGCGCGTTCCAGTCAATGGCATCGTTGCCGTGATTCAAGCAAGCCGTGTCCCTTATGCACGTGTTTATGTCCCTGCGACTTATCGAGTTAACTTTATTCCCGGTAAAGCCGTACAAGTCCATGTGGATGGCGTCGAAAAACCTTTAGAAGGAACCGTGCGCTGGGTTGCTACTGAGCCATCATTTACCCCCTACTTCGCCCTAACAGAGGAAGAGCGTTCGCGCTGGATGTACCTTGCAGAAGTCGATTTACAAGACTCTGCTGAATCTCTACCTTCAGGCATTCCTGCACAAGTGGATTTAGCGGAGTAAACGATGACTGAATACGCAATTCAAGCAGAGAATTTGGTAAAGAAGTTCGGTGACTTTACTGCCATCAATAACATCACGCTCAATGTGCCCAAAGGCAGTATTTATGGCTTTCTGGGTCCAAATGGTTGCGGTAAATCTACCACCATTCGTGTGTTAACGGGTCTACTCAGCCCAAGTGAAGGCAATGTTGATGTTTTAGGGTTAGAGATCCCAAGACAATCTGAGCTATTGCGACTCAAAATTGGTTACATGACGCAAAAATTCTCCCTCTACGATGATCTTTCCGTTCAAGAAAACCTCGAGTTTATTGGGCAGATCTTTGGCATGGATACTAAAGCACTTAAAGCTCGCATCGAAGAGCAATTAGCGACATATGGACTTGATCAATTACGTAAGCAACGCGTTGGTGGCATGAGTGGCGGACAAAAGCAGCGACTTTCTCTTGCGGCAGCGACCATGCACAAACCTGAATTGTTGTTTCTCGATGAGCCAACCTCCGCCGTAGACCCGGAGAACCGTCGTGACTTCTGGGAGCAATTGTTTGATCTCTCCGATCAAGGCACCACAATTTTGGTCACCACTCACTATATGGACGAGGCAGAACGCTGCCATCGACTTGCTATTATGGAGGCTGGAGAAATCCGTGCTGATGGTGAGCCGGAGCAACTCATGGCGCAAATGGGTGTGAATATTGTCGAGGTCAAAGCGGATAACTTGCGTGAACTGAAAGAGAAAGTCATAAAACGTGAAGAAGTCCGTTCTGCTGCCCAGTTAGGTATCCGCTTACGCATCCTAATTCATCAACATATCGAACAACCGATTAATTGGTTAATACAAACCTTCCCAGAGCTTGAAGGCTGCGAGATGAACATCGCGCGTCCTAGCTTAGAAGATGTATTCGTTAGTGTAACGGGGGAGGGTCGCCAATGATGAAGTCCATTGCTCGAATGAAGGCGGTGATGATCAAAGAGATTCGACAGCTTTCTCGTGACCGAATCACCTTTGGCATGGTGGTCATGATTCCTCTGATCCAATTATTGTTATTTGGATTCGCCATCAATACCGATATTCGCAATATTCCCGTCGGCGTTGTTGACCAAAGCGGTAGCACCGCAGGTCGCGTTATTACTGAATCGGTAAAAGTGACTCAAGTTGTCGATGTGGTCGAAACCTTTGCCACCGCTTCAGAGGCGGAACAAGCGATACAAGACGGTCTCGTGCGCGCGGCACTCATTCTGCCAAGCGATTTAACTCAGCGTATGGTGCAAGGTCGAGAGCTGGGACAGTGGATTGTAGACGGCTCTGATACCATGATCAGTTCAGCCATTCTCTCGCTGCAGACCATGCCATTGACTGATTTCGACTTTGAGATCCGCCCTGCTCCCACCAAAACTTTTGAAGTCGCGTTGTATTACAACCCGAGCCGGCGCTCAGCAGTGAACATCGTACCCGGTTTACTTGGGGTCATACTTACAATGACGATGATCTTGTTTACCAGTGCTGCCATTGTGAGAGAAAGAGAACGAGGCAACTTGGAATTACTCATCACCACACCAATTCACTCTATTGAGCTCATGGTCGCGAAAATTATTCCGTACATCTTTGTCGGTTTAATTCAGGTATTTATTATTCTTGGCTTGGGGCATTGGATCTTTGGCGTGCCGATAAATGGAGCCATTAGCCAGATATTATTTGGCACCTTGTTGTTTATAGCCGCCAGTTTAACGCTCGGTTTGGTGATATCCACCATCGCCACAACACAACTTCAAGCCATGCAGATGACGGTATTTATTCTCCTCCCGTCTATCCTTCTGTCTGGTTTTATGTTCCCTTATGAAGGGATGCCAATCGCAGCTCAATGGATATCAGAGGCTCTGCCCGCGACCCACTTTATGCGCATCATTCGTGGTGTGGTGCTTCGTGGTGCCGATCTAATGGAGTTATGGCGAGACACAATATGGTTGCTTGGTTTTACCGTGGTGGGCTTAGTCGTCGCCTCTTTGCGCTTTAAGAAATCACTCGATTAGAGCAGAAACAAAAATGCCACTCCGTTCAATACGAGTGGCACTTTATCCCCAAGTAACCTCGAGATGCTGGGTTCAGCGAGAATGACTTGGTTTGTAGACGCGGCGGCGATTTAAAGATCTAGTCATTCTAAATCAACAATCGGCAACAAAGTATACAAGCCAAGGCCCTTACTATTTGCAAAGAGTGCCCTTTGGGAGCGTGTCATTGACTCGCTTTTTTAGTCAAACAAATGGCTGCGTCAAACAACTTGGAAAGAGCTCGCTATTACACTGCGTTGTTTTCCTTACTCTCGAATCAATGACAACGCTCTGAATCCTGCATCTTGAAGTCACTTGGGTATATTATCTCGATAAAAGCTAACGATGTGCCGTTACTGGTACTTCTCACCCGCAGCTGCAACAAACGCCATTTCGACTAAGAGTTCAGGATTCGCCAATTCAACTTTGACGCAAGCACGGCTCGGTGCGCAGCCCTCAGGGAACCACGCATCCCACACTTCGTTAAGGGCATCGAAGTTAGTAAAATCTGTCACGTAAATCGTCACAGATAGAATGCGCGACTTATCGCTGTCAACACTTGCTAGCATTTGCTCAGCTTGGTCGAAAATCTGTTGTACTTGCCCTTTCATATCCGCAGTTGTATCTGCTTCTGCCACCTCAACAAAGTTGGCAATACCGTTGAACACCGTTACATCAGACCAACGTTTGCATGGATTAATACGATGAATTGTCATGTTATTTCTCTTAATTACGGCTTCTCAACCAAACACACAGGCGCACCGATGTCGCATGAGTATCCGGTTGGAGTGATAACGCCAGTTTCCGGATTCCTATGGAAGCTAGCGACATTATGTGAATGTTGATTGGCAACGAGCATCCACTGCCCGTCACGGGATAAAACAAAATCTCTTGGAAACGCGCCGCCGCAATCGGACGCGGCAATTTGAACCGGAGTATTATTCGTTATATCAAATGTGCTGATCAGATTTTGCGCACGGCATGAAATATAGACAAAACGCTCATCCGCAGAGAGACGAATTGCCGACGCCGCTTCTTTGTTCTCTTCATCGGCTAGCAGCTTCACTTGTTGAGTAAGATTCCACTGCCCGCTTTGCTTACGGAGTACCACCAGCGTTTCGGACAGTTCGCAAACAACGTACGCGACAGACTCATCACTATCGAAGACCAAATGACGAGGGCCAGAACCAGGAGGCATCGCGATGCTTTGAGAAAGTGAAAACTTAACTGTCTCACCATCTTTTTTATAGTCATAGAAATGAACACTGTCTGTGCCTAAATCGACCACAGCAAGTTGCTCGGAGTGGTTGAGAAACGTTGCTTGATGCGCATGAGGCGAGGCTTGACGATCAGCATTGGGACCACTGCCTCCCACATATAATTCTGCGATGGATTTCAGAGGCTTACCTTGTTCATAAAGTTGGTAAACACTTACATTACCGGAACCGTAGTTTGCCACAGCAAGCAGCGAGGCTTTGATATCAATATGGCAAGGATAGTCGCCTTCAATTGGTAATGCATAGCTGTCTGTTTTTTCAGCAAAAATCAGTTCTGCACCTTCCAAGCGTTCTACTTCATTAAAGGTATATAACCCCTCTCCTTTGAGCGCAAGGTAAGAAGGGTTACGAACCGTTTTCACCGCTTCAGGAACAAGTTCATTGGTGAGCGTTAATGCGCCAGTAGCAATATCGAGAGAAACACACGCGATGCCCTGACTTTGGCTTGGTGAATCGGTATAGGTGCCTACATAAAAATGTAAGTGACCATTTACTGTCATGAGAAAACCTTTGGGAGATATAAGAGTGCTTAAACGATAAGATGCCGCCTGCGTTACCAGACGGCAATCCCTTTTAGTTATCAATCGGTTAAAGTGTGAAGCAACCGCTCAGTTGGTACGACAATAGCGACAATGGTTTCATCAAAGATAATCGCATTTTCATTGATGATTTGTTGATACGCTTTAGCGTCAGATTGACTAATACCACGGCCCTGCTTGGCGAGCTCAATCAAGGTTAAACTTAAGTCGGCAACTTTGATGGCAGACTCTGCAACTGGCACCGTTTCTACTGACGCCACGTTGGCTGCGAAAATAGGTTTGGCTAGCTGCGCCGCTAACTTAACGCTTTGATAATGCATCGCTAACGCATCCAACGCGGTTTTATCACCTTGAGCATAAACTGCGACCAAATCTTTCATCTCGTACACTGCTAGGCTTTCTACTGGCAATGCATCCGCAAAGCGGTTTAGTCGCTCATACTGGTTGTACAAATCACCCTCGTTTGGCGTAGAGATCCACTTCTCCCAGTGACGAGCGTAGTATTGAGCCGGCTCGATGTACTTCGCTAACGTTTGTAGCGGTGCTTCGTCCGCACCATTAGCAAGACGTTTCAACATCATATTGGCATCGGCATGATGGCGCAGACCAAGCGAAATCTCAGACCATGTATCCATCACCTTCATGCGCTTGTACATGCTGCGCTCATCGGTCAGGTCTTGGCTCGACCATAGGCGCTCAGCAATCGCGTAGCTTCTGGGCCATAAACGTTGCTCGATGGTCATTGAATCGAGGTTCTCACCCCAAATGGTAATTTCTCCACCTAAGATTAGCTGCTGTTCTTTCTCGGTCAGCTCAGCCGGATAGCCACCGTTCGGCTCAGGAATGACACTCCCTGCCATGTCACTGCTCGCGACCAACTCTCCAATCGCAGGCCAACGAACATTGCCTATCAACTGGTAACTAGTGTCTTTCAACTTGCCATCCGCGAAGTCATAGTTGAATTCGGTGTAAGACATAAAGTTATCGAAGTGCCCTTTAAACTTCACACCCGGCACATACTCAATGATGAACACCTCTTCGCGGGACTTACCGTTGTAATCGGTAAACGCACGATAGCTGCCGTCTGTTGCTTCAATAATGGTTAGATTGCCGGTGCGCGGACCGCCTTTGTTGCGTGGTTTCACCCAGTCATAAGTCGCGAATTTCTCACCTTGATGAAGTTGGTCATCTACCGTGATTCCTTTCGGCATTGGGTCATTGCGATAGTGGTAACTGGTTGGCTGCGGCTGATCTAGGTAATAGCCTGTTGAAAGAATACCTTGGTAGCCCTCTTTTGCAGCTCGACCGATACTGTCGTGCCCTTGCCAGCTTTGGATCACAATCGAGGTTGGAAGGTCTTTGTGCCAGATTTCATCCCAGCCAGTCATCTTCTTACCGCGCTGTTCCAGCATCTGTTCAACCTTGGTGTTCAGATACGATTGAAGACCACGCTCACCATCCAGTTTGTTGTCTTTGATGAATTGCTGAATCTTCGGGTTATCTTTCCACTGTTGGTAGTTTGGTTCATCACCACCGATATGGAAGTACTCATCTGGGAAGAGCTCAACCACTTCGTCAAACACACTCGCCAACATCTTATAGAGTTCGGGATTGGTCGGGTCCATTAACGGCTCAAACACACCCCAGCCACGTTGATGCGGATAAGATTGCTCACCCATACCAGACATTAATTCAGGGTAAGCGTGCGCTACTGCCGAAGCATGTCCCGGCAAAGAGATTTCAGGGATAACTCGAATGCCAAGGTTACGCGCGTAATTCACCACATAGCGAATTTCATCTTTGGTGTAGTAATCACCATCTGCTGTGTCTTGCCACAGCTTTTGGTAATTATCGAGCTGGATACGAATCGCTTGGTCATCCCAAATATGCCAATGGAAGACGTTCATTTTTGCTGATGCCATCGCATCGAGTTGGCGAAGGATCACATCAAGTTCAATGAAGTGACGAGAAGTGTCGTAAGAAACGCCACGCCAAGGAAAACGCGGCTCATCTTGAATCGACACCGCAGGCACAAAGTAGCCAGTCGCGTCCGTAGTCACCAACTGCAAGAAGGTTTCCAAACCATGGAAAGCGCCGTAAGGGCGTTCGGAGCGAATGATGATCTGACCATTACGCGATTCAAGTTGATACGATTCATCACTGTTAATGTCTTGCACCTCTGACTTGGGCGCATGACGAATATCAATCACCAGAGTCGCGTCTTTTTCCGACTCAGCATGCCAGTTCAACATTGGTAAGCCAGTTTGACGATATAGACGGTCCATGGTGCGCTTAGCGTTGAACTGCACGCGCGGGGAATCGTAGCCTTTGATGTAAATGCTGAAGGATTTATCCAGTGTGATTTTACCCTGCCCCAACTCTACATTTTGTGGGTAAGGCATTAGGTTAAGATCTGTGTTGGGAGTCATAGCCATCGCTGCCGTTGGAATTGTGATTAAGCCTGAAATGAGTAGTGCTAATGTACCTTTGTTCATCCGCGCCATCCTGTCGTTACTAGGGTCTGTTGATCTTTCGCGGTTAAATTTTGTTCGGATGGGGACGCCTAGTCAAAATCGTTTTAGGCGCGACAAGGAGTGTGTAGCCTAGTCATTCTAAGCAAATACTCCTTAACAAAGCATAAAACGATTTTGCGGGGGCGCCTAGCCGAACCCTCTGGGCAGCGTTTGTTGGTCATTTCTACTGCGTTATCGACTTCTCATGTAGGCTAGCTACATAGCAAAGTCTCTGCCTTGTATAAATATCCAACAATTCGCTGCAAAAATCAGCTCGGAAGTTCAACAGACCCTATAATTATTCAACCCAAGTCACGCTATTTAATGGGGTCTGGTGACTTGGGTAAAAGAGCTCTGTTTGAGTTACGCAACCAGCTCTACTGCTTCACGAACCAGCTTGCCAATTTCGTCCCATTGTTCGTTTTCAATTAAGCTCGGCGCAACCATCCAAGTACCACCGCAGCAAACCACACGGTCGATGGCTAGGTAATCATTGACGTTGCTTTTACCGATACCGCCTGTCGGCATCAGACTCACATCAACATAAGGTGCGAGTAGTGACTTCACCATCGCGATACCACCGCTGGCTTCCGCCGGGAAGAATTTGAGGAAGTTCAAACCCAGCTCTAGTGCTTGCTCAACCTGACTTGGGTTATTGACGCCGGGTACGATTGGCATGTTGATTTCTTGGCAGCGACGCACGGTATTTGGGTTCAACCCCGGCGCGACAATAAACTCTGCACCCGCATCTTTTGCTTGGGTAATCTGCTCTGGCGTCAGTACCGTGCCAGCACCGATGCACATTTGCGGATAAGCATCGCGCATGGCTTTAATCGCATCGGCAGCGGCTTCTGTTCGAAACGTCACTTCCGCAACTGGCAGACCGTTTTCTACTAAAACTTTCGCCAGTGGAATCGCGTGCTCAACCTTATTGATTTGAATAACAGGAATAACTTTGAATTGCTGAAGTTGCTGAATCATTGCTTGGGACATAATACGTTCTCGGAAATTATCGAATTAGATGAGTCATGGCGTCGTTTGGAATGATCGCACCAGGATATTGAATAACGGTTGCTGCTAGTGCGTGACCGAGTTGGGCAGACTGCTCACAGCTTTGCCCGGTCAATCGACCTGCAAGGTAACCAGCAGCAAATGAATCGCCGGCGGCACAAGTGTCGATCACTTTGATGACCTTCTCGGCGGCTACGTAAGCGGTTTGCTTGTCATCACCATGCGACCAAACCAATTTGCAAGGCTCACAGCCACGTTTAATCACGATTTCTTGGCAACCAAAGCGAAGGCAGCGCTGCTCGGCACTTTCCTCTTCACCCCATACCAAGACATCATCGTCTTCAGTGATAAGCGCAATGTCGACTAAAGGCAGAATTTGGCTGTACCAATGCTTTGCCTCTTGTGCAGACCAAAGTTGAGGACGGAAGTTATTATCGAAGATAACCTTGCCTCCAGCTTGTGAGAACTGACTTAACGCCTTTTTAAGCCTTACTTTGCTATCGTCATTTAGAATCGCAATGCTGATGCCACTCAGATAGAGATAATGCAGCTCTCGGTTCGCAATCGCGGCTTCTAATTTGTTGAGCGAAGAGGTAGAGAAGTAACTTTTAACGGCTGCGCTGTCACGCCAATAAAGAAAGCTGCGTTCGCCTTCTTGATCGGTCTGTACTATGTACAAACCCGGAAGCTGAGCAGGGAATATTTCAACAAGATCAGTCGCAATGCCCTCTTGTTGCCAGTTTTCCAGAAGCTCTTGAGAAAGTACGTCTTCCCCAAGACCGGTCGCGTAGGACACTTGGACAGGCTGCTGAGCCGTTAGTCGAGAGAGGTAAAGTGCGGTATTGAGCGTGTCGCCACCAAAGCCTTTGCGAATTGGGTCGCCGCTCAGTTCAATCATGCATTCGCCAAAGAAAGCAATTTTAGTCTGGGATGAATCGGTCATCGTTCACCTACTTTGGATAAATTTAAAATGGTGGCTCGGGGGAGCCACCAGTTTGTCAGGAGCTTATGAGCGAGTTTCTGTTCGAGCCGGAAACTCTCTGCTGTTAAGCGTTTTGATTTGCCGCCGTTGCGCGGTTTTGTAGAGAAGCGTCTTCTTCCAGAACGCCTTTGTCAGACAGTTCCATTTCCATCAGCGCGCGCTCATCATCAAGGATTGCTCGTGCCATTTCTGGTGACACTTGGTTAGCTGGAGTCACTAGGCTTACTGCCACACCAGCGGTTAGGGCAAACAAGCAAGATGGAATCACTGGGTTGCCCCAGAAAGCAGTCAGGTCTGGGCTAAGCATTACTGCAAATGAAGCAATAGACGCACCTGCCAATGTTGCCAATGCACCTTGCCAGTTGTAACGCTTCCAGAAGCGACCCAACATACCGCACACGAACATGCCAGACATAACTGTCGAGATCATCTTAGTGATGTAGCTAATGATGTCGTTAGACGTTAGCGCGAACAGCAATGCACAACCGATCACTACAACCAAAGCCAAGCGAGAGTAATTCAACATGGATTCTTTGTTTGGCACGCGACCGGTGAACATAACGTACACATCACGCAGTAAGATAGACACGCCCGCAATCGCATCGGAACTTGCACTCGACATGGTTGCCGATAGACCTGCAATAAGAACGATAAGACCAACACCTACTGGCAATACTGTTGCCGCGATGTATGGGAAAGCAAAGTTTGCGTTGTTCAGTTCAGGGTCAATCGCATGCGCCGCCATACCAATGACTGCTGGGATAATGGAGAAGAACAAGTACAGCACACCAGAAGCCACGAACGAACGGCGGATGGTTGATACGTCTTTACCTGAGTAGATACGTTGGCGGAATGAAGGCGTTGCAAGTACACCTACACCAATCACAACAGCAAGAGAAACCGCAGGGATTAAACCAAGCTTATCAATCGCAAGGAAGCTCACCGCTTCTGGGTCCATGGCAGAGTACAAGTTATCCAAGCCGCCAATGTGCTGCACTGACAGTACCGCCATCAGGATGAAGCCAACGAATAAGATGATAGCTTGAATGGTGTCCGTCCAAACCACCGCAGTGTAGCCGCCAATAACAACGTAAATGGTAAACGCTGCTGCGATGATCATCTTCGCAGTGCTCAGCTCAATATCGGCAATCCACGCTAGGTACATGCCACCACCAAGGATGTGTGCGCCCAACCAGCCAATAGAAGCGATAAAGATAAGCAGACCAACTACGTTCTTTACGATGCGGTTTGCACCTACGTAGTATGCGAGTTCTTCACTCATGGTCATAAAGTTGAGTTTACGAACTGGCGCGAACCACAGTGCTAATAACAAGATACCAATTGCGCCGCCAATGCCGTAAAGCGCACCAGCCCAACCGTTTGAGTAACCAAAGCCAACCGCGCCCATACTAGAGCCCGTGCCAACCATAGTTGCTACCGTGGTACCTAATACGAGGAACAGAGGTAAGCCTCGACCACCGAGTAGAAAGTCTTCACCTGATTTTTGATTGCGAGAGACAAACCATCCCAACCAAATTAAAAATAAGACATACGCACCGAAGCCGGTAAGAAAAAGTGTACTGTTCATTGAACACCTCTCATATCAAAATCCATCTTTCAGATTGATATAATTCCAGCAGCAAGTATTAGATTTTATTCCAGAAATTATCTAATTTTATTTTTATAGCTTTAGCTAAATATATTAGGCACTACTGCTTTATGAAATTATATTTATGTAGGGAGTGAGAGTGCCAAAAAGATAATAACAGGAAAGTAATTATATTTGGCACTCATTAAGTAAAATGTGAACTTTATCGGCGATCTTCGCGGTAGCAAGTCACATCGACTTCGACTTTCACGTCGACCACGAGATCACACACCATGCAAATACGTGCAGGTGGGTGATCACCAAAGAACTCTCTGAACACTTTATTGAACGATTGGAAGTAACGAGAATCCGTTAGTACCACTTTTACGTGCACCACATCAGCTAGCGTGTAGCCTGCTTCTTCCATAATATCGACACAGTTTTGAATCGCTAGGCGAGATTGGTCAACGATACCGCCTTCTACCACTTCGCCGTCAGTCATTGGTGTTTGACCCGATACGTATAAGAAGCCGCCCGCTTCTGTTGCTCGTGCAAATGGTAAATGTTGACCGCCAGTGCCTACGCCGCCTTCTACACCATAACGTTTAATTGACATAATATTCTCCAGTGATAATGCTTAATCTATAAAATTAATTAATTTAATAAGTTATTGATGGGTATTATTTCTATAAATAAATACGCCATTTCTATTTTCGGTGACTTTATCTTTTAAATAAGATAGCTCGCCATTTACAAATACAGATTCAATACCTTGAGCAACAGAAATTGGATTTTCGAACGTTGCAGTATCTTTAATTGTATTTGGGTTAAATAAAACCAAGTCTGCGTAAGCGCCTGTTTTTATTTCCCCACGATCTTTCAATTGGTAGCGTGTTGCTGACATCCCCGTCATCTTGTGAATCGCTTCTGCCAATGGGAAAAGCTGTTCTTCACGGCAGTAATGCCCCAAGACTTTCGGGAATGTGCCCCACAAACGTGGATGAGGATGCGGGTCATTTGGTAATCCATCCGAGCCCACCATGGTCAACTTATACTTAAGGACACGTTTGACGTCGTTTTCATCCATGCAGTGATAAACCGCACCCGCAGGTTGCAACGCTTTTGCTGCTTCCATAAGAGGCAGTTGCATCTCGTCAGCAATGTCTTTCAGCATCTTGCCAGCGTGTTCTGGCTTGCTTTCAGACCAGGTGATGAAGATGTCGATTTCATCCGTCACCTGTTTTAAATCCAGCGTTGAAGAACTCGCCGAATATGGGTAGCAATCGCAAGACACGTCTTGATGCTCAGAAACCTTATCCATCAAATCCAGCACTTCTACCGTGCGTCCCCAGTTGCCTGCGCCTGCGCATTTCAGATGAGAAATCACCACGGGCACTTTGGCGTACTGCCCAGTTTCAAAGGCTTCTTCCATTGCGCTGATGATTTCTTCAAACTCAGTGCGCATGTGTGTGGTGTAGATACCACCGTGATGACCAAGAATTTCCGCTAGGCGCATCACTTCATCCGCGTTTGCTTGCTTGGCACTCGCATAAGCAAGACCCGAGCTCAAACCCAATGCGCCCTCTTCCATCGCTTGTGCCAGTGTTTGGCGCATTTGCTCGATTTCTTCATCGGTAGCCGTGCGCAGTAAGTCGTCCATTACGTTGTTACGTAAAGTTGTGTGACCGACTAACGCTGCAACGTTGACCGCAGGGTTCGCCGCTTGTACCGCCTTCGCATACTCCGCAAAGGTTGGGTATTTGAAGTCTTCCTGCTTGCCCAATAGGTTCATTGGGTCTGGCGGGGTATCACTGAGTACCGCAGGACTCGCGCTAATTCCGCAATTGCCTACGATTACCGTCGTCACACCTTGGCTGATCTTTGGCAAGCAGTCAGGGTAACGAATCACATTGGTGTCATCGTGCGTGTGCACATCAATAAATCCCGGAGCCAACGCAAGACCCTGACCGTTGATAACCTTCTTTGCAGAAAGCTCGTCTAGCTGCCCTACTTGCTCAATACGATCTTGACGAATCGCAACATCAGCAATGAATGGTGCTGCGCCCGTACCGTCAAATACCCCTACGCTTTTGATAATGGTATCGAACAACATACTTCACTCTCTTCGTCCGTCGTTAACATGATTCCATCTTAATAATTCTTGAAATTTAAACAGTGAAGAAACACACAAAAAACTCAGATTTGTTTGATACTTTCTAACATATTATTTATGGTGGTTAGCAACAAACACTTAATATCAATCACTTAGACCATGTTAGAAGTAGGTGCGCCATGAGAGACAATCGCCAAAAGTGTGATAAAAACTATCATAATGAGTGTGTTACGACGCCAGGTTACGGAGAGAAGGCTCAACCTGTTGCGTGCAATTCCGATGGGTTACACAGTTTGATCCATGAAGAGATCACCCTGCCTGCAGCGGTGATCAAATCTTCTTCATTGAAGAACAACCTCGATTGGATGCAGCGTTTTGCCAATCAGCACAAAGTGAAGTTATCACCGCACGGTAAAACCACCATGACTCCCGCTTTCTTCCAGCAGCAATTAGAAAACGGCGCTTGGGGCATTACCGTCGCAACGCCGGCTCAGGCAGAGATTGCGGCGCTAGGCGGAGCAAAAAACATCATCATGGCGAACCAACTAGTTGGGCGCGCAAATATGACCATCATCGCCAACTTGATTGAAACCCATGGAATCAACTTCTATTGCTGTGTGGATTCAATCCGAAACGTCAAAGCGCTAGAGCGTGCCTTCGCTGAACATCAATTGCCGCTTAATGTACTGATTGAGTTTGGTGTCGAAGGCGGTCGCTGTGGATGCCGAAATCAACAAGATGTGGTTGAGCTCGCCACACTCATCCACCAGCAACCTCACCTTACGCTCAAAGGTATCGAGGTTTACGAAGGTGTCATTCATGGTGACAATGCTGAGCAGGACATCCGTGACTTCCTCAACACCACATTAGAAATCGCAGCCCAACTACAAAACGACAAGTTGATTGAGTCTAAACCTCTGGTCACAGGCGCCGGCTCTGCTTGGTATGACGTAGTTTCTGAATGCTTTGCCAACCTAGAAGATTTTGACGCCATCATTCGCCCAGGTTGCTACGCAATTCATGACACAGGCATTTACCTAGACGCACAAAACAAAGTCATGCAGCGTGCTGAAAACAACCAAGGTGCAGCGTGTGATTTAGGTGGTGACTTGGAATCGGCACTAGAGCTTTGGGCTTATGTCATTTCTCGCCCCGAGCCAACCAAGCTAGTTGCCGGCTTTGGCAAACGTGACGTGGCGTTTGATGCCGGGCTACCAATCCCCGAGCGCGCATACCGCGAAGGTGAGTCAATCTCTATTGAAAGTGCGGTAACGACCGCAGTGATGGATCAGCATGCGTTCATCGAAGTAAACGCAAACAGCGACCTTCAAGTGGGTGATATGATTGCCTTCTCAACCTCTCACCCATGTTTAACGTTTGATAAGTGGCGTGCCGTGGCGGTTTGTGATGATGAGTATCAAGTCACTCATTGGGTGAAAACCCGTTTCTGATGATGAGCTTAGTGAGGCTTTTCGTTATACTTCATGCCAAACCAGTGGAGGCGGCACAATCGTCTCCATGCAAAAGATAGGAACACAGCTTGAGTTTAGAAGTCGATATTATCTCTCAAATCACTGAACGTTTCAGTGCGCTGCGCGATGCCGAAAAGAAGGTCGCGAAGTTGATCATGGACGACATTCAAACTGCCGCCAACGCCAGCATTACTGAACTGGCAGAAAGCGCAGAAGTGAGTGAAGCCACCATCACCCGTTTTGCTAAAGCTGTTGGCTGCAAAAACGTGCGTGATATGAAGATCAAACTGGCACAAACCTTAACGGTTGGACAACGATTCATCCTTGAGCCACCTGATCAAAGTGGCTACCAAGGCATTTATGAGTCGATCAAGCAATCCCTTGATGTAAACCGCAGTTTGATTGTTGAAGAAGATATCGACACTGCTGTGAACTGGCTGCACAACGCAAGGCAAGTGATCTGTATTGGTATGGGTGGCGGCTCAACCATTGCAGCACAGGAGATGCAGCATCGTTTGTTCCGCCTGGGCTACCCTGTTGTGGCGTACAACGATGGCTTGTTATCGCGCATGATTGCAGCGACGGCAGACGCGAACGATGTGTTGGTGATGATCTCAGCCACTGGCTATACCCCTGCCATCATAGAAACCGCGCAATTAGCCAAGCAGTACGGCGTGAAAGTTATTGTGATTACTCCGAAAGACACACCTTTGACTGAGCAAGCCGATTTGGTTCTGCCTATTGAGCACCAAGAGACGGACTTCATCTACAAGCCATCGGCTTCTCGTTACGCGATGTTGGCTTTGGTTGATGTACTTTCGATGGCATTAGCCGTTAATCATAAGCGACGCTCGCGCGATAAACTTCGCCGACTCAAAGTTGCCCTCGACTCTTATCGTGGTGGTTTGGAAAGACAGCCTCTCGGGGATTAAACCGAGGTAACTCATATCGATGACAGTCGAATCCGGAAACGACAAAGCCCGATATTCAACATCGGGCTTTTGTTTATTCGCTACTTGGTAAAGGGACGATTGAAAGATATCAACTACTCACCATGCTATATACAAGTGACTTCAAGATGCAGCATTCAGTAGTATTCGCCCCAAGAGCAATCATGCAAATCAGAGATTATGTAGCTTCTTAGTGAGTTGATTTTAAAATTGAAGACTACTTGCTTGCAGACATTTCGGCTGCGGTCGCTGTAAGTGATATAACCTTCACTGTAAGCCCGCTTACCGTTGGTCGAGGTAATGTCGGCATTGAGTTCTAGATGAGCTTTGTGCTCTTCTACACGCGCCATCATCTCATGTACATCCAGCCACTCTTCTCGGTTCGCCATTTGGATCAGCATCGATTCCGCCTGCGTTTCTAACTTTTGCGGATAAACGTAAAAGCGGTTATAGGCAAAGTAAGCGCTCATTAAAATAAGTATTAACACTGCTGAGGTAGTTCTTGTCATGCAAGTTGCCTCTTATCGTTATGAATTTCTTGTTATACCCGATCCACTTTTGCGTACTGATTGCATAAGAACGGCTTGGGTATACTTTCAGTATAGAAAGCGGATGAAGTTTAGGTTAAAGAATTCACACAAATAACAAGCGACGGCCAGAATCCGTCAATTCCATGACAAGCCGTAGCACAATCTGACCTCATTCTAAATAATTAGAAACTTTGGTTCTTTGATAATCTTGCCATTAAAAAGTACCAGTTCATTGTCCTATTAGAGTCGTAACTAACCTATGATCTGACCCCTTTGGCTGGCTCGACGATAAGCGAGAACAGATTTTTCTGTCAGCCTTTTCTGATTTAAGCCAAAGGTGATCGATGCCTATCATAGCAATCGAAGAGACAGATATGCCTTTGAGTGACGCAGGCCAACTGGCGACAGGTTGGGAATGAAAACGCGAAAACAACTCATTGAACCTAGGACTTATTGCAGATAGGTTAAAGTCCCCAATCACAATCATTTCCGGTGTTGGGTACAAATCAGTAAGGGTTTCTATGGTTCGAATCAGTGCATTTCTGCGTTGCCACAACAGCTCAGTTCTTGGCGAAGGAGGATGTGCTGTCATCAAGGTAATAGGCTCATCTACTTGCCATACAGCGCGAATGACTTCTTGCCCATCAGGGGTGTGATAAATCGAGACTGACTCCAAAGGATAACGACTTAGAATCATCTGGTTAGAAGGGTAACCAACGCCACGCTGCCCTCCGTAATAAAAAGGATAAATATCATCGAGAAGGTGCAACTTATTCCCTACTTGTGTCGAGAGCTCTTGCATCACCACCAAATCCACGGGATGTTTTAGCAAGTAGTTAATAAACTGATTGATGTCTGGGTTTTCGTAGAACAGATTGAACTGGATGATTGTCAGTGGGTGCTCACAGGCTTCGCTGCGGTTGATGTGTGCAGGTAAGAGAAATGGAACAAAAGCACCGCTGATCACGATTGAGGTGAGCGCCTTCGCCCAGCGACGAAAGACTAAAAGCGCGAGAGCGAGACTGAAATAGACGAATAAAATGAGGGCGGGAATCGAGGTCAGATTCTCCGCCCACCAGATATCATGATATTGCCTTGCCACCAGCCAAATTGATGCAGGTAGAAACAACATGATCCATTTAATGACTCTCAGCACACGCACTGCTCGTTTAGCGATTACATATCATAAGCTTATATGTAGTTTGCTAACTCGCCAGTGCGTCGCTGACCAATACGTAGCGTATCAGCTTAAATAGTATGAACTGCTTCCGTTGCAGGCTCTGTATGTAGAACCTTTTCGCTTACTTCCACCTTAACCGCGGCAACCTTGAATTCAGGGATCTTCGCATGCGGATCAGTCGCTGTTGTCGTTAGGCGGTTCACCGGGGATTCAACAAAGTGGAATGGAATGAACACCACACCTTTTTGAATGCGCTTAGTCACAAAGGCATCAATCTCAATGCTGCCGCGACGTGTAGACACCTTCAAACGCTGACCATTACTGATGCCTAGCGCTTCTGCGTCTTCCACGCTCACCATCGCACGTGGACCAGCAAGATTATCCAACCCTTTGGTTTTGCGCGTCATAGTGCCGGTGTGGAACTGCTCAAGCACACGACCAGTCGTTAACACAAGCGGATACTCCTCATCTGGCAGCTCAGCCGCATAACGGAACGGTACGCCCACCATTTGACCTTTACCACGAGTAAACTGGGTTTGGTGCATGATGCGAGTACCTGCTGGGTTGTTCTTGTTGCTCGGCCACTGCACTCCGTTTGGCGTTATCGCCTCCCAACGAAGACCTGCGTATTGAGGCGTCACTCGTGCAATCTCGTTAGTGATATCAGACACGCAGTGGTAGTCCCAATCACTGCCCATTGCATTGGCGATTTCTTGAATAATCCACCAATCTTCTTTCGCTTCACCCGGTGCCGTTACAACCGGATTCACACGCTGAACACGACGTTCCGTATTGGTGAAGTGCCCCGCTTTCTCTGCAAACGAGCAAGAAGGCAGAACCACATCCGCGTATTGAGCGGTTTCCGTTAGGAAGATGTCTTGAACCACCAAGAAATCGAGCGCTTCTAAGCCTTCAATCACATGCGCTTGGTTCGGGTCACTCAATACTGGGTTCTCACCCATGATGTACATACCACGAACGTCACGATGGCAAGCCGCATCAATGATTTCTGTCAGGGTTAGACCTTGCTCAGAAGGCAGATTTGGCGCGTTCCATTCAATCGCAAACTTCTGACGCACAATTGGGTTGTATACCTTTTGGTAACCCGGGAAACTGTTTGGCAAAGCACCCATATCACACGCGCCTTGCACGTTTGATTGACCACGTAGCGGGTTGATGCCACCACCTTCAATACCGATGTTGCCACACAGTAATTGCAGGTTAGCGATAGAACGCACGTTGTCATGACCTGTCGTGTGCTGAGTAATACCCATCGAGTAGTACACAGCGGTACGATCTGCCGTGCCAATCATACGCGCCATTGCTTGAATGTCTTCGGCTTTAACACCTGTAACCAACTCCACTTTATCGAGGTTGTAAGCTGGCGACATCACCTCTTGCAGTAAGGTATCAAAGCCGTCGACACGTTCTTCGATGTACTCTTGATCGTACCAACCGTTCTTGATGATCTGTTGCATGACGCCGTTCAGGAGCATCACATCAGTACCCGGACGGTGCGCCATGTACAACTCAGCATGCTCTGCCATATCGACACGTTTCGGGTCAGCTACAATCAAACGAGCACCGTGATGACGAATTGCTTGTTTGATATGTGAAGCGATAATCGGGTGCGCCGATGTAGTATCCGAACCAATAATAAAGATCACATCAGAGTGCTTAATGCTTGGAATGTCGTTGGTCATTGCACCACTACCGAGTGATGCCTCAAGACCGGTTACACTCGATGCGTGACACAAACGCGCACAGTGGTCGACGTTATTGGTGCCCAGTTCACGACGGACAAATTTTTGGAACGCGTAGTTGTCTTCGTTGGTGGTTTTCGCTGAAGAGAAACCCGCCAATGCGTTGCTGCCAAAATCTTGCTTGATGCCAGAGAACTTGCTCGCAACCAGCTGAATCGCCTCTTCCCAACTTGCAGGCTGCAACCAACCGTCTTTACGAATCAATGGCGTGGTAAGACGCTCTTCACTGCCAATGAAGTCAAAACCAAAGCGCCCTTTCACACACAGCATGCCTTGGTTCACCGGCGAGTCACCGCCTTTCACGTAACGAATCGTATTGGTTGCTTCGTCCACGAACATAGTCAACTTACAACCCACACCACAGTATGTACAAATGGTGTCGACCGCTTTCAGATCTTCAGTACGACCTTGCGAACGGTCACGACTATCGACCATCGCCCCCGTTGGACACACTTGAACACACGCGCCACATTGCACGCAGTTCGAATCGCCCATCAGAGTTAAACCATTCTTGTTACTTCCAAAGTGTGGACGATCGTCTGGACGTAGCGCGGGGCGACCTTGTTTATCACAAACAAAGTTCAGTACACCGTGCACGGCTTTGTCGCGACACGCTTGGATGCACTGACCGCAGCTAATACAGCGGTTAGCATCAAACTCAATAAACTCAGAACTGCGGTCAACTTCGTACTTATGACGCAAGTCTTTCGCACGAAGATCTAACCAATCTTGATGTGATTTAATCTGCAAGGAGAAGTCAAAGCTTTGCTCAGCTTCATATTCGGTGGAGTAATCACGCAGCGCACAATCGGTATTTGCCTGACAACCACATTCTAGACAGCGCGCAGCTTCCTTCATCGCCTCTTCGTTATCAAAGCCCAACTCCACTTCAGCGAAGCTTTGCTCGCGTTGTGCTGGAGTCAGTTCAGGCATGATAGAACGAGCGACTTTTTGGATGTTCTCGAAGTGAAGCGGATCGACTTGAGAAAGTTTCTTCTCTTTGCGCGAGTTGAACGCCGCCTTTGGCATGTCTGCCATATCGCCATTCAAAAACAGATCAATGGCTTTTGCCGCAACGCGACCATCACCCACGGCTTCAACTGCCGTTGCTGGACCACGGCGGAAATCACCGATGCTGAAGATGTTACCCGTGCCTGAGTGCATGGTCTTTTCATCTGCATCGGAGGTGTTCCAACGCGTAAGTGGAATCGACAAATCTTCGCCTTCGAGGAAGCTCAGATCTGGCTTTTGCGATACAGCCGCAATCACGGTGTCGAACTCTTCGGTAAAGAACTCGCCGGTTGGTTTAGGGCTTCGACGACCAGATGCATCCGGATCACCCAACGCCATGCGCTCTAGACGAATCGCACTCACGCGTCCGGTTTCATCGGCAAGGTTTTCTGCAGGGTTGGTCAAGAAGTGGAATTTCACCCCTTCGTGTTCCGCTTCGACAATCTCGTAGTCTTCTGCCGGCATTTCGTCACGTGTACGACGATAAATCAATGTGGTGTCTGCACCAGCACGACGCGCAGTACGAGCACAGTCAATTGCCGTATTACCACCACCAATCACCGCGACTTTCTGACCCGTGACGTAATTTTGCTCAGTAACGTAATCTTTCAGGTAATCAACGCCCAGGTAACAACCTTCAAGGTCGCTGCCTGTGTAATGCATTTCAACCGCTTGAGACGCACCGACAGCCAAACACACTGCATCGTATTCTTCGCTCAATTGAGAAAGCGTGAAATCCACACCCAGTTTTTGGTTGGTGCGAACCTGCATGCCATTGCGGCACATCAGTTCGATTTCTTTATCGAGAATGTCTTTTGGTAGGCGATATTCAGGAATACCATAACGCAACCAACCGCCCGCTTTTGGCATGGATTCAAAGACAGTGACGTCGTAGCCTTCATTCGATAAGTAGTAGCCAGCCGTTAGACCACCAGGACCACTGCCGACGACGGCAATGTTCAACCCTTTGCTTGATTTCTTTTCTGGTACATAGGCTTCATGCGCAGACAAATCCGCATCCGCGGCATGACGTTTAAGCTGACGAATTGCAATAGGCTCATCGACTAACGAGCGGCGACATTCGCTCTCACAGAATGCCGGACATACACGACCAATCGATAACGGCATAGGAAGCGTACGCTTAATCACTTCAATCGCTTTTTGATGATCGTTCTGTGCGATGTGATAAAGGTAGGATTGGATGTCTACACCCGCTGGACACGCGGTTTTACATGGCGCTTCACAATCGGCGTAATGATCCGTCATGATGCGGTTAAGTGCTTTTCTGCGGTGCTCGCTTAACTGCTCTGATTGCGTAACCACATTGAGACCACGGTAAACTTCGAGTTCACACGCGCGTTTAGTGCCGCCACTTTCGATTTCAACCACGCACAAGTCGCACGGCACTTTTTCATTACTTTTGTTCATTCCGCACAGCGATGGGATCTCGACCCCACACACTTTTGCTGCTTCTAAAAGGGTTAAACCCTCTTCTACAATTCTATATTTTCCATCGATGACAATTTCTATCATGCAACCCCCGCAGCAAAGCAAATCCAAATCTGCACAAGTAAAACCATGCATTCTATAAGGATAATCATTTGTAAGACAAGTTAGTGTGATGTAAAACTTATAAACCACATTTTTTACGTGTCATAAAAAGAATGAGCTTCTTGCGCGAAGTCCTAAGAATCAGTGTCCAACAAACGTTTTACTCGTCAGATAATGCGAAAAATGGTTGGCTGAACTATTTTGATAAGAAGAGTAATAAAACATTGACCTTACCCTAAGGTTAACCTTTAGAATCGAGTGGTTTTCATCATTTCATCAAATACACGGGAAAAGGTATGCACCTAAAATCGCTGCATACAACTTGGTTAACTCTCTTCACAACGCTGATGCTATTAGTATCAAGCGTGGCGAATAGTGCCCCTTTGATGAACATCCAAATGATGTCAAATGGCGTGATGAATCATGGACAATCTATGATGATGGACGACAGTGAACATTGTGGCATGCTCGGAATGATGGACGTATCCATCACCGAAGACGGTGAAGTGAGAGAAAGCCGAATGAACTGCGGTGGAGGCTCCGGCATGGTTCACACCTGCTGCACGGCGGCTTGTTCTCTGGTTTTCCTCCCCCTACCTGTCCCTGTCAATCGCGCATTGCCGATCGTTTATCGTGCGGCAATTACTCCTGAAGTCACCTCCCCTGTTGTACACGTCAGCTGTGACCTGTACCGACCTCCAATAATTTAAATCTGTATTGCATTCGACCCTGCGTAGCTATCGCAGGTGGTTTTAATGTGCCAATACGACGCAGATAAATCTGGATTACTGTTTCTGCTTTAAGCCAAACCCTTCTTCGTCGTTTCGGCAAACACTGGATTTAGATTATGGATTTTAGACCATACCGCCTTGCTGCACCTATGTGTGCCTTGGCTTTGGTTTCTGCTCCAACTTTGGTGAATGCGGCGATGCCAAATACAAAAGTGCCGAGCAAAGAAACCAAAGCAGCAAACCTTACTGCGCCAGAGATGCGCACATCATCAAAAAAACTCGCGCAACTGATCAATGTTGCCCTGAGCAATGATGGCAACCGCCAACAATATTCAGCGCAATCCGCTGCGATGCGTGAAACGGGTGTTGCAAGTTCTACCTTGATGGATCCAAAACTCAAAGTGGGTTTTGGTGGTTTACCTGTCGACAGCTTTAAGTTCGATGACGACCCAATGACCAACATCTCTGTTGGTTTAATGCAGCAATTCGAACGTGGCTCCACGCTCGATCTGCAACAGAAGAAAGCCAATCAACAAGCCGATGGGCTTGGGCTTCAAGTTCATGCTCGCGAACTTGAAGTTGCCAACAGCATGACTCAACTATGGTTAGAGCTTGGATATCAGCAAAAAGCTGAGCAAATCTTGCTTGAGAACCGCAAGTTGATGAAGGAGATGGAAAGCTTTATTCAAACCAACTATTCGATTGGTAAGAGTGAAGCGCAAGACCTACTCAACGCTCAATTACAAGTGAGCAAGCTGGATGAAAAACTGCAAGCCAATGCGCAAATGCAGCGACGTCTTGTTTCTCAGCTTTCGGAATGGCTAGGCTCGGACTGGTTAGCGACGGAACAGGCTCTGTACGCTACCAATCAACTCAACTGGGATACACTGAATAGCAAACTTGCTTCCAGCAAAGATTCCACCAAGCACTACCAACAACTTAGTCAGCACCCAATGGTTAAAATGGCCGATGTGAGTATTTCTGCCAATAAAACTCAGGTAGAGATTGCTGAACAAGCTTATAACCCGCAGTTTGGTGTGGAGGTTATGTACGCTTATCGTCAAGCCAATAACATGAAGGGTGAGCCAGCATCAGACTTGGTCAGCGCTTATCTAACCATGGACATTCCACTGTTCACGGGTGATCGCCAAGATCGCAATCTCGCTGCCGCACAATACCAAGTTGGTGCAGCACAATCACAAAAAGACACCTTATTAACGCAGATGAATGCCAAGGTGAACACTTTGCTGGTTGATCGCGGCAACTTAACCCAACGTTTAGAACGTTACCAATCCACCTTATTGCCCCAAGCGAAAGCGCGCATTCAAGCCGTTGAGCGGGGCTACCAAAACAACACAGCGCAGTTTAACGATGTGATTTCAGCCACGACAGACGAATTGGCTCTGCAATTAGAGCAACAACGTCTGCTCACCGATCTCAACATCGCAAACAGCAATTTAGCCACCCTACTCGGTGGTTTCGATTATCAAGTGGCTTCTCCAGAAGCTCGCTCTATCTCGACATATTAATTTGTGATTCCCAAAAACGTTGGGGCTACAGGTGACCGATATAGAGCAGTCAACAACGCTGTAGCGTCATGCGCAAACGGGAAAATAAGGTATAAGAATGAAAACATTACAAGTTGCAACCATCGCGCTGATCGTTGGTGGTGCTTTAGGGTTTGGTGCTAATCATTTTCTTGCGGGCTCAGCTCACGACATGAGTGCGATGGGTGGAACTTCCGCAGCAAGTTCTAATGATCCACTCTATTGGGTTGCTCCAATGGATCCCAACTACAAACGTGATAAACCGGGTAAATCTCCAATGGGCATGGATTTGATTCCGGTTTACGCAGAAGACCTCTCCGGTGAACAAGAGGCGCCCGGTACGGTGACTATCGATCCTTCAGTAGAAAATAACCTCGGGGTCAAAACTGCAAATGTGGCACTACAACAGTTATCACCACGCATCGAAACGGTTGGTTATATCGCCTTCGATGAAAGTCTGTTATGGCAAACCAACGTTCGTGTTGCGGGTTGGGTAGAAAAACTCTACATCAATGCCGTGGGTGAGAAGGTGAAAAAAGGCGATGTGCTTTTCACTCTCTACTCTCCGGAACTGGTTAAGGCACAAGAAGAACTGCTGAATGCTTACCGTACTGGTCGTAAAGGGCTAGTGAAAGGGGCGACTGAGCGCTTAGTAACGCTTGGCGTTGACCGTGCCCAAATCAAATCCATTACTCGTCGTGGCAAAGCATCCCAAACCATTGAAATTAAAGCACCTGCTGATGGCGTTATCGCGAGCTTAAACGTGCGAGAAGGTGGCTATTTGTCTCCGGCTCAAGCGGTGATCAGTGCTGGTCCTTTGGACAATGTTTGGGTTGATGCGGAAGTCTTTGAGCGTCAAGCACATTGGATGAAAGCCGGCTCTCAAGCCACGATGACCCTTGACGCCATTCCGGGTACTGAATGGCAAGGTGTCGTGGATTACGTGTACCCAATCCTCGACCCGAAAACACGTACGTTACGCGTACGTCTCAAGTTCCCTAACCCAAATGGCGATCTAAAGCCTAACATGTTTGCCAATATCGCGTTGCAGCCTGTCACTGACGATGCGGTATTAACCATTCCTAAGTCATCCGTTATTCGCTCCGGCGGTATGACTCGCGTTGTTCTGGCTGAAGGTAATGGCAAATACCGTTCTGCTCGAATTGAAGTCGGTCGTGAAGCTGGCGAACAAATCGAAGTATTACAAGGACTTAAACAAGACGACAAGATCGTAACGTCATCTCACTTCATGCTTGACTCTGAATCAAGCCAGTCAGCAGATCTGTCTCGCATCAACGGCATAGAAGCAGCGGCAGAAACGGCATGGGCAAAAGGCGAAATCACAGATGTAATGAGAGATCACCGCATGCTGACCATTAACCACCAGCCGGTACCAGAATGGGATTGGCCAGGCATGGTGATGAACTTTACTTTTGCTGATGGCGTCGAGATGGGTGACTTGAAAAAAGGTCAGGCTATCGAATTTGAAATGCAGAAAACAGAATCTGGTCAGTATCAAATCGTTGACTATAAGGCAGACAACAGCGTCATTGCAGCAGAAGTTTGGCTAACTGGTGACATCACGATGCTGATGGCTGATTTTGGCATGATTACCTTAAACCACCTACCAGTAGCAGAATGGAATTGGGATGCGGGCGAAATGAACTTCTCTGTCGGTGAAGAGGTGGATTTATCAGGTTTTGAAGAAGGAGAAAAAGTTCGGTTTCTAGTTGAAAAACAAGGAGCTGATTACATTCTTAAACAGCTAACGCCAGCAACAGAGGCGGTTGAGGAATCACTATGATCAGTGCAATTATTCGTTGGTCATTGAGCAACCGTTTCTTAGTGTTGATCGCGACCTTAGCTCTTGTATTAGGCGGACTTTACAGTGTAAAGAATACGCCTGTTGATGCCATTCCGGATCTTTCTGATGTGCAAGTGATCATCAAGACAAGCTATCCAGGTCAGGCTCCTCAAGTCGTCGAGGATCAAGTCACTTACCCACTCACAACCGCCATGCTTGCCGTGCCGGGTGCTGAGACGGTTCGTGGCTACTCCTTCTTTGGTGACTCTTATGTTTATATCATTTTCAACGATGATACCGACATGTACTGGGCACGTTCTCGCGTGTTGGAGTACTTAAGCCAAGTAGCACCAAAGCTCCCACCGAACGCAAAACCAACCCTAGGTCCTGATGCAACGGGCGTAGGCTGGGTTTACAGCTACGTATTACAAGACAAAACTGGCAAGCATGATTTGGCTGATCTTCGCAGCCTGCAAGACTGGTTCTTGAAGTACGAGTTGCAAACCGTTGATGGCGTCTCTGAAGTCGCTACCGTGGGCGGTATGGTGAAGCAATACCAAGTACAGATTGATCCTGCCAAGCTGCGTGCTTACAACCTCACTTTGCAACAAGTGAACATGGCAATCCAAAACGGCAACCAAGAAACCGGCGCGTCCGTTATCGAAGTTGCGGAAGCCGAACACATGGTTCGTACCACGGGTTACTTAACCAGCATTGAAGATATCAAATCACTGCCTCTAAAAGTCACCGAGAAAGGCACGCCGTTACTATTAGGAGACATCGCAGACATTAACCTTGGTCCACAAATGCGCCGTGGTATCTCTGAGTTGAATGGCGAAGGTGAAGCTGTGGGTGGGGTTATCGTGATGCGCTTTGGTGAAAACGCCAGTGAAGTGATTGCGAAAGTCAAAGACAAACTTGCAGACCTACAACGCAGCCTACCAGAAGGCGTAGAAATTGTGGCAACCTACGACCGCTCTACCCTTATCGATTCAGCGGTAGAAAACCTATGGAAGAAGCTTGCAGAAGAGTTCATCGTCGTTGCGATTGTGTGTGCGTTGTTCCTATTCCACATTCGTTCTTCATTGGTTATCGCTCTGAGTCTACCTGTCGGTATTCTTAGTGCGTTTATCGTGATGCATTGGCAAGGCATCAACGCCAACATCATGTCCTTGGGTGGTATTGCGATAGCCATTGGTGCCATGGTGGATGGCGCAATCGTGATGATTGAAAACGTTCATAAGCACATTGAACGAACGCCACTGACCGACAAGAACCGCTGGCAAGTAATTGGCAAAGCCGCAGAGGAGGTCGGCGCACCGCTGTTCTTCTCGTTACTAATCATTACACTTAGCTTCGTACCGGTGTTCGCCTTAGAAGGTCAGGAAGGCAAGATGTTCTCGCCGCTTGCGTTCACTAAGACTTACGCCATGGCAGCGGCAGCAGGTTTGGCAATCACACTCGTCCCTGTTCTTATGGGCTACTTCATTCGCGGTAAGGTGTTACCGGAACACAAAAACCCGGTTAACCGCGGCTTGGTCGCGTTGTACCGGCCGCTGTTGAACACCAGCTTAAAATACCCTAAGACCATGATTATTATTGCATTAGGTCTAATGGCGTCGGCTTACTACCCAACCAGTAAACTGGGTAGCGAGTTCATCCCGCCGCTGGATGAAGGCGACTTGATGTACATGCCAACGACCTACCCAGGTATCTCGATTGGTAAAGCGCGCGAGCTTCTACAACAAACCAACAAGCTGATCAAAACCGTTCCAGAAGTGAAAACCGTATGGGGCAAGATTGGTCGTGCTGAGACTGCAACCGATCCAGCGCCACTCACCATGATCGAAACCGTGATTCAGTTGAAGCCACGCGATCAATGGCGTGAAGGCGTAACAACCGAGTCGCTACGCAAAGAGTTCGATAGTCTGGTTCAGTTCCCTGGTCTTACTAACGCTTGGGTTATGCCGATCAAAACGCGTATCGACATGCTGGCAACGGGCATCAAAACCCCTATCGGTATCAAGATCGCCGGACCCGATCTGAAAGTGATCGAGAAGATCGGTTCTCAGTTGGAGCCAATTCTTAATGGTGTACAAGGCACGGCATCGGTTTATGCAGAGCGTGTAGCAGGAGGCCGCTATGTCACAATCGACATTAAACGTCGTGCGGCAGCGCGTTACGGTTTAAGCATCAAAGATGTTCAGCAGGTGATCTCGACCGCGGTGGGCGGCATGAATGTGGGTGAAACCATCGAAGGCTTGGAGCGTTACCCAATCAATGTTCGTTACCCGCAAGACTACCGTGACTCAGTGGTCAAACTGCAAAACTTACCGTTAGTGACACCAAATGGCGCTCGTATTGCACTGGCTGACGTAGCAGACATTCGTTACGAAGACGGTCCTCCAATGATCAAGACGGAAAACGCACGTCCAAACGGCTGGGTGTTTGTCGACATCGATGGTCGTGACCTTGGTTCTTACGTCGTGGAAGCGCAACAGGTCGTGGCAGATCAACTGGAGCTTCCTGCGGGCTACTCGCTGGCTTGGTCTGGTCAATACGAATACATGGAGCGTGCGAAAGATCGCTTGAGTGTCGTGGTACCAATCACCATCGCCATCATTATGCTGCTGCTTTACTTCAGCTTCCGTCGTGTCGGCGAAGTGATGATCATCATGCTTACCCTACCGCTCGCTATGGTCGGTGGTTTGTGGCTCATGCATATCCTCAACTACAACTTCTCGATTGCCGTCGGGGTCGGCTTTATTGCCCTAGCAGGTGTCGCAGTTGAGATTGGGGTCATCATGCTCGTCTACCTCAACCAAGCGTGGCACTACAAAAAACTCGATGCGGAAGAGAACCAACAGAAGCTTGAGGCGAAAGACCTAACCGATGCCATTCGCGAAGGTGCAGGCTTACGTGTTCGCCCAGTAATGATGACGGTACTAACGGTCATTATTGGTCTGATTCCGATCATGTACGGCGAAGGTACAGGGTCAGAAGTGATGCAACGTATCGCCGCACCAATGATTGGTGGTATGGCATCAGCACTGCTACTGACGCTCTTGGTACTTCCTGCCATCTTCAAGCTGTGGAAACAACGCGAGTTGCGCCCAAGTAACTCAACTCCTAGTCATACAAGTACGCAAGCTGGTAATCAAATCGAAAACGCCGACAACAAAGATCGCACTGGCAACAAGGCGTAATCCCTACCTTCCCCTCAAACAATCCGTTTTGAGGGGAAGTAACCAAGTTATTAATGAATTAAAACAAGGATATAAAAATGAAAAAGACACTAATCACTCTTGCTCTAGCCTTAACTACAACGGCTGCCTTTGCCCAAATGGACCATTCAAACATGATGGATATGCCGGGCATGTCGGCAGTTGGTATGCCTGCAAAAGGGGCAAAGCCAGACAAAGTGGTACACGTTATCTTAGGTGATGACATGACAATCAAGTTCAAGAAGGACGTTAAGATTGAGCCAAACGATGTGGTGCAGTTTGTAGTCATGAACACGGGTAAAATCGAACACGAGTTCACTATCGGTTCTGCCAAAGAGCAGCTAGAGCATCGTGAAATGATGAAGACAATGACTGGTGGGCACATGCACGACTCAGGCAATTCTGTGACGGTAGAACCGGGCAAAGCGAAGCAGTTATTGTGGCATTTCCACGGCGACAACAACGTTGAGTTCGCGTGCAACATTCCGGGGCATGCGGAAGCTGGCATGGTTAAAAGTATCGAGCTGTAGTATCAAATCAAATATACAAAAGGAGCTGTTCATTCAGCTCCTTTCTCATTCAATAACGATTTTTATCTCATTACAAACAGCTCTTCGTGATAGCTTCTTTCAATATTAAATTGACACGCCTCGAGCTCTTTTTTCAATGTTTTTGAGAACGCTTCAGGTCCACAGAAGTACATTTCATACTGATTTAAATGACCACATTGCGCGATGATACGTTCAGCATTTAAACGTGGTGCTTTCAGTGTGTCTATCACATGCAAGTTGACGTTGGCTTGGTGAGCAAGGTGCCATAGCTCATCAACTAAATGGCTATCCACACCACGTGTACAATAAAACAAGTGCACGTTATTGTTACTCGCTTTCGTTTTTAATGCTTCCAAAGCAGCGAAGAAAGAAGCAATACCTACCCCACCAGCAACCCAAATTTGCGGTCTATCTAAATCAAATGCTAAACGACCGTAAGGACCTTCTATCGTGACTGCGTCCCCATTTCGCACTCGTTCATAAAGCCCAGTGGTAAAGTCACCTAGCTCCTTGATTAAGAAACGCAGTTCGTTACTTTCACTACCGGATACAATGGTAAATGGATGCGCATCTTCGTCACCAAAGCGTAAGTAGGCAAATTGCCCCACATTGTGCCCTTGCCAAGACGCGTCTGGTTTTAAAACTAACTCCATCACCTCTGCTTGTGGGAAGTAACGTGTAGAAGTCACCATAGCGGAGTGTTTATTCCGACGTCCAACCAAGCCAAACAAACTGTAAAGTGCGGCGATCGAACCAACGACTGCAAAGGCGACCGTAACGTAGTAAACAGGCTCACCCCAGTACGCGCGTTTTAACAACAGCACGGAATGAATAGCAATCAATAGATAAGCAGCCGACATCAAACGGTGAGAGAGTTTGAACGGTTTGTATTTTATCGCACTCCACAAAGAAACCACCAACAACACCAACAGTAAGTAGAACCCCCACTCACCAAGGCTCTGCCCAAATTCACGTAAACCACTAACCCAAGCTTCAATGCCAGACAAATTACCAGCAGGTCCTGCTCCTGAGTGTTTTACTGGTCTCGCCAATACTCCCGACATAACCAACCATTTCGGCACTTGATACCACAGCCAGTGCACAATACCCAATGCAACACCGCTAATACCTAACCATTTGTGCACTCGATACGCTTTGTCCATGCCATGTAGCCAGTTTTCAACCACGGGCAGACGCATCGCCAACACCATGGTGACTGACATCAACATCAAAGACAAAATGCCTGAATATTGGATCATGGCAGATCGCCATTCAAAGACATTGCTGGAAGAGAAAAGCTGCGGCTCCATCGCAAACCATAATACGGACATCACGGCGATCATTGCCCAGATGATATTGCGGATTGTTTTCATGATTGGTTACTCGGTTAATCGACAACTTTACTTTAGTCCTTCACATGTAAAACAACGTCAATAAGCGTAAAAACGGGTAAAGCTTGGCATATGCAAAGATTCCTACAGAAAAAAGACATGAATCTAACAGTTATTAGAGTATTCACTCGTTATAGTTCCGGGTAATGTCACCAGAGTAAGAACTGGTATTAATAACACTAAGAAAATCAACGATGAAAAAGCTATTTCTGCTGCTCGGATTGTTAGCCTGTTCAAGTGCAACTTACGCCGCCAAAATCAATGAAGACCTCGCTGCAATAGAAGAACATATCTCAGGTCGCATCGGTGTTTCGGTTTGGGATACACAAACCGATGAGCATTGGGATTATCGTGGCGATGAGCGGTTTCCCATGATGAGCACCTTCAAAACACTCGCATGTGCGACCATGCTAAATGACATGGATAATGAAAAGCTCGATAAGAACGCGACCGCTAAAGTAGAAGAACGCAACATGGTGGTGTGGTCTCCGGTGATGGACCGCATGGCTGGTCAAACGACTCGCATTGAGCATGCTTGTGAAGCCGCGATGCTGATGAGTGACAACACCGCAGCCAACATTGTTTTGCGCAGTGTGGGTGGACCTCGTGGTGTGACAATGTTCTTGCGTACCATTGGAGACAAAGCAACCCGACTTGACCGTTTTGAGCCGAGATTGAATGAAGCGAAACCGGGCGACAAGCAAGACACGACAACACCTAACGCCATGGTAAACACCCTGCACACTCTACTAGAAGGCGACGCGCTATCGTATGAATCTCGCATTCAATTAAAGATCTGGATGCAAGACAACAAGGTATCTGACTCTCTAATGCGTTCTGTGTTGCCTAAAGGCTGGTCAATTGCAGATCGTTCTGGCGCAGGCGGTTTTGGCTCACGTGGTATCACCGCGATGATCTGGAAAGAAAATCACAAGCCTGTTTACATCAGTATCTATATCACCGGCACCGATCTGTCACTGCAAGCTCGTGACCAAGTGATTGCTCAGATTAGCCAACTGGTGTTGGACGAATACAAAAATATTTAACACTAACTTTATGATTAACAACGGAGCTCTCAGGCTCCGTTTTTTTATATCTACGATCTTAGTTGACATAGGTAGAACGATCGCTCTACCCTAAAGTAGAACATTCATTCTACCTTAAGAAAACGCTATGTTGAAAGAACAGATCGCCGCCAATTTAGAACAAGCTTTTAGCGAACTTGGGTTTGCAGAGCCGAGTGTCGCGCAGCTCAAAGCCGCTTGTGGCGTGAGCTTGCGAACTTTGTACAAACATTATCCTTCGAAAGAAGAAATGATCGTTGCCGCACTAGAACACCGTCACCAACGCTACCTGAATTTCCTGTTGGATAACTCTCCACAAACAGGGTTAGAGGCGACTCAGCATATCTTCAGTAAGCTCAAACAATGGATGGAAGACTACGCACCGCATGGTTGCATGTCGATGAACGCGGTTGCGGCATTTCCCGAACACGACATCATCAACCAAACCGTGAAAGCACATAAAGAAGACGTTCGACATTTTTTGGGTAAACAGAGCCTTCGCCAAGACCTCGCCACACAGCTGTTCTTATTACACGAAGGGGTATCCAGCGCTTGGCCGGTACTGGGTAACGAGGCTCTGAACTCGGCGCAACAAGCTGTTTTAAGATTGCTAAAGGAAGATTAATCATGACAACACTACCAACCACAATGAAAGGTGTTCTATTGACCGGTCACGGCGGACCAGAAATGTTGGAATACCGCCAAGATATTCCTGTCCCAACGCCAAAAGAGAACGAAGTGCTGATTCGTGTATCCGCAGCGGGCGTGAACAATACCGATATCAATACGCGTATTGGCTGGTATTCAAAAGGCGACAACGACAGCGAGGATGCAAGTTGGAGCGGCAATGCACTGGTTCTTCCACGCATTCAAGGCGCTGACGTCTGTGGCGAGATCGTTGCCGTGGGTAGTATGGTAGATGAACGCCGCATAGGTGAACGCGTTCTAATTGAGCCTTGCTTAAGCGATGTAAATGGCGAAACCATTAATCCACCTTGGTACTTTGGCTCAGAATGCGACGGTGGATTTGCTGAATACACCGTGGTTTCAGCTACGCACGCATACAAACTAAACACGAATTTGAGCGATGTAGAGCTTGCGTCTTTCCCATGTTCGTACTCAACGGCAGAAAACATGCTCACGCGCTCTCGTGTTGCCAAGGGAGATCGTGTCTTGATTTCTGGTGCTTCCGGTGGGGTCGGTTCTGCAGCGATTCAACTTGCCAAAGCACGCGGTGCCATCGTTATTGCCATCACAAGTCCAAGCAAAAATGAACAAGTGCTAGAACTGGGCGCAGATGAAGTCGTGCCACGCAACGCAAATCTTGTTGAAGCACTTGGCAACAACAGCGTCGATGTGGTGATTGATTTAGTTGCTGGCGACCAGTGGTCACAGTTTCTCGATGTATTACGCCCGAAAGGTCGCTACGCGGTCTCAGGTGCCATTGGCGGCGCGATGGTTGAGTTAGATGTGCGCACTCTGTATCTCAAAGATCTCAGCTTCTTTGGTTGTACCGTCCTTGAGCCTGAAGTGTTTGGAAACTTGGTTCATCATATTGAACAAGGCAACATCAAGCCATTGGTCGCGCAGACTTTCCCACTTGAAGACATAAACCAAGCGCAAGCGGCATTCCAAGAGAAGGGGCACGTAGGCAAGATGGTCCTTACCGTGAAATAATACTGATGATGAAGCAGTACTTATGACGAAACCTGAAGAGATATCATATATGTAAGCTATCTCAGGATGAAGATCGGAAAGTAGACTCCAACATGAAAACGGTAGGTTTTGTTTGGCGATGCAACTCAAACACGTACTACCGTTTTTAAGTTCCCGCTTATCTGCAATGAATTTTTAGAGCAAAAACAAATGCTGATAAGGTGATTGGCGCATGTATTGACCCCGAAATCTCCAATCAATTAACTGATTAACGTCAACTCCCCCTTTATCAATTCAAAGCAGTACCCCGCTCAAATCAACAAAACAACGACCATGGCTAACAGGCCACCTTGATAGGTTTTGGTTAATCTTGCTACACACAAAACAAATAACGAAAAGCAGGTAGTTATGCAAGGTGTTACTAATGTTTCTCCTATCAGTCGACCAATCATCTCTACACCAGTTACACAAGCACAAAATCAAGGTCAACTCGGTGGTTTGAGTGTGAGCACACAAACACCGTCAGATGCGATCCGCAATATGATGCTAGAACGTCTTAATAACGTTGCAGCAGCCAACCCAGCACCGATCAGTTCATTATCTCTGAAAAGCGCGACACCAGAACAAAGTGCAGAACCTAGATCAAGGCTACAAAACTTTAAAACAGCAGTACAAACTCTAGGCGATCGTATTTTGCATGCTCTGGTCAGTACGAAAACCGCTTCGTTACGCAATTCAGTAGCAAAACATAACGGCGAGGTAACCATGCAGCTCTCCCAAGTAACGGGCAGCATCAAAAACGCCATTTTGAAAGACACCAATACCTCTGGCGGATGCTGTGAAGCACTCAGCGCACATTGGATGAAGGCAAGAGCGGAAGGTTCTAATTTAGGGGAGCAGTTATTTCAATCAGGAACAGCAAGCGATAAAGGCAAGTTGAATAAAGAGACAATGCAGTCCGTCGCGCAACTGCAAACCGATGGCATGCTTGGCAATCACCAAGAAACTATCACAGAAGGTTGGTTAAGAAGCAATAACATCGAATCGCCTTATAGAGAACTCGGTTCATTATCACGCGTGAGTGGGCAAACAAGCCGTGGCAAAAATGGAGCGGCAGAACTCGCTGCGAAGATCGTTGATAATGGTCCTAAAACATCACTATTTAAGAAGATTGGTCTGGAAGGACCAAGTAATGCACATGCCGTTGCTGCGGCTGTAGATGGGGATAACGTGACGTTCTTTGACCCTAACTTCGGCGAGTTTTCTTTCTCAAGCAAAGAAGATTTCACCAACTGGTTTACTCAGGATTTCTGGCATAAATCAGGCTACGACCTACCAAAATTTGGTTTATCCGGAGAGTTTAGCATCGTCAACTTGGAGGCTAACCATTAATGACAACCACATTCGAGTACCTAGTTAGCAGCTTTTTTGAAAAGAATGGTCTAGAGAGCCCAATCGTAAAAGATGGCATTTACAGTCTGCTTATCAACGAAAAATATCAACTTCACTTCACGCATCAGAATGAAGAGTGGATGGTCCTATATGCAGAGCTGGGTGAGATGAACCCAATATCAGAGCAACTGGCAAAGAGCAATATCTTTGGTGAATATTGGCCTTCTCACGTTGTTTCTCATCAAGAAAACACCGCGGTTTTATGGTCTCAACAACCTATTGCGATGCTTAATGTGGCAGCATTAGAAGCATGGGTAGAGTGCTTTATTCAGGACCTTATCGAAAAACAGGCTGCGATTTCTGATGTGGATCCAACCCCAGAAAACACTCAGCCAACAAATATCCGACCGCATATGATCTCAGTGTAAATACACCCAAATAACCTTGAGATGCTAACTTCAGCGAGAATGACTTGGGTATAGACTTAGCATAAGTAACGCCCGCGTGATTGGGCGTTACTTATTCGTGGATTGAGCGCGGCAACACCAGATTGCCTTATCTCTTTTACCAATACGCAGGACTATCCAAACCTTGCACGCAAGAAGATGTGCCTTGAGTTGGCGTCAACTCACCTGTAAATGATTGTGCCAACCAACCATGTGGAAAGCTCAAGGCATGTGGCGCTTTGAACTGCTCCTCGGAGACTTGTTGGAACCCAACGCGCGAATAGAAGTTAGGATCGCCGTAGGTAAATACCAACTCAATGCCTTGTTGTTTTAAGTGTTCCAGGCCAAAGTTGATCAAGGCTTGTCCTACGCCTTTTCCTTGGCATTCTGTCAGAGTTGCCATTGGTGATAACAGATAACCTACTTCACCACTCTCAAAGCGTAGTGGCGTAAACAACACACCTGCAATTAAACGTTCACCTTGTTTAGCCACAAAGCCTTTTAGCTCCTGTTCTGGGGTTGTTGTCAGTAAGTCACCGACGAGCGAGCCGATGGTTTTGCCTTCTACTTCGCCTTCAGAATCAGAAAAGGTTTGAGTAAATAAAGCGATCATCTCGCTGCTCATTACTCTCTCGTAAGGAGAAAATGTGTAGTTTGTTTTTTGTGTGTTTTGATTTGTTGTTTCGTTCATTTTTCTATCAATCTTTTTGTAAGATATACATCTGATACGCCACTTCGTTACGACGGCGTTTAACGATATCTAATTCAACTTGTATGTCTTTTAATGCTTGCGATTCCAGCATCTCAGCTTTCAAACTTTGCACACGCTCATCTAAAGGAACGTAGTAGTTATCCCATGCCTGTTGGCTAATTGGGAACGTCTCTAGCGCATGGTATCCCGCTGCATTTGCTTGCTTAATTCGCTTCTCGACACTGCCCACATCTGGGTACTCTTTTTTCCAGAACGCCACCGTATCTTCACTTGGAGTATCGGTGTTCCAAACCAAATCGCTCAGCACTAAAATACCACCTTCTTTAAGCAATGGACGCCATGCTTTGAATGCGTTCTCCACGCCCATGATGTATGCACTGCCTTCTGCCCAAATGACATCGGCCGAGCCTTCTGCAAACGGGAGCTCTGTCATGCTGGCACACACTGTTGTGATCTTGTCCCTTAAACCGAGAGTTTGGGCTTTGCCTTTCAGGCGCTGCAACGATGGTTCGTCATTATCAACAGCAGTAACATGTGCGTGTTGAGCCAGCGTGCGAGTCGCGATACCTTGTCCACAGCCGATTTCCAGAATTTCATCAGGTTGCGTAGGTAGCATACTCAATGCCTTCAAGGTGTCTTGCTCTGCTCCCGGACCCCAAAATTCCAAGGCTTCATATACGCGGAAGAAGTCCGCCATGTAATCTTCATGAGTGTTCATATCTTTTGATAACCAACGTAAGTGAAGGGCTTCTTTCTCGCTAAAACCTTGCGTCATAAGCCATTTCAAGTGCGCATCCGGTGCAACTTCATCCAACGATTCATGCCAATCGGTTAACGGTGTTTCGCCCAGCAGCGCCGCCAAAAGCTGACGTGATTTCTGCTTTTGCTCAATCTCTTCATCGAGGAGCCTGAGCCTTTCTAGCATCAATTGGCGATCTACTTTAGCTTCCAGACAGGCTTTACACTCCTTGAGCGTCAGTCCGCCGCTTTGCAATTGCTGGATCAAACGCAAGCGTTGTAGATCCGCATCGCTATACGCGCGGTAGCCGTTGCTTAACCGTTGCCCTTTGATGAGCTCAATCTTCTCGTAATAGAGCAATGTGGTGCGAGACAAACCCAGCATCTCTGCCAGTTCCGATATCCGATACATGTAATTTTCCTCAGCGCTGATGAAAGCATCTTAAACTGTAGAGTTATAGACAGGTCAACATGAATTGTAGGAAAAGATACGATCAAAGATAAAACGCGGAGAGAAAAGCATCAGGTTACTTAAAGGTAACTGGTTGAATTAACACTCTTGGTCTCCATATCCATTTTATAACTCGAAAAAGTAAGGTCTGCTTTATGGAATCAGTAATCAAAATCGATGTAGTTTCAGATGTGGTTTGCCCTTGGTGCATCATCGGCTACAAACGCTTACAACAAGCAATTCAAGAGCTAGGATTGGAAGACAAAATTGAGTTGGAATGGCAACCGTTCGAATTGAACCCAAACATGCCAGCAGAAGGAGAAAACCTACGCCAGCACCTAGCGAATAAATACGGCACAACACCGGAAGACAGTGTTCGTGCACGTGATAACCTGACTAATCTAGGCAAAGAAGTGGGGTTCGACTTTGATTACTTTGATGACATGAAGATGGTCAATACGCGAGATGCGCACGTACTGCTGCAATGGGCGGATCAATTTGATAAGCAAACTGAACTGAAGTTAGCCCTATTTACGGCGTTCTTTGGTCAACGCAAAGATGTCTCTGACCGAAGCACACTGGCAGTAATTCTGACTGAGATTGGTTTAGATGCAAATATGGGCATCGCCACCCTAGACGATGCAAGTAATGCTGACTCTATAGAGTATCAAGAAAGCCAATGGCATCAACTTGGCGTAAGCTCAGTGCCAACGGTAGTCTTCAATATGGAAAGTGCCGTGACAGGCGCACAACCAGTGGAAGTGTATAAACAAATCCTAACAGAGTATGCGGAGAAGTTAGGACAGTAAGGTTGAAGACTCGCGAGATAGGCATATCGTTCACTTCGATACGCCTATCTATGTATTTACTTACAGCTTGGTATCAAGGTCTGATACATGGTTTTAAAACCTCGCAAAGACACGTCTACCTTTTCAACTTTTGGTGCATCGCCTTTCAACTCAACCTTCAACGAATTTGCTTGGTAAAAATCATTAAGTTGCTCGACTGGCACTGTAGCCCAATGTGTCTTTCCTTTGATCCAAACATCCATAGTAAACGCTTGTCCATTGTCTAATGATGCTTTCGCTGCGTAGCCCAACTCTTCTCGTAACAAGCCGTTAAAAAAGAGTAAGTTCACACCTTCTGTCGTGCATCGCAATGCAACAGTATCAACGTTAGCGTCACTTCTGACACTTGAAACCCCAAGGATTACAGCTTCGCCGGTATCAAAACTCTTAGATTCGTAGTGTTCCCAATCTTGATAGGTGTTAGTCAGTTCCAAACCTGCATTTGCGCTAAATGCGACCGCTGCTAATAATCCTATTAGTCGTTGTTTTTTCATCTCTTTAACCTAAACCTCAACCACGCTCTGACTTCTACTATCACGTGGTTGAAGCCTTTACTTAATTGGTAACACGATTATTTAGCTGTGTTTTCTGGTAATAACACTGCTTCAAAACGTGTCGCTTGATTCAAGAACTGACGCATAATTGCATCCACTTTCTGTTTGCTTGCTTCACTGTTTGCTCTACGTTGTGCTTGAATCAATCGTGGGCTATCGGTAAGAAGGTACGATTGCTCCATCGCATTTAACATCCCTAAATCAGAACGTAGATAACGATCAATCTGATCATCGCGTTGCAGCAGTTTGTTTTCTAATACTTGTTCATCAGCCCCTGTTTCAGCCACAGAGCTCAACACCGAATGAGTCAGAGAGATCAATTCATCCACGCGCTCAGGTGCACAAGTGAATAGGATTCGCCCTTCCGCTTGAGGGCTATGAACATCTTGCCAGAACCAACTCGCTACACCATAAACACCTGAGGCCTGCTCACGAAGTTTAAGGCGAAGTTGCTCCTGAACCAGTTCGCCACTGAGCTCCAAATAGTAAGCATTGTCAGGTCGCCACTGTGAATCTTGAGTTAGGTAGATTTCAACTTCTGCCCTCGGCTCTTTTGAATCTGGCGTGCTGTAACGTACTTTTGGTGAAGACGCTTTCACTTCATAGTACTCACGAGAAACTTCTTTTACCTTGACTGAAGCAAGGTAGCGCGCAGCCAGAGATTCAATTTGAGCCGCAGATATGTCACCCACAACGAAATAGGTATAGTCCGTTTTTCCCGCAACATACTTCTGATACACCTCGCTCAGACCTTGAACTGTATAGCTTGCAGCACGTTCCCCATTGTCGCTATAAACCGTAGGAATATCAGGGAAACGTAACTCTGAGACTTTGCGAACAAATCGATCTGCACCATCAAATCGAGCACCACTAAGTTTTTGCGCCATCTCAACTTGATACTCTTTCAACGACTTCTCCGAAATAGGGCTTGCGGCTAATTTAAGATGAAAAAGCTTCAACATTTTTTCGAAGCTCTCAGTCTTCGCCCAACCAGAGAATCCTTGTTGGTACTCATCGACGAGTGTAGACATCACCACTGGATTGCCGCGGAAAATAGTTTGAATATCCGCCTGAGGTACAACGCCCACTCCGGTATCATCCACTAAGCTAACCGCCGTTTTTAACGCATGATAATCTTGTTGAGGAATTGAGCGCGTCCCACCAGCAGTAAGCGCTTTAAAGTGCACCTGACCCGGATTGCTATCACTATAACGGTAAACCAATTTGCTCCCGTTACTTAGGCGATACTCAGTGATTCGGTGCTCCGCCCACTTTCGTTCTTGCTTTACGCTCCCCACTTTCGGATCGACCACAGGCAATACGGCTTGGCTTTCATCAATAAACCACGGTGGTTGCTGCTCTTGCATCGTGGTTTGCCATACTCCTTCTACCCATTTCTCATCTAGTTTTGGCTTACGCTTATCAGAAGGTTGGGTTAACAGAATCAATCGTGACTTAGGTGCGATGATCTGCTTGAAAGCATCATTCACTTGTTGCGGCGTAATGCGCTCTAAGAAGTACTTGTTAAGCTGATAAGCTTGTTCCTTGTCGATCAAGGTTTGTCCACTTGCCGCTGACACCATTAAGTCGCCAGCAAGATCGATGCTATAGTCTTTTTTGCCTTTCCCTCTTTCAATCACACCTTTCAAGCGGCTGATTTCACCGTTAATCTCTTGCTCAGAAAAGCCATGTTGAGCTAGCTGAGAAACAAACTTAAATAAGCCCTGAGTTGCTTGCTCATACTCACCGTCAACCAACTGTAGAGAGAACACTGCTTGCGTCGTTTCTCTTCCAACATTTGATGAATAGAAGTTTGCCGCATTAACTACGTTGTCTTCATCTTGTTCCCAACGTTGCAAACGCACATTGAGCAAACGAGTCGCGATTTGATGTGCAAGATCATCTTGGTAGCGTGCGTAGCTGAGATCAGGCTTGAACTCAGAAAAGAAACTGACTTCAACGGAAGGTGATGAATATCCCTCTTCAGAAACCGTGTCACTGCGCCAACCATCGATGAGCGGAATACTATAATCTACTGCTTCCAGCGACGTATCTGGCGCGCGGTCATGACCTAACTTACGCGAAATGAGCTGTTTCATTTGCTCAGTGTTGACGTCACCCACGATGACAATCGACATATTGTCCGGGCGATACCACTTGTTATAGAAATCAGCAACTCGATATTTCGAGACATGTTGGATGGTATAAGGATCACCAATTGGGTCACGAGTTACGTATCGGGAACCGGCCATCTCAATCGCACTTTTCTTATCCCCTAAACGTAACATTGGTCCCAATCGAGCGCGCCATTCCTCCAATACGATGCCACGCTCTGCGTCTAAGTCGCCTTTCAGCATGGTGACATTACTTGCCCAATCTGACACAACATCCATCACCAACTCGAGAGTTTCTGGGTTGTTGTTTGGAAGATTCAATGTGTAGACGGTGTTCTCAAAGTCCGTAAAAGCGTTGATGTCCACGCCAAACTTCATGCCCGCTTCTTCCAAAACCTTGATTACTTCGTTCTCGGGGTAATGCTTGGTGCCATTAAACGCCATATGTTCAACAATATGAGCAACACCACGCTGGTCATCTTCCTCGTTCATTGAGCCAGCATTCACAACCAGACGAACGTAGACCCGCGATTCAGGATTGGTGTTTTCTGCTATGTAATAGCTCAGCCCATTTTCTAGTTGCCCAACGTCCGCACGACGATCAAAAGTCAGTGTTTGTGTAAGATCGAGGGACGACTCCACCGTTTTATTTGGCGCAAGTACCTGACAAGCACTTAAAAAGACGCCGCTTGTCAGGATCAGTAATTTATTAATCTTCATGAATATTTGAACGATTGAGTTTGAGTACATAAGGTGATCTGATTTTGTTCTTCTGCCCCACCTTCACGATGAGAGACTTCTACAACATGTGTCTCTGGTAACTGCTCTGCCATAACCGCGCGAATAGAACAATAACTTTCAGGATCAAGTGCTGACATTGCCTCATCTAAGAACAACCACTGCGGTTTTTGAACTAGGCTTCTCGCTAACATGATTTTCTGAAGCTCGCCGCCAGAAACGCTTTGTTGCCAGTTACTTTGCCGATCCATTTGTTCAGCAAACTTCGCAATACCGGCTTGATTTAATGCATCGATGAGCACATCGTCAGAGACTAAACCGCCGCTTGGATACAATAAGATTTCGCGTAATGTTGCGTTCGGCAAATACGGTTTCTGAGGAATAAACATACACTCGCTGTCGTCAGGCATGCTGATGTCGCCACTTTGATATGGCCATAAACCCGCAAGCGAGCGAATAAAGGTACTTTTACCACCGCCAGAAACACCTTTAATAGTGATGCTTTGATGAATAGATCCGCTTTGTTCAGACAACAAAGTCTGCTGGTTCGGAGAGAACAAGTTGAGATCACGCCACTCCGGTTGTTTTGATAATGGTAGAGCGTTAGTAGTCGGTAACATCTCTAACTGAGTGTGGAAAGTAATAAGACGATCAGTGACTGCACGCCAATCTGCGACCTCTTCATAAGAGTCAACAAACCAACTGAAGGCTTCTTGTACTCGGTAGAAGCCAGTCGCAGTTTGCATCATATCGCCCAATTGAAGTGCGCCGCTCATCAAGCGCGGCGAAGCGACCAAATATGGAAAAATACGCGCAACTTCGTTATAGCCACTCGTGAACGCGCCGTATTTTAGCTTCATACCTGTAAGTTGCTGCCAGTTGTCCCAAACCTTGCTAAACAGATTTTGTGTGCGATGGTTTTCAGCAAGTTCACCACGCTGTAATGCAATGGATTCAGCATGTTCACGCACTCGCATCAAATGAAAACGAAAGTCTGCTTCACTTTTTTCTTGTTCAAAGTTAAGTGGCACCAAACGTTTTGCGATCTTGTGTGTTAACCAAGTACCGACGATAGAGTAAATGATAGCAACCCAAACCATGTAGCCCGGAAGCACCCATTCGCTCCCAGCAAACTCAAACGTAAAGCTGCCAGACAGGTTCCACAAGATGACCACAAACGAGAACAGACTTGTCACAGTTCGAAGTAAACCAAGTCCCATCTTTAAAGTATTATCGCAAAAATCCTTCACATCCTGAGAGATACGCTGATCTGGGTTATCACTGTCTGGATAGGTCAGTTGATGTCGGTACAAACGCTTTCCACCCAACCATTTTTGTAAAAATGCATGGGTTAACCACCGACGCCAACGGATCCGCAATGTTCTGCGTAAATACTCCTCGGCCAAATCAACAACCGTGTAAACCGCCATGATCAACACAAATTGACCCAGCATATTCCAAAAGTTATTCCATTCTTCGTTTTGCATAAGATTGAAGAAGTCACGGTTCCAGTTACTGTAAAGAACCGCTACCTCAACGATCAGATAATTTAAACCGACGACTAAGCCCAAAAGCAGCCAAGCAATGCGCTTTTCATCACTACGCCAATAAGGGTGTGCAAGTGACCATACTTGCGCGAGGAAAGGTTTGTCTTTTAAAGACAGGGGAGAATGGTTAGACATGTTGCACCAAAACGACAAGGCAACCAGCAGCCAAAACTACTGGTTACCCTTAATCAAACAAAAGAAAATAGATTAGAATTCGTAACCTAGCTCTAGCCAGAACTCACGACCTGGAGAGTACAATCCGTAATCACCTTGACGGTCCGCCTTGAGTTCATCTTGTCTAACTTGATCTAAGACGTTTAGAACATCCACTTGAACGTACGCAGAGTGTGTACCAAATAAGCTTGGCTGATAACGAAGTCGAGTATCCCATTGAGTATGTGTGCCAAAGTTGTAACCTCGATAGATTTCGATCCCATCGACAGTGTCTTGATACTCATGCTTATCGACTGGCGCTTTGATATATACTTTGTTGGCCCACGTTAAGTTGTAACGAGGGATATCCATATTAATGCCAACGCGAGCAACCCACTCTTCTGTGTTGCTATTAACCTCTTGCTCCATTTGAGCCTTTGTCATTAGCTTGCCATCATAGATAACCGCCTGATTTGGTTCGCTAATTTCAGCCCTATCTGAAATCATGTAATCAGCAGCTAGACTTGTTGTCCAGTTTGTTGGGCCTAAAACCCAAGGGGTTATATTGCTAACTTGCAGTGTGTAAGTATCGACAGAGAAGCTAGAGCCATTGTAGTAGCTGTATATTTTTTTACCGCCAGTATCGGTCACTTTGGTATCAATACTTTTCTTATAATCACGGTATACATAGCCAGCTGAAATTAAGAAGTTACCTGCAATCTGATCAGCCCTTAAACTCACTTCATCTGAGAACTCAGTATCTAAACCTTCTACTGATTTGTAATCACGAGTTTCACTATCATTAAGCTTCAAGACCTCTCCCGCCAATTTCATCGACGCAAACGAACGTCCATAGTAGCGGTTTAGACCGACATTCAATGTTGTTTGATCCGTTGCAAACCAAGAAGCACTAAAGCGAGGAGCTATATTTGTGTTCTCGAGATAGTCGTCTCTCTCAACTCGAATTCCTGGTCGAATAGTAAAGTTATTCCAATGAATAACATCTTCAGCATAAAACGAATAATCTTGGTAATCGGTAGACACTGAGCCCTTTCGGGTTGTACTCGTACGCTCATCAAATATACTTCCAAAAAAGTACATTACCGTTTTCTGAGTCACGTCATTGTCGCGATTAAAGTCAAAGCTTGTTTTCTTGTAACCTGCACCAATAGAAGGTAAATGAGATGTGCCCGCTAATTCCAGACGATCAAATTCATAATGAAGCTTCAGTTGAACGTTCTGCTGCGTAAGCTGACTATTACCATAACCGCCTTCCTCATAATCCATACCATTATCTAAATCACTGGTAACTAACGCATATGTTGCGTTTGATTTACGTTCATCAGTAAATTGGTCATATGCAGCAGTTGCGGATAATTGACCAGAGCCTAATCGCTGGGTCCATTTTACAGTCGAACCATAAGCCAGATGCGTATCCGTAACATTGTTATCTAAGTTAGTGGCAAAGTACTTACCTTCCTCATAATTAGACAAACGGAAGCCAAGCTCTAGTGAGCGTTCAACACTTGGTGTCCAATTAAAGTTTGCAAGGAAGTTATCTGATAATCGATTGTGATTTCGGTGATCGGTATCCCCATTTTTATTAATTAAACGTTTTTGCTTAATGTCTGACTCTCGTCGACTAAAGCCTACAACCATACCGATATCTTCTGTCAGTGATTGCTCAGCCATTACACTAAAGAAGTTCTTTTTGTAATCAGGTTGAAAATCAGCGCCATATCCATTTGGCACAACATTATTCACTTTTTCCTTTATATTGCGATCGACCTGCATCTCCGCCCACTCTGACTGGGTGGTTCTATAACTCAGTTTTACTCTATCTTCACCGTTGTATTGACGAGTTTCAGCAACAACTGCACCTCCAGTGAAACCACCTAGGCTGGCTGGAACATTTGATGTATATACTTCGACACCCGAAAGTAAGTTCGCGTCAATATAATATGCTTGCTCAGAACTTTTGCTCGGAACAGTGCCAACGGTGCCGTCGAATAAACTGCCATTTGGATCGAGATCATTATTAACATTGACTCCGTCGATCATATAAGCGGTTTGGTCAGGGTCTGCACCAAGTATGGATACTGAAACAGGTTTGATCTCACCACCTTGAAAACCATCTAAATCACCACCAGCAAAACGAACATTTGGGTTGTCTTTTAGGTAGTCAGTTAAGTTGCCGTTAGATGAAGGAGTGTCTTTAATGTCATCAGCATCAAGTGTTTGTTTAGTTGAAAGCTCATCATCTCTTGTGTCTGTCACATTTACAGTTAGATCGGATGGAGTTTCGGACGGCGTTTCCGTTTCTGCATAAACGTTAGATACGGAACATAGCGACGCAATGGTCGCTGCAAGCAAAGTTTTGTTGAAAGGGTGCATTGTAAAAGCTTGTAAGTGATAATCGTTATCATTAATGCTATCAACAAGTCATTCAACAAGTAAATCCCACTAACAGCTGTGATAAGCACAGAATAATGTGTTAGATACCTTGTTCTATTAATAAATAGATAACATTCACTCAGCCTATAAAAACAAGTCTAACTCTCTCAAATCCCTTATGCGAAAAGAGCTAAATGAAACCAACTCTCATTTGGAATAAAATGTCGAAAACAAACGAATAGGCAAACATTTCGTTAACATGAGTTTTTTATAAAAAAATCATTTTTGTTAACGCAATCGATAAAATGGAAAACGCGTAGTTATAACGATAATTTCTGACAACTCATTTTCCATCTGAGTTCATTTATTTTTTAATTAATTAAAATTCAGCAACTTAACTCAAAAACCGAAGAGTAAAGTAAAAAATAACGCTTCACTTCCAATTAAAAACAATTATCATTCCCAAGATTTTAAGATTATTCGTTAGAATAAAACCAACCAAAAACAGTACTCAAACTGATGATTAAACCTCGTTTTACATCCTTAGCAATACTCTCACTTTGTCTGCAAAACACAGCTTTTGCAGAATCAAACACTATCCAGCACCTTCAAGAGCAAGTTGGTAATATCGAATTATCATCTTCGGAGCAAAAAAAAGTCGAGAGCATTGATGACCAAACACAATTGCAACGTGAAGTGGTAAGAAACCTCGACCACGAAATCCGGTTACAGTCTCGCTACCAGCAGCAGCTCACCAAACAGCTTCAACAACTGGAAAATGCGATTCAAAACTTAGATGGCAAGATGGAGAACATCCGCCAAACTAAAGTGAACTTGTATCCGTTATTAGAGCAAATGACGACGACGCTCAAGGAACTGGTTTTAGCGGATATCCCTTTTGATAGAGATTCAAGACTTGAACGGGTACAGCAACTGACGTCAGAGCTAGATAACCCTCAACTGACCGATGCGGAAAAACTCGAACGCATCCTTATCGCTTATCAAACCGAGCTCCAATACGGGTCTCAAGTAAAAGCTTGGTTTGGTCGATTAACGCCTAATCAAGAAGTTCAATACCTGAGAGTTGGCCGTCTAGGTTATTACTACCTATCACTTGATGCTGCAACTGCTGGCGTATGGCAATCAGAAAGCCAACAATGGATGACATTATCAGTGGATGAGACCAAGCAGGTTGAGCGAGCACTTACCGCGTTCAACAGCGGCATGACCTACCCTGTTCTTACCCTTCCAAAGGCGCAGTAACCATGAAAAACTTCCTCTGGAAACCAAACTATTCACACCTGTTGAGTGCCATTTTACTGGTTATTTTTAATATTGCTCCAGCAGTAGGTGCCAATACCATCGAAGAACGTAGTGGAAGTGACACTCTTCAAGAAATTTTTAAGCGTGTAGAACAAAGCAGCAAAGAAGACATTCAACGTTACAAGCAATTGAAATCACAAAAAAGTCATCAGCTTCAAGAGGTTAATGGGCAGGTTGAATCCCTACAACTCAAGCTGCAAGAGTTGAATTCAAGCAATGCGAAGCTTGAAGAAGCCATTATCGCACTTCAAGAAAAGCTAAGTGACAAACAAAAACAAGTGCAGCTTGCACAGGCGGATATTGAAGAGGTTATAGAGCTGACATCCGCGCAACAAAACAACTTTATCTCTAACAATAAACCTCTCGCTACATGGTTTGATAGCCAAACACTCTTACCTGTTCAGAAAAATAATTTCAGCATTGCTTCTATCAATAACCTCTGGCTTGCGATGGTTCAACAAATCTCAGCCTCCAGCCGAGTAAACGTTGTAAAGGGAGAGATACTGCTTCCCAACGGAAACATTGAAAAAGCACCAGTTCAACTAGTGGGGGCATTTAGTCAGTTTTCGCAAGATTATGGTTGGTTGGAATTTGATGGAGCTCGTCAACAATGGCGACAAGTCTCACCACAACCGCAGCTTGATATCACACAAGGACAATGGGCAGTCGATCCAAGCTTTGGATTTGGTTTTGATGTTTTAGCGAATCAACCGAAATGGTACGAGAGCTACTTGGCTGCAGGCATGGTTGGTGCGCTTATTGTTGTTCTAGCCGTAATTGGCTTTTCTATCGGAATTGCTCGCTTGATTACTTTGACGAAAGAAAAGCAGGCGGTAAAAAAACAAGCGAGTCAGTTGGATGAACTTTCAGAAAACAACATGTTAGGTCGTGTACTCATGCAACTGAAAAACTGCAATGCTCATCAGCAAATGGAAGATGTAGTAGATGCAAACGTGAGTCGAGAAATGCCTTGGCTGCACAGAGGTATAGGTACCTTGGCCGTACTAGCAGCCATTGCTCCGTTAATGGGACTGCTCGGAACCGTTGGCGGCATGATTGAGACCTTTTCAGTGATCACCTCTCAAGGCGTCACAGATGGAGAACTGCTTTCTGGCGGTATTGCTGAGGCACTACTCACGACCAAGCTGGGACTTCTGGTTGCCGTTCCTCTGCTCATCTTGCATTGCTTAGTTAAAACTCAAGCTCAGCAACTTGCAGAAATCATAGAGCATCAAGTAACCAGTTTGGTTGTAGATATTCGTTATGGGAACCAAGGAACATGCTAGAGCAAGTGCTCGCTGCACGCTTACCGATGGATCACCCAATTATGTGGTCTATCGGCTTAGTTTCACTTGTTATGTGGGGTCTCATCCTACATTGTTACTTGCGTTTTCATACCTTAAAGAGCACGGACTTAAACACTCAGTTCTCGCAAAAGATCAAGCAATACTCCGGTATTCAGGACAACGAGCGCCTCTACCTTGAAAATGGATGGTTAAGCGAGATTAGACAACACCTCAGTGTTGGACTTAATGAGATACGTCTTTTTGTCCGAATTCTGCCAATGCTTGGGTTACTCGGCACAGTGGATGGCATGATGACCTGTTTTGAGCAGTTGAACAGCGATGATGTTCTAAACGCAGTGTCGGAAGGCATCAGCCAAGCGATGCTCACCACACTAGCAGGATTGCTCGCAGCACTGTCTGGTATGTACCTAGCTTACAACCTCAAGAGACAGCAGGAAAAACTTTTAGTCCACTTCGCCAATCAATGGAAACCCTATGAAAATTAAATCCTTCACAGATAGAGAAGAGTCACCTCAAGTTGACCTTACTCCTTTGATCGACGTGGTCTTTATTCTGTTGATCTTTTTTATTCTATCGTCGAACTTTCAAAAAGAGTCGACGATGGAAGTCGATAGACCCAGTGCATCCAGCTCATCATTGAAACCAAAAGCAGAGACCATTTCGGTGAGTGTCGATCGCGATCATAATATTTGGTTTAACGGACAAAACGTCAACCTCAGCCAGCTTCAATTCCAAGTAAAAGCTTACTTGGTCGATAAGAAGCCAACCAATGCGATCGTGAATGCCGACCGCAGCTTAGATACGGGAACGCTCATTTCCGTCATTGACACTTTACGCTTATCAGGGCTAAACAATGTTGCTATCGCTACCAAAGAGCAGTAAATCAAAACTGCTAGGTATATTGGCAGCTGCTGTATTCATCAATTTGCTATTGGTTGCTCTCCTGCACCTTTTGATATCAACGCCTAGGGCAAAACCAGAACGTAGTTCAAACCAGATCTATGTCCAAACAATCACATCGCACAAAAAGCCCAAGGAGCTTGAGGTTACTAAGCCTGTCGTGGTTGCAAGCGCGCCTACTTCAGCTCCTGCTCGTCCTGCGTTGGTTGACTTTACCATCCCAGATATGGACAGCATGGTCACGTTGCCGGAGGTTACTTTTAAACCCAGTGATGAAATAGATGTCCATTTAACTTTTGATTTTTCTTTTTCGGGAGCGGATGTTCATCAAGGCAGTCAATTTCAATCTCAGGTTGTGATGGCAAAACCCACTTATCAGATTCCCCCAAAATACCCGACGAAAGCCAAACGAAACGGTATTGAAGGGCACATCACTTTCTCTTTGTTAATAAGCCAACAAGGTGAAGCAATACAGTACAAAGTGGTTGAAGAGTCTCCGAAAGGCGTTTTTCTTCGCTCATCATTGCGCTCCGTAATGCGCTGGAAGTTTGTTCCTCCACAATCTGGAGAACAATGGCAACAAGTTACATTGAACTACAGCTTAGAGGACTAAATAGTGAGATTTACAGCCCTGCTCTGCTTAGCCTTTCTCAGCTTTACAACGCATGCACAAGTGGACATTGAGACATTTGAGCAATACCAGAAATTAAGCCGTTTTTTGGAGAGTGACGACTTCGAGATAAATGCCTTTGCACGATTTCACGATAACCACCAAGGTAGTAATGCGGAAACTCAAGAACTGACAAAAAGCCTTTATTTACAAGCTTGCTTAAAGCTAGAAATGTTGTCGTGTGCCCTCGACAGAACAAACGAATTGCTGACACTAACAAGGAATTCCGCTAATCGTGAACAACTCCTTCGTCTCGCCGTGCAGCTCAATTATCAAAACCAACGTTACTTCGATGTATTGAGCCAATTCGCAGTATGGCAAAAACTCTACCAATCAGAGCTGGAAAAAGGACAAGTCAAACTGACGGACGCACTAATTGCTGAGGTTAGCACCATCGCAGGACATAGTGCTTATCAGCTTGAGAAGTGGCAAGAAACTGCAACCATTATGAAAGCTGCAGTAAAGCTCGACGCTACACAGCAACGTTATCAATTACTTTTAGCAAGCTATCAACGATTAGAAGCATTTGAAAAAGAGTATGCCTTGCTGTTGAAAGTAACCGAGCTCTATCCAAACCAAGATAAATTCTGGTCGCGTTTGGCTCAATCACACATTCACTATGGGCAGAATGCGAAGGCAGTTGCCTCACTTCTCGTCGTTAAAGATTTACATAAACTCACCGAGCCGCAACGAATTCTTCTTGCGCAGCTGCAACTTGAAGCTAAAACTCCGGCTCTTGCTTATCACACTTTGAGTGAATATACGCCTTCTTCAGAATACCAAGAGAAGGTCAACAAGTTGAAACTTCACGCGCTGCTAAAATCCCGTCAGCGTGATCAGGCAATTAAGTTGTTAGACTCGTTATCTCAAGCAAGTTCATTAGCCATCAAAGCACAGCTGGCTTATTCAGAACAACGCTGGGAGCAAGCCGTCCCGCTATTAAAGCAACAAATTAAGCAGCAACCAGAGAACCAGAGGTGGCAACTGCTTAAGGCAATTGCTCATTTTGAATTGCATCAGTATCGACAAGCAAAATCATTATTGGAATCTTTACTTGGAGGCAAGTTTGACAGCTCTGCCAAACAATGGCTGATTCAAATCGATTATCTGAATAACGATTAGAACAAAGCTCGAAAGACAACGCCCGTAATGCTCTCACATTACGGGCGTGTTACTTTCTATCAGTGACTCAAGGATGCGCTATTTAACCAGTCCTTGTTCCACCAACTGAGGGAATACGTTATTGCGAAAAATCGTACTTATCACGACGTCATCGACGTTTGAAGAATCTATCCATTGGCACTCTTCGATTTCATTACTGGCAACCACCTCGCCCGAGTAATCGCTAACGAAGAACACATCCATGACCAAAGTAATGCCGTCTTTATCGTGCGCTGGTGCTTCAAATCGCCCAAACAATACCAAGTTCTCTTCCGTTACCTTAATCCCCACTTCTTCATGTAGCTCGCGACATAATGCTTGCTCTGAAGTTTCGCCACTATCAAGTTTGCCACCTGGCGCGTAGAAGGTGTCTTTGCCTTTTGAACGTAACACCAGAAGTGCGCCGTTTTTAATGATGATACCTGCTGACTTATGCATATTGTGCATCTTGCTTTCCTTCTAAGCGTTAGAGAAACTTCTCAATCAGAACTTCATTGATATACTGACCGTTAATCTTGGCGTGCTTCTTTGCCGTACCAACTACTTCAAAACCATGTTTTAGATACGTGGCAAGTGCGTTAGGGTTGTCTTCTCTCACATACGCAAACAGCTTTTCATAACCTTTCGATTTCGCATCAGCAAAGGTAGCGGTAAACAGAGCCGAAGCCACACCCTGGCGACGATACTTTGCATCAACGAAGGTACCGATAATACCAACGTGCGCAAACGCCTTGGTATAACTGGCGAAAGGCTCTACGTTTTGGAAACCCAGCACAGTTCCCTCTTCTTCACTCTCATCGATTAGGTTCAATGCCACATTAAATACGCCCATTTCAGGAAAGCTATCAATAAAGCTTTCTTCCTCTTCTGTCGTAAAGGTGGTATCGAGAATCGTATATAAGCCCTCTTCGATAATTGGGTTCAATACTTCGGTAATGCCTTGAGCGTGTTGTTTTTGTGCGTTCTTAACTATCACTTTCATAATATTTTTCGTTCTTTTTATATGGATGAAATTAAGGCGTCATTATCATCTAGAAGGGTCGACAAACCAATCACTAAAGTGCTGATTTGGTTGAGTTCGGAGCATAAAAAAGACCACCTCAGTTCAAGGTGGTCTTAAGTGTGGGAGCTATCTTTTATCAAAGATTCGCTTTGGCATATTACTTAAGCTTAACTCAATGGGCGGCCTTCATAGTCACCCGTCAAGGTTTTGAGGAAGGCTTTGATAGCGTCAACTTCTTGTTCTGACATCTCCACACCGACTTGATACTTACCCATGTCGTAGATGGCTTTGTTTAACGTATCCGCATGACCATCATGGAAGTATGGCGGCGTCAGTTCAATGTTGCGTAATGTTGGCACTTTGAACTTATGCTTATCTTCTTTATTGCCAGTGAAGTTGTAGCGGCCAAGATCTGCATCGGTCATTTCTGTGCCACGGTCTGCGAAGTAATCGGCTTTCATACCCATGGTTTCAAACGTTTCACCACCCATGGCTTCACCTGCGTGACAGGTTTGGCAGTCGTATTTCTTGAACAACATCAAACCATATTTCTCATGTGAGTCCAGTGCATCCGTATTACCCATCAAATACTGGTCGAAACGGCTGTTTGGTGTGGTAAGCGTTTTCTCAAACTCGGCAATCGCGTCCGTAATGTTGTTGCCATTGATGTTACCTGAATAAACCTTTTTGAACATTGCGACCATTTCTGGGTCTTGGCTTAACTTGTCGACAATTTCATCCCAATCCACAGAGCCCATTTCAATTGGGTTAAATGGAGGACCACCAGCCTGATCTTGCAGATCTGCAGCACGACCATCCCAGAATTGCAGTTTGTTGTACACGGCATTGAAAACAGTTGGCGCGTTAATACCACCGACTTGACCATGAATGCCAACAGAGGTTACTAGTCGGTCCACGCCGCCTGTATCAAGGCTATGGCATGATGCACATGAGACACTATTGTCTCCTGACAATCGCGTGTCATGATAAAGCACCTTACCCAACTCAGCTTTATCTGCATCAGTTTCAAACGTGGTGTAAATTGGCTGTAAGACTTTGCCTTTACGCTCTTCAGATACAGGCGATTGCGCATGACGCTCTGATCGTTTTTCGCGAATCCACTTTAACAGCGTGTGCTTTTCATCTTTTGACATGCTTGCTGACCAGTGCATGGTCAGGTAAATCGCTGGCGGCATGGAATCGTCGTAAAGCACTTTCTCAAGTCGAGCAAGCGCAACCTCAGACACCGGGTTACTTTGCTTCACGTCATCAAACAAATTGGTCATATCAAAGTGGCGCATCGCGACTTTGACGTCCGCTTCCATTATCTGTTTCGCGACTGGCATTTCTGAGTAGAAAGGCATTTCGCTATTTGGTGTATGGCAGTAACCGCAGCCTTTGTCTGCCAGTACTTTCATTGCTTGGTAATCCAACGTAGATTGATCTAACGAGCTAAATTGCGTCAGATTCTGTTGAGCTACCTTTTTATCGTCTTGGTTCACCATGTAAACGGTACCGAAGTAAGCCACCAAACCAACTCCCACGATCCCTAGTGCTATTTTCTTTTTATTCATAACTGTTCCCCTAAATCAGTTAAGGCGAAAGTTATTGAAATGCCCAAATATTTAAAAATGGGAAAAAGGAATTGATATTAATCGAATATTTAGATGAGCAACTAATTTAACATCTAAAGTTTATAAAAACAGACACTTGTGGAGATAAGTAAAAAATACAACATAAAAACAACAACTTAAAACCAAAGCTTTTATTGATATGAGTCAAAAATGGTATATATACCCAAGTGACTTCAAGATGCAGGATTCAGAGCGCTGTCATTGATTCGAGAGTAAGGAAAACAACGCAGTGTAATAGCTAGCTCTTTCCAAGTTGTTTGACGCAGCAATCGGGTCAATGACACGCTCCCAAAGGGCGAGCTGCCTTGGCTTGTATACTTTGTTGCCGATTCTTGATTTAGAATGACTAGATCTTTAAATCGCCGCCGCGTCTACAAACCAAGTCATTCTCGCTGAACCTAGCATCTCGAGGTTACTTGGGTAGAACCACTATGAATCAAAATTGAATAAAAATAAATCAGAGGGAAATAAAGTAGGAATTTAGGAAGGAATTGTAGGCACAAAAAAAGGCAGCTCGTGAGCTACCTTTTTCGCAAGTCAGCAAATTAAATTATGCTTTCTTAAGATCTTTAGCTGGGTAAGTTAGCGTTTTTTCGCCAGCTTTAACGTGCGCGTAAAAACCGCCGCTGCTTAGACCTGTAACAACCATTTCGCCTAGCTCGATACCTTTAGTAGCTACTACTACGTCACCGATTGAAAACATATTTAATACCTTGTGTATGTAGATTATGACCTTAAGTCGTTGGCGGTATTTAATCTGAAATCGCACCCTTAAACTAATCAGGTTTTTTGTCGTTATGATTAACTTTTATTATTACCAAAGTCCTTATATTTAAAGGGATTGTAAGGGTATGACGAAGATCGCTTTTACCGTCTTAAACTCAGAGAAGTAAAGGGGAGATTTCCCCCTAATGAGCTAAGATGGAGGAATCATAATTACCTTTGATTATGCTTTTGCTCTCTGGAGATAAACGATGAAAAATGGTCTCACTATTCGTGCTTTAGAACGTTCAGACCTGCGCTTTATTCACGACCTCAACAACAACCGCAATATTATGACGTATTGGTTTGAAGAGCCGTACGAATCCCATGATGAATTAGAGGAACTTTACCGCAAGCACATTCACGATGATGCTGAGCGCCGCTTTGTCGTAGAAGATGAACATGGTGTATTAATTGGTTTGGTAGAGTTAATAGAGATTAATTACATTCACCGTAGTGCAGAATTTCAAATCATCATCGCACCAGACCATCAAGGACGTGGCTACGCGGAAGAGGTCATCAATCGAGCTTTGGATTATTCGTTCTCGATTCTTAACCTGCACAAAATCTATCTTTTGGTTGCTTTAGACAACGAAAAAGCCGTTCACCTATATCAAAAGTGCGGCTTTATTGAAGAGGGGCATTTGGTGCAAGAGTTCTTTATCAACGGCAGCTATCGTGACGTAAAACGCATGTACATTCTACAAGAACAATACCGCGAAAAACTCGAGAACAATCAATAACAATAAAACAACGGTAAGCGAACACCTGCTTACCGTTGTTTTAAACTGATTTATTGGTTTTTCCAGTTGTAACCGACACTTAGGAAATACAACGCTGGGTCATCAAAGTTCGCAACGGGAATGCCCGCCAATTTGATTTCAGATGAATCAATTAGCATTGCTTCAAATGCTACAGATACCGAGCTTGCTTCATCAATCTTGTAATCAAAACCAGTACCCAAACGATAAGATTTACCAGCAGGAATCGTAAGGTCACCGTTTGACTGATCTGCGTACATACTCGTATCAAACGCAAAACCCGCATTCCATGTCACCTTACTGTTGATCTTGTATTGGGATCCAATCGCGACTTGATAAGTATCTTGTGTTTCCACTCCCATCAAGGTGTCGTACGCGCTCCAATCTTGCCAGTTCAAGTTACCCATAAGGGCAAGTTTGTCGTTTAGCTCATGATAAGCACTAAATACTACCTGTTGAGGTAACACTGCGCTGGTTGTCAGGTCTTTATCTGCGAAGTCGAATTCTGCTTCACTAGAATAAGATAAACCTAAACGTGTGCCCGAGTTCAGCTCATAAAGCGCGCCAACACGACCATTCACTTGGACATCGGTATCTTCAATACCACCGGCTAGCGAAGTTCCGTCCACTTTTACATCCATATCAAGAATCCCGTAGTGAACGCCAAGCGCAGCACCCACAGACCACTGTTCGTTGATACGGTAAGAAACAGAAGGCTGAACCGTTACGGCTTGAGTGATGGCATTAGGAATATCGATACGGTTAAAAAGCTGGTCATATTCCAATCCCAGACCATAATTCCCATACATACCAATGCCTAAAGTCCACTTGTCGTTTACCTGTTGGCTATAGAAGGCTGAGCCAAGAGGCACGTAACCTATGATATTACCGGCATCTCCACCATCGATGGTGTCTAGCGTTGCATCGCCATACAAGCTAATCAGATGACCAGAGAAAGATTGACCCGCTACATTGGATAAACCTGCGGGGTTAGCCGCCATTACTGAGGCATCATGCGCTCGCGCTGCCATACCAGCAGAGGCTAAACCAATATCTGTGGTAGAAGTCTCGTACAAGTACAAGCCTCCAGCCTGAGCTGCTGCACATGAAAGGAGGGACCCCACAGCAACGAATTTGGTAAGATTTTTCATATTATATTTATTCCACTTAAGCTAACGATACCCAAGTGACTTCAAGGTAGTGCGCTCCCGAAGGATGAGGTTACTTGGGTGTACATACGTCATCCAATCCCCTTCAAAGAACAGGTAAGTAAACAAACTTTGGATAAGTAAGGACGGACTATTCAACGTTGTATAAAACTAAGTGGAAGCATAATAGGAAGTTCTATCACCTATGGTTATATGCGTTATAACCTTATTTTTATTTGGCTGAGAGAAACAAAAAAACGCAGCCCGAAGACTGCGTTTTAATCCCAATGCGAATGAGCTTAAGCCCTTTGTTTATTTCGCCCTTTCACTTACAGCTTTTCAACACCCATATTGAACAAAGTAAAGCTGTAAACATCGGCAGTTTTCTCGATAACCTTACTAGTCGGAGTGCCTGCACCGTGACCTGCATTGGTTTCGATTCGAATCAAAGTTGGGTTTGTACCCGCTTGTTTCGACTGTAGCTCAGCCGCAAATTTGTAAGAGTGCGCAGGGACCACACGGTCATCGTGGTCACCCGTTGTCACCATGGTTGCCGGGTATTTAACGCCGGCTTTTACGTTATGAACTGGCGAGTATCCTTTGAGGTAATCAAACATCTCTTTACTTTGCTCTGCTGTACCGTAGTCATAAGCCCAGCCAGCTCCTGCTGTAAAGGTGTGGTAGCGAAGCATATCCAATACACCCACTGCTGGCAGTGCCACTTTGAACAGCTCTGGGCGTTGCGTCATCACCGCACCAACAAGTAAGCCGCCGTTCGAGCCACCGTTAATAGCGAGCTTTTCTGACGAGGTGTAGTCTTTATCGATAAGGAACTCCGCTCCGGCAATAAAGTCATCAAACGAGTTTTGCTTCTCTAACTTGGTGCCGGCATTGTGCCACTCTTTGCCGTACTCGCCACCGCCACGAATGTTCGCGACAGCGTAGATACCACCCATTTCCAACCATGCCGCTCGGCTTGGGCTGAAGTAAGGTGTTAGGCTGATATTGAAACCACCATAACCATACAAGATCGTTGGCGCACTGCCGTCCATCGGAGTGCCTTTCTTGTAGGTGATGATCATTGGAATCTTAGTACCGTCTTTCGATTTGTAGAACACCTGACGAGATTCAAATTGTGCCGGATCGAATGGTGAGTTCGATTTGTGGTAAACCTCGCTATCACCGTCTTTGATGTCTAAACGATAGGTCGTGCTTGGTGTCTTGTAATTGGTGAAAGAGTAGTAGACTTCAGCGTCTTCTTTCTTACCCCAAAAGCCGTAAGCACTGCCGATGTCTGGCAGCTTGATTTCACGAATGAACTTGCCGTCCATGTCGTATTGTTTGACCATAGAAAGGGCATCAACAATGTAGCTTGCGAATAGATAACCGCCCGCGGTTGATGGGCTAAGCACGTTGTCAGTTTCAGGGATTAAATCTTTCCAATTCTTCGGCTCAGGGTTGCTCGCATCCACCGTCACCACTCGTTTATTTGGTGCATCTAAGTTGGTGACCAAATACAGCTTGGTGCCTTTGCTATCAATCACCCAAGTATCAGAATTGGTGTCATCCAAAATGGTTTGCAGCGGACTGTCTGGCTTGGTCAAATCTTTGAAGAACAGCTTATTGCCAGACGTTGAAGTACTTGCCGAAATAAACAGGTAACGTTGGTCGTCCGAAGTGTAACCACGAACGTATCGGTGCTTCTCTTCCTCTGTACCGCCGAAGATAAGCTTATCCTCACTCTGCTTAGTGCCTAGCTCGTGATAGTAAAGCTTGTGTTGGTCGGTTTTTGCCGAAAGCTCGCTGCCTTCTGGCTTGTCGTAACTTGAGTAGTAGAAACCTTTGTTCCCCAGCCAGTTTACGCCGCTGAACTTAATATCCACTAGCGTCTCACCGACAGGCTTTTTGGTTTCGGCATCAAGCACAATCACTTTGCGCCAGTCGCTACCGCCTTCTGAAATGCTGTAAGCGACTAAAGAACCATCTTTGGTGAAGCTCACGTTCGCCAACGAGGTCGTACCATCTTCGCTAAAGGTATTTGGATCGAGAAAAACCTCAGGCTTGCCATCATCAAGTTGGCGGTAAAGCACGTCTTGGTTTTGCAAACCGTCGTTCTTGTAGAAATAGGTGTATTTACCTTCTTTGAATGGACGCCCTAACTTCTCGTAATCCATCAACTGAGTTAAGCGTTCTTCAATCTGGTGACGATAAGGAATTTGCGCCAAGTAATCGAACGTGACTTGGTTCTGCGCTTTGACCCAATCCGCCGTTTCTTTACTGCGGTCGTCCTCTAACCAGCGATATGGGTCACTGACTTTGGTACCAAAATACTCGTCCACTACATCGACTTTCTTTGTCGTTGGGTACTTCACCGCCATTTTGTGTACGTGTTCAACCAACTCCTTTGTTGAGTCTTCGGCATAAGCACTCGGCAATATGCCCGTCATCGCAAACGCGGTCACCAGTGCTAAGGTTTTCTTTTTCATAGACTTCCTTTTCTGTTTTTGTTTTATGTAATGCACCAAGCATCTTACCTATATTAGAGAAATGATTCTAATCGTCTGAATAAAGCTGTGAATCCACGGAGACAAAGTGACTCACTTTGCCTCCGTGAGATAGACAAACCTCGGTTTATAGACCGACTTGCATTAACTCAGTTCAATGCTTCGAGACACACCCGACTCCGCGGCAAAATCTTGGTCATGACTGATAAGAACAAAGCCTCCTCGATAAGCGCTTAGCGCCTGAGCGAGCATGATTTTCGAATCCAAATCGAGGTGATTATCTGGCTCATCCAAGAGCAACAAAGGCTGAGTTGGTTGATGGCTAACAATCAGCATCGCAAGCTTCATTTTCTCGCCGCCACTCAATACGCTGCCCAAACGAAAGACACTGTCTCGGCGAAAGCCAATGCCTGCTAGTAATGTTCTGGCATCGCTTTCTTTCATCCCCTCACAATGTTGCATTAGGTTTTCCAACATGGAGAGTTCAGGCTGTATCGCACCAAAGTGCTGGTCGAGATAATAAAGCGGCGTATTGATTTGTAGCTCACCACTTTGCAGTGAGAACTCCCCCAAGAGGGTTTTCAGTAAGGTCGATTTACCGCATCCGTTTTTGCCCAATAAATGCAATTTATCATCCGCATGAACTTGCGCAGTGATGGGTTGAGCCGACCCAAATGGCAACATGCCTTCTAAAAGCGACACAACTTTTCGTGAACGGTTTTGACTGTCTGCCAAATACAACTTTTGCCCTTTGATTTGCTCTTTGCGCACTCGCAAGCTTTGCTCTTTCTCTTGCAGATGCGCTTGGCGAAGTTGCTCATTTTTATTACGACTGGCGGCTCGGGCTGTGGCTTTGTCTTTCATTCCATCCAGTAAGATTTTCGGCTGACTGCCATCCTTTCTCAGCTTGTTACCTTGAGCCGCTATTTGTTCTGCTTTCTCCCGATTGCGCTGAGCTTGCTCTTCCAATTGCTTTTTTTGTTTATCGACAGCAGCTAATTGGCGTTCCACCGCTTGCAGTTCGGTGCGCTTTTGCTCGGCATACACGTCGTAATTACCACCAAACACTTGTAAGCCCAAACAGGATAGTTCCCAGATTTCCTCCATCTCGCGCAACAATTCTCGGTCGTGACTGATGAGCAGAACCGCGCCTGAGAAACTGCACATCGAATGAATCAACCACTGCTTAGCATGTGTATCAAGATGGTTCGACGGTTCATCAAGGATCAGCAATTCCACTTCGCTGTCGAACAACTGCCACAGTTGCAAACGCGCTAACTGTCCGCCACTCAATTGCGAACAAGGAAAGTCTGGCTGTGGCGGCAACCCCATGGCTTCTAACTGCCTAGCAAGTTGGATGGGCAAATCCCATTGTTCACCCACCACCTCAAACAAATGCTCCGAGCAATCGCCCATCTCGATCTGTTTGAGCGCGCTTAGCACGTTGTCCTTTGCTAAAAATTGGGCAATCGAAAGCTCTCCCCCCAACAAGTGAGATGGTTGCTGGCGATACACCGCAAAGGACCTTGGTAAGGTGACCGTACCGCTGGTTGAGGTTTGCTCACCGCTGAGTATCGATGCAAACACCGATTTTCCAACACCGTTACGTCCGACTAACCCAACACGACGTTTGGTCATAGAACATGAGATTTGCTGAAACAGCGTTTCGCCATTACCAAATTGATGGCTGATATTGTAAGCCTGTAAGACTGGCATAATTTGCCTCCTGTATAACAGGGACAACAGCCGTAGCTTGAGATAAATCTAGAGATGAGATCGATGCATATACACGCGCCCATAGAAGCGCTTCAAACAGAAAAACGGTAACTGCAAAGAAATATCGGAAAGTGAGCTACGCCTACTAACCCTGTAAATCCAAAAAATAAAATGAGAGTTGGATGACAGGTTTAGTTGTTCATGTTGGCGTAATCTCCTAAAGAAGTGATGGGTAAAGTCTAAAGGTTTTCTTGTATAAAAAGCAAGCAACTTCTGTCACAAGCCGCTTTCAGACCTAGAGCTCGTTTGGGTGCCCTCGCTTACATGGGCACAAACCTAGAACTATGCTTCAAAGTAAATTGCAGGTTTGATATCAACCAAAGGCGTGCTATCTAAGCAGTCCAAACCACGCACTTTAATAACTCCCTCGTCGATAGACTCAATCGGTATTACCGCCGCGCCAATAGGGTTTGGTCTGTGCGGAGAACGTAACGCAAATGTGCCCTTCTTTCCTTGCATCATTTCAGGTTGGCGGTTCGCACCAGAAAGCCAATACAGAACCAGTATTTTCTGTCCAACTTCAAGTCCTACAAGCCCTTGGTAATACTGAGATTTAAGTTGAATTTCACACACAGGTCCATCTTGTGGCTGAATGTTATTTGGGCACTGAGAAACCTCAGTATATGGCGTACGAATTTGCCCAATAAACTCAAGTTGTGGGGTTTGAATTGTGTTCATATCAACCTCTATTTTTGTTCTAACTTCATCGCTGAAAAAGCGTAAATGGTAATAGTGACCAAGATGATTGAACCACCAAGAATGCTTGCCATTGCAGGAATTTCATCAAAGAAGAGTAATGCCCAAAGTGGTGCTAGCACGGTTTCAATCATCAGAATCATGCCAACTTCAGGTGCAGTGATGTAACGAGTCGCAACTTGTGAAAGCACACGCCCAAACGGCGCAGTAAACAGCCCCATCAAGCCCATAATCAGCCAAGTGTTCGCGCTGTAAGTTGAAGGCGTTGCCCAAAACAGCATTGCCATCGCTAAGAACAGCCCACCAAAACCAACGCTTGCCATGCGGCTTACGTGCTGATGCTTACGCAATTGCACCTGGTTGAGCGACAAACACACCACAGCAAACACTGCTAAGCCATCGCCAATCCAGTTACCCGATTTAAAAGAACCAGAGACCACAATCGCAATACCTACCATCACAGCAACAATCGCAATCCACGTCGAACGCTGGGTCACTTCACCCAAAAACCACCAGCTAAACAATGCAGCCAAAGCTGGTGCTGCACTCAGAATCACAAAGGTATTCGCAACCGTAGTGAGCTTAATGCTCATCACCAAACCAGCGGCACTGCCGAGCATCAATAAGCCGGACAACAAGACATGCCAGCCGCTCTCTTTCACCGCTCGAACCAGACCGCGCTCATCGCGAAGCTGGATAAATATTGGCATCGAAATGGCGGTAAACAAGCCAAATAGAAATGCGGTATCCACACCACTCACGCCCGAAAAGCGAATAAAAATTGGGTCGAGGCTCATCAGCAGTGCACCAACCAAGGTGATCATCACCCCGGCAAAGCGTGCGCCTTTGGCGTTTAGGTTATTCATTAATGCCGTCGTCATCGTCTTTCTCCTCAAAAAATAAATCATACTCGTAAGTATGATTTTCTAATTTCGGAGTTGTGTCAACAAAAATCATACCGTATAGTATGATTATCAAATCAAGAGAATCTGAGCATGAGCAAGATCGAGCAAAACCGAGAGAAGAAACGCCGAGCTATTTTGGAAGCCGCGAAAGAGAACTTTTTGTCCGAGGGATATGTGTTAGCGAACATGGATAAAATCTCCGCCCAAGCAGGCATGACAAAGCAAACCGTGTATCGCTACTTCCCATCTAAAGCAGTGCTATTTGAAGCAACATTGCGCCAGATAGGTGAAAACATGGATGGTGGCTTCATTACTCACCTACAAAAGAATGATCTGCGAGAAGCGCTGAACTCATTTGGTGAACACTTTGTTTCTTTCCACCTTTCTGATGAGCACTTGGCGACCTTCCGCTTGTTGATTGCAGAAAGCGCCAAAGCGCCTGAGATCACGACGATCTTCCGCGAAGTCGGTCCGGACGATACCGATGCTAAGCTCACTCAGTTCTTCCAAGATCGTTTCGATATTAAGGAACCAGAAACACAGATTCGCCTCTGGACAGGCATGCTACTGTCGATTCGCTCTGGCGTTTTAATGGGAATGGAAAAGCCAACGCAAGCTGAGATAAAGGAACACGTGCAAGAGGTGACTGAGTTCTTGTTGGCAGCAATCGAGCATCAGAAGTGAACTAAAATCCATCGCTCGCCGTAATAGCCAAAGAGTGAAAACACCAATGGGAAACGGCTATGAATCTTTTGATTGAATCGGTCGAGGGTGGTATCTACCTCGCTTACAATGTAGAAAACCATACAAAGTCATTGATATTGAACGAGCACAAAAGCCCGCTCAAATTTGCCAGCCTTTGCGAGGCAAGGAACCATTTTCGAGGAGAAGGATACTCCTCTGCAAAACTGGTTCACCTCAACGCATCCGATGAGATGTGTGGAGAAAGAATACGCTGTGACATGCCATTAGAGATTGAATTGAGCTGGTATTAACACCAGCTCTTAGCTATCAGACCTGAGCTTTGCCTACAGCGATTTGGCGCTTCCTCATCATCAAGACCATGGTTGACAACAGTGACATCATATACACTATTGCCAGCGCAGTTGTGCCATCCACATTCAACGCGCTCGCTATAGCGACGAGGACTGCACCTCCCATCATTCTCAAAAAGCCATCAATGGAAGAAGCTAAACCAGCACAATACTGAAATGGTTCCAACGCCATGGAAGTCGCTGCGCCAGCCAACAAGCTAAATCCGCCGCTCGCCATTCCTGCCATCAGGAAAAATCCACCAACTTCACCTTCGGGCATTAATACCAAGCCTATTCCTGCCATTGCAACCATGATCGTGCCGGTTAATACCGTATCAATACGTCCCAACCTGTTCATCACTTTAGGTGCAATCACACTAAATAGGATTTGAGAACCGCCAATCAAGCCAAACATCATAGAGAACTCGACTTGGCTTAAACCTCCTTGCTGCATTGCCACTACTGGAGCGACAGAAACATAAGTTAAAAGCCCACCAAAACTCAACAGGTTTGCCAATGCAAACACCTGGAAGTTCTTATTACTTAGAATGTCTTTGATATTGCAACGCAATGCCACCGTGTTCTCGATATCAACCGACACCTTAACTGGCTTTGGGCTGTCAAATCCGACGGTCGCTAACACCATAAGTAACAGTGCCAACCCTGCCATCATATAGAAGCCACCAGCCCATCCCCAAGCCATGGCTAAACCACTACCAATCAATGGCGCGATGGTTGGAATCGCACTAGTAACACCGCCGATGTAACTCAACAGCCTTCCTGCATCATTTCCTTGGTAATTGTCTCGTACCCACGCCATAGCGGTGATCATGGTAAAGGAAGCCCCAATGCCCTGCATTCCTCTCGCGATATATAGTACTTCCATATTCGGTGACAATGACGCAAGAATACTGCCCATCGCGTAAACCAACGTACCAAGCACAGCCGAAAACCGACGACCAAATCGGTCTGAGATTGGCCCAGCTAATAACTGGCTCACCCCCAGAGCAAGAATATAGATAGAGATGGTTTGGCGCATATCACCATCGCTAGCACCAAACACATCCATCATCTGAGGAATGGACGGCAAATACACGTCAATAGCAAGAGGTCCAAGTGGTACTAAAGCGAAAACAACAATCAGTGGCAAAAGCCTATTACCTGCCTTCTCCATGCCCCTACCTCACCGTGCGATCAGCATAAACTTGAGCAAAGAGTGCCACTTGAGTTCGCTGTGAAATGATCTCTAAATAATCGCGCATTATCTGAGGTATCGAAAGCTCACCGATCATAGTTAGATTTCTCAGCTCCGAAAACAGCGCGATGTCATCAATCGTCAGATCTCGTGTTGTGTTTACAACAGACATCATATCAACCTCAGGCACCATCTTGAGCAGTGCGCCCTCAAGTTGAGGTAAGTAATCTTCGGTCGTGCTCAGCAACTCAGCTAAAGAAGCACCTAAATACTCTTCTCTAGAGTGAACAAATAATGCCATTGCCGACTCCGTGCTGAGTTCAGGGAGCCCAAGCAATGGCATGCGCGGATAACACAGCTTGGCAGTATATGGCTTCAAATCATCCAACATATCCTGAACGATGGTCGATAGTGTATAGCGACTAAAATAAGGCTCGACGTTAAGGGAACTAGGAAGTTGGTCCAAAAAAGCAAAAATATCGAGACTCTCCGTCATAAGCTCTGTTTGCTTTTCCGCAGCAGAAGTGAGCTGCAAAATAGGAACGGTAAACTTTTCTAGTTTCGCTGCGACGGATGGTTCGAGCTCTCCCAATGGGAATGTTGTGACCTTAACATCTAGATTCTTCAACCCAATTAATGCTTTAACTCGCGTACAGTAAGGACAGCTATCAAACGTATGTAATGTCATCATTTTCCTGTCCCTCCTAGTTTCCATGCCAGATGGAATAAGCCATACGCTCTACATGAGCAGGAAGGTTTTTTTCATAGCCTACCCAATGTTCGAACTCTGGTAGCTTCACTGAATGCTTGAGTTCTTCTGGAGTCTTACCAGCTTGCAAACCACTCCAAACCGCATCAAACAGCGCTTTGTTAAATTGATAATCTTCTTCAAATGCTTCGGCTGATGAGACAGGCATATGACCACTAATGACAGTGTCAAATGCTAATTCATTCCGCGCACGTTCAAAGGTATTCAAAATGCTTACGTAGTTATGCGTATTCAAACGGTGTGGTTCATTAACCATACCCGGCAAATGCCAATCAACGGCGAGTAGGACTTTGTCTTTCGGCATATGAATGATGCTCATGCAATCCCCATCATTAGGACCGTAGTAATGCAAATCGACTTGTTTGCCACCTAAACTCACGCTCATGGTGTCATCATATGTTTGATCTGGTTGAACAACGCGATTCTCTAAGTCTCGACTTAAAAGCTCAACACACTTTTCTTGAGAGATGAACTCTGCTCCCTGCTCTTTAAAGATCTGACCACCGCGAGAGTGGTCAAAATGGTCATGTGAATAAATCACTTTTTTGACTGGTTGCTTGGTTAGCTTGCTAATTTCTTGCATCATTTGCTTGGATCGCGCTTCACCGGACGGGTCCGTCACAATCACCCCTTCAGGCGTTACAACGACTAAGCTGTTATAGAAATACTGCGAGTATTGATAAACACCATCTTTCAACTCAATCATCACTGGTTTGGTTGGGTCAAATTGCACCGCTTCAGCCGCTACCGTTGAGCTCATCAAAAGCCCGCCAATCATAGCTTGGTAAATCATCTTCATAGGACACCTTTTGTCTTACTTGTCTTTGGTGTTGCTAAAGATAATTTGTATACTTTAATGAAACAATTGAGTAAAAAGTAACTTCATAACATACAAAAAGTATCGAATGGACAAATACAAAAACATGCAACTGCTCTGCACCGTGGTAGAGAAAGGCAGTTTCGCAAAAGCAGCAAAAGCATTAGGTGTTACACCCGCGATTGTCGGGCGACATATTGCAGCCATGGAAAGCGAGTTAGGGTTTGTACTTCTTAATCGCACAACTCGGAGCATGCAACTGACCCCAGGAGGCAGAGCCTATTACGAGGGGTCACGTGCGATTCTTGAAAACATAGAGCAGTTAGAAGACTCTTTAACTAGCGCCCACCAACTGAATCCAACCGGATTAATCAGACTTTCAGCCCCAGATGCAATGGGACCTTTTCTGATGAAAGCGATTAAGGCATTTCGCCAAACCTATCAGCACATCCGCTTTGATTTGGTGTTGTCCAATAGTCACGTAAACCTGATTGAAGAAGAGATTGACCTAACTATCCGTCTCTCATATGACTTACAGGATTCTTCCTATATTGCAACGAAACTAGGCAGTTCTAGCTTTGGATTGTACGCAGCACCAAGCTATATCCTTGAACACGGGCAGCCAAATCACTACAAAGAGTTAGAGCAGCATGATTGCTTACACATGGGGCGCTCGCGTTACGGTGATAACTGGGTGCTGCAGGTAGAAGGTAAGAGCATCACCTATCGCCAACCATGGGCGGCAGTCATTTCCGATACCCATACTCTAATCGCCGCCATGGTAGATGGCATGGGAATCTCTATGATGCCGAGTTTGTTTGTGCACAAAGAACTAAAACAAAATACTCTTGTTGAAATCAAAGGTGTTGCTGAATTCCCGCTGGTCAATATTTACGGAATGTATCCTACACGTAAGCATGTGCCCTACCGTTTATCTTTGTTCTTAAATCACTTAAAAGCATGGTTTCCAAAACATTTGCAACAAGCATAATTTGCCAAAACTTTGAGCTATTTCGGGATCTTATCAACACATTTTTTGTTAAAGGCGTACTATGCTATTGGTAGTGTATTCCACAAGAGGGCGTGGTTATGAAATACAAACATATCCTAGTCGCACTGGAACTGTCTGATGAGAGTACTGTGTTGATTGACCGAGCGGTATCTATGGCGAGTTATCTCGATGCCGAGATTTCTTTTATTCATATCGATGGTACTCATGGCGAAATTTATCGTGAGCTTGTCGATATTAAAGCAAACCCAGACCAAAGACCGTTGAATGAACATTCAATGGAGTGCTTGAAGTCCTTTAGCGATTACATGGAGCAACCATTGAAGCACTTCTTCGTAGGCACTGGTGATTTAGCGGACAAACTGGAAGTGACTATCAAAGAACAAGAAGTTGATCTGCTGATTTGTGGTCACCATCAAGACTTCTGGAGCAAGATCATTTCTTACTCAAGACATCTGATCAACAAGTCTCCGGTTGATATTCTAGTTGTACCAATTCACGAATAGCGTGAATGAACCATCCCAAAAGCCGCCAACGATGGGCGGCTTTTTTGTGTTTCTTGTTGGCTCAATTAAGGATCTATTTCACCAATCGAATACAGCACCAACTCTTGTGGGTTATTCCCTTCCCCTAACGAGTGAATGTCTTCCCCTTCTTGTTTAAGCTCGTTAATCAGTTTGAGCGCTTTATCTTGCTTCACACCAATAATGGTCGGCATTTCAGAGGCCGAGACACCAAAACGCGTTGCAATAAGCAAGTTTTTCACTTTGGTTTTATCCGATTCAAACATGACATGACCTCTTTAATTTCAATTATCTAAGCATAGCGAATCGCGATGAGAAAGCACCATGCCAACTTGAATAGATAACGGATTTTCCTAAGGGCTAGACAAACAAGGAAAGTAAAAGCTTAGTTACTGAAAACGCGATCAAAATAACTGAGTGGTGCCACCTTGGTATTGGCCCTTCGTTGCCACTTACTGCTGTTTGCCACCAGCCACTTTTGTTCTGAATTGGCTAAAATCGCTTGGCTCACTTTGGCTTCTCGCAACTCATGTTCCATCGCAAAAGCATGAGTATCCCCTTTAGTGCTACCAAGATTAATCTGCGCGGAATGAAGTTCGGCGATTTCGGTTACACCTGCGCAACCGATAATGCCAATATCTGCGGAAAACTGAGCGAAAAAGTGCTCCGCCGCACCATCTACTACATCGCGGTCATTGGTACGAATACGCCCACCCGGAATCCAAGTTTCAATGTTCTCAAAATGAGAAAGAATGTGCGCCGCTTCGAAGTTATTCGTCACCACGCGAAGCTCACTGTGGTGGACTAAACGCTCTGCAATCAATGCGATGGTAGTACCGATACCCAAAAACAAAGTCGCGCCGTTCGGGATGGCTTTGACCACTTCATCTGCAATGATCTGCTTTTCTTGTTGATTGGTGACTTGGCGAGAAGCATAGCTGCGATTACTCAAGGTAGCAGGCAATCCGACACCACCATGATGGCGTCGGGTCAGTCCTAATTGGCAAAGCTGATTAATGTCACGTCGAATGGTTTGCGTCGTGACTTCGAAGCGCTGAGCAAGTTCTTCTATCGCACAATATTCTTGCTGATGAACCAGTTCAATGATGCTTTGCTGACGGACGTTGAGGTTATTCATTCAATGCTGCTTCTCGTCTGACTGCAGTCGCTTCAACTTTATAACTCTGTGGTGTGTCTGTGATCATCATGTCCACACCCCACAGCCAATGCGCTTCAACTAATTGAGGGAAGTTCGGTGTATAACAAAATAGTTGGTAGCCAAACTGCTTGATTTGCTTAGCCTGCGATTCGGTCAGGAAACGGTAATCACAATGCACGCTGTAAGCATCAATGTGTTGTAGCACGATAGCAAAATCATCAGGAATCTCTTGCCACAACTGTCCTCTTCTCACTTCTGGCAGATAGTTTCTCATCGTCACCAAAGCTTCCGTATTAAAGCTAGAAAACAGAATCATGTCCGTATCCACATCCAAGCGCTCAATTACCTGTGCCACCTTTTCACACAACAAATCAATTTCATCGCCTGAGTAGATCTTCAATTCAATATTGAGCTTCACGCCAGCCTTTGCGGTGAGTTCAAGCGTCTCTTCTAAGCTCGGGATATGCTCGCCAGCGAAGTCATCACCGAACCATAAGCCAGCATCAAGTAACCTTAGCTCGTGCCAAGTCAGCTCTTTCACTTTACCGCGACCATTTGTGCAGCGGTTTACGGTTTTGTCATGGATAACCACAGGGATGTTGTCTGCGCAGAGTTGAACGTCAATTTCAATCCATTCACAGCCAAACTCAATAGCGCGTTGCATTGCCGATAAGGTGTTTTCTGGAGCCAAACTGGATAAGCCACGGTGTGCCGTTATTGTCATTTTTTATTCCGTCTTTTTCATTTGTTTTCAAATGAACTATCTCAGCCCTCAATGACGGTTTAATTACAAAATCGTGACGAAAATAATGCTCAAATAAGTTCATTTTTCTGTAACTAGAACGTCATTTGGCTCATTTAATGTTCATTTGAATTTTTTGAAGCGGATTCATTATCAAAATGAAAACCTGCAAGGGAACAACCTGTTCAAATCATCTATGAAAAGGAATCATTATGGCTATTAAACACCTCGCCGGACTTGCAATTGCAGCGGCATTCATCAGCACGCAAGCACAAGCAAAAACAGAGGTTGAGTGGTGGCACGCAATGGGTGGCGCACTAGGTAAAAAGGTCAACGAAATTGCCGCAGACTTTAACGCAAGCCAATCAGAATACGAGATCAAGCCAGTTTACAAAGGCAGCTACGCAGAAACCATGACCAGTGCAATCGCCGCATTCAGAGCGAAAGAGCAACCAGCTATCGTGCAAGTGTTCGAAGTGGGCACGGCGACCATGATGGGGGCAGATAAAGCGATTTATCCCGTTTATCAATTGATGAAAGACACCAAAGAGTCGTTTAATCCAGATGATTATCTTGCGGCAGTAACGGGTTACTACACCACCAATGAAGGCAACATGCTTTCACTGCCATTCAACAGCTCCACTCCTGTGCTTTATTACAACAAAGACATGTTTAAGAAGGCAGGCGTAGCAAATCCACCTAAGACGTGGAAAGAGATGGAAGAAGTGTCTCGTAAACTACTGGCGTCTGGTGCGAAATGTGGTTTCAGCACAACCTGGCAATCATGGACTCAAATCGAAAACTTTGGTGCGCGTAGCAACGTTCCTGTTGCCAATAACAACAACGGCTTTGCTGGCTTAGACACAAAATTCAAGTTCAATGACTCAGCGTTCGTACATCATATCGAACAGATGGGTAAATGGTCGAAAGAAGGCATCTTTAAGTACGGTGGTCGTCAGTCTGATGGTATGCCACTGTTTTACACCCAAGAGTGTGCAATGACCATGGGCTCTTCCGCAGGTCTGGCGGGCATCAAAGAGAACATGAAAGGCATTGATATCGGCGTAGCACAATTGCCATACAATTCAGAGCTAGTATCTAAGCCACAAAACACCATTATCGGAGGAGCCTCTCTTTGGGTGCTTCGTGGTCACTCAAGCGAAGAATACAAAGGCGTGGCGAAGTTTTTCTCTTACCTTTCAAGCCCTGAAGTTCAAGCAGATTGGCACCAATTCACTGGTTACTTACCAATCACTAAAGCGGCTTATGAGCTAACGAAAGAGCAAGGCTTCTACACTAAGAACCCAGGCACCGACACAGCCGTTCTGCAAATGACATCGACAAAGCCAACGGAAAACTCGAAAGGTATTCGCTTTGGTAACTTCCTGCAAACTCGCGGCATCATCAACGAAGAACTGGAAGCGGTTTGGGCAGGTAAAGCAACGGCACAAGCTGCGCTAAATAATGCGGTTCGTCGTGGTGACGAGCAGCTACGTCGCTTTGAGCGCACACAGAAATAACGAACCTTAATAACGAACAATGATGCACCGAGTCTTATTCCAGTAGGTACTCAGAGAAGCACTCTCCCCGCCCATCATGGGTGGGGAATTCGTTTACACACCTTGCCTGTTTTATTTTGGTATTTGTATGTCCTCACCTGTTGTTTTTAAACACAAATGGCTTCCGGTTGCGCTGATTGCGCCTCAGTTGGTGATCACCTTGGTGTTCTTCATCTGGCCGGCAGGACAAGCCATTTTCCAATCTTCACAACTTGAAGATGCTTTCGGTATGAGCCGTGAGTTTGTGGGTTTAGAGAACTTTGAAACGCTCTTCCATGATCCACTTTACCTAGATTCGTTAATGACCACGCTGCAATTTAGCATCAGTGTTGCGGTGCTTGCTCTGGTCAGTGCGCTGATCCTTTCCGCTTTTGCCGAGCAAATCATCCGTGGCGCGACCATGTATCGCACTTTCTTGATTTGGCCTTATGCGGTGGCTCCGGTTGCCGCAGGTTCACTATGGCTATTTCTATTCGATCCAACCATCGGTGTGATGACCGAACTGTTGAATCTGTTTGGCGTAGACTGGAATCCAACGCTCAATGGCACCCATGCTATGTGGATGGTGATCATCACCTCGACATGGAAGCAAATCAGCTACAACTTTCTGTTCTTCCTTGCGGCGCTTCAATCAGTACCCAAGTCTCTGCACGAAGCCGCGGCCATTGACGGCAGTGGTCCAATCAAACGCTTTATCACCATTAGCTTCCCGCTGATTTCACCAACCAGTTTCTTTTTGTTGGTCGTGAACTTCGTTTACGCGTTCTTCGATACCTTCGCCATCATCCATGCGATGACACAAGGCGGTCCGAGTAACAGCACTTCCACCTTGGTTTATAAAGTCTATAACGATGGTTTTATTGGTCTGGACTTAGGCTCATCAGCAGCGCAATCCGTCATCCTGATGATCTTGGTGGCTTCCCTAACCGTGATTCAATTTAAGTATGTTGAGAAGAAGGTGGCGTACTAATGGTAGAAAGAAGACCGTTTTTTAATCTGTTTTGTCATGTCATTTTAATTCTTGGCATTATTTCGATTGCGCTTCCCGTTTGGATTGCGATCGTAGCAACCACACATGAGAACAGCGCGTTCGCTACTGGTACACCGTTGTGGTTTGGCGATTTGGGCTTTAGCGTTTTCACTGACTTGTTGAGTAACGACACCCAATACAACAACAATACATTGCCGATTGGTAGCATGTTGCTGAACTCATTCATCATGGCAATGTGCATTACCATCGGCAAGTTAAGCATTTCCATCCTGTCAGCGTATGCAGTGGTGTTCTTCCGTTTTCCGGGACGAATGCTGGCGTTCTGGATGATCTTCTTCACGCTGATGTTACCAGTAGAAGTGCGCATCATGCCGACATTTGAGGTGATTACGAACCTCAACATGCTGAACTCATTTTACGGCTTAACCATTCCATTGATCGCCAGTGCAACGGCTACTTTCTTGTTCCGTCAGTTCTTCTTAACGGTGCCGAATGAGTTAGTGGAAGCAGCACGAATTGATGGCGCAGGACCAATCAAGTTCTTCTTCGATATCTTGTTGCCTCTATCGCGCACCAACATCGCTGCACTATTCGTCATCACCTTCATTTACGGCTGGAACCAATATTTGTGGCCGCTTTTGATCACCACAGACGTGCAGTACTACACCATCGTGATGGGCATTAAGCAGATGCTTGGAGTGGTTGATGGCGTGATCGAATGGAACAAAATTATGGCCACCACTATTATCGCCATGTTGCCACCCGTGATTGTGGTAATTGCAATGCAAAAAGCCTTTGTTAAAGGTCTGGTAGATTCGGAGAAATAAATGTCCACATTAACTCTTTCTAATATCGCTAAATGTTATCCGAACGGCTATCAGGCGATCCAAAAACTTAATCTCAATATCTGCGACGGCGAAATGGTCGTGTTGGTTGGCCCGAGTGGCTGCGGTAAATCCACCTTACTTCGTATGGTTGCAGGGCTAGAGGAAATCAGCTCAGGAGAGCTTAAGATCGACACCACAACCGTCAACGATCTCGAACCTGGCGAGCGAGACATTGCCATGGTATTCCAGAACTACGCCTTGTACCCACACATGACGGTGTACAACAACATGGCTTACGGTCTGCGCAACCGCAGAACACCGAAAGCGGAAATCGAACGATTGGTTCACGAAGCGGCAAAGATGCTGGAGTTGGATCACCTACTCGACCGCAAACCAGGGCAGCTTTCTGGAGGACAACGTCAACGTGTGGCGATGGGGCGCGCAATTGTACGTGAACCAAAGGTGTTTCTGTTCGACGAGCCACTGTCCAATCTAGACGCCAAACTGCGCGTTCAAATGCGTTTAGAAATCAAGAAGCTTCAGCGTCGCCTCGGGACGACATCGGTTTACGTTACCCACGACCAAGTTGAAGCAATGACGCTGGCGGACAAACTTGTTGTTTTGAACAAAGGTAACGTCGAACAAGTTGGCACACCGCTAGAGATATACGACAACCCTGCATCTTTGTTCGTCGCGACCTTTATTGGTTCACCATCCATGAACATCTTAGATGGCAATGTTAGCGTTGACGGCATCACTATCGGTGACGCGCTGCTTCCTGTCTCCACAACAAACTTGGATCTTGGCGAAATAAAGCTAGGACTTCGTCCAGAGCATTTACAAATCAGCCAAGATAACCCATGGTTGCAAGTAGAAGTCGAATTGATTGAATCGCTCGGTGCCGATCTGTTGCTTTACTGCCGCACAGAAGGTGGTGACTCACAAAAGCTTGTTGTTCGTGTTGAGGGACATACGCCAATTCAAATTGGCGACAAGCTTGGTCTAGACATAAAGCCAAAACATGTCCACCTATTTGATGCCAACACAGAAAAGCGTATCGAGAGTACACTGGCTTCCGCGGTATCACTGCAAGGCGTCAGTGACGAAGCACAAGCAATCAACCCTAGAGTAAACAAGCAAGGAGTGGTGAATGCCTAACCCGTTATCAGAGCTCAAGTTAAAGAGCCTGAAACAGATCGAATGGCTGCTAACCGACGTGGATGACACGTTGACTTGGCAAGGCAAACTGCCACCTGAAACACTCATTGCGTTAGCCGAGCTAGAGCGTGTGGGCGTAAAAGTGGTCGCAGTAACAGGCGCATGTGCCGGTTGGTGTGACCAAATGGCAAAGATGTGGTCACTGCATGGGGTGATTGGTGAAAATGGCGCGTTTTGGATGAGAAAAGACGCGGCAGGATTCCACACCACCTTTGCTCGCCCAGCCGAAGCAATGCGAAAAGAACAACGCGCATTACAAGAAAGTATTACCGGCATTTTGGCAGGCTATCCCAATGTCGAGTTCAGCCAAGATCAGAGTTTTCGCTACTGTGACGTTGCGGTGAACATAGCGCAAGATAGAGCGCCTGTTTCCCCTTCCACGACAATGGAAATTCTTAACCATATTATGAATTTGAATGTGGAGTCTAATCCCGTCAATGCAACATTGAGTTCGATTCACATCAATGCTTGGGTCGGTAGTCACAACAAGCGTACAAGTGGTGAAGCGTACATTAGGCAGTTCAATAACGGCGAATTACCGAGCTTAGAGCGCATCACGTATGTGGGAGATTCACTCAATGATGAAGGCATGTTTGAGTGGTTGCCAATGACCTTTGGCGTGAACAACATTCGCCCTTTATTGGCGAAACTGAACCATCAACCTAACTATGTCACACAAGAGAACGGCGGCTACGGGTTTGCTCAATTGGCAAGCTTGATCGTTCAAGCAAAAAGCCTGTAATTCAACAGCATGTCCATTCGCCCTTCCGCTTTTCTTAAGTCGGTGAATGGACATTATTTTTGTCTCTGATACATAAAATCTCTATTTATCATTCGCAATTATCGTTTTGTTATCTACCAAAAACGCTCAAAAAACTCTCGTTACTAATTTGCTCTCAATCCCTTGCTATATATGGCGTTTTTTCATTTCGTACTACTTACCATGCTCAGAACGAAGCAATCCGCAACAAAAATTGATTGTTGTCCTAACTAATTATTTTTGTTTGTCGCATTCAAAAGCAGCCCATATTATCCGCAGCACAAGGGATGACATTCCTTACGCTCTTTAACAATCAAATGCCGTACTTCTTCATCTGACAACTTTCCTACTGATGTAAAAATTCCCTTTTGATTCCCATTTTCAAATTTTTACAACCACTGCGCAGAGCATTTAAAGCTGTGTTCTGCATTACAGTCTATTCATGTAGGAAATCATCGTGGATAAATATCAAGCTGCATACGCTAAGCGCCTAGAAAAACTGAAGGGCAATCGTTCGCCAAAAACTATTGCACGTATTTCGGCGTGGGATGCATTTTTTAACAAAGAATACGAGATGCAAGATCTAGAGTCTCAAATGGCAGACTCTGCTCGTCATCACTATGAGCAATCTGACGTTAAAAATGAAATCAGCTTTGGTTCATTCAAACGCGCATTCTATAAAGAATCGATCGTGATTTATGACCTAACCGATGGCGCTTCAATTCAGAAAGTGTTCACACCGTTACTTGTGCTAACAACAGCATGGGTACTGTTCGTGTGTTTTACCCAGTAATTGAATAACCGAATTAAATAAGCAATAGATAAACTATTGGCAGAGTGTTTATTACCTTTGTTCAATACAAACAGTTGAGAGTTTAAGGATGAAAGGAAGAAACATTGCGGCATTTGCCATTGTGGTGGCAGCATTTGCGTTTGGTTATGGCTTTAAATCCTATCAAGAAGCAAATGGTGTCATTTACCCTACCTTTAAGAAGGAGTTTAATCTCTGATGCCTAAGATTACCCTTCTGCTACTCGCAACGACTGTCGGTATTGGCGTTACCGGTGCTGCATTCTGTGTTGGCATTACGTATGCGTTCACACAACTGCCAATCGAACAAATTCTATCGAGCTTATAAAAAAGTAGAGCATTTCGGTGCTCTACTTTTTTGCTGTTTGAGACTCAATATTTGAGTTGAGAAACGAAAAGCGTAATCAGAACTCTTTATTCATCTTCTGTAAGCAAGCAAACAAGATCGCTTGATGTTCAGGCTCGATATTGCGCGTTAAGTCTTGAACCAAATCTAAATGCAGCTGATTGTGATGACGGTGAATCTCTTCACCCGCTGGCGTAAGCTTTACTACGATAGCGCGACGATCTTCTGGATGCGGACAGCGCTCAATAAGCTCCGCTTTCACCAGTTTCTCAATTTGAACCGTTAACGTGCCTGTCGTAATCCCAAGCTTTTCCGCCAGTTCTTTCATACGCAACGCACCATGCCCACCCAGTACTTCAATCGTGTGGATTTGAGCTAGTGAGTAACCCGTGCCTTTTACTACAGATTGCTCCCAAGAAGACATTTTGTCATAGAACTCGGTAAGCGTTTGATTCAGCTTTTCTAATTCGCGCATCACTCAGTCGTTTGAACTTCCAAAGTTAGGTGGTGAATCTTATCAAATTTACTCAATAATTGCTTAAATTCATCCAGCGTTTTGTTGCTATGATTTTTAAGCGCGATAGCCGCAGAATAATGATGACCACTCACCTTCCAGATGTGTAAATCAACAATCTCGGCATAAGGAGTAAGTGTTTCAGTAATCTCATCTCGGTATGACTTGTTGATGCTCTCATCCAACAAGACTGGTGCGGTTTGTTTCATTAAACCCAAGGTCCACTTACCAATCACAACAGCACCAACAATCCCCATCATGGCATCTAACCAAACCCAGCCGTAAAACTTACCGACAATCAACGCGACAATCGCAAGTAGAGAGGTCAGCGTATCCGCTAACACGTGGAAGTACGCAGCAGTTAGGTTGTGGTCGTGATGATGTTCGTGCTCATGATCGTGAGAATGGTGATCATGATGGTCATGCCCATGATGATGGTGATCTTGCAGAAGCAGCATGCTCGCAAGGTTCACCACTAAACCAATCACCGCCACCATAATAGCTTCGTTAAACTGAATGCTTTCTGGGTTGAAGAGACGATGAATCGACTCGACCATCATCATCAATGCCACAATCCCCAACGCAATGGCACTGGTAAAACCGCCGAGCACACTCACCTTACCCGTACCAAATGAGAAGCGGTCATTATGGGCATTTTGTTTCGCGTAGCGGTAAGCAAACAAGGTGATACAAAATGCCGCTGCGTGTGTACCCATATGCCAACCATCCGCTAACAATGCCATTGAACCAAACATGGTCCCGGCAGCAATCTCCACCACCATGGTGGTCACGGTTAGGATCAATACGTAGAGCGTGCGTTTTTCACCCTTTTGGTTGTGAGAAACGAAATCATGTGAATGTTGCGATACAGCCATTGCGACACTTACCTTCCAATTTTAGTTTGATTATCAAATTATTTGATTTCAATTTAGTTTGACCATCAAACAATGTCAACCTAGGAAGGGAATTTGATCAAAGGGAAGTTTTAAAAAGAGTCTTACTCAGTATAAAAAACACAAACGAGCTAAAGCACTTAGGTTCACTAGAGAAGCCTAAGTGCTTTTGCTGAAAGTGATGTTTTTAAGTTGAGAAAGAGAACTAGCGTTCAGCTAATCGACGGGTATCTTCATCGATGATCGCTCGAAGCGCTTTGGTCAGATCATCAAAGTCCGTCTGCTTTTTGCCGTATTCCAGATTAAAGGCGTAATTGAAATCGGTAGGGTTATCGCCTTGAGTGTGCTGCAGAATGGTTTCCAATTTATCCAACGCTTTGGTGAGTCGAGCTTCTGCGGTAGTAGCACTGTCGTATTCCAACCATAGCTCCAGCAGATCCTTTTGCAGAGAAGCGTCTAACGGAGCGATGAGTTGCTTCAAATCCGCCAGTTCTAGTGCGCTTTTATCCAGCCCATCGTGTTGCGCCAACGCCGAAATGTCACCGCTGACCGCTTCTGCCAAGTCATGAACAACACAGAGTTTTAGCACTTTCAAGCTATCCAAATGTGGATAATGTTCTGCTACCAGCATGGCAAGTAAGCATAATCGCCACGTGTGCTCAGCAGTACTTTCATGGCGACCAGAAGACGTCCACGCGGTGCGTAAAGTGTTTTTGAGCTGCTCAGCCTCGCGCAAAAAAGTAAGAATGCCAGGTAGCTTGTCGATCATATCAGTGCTCATGTTTCAATGTTTTCAAGAAGAGTAACGGATCGGGCTGAATCGGAAAAGCACAAACGACAGGGAGAAAACAGGAAGTGATTAGAAACATAGAAGAAGACTCAGACACTCATATTGAGAATGCCTGAGCCTATAGATCACGCCAATTCGCAAGAAAGCAGTTTGGCTTCAAAGTGCTCATCAATGCAGTCTGCAATCAGTTCAATTCGGCTTTCAGCACAGTCATCCAACTCCACTTCCTGTAGCCCATCTGGCGTTAGGTTGTAGCCATAAATGCCATCACCAGTAATAAACACCGCTTTCATGCGCTCCACTTCCAGCTCAACCAACAGAGGAATCAGCTTGCGGCGATCGAACACTTTCTCAGGTGAAAAGCGCCAACCGACACTCTGGAAACCTTCGCCTGAATTGGTCGCTTTGAGCATACCACTCTCAGGCATTGGCATGTCTGAAGCCAAAGGCTTGTCACTCGCATGATGGTGGGGATGCGGGGGATGTTCATGAATGGTGGTCTCACCTTCAAATTCGGTAAACGGAATCACACCATGCTGAGCAAAAACCACTTTGGTATTTGGGCGCCCAACTTGCGCCACGTAAGCTTCTAGCTTCTGGGTGTCTCCCTCTTGATACAAATCGAGCTTGTTACCCACCACTGTATCGGCAATCGCAATTTGTTGGTTGAACGTGTCATGTTGTGTATAGCGCTCATCCGCAAGCTTACGCGCGTCGACCAAAGTGATGTTCTTTTGTAGCGAAAGCACTTGGCGATAATGATCTGTCGACAACACTTGCAGCACTTCTTTCGGGTGGCCAAGCCCAGTAGGCTCAATCAGCAGACGGTCTGGCTTTGCTTCATTAAGCAGTTGGTTTAAGGCGATTTGCATTGGCAACCCCGCCGCGCAGCACATGCAGCCGCCGGGTACTTCGCGAATAAACACTTGTTGCTCTTCGCTTTGTTGCCCCTGAACCAAGCTACCATCAACGCCGATTTCACCAAACTCATTCACTAATACCGCCCAGCGCTCGTTCTCTGGCTTATTCGCCATTAAATTCAAAATCGCTGAGGTCTTTCCTACACCAAGAAACCCCGTAATGATGTTGGTAGGAACACCAAGTATGGGTTGGCTCTCAGAGCTCATTGGCAATTCTCCTGTAACCTTGCACCAGTTCGTGGTTTGCTGAAACCACAGACTCTGAAAACGCCGAGTACTCAGGTGGCACTTTCGAGATGCTATTCAAATCAAAGTCAGCACCAATATTCGTCATTGGCGGAACATGGAAATTCTCTGGCAAGTCTAGACCATCTACCACACAGTTATGGCGAATAACACAACCCTTCCCAATCACAGCATTAAACACCACCGAGTTAAAACCAATGAACACATCATCGCTAACTTCACACGGACCATGAATAATTGATCGGTGTGCAATGGAAGAGCGCTCACCAATGGTCACGGCAGCGCCTGCCTTTGAGTGAATGACCACGCCATCTTGAATGTTGGTATCGCGCTTGATGACAATGGCTTCCATATCGCCTTGCTCGTTCACCTCATCAGCACGAATCACCGCGTAAGGACCAATAAAAACGTTATCTTCAATGATCACTTTGCCACAGATGATTGCTGTCGGGTCGATGAAGGCTGTTTCCGACACTTCGGGCATGTGACCTGTGGGATTTCTTCTTAACATATTGATTTCTCTTTATTTGGTGCCTCAAAGACACTCAAGCTACGACAACTATACTTCTACAAATAAAGCTCGAGGAAAGCGGATAAATGTAAGCTTTCGAAAATAAACTGAGCTTTCAAATAATCTAAGTTTTTGAAAAACGCGAGTCTTAGCGATCAAATACCAATCGCATAGCATGTGCTGCCTGCTCATTGACTTGTTGGTCGACATACACCAACCCACCGTTGACCCAAGTTTTCTTGATTTGTGAGGAGAACTGATGGCCAGCAAAAGGCGACCAACCACAGTGGTACAAGCTATTGTCATTGGTGACTAAGGTCGGCATTTTTGTATCCACCAGCACCAAATCAGCGAAATACCCTTCACGGATAAAGCCACGTTGCTCAATACCGTAGCGGATGGCTGGGTTATGTGCCGTCTTTTGAACCACTTGCTCCATCGTCATATGTCCGCGAGCGACTTGATCAAATAAAGACAATAGTGCGTGCTGTACCAAAGGTAACCCCGCTGGCGCTTGTTCGTAAGGCACCTGTTTTTCTTCCCATGTGTGGGGGGCGTGGTCTGTCGCGATAATGTCAATTTGACCTGTATTAAGTGCTTTTAGAATAGCCTCACGGTCACTTGGGTATTTCACCGCTGGGTTACATTTGATTTGGTTACCACGCTCTGCGTAATCTTCATTACTAAACCACAGGTGATGAACGCAAGCTTCAGCGGTAATGTTTTTGTTCTCGATTGGACCTGCATCAAACAGTGCTAACTCTTTTGCCGTTGTAATGTGCAGAACATGCAACTGACTGTTGTACTTCTTAGCCAGTTCTACCGCATAAGAAGAGGACGCATAGCACGCTTCGTCATCACGCAGTATCGGATGATCTTCAATGGTGAATTCCGACTTCTCTTTGAGTAGTCGCTGTTTGTTTTGCGCAATCACAGGTCCACTTTCACAGTGCGTTACGATGAGCACTGGTGAATCACGGAAAATTTCCTCCAAGGCTTGAGGTGCTTCCACCAACAAATCCCCCGTCGAAGCCCCCATAAACACTTTCACGCCACAATGTCTCTTTGGATCAAGCTGTTTGATTTGCTCAAGGTTGTCTTCGGTCGCACCAAGATAGAAAGAGTAGTTCGCGAGGGAACTCTGCTCGGCAATGGAGAATTTGCTTTCTAACGCTTCGATGGTCGTCGTGGCAGGGTTTACGTTCGGCATTTCCATATAGCTTGTGATACCACCTGCAACCGCTGCACGGGATTCTGTTGCAATCGAACCTTTGTGCGTTAAACCCGGCTCACGAAAGTGTACTTGGTCGTCTATCATACCGGGGATTAGATAACACCCTTTAGCATCAATCACCGTGTCTTCCGGTTTTGAGGCGATATCGGTCGAGATAGCTTCAATTCGCTGATCGACAATTCGTAAATCGGTCTCGGTAATGGTTCCTTCGTTGACGACAAGGGCGTTTTTAATCAGTGTTGCAGGCATAGCGGTTCAGAACTCCTTGCTGATGATGCTAATAATGGGAAAGGATAAACGTCGTAAAGTGGCAGTGATAAAGACGACAATAAGTGGACATTCAAAAACACTTACTGGGATTTCGCACAGTCATCACAAACACAATTGATCTCTAGTTGAGGGCTGACAACGGTGAAGCCTTCTTCTTTTGCATGGGATTGCAGACCGTGAATCAAGCTTGGGTCGATGGCTTGCTCGCTAATTTTGTTGCATTTGGAGCAGATGAGAAATTGAGGAACGCCATGTTCGTGCTCGCAGAGGATATGGGAGCAGACGATGTATTTATTAGAAACTTTAAGCTTGTGAGCCAAGTGCTCACCTTCAAGAAAATCCAAGATTCGATACACCGACATTGCCTGAATATTTTGTTCAAAATGGGCTTTGCAATAATCCACCAACTCATAAGCTGACAAGGCTCTATCGGCATGGACCAACGCTTTCAACACCAGTTTTCTCTTGGAAGTTAATTGCTTTCCTTGAGCGTTAAAGCTCACCTCTACATGCTTAATAATGGCGTCAATATCGCTCATTTTCACCTCACACAAGACACACGCTACCTTATAATAATTTTGATTATTGTTATGTTATAACATAAAAAACAGATTCATCAAGGTAAGGTCAAAGTGAACGCGACTTGGGTATACGCATTAGATCCGTTACTCTAATTAGTTCGTATCCAAATCAGAATAATCGAAACGGATGGCTAGGATGGAACATGTTGGTTCTCGAGCGTTGATTGTAGAAGGCGGCGCGATGCGTGGGGTGTTCTCCTGCGGCATACTCGATCACTTTATGGCACAAGATTTCTCCCCTTTTGACAGCTTTTGGGGTGTCTCGGCGGGCGCAAGTAACTTAGCGGCTTACCTTGCTAAAATGCCGGGCAGAAACCTCAAAATCTATCTCGACTACAGTCTACGAAAAGAATTTATCTCCCCCACTCAACTCGTACGTGGTGGCGATATGATGGATTTAGATTGGATGTGGGACGTCACGCTTAAAGAGTTGGGCATTGATCGAGCCGTACTTTCTGCCGATCCTCGACCATTCTTTTTAGGTGTCACACGACAAGACAACGGACAACCAGAATACCTAACACCTTCCGTAGAAATGTTGGCGGAAACCATGAAAGCCAGCAGCGCCTTACCAATCATGTACCGCAATGGTGTGCCATTAGATGGCGTAAGGTATGTGGATGGTGGTGTAGCGGATGCAATCCCTATTGCCGAAGCCATCAAACGCGGTGCAACCAAAATCATGGTGCTACGAAGCCGCCCTGCCAGCTATCGCAAATCCAAGCCTAAGTTTGAGAAGCTAACTTCACGTTTACTGAAAGATCATCCAGCGTTAATCGAGCCAATGCTCACGCGCCATATTCGTTACAACCAGAGTCTGGAACTGATAGAGAACCCGCCAGTTGGCGTTGAGATCATCCAAATCTGTCCACCAGAAGGCTTTAAGTTAAAGCGTTTAAGCCGCTCGCCAGAACCTTTACGTCAAGCTTATGAGCTGGGTGTGGAATGTGGTCCACAAGCCATTGAACGCTGGGAGCAAAGCTAAACAGAGCACAAAAAAGCTCACTGCCCTCGTGAAAGACAAAAAAAGCCACACCCAGTTGGTGTGGCTGATGCAAATTCGATGGCAGTGGATATCGTCTTTGCTTGCGTATGAGCCCAATAAACGGACTCCAAATCACTTAGTGTTTTTCTCTCGAACTGTAACTCCAAGAGTTGGCGTCAAGACTTGGTGCCAAGCAACGGTATTGGGTGCCTTAATAAGTTTCAAATACACCAGAATTGTAGTCTTGAATCGCTTGTTCAATTTCGTCGATGCTGTTCATCACAAATGGACCATAATGCACAACAGGTTCATTAATCGGTTCGCCAATAAAGAGCAGTACTCCGCTAGCGTCATTGGCTTGCAGCTCTACCCACTCACCTTGCGAAAGCAGTGCCATCTCACCTTGCATGACCACGCGCTCGCCCACCTTAATACTTCCTTTATAAGCATAGGTCATCATATTGTGATGTTTCGGTGTCATTAATGTCATTGTCGCACCTGGATGCGATTGCCAATCAGCAACCGTCACTGGTACACCCGTTTTACTTAGCGGTCCTTTGACAACCTCATCGCCGATGCTTAACTCGCCAGAAATAACACGAACCAAACCATGGGACTCTGCGCGATGTTCGGTAATAGTTTCCGGTTGGAAGTCGTGATATTGCGCCGGAGACATCTTGTCTCGTGCAGGTTGGTTAATCCAAATTTGGAAACCGTGCAGCTCGCCGTCTTCCATGATTGGCATTTCACTGTGAATCACACCACGACCAGCAGCCATCCATTGCGCACCGCCAGAACGAAGCTCACCAATGTTGTCCATATGGTCCCGATGTTGGAAATGACCGGTGAGCATATAAGTTAGTGTTTCAATGCCCCGATGTGGATGTGGAGGGAAACCACCCACATAATCTGCACGTTGGTCTGATTTAAGCTCATCGACCATCAAGAATGGTGAAAAGCTTGTGTTATTGAATCCGGCTACGCGACGAATTTTAACCCCATCACCATCTGCGGTTGCATGCGATGGAATGATCTGACGAATCTCTCTCACTGTGCTCATAATATTGCCTCCCTTATTGGTATGGACTCATTGTAGGAAGGGGGATGCCAAATCATGAGGGGATGAAATTGTTCTACTCCATCAGTTTTTTCGAACGAAAAGAATTTGAAAAATAAATGTAGCTATTTTTTAAACACCCTGTATAGTGGCGGCTGGCTCTAGAAAAGAGCTGTTAATGCTACATTTAGTTTAAGTTCCCTCTCAGTAACACCCTGAATCCTTGATTCAGACTCCTGCGTAAAACTTCCTCTTGATTGCACATTCAATAGCTTAAAAAAGATCCATCACAATTCGTATATTATTGTTTAATTTCAGAGGTTTTTATGTCTGGTAAAGTAACTGGTTCAGTAAAATGGTTTAACGAAACTAAAGGCTTTGGTTTCCTAACTCAAGACAACGGCGGTCAAGATGTATTCGTACACTTCAACGCAATCGTTGCTGACGGTTTCAAAACTTTGACTGAAGGTCAGAAAGTAAGCTTCAATGTAGAAGAAGGTAAAAAAGGTCCTCAAGCGACTGAAGTTACTCCTCTATAAGATAGCTTTTCTTGGTGCAGCATTTCCTCGCTGCACCAAACTCTCTCCCCCTTCAAAAAATTCCTCAAACTTAATATTTAGCAATTAAATTTTGCTTGGTTTTCTGCTGCCTAAAATATACCCAAGTAACCTCGAGATGCTAAGTTCAGCGAGAATGACTTGGTTTGTAGACGCGGCGGATACGATAGCCATCGTTGGTATTTCACTTACTTAAAATTAGGAAAAATTATGTCTAGAAGAACAGGTCGTCAAAGACACTGGTACCAATTATTGAATAAAGAAAAGATCACCAAAAAACAGGAGAATAAATGATAGAGATTGAATTCCGTTTAAAACAACCCGACATCTCTTGGAACGCCAAAATTCATCAACTCAATAGTGATATTTTAAGGCGCCATATATTACCAAAACTCCAATCTGCTTGTTATCTCATTGATTTTAAATACTGTGAGAAAACCTACTCCGGAGACATTCTGTGTGACTCAGGTTCAAAGCTAGGAAGTTTTATTATTAAATAAATCAATTTTCGTGCATTAATGAATAATGCGGATATTTAGGAAGAATTTCCAAAGGAAAAATCATGGCAAAGAAAAGCAAGAAGCAAATTGAGCAAGAAAAGAAAGAGTCCGAACAAAACGCCGCAGCGATTAAACAACAAACGCGCCGCCGAATTGAGGACATCATGGAGCAAAGAGAATTTGATAAAATGTTCGAACTATAAATACATTCCATTTCCTTTTCTCTACTCTTCTCAATCTAAAATATCGACGTGCAAGGTATCGCCACCCCTCTTCTCAGTTCACAATGAGCAACGCACATTAAACTCGATATGACTCCCAATGTTTCTCGCATGGTGTGGTTCAGTATTAGCCACTGAATATTCGACGCTCAGCAAGGTGTGTGCTGACAACGAAGCCATCATGCGATGAATCACAGCCTCGATACAGATCTCCATCGCTCAATTAAACCAACACTTTTTTGCCTTTCCGTTCTCCGTTCTCCGTTCTCCGTTCTCCACAAATAACAATTTCATCAACGACTCTAGCCAAGCTTCAATTTTTGCGTATAATCGCAACCGTTTGCTTCGTATAACCCCAATGATATGGTTTGGGGGTCTCTACCAGCTCCCGCAAAGTGCTGATTACGAAGAGTCGAGATCACTGTGGATCTTACTCTTTGTAATGGCGTTCGATTTTTCTCAATCTATACCTATCCTTAGAGTAATTGCATCCACAACAACCATAAGAAAAAGTGGGAGTTTATTATGAACGCATTTATTCAAGGTCTTCCAAAGGTAGAGTTACACTTACATATCGAAGGTTCGCTAGAGCCAGAACTGTTGTTTGAACTGGCACAACGTAACAACATAGACATTCCATACGAATCGCCACAGGCACTGCGCAAAGCGTACGAATTCGAAGATTTACAGTCTTTCCTAGATATCTATTATCAAGGTGCTAACGCGCTGCGTACAGAACAAGATTTCTATGATTTGACTTGGGCATACTTAGAGCGCTGCAAAACCGACAACGTCATCCATACTGAGATCTTCTTTGACCCACAAACCCACACCGACCGTGGCATTGAGTTTGAAACGGTCATCAACGGTATTCACCGAGCAATGCAAGATGGTAACGAGCAGCTAGGTATTACGTCTCAAATTATCGCATGCTTCTTGCGTCACCTATCGGAAGAAAGCGCCATTGAAACGCTGCAATCAATCATCAAACATCAAGACAAAATCATCGGTGTAGGTTTGGACTCTTCAGAACTCGGTCACCCGCCAGAGAAATTCAAACGCGCTTTCCAACAAGCAAAAGCAGCAGGTTTACTCACCGTGGCACACGCAGGAGAGGAAGGTCCAGCACAAAACATCATCGATTCTGTCGAGATGCTGGGCGTTAGCCGCGTTGACCATGGTGTTCGCTGTGTTGAAGATGCTTCATTGGTAGACGCGCTTATCGAAAGTAAAATGCCACTCACGGTGTGCCCGCTGTCGAACATTAAGCTTTGCGTGTTTGATGAAATGGAGCAGCACAACATTGTCGATTTGCTGCGTAAAGGTGTCGCGGTAACCATTAACTCGGATGATCCGGCGTACTTTGGTGGTTACATGACGGATAACTTTATGGCGGTCAGTAATGCACACCCGATGACGAAGGCAGAGTTGGCTCAGTTTACGATCAATGCGATTAATGCGAGCTTCATCAGCGAAGCACTTAAAGCCAAATACCGTGCTCAAGTCGCTGATTACTTAGCGAATCACTGATTATAAATACAAACCAATAAGGGCTAGATTGCTAGCCCTTATTTTGTTGTTTGCTATACCTATTTCGCTACGCACCTCATGATGCGTCTCGCTCGGTTTTAATACAGTTTCTTCCCGCATTTTTCGCAACATAGAGCGCCTTGTCTGCTCTTGCGACCAGTTCATCAAAACTGTCTTCTAACTCTAATGTCGCAATACCTGCACTGAAAGTCACTTTCGAAACGGGGCTGAAATCCTCATCCTTAAGCGCCTCTAACCGGCTTTGCGCCCATTGCTGTGCCTTCTCTAAAGATACCTTTGAAGCGACGATGACAAACTCCTCCCCACCCCAGCGTGCCAACATCCCTTCTTCCAAAGGGTCTTGAGCGAGAAAGTCAGCAATATGCTTTAGTACATCATCTCCAACATCATGTCCAAAGGTGTCGTTGACCTCTTTAAAATGGTCGAGGTCGAGTAAAATCAATGACACAGGCCAACTGTGCGCTCTGGCCTTCTGAAGCTGCTCGTGGACTTTGGTGATCAGTGCACGGCGGTTAAATAAGTTGGTGAGCGGATCATGCATCGCCAACCATGTAAGCTTGTGGTTGTTTGCATTGAGCAGATTGACCGAATACGCCAACTCTTGGTTCGCTGTGTTGAGCTCTTGCGTTCTGAGTGCGACCACTTCTTCTAGCTTTCTATTGTGCTGATGGATTTCATCAAAGGTGTTTTTAAAGACATTGGAAAGCTGGCCGATTTCATCTTTCGAATCGTAGCCAGAAAACGTGGTGTAATGGTTGTTGACCGCGTTTTCAACGTCGTACGTCAACTCCAAAATCGGTCTTGTGATGGAATTGGTGAGATAAAACACGATCGGCATAAAGACAACAATCACCACCGATGAAGTAATCGCAACGTCTTCCAGTAGCTCATTGATATCGAGGAAAATATCGGACTCTTCCGTAGTCACGAAGAGCGTCCAATTAGGTAAGGTGTCGATTTTAGCAAAGGTCACGATCTTGGCTTCATTCACCTTTCTGTCGTAGTAGTGGCCGTGTCCGACATTTTCCCAATTGGTTTGCACTGCAATGTCCGCAAAACCTTCAAACCCAACTCGCTCACCTTCAAATATATTGGCGTGCAAAATCAGAGAGCTGTCGGGGTGAGAAACCACCGTTCCACTGCTATCAGAGATCCAAGCATAACTGCTGTTGCCTAACTTCACTTTCGACAAACGCTGTGCGAGGTAGTCTACGGAGATAGAAACACCGACAATCCCTTTCCAGTTATCCGCTTCGTCATACACGGGCACACCAAGGGCCACAACGGGCGTTTTGACCAGTAAGCCAACGTGCGGTGCCGTGATGTGATAGTCCGCGCTCTTCCATCGAGCGTCTTCTACAAATTCTGGCCACTCAATTTTGATGGTTCTGCTTTTGTGATCAATTAGATTCCAATGCTCATCGACGAAAAGCGTATTAATCACGGACTTCTTAGACATGCTTTTGAGCCATTTAAGCTCTTCGACAATAAAGTCGATATCCCCTTCTTGCACACGTTGATGGCCACTGATGGTTTGCAATGACGCCACATGTCGTTGCAGTTCTTGACTGATGACGTCTGAATGAAGGTTGGATAATTGGATGGAGTTTTCTAGGGCGACACTAAAGATCCGTTGCCGCTCTTTAAAGTACAACACGGCGAAAAGAATCAGGACGAAACAAATCGTCATTACTGAGTACGTAACGACAAACTTGGTTCTCACACTTCGGAAAGCAAACCCCGCGATATACACAAATGTCCTTATCAAGTGTATGGATATGCATATAGTCTAGTTTGTTAATAAAGAGTCTGCTATGTGGTTTAGCGCAAAAATTGGCTTAAATTGAATGATTTATTACGAATTTCTCAGCAGCTAATAAACACTGCTCACGTAACCATTGATGGCTTGGGTCATTAGTGCGAGAGGGGTGCCAATACATCGCTACATCGATCGGATCTTTCATGAACTCAGCTTCAAGTTCTCTGAGGTGATACAAATCTCGATATTGCTCCAGTAAGGTTTGTGGCATCAAAGCAAGATAATCACAGCGTTGTACCACTGGCAGTATCTCGATAATACTTCCCGCCTGCCATGCCACTTGGCGCTTCCCTAGGATCTGCTCATTCTTGATGCCACGGCCAATCAAATAACCGTTTTGTTGGTCAAACTGAGAAAGCGTCACATGCTTCTCGTTAAGGTACTCTTCTACGCTGATGGTGTTGCCTTGTAACCGAGGATGATCCTCTCGGCACACCACAGTGAGTTTATCGGACATCAAAATCTGTGAACGCAAATGTGGGTGTAAGTTCGTCTGAGCTTCAATCACCAAATCGCACTGCTGTGACCTCAGCAAGCTAGTTAAGTCCATAGTGAAAAGCGGCTCAATCCGCGTGTTTGCTTTCGGTGCTTTTTCGTTAAGTAAGGCTGAAAGCTCTGGCAGCAAAGTAAAACTGAACACACTAAGGGAAGAGATCACAAAACGCTTATCGCACTCAGCAGGATCAAACCGAGTATGTTCTGGCAGCATATATGCGATGCTCTCTACTGCACTCGCTAATGTCGGGTAGATATCAACTGCAAACGCCGTTGGTGCAACGCCGTGGCTTTCACGAATGAATAACGCATCCTTAAACACCTCACGAAGCCTGACTACCGCTTGGCTGACCGCAGATTGACTCACACCCAGACGTTGCGCCGCTTTGGTGTAACTCTTCTCTTCCACAATCGCCACAAAGGTCGGGATAAGACTGTAATCTGAGTGCTTCATAGATTATGTGTTCTCTAATATTTTCATGCTGACATGAGCTCAACTTATATCATATATCACTCAACTTATGGCGTTTTTTCATACAATTCCGCGCATGTGATTACAAAAGACAAAACAATAATCACGCGCTCAACGTTTTACCCTCACACATTGACAAAAGGTATAACTATGAACGTCATAAAAGCCATAGGTCGTGTCATTTTTGCGATTTTTATGGTGCTATTAAAGTTCTCACTTTTCATGGCTCTAATGCTCGGTGGAGCTTACTTGCTTGCGCCTATGGGTACGATCAATTCGAAAGATATTGATATGAGCTTGTTTACCAATACCCCTAACGACACCATGATGGTGATCTTCAACTCCGAGTACTTCAGCGGTTATCTATTTTCCGTCACCATAGCGCTTGCCCTTTTTGTCATCTATTTGCTATGGCAGATCCACGAAGTTGCGGTACATCGAGCTCAAGAGAAGAAAAGCTCTCATATCCAATTGGTATTTGCGCTTTCTCTATGCGGTTTGTTCATCCATAAAGCGTGGTGGGTGCTGGCGTTAATCATTGCGTTCGCCAACTGGGAACACATCGGCAGCTCACTGAGCAACATCATTCGCAATAGTCGATTGGCTTCACAGCAACAAACAACGACCAAAACAGCAGGGGAATAATCCATGAAAGAGGTAATGATTCCGTACATTCTGATCATGTGGATTTTGGTTTCGACAGGTGCGATAAAATGGACGTTCAAAAGCGCATTTTGGATTATCTCTGGTGGTGCATTTATTCTGGTGGTATTAGGGATACTCTCACGCCTTTGGGCTCCGGTTGATTTGACCTACTCATCCACCGTAAAAGCACCTCATTCGGTTCTTTCTCCCCTATTTAGAGAACAGATTGACCACATCTATGTCGACCACAACCAAGAAGTGAAGAAAGGCGATGTGATTTATACCCTTGTCGATACCACCTCCTTGGCAGATGTAGAAAAAATTAAAGCAGGCATTGTTCAGCAAGAAGAAAATGTGGCGCAGTTGAAGCGCGACATCATTCGCGGCAAAACATCACCAGAGATCTTTAAAGGTCGAGACATCGAATACTACGAGTCTCAACTGCGCGTTGCAGAAGCCTCGTTAAAATCCCTGCATGCCGACCTGCAAAAGACCCAATTTGAGCAAGAGCGTAAGACAGTTCGAGCGCCTTATGATGGGCAAGTTGCGGTAGTGAATGTCGCGGATGGGAGTCGTGTCGGCAATATGCACATCTACGATACGTCACGTAAGTTCTTAGAAATGCGTATTCCAGACCAAACCTACCGCTATGTTGAAAAAGGACAGTTTGCCGAATTTTACGTCGATGCTTACCCAGGCGAAGTATTCCGCGCTCGCGTACACAGCATTACGGCAGGCACTGGGGAATCCTCTGTCTCACCATTGCAAGGACCACAAAGCGTCCGTCAGCATGTCGGCGCAAATACCAGTAGCCATGGTCGTACCGTGATTCTAGAGATCTTCGAACCGGAAGGCAAAACCATCCCGATCGGAGCCACTGGTTCAGCATGGATTGCAGCGAATAAGCCACACAGTTTGTTCGGTTTCATTGACGTTATCGGCGCAGCAACCGTCCGACTTCATTCTTACAAGTCTTATCTAAACGCAATGTAAAAATAAACAAACCGTCCACTGAGGCGGTTTGTTTTTATGATGCCAATTAAGACCTTACATTTCTTCCGTGGTTAGCCCGTGGTTTTAGCGCTAGACTGAGTGGGCTAAATAAAGCTACCCAAAAGGAAGAAAATCATGATTCAACAAGGTCAAGCACTGCCAGCGGCAACGCTAAGCGAACTGACTGCCGATGGTATGGTTAACCACCAAGTGACAGAACTGTTTGCGGATAAGAAAGTGGTTCTGTTTGCGGTTCCTGGAGCATTTACGCCAACGTGTTCAGAAGCGCACTTGCCAGGTTATGTCGTATTGGCTGACCAACTTAAAGCGAAAGGTGTGGACCTGATTGCTTGTGTTTCTGTTAACGATGCATTCGTGATGCAAGCTTGGGGTGAAGCGCAAAACGCGTCTGAGTTATTAATGCTTGGCGATGGCGACGCAAGCTTTACCAAAACACTGGGCCTAGAAATGGACACCGGCGCTTTTGGTGGCGTTCGTTCACAGCGTTACGCGATGATCATCGACAATGGTGTGATCACCACATTAAACGTTGAAGAGCCAAAAACATTTGAAGCAAGCAAAGCGGAAACCATTCTCGCAGCACTTTAAGCTCAGCGCTAAGATCACAAAACGGAAGCCTCTGCGCTTCCGTTTTTTCTATCTTAACTCACTGATTTTACTAGCTCAGCGCCACACATTTAATGAAGATGAAGTTCGGGAATGTCGCCAAGCGTTGGTAATGTTCTTCTGAGATTTCACGAATCTTCTCATTCACCTTACCTTCTGAGATCGCCAACATCGCCATGCCAGCCCCACTGATCGCATCGGTAATGTCTTGCAAAGAGCGACGATAGAATGCCACAGGAACTGGCTCACCAACGGTGTTCCACATATCTTCTACGAGCTCTTTGTCGTAATAATTGCCTGAAGCAGAACACTCAAAATCCGCAAATGGATGATGAGTCGAAAATACGAACTGACCACCTGCTGTTAACACACGTTGGATATCATTAAACAAAGGGCGAAGATCTTCGATGTAATGAACCATGAGCGGACAAATAACAAGATCATATTGCGCATCTCGCTCTTCTGGTAAGCCTAACGCCAAGTTTTGCGTATAAGCTGTAACTGAATCACCCAACTTACCCTTAACGATATCAATCATCTCTTGCGCAGCATCAATACAAGTCACAGAGCTTGCGCCTCGCGCCAATAGAAGCTGTGCGTAAATACCCGAACCGCAGCCTAAATCCAGCACCCTTTTACCTGTAACATCACCGATAAGTTCAAAGGTATTTGGACGCTCAAAGTGCGCGTTGTACAGGTTATCTTGTGCTGCCACATCGTATTGCTTTGCGTAGGTGGTGTACATTTCTTGCTTCATGGTGACTCCAACAGAAAAAGTGGGATGCGAAGACTAAAAAATACCCGATAACAAGTAAAGTCAAAAGCGCGTTAGAAGCGTGATCTTGCGTGTACATTGGAGAAGATCGGTGACTGATGGTTCTATTGAGCCTTTCCAACCAATTGCAAAGGCTCTATATGTAACAACAAAGCGCTTATTGGGATGACGAGAACAGTACTAGCGCATACGTACTACACTGGTTTCTTGCTTGCGTTGCATTTCAGCAAACGTCATGACGAAAGGAGAAGATTGCTTAACTCGGCTTGGTAAAGAAGAGAGTGCACTGTAGGCATCTTGCTTGGTCTTGAAGTCACCCACCGTCACTGTGTACCAACGAGTGCCGCGGCTGTTTTTCCAGTTCACCCATACCGGATGTTTCGGGTCAATGTAACGAATGTACTCTTTGACATCTTTTTCTTTCTTCAATGCCAACACTTGCATGGTGTAATGGTTTGGGTTGAGGTAGCCGTAAGCATCTTGTGATGACATTACCCCCACACATTGCCCCGTTTCTACAGGTTGATGCTGAGGCATAACACAGCCAGTAAGTGACATAGCCAAGGTCAAAGATAGAATCTTGCGCACGCGTAACTCCGTTTTTGTTCTGAATGGTTCTCTTTAAGAGTGCTCTACGCTGAGTAGGCGACCGCAACGACAGAAAAATGAAGCACAAAACAAAAACGGCAGATTGAACGCTTCAATCTGCCGATTCGTTTACAAGCAATGTTGCCAATCTTCTTTATCGTCCGTCAGGAAATACCACCTGATTCTTACCGTTTTGCTTCGCTTCATAGAGGCTTTTATCTGCGCGGCGGAAATATTCGTCGTTGTACGTGAAGGTATCAATCTGCCCACCATGACTTACCCCAACTGAGGTAGTGATGTGCAAACTTCCCTCTTCGGTTTCGAACAACGCGTCATCAATGTGCTGACGAATTTCTTCGAGACGTTTCGCTAGGTCATCGGTTGCTCTTAATAGCATCAAGAACTCTTCACCGCCCCAACGAATCAACAACTCTTGGGCATGAACATGAAGCCTCAATCGTTCTGCAAAACCCTCCAAAACGCGGTCGCCCGCCTCATGTCCGTGAATATCGTTAACGTCTTTGAAATTATCAATATCAAACAACACAACGCGATACTCTGTTTTTGCATCTAACTGCGCAGGGTGATCAATCTGATCATAGTAAAAGCGTCGGTTATGCAATTGAGTCAGTGGGTCAAGCAAAGAAAGCTGATGAAGCTCTTGGTTTTTGCGCTGCGTCGCTAAGACTTTAGACACCGTAAGCGCCAGTACGACAGCACAAACCGCTATCCAGATAATCGCAATCTGAAAGCGCAGCTTCTCTTGATCCAGCTCCGATTCCGCCAAACGTTTTTCTACTTCCAATACGTCTCTTTCACGCTGGATGTGCTCTGTCGCAAACGCCTGTTCTAAATCATACACTTTGCCGAGTAACTGCTTCTTACTGTTAGCAGAAAAATGCTTAAAGGAATTCAAAGCGTTCTCATACTCGCCAAGTTGTTCGAAGATCTTTGCCTTCTGTTCTTCAACTCGAATCAGCCAACGTTGATGCTCTATCGAACGAAACGCAGCCGCACTCAATGCCGCACTTTGCATCGCCTTATCTAAGTCTCCGAGCGCCAATTGAGACTTCGACATAATCAAATAACACTGTCCATATTCAATTGGAAAATCAGCAGCAGAAGGCAACATAACACACTGCTGCGTAGTTTCGAGCGCTTTAGTAAACTGCTTTTCCAACAACAGCATGTCAGCTTTGCCTTTCAGCTGGATTAGATGATGGCGAAGGTTCGTTGAGGTTGCCTTATAGAACTCTTGAGATTTCTCATAAGCAGCACGAGCGAGCTCAACGTTACCCTGTCGGTTATAAACATGCGCTTCGTTGAGATACAGAATCTGTAGCCCTCGCGCTTTATGCCCTTGAGCGTGACGCTTTAGATAAATCTGCTGCGCTTTTTGGATGAACTCTAACGCCCTATCCCAGCTTTCAATATGCAGATAAAGCAGCCCTAGGTTGTTATAGATTGTCCCTTTGTACGCCTCTTGCCCCACTTTATTGGCGATATCTATTGCATCAAGGAAATAGCGCTGGGCATCGACTAATTGATTGGTCGCATTATTTAGCGCCCCCGCGATATTGTAGAACCGTGGCAATAGAGAGTTAATTTGCTCTTTTTTAGCGATATCAATGGCAAGTTTTATCTCAGTCAATCCAACATCATTACGCCCGTGCAAGGTGTGCTGCATGGCACTGTCTGCCAAAAGTACTGCATCAAGCCAAGGTTGTTCAGTTTCACGAGCGATGGTCTGGAGCTGCCCACGATACTCTGCCGCCAGTTGTGGCTCATCGTTCGCACGAGCAACACGATATTGCTGATACAAGGCGTAGGATTTTTCAAGCTCAGTCGAAAAGGTGTTGCCGATTGCAGCCAGTGCTTGTTGTGCGCGTTCCGGATCACTGTACGCCAATGCACTGACATCCAGCAATGCCTCACCTTGAGCTGATTTAGCAAGCAAAACCTGAGGATCTTGGCTGATGATTTGTTGAATATTTTCACTTGGCGAATCCTTACGCCAGTAATCGTGTAAAGCAAAAGCGACCACTACCCAAAGCAGTGCCGCTAGCAAAGTGACAACATAGCTTTTTCTCACGAAGTATTACGTTCCATCTCGATTGTATTAAGAATTTTCTTTTTAGAAGCATCTGATTTATAAGCGAACAATAACATCAATCCGATACATTCCCAAGTGCGCATAAGAATCGATTTTTATATAAATGTCACGGTCATATAAATGTTGCTCTAATGGCAAGATTTCCTGTCATCCTTGTATTGGCGTTGTGGGAAACCATTGGGAGAAAAAACTGAGCTTTAAATAAACAAAAAGCCGCAACTTAAAACTAAGATGCGGCTTCAAATAAAATCAGAGAAAAAAGAAGGTTAGAACCAGCTTGCAACCAAACGCTTGAACCAATCCACTAGGCGCTTAAAGATACCGCCTTCTTCTACTGGCTCAAGTGCGACGAGATCCGCTTCTTTCACTACATCACCATCCACTTTATATAGGACTTTGCCAACAATTTGATCTTGTTGAATCGGAGCCATTAGGTCGCCGTTGTATTCCACTTCTGCTTCCAACTTGTTCACGTCACCTTTCGGTAGCGTTAGGTAAATATCGCGTTCAACGCCAACTTTAAGTTCGTCTTGGTTACCCATCCAAACACGTGCTGTTGCGACTTCTTTACCCGCTTGCGTTGGCACAACAGTATCGAAGAAACGGAAACCGTAACTCAGAAGCTGTTTGCTCTCTGATTCACGTACACTTGGGCTTTTTGCTCCCATAACAACCGCGACTAAGCGCATGTCGCCATTGGTAGCAGACGTTGCAAGGCTGTAACCGGCACCGCTGGTGTAACCCGTCTTCATACCGTCAACGCTCATACTACGGTCACGCAGCAAGCCATTACGGTTGTATTGAGTAATGCCGTTGTAGGTAAACGACGTTTCACTGTACAGCGGGTAGATATCAGGAAGATCACGGATGATGGCACGACCCAGCGTTGCGATATCACGCGGGGTTGAGTACAAACCGTCACTGTCTAGACCATGTGGGTTGGTAAAGGCAGAGTTCGATAAACCAAGCTGGTTCGCCCAGCTATTCATCAAACCAACAAAGCCAGCTTCACTTCCGGCGACGTGCTCAGCAATCGCGACACTGGCGTCGTTACCTGATTGCACAATCAAACCGCGGTAAAGATCGGAAAGCGAAACCGAGGTACCAACTTCGATAAACATTTTTGAAGAATCAGGGAAGTTCTTCGCCCACGCATTGCGGCTGATCACCACTTCATCGTCTAGGCTAATGTTGCCTGACTTCACCTCTTGCCCCGCGACATAAGCGGTCATCAGCTTAGTCAAACTCGCCGGGTTTAGGCGTTTGTCGGCATCACGTTCCACCAGCACAGTGCCAGTGTGGTAATCCATTAAAACATAGCCTCGAGAGCTTAACTCTGGGGCATTAGGAACAACGGTAGGAGCAGCAAAACTAAACGCAGAAACAGCGGTCAAGGTGGTCGCTAACGTAGCATTGATTAAAGTGTTTTTTCTCATAGCAGCATTCTGTGGCTTACAAATTAAGTCGAGTATATGGAAACGCTGTTCAGTTACAGCAGCTCTGTTACGATTGGTTACGTTTACTCGATATTTGTCGAAAAGAATGCGAAGTCGGTTGGAGTTTGTGCTTATAAGTTAGCCAAACGTGTCTATCGAGAATCACGCGAATTTGTTACCACTCACGTGCTTTGCCCCTCCCTTTTGAACAAACCTTCCTCTACAACAAAAAGCAAATATTTACACATCAAAACATTACACCTCATTGCATTTTCAACCAAATATCACATTAAAACGTAGTTAATGCCTTTAAATAAACCATCAATTTGCATTGTTTTACACAAAACATTATGATTGCGTCGCATTTTTTAATTTGAACTCAAAACAATTGGAGGGCGGTTTTAGTGTTTTTCTTACTCAAGAAGGGCACATTTAATAAAGCGTACATGTTGTATTTATGGATAATGCACTAAAAAAATATAGTATCGACACTACCGACTATCAGGTTGGTCAAGATAACGTTCAAAAATGGGGATTTGATATCCACAATCCAGTATTTGGGATTAGTGCTGGTCTTGTTCTTCTCTGTCTTGCTTCTCTATTAATCGTTGATCCTTCAACAGCCCGTGATGCCTTAAATGGCGTAAAGAACAGCATCATTTCTGACTTCGATGTGTTCTTCATGTGGTCAACAAACTTCTTCATCGTATTTGCTATCGCAGTCTTACTGTCACCACTAGGTAAAATCCGCATTGGTGGTAAAGATGCACAAGCAGAACACTCAACCGTTTCTTGGTTATCAATGCTCTTTGCCGCAGGTATGGGTATCGGTCTTCTGTTTTGGAGTGTCTCTGAGCCAACGGCTTATTTCACTGACTGGTATGGCACGCCCCTGAATGTTGAGCCTTACACAGAGGAAGCGAAATCCCTGGCTATGGGTGCAACCATGTTCCACTGGGGTATTCACGGTTGGGCAATTTACGCCATCGTGGCACTTTCGCTGGCTTTCTTCGCCTTCAACAAAGGCTTACCACTTTCATTACGCTCTGCGTTCTACCCGCTATTTGGTGATAGAGCTTGGGGCTGGTTAGGTCATGTCATTGATATTCTTGCGGTACTTTCAACCCTGTTTGGTCTTGCGACTTCGCTTGGTCTGGGTGCACAGCAAGCAACGAGCGGCATCAACCATGTATTTGGTCTGGATGGCGGCATTGGCATGCAAATGATCGTTATCGCATTCGTAACCTTTATTGCCGTACTTTCTGTTGTTCGAGGCATCGACGGTGGCGTTAAGCTACTGAGTAACATCAACATGGCGGTGGCATTTGCTCTACTGGCTTTTGTGCTATTCATCAGCTTTGATGTAGCAACAACGTCGATCTGGGATACCACAGTCGCATACGCAAAAGACATCTTCGCGCTGAGTAACCCTCACGGTCGAGATGATACCGAATGGATGCATGGTTGGACGGTCTTCTACTGGGCGTGGTGGGTATCTTGGTCACCATTCGTCGGTATGTTTATCGCTCGAGTTTCGAAAGGTCGTACGGTTCGCGAATTCCTATTCGCTGTTATCGTTATTCCAACCACAGTAACACTGATTTGGATGGCAGTATTCGGCGGTATCGCACTTGATCAAGTGGTCAACAAAGTCGGCGAGCTGGGTGCGAATGGTCTTACAGATATCTCACTAACCCTTTTCCACGTTTACGATGCAATGCCGTTTAGCTCGGTCATCTCGGTATTATCTATTGTTCTGATTTTAGTGTTCTTTATCACTTCTTCAGACTCTGGTTCACTGGTTATCGATAGCATCACTGCTGGTGGTAAAATTGATGCGCCGGTACCACAACGCATTTTCTGGGCATGTATCGAAGGCTCTATCGCTGCGGTAATGCTGTGGATTGGTGGTAAAGAGGCCTTGCAAGCGCTTCAATCCGGGGTGGTGGCAACAGGTTTACCTTTCACTTTTGTTCTATTGCTGATGTGTGTCAGCTTGATCAAAGGCTTGAGATCGGAACTACCTGCCTATCAGAACACCGCGCGGGAACAATCTGTTGCTTAATTTAAGCCGCACATAATCTAGAGAAAACGAGCGTCAATATGGCGCTCGTTTTTTAGATATTAAACAAATAAAAAAAAGCCCTAAGCATCTGGGCTTAGGGCGAAAGCAATGAATTGCTAGCTAAGGGCCGTTAACTCACCACTGGAACAACGCTGTATTCATGAATGATGACTCGTCCACTCTCATCAATCGACACTTGCCATGTCTCATTAACGTTTAAGTTGACTGCTTCACCTTTCATCATCGAATCATCATAACTGTCTGCTGTTAATCGAATACGCAGTTCCACTTGAAAACGATCACCATTAGGTTTCACTTCGATCTGCTGAACGTCGTGGTCACAGTTTGGTTTAAAAGTCGAACGGGCAATCGCATACCAATCACGAAAGCCATCATGACCTAAAAATTCACCTTCTGGCATCGACCATTTCACGTCTTGCGCTAACTTGTCTGTGAAGAACTCCGTCCCTTCTTCTAAAACATCAAATTTGGCGAACCACTCAGCAACAAATGTCTGCATACGGCTCTCTGGTGAAGCGGTGATTTCTTCAATCTGTGCAGCTAAGCGGCTCGCATGATCTTTTGCACGTGCTTGCACTTCTTCCAACTTGTTATACACATTTGGAATGTACACCATACGATGGGTATAAACTGGCTTACGATAGTTCATACCCGCCAAATAAGCCGTTTGTTGGAATGGGTAAACAAACTGCTCGATAGTAAAGTGGTTGTAACCAAGTGGATCGTAAGACTCTGCAGGTCCACCAATCGTAAATGACAGAATGAAGTCTTTGCCTTTTAGCTTGTCGCCTTCAGGACCGTAAGCGAAGTTAAAACTGAATACATCATCTACCCACTTTTTCAACAACGCCGGTGCTGAGTACCAGTAAAATGGGAATTGCAACACAACCACATCAGCACTCATAAGCGCAGTTTGCTCTGCCTCAACATCAATTTGGTAGTTCGGATACAGAGTGTCTAAACGACGAACTTCAATATCACTAAGCCCTGCTTTTAGCTCGTCTAGGATAACTGTGTTGGTGTATGACTCATCTAGGTTTGGGTGACCTGAAATTACCAGTACTTTGCTCATCGTGATTCCTCTGTTTCGAAGCGTTAACCGATGGAGAGAATACGCTGGAGTAACCTTTAGTTTTAGATGCTCTTTACTTAAATTATTATTAGGTAGAAACTAACAATAAACGCAACACTAGGATGAAACATGAACGGCACCACCTACAATCAATTAATGATGTTCCATACTATTGCACAAGAAGGCAGCATCACCGCCGCAGCGCGTAAGTTAGAAATCGCACCACCATCGGTGAGTCAGGCACTAAAAATGCTGGAAGAACAACTCGGCTTGCCATTATTTACCCGCACCACTCGTCGCATTGAGCTGACAGAAGCAGGGCAACGCTTATACGATCGAACACTGACTACCATGTCTGATCTTAACCTCGCAGTCGAGAGTGTAAGTGATTTGAGCCGAGTGCCATCGGGCAAAGTTCGTATCACGGTGCCACGCTTTGTTTATCAATCTTTGCTCAAACCTATCTACATTGAGTTTTGCCAACGTTATCCCGATATCCAGTTGGAAATTTCTGTTTCCGATAAAACTGTCGATATCATTCGTGAAGGGTTTGATATGGGTATCCGCTTTGGCGATAAAGTGGAAGAAGGAATGATTGCACGTCAGCTCACTCACCCAGTGAAAGAAGCGTTATTTGCATCACCAAGCTATGTCGCGCAGTTCGGCTTACCCAATACGCCAGAAGACTTAAAAAAGCATAAGTTGATTCAATACCGCTTTATCTCTTCTAATCAAATCGCACCGCTGAAGTTGAACAACAAAGGGGAAGCCATCACCATCGACATGCCAAGCGCGCTGATCGTCAACGACACCGATCTCATGGTTGACGCTGCCATCAACGGGTTAGGCATTGGTCGTATTGTGACGCCTATCGTACAAGAGGGCTTTCGCACTGGAGAGTTGGTGCCTGTGCTTGAAGAATATTGGCAGCCCTATTCTGGCTTATATGTTTACTTTCACAAGAACACCCAAAAAGCTAAGCGGGTTCGTGTGCTTATCGACTTCTTAATCGAGAAAACACACCACTAGGGATCAAAAAAAGGAATGCACAAGCATTCCTTTTTCGTTTAGTACGATGAAGCGATTACGCAGACTTTTTCGCTAGTGCGGAATCAATGTCTGCAGCGCTGTGACGCTCAGGTACCTGTTCCCACTCTTCACCCCATGAACGGTTAACAATACGACCACGTTGTACTGCTTCGCGTTCATCAATCGCTTTCGCCCAACGCACAACATTCTTGTAGCTCTCCACATCTAGGAACTCTGCCGCATCATACGCACGACCCAGAACAAGGTTGCCGTACCATGGCCATGTTGCGATATCGGCAATACTGTACTCGTCACCACCTAGGAATTCGTTGTTCGCAAGGCGCTTATCCAGCACGTCTAGCTGACGCTTAGCTTCCATAGTGAAGCGGTTAATTGGGTACTCGAACTTCTCTGGTGCATACGCGTAGAAATGACCAAAACCCCCGCCTAGGTATGGCGCAGAACCTTGCAACCAGAACAACCAGTTCATTACCTCAGCGCGCTTCGCGCCTTCTGTTGGTAGGAAGTGACCAAACTTCTCTGCTAGGTAAAACAAGATGTTGCCAGACTCAAAAACATTCACCGGTTCAGCACCTGAACGGTCAACCAAAGCCGGAATCTTCGAGTTCGGGTTTACTGACACAAAGCCTGAACCAAATTGGTCACCATCGCCGATCTTGATCAGGTATGCGTCGTATTCAGCTGCTGTTACGCCTGCCGCCAAAAGCTCCTCAAACATGATCGTCACTTTCTGACCATTTGGCGTACCCATTGAGTAAAGCTGAAATGGGTGCTCACCAACTGGAAGCTCTTGCTCATGACGCGCGCCAGAATCCGGACGGTTAATGCTCGCCCACTGACCGCCATTTTCATTATCGTTTGTCCAAACTTTTGGTGGAATGTATTCGTTAGCCATTGTTATCCCTTATTGTGTTTGAATGCATCTTCAAACTGACGGCTCTAGCACGCCAGCAAGCATTATTGAAAGTATCCCTTCGCCTTTCGCTTCGGGCATAACCAAGATATTAGGTCTAATTAACCAAATAAAAGTCCTGTAATCTCTTTTAGTTAGAACCTTTGGTTATGGGAATTTCTTTCAGGGTATATACCCAAACACCGCGTGAATGTGAGCTAGGTTCGAGATACCAACAATGATGAGCAGATCAGACTTAACGGTCCATCCAACATATCAGTCTTAATCAAGCTCGCATCATGGCAACAGCTAATCGACAGCGCAAAACCGTGTAAGTAATCCGCCAGCAGATCCAAACTGTCTTTCTCTACTTGCTGGGATAAACCCAAGGGTTGAACAATCAATTGATAGCGCTCAGTAAACACTTGAGCCGGTCCGTGGGATGTCATGCTCAACATGGTTTGCAACAGCCCGTTATACTCACGCAACAGCTCAATATAACTAACGCACAGGTGTTTGAGTTCGCTTTGCCAATCTTCATTTGCTTGCGGTTGATAAATGTCTTCCACCAACGATGTTGTTAACGCTTCAAGCAAAGCATTTTTGTTTTTGAAGTAGTAATAGATCGCCATAGGATCCACATTCAATTGGGTCGCTAGCAGGCGAATACTTGGTACCTTTCCTTCCTTTTTCATCAATAACTTAGCCGACTCCAAAATGCTTTCTGCACTCAGTTGTGACTGCTTTGCGGTCGGTCTTCCACGTTTCTTTTCGTTGACAGACATTTGATCTTCTCGATAAACTCAGCATTATTCTACATTGTAGAATTAATTTTAACCCATACTTTAGCTTGGCTCAAGCATCACTACTTTGATGAGGTACTCATGGCAAATATCGTATTTATTGCAACCAGTCTGGACGGTTACATCGCAGATAAACAAGGCAAACTCGACTGGCTACAATCCGTACCAAATCCCGACAATATTGATACTGGCTTCTTCCCATTAATGGAACGTATTGACGGCTTAGTCATGGGGCGTAATACCTTAGATGTTGTGCTGAGTTTTGATTGTGATTGGCCGTACAGTAAACCCGTGTTCGTACTCAGCAATACCATGACAGAAGTCCCACAGGGCTACGAAGACAAAGTCTTTTTAGTAAAAGGCGTGCTAAAAGATGTGCTTACTGACCTGAATGCAAAAGGCTTTAACGAGCTATACATCGACGGCGGTGTGACGATTCAGAGCTTTTTAAAAGAAGATCTTATCGATGAAATGGTGATCACGCGCTTCCCTATTCTACTTGGCGGCGGCGCACCTTTGTTTGGTGATTTGCAACAGCCTCTCAACTTTAAAGTGACCAATTGCGAAGTTGTTTTGGATACCTTAGTACAAACCACTTACGTGCGTGAAAGGTAATCTACCTAGATAATTTAAACAAAAGAAAAACGCCCTTCCTAGAGATAAGAAGGGCGTTTTTTATTTGTATTGTTCTAGCTTGGCGGAGCTCGTTTTTGGACGAGGTCAACGCCACAAAGTCATCCCGTGCATTGAGCCTAATGTCTATTCATGATGTAGTCGGCAGTAGAATTGCGTAAGAATAAAGCTCGTACTTACTCTCTAGGTTTTGTTTCTCTATGAAATTCTTTTCTTTCTGCGAGTAAGGTTTTTTCGCCTCCAAATCAAGGAAAATACCTTGATAACTCCACCCTTTACGACGCAACTTACTCACTGATTGCTCTCCACTTTGTAGCTTTCTTCCATACCTATCTCTGACTGTCACAATAACTTTTGTATTTTCCGGCTGCTCATCATATCCGTACCATATTAATGCTTGGGATTTTTCACCCAGTATAAATGGGTCATCGTTTGGGATATCTGAGCATTGAACAACGGTAAACGTTTGGTTTTCTCTGTCTTTCTTGTCGTGTTGGTGAGATAAGTATTTCAAGCCTGCAACCGGTTTGAGCTTATAGTTGTAGTTGGCAGAATCATATTCAAAGTACGAGTCATCGTAATGTGGATACATAGCCTTTTCAAACCAATCCCCACTTGGATTATCGACAAATTTAATCTCTGGTGCAGCGTGACTTTCGACAAAAGAAGGCGTGTATTGATAGGTCACTTCAAAAAGATGCTCTTCCATGTCTGGGTTGGTCAGTGAATCAAACGCTCGTCCCACGGATTTCTTGATTTTGCTAATCGAGTCAGGATGAGTTAGATAGATTTCAATTAAACCGTGCCCTGCAATATCTGCCGTACTCGGTGCTATAACGGTATTTGGTACAGGGACAGAGCCGATTCCTGTTAGTTGCAAGCCATTAATAACAAGGTCAGACGTTGATAAAATATAGTCACTATCGGGGGTTAATGTTGGCGAGGCCGGCGCAATATGAACCACGTGAATATTATCTGCGTCGTATCCTAATTGAGAAACGACATACTCGTAAGATTGATTCACCCATAAGTTTCCTTGCGAGTGAGCAATATAAATTAGCTTTTTGCCTTTCCATGTATTGGAATCATTGATGAGTTTATGCTGCATCTGAGTTTTTTCAGTATCAGGTGAATCAATCGAAGCACTCAAGAGTTGTAAAAACTCACGAATCATCGTATTCATACCTTGGCTGACAAGATCAGAAACAAACCCTTTAAACCATGAAAAAGTCGCGCTAATTTTTTGGATAATGGAACTGTCCTGACGTCCGCTAACAATTTCCCAAAACGCTTCCCATCGGTCAAACTGCTTTTGACCCAACTCTTCTGTTCTTTGGTCAAAAGTTTCAGCAAAATCAGCTAAAACATTCAACCCGTTACTTTCAATGTAAGAGTCATTATAGAACAGTTGGTATTCAACGGGCTCACCGTTGAACTGTTCGATACCAAGAGTCGACTCTATTTTGTACTTCCCCTCCTTAGCCGAGTCTCGCGATGTAGCGACACCATTAAAAAAACTTATTGTGTATCCTTCTATATCACAGGAGTTCGCACTAACATGCACGGGAAGCACCATGCAAAGTAAAAAAGCATTTGTTAGCTTATTCACAGTACTTTTCCTCAGCTGGAAGCGATGTACTGACTGCACCATCTTGCAAATGATTGTAAGCCAGATAAGCCATAGTTCTGGCTTTTGTATTGTATGTTAATGCTCTGATTGTTTTTGACGTATCGATTAAATCATCTACTGGGATACCGACAAAATCTTTGCAAGCGATGACTTTATCGTATTCGTCACCAATCGCCATGGCTTTGTCAATATTAGCCTCAGTCTTCTCACTCCAATCATGATATAGATTCTTTTGAGAGTAACGCGCGTTTTGCTTAAGCGCACTGCGCACCGGCTCTGACACTTCTAACGCATTGATGAATGCCTCAATATCGTCGCGTATTCCGTCCTTGTTTTCATCACGACCAGTCAGGGAGTCGCTTCTGTCTAGTGTGTAATCAAATTTTCGATATAGCAGAGCAAATTGGTCATCAATTGTAGGCTGAGCTTTAAGTTCTTCAGCAAGCTCCGGTGTTTTTTTAAAACTCTGATATTGGCTATTGTGATTTGGCGCTGAAGGCGTGGTGTTTTGCTGGTTACAGCCAGAGAGAACAAGCAGAGCAAGTAGCGATAATTTTTTCATATGCATAATCCATGTTTTTTATGGATATTACATCTGTGCTTTACGGATAGACCAATTGCGTTTTGTTATACCGAGTAAACAACTGGCAACTTAATTCTCCAAATATTTATGCCTTTATCTTGAAACCAAAACGCCCTTAACCTAAGCGAAGGACATTTTTTTAATTTTTTAAGCTTAACTAAACTCATTGTTAGGCATAAAAATTGAGGATGCTAACCACAAATAACTTCTGTCCAGAGGCTGTCACATAACGCATCTAAGGAAATTTCAGTCTAATATACTATTGAAAAAATGAAGGTTCCTGTTAACGGAAAATATAATAGAAAGCCGCTCCAATGAACTGACGTCTCATTTTTGACAACAAATTCAAATTGATCACTATCTTGCCTTAGACAATATTGTCAGTTCTGTTTTTGGCATATAGCATGCCAGAGATAAACTATATGCATATCAATGATTTGGATATGCTTAGAGGTTTACTATCGTTAACACACCTCAGTTTTCTGTTAGTTTTTACACTTTCAGCTTTTGGCTTGGAGAACAAAATGTTTAGAAAGAAAACGGTTCAGCTGTTCCCTCCAGTGACTGGAAAACTTACCAACAATGGCTCTCCCTTACATGGTGTTAAAGTAAAAAGAAGCTATGAATTTATCGATGTTACCGATGGTGAAATACATGACTACACGACAACTGACAGTGAGGGACGCTTTAGTTTTCCTGAGTTAACCATGCAATCACGCCATGCCGACAATCCCTTTGCTACCAATGTTATCTGGCAAGGTATTCGTATTGAAAGTGATGATCCAAGCAATGCTGAAGATGATGAAATCTACCTATGGGATGCGAACTCTCGAGGGGTTACACATAATGCTTACTTTGTAGAGATGTTATCTGCTCTAAATTGCGATCTATCGAATAGTGAAGAAGTGATTTATGTGTATAACTCAAAATACCCCAGTGGCGTAATTGTATACCCTATAGTCAGCATTTGTAGATGGCCTAAACGATCTGAAATTGAAAAAAGAAAAGCCGCAGACATTGAAGAGTTTGATGAGCTTAAAAATTTGGATAAGTACGGAAATATTAATGGATTAATTTAGGGGATAAAAGTGACAATACTTCCTCCAAGGTTGACCTCTGAGCTAACTAATTTTTTCTATTCTATTCTTGAATAAAAAACGAAGAATTGATCTCTTACTTCACATACAAAAACATTTCTAAACTCATTGTTGGATATAATCATTTGAGGACATTAACAACAAATAACTTCTGTCCAGAGGCTGTCGCATAACGCATCTAAGGAGGTTTCAGTCTAATAAACGATTGAAAAAATGAAGGTTCCTGTTAACGGTAAATATAATAGAAAGCCGCTCCAATGAACTGACGTCTCATTTTTGACAACAAATCCAAATTGATCACTATCTTGTCTTAGACAATATTGCCAGTTCTGTTTTCGGCATATAGCATGCCAGAGGCAAACCATATGCATATCAATAGTTTGGCTATGCTTAGAGGTTTACTATCGTTAACACACCTCAGTTTTCTGTTAGTTTTTACACTTTCAGATTTTGGCTTGGAGAACAAAATGTTTAGAAAGAAAACGGTTCAGCTGTTCCCTCCAGTGACTGGAAAACTTACCAACAATGGTTCCCCCTTACCTGGTGTTAAATTAAAAAGAAGCTATGAATTTATCGATGTTACCGATGATGAAATACATGATTACACGACAACTGACAATGAGGGACGCTTTAGTTTTCCAGAGTTAACCATGCAATCACGCCATGCCGACAATCCTTTTGCTACCAATGTTATTTGGCAAGGTATTCGTATTGAAAGTGATGATCCAAGTAATGCTGAAGGTGATGAAGTCTACCTTTGGAGTGCGAACTCTCGAGGGGTTACACATAATGCTTACTTTGTAGAGATGTTATCTGCTCTAAATTGCGATCTATCGAATAGTGAAGAAGTGATTTATGTGTATAACTCAAATTACCCCAGTGGCGTAATTGAATACCCTATAAGTAGTATTTGCAGATGGCCTAAGCGAGCTGAGATTGAAAAAAGAAAAGCCGCAGACATTGAAGAGTTTGGTGAGCTTAAAAATTGGATAAGTACGGAAATATTAATGGATTAATTTAGGGAATAAAAGTGATAATACTTCCTCCAAGGTTAACCTCTGATCCAACTAATTTTTTCCATTCTATTATTGAATAAGAAACGAAGAATTGCGCTCTTACTTCACATACAAAAACATTTCTAAACTCAAAATAGCGAAATTAGAAAAGTCTTGGCTATAACTTCAATAAAACGCTCAATCGTTTATATCGAGGCGCCAATGAGGCTGTTAAGCGTTTTTATGATTAACAGCTTCAACCTGTTTTTATGGAAAACGGGTTCCAATAACTAAGTTGACTCTATCCAACAAAAACGCCCTTCACTCAGATGAAGGGCGTTTGTTATTTGAGGTTTAGTTCGTTGGTTAAAGCACTAAACCACCGTCAATCTTGAGCACTTGTCCTGTAATGTAAGCGCTCTTGTCGGAGGTGAGGAAGGACACACCATTAGCGATGTCTTGTACTGACCCCATTCGACCTAATGGGGTTTTGCCTTCCATCATTTCAATGACTTTTTCTGGTAGGTTTTTGGTCATGTCGGTGGCGATAAAACCTGGCGCGACACAATTGACGCGGATCTGTGCCCCCTTTCTCGATAGCTCTTTCGCCCAGCCTTTGCTCATTGAAATAACGCCGCCTTTACTTGCGCCATAGTTGCTCTGACCGATATTGCCATCCGTTCCCACGATAGAAGAAATGCTTACAATACTGCCCTCCCCCTGCTCTAGCATGACAGGGGCAACACGTTGAGTTAGTAAGAATACGGCTTTTAAGTTCACGTCGATAACGCTGTCCCAATCTTGCTCTAGCATGTCTGGCAGCAATGCATCACGAGTAATGCCGGCGTTATTAACCAGCGCATCAATTCTGCCATGCTGTTTTACGATACTATCTACCACTTCGCTAACGGTTGCGGCATCGCACAAATTGACTTGATAATTGCTTAACTGCGCTGACTGGCTCCATTCCACAGGCGATATATCCAGCCCGACTACGTGGAATCCATCCTCCAGTAATTGCTCACAAATAGCTTGGCCAATACCACGAGCCGCACCAGTGACTACTGCTACTTTTTCCGGTTTCATCTTGGTCTTCCTTAAATGTTGAGATTACAAATTCGCTGTTATCCCTAGCGTTTGTTGTTTTTATGCTTAGTCGCATTACAGCTGCGCTTCTCGTACGCAGGGTCTTTCATAAACTATAGAAACAGTCTGGGAGTCGGATGTGAACTAATCAAGACATCTTGATGATGATTTGCCAAATAATGCGTTTCCGTCACTGTTCTATCGATGTTGCTGCGTAACAAATGCGCTTTTTGTTGAATAAGCAGCCTTTCACTTAAAGCTCACCCATTTAATTCTTAGATTATGCAGCAAAGTCACAATAAACCTGTGGGTATTACATTCTTGTTATCAAAAATCTGGATTACGATTTTAAAGATACAGCGTGCTTTTAAACATGGATGCGAGAAAGACGCCTCACCTGACAAAGATAACAATACCTACGGGAGATAAAATGAATCAGGCTTACATAGATGCAGCAAGAACGCTGCAACAGTGCACATTTGGGCCATCCCAACGTGACATTAATGACCTCGTTCAATCAGGAAGCATTGAAAACTGGGTCGCTCAACAAACACTTATCCCTTCTTCATCTTGGCTTACTCACTTTGAACAAGATGAGTTGAATGTTCCCGACTTAGGACAGGGCTTGTATTACGCCAGCAGTTGGACGCGCATGACGGTGGAAGGCAACGATATTCTGCGTCAACGCATCGGTTATACCCTTTCTCAACTGTTTGTCGTGAGCGTAAAAGACCCAGCATTTAGTGCGGCGTCTAAGCGTCGTTACATGTGTAATTACTTCGATGGGCTGCTCGATAACGCTTTTGCGAACTTCCGTGATGTGATTCGCTTTGTATCGAAATCGCCAATCATGGGCGAATACCTAACCTTCGTAAACAACGTTTCTAATGAGCTCACTGCACCAGATGAAAACTACGCGCGAGAGCTGTTGCAGTTATTCACTCTTGGTCCTGTCAAGCTTCGTAATAACGGTGAAGTCCGTTTGGATGCCGAAGGTAACGAAATGGCATCTTACACCCAAGAAGATATTGAACAACTGGCCCGCGTGTTTACCGGCTGGAAGTTCATTGATATCCGCGGTAATGACAAATACAGCCAACCGATGTTGCCACGCGGCGAGCATGACATGGGCGAAAAACGTATTCTTGGTAAAACCTTCCCCGCCGGTGTGGGTGCAGAGGATGAGCTGGAAGCAGTGATTGAGCATTTGATGAAGCAGAACACACTCTACACTTTTGTAACCAAGTTCTTCATCAATAAGCTTGTGACCAGTAACCCGAGAGCGGGCTACATTCGCCGTGTCCGCCGGGCATTTAAACGCTCTGATGGCGACATGCAAACTCTAGTAGTTGCGATTTTAACTGACAAAGACGCCCTGCGTTCTGGTAACTCAGTGGGCAAATTGCGTGACCCGCTATCTGTCTTTACTCATGCGATGCGCACTCTGCAAGTGAAGCGTCGTGACGGTGTGATGATGTGGCCAAAACAATTCAATTGGTATAGTCGAACGTTGCCTTTATCTGCCCCATCTGTGTTTTATTACTATCAACCTGATGACGCGCCAAATCATCCTGATTTTAATGGTTTGGTGGCCCCCGAGTTTAATGTGTATCAATGGCATGACATATACCAATACGGGATTCAGTTCCGTGAGTTGATTGCTCGCTTCGAACAGGAAAACAAAGATTGGTACATGGATGAAACCTTGTTCATCCGTTACCTTGCGTTTGATGATGAAGGGGTTGTTGATTACCTCAACGAGCATTTGTTCGCTTTTCAAATGAGTGAGCAAGCGCGCCAATGCTATCTCGATTACCTCGCTCAGTGTCCGGGACGCAAACCGGAATGGCGCAAAGAGATTAAGAATCTCGTCATGAACGCACTGCTTTCACCAGAATTCATCACACAGGGGTAAACATCATGAACTTAACTCGACGTCGATTTTTACAAGCAAGTTCCGCTGGTGTGGGTATTTCTGCGCTGAACCTAGCGGCATTTCCTACCTTTGCTGACTCGTTTAGTCAATGCCAAAACGGATATCGCGCTGTTGTCGGCATTGACCTTGCAGGCGGTAATGATGGCTACAACATGCTTATTCCAACGGCAGCCAATGCCAACGCTCAATATCGCGCCCTACGTGGCAATTTGGCTTTGGATGAAACTACGTGTATTTACCTAGATGCCGTGAACGACACCGCAAAGCTGGCGCTCAACCCTGCCATGGCGGCGCTCAAACCTTACTGGGACAGCGCGAACCTTGTACCTGTGATTAACCTAGGACCACTGACTCAACGCGTAAACAACGTGATATATGGCGAAAGTACGCGACCAGCGCATCTGTTCAGCCACTCGCATCAATCCACCATGGTTCAGTCTCATGCGACCAAGTCTTTATCGAAAGAAGGCTTTGGTGCAAAGACATCCACCGAGCTAGGTACCATGCTGCGCAATCTAAACGAACTATCGCCAATGTTTGATATTGGCGGTACACAGGTGTGGACAAATTGTATTGAAGCACAATCCAACTCGGTGGGATCTCAACCTCCAAGCGATATTTTTAATGATCAACGTTCACGCGACTTGTTCGATCAACTGCAAAGTACCGGCAGTTACAACAATATTTTTCAATCGCATTACGCAGGTGTCGCGGTAGATTCCACCAGAATGTATGAGCAGTTTAGTTCGATTCTGAATTCCGAGATCACCGATGTTTTCCCTGAAACACGAATCGGTAAGCAATTGAAAGCGGTGTTCAAGCTGATTCTGCATAAAGATCAATTCCAACATCCTGCTCAGTACTTCAGTTGTAAGTTGGGAGGATTTGATACTCACTCAGCACAAATCAATCGTCAAACTGGTTTGTTGCAAGAGTTGGCAGAAGCAATGGCAGCGTTCCAATTAGCATTACAAAACAATGGGTTGTTTGAGCAAGTGGCGACATTTACTCACTCTGAGTTTGGTCGAACTCTGATTCCAAACGGCACCGATGGCACGGATCACGGCTGGGCAAGTCACGCCTTAGTCATGGGCGGTGGTGTAGCAGGAAAAGCAATTGTGGGTGAGTACCCGGATTTATCTGAACATAGTCCGTATTTGCTTTCTCGTGGGCGTGTTATTCCCACCATTTCTTCAGATCAATTGCATGCAAGTTTGATGGCGTGGTTGGGCTTATCGGAAACCGGAATCAATCAATTATTCCCTGCGTTGGATAACACTTTGACAGATTCGATTCAGCCTCAAATTCTCCCTATTTTCAAATCTTGCTAAAATAGAAACAGAGAGAGTGGCTAATTGGTCTATAAACGAAGACTGATCAGGCGTTACTAATAAGAAAAAGCAGTGCTAAACAAAAGGCTCCGTGAATGCGGAGCCTTTTTATCATTGCGCGATATGCTCTTGACCTTTGCAAGCAGATTGCGATTTGAGCAACCAAGGTTGCAGCAAAAGATTGAACAACATACCTGCGATAAACAAGGTGATGACAATACTCGCCCCGCTTGGTAAATCGTAACGAGCCGAAACAGCAATGCCCGATAGTATTCCGACAATACCAATGCTGATACTCGCAATAAAGAACCGAATCCCTTTCAATGCTGCGGCGCACAAAGCCGGAATCACCAACAACGCAAATTCTAAGTAAATCCCCGTGAGCTTGACCGTAATCGGCATCAAGATAGCAAAGATAAGATAGAAGCCACTGCCCAGCATAAACTCAGGCTTGAACCATACCAACAGCAGCATCGCCGCGGTTATCAAAGCCAAAGGCCAAACGTCCGCCCACGTTGCCCACAACAACTGACCATTAAGGATGCCTTGAATGAAGTCACCGCCATGTGGGTCTTTGCTCACGAGCAAAATCGCCAGCGATGCGGATACTACAAACAGGCTGCCGATCATCGGCTCTAAATGCTGTTGGTATCGCTTCTCCATTACAGCGATCAGACCACAAAGCAATAACGACATCACCCAAGGACCAACCATCTCACCAAAGAAGGAGCCTGAAAACAGTGCGTATTGGTTCAACCAATAATGGCTGAGCGCAGCTCCCAAAGCGGCAACTTGTGCCACCGCCAAATCAATAAAGATGATCTGTCGATTGAGAACTTGTTGCCCAAGAACCACATTGCCAACCAGAGCAATTAAGCCGCACAACACCGCTGGCAATAACCATGCATACTCAGCCATGGTTTAGATCTTCACCGGAATGGGTTGCACGAGCACGTCCAATAAATCGTCGATAACTTGATCGTACATTTCATCCAAGCTTTCACCTTTAGAAACCGTCAGTGGCAGTTGAATCACAGGTTTGTTTGTATGCTGCTGTAACCAATTTGCTGGACGCTGGTCTTGGTGAGATGAGTAAACAATCGCATCAAAACTATTGGCATCTAACTTGGTGAGTGATTGCAGGTGAGATGTGGTTGGCGAGATACCCGGTTTTGGTTCTAAGTCAGCAATTTGCTCCATGCCAAGCCAATCGTACAAATAACGATAAGTCGCATGATATCCCACCACTTGCTTCCCTTTTAATGGCGCGGCTTTTTCATTCCATTCATTGAGTTTTTTACGCCAATGCGCACGAAACTTCATGCCATTAAACTGGTACGTTTGCGCATTATCTGGATCGATGGTTTTCAAACGCTCGGTGATCGCATGCGAGAGTGGAATCATATCGTTGGCAGCAAACTGCACGTGCGGATTGCCATGGGCGTGAATGTCCCCCATGCTACGGTCGACGTGGTCATGAATATCTAACATTCGAACGAAATCCGTTGCGTAAATCATACTCGGTGCGCCGTTTTGTACCGCTGCATTGCTACTGCGTACTTGCAACATGGGTAGCCACCCTACTTCCAACTCGGCGCCGGAACACATTGCCATATCAGCTTGGCGCATCTTAGCAATTAGAGAAGGGCGAGCTTGGACGTAATGCGGATCTTGCTTTGCTGTGGTCGCAGAATAGATGGTGGCTTCTGGTGCGTGGCTTTCGAACAAGGCTTTCCATTCTGGCTCACAAACGAAGATGTTGAGAGCCAAAGCAGGCGAAGAGATGATGGCAGCCCCCGCCGCCATCATCGCTAAACTGCATTGAGTCAGTGTCAGCTTAGAACGCATGTGCACCGTGCGCTCCAAATGTCATAACGTATTGCAGAGTAAATACGTTATCTGTTTCGCTGTCTTGGTTATCGATACGAGTGTATTGCGCACGGATAGTACCAAAGTGAGAAGAATCCCACGCGATCATCGCATCTATCTCTTTATCATTCAGTGCAGTGAAGTGCATATGGTCGCCGTGAGCATGACCATCGTAGCTTTCTGCTTCACCGTAACGTAGACCTGCTGACCAGCTTGGGTTAAATCGGTAAACACCTGATACGTAGTATGCGCTTAGGTTATCTGGCGACTCCGCATCATCTTTAAACTTGCTGTCTACCACGCCGTCCAACAACATGTATTCCGCTGATAGCGTCAAGTTGCTGTATTTGTAATTACCATCTGGAGCCCATTTCCATACGAAATCTGCACCGTAAAGGTTTGCACCAGTGACTGCTGCACTATGATTATGGTCGTGACCATGCTCCTCTTCGTGACCATGACCGTGGTCGTGATCTTCGAACTCTTTCACTTTCCCGTTTTCGTTACGCAGGTAGCTTAAACCAAACTGCCAGCTAGACGACTCAGAGAAATCATTACCTAGTTTCAGCGTAGAAGTATAAACGCCTACTTTGGAGCCTTCTTCAACAGAAGACATCTTGCTACCACTTAATGCTTCAACGCCAAATTTCACGTACAGATCCGTTGGCAACACAATGTTTGCGCGTACACCATCATCGTAGTAGTGCGAGCCTAGGAATGTGCGGTAAGCAATCGGACGCTCCACAAAGCTGTCAGTGTGCATGTGTTGATTGTTCAGGTAACCAAAATCAGACAGGAATCGACCAGCACGAACATTGAGACCGTATGGAAGTGCCAGTGTCTCGACAAAAGCTTCTTCAAGCATCAATTCTGTTTCATCGCCATGGCTTTCTAATACTGCTGTTAGCGCACCGTGGAATTTGTCATCAATGTTTGCAGACATGTTCAACTCAGTGTGACCAAGACCAAAACCTTCTTCACGCTCTGAGTTATGACGTTGGCCATCTTGATAGTAACCGTCTAGCACTACGCCAATCTGAGGGTTCGAAAGCGTATCGGCAAAAACTGGGGAAACAAACAAGCTACCAACCGCTAAAGAGACCAATTTCTTATTCACTACGTTTTTCCTTATTTTGTTATGTTATAACATAACAAAGAGTAAAAAAAGCGAAGCATGTAACAATTTGTAAAATTAACTTATGTGTAAATTATCAATAATAATCATAAGGTTAACCGGCAAGCCCTCCGTATCACTCGAAAAATCCATACCTAACCTTGTGAAAACTCCTGGTTGGCAAACACGCGAAAGCGACTAGAATCGCTCTATTACCCAGATGACGCCAAGATGCTTGGATATACGTACTAGACATAAACAAATACTGGAAGCAACTATGTTAAACATGGATTTTTCACAACGCTTGGTGATTAAAACCGCAGAACAGGAATGGATCGCTAGCCCTGCTGTTGGCGTGTGGCGTAAACCGTTAGAGCGTGAAGCTAAAGAGTCAGGACATACCACCAGCATAGTGAAGTACGAGCCAAACTCAGCGTTTGCTACCCACCCTCATCCGTATGGGGAAGAAATCCTAGTGCTTGAGGGGGTGTTTTCCGATGAACATGGCGACTACCCTGCCGGAACTTATATACGCAACCCTCCGGGCAGCCAACACGCGCCTTTTAGTCGTGAAGGCTGTGTAATCTTGGTAAAACTCAACCAGTTTGATCCAAGCGATATTGAAACGGTACGAATTCATACTCATCAAGCAGATTGGCTGCCGGGTATTGGCGGATTGCAGGTGATGCCATTGCACGATTTCGAACACGAACATGTGGCGCTGGTAAAGTGGCCAAAAGGCGAAAGATTCCAGCCACACCGTCACTTTGGTGGCGAAGAGATCTTTGTATTATCGGGCGAGTTTAGAGACGAATTTGGTGAGTATCCAACTCACACATGGTTGCGCAGTCCGCACATGAGTGAGCACTTTCCTTTTGTGGAACAAGAAACGGTGATCTGGGTGAAGACTGGGCATCTACCCGTTAAATAGCGTGCTTAAGCTAACAACCCATCTTGCAGATACGAAAACGGCTCGAAGATTCGAGCCGCCATTGATGAAGCACTTGAAGGGTTATGCGCTCATTATTTTTGAGTAAAGCCAGTCTTTTAGTTCTGCACGGTTGTGTTTTAAAGTGTTCATTTCATGGTCGTCGATTGGGTTTCCTCGCAATTCGAGTTCACGGATTTCTTTGTCGAGCGTGTTGTAGTTTTTAGCGTTTTCAGCAAACGCGGAGTCGTTAGCTGTCAGTTGAGTGATGGTATCCAAATGTTCTGGGAATTCATGAGTTAATGAGTGATTTTCACCTAACATAGAGACCTCTTTGGCTGAGTATATTTTAAGTTAAACAAGCTGCTCAAATCTTAAGCAACGCTTAAAATAACCATAGCATTTCAAAGGGGGTGAATTCGTCGATTCGCCCACAAAAACACCAATAGATTGATTTTCAATTTTTCCTATAAAGTGTTTCCCCAACGCCCTCAATAGTCTAATGCGGAAGATGCCACTATGATTGTTTCATATCGAATTCATAAGGAATCTCAGCTATGCAAAAAATCATCCTGATCACAGGCTCTACAGACGGCATTGGTTTAGAAACAGCGAAAATGTTAGTGGCTGACGGACATCATGTGATCGTGCACGGTCGTAACCAAGAAAAAGTCCAAAACGTAGAACAGAGCTTGATTGAGATAAACGCAGGTAAAGTCGAAAGTATTGTTGCGGATTTGTCTTCTCCACGCGCCGTGAAACAGATGGTTGCAGAAATAGCAGAGCGCTTTGGCAAGCTGGACGTCATCATCAATAACGCTGGCGTATACGCAACACCAAACGCAAGAACTCAAGATAACCTAGATGTGCGTTTTGCAGTCAACACCATTGCGCCTTACCTACTGACAAAAGAGTTACTTCCGTTGCTTGGCAATACAGGGCGTGTAGTGAACTTGTCTTCTGCTGCGCAAGCTCCTGTTAGCATTGAGGCATTAATGGGTGACAAACCGTTGTCAGACGGTGAAGCTTATGCACAAAGCAAACTGGCACTTACCATGTGGTCACGCGTGATGGGATTACAGTTGAAAAACGTCGGTCCTATGGTTGTATCAGTCAATCCAAAGTCTCTACTTGGTAGCAAGATGGTAAAAGACGCTTACGGCATTGCTGGCGGCGATATTCGCTTGGGTGCTGACATTTTAATTCGTGCCGCACTATCGGATGAGTTTGCACAAGCACATGGCGCTTACTTCGATAACGACATTGAAGCTTTTGCGGCACCTCATCGTGACGCCTTAAACGAGCCAAAGTCACAGCAAGTGATTGATGCCATTGAAACTGTGATTGCGAAGCTTGTCTAACTCAAGCCAAAATAAATATTGCTATTTTTGTTCAAGCACCTAGCTTCGGCTGGGTGTTTTTTATCTGCATTCCAACAAAATCCCTGCCCCTAATTATCAATAAAATCTAAAAACTCATTCGATAGAAACACCAATTATCAACAATTACCAACATTGTTAATCTTCGGTCATCGGGAATAAGGCGACGTTATATTGCGCTTATCCCCTCTGTCTTTAGCGAGCGATGGCACTGAATCATCCCGCCTTTAACTGGAGATCCATTTATGAACTATGAGGGCAAAGTTTACCGACCATGGCCGGAATACCGCAGCATTCTTATCCAAACTACGCTGGGCTGTAGCATCAATACGTGCACGTTCTGTAGCATGTTTGATGATAAGCGCTTTAAAGTGCGTCCCATTGAGGATGTGTTTAAAGATATTGAGGAAGCGCGCCTTATCTACCCACACGTAGAGTCGATCTTTCTAATCGACGGTAACGTTATGGCAGCACGCACGGATTACTTGCTCAAGATCTTCGACAAACTGCGCTCCACGTTCCCTGAGTGCAAAAAGACTTCACTTTACAGTGGCATGAACGATTTCCGCCGTAAAACCATTGCAGAGCTAAAAGAGCTCAAAGATGCTGGACTTGATATGGCGTATTCCGGTCTTGAATCGGGTGATCGAATTGTTCTAGAGCGCATCAAAAAGCGCATGTCACCAGAACAAGCCATTGAAGGCATGGCAATGGCGAAAGAAGCTGGCATCGAAGTATTGCTCTCTTTCATCTTTGGACTTGGTGGGCGTGAGCGTTCAAAAGAGCACATCATCGCCACAACCGATATTTTGAACCAAATGAATCCTGAGCAAATTGCCCCAATGGCACTTGCGATTCAACCGGGAACGGTGATGGAGCAGGAAGTGAAGAATGGTGAGTTCATTATGCCGACACAACTGCAGGTGTTGGAAGAGGAAAAATACCTGCTTGAAAACCTGAACATTGATACTTTTTACTGGGGCGACCATGGCAACAACATCGTTCCTCAAAAAGGTTGGCTGTTGGATTCTCGCGACGATTTTCTAAGAAACATCAATCACGCGATTGCGTCTAACCCAATGGCAAAAGACAACATCATCCAAACCTTTTCGTGGTAATGATGACGGGTTCAGATAAAACACCAAATCCCTAATAGGAACTAAGGAGTGACGCACAATGTCACTCCTTTTTTCAAGCTCGATATTAAAGAAGAACCGACTTGGCGTTAGGGTTAACTCACCGAAGCCGCTGTATGTTGGTCAAAAACATCGCCAGCTTGTTTCTTTTGCCAACGGTCGATGACAAGCGTCGCAATCAAATCTCCTTCCACATTGACGGCGGTGCGGAACGTATCCAACGGCCTTTCTATCACTAATAAAATGGCTATCGCTTCCAATGGAATGCCCGCAGCTAGTAGTACTAACTGCATACCCGACATGGAGCCCGAAGGCATGCCTGGCGCACCAACGGAAGAAACCATGGCCATGATAAAGATCATCACCAACCCTGTGGTACTCAAATCCACCCCGAACAACTGTGCTAGGAAAATTGCAGCGACACCCTCAAATAACGCGGTGCCGTCCATATTCATTACAGAGCCGAGCGGCAGCACCATACTGCTGACTTCGGGTGCGACATCTAAATTATCTTCCGCACTTTGTTTTGCCAAAGGCAGCGCCGCCGCACTTGATGACGTTGCGAACGCCATGGCTAATGGGGCTGAAATCGCTTTAAACAGTGCAACTGGAGAAATCCCGGTCATTACCTTAGCAATCGTCGGTAATACCACTAGCCCGTGCACCATCGTGAGCACAAACACCAGTAACGCAAACAACGCAAGTTGCTGAATCAGATTCCCACTTGAGGTCAGCGTAATATCAAACACGATCGCAAAAATAGCAATCGGAGACAGCTTAACGATGCCTCGAATCATGGTGTTAACACTTTTGTTCAGCCCCGAGATCACCGCTAGCAACGGATGACCCGATGGAACAGAAAGCAAAATCGCAACGCCTGCCATAAAGGAGAAAACCACGATCGCCAGCAAGTTACCATTCGCCAGTGCAGCAAATGGATTCACCATCGCCATCTTGACAAGGTTGGTGAGTATGGCGGCACCACCAGCACCTTGCTCGTCAATCAAATGAACATCACTACCCACAGAAACGCTTTGATTAAGTGGCTCCCATGCAGGCAAAGCTAACGACGCACCAAGCCCTAAACTAATGGCAATTAAGGTGGTGAAACTGTAGAAAAGTAGTGTTCGCCCCCCCAGAGCTTTAAGACGAACGGTTGAACCAATATTGGTGATGCCTTCGACAAGAGAAAACAGCACCATCAAACCCACTACCATTTTCAGTAAGCCGAGATAGACCGTTTTGCCCAACATTAAAATTTGGTAGTAATCACCCGACAGTAAAAGCGATTTGTCGACCAGTCCATGGTCCATAAGAAGAAGGATGGCTTGAGCCCCACTCCACGCAAGTAGGGCAGAAATAAGAAGTTGAACGGGCAAAGAGAGTTGCAAATGACGCATAAAAAACACCTAGCGCCACAAATCCTGATGATTTGGGCGCTCGATAAAAATGAAAAAATGGAATCGAAGAGTCACGGCTTGGATTAAGACCAAGAGCCTTTGTAATATGGGTTCAATAAACCTTTTACGCGTTTAAGCACTACCAAAGCCGACACGCGGAACCAACCGAAAATAACGCGCTGATGCAGCCTAAAGATCGTGTCGTACAAGCGGCGAACGTAGCGTCCACGCAATACGACTTTGTCATTCATCAATGCGCCAACCGCGTAGTCATGCCCAAGCGCGACGACCATCCCACCGTCTTTGAACACAAACGGTTTTAACTCTTTGCCTTTCACTAAGCGTTTAAATTGCTTCGCCAAATGTGTTGCAGCTTGATTGGCAGCTTGCGCTCGTGGCGGCACAATGTTTCCATCTTCTTGTGGGCATTCAGCACTATCACCAATAACAAACACGCTATCATCGAGAGTAGTTTGCAGTGTTGGCAGCACTTTAAGTTGGTTAATGCGGTTACTTTCTAGACCATCGAGATTCGCTATCCAATCTGGACATCGAATCCCTGCTGCCCAAATTTGTAGATCGGCAAGAATGACTTCATTTTCCGTCACGATACGGTCTGCTTCTGCACGTTGAACTTTGGTGTTTAAGCGAACATTAACGCCTTGCTTTTGTAGTTTCTTCAGTACCTTGGCAGACATGCACTCAGCACTTGCAGGTAGCACACGATCCGCCGCTTCGATGAGCGTAATGGAAAGTTGAGTATCATTTTGGTAGCGGTTTAATTGCTTGCTGACTTTCGCCCATTCAGCCGCTAACTCAACACCAGTTGCGCCGGCACCCACGATAGAAACACGATGTGAACCACCATTTGCTAGCATTTGCTTCATCTGTTCCCACGCTTTTTCTGCTTGAGAAGCGGAATCTAAGAATAAGCAATGATCGCTCACGCCCGGAATTTTGAAATCGTTACTGATCGCACCAACGGCAATCACGAGGTAATCGTAATCCAGTGTTAACTGCTGCGATAGCCCGGTCTGCTCTGGTGAAAACTCAGTACTCACAGTGATGGTTTTGTTCGCACGGTCTAAGCCTGACATGCGCGCTTGAACATATTGGTAACCGTGGCAAGCAGCATGAAGACGAAACGCAACCGAATCGAGCTCATTATCAAACGTGCCCGCCGCAATCTCATGCAGCCTTGGTTTCCATAAGTGATGAGAAGATGGCTCAACCAAAGTAACGGTATGGTCAGATTTGCCTGCAAAACTGCTCGCTAAACGCGTGACCATTTCTAGACCCGCAGCACCACCACCGACAACAACAAAATTCGACATACTCCCCTCCCGGATACCATCCATCGAAAGATAAAAATCAAAAACGCAGCAAATACGTTTGGAATGGCGGGCATTATATTTGGTTGAAAATAAATGATAATAAGCGGAAAAAGAAAATGACTATTACGAATTAGTAATAATAAAAACTAAGCATCTGAGCCAAATGCTAAAAACAAAAAAGCCACCACTTTTCGGTGATGGCTTTTCTTCATTGATGTTGCTTTGTCTTAATTAGCGAGGATCAAGACCTAGCTTTTGTAGTACCAGTTTGAAGTTCTCGCGGCGCTCTTTCACATTGTGAACATCACCTGTCGAACACGTCAGGTCCGGACAACCACGGTTAACGATGCCTGAAACGTCATCGATAAATTGAGAACCTTGCAGACCACTATCTACATACTTCTTCAGCTCATTGTGGTAGTTCCAATCCGCGTACTGACCGCCTTCATCGTTGTATGCCTGAACTGACGTTACCCAGTAGAACAGACCTGCGATCCACTTGATCTCTTTGTTCTCTTCCGAGCTACAAATCAGACCTGGGTTAGAACAGAAGTCTAGCTCAGCATAAAGTGGGTTCGCCGGTGGCGCTTCTACCGTTACGCCATCAATTGTCTTACCAATGGTTGATGGATCAACGTGCGAACGACCTAGGTAGTGGTTAAGCGTACCAAAGTTCTGACGACCTGTGGTTTGGATTACACCACGACCCCACCAGCCACAGCCTTCAACGCTTTCTTGGCTGCTGCCGTCCCAAATGAACTTACCTGCTTTCTGACCAACGTACGTCTTACACTCGTCGCGTTCCCAAACTTGCTTAGACGTATCTACGCTTTCTGGAACATCGTTACAGTGACCGTTGTTTGTCCAACGACCTGCTGCACCGTTCACCAATAGACCGCGCTCTTCAAGTACTGCATCAGGTGCTGCAAAGACTGGAGCTGGAGCACCATACCATTTCGCATGAGTCAACGCACTGACTTCCATCTTGTCATCACGAGGACAAGAGTACGCATGATCTAAACCTGAAACTGGATTTACACCGTAATCTGCGTATTTCTGACCCAGTTGACCACAACTTGCTGTCATTGGGTAATCCGCAGGCGCGCCGTATTTCACTTCAGACCAGTTGTTTTCATCACACGCGTTGTAGCGAATGGTCTCTTGCATACTTTGTGCAAGGAACGCAGCAATCGCGACTTTCGCGTATTTGATGTTGGTTGCATCATCAACTTCATCGTTCATCAACCAGAACTTGTTGCCCGCCACACCAATGTTGTGCATTGCGTTCAAGCCATCTAGGAAGTCGTTCCACTTGTAAACCGTTGACGGAACCCACTGAGACTGTGGCGTTTCGTATAGGAAGGCTTCGTTATCCATTACGCTTTCAGCATTTGCTAACTCTTGGTTTAGCGCTTCAATGCGAGTCAATGAACCTTTCTCTAACTCTTCACCTACGTAGTACAGTGGCACTTTCGCCGTTTGGTAAAGCTCAATTTTGCTGGTTAGGGCTTGATAGTCTTGATCAAACATCAATGCAAATACGTTGCTGTACGCAGCTTTACGGATTTGCTGATCGGTTTGAGTATTGCCCATGAAGTAATTTGCGGTTTGCTCTGTCGGCATGTTCGCTAGCATCGCAGGCGCATCAACGTAATCTGTTACCTGTTTTACGTATTCAAGTGCGTGATGCCACTGCTCGCTGGTTAGTGCCGTGGTTGCATTCGATTTAGTAAACACCACAAAGTCAGCTTTGTTCGCAGCATCTGCTTTGTAAAGCTCGAAACTATCAAGTAGATCTGCCGTGAAAACGGACGCTTCATCCCATACAGACTGACGACCAGAGTGGGTATCGTAAGCAAACTCGCCAATGCTTAATGACCAACCAAATGTCGCTTGTGGCGCAAGGGTTGTGAAGATCAAGTTGTAAGCATGTGCCCAGCCTTTCACGTCATCGCTCAGTGCGTTGATCGCATCAATATCAATACGGCTACCCGTGATATCAATGGCATTCGTCAGTGCTTGTTTAACCGCAACGGCACCAAACGATGCACCTTTGTCTTGCGTAGCGAGATCCAGAACATCCGATCGAATCACGACAGATGCAGTACCCGCGTTCTCTGCTTGTTCGATAGCCGACACAAACGAACGTGTCAGTTGCTCTAGGTCTGTGAGCGCATCACTGCTGCTTGCTGCAATAGTCAGTGTGCTTGGTGCTTGAGTGGATGGGCTCGCCACTACGAATGTGTTTGGCCAACCTGCCACTTCTAGACGCACTGGGTCCATTGGGTTACGCAATGATAGCGCTGGCGCTGTACCCGGCTCAGTACCATCACAGTTTAGATGTAATGACCATGAGCTATCGCTGCCAGGAACAGATTGAGTCCAGTACACCGCTGAGTAGGCAATGTTCTTATGAACCATAATGTCGCCGCCTGCTGCGTGATCACCACGAGTCCAGTCTGGGTACACATTAAAATCAACACATAGTCCACCTGTTGGCGGAGGCGTCGGTGTTTCTACTTTTTCAACTGTGATGTTTACACGTGCTGTCGCCGTTAGATTCTCAGCATCTGTTGCGATCGCTTCTAGCTTAACTGCACCGACTTCTGACACCGTCCAGTTACAAGAGAACTGGTTTGTAGTTGATGCGTTGAAATCACAGATTTGCTTGTTGTTTGCTTTCACGATAACGCGAGACAAATCGTCATCAGCATCCGTTGCACGAACAGAAATGGATACCGCTTCACCTTTTTCAAACTTAGAACCGTTCGAAGGCGAAGAGAAGCTCACTTCTGGCTTAACAAAGCTTGGGGCTGCTTCAACTGCAACTGCGATGCTGCGTTGCTCGACCATTTGGTTGTTCTGATCGAGAACCACCACTTTAAGTGTCGCATTGCCCACTTCATTTGGCGTCCAAGATTGAGAATACGTCGTTTGACCTGCAGCGATGTTACGTTGACCTAACTTGCGGTCATTCGCCCAAAACTCCAGTTTAGAGATCAATTCACCATCAACACGGGCTTTAATCGTCGTTGCCTGACCCACCATCAATGCTTGACCCTCTGTAGGCGCGACGAATGTTAGCTCATGGACTTCAGGTACCACTGGTGGCTCAACTGGCTTCTCTTTTACCGAAATGCTGACCGCTTGTTGTTGGGTTAAACCAGAGGTGTCTTCTACTACAGCTTTGATCGTGTGAGTGCCTGCGCCAACAGAAGTCCAAGTTGCTTGGAATGGGGCTTGCGTTACACGAGCAACTTGTTTGTTGTCGACAAAGAAAGTCACAGCTTTAACGCTGGTGTTGGTTGCCGTAACGTTCGCTAGCATGGCAACCGCTTGACCTTCTTCAAACTCAGCACCGTTCACTGGCGAAGCTAATTGAAGAGAAATTTCTGGTTCACCTACTTCACCTTCGTCATCAGCGATCAGACGAATGGTATTTTGAAGAAGAGTCAGATCCAATACACCACTCACACCCAGAGTTAGCTCAATACGCTCACCTGCCGGAAGTTGTGATTTCACCCAGCTACCGCTATCAAAAGCCAACGCGAGCGTGTTCTTGAAGACGTTGCCTTGTGCGTCGCTGGTGAATTTCATGCCCGGGTAGCTGATGCCAGTCGCAGACCAAGAGGGGGTCGACATTGATAGGTTTGAATCAAACGTCACTTTCGCATCACGAAGTTCAACTGGCTTTGAACCGTCGTTAGTTAGGATCACTTTGTAAGTGTTCCACCACTGGCTTTCTGAGCCGACGATAGTTGCGTCTGTGATCACTCCTGCGTGTGCAGCAGGCAACCCCATACCGATCGCCAGTGCTAAAACACTTGGCATGATCGCTAGCGTATTCTTTCTCATAATTAAGGACTTATACAAACAACAATAAAAAGGAAAGGCATTATAGAGGGGGACTTTTTTCGCGTCGCAGCGGACAGATGTAACTAAATGTAACCCAACTTACAGGTGTAAAAGTGCCAAAAATAAAGCGTCTTTTCGCGTCAATTTGACGACATTTCGTACGCAATCGGTAAGCAAACAAAAAACTGGGACTCTAGTTCAAAATTCAGAAAGTGTGCACTGGATAAAACAAATCTATTTTCTGGTGACAATCGAGATAAGAATTTGTCTTTACTTTGCTTTTATGCATCTGAAAATCAATAAGTTACAGAATAAAAACACTTGAAACACTTAGTTACATGTTAGCGAAAAAAGCGCCAAAATCAGGGCGTTCTGAAGACACAAATAGGCATCTGAGGTGGTTATAAAGATCGTCTTCACACTTCTTAAATGAAGCGTTCAAAATAAGGCGTATGAATGATCATCCAGTGAAAACAATAAGTATAACTTTGCAACAAAACGTCAATATCCGGATTGAAGCACGGTTTCAATTGGAATATTCGATGATAATGAGATGCATTGGATCGGTTTGAATCCAAGTCAGCCCAAAAATAAAATATGGAGAGTGTTATATGTCTTTACGTTTAGTAGCAGCAACCTTTGCACTAGTTGGATTAAGCTTTGGCGCGCAAGCAAGCGCAGAGTGTGAAGTGTCCATCGATGCTAACGATATGATGCAGTTTTCGACCAAAACACTGAGCGTGCCAGCGACGTGTAAAGAAGTGAAACTGACGCTGAACCACACTGGTAAAATGCCTGCGCAATCAATGGGTCATAACGTGGTGATTACTGATACGGCAAACCTTCAAGCAGTGGGTACAGAAGGCATGTCTGCTGGTCTAGAAAACAACTACGTGAAACCAAACGATGACCGTGTTTATGCCTTCACTAAAGTGGTTGGCGGTGGTGAAAGCACTTCTATCACGTTCAGCACTGAGAAGATGACTCCGGGAGGCGATTACTCGTTCTTCTGTTCTTTCCCAGGTCACTGGGCAATCATGCAGGGTAAATTCGAGTTCAAATAATCACGCCTTCATCTAAGTATTCTAGTTTGAGATTCTTAGAGCGACATAAATTGAACCTAAAAGAAAAGGGAAGCTGAGCGCTTCCCTTTTTTGTATCTGCTCACCTCGGCCTTAAAATGCAAAGTGATCGTAATCCAGACTCTCTTCTCGCTGACTGTATTCAAGCTTTACAACATCGTCGAAGGGCATTGGTTGATAGAAATAGAAGCCTTGGATCAGATCGATACCGAGCTCTGCCATAAACTCCAGTTCGCTTTCTGTCTCTATGCCTTCTGCCACCGTAACAGCACCAGTAATTTTTACGAGTTTCGCCGTTAACCTAAACAGCTCACGACCATTTTTGTTGTTGAGATTAAGCACCAACGAACGATCTATTTTCACTTTATCAAAATCGTATTTCGACAAGTACCCAATTGACGAATAACCTGAACCAAAATCGTCCAAGGCAATCCTCACCCCCGCTTCTCGCAGTGTGCTCAACACACGGTGTGTACGATGCTCATCTTGAATCAACATGTCTTCAGTAATTTCAAACTCAACTTGCGAGCAAGACAACGCGCTTTCGTTAATCATCGTCAATACTTTTTCGGTGAAGTCTGGCACCAAGCAAGTTTCTGGAGATAAGTTAATCGAGACCTTAAAATTTGGTCGATTCGCCAAAGGCGCCACTTCACGCAGTGTGGTCTCAACCACCCATAAATCCAACTCACTCATTAAGCCGACTTTGGCAAAGTCCTCAAGAAACGTTGGAGGCGTGATCTCGCCCGTTTCTGAGCGGTGACGAATCAGTACTTCAAGCGACCGAATCTCCCCTGTGCGAGCATTAACCTGCGGTTGGTAGAACAACACGAACTCGCCATGCTTTTTCAGATCACTGATACGTTTTTGTGCCGCGAACTTATTGGTAATTTCAGGGAAAAATGCCCCAGCGACTTTGCCATTGTCTAATCCCTCGTAATTGAAAAAATCATCAGAGACTGACTTTGCAAACAACGTATTCGCATTCCCAATCTTGTCCATTTGCTTGAAGAACGGATAGTAAATCAGCACACCGACTAAGATGATGATCAGTTGTAATACCACACCAGTCCATGTGTAACCAGTCCCGATGTAACCACTGGCGAGCGGCGGAGTCATCCAGCTAACGATCTCGGTAATCGGTGCCACCAACCCCATTGCTGTTGCAATATACGCGATGACTAACCCCACAACCGGTGCGATTAAAAATGGCACAATCATGACTGGGTTGAACATGATGGGTAAGCCATAAATAATGGGCTCGTTAATATTAAACAAGCTCAACACCAGTGCTGTTGCCGCCAAGGCTTTATAACTGCGATTTTTAGTCAGAAACAGCATACACAGCACCAACGAAATGGTGTTCCCTGCACCACCCATTCCTGCATAAAAATCAAAGAAGTTTGTGGTTAAAATTGGCAGTGGTGTGCCCAGCGCTTCGTGGTTTTCTATCGCGACACGAGTTACCTCATAAAGCTCTGACTTGTAAGGGGCAAAAATGATGTGACCATTGATGCCAATCGACCAAAATAGGTTACGCACAAACTCATAAATGATCCCATCAAGCAACGAGTTTGGGTCTAGTTTCGGCAGTAACAGATCGGCAATATCAGCGGCACAGAATGCCTGTCCAAGTGCATAGCCCAACACAGTGTAACCAACCACCAAGACTACGGTCGCCATGATGAGGTTGTATGATTGATCCACCACATTTGGTAAATCGGAACGCATAAACCATCTGCGGTTTTGCATGAAGCGTACAGACCAAGCGACGACTGTCGGAACCAGAATCGCTAATGGGTAGTTACTCGGAACAACAGTACCATCTTGCAATAAGCCCCATTCGTTACAGACGATAAAGTAAATCATCAACGAAGGCGTTATCACGTTTACTCGCGAGACTTTTAGCAAAGAGGAAAGGAACTGCGAGAAGTACACTAGAAGCAAAATGGGAAATAGCTTCCAAATAATGGCGCTTGCTGCCCCAACAGTCATACCAAGTTGTTCATAGCCTGCGATCATCAGTAGATTGCTTAACAATGTACTGAATGCAGAAATCAATGAAACAGGCAGCAACATCACTAAGACGTTACACAAACCATTAATGTATAAGTTGGAAGAAATTACAGTAAAAAGCCGATTAATGTATCGATTGTTCATTTGGCTCAGTTAATCCATCAAAGTACGACTCAAAGAGCCGCTCAAGAAATTCGCCGCAATTAAATCCATTTAATTTGTTTCGCAATGAGGGAGAGTTTCGACAAACACGTCGAGGACGGTATCATTCGAGTAACAAAGCGTTGATCGTTCAAAGTTGCGAATAGTCACTCAACAAGGGTAGCCACAGCCAACTTGTTGTAATCGACCAAACAGAAAGAGCACCTTTTAAGCCCCTCGGTACTCTCTCGTTTGATAGAAACGCGTTGCTTCTAAGGTCAACGTCGTTCGTTAATTCGCCTGCTATTTAAGCAAGGAGGCGCACATTAGCGCCAGCAAGTCTATATTTCCACTCGACTTTGTAATTGTGACGATAGAAATGGTTTTTCTTGCTGTTCACCAAGAATGTCTAATAAAGGCGATGGACGAGCAAAGAAATAACCTTGCACCTTGTCCACGCCGCAGCGTTTAACAAAGTCATATTCCGCTTGCGTCTCCACCCCTTCTGCCACGACTTCACAATGGGTGATGTGACCTAGTTTCGCAACCAACTTGTAGAGATCTTTGCCCTTTTGATTGTTTGCATCCAACAAAAGTGAACGGTCTAGTTTGATCTTGTCGAATGGGTATTTCAGCAGGTGTGGAAACGACGCATAGCCTGTACCAAAATCATCCATTGCAATACGAATACCCTGTGCCTGAAGCGCTTCCATTGTTTTGATCAAAAAAACCTTATTGCTGAGAATCGCTTCTTCTGTGATTTCAATTTCCAACCACTCAGGAGAAATACCGTAATGGGCTAAACGCGAAAGCAAATGCGGCACAAACTCTTCTTGTTCTATCGTCGCCACCGCGATGTTGATGGCAATACGACGATCTTTCGATAAGTGCATTTTCTGCATGTCTGCCAAGACTTTCTCTATCACCAACTTATCCAGCAATGGCATCGAGTTGAGCATCTGAAAATCACTCACAAACGTCGGCGGGCATAACGTGCCATCTTTATCGATGTAACGAAGTAGCGCTTCATAAGAAAACTCACTGACGTTTTTGGTCGACTGGAGCTTTTGATAGAACATCACTAACTCACCTTCACGCAAAATCGTGGTTAAGCGTTTCTGCGCCGTCGACTTACTGATACTGGAGTTGTTCGACGCCTTTACGTTACTTAGCAGTGATTTAAATATCGAGCTTTCGATACCGGTATAAGCCGTATTCGCGCGAAACTGTGCTGAGTATTTTCCTGCGTACGCCAAATAGAACGGTCGATAGATGAAGATGCCCAATACAATGATGAAGGCTTGAAGAATCGAACCTTCTATTTGATTCCCCATCGCCATATAGCCACTGAACAAGGGTGGTGTCATCCAGTTCACAATATTCTCTACCGGCGGTACCACCCCCGATGAAATGCACAAAAAGGTGATGACAAAGCTCACTAACGGCACGAGCACAAAAGGAATGATCAAAATCGGGTTGAAGATGATTGGCAAACCAAACAACAAAACCTCGTTGATGTTAAAGATCACCAGAGGCATCGCTGCCAGAGCAAGCATCAAATGATTGCGCTCTTTAGCAAACATCAGCACACAGAAAAGCAAACTGATCGAGTTGCCAGATCCGCCCATCGACATAAATGCGTCGTAAAAGCCTTGGCTAATCACATTCAGTGACGCCTCTCCGGCCTGCCACGCCATTACATTGGCTTCGGTTGCGGCAAAGATCTGCTGCTTAATCGCAAACAACAGGTTGTGCCCATTGATGCCAATCGAGCCAAGTAAACCCAGCACAGTTTGATAGATCAAACCACCTTTGAATGTCAGCGGGTCTACGCCGAGCTCACGAACCATGCCACCTGACAACGCCATAAAGATCGCCGTGAAATGGGACATCACCAACGCGATGAGCACAAATAAGAAAAAGTGCACCACGTGCTTAAGCAGTCGTGATGAAAAGTCGAGGGCTTGGGGTTCTAACAGACGTATCTTGAAAATGCTGCAGTAAACATACGTCATTGTCGCGCTCAATAACGCCAACAATGGGTTGTTCGGTAACATGTAAGTCTGTGAAAGACTGCCATTCTCTATTGAGATCAAGTAGAACATGATCAACGAATAGATGATGAACACGGCACTCGAAACGTTGGTTTTATGGGAAAGGTAGTAACCCGCCACGACGCAGAATGCACTTGGATATAAGTTGATCAGGATATCTGATACATGAAACAGCAGTTGGGAAAAATCCGCTAAGCCAGTAAAACGGAATACGTGTCCAAAAAAAACTGCCAACGCATTAGACAGAATCAAAGGTAACAGCAGCAATGCGATTGACGCCAAATCCGTTAAATAGGATTTCGACGCTGACTGCCACTGCCCCATCAATGCGAATAGACGTTGAGAAGGCGAAAATTTGATTTTAAAGCCAGTTTGCATGAAGCATCTTAATAGTAATGTTATGAAGAGATTCAGCGGTTTAATAAACAGCCATGCGTGCAACCTTTACCGTTATGTCGTCGAGCCCGTGGGGAGCCAACCATTACGGTACGGACTATCTGAGTAGTCTTAATTGATGTTTTTATTGTGTATTTTGAGCAACAAGCGGAAGTTGTCTGAGGACAGATTGCGGGCGTAATTTAACGATTATATGCGCCTCGATCCATTAAGATATTTTATCGTAACGACAAATGGACAATAAAAATAACCCTCACCTTTGATTGGTGAGGGTTAACATTGAGGTGATGATTATTGAGCGAGAACTCAGTGTTCCGGATTCATCGGGAATCGTTGCTCATACAGCTCCATAAAGTCTTTGCGAATCAGGTGTTCTAAGTGGTTGGCTTTGTCCGTTGGACAGAAAATCATGATATGCACGATTTGCTCACCATTGATGTTGCTTGAGATATGGATATGCGGCTCTGCACCCGGAAGATCGACACCGGCGTGTTTTTCAATCATCGCGTTGTAGCGATGCGCGACATCAGCAAAGTAACTGCAATGTTCGTCAATCTTATCGGTCAGTAATGGCAAAATTGGGTATAGGTTGACGAAGTCTTTCACCACAACAGAAAAGTCATGGTAAACGTAACGCTTCATAAAGTTGAGGTTCTTCACTGGGTAGGTGAAAAACATGCTGTTAGGCAACGTCGCGGTTTTTCCTGTGAAGTGGTATTGCCCATGATGCAGGTCGATTTCTTGAATCACTGTCGCCATCATATTGTGCTCAATTACTTCGCCACATAGCTTACCGACTTCAATCCAGTCACCAATGCGAAATGAACGAGAACTGGCTCGTTGAATCGAACCAGTAAAACAAAGAATAATCTCTTTAGATGCGACAACAATCGCTACTGCAATCGCGGTAACGCTTAGGGCGAACTCGCTGATTTCTGATTGCCATAAGATGAACAACAGGATCAGCGTAAGAGCGAACGTACCGTTTTTGGTTCTCGACATCCAACTGCGTTGTTCTTCCGTAATGAAGGCATCGTCGCCACGAATTCGAGACAGAATCAAACGACGCAGAACAATGATGAACAGCAGGATTAATGCGGAAAATAAAATTTTGTGAGTGAGAAGAAAATCGACGACTAACTGCACTTTCTCCATTACCCGACTCCCTGTTTGGTTTGGATAGGTTGACCTTTGTATGCTAACTACCGCTATGAAAACAGGTAGGTAGCTAGCTTGCGAGAGGACAACCTTACCAAATTATTCCGTCGGTTGCCCCAGTTCGCTCTCTTTAAATACGATAAACGCACGGCGGTTTAAAGCATTGGCTTCTGGAGATTCTTCGTTGATCACAGGTTGAAGCTCACCAAAGGCTTTTACCTCCCACACAAACTGCGATGGATCGAGTTTCGTCTTGAGATACGCCACTACGGTTTGCGCTCTTCGCTCCGCCAGTTGTTCATTATAAGAGAGCGAGCCCACTTGGTCGGTATGACCAGCCACCATAATGCTACCTTCTAAACCTTGCAGTTTGGCGATGAAGTCATCTAATTGTGAAAGGTCTTCCGGTTTTAATTCCGACTTATCGAAATCAAAGTGTGGTGTCATCGCCATGTAGATCTTGCGTTCTGGTTTTGGCGGCTCACAGAAAGGCATCTCTTCGTATTTCTTCGCCTCTTCAAACATAACGTAAGCACGACGGTTTTCGGCGCGAGCTTGATCCGATTTACTCAACGCTAGCGGCTGCGACTCACCAAAGTGCTTCACTTCCCAATCGTATTGCTCTGGGTTGAGTTGTTGCTGAAGATACGCTTCTACCGATTCAGCACGACGCATAGACAGCTTCTCATTGTACTCATCAGAGCCTTTAAAGTCGGTATGACCAACAATCGTGATGCGCCCACTCAAGCCTTGAATATCATGGATGAACGCATCTAGACTTGCCGCATCGGCTTCACGAATGGTGGACTTATCGAAATCGAAATGTTCGGCAACCGCGATATGAATTTCGCGCTGCGGCGCCAAACATTCACTGATAAGAAATTTGGAGACATTCACGTCCGCAAACTTTTCTCGGTTCTCTTGGCTTACATACGCATCCGCCGAACAACCTGCCAATATTGCCCCTGCGATCATGCCACTTAACAAACGAATCGTCGTTTTCATATCGCCCTCTTATAGCTTACCAACTAGGTTAATGAACACGCCTGATGCGTCGTAATCGTCATCATTCGCTAGGTTGCCATCAAAGCCCGAGAAGTTGTAACCCACGCCGACTTTGAAGTTATCACTCAAATGTTTGTTAACGGAAACCAATGCGCCCTGCTCTAGCTCATCGTAGGTGCTGTCCGTCTTCCAATGGTACTCGCCGGTAACATCCCAATCTTTCATGACACGATAAGATGCACTCAAGCCGTACAATGAAATTTTGCTATCGACAGGAATGTCTTCGCCTGACTGACGAGTGAAGATTTCATGTTTGTCCTTGAATGCGTATTTCGCGCCTAAATCCCAATTTGCATCCAACGAATAGATACCTTCAATTTCGATGATATGGCTCTCTTCATCTTTGTAATCTACATCGCGGTTGAGCTGGTCGAAATCCACCAAATAGGTGTAGCGAGATAACAAGTTCAAACGGTCGTTGTAGATTGGGCGATACGCCAGTCCTGCCGTCGACTCAATAAAGCGAGCCAATACTTTATCGCTCGACTTACTCTCAGAGCGCGAGTAGTTGAACTTGCCAAATAAGGTGTACTCTTCCGTCAGGTGATGCGTGTAACGGTTAGTCGTCACCCATTGGTCGATACGTTTCTTATCTGGGTCTGCAGAATCATCGGTCTTGTCGACACGGTACTCCACTTTGTTCTTGAACAGCACGTCATCGATATCAATCGAAGTGCTAACGCTCACCGCTTGGCGCTCTGTGGTGATCTTCTGTTCGTCTTCGATTTCGCCTTTTTGGTAGCCGATGCCCATGTCGATGTCGTCGTTCATGTCGTAACCAAAGCCAAACGAGTCAATACGACCTTTGCCGTTGTTTTCATCAACAAATTGGTTTTCTTGGTAGAAATCAACCGTAGAAGTTAGGTCTGCACGCTGACCAACAATCACATTGTTTTTGCCTTCGTATGTGTCATCTACATAGGTTAAATACGTACTGTAATCTTCGGTTACGTCATACGTCACACTCGCTTCTGCGGCATCGCCACGATCGCCAGTGGTGTATTCAGCACCTACCACAAAGTCTTCTAGAATCCGGGTTTCACCACCCAGAGTGACGCTGTCGTTCTCGTCGTATTCATCCGTTTGACCTACGGTTTTCTGACCTTTGATATAAACGTTGTTATCGCTATCCCAGATGTAGTCAGCACGCAGACCCGCTAAGGTGCCTTTGCCTTTTTCATCTTGGTTGTTTAGCTCTTCAACTTGTTTACCCGCCGCCGAGATCTTGATGTGTTTGGTAACCTTAACTTGTGTTTCCAATTCCGCTTGTTGGGTATCGGTGCGTAAATCACCGTCTGATTCACGTTCTTCAACCGAGGTAAAGCGCGTCTTTACTGCAACTCGGTCAGTGGCTTGGAAACGAATTTCGGTACCGTATGACTCTTGCTCTAAGTCGTCATCTTGACTGGCAAAACTGTAGCCTGCATCTTTGGATTTATACCAAGCTTTGACGTCGTTACCCACTGCAGAAAAGACGTTCGGAGCGAGATCGTATAGGTTCATCACCCCTTTCACTTGGTAGATATCACCTTCGCGATCTTCTGCGTTATTGCCAATTGGGGTGAAAGTTAAACCTCCGTCTAAAGAGACGTAGTTAGAATCAGTTTGTCGACCTTTACTGTGCCCGAATTCGGCTTTTAAATAGGTGCCTTCTGAAGCACGCAAGGTTAAGTCTGTGCCGTATGCTTCGTAGTCTTGATTGTCTTTTTCTTCGGTTTGGTAGTTTGCCCCGATGCCGATGTAATCGTTCACCCAACCTTTCACGCGACCACCAGCAGTCATAGAATCTATCGCATCAGTGCCTTGAGGCACGTACTCATAATCCACCGCAAGATAGTTGTCGTAGCCAGAAGAAGGCTGGTCGTTGATAACCGAACCAAAGTTGTCAGAAATGATGTTGTTTAGTGGTCTGGTTAGAATGATGCGACCTTGATACGGGTCGATTTCATAGTCTCGTCCCGATTGCAGTGGCATTTCCTGAACCGTAATGCTGCTATCAGGGTCAACAACTTTCACCATCACCTTGTCGCTGCCCGGAACCACTTCACCATGACGCAAGAAGTACAACGAACCACCAGTGCCTAAGAATTCATCGTGAGCAAAGAGCGAGTCCGATTCAGCCGCAAAACCAACGATGTTCAGGCGATCTTCACCAAACTTGGTGGTAGAGCGAGTACGGTAATCACCTTTGAAACCATATAAGCTACGGTTGTAATCGTTGTTGTCTGTCCCCGTAATTCCTGTGTTGTAGTTACCCCACAACACATTGGATTTATCGTATTCGACGTTGAGGTAAACCTTACCTTTGGTATTGACCACTTTGTAGATGTTCGAACTGTCACCGTAGTTGCCGTAATACATCTCATCGTCGTCTTCTAGAATGTCGAATACACTGGATGAATCAGAGGCAAACGGGTGCTTAAACATGTCTCGAACGTCACTCTCTTTGGTATCAAAGTGAGTAGTAATTCTGAGTTTGTCACCAAACTTACCCTGTCCAAAGTACGCTAAGCGTCCTTGGTTGTAGATGTCATCTTGGTATTGGTCGTCGACGGCCAATGCCGCTGAGTTACCGGTGACCTTGTTTTTACCAATGTAGAAGTCAGCAAGACCCGCTTGTACCCAATACTCATCTGGAATACGTACATAAAGCTGATAACGGCGCTCTTCACCATTGTCGAACACCACGCGAGTTGGGAATAAATAAGCGTCTGCTGGTAGGTATTGCTCTGCGTATAGCTCACCTTCTTCCACATCGAACTCATCTTCGCCAATCACAACTTTGTCGACACCTTTTAACCCTGTACCCATGAATCTTGCCAGACCCGCAGAAGTTGGAATGTTGTGACGCATTAATTGGGCTTTACCAAGTTTGCGGCTTTGATCCTCTTCGCCGTCATTCTTGTCAATATCAACTTCAGAATCAGGCTCAACAAGGTCAATCACACCAACTGTAGTCACGTCCATATTGCCGTCTTTATCGAAGGCTTTTAGGCGGAACAACAGCTGTGTGTTCGATTCAAATTGGTAGTCTTGCGTGGTAGCGCCGTCCCAAACAATGTTGAAGTCATTAGCAAATTGCTGTCCTTCTACCACGGCTAATGGGTTCACTAAACCGCGGTCTCCACCCCGAAACACCTCAAGTTGGTAATGATCGACGTAGTAGCTAAAGTTGGTCGTAATAGCGAAGCTCATCTCTTGTAATGGCTTGCCATCTTTCACTTCCACATCACTGCTGATGCTCAGGTCGAGCACTGGGTCAAAACGCATAATGTCGCGGCTTACCCAAATCGCACCTTGATCTAAGTAGATGCGCGAGTTATCTGTTTGTTCGTGAGCTTTAACTTCAATACCCAGAGAGTCACTGTCAAGTTTTTCCAATTGGCTGGTGTCTTTCGCGTAGGAAAGTATCGGCAAACCAGCCGCGATGCACATTGTCAGTTTTGATGGTCTCAATCTAATCATAATAATCCTGCTTAACCGTTTGAATTGTCGGCTGGGACGCACCCAGCCAGCGTCTGTTCTTCGAACGGTTAATCATCCCCACTGCTTTGAATACTGAAGTTAAATTTCGTCAGCTTGTTTGGTGTAATTCGGCGTACTTTCGGGTTCTCACTGATCACCTTCATGCCTGTTGGTAGCGAGTCTGTGTCAACTTTGACCAAGAACTGCTTACCTTTCTTATTCAACACCCACTGATCTGGAACGTGGTATCGACCATATTGGTCTGTCTCGATAATGATGCCTTCGACGGTCAGTAATCGAACGCCTGGAATGCCATCTTCGTATAGCCCTTTGTTCTCTACGATGATTTCCCATAAATACGCATCACCATCTCGGTAGAGGTTTCTCACTACATCAATGTTCTCTGCTGACAGACCTTTTTTCTTGTCTCCTTTGTGCTTGGTAATCGCATTACCTTGCTTGTCGAACTCGATATGCGTGCCGTTATCCGTGGTCACCTTGAATGGGAAGCCTTGGCGAGTTCGAGTCTTGAATTGGAATGCCACTTTGTTGCTGTGCTCAAGCGTTCGATTGCGTGACAAGCCGTATAACTCATCCACTTCGTAGCCTTTGTCGATGCTCGACATCAGCACACCTTGACCTTGTTGCGTGACTTGAACGTCTTTAAGCTGCGTTTCAACACCATCTTGCGTAATGAAGGTTGAACCGGGAATGTAGTCACCTGCGGTTAAATCGACATCGATATAAATATCATCCGCTGTCGCATCTGCTTGGAAGCCGTCACCATTGTGATCCTCAAACACCTTGCCGATGATCGAAGCGGTGTCGAATACCTTATCTGGCATCACTTCCACCGTTGCACTGGCTAGATTAGATTTCACCACATAGCTTGTGGTCGCACTCTGAGCAGAGAAGCTCTCTGCTGGTGGCGCTTCTGCCCATGCAGTGTTGGTATAGACACCAAAGGTGGCACCGACACTGACCCGCATTAGGTAACGAATACGAACAGAATCAGCCGTTTTAGAATCGCCTTTGCCGTAAATATTCATGTCACCAACGTCAAAGATCAGCTGATTGGTTTTGGTCGGGTCCACTGAAATTTGAATATCATCTGAAGTGTCAAATACACCATCAGGACCGCTATTCACCATCTCTGTAGAGTCTGGGATATAAGCAAAGCCACCTGGGTAACGGTCCACCAAACGCACACCCGTGAATGGGTTTTCTTTATCTTCGTTAGTGATGGTTACTTCGTACTCCACCACTTCACCTACACTCGCTTCTGACTTACTCGCAACCTTAGTTACGGTCAGCATGCCTTCGTTGTAAGCTTGTTTCTTCACTTTGATAGTGACATTGGCGGTCGCAACTTCGCCCGTCGGCGCGGTCGCAGTGAAAACGTTGGTGAAGTTGTCATCAATACCCTGATTGATCTCGCCTGCCACCACAATTTGATACTCGTTACCTTGGTAGGCTTTCATGGTGTGGTTTGAGTCAACGTTATTATCTGAGTCAACCGATACCACAGCACCAGATTTAAGCTCGGTGATGGTCGCCGTCCACGAGGTAAATAACGCATTTCCATTGCTGCCAATCAACTTATCGATTTCATCCAACAAGTTAACGTTGTCAGCATCAGCAGAACCACGGTTGGTTGCCGTCATGGTAAAGGCGATTTCATCGTCATCATTGGTGTATTCGGTTTTATCCGCAACCTTGGTGACGGCTAGGATGATCGGCTGTGGCTTAATCGTAACGAAATCGTCAGCAAGCACATCACTCTCTGTTTTATCGTACGCATACGCATGGTTGGTAATTTCCCCCATGGCATCCACATTCACGACACCTGTGATTTCGATTTCCAGTTTGTCGTTTGGAGCAAGCACTACACGACTATTGATATCCACGTTATCACCTTGGATTTTTGGCAACACGATGGTTCGATCATCACTGTATGAACTTGTCATTCTCCAACTGGTGAATGCAGCGGCTTCGGTGTCATGAATCGTATTCACCTTCAATTCAGAGAGCAGGTCTTTAAGTACAATCTCTTCGGTGAATGAGCCAGATTCGTTACTCAGCACGACATGGTAAGTTGCATTTTCGCCCGGACGGTAATATTCCTCGTCAACGGTTTTCTCAAGCTTGACGGACTCTGGCATCGATAGCAGCGTTGCACTCGCTTCTTGAGTATCACCGCGGAATGTGGCATTTGCGGTGTTTTCAATCTCACCCGTCGCATATTGATTAACAAGCCCTGTAATCACAAACTCAACTTCATCATTCGCAGCAATCGTCAGCATTGAGTCAATGTCTGCGTTCACTCCCGGAATGTTAGTGATGTCTGTTTCTGGATTGCTCTTATTCACATCAATACGCCAAGAGTCGAAGGCTTTAACGGTGGTGCCATCAAGGCGCACTACGTCAAGATCGCTGATGGCATCTTTCACCTCAACGTCTGTTGCTGGCACCGTACCTTCGTTCTTCACTTTGACACGGAAAGTCGCTTCTTTACCCGGAATGTAGTACTCACTGTCGGTGGTCTTCTCGATAGAAATACCCTGAGACTGCGGTTGAATCGTCGCGCTCGATTGCTGCGTGGTGCCATTCAAATCCGCAGTGGCAATGTTGGTAATGTCACTTGCTGCCAACGGATTCGTTTTCGCGGTAATCGTGAATTCAACGATGTCATGTGGCGCGATATCAATAACCGAACGAATGTCTCGATCATCTACTGGCATTGGCGTAATCGTCGTACGAGTGTCTTTGCTAGTGGTTTTAATTGTCCAACTGATAAACGCGCGATCACTGACACCATTCACGTTAGTCGTTCTGATACCCGACAGAATGTCATCGAGTTTGATGTCGTTATCAAAGCCATCGGTACCGTTGTATACGCGAACGTGGAATACCGCGTCCTCACCCGGAATGTAGATAGGTGATTCCACCGTTTTCTCTATCCATACTTCCTCAGGTAAGGTTTCCAAAGTTGCCGTAGCATCAATCGTTGCACCGCCAAACTCTGCTGTGGCAGTGTTTACAACGTTTGCGACCGCACTGACATTGACCGTACCCGTAATGGCAAACTCCACCGTATCACCTGGCGCAATATCAATATTGGTAGAGATATCATCATTTGGTCCTGGGACCTTCTCGATATTGGTGCGAGGGTCGCCCTTCGTAGTCACGATTGTCCAGTCTTTGAATGCCGGTGCCATAGCGCCGCCCGATGTCTCCACTTCCAGAGCAGAAATGAAGTCTTCCACTTTGACATCTGACGCAAAGCCTGAACCGTTGTTGGTCACTTTGACGCGGAAAGTAGAGAACTCACCCGGCTGGTAGTAACGCTCATCAGTGGTTTTCTCCAGAACGATGTCACCCGGGCGAGGTTTCAGCGTCGCAGTCGCAGTAACGTCTTTGCTGTTATGGTTCAAGGTCGCTTGGTTAACGATATCTCCTGTAGCCTCAGCATTGACGAGACCAATCACGTACAGTGTGATGGTGTCATTTGGCGCAAGGTCGATGTTGTAGTCAATGTCCTTGTCCACGACTAGAGAGTTTGCATCCACCGTTGTTAATGAACTGCCCGAGACGTATTGCACTGCCCATTGCAAGAAGGCTTGATTGGTCGAGCCATCTATCGTCGTTACTGTCAATGCGCCAATCTCATCTTTCAGGTTGATGTCATTGGCGTAGCTATTATCTTGGTTAACGATCTTCAAGATGTAGCCAGCTGCTTGGTTCGGACTATAGAACTCAACCATCGGTTCTTTTGTGAAGGTTAAATCTGGGATTTTTGCTGTACTGGTCGCGTCTGCAGTCTTGGTCGTGCCGTTATAAGTCACTTCGACCTTGTTAGTGACATCCCCGACAACTTCCGGATCTAGCTCCCCTTCTACGCTCAGAGTCACAACGTCATTTGGACCAATATCCAAACTACCGTCCAAGAACTCCCCTGTCGCTGATGGGAACTTTGTATCACCAGTTTGCGAAGCTGCATTAAAGAAGATAGTGCCAGACTCAAACGCTTTCACCGTTGCACCAGTAATGTTGGTAGAGGTGATGTCGTTTACAAGGTCTTTAACTTGAACGTCATTCGCCCAGTTCGCGGTCGTGTTTTCAATTTTGATTGTATAAGTCAGTGTATCGCCAGATTCATACTGGTTCTTATCAACCGTTTTATCGACAGAAAGATCTGCCGTCGCAGCAACATAAGTTGCTTCGGCTGTTTGAGAACTGCTTGAATCACTCACTTCCACCAGGTTAGTGATGTCACCAACAAGGTCCGCTTTTACGACACCTTCAACATGCAATTGAACCGTATGGTCAGGGTGAATGTTGTAACGAACTTGATAGCCTTCACCTTTATCGCCTGTAATCTCCGAGCCAGCAATCTGTTGCGTCAGATTTGGGTTAGTGCCCACAACATTGATTGAGGTAGCAGACCAAGCATCAAACGCGCGCACTGGTAATGTAGATCCCGCTTTATCGGCACGAATATTTTTCCAAAGATCAGCGATCAGGACATTCGTTGCGTAACCATCACCGGTATTTTTGACTTCGATGTCATAACCAATGGTGTCACCAGGGTGGTAGATAGCCGGCGTAGTCGACGTGACTTTCGTTACTGTCAAGCTGCCCGGTTCTGGGACAATCACCTTCTCTTTTAAGTTGTAAGTGAAAAAGGTCGAGCCCGAGTTCAACTTACCTTGTAGTTGGTTGGTAAACTCACCAACTGCGTCATCACGAACATGCCCTACAACCTCAATTAAAATCTCAGTGTAAGTATCGTCAGCCGCTTTACCGCCCATTTGTACTGTGACATCAATGTCGCTATTCGCGGCAATGCTATTGAGGTTAGTAATATCCGTATATGACGGGTTGCCATCAGAAATCACACGAGCGCTGACTGTCCAATCTTTTAATGCTACCTGCTCTGAACCGTCAGCCACTTTTACCTTATAACTGCTAATAGCATCTCGAATATCAATCTTCTCGTTATTCGATGTTTGGTTTCGAATACGCATTTGATAACGAACTTCTGAACCAGGCGTGTAGGTCGGTGTATCTGTAGATTTTTGCGCGATTAGGCTCGACGTACCTGGGTCAAGAACAACGGGATTACTATCATCACCATTCACCTTGGCGATGTTAGTTATAGTACCTGTTGCGTCTGCAGCTACCGTACCATCAACCTCGAATACCACGGTATCTCCCGGCATCAAATCAAATGCCGCATTAAGTGGCACTGTACCTTGATAATCACCAGTGATAGAGAATCTATCCGCATCTGGAGCACTGATAATGGCAACACTGTAATCTTGGAATGCTGGCTTGCCATCGGATGTGTTAATTGTGTTCAGTTCATCCACGATTGTGGCATCGTTAGCAATACTCTCACCGGTATTAGTAACACTGACTTGGTATTGCACTTGACCATTCGGGTTGTAATGACACCCAGAGCCCGAGGTCGATGGGAAGGTACAAGTGCTGCTGTCAGCCGTCGTACTCAGTACCGACTTTTCAAAGCTCAATACAGGAACCACTGGTGGAATCACATCTGTGGTATCACTTTGATTGCCTGCTCGCCCGGTGTTGCCATCAATGTCTCCTAACGCGTCAGGGCGAACTTTTCCTTTCACCGTAAACTCTATGACTTCTTCGGGAGCGATATCAACTAACAGGTCCAAGTTATCGGATGCATCATAAGTTTCAATGTAGGTATCCTGCGTTCCCGAGGTACCTGTAGAGGTAAAGATATGAGAGATTGATGTCTCTGAGAATGCCGACTTCGTGGTTCCACCTACGACTTCAACACGAACGCCAGACACGATGTCTTGGATTACCGTCTGGTCACGCCAAACAGGCTCTGTATTAGTAACAGTAAACTTGTAAATCACCTCATCGTTAGGCTTGTAAGTATCGCCCGATGTGTAAGATTTACCTGCAATAGACACAATTTCTTTGCTCACGGCAAGGTTGCTGCCTTCCGGAGTAACCGTCGCTGCACTGAAGTTAGAGCCATTGTATTTCGGCTTCACTACGATTTGATCAAGTGCGTCTTGACGAATTTGCGACTCCATAACAAAGTCAATCCAACCACCTGGAGCAATAGACAGCTTGGCGATATCAATATCGACATCAGCACCGCCTACATACCCATCGATCAGCGTCGTTGCTTCTCCAGAAGTCGTTGCCTTCACAGTCCAACCATATTGATCGAATGCTGGTAGCGTCTGTGAGTCTGCTTCACCATCCGCATTCTGTGCAGTACGAACTTTGACTTTCGAGAAAAACTCTTCGAGAGATTTGTTGTACTCCAGACCTTTACCCTTGTTCTCGATACGCAAGTGGTAAACGATCTTCTCGCTACTCGTTGTGTGATTGTAAGTGGTTTTATGCGTAGCAAACGTTGTATCCGTATACGCTTTATGCGTTTTAGAGATATTTGCTGGCAGCATGTTCACTGGCTCTGATGGCAAGTTATGGCTGTTATCAACGACGGCTACGTTGAGAATTTGCCCTACGGCTTGCTCACTAATCTTCGCCTTAATGGTGTACTTAACAAACGTACCGCCGGTTACAAACTCATTTGCCGCGAGGTTGAAGTTAGTATTGATGTCCGTGTTGTTACTGACTTTACCCGCATCACTGATCGTACTCGCGTCCACACTCGGAGTAATCGTCCATGAGTCAAACGCACGGCCTTTCACACCGCCAAAGTAATCCGTTTGAATTTTGCTGATTTCATCTTTGATTGGCATCTGATTGATGTGAACGTTGTTTAAGTTCTTCAATAAGATTTCGTATTCGATGTAACCACCAGGCGTGTATCCGCCCGTCAATTCGGTGGTGCCATCTTGGTCATAGAGTTTTACGACGTGTTTAGAGAAATCGTATTTCTCGGCAGATGCCTTAGTCTCTGCACTCACGGTATCGCCGTCGACGGTCAATAGGTTTAGGATCTTACCCACCGCATTTTTATTGACGGTTGCAGTAACTACATATTCAATCTTTGTACCCGTCGGGATGGAGGCATGGGTATTGATGTCTTTGTTATCCGCTATACTGCTATCTAAATCGAGGATCGCTTTATCACTGCCACTCACAATACGTGGCGCTACCGTCCAACCAGAATCAAAGGCTTTTTCATTTTTACCATCGACGAGATCAACCGTGATACCCGACAATTCATCAATCACTGGGATGTTATAGGCGTTACCTTTACCATCGTTTTCAATGGTTAATCGGTAAACCAATGGCTTCCCTGGCTCATAACTGGATTGATCGACCGTTTTACTAAATGAAAGATGGTAGCCATTTGGAACAACTGTGATACCACCGATAGTAATCGTGCCTACGGCGTCCTCACGAACAACACCTTCCACTTCAAAAGTCACCGAATCACCACCAGCCACATCAATCGTTGTATTGATGTTCTGGTTATCTGCAACGGTGCCATCCAAAGTACCATCGGTGGTGCCGTCGCCACCATTTGAATCGCCTTTGGACACATCTACAGTGAAGCCTCTATCAAATGGCGTCTTCAAGTCTCCATTTAATAACTGAGTCGTCACACCATTAATATCTTCAATTACTTTATGGTTGTTTACGTAGCCCGTTTGAGAAGAAACGGTCACTTGATAGGTTAAAGTATCACCCGGCGAGTAGAAGTTTGATTCTTTACCGTTAACCAGCAGCTTTCTGACCACGTCACCGCCATTGTAAGCGCGCTCCATTTCGTGGTGAGAAACGTGTGAATCTTCGTCGTTGCCGACATAACGATACACGTAGGCATCATTTTCGATCTTGTTGTTGAGAGTGGTTCCATCCAGTGAGCCAACAACGTTATCTTTGACGCGTGCTTTGATCTGAAAAGTTCGAATCTCTCCAGGGTCTAGGCTCATTGTCGCGCCTTTACCACCCGGTGGGTAGATAAAATCATCGTTAGTGGCAGGCTCGAAATCTGAACCAGTCTTAAACTGCCAGTATTCAAACGGGTTTTGGTCAGGAAAATCTTGGAACTGATTGTCTTTGTCGTTCGCTAGAACTGACTTGATATCATTCAGATAGTCATAGACTTTGAGTCCATGTTCTGTAGTTGAACCATTGTTTTTGACACGGATTTCATAAGTCACGTCTTCACCAGGAATAAAGCGAACTTTATCGGCTGTTTTAAGAATCGAAACGTTTAATGAATCCCCAGATACATGACCGATTTCAGCAGAAGAAGACTGATTCAAATTGGTCGAAGGGTCGTAGGTTTCAGCCGTGTTAGAGATTTCACTCTCCTTGTAGTCGTTCTTAACGACACCAGTTACAACGAATGTTACAGAGCCATCAACTCCACTTACATTGGGGTCAATATCGACTCGGGCATCAAGATTTTCATCCGTTTGGTAACCACTTGAGTCCCCTGCATAGCTGCCTGTTTTATAAGGCGAATTGTTTGAGTCAGTTTCAGAGGTGTAACTCCAGGTAGAGAAGGCATTAAGAGCTTTGATATCATCAAATACACGAACTTCGTCTGCATAACCAAGCCCTCTGTTTCTTACCGTTATTTTGAAAGATACCTCTTTTCCTGGAATAAAATCATCATCTGGAGTTGTCTTCACAACAATGATTTTTGGATCATGTGGATACACGGTAACCGTATCAACCACGGAAGATTGAATGCCTGAATCTGGCGTTTTGACATCCGCAGTGTTGTTAAAGCGAGTAAAGAGGATTTCATCAGGCGTATCACGATCGATTTGAGCCACAATGGTGTATAGCACTTCCACGTTCGGTGGAATCTGCACTTTGGTATTTAAGTCCATGTTGTCAGCGAACGTACCAACATCGGTATATGTAGCGTTTCCATCTAAGCGAGGGTCATCCGAAATAATCTCTGCACTAATTTGCCAAGACTTAAACACTGGTTTCGTCATGCCATCTGGCTCAAGGACGCCAGCTTTAATCGTCGACAATAGATCTTTTACTTCAACGTCAGTCGCGTAGCCGTTCTCTTTCGCGTTCTTTAGACTGATTTGGTACGTCACTTCGTTGTCTAATTTTGAGTAAGCCGTCTGCTCACCATGGAAGCTTGAATCTGTGTTTGTTTTTACTCGCTTGTTTAACTGAATCACAAAGTCACGCGGGTCAGAGCCACGGTCGGCATAAACCGAGCCATCCACAGTCACTTGGTTAGAGATATGTCCATTTGCGAGCGGATTGGTTTCAGCAACAATGGTGTATTCGATGTAAGAGTGAGGCTGAAGCGTCGCAATCACATTTAGGTTATCCGGGAACTTCACCTCACCAGCAATACCGGTGTCACTTGCGGTTGCAGTACTTCCGTCGTCTTTGAAAGCCTGTGCGGTAATGGTCCAGCCCGTATACGCGGCGATCTCACCACCATGAATATCTTGAGTTTTGACTGACTTAAGGTCATCCAAAACCTGAACTTGGTTAGCGAAACCATCACCATCATTGGTTACTGTGATGGTGTAAGTCAGAGCCTGACCTGAAGAGTAGAAACGACTGTCGACATCTTTGCTCGCACGTAAATTATCGTCCGGCGTTTGTACACCAGATCCTTCTTCCGTCACGTTATCATTGGCACAGCTTGCACTGTCATCCAAAATAAGACCGGTACTCGTATCACTCGTTTTTGCCGTTAGCTTGTATTTGATCGTTTTGCCCGGCGCGATATCCGGTGTCAGTGAAAGCGGGCTTGACGTCCAAGTACCATAACTAAACGAACCAGGGTCCGAACCAATGGAATCCTCACCTGAAATAACATCCACTTTCCACTTTTCAAAAGCTTGACCATCGCCCGCGCCGCCTGCTTGTTCAGTCACCACACAAGTCAGGTTATCTTGGACCAAAAGGTTATTGGCAAAATACTTGGAAGAGCCATTGGTAACCGTGATTTCGTATTCAATCTCACCACCTGGCACATACTCTGACGCCGAGGTCGTTTTGGTAATTGAAATGTCGGAATCCGCAACACTCAGTACTTTCTCTGCATTTACCGTGTCTGAAATACTTGAACTCTTAACTAGGGTGTCAGCTTGATCCGTCACTGACGCAGTGAAACCTTGCAGAGCGCCAATGGTAACAGGGGTTAACGTTGCTTTAACTTGGTAGGTAATCGACTCTCCTGGATAAATCGAAACGATATCATTGAAGTCAACGTTCGTTTGCGTACTGCCCGCATAAGATGAATCTGACTTTCCACCAATGTTTGATACCGTGATGTCCCAAGTATCAAAAGGATTTCCGTCCACATCCGTATTGTTGTAGGAAGAAGTACGATCATTCGCTAGACCATTTGGGCTAACCAAATCTTTAATATTCTGTTTTACATGATAATTGTGAGCAATCGCTCCGCCGTTGTTGGTGACCTTGATTTGAAAATCAACTTCACCGTTAATTAGGTAAGGAGATGTCGACTGTAAAGTATGTGCCAGAGCGATATCTGGATCTGCCGGAGGCGTTGTAAGTTCACTACTGTTAACAGTGCCAGCACGAGTCGTTGATGTCGCTTTGGTGACAATGTCGCCAACAAGGTCATCAACAACGGTCGCTTTGATGGTGTAGGTGACGTGACCACCAACAGAGAGCTCAGCGTCTTTAACCGACAAATCACCAGAAGTAGCAAAAGTACCCGTTTTGCTGCCGGACGAGGCTTTAGCACTGATATGAACATCACTGAAAGCTGCACCTGTTGAGCCATCTTGTTTTTGAGCCGTCAGCGTCTCGAACGCTTGCTCGATATCTAACCCTTTAACGGTAACAGAGCCTCTGTTGGTCGCAATCAGCTTATAAGTTAGCTTACTCCCCACTTGGTATTGAGCCGGCTGAACGGAAGCTTCTAACGTGTAGTCGTAATCCGCAGGAGTAAACGTAATCGTTGATGTATTGGTAAACGTCGTTTCTGTGCCGGAAACGGTACCTTTTACCTCGGTGTTGCCTAAGACAATATCCTCAGCGGCGTCATCCGCAACGGTCGCTTCAATTTGGTAAGTAACCCGTCCAAAAGGGAGTAGGCTAGCCCCATTCACATCGAGGTTACTGTTACTTGCGGTGTAAGTGCCTGGGCTCGAACCTAATGTATGAGAATCAGAGATTGTTAAGCGGCTAAATGCTTTATTCGAACCAGACATGACTTCCCATATCTTATTCGTCACAGCAACATTACTAATAGTATTCGCTGTTGTATTTTTCACATCAATGGAATAACTGATTACTTCCCCATTTTCATAAGCAGTTCCTGATGTGGGACTAAACGATATTTCAATTTCCCCCGCGGCCATCGCTTGGGCGGAAACTAAAAACATCAAAAAGAATAAAGCGAGATAACGTTGAATCACTGGCACAATACTTTTCCGACTCATACAAAATATTAATCATTTATTGATTTATGACAGGACAGCGCCCCGTCAAAATACAGGCGTCGAGATACTGGCGACAGAAACGCTCCTTTTGTCACGTTTCTGTCAGTTATTATTCGACATGAGTTAAAATTGTTTGGGTATTAGCTCTGATTCATTTTTGCGACAGATTTGAGCTGTGCAGACGTAATAAATTCACCAAAGGTTTCACACCAAACAATGACTGACGTGTAGTTATCTAAGGGCAGATCTTGAGGAAGAGTGACCATAAAACGGTCAAATGTTTTCACCTCTCCCACCTTCACCATTTGTGACTTCAAGCGATTAAAATCCGCCTCGGTTTCAACAAACGTTGGTGAGAGATACAGCTTATAATCCGGTCCAGGAGCCAATTCTCCTTGAAAAGCAATCGTATCTTCAGTGACCCATAGATCCCCTTCTCCCCAATGAAGAAAGTCACTATCTGTTCGATTTCGCTCGAACATGCCACGGTAGAGAACACCTTCCGAAGAGTTAGACACAACCGAAACATCTGGTGAATCAGGTTGGATAAGAATAGGCAGTGCATAAATACCCGCAGCAAAACCCGCCACTGCAAACAAGATGTGGCTCACAAGCAATAAAATCCATTTCATCGTTATACCTAGCTTTAACTAACAAGACGTCAATATCAAAGTTAGTTCATAAATCCATTTAAAACAGAGCATTACTACAAACTCAGAAATTTCCTATATAGTTTTAAGGGCAATATCACAATTTCGGTGATAATTTCCCCAACCCATCGTCTTTTTAAAAAGTATGTCACTGTTTTTTAATATATGAGTCCTAACCCGAAGCACGAAAAATAGATATCGTCGCCACTGGTTTTAGAGTGTATCGAAGCAGAGGAATTATCATTCGGCATCTTTTGCGCAAAGAGTTTTTTAAATGCCTATTTCAAACGGTGAAAATGAATGTACTCAAAAACAGGGGGGGAGAATAAAGAGGAAAGTAAACGACTACCGATAAAATAATAAGAAGTACTCTACTGAAGAGCACTTCTGTACCCAAGAAAGTAAGCTTAATCAATCAAACTGTCTTGATAGATCATTTTCTTACTCATTCCACCATCGACAACCAAGTTGTGTCCATTAATAAAGTCATTCTCTGGATGAGATAAGAACAAACACGCATTTACAATATCTTTTGCCTTACCTACTCGACCCGATGGATGCTGCTGATGGTCAAAGCTATCTAAATCTTCATACCCTTCAACTTGTATCCAACCAGGGCTTACAGCATTAACGGTAATGGGAGTATCAGACAGAGAAATCGCCATGGATTGAGTCATCGAAACTAAGCCTCCTTTAGATGCACCATACGCATCCCAACCAGCTTCATTTTGATTCCAACGTGTCGAGGCAATGTTGACAATTCTTCCAAAAGATTGAGCACGGTTTAATGCAATAAATCGACGTGAACACGCAAACGCCCCTTTGAGATTGACATCAATGACTCGAGAGAATTCTTCAAAAGTCAGTTGTTCAACGGGTTTGTTAAAGTTCGCGATTGCACCGTTGTTGATCAGAATGTCAACCTTACCGTATGCACGTTGGATCTCATCAAAAGCGAGCTCAATCTGCGTAGGCTGCCCTAGATCGACGTGATAAAACTCGACGCTCGGATTTTGGTTTACGGCAATATCAAACACAATGACCTTCGCTTGTTGGTCTAAATAAGCCTGCGCGAGATACTTACCAATACCTTGGCTGCCGCCTGTAATAACCACCACTTTGTTTTTGTACATACTGCGTTCTTAATTGTTTGAGATGACATTGTTTGAGATGACCTTAATTCTAGAGTGTCAGGGCATAAAAAAATAGGCACGATCCTCGCGAAACCGTGCCTAAAACGAGCTGACTAATCAGCGCTATTGTTGTTATTCGTTATCCAAAGTCCCCTGAGATATAACGTTTAGTACGGTCGTTGTCTGGGTGATGGAAAATGTTTTCAGTCTTACCGAATTCTTCGAGCTTTCCTAGATACATAAAACCCGTGTAATCGGAGATGCGCATTGCTTGCTGCATGTTGTGTGTTACGATAACGATGGTGTACTTCTCACGCAGCTCTGTTATCAGAGTTTCAATGGCGGCGGTGGCAATAGGATCCAGCGCGGAAGTCGGCTCATCCATTAAAATAACCTCTGGCTCTAGCGCAATCGTTCGAGCAATACATAAGCGCTGCTGCTGACCACCTGATAAACCATTCGCATCTGCATCTAGCTTATCTTTCACCTCTTCCCACAAGTGCGAACGCTTTAGTGCAGACTCGACACGCTCTCTAACTTCGGCTTTGCTAAATGCACCTTGTATCTTCAATCCAAATGCCATGTTTTCGTATATCGACATGGGAAATGGCGTTGGTTTTTGGAAAACCATGCCCACTTTGGAACGCAGTTCATTGACGTCTGCATTGCTAAAGATGCTCTCACCATCAAGTAAGATTTCGCCTTCAGCGTACTGATGCCCATACAAGTCATATATACGATTTAACGTACGAAGCAGTGTAGACTTACCGCAGCCCGATGGACCAATCAGTGCCGTCACTCGGTTTTTATAGATTGGCATTGATACGGATTTCAACGCTGCATCAGAGCCTTTGTTGTAGTAAAAATTTAAGTTTTGAATGTCCATACGATGAGTCAAACTTGCTGAGACATCGTTGGCGCTAACACTGTGTACCAAAGTATTCATAGTGGATTCATTCATGCTTGCTCTGACTGGATTTAATGTTGCCGTGTTCATGCTCTTCTCGCTTTTAATAATTGCGGCAACGACGTCGCCAGTACGTTAACAATCAAAATAAAACTGGTGATAATCAATGCGCCAGCCCATGCTAGCTCTTGCCATGAGCTGTAAGGGCTCATAGCAAATTGGTATACCGTCACTGGTAAGTTTGCCATCGGTTTGCTCATGTCGGTCGTCATAAAGCTACTGTTTAACGCAGTAAACAAAAGCGGTGCCGTCTCCCCAGAAATACGAGCGATGGATAAAAGAATGGCAGTGATAATCCCCGGAGCTGCGGCGCGGTAACTAAGTTGGGTGATCACTCGCCATTTAGGCGCCCCTACACCGCTTCCCGCTTCTTTCAACGTTGGCGGAACCAAACGTAGCATCTCTTCCGTTGAAGCAACGATCACTGGTAGTGCGAGAACGGCTAATGCGATGGCACCTGCCCATCCAGAATAACCGCCTGTCGGTACCACAATCATGGCGTAGACAAACAACCCGACCAAGATAGAGGGAGCACTCATTAACATACCGTTAAGAAAGCGCAGCGATTCGGCCACTGTGTTTTCTTTATCAGCTTCTGCCAACCACGTGCCCGCAAGAACCCCAATCGGTGCAGCAATCAGAATGCCCAAGCCAGTCAGCATTAAGCTCCCCACAATGGCATTTTTTAAGCCACCTTCACTGCCCGGACCAGGCGTTAACTCGGTGAAGATAGCGAAGCTCAAGCCCTTTATTCCTTCACCAATCAAGGTGTATAAGATGCTCGCGAGAACGAAGACACCGAACGCTGCCGACAAAGTGCTAAATGTTAGAAAGCTAAAGTTCTTTAATTTTCTGCTATTCATGATGACTTCCTTAACAAACGACGAGCAAAACCCATCACAAAGAAAGTGATAAGAAACAACACCACTCCCAGACCAATTAACGATGCGATATGGATTGGATCTGTTGCCTCGTTAAATTGCTGAGCAATCGTCGAAGAAATGGAGCTTGCTGGCATAAAGAATGAAAATTCAATACGGCTCGCACCACCAATAACAAAGGCGACAGCCATGGTCTCACCGAGAGCGCGACCGAGACCTAAAATGCCAGCACTCACTGTTGCATTCTTAACTTTAGGGATAAGCACCTTGGTGATGACTTCAAATGGTGTCGCTCCCGTTCCATATGCTGCTTCACGGAGGACATCCGGAATGGATTTCAATGCGTCACGCGTTAAAGAAGTCATGATAGGCAGAATCATAAATGACAAGATGATCCCCGCCGCCAATAAGCCTATCCCAATCGGCGGACCATTAAACCAACCACCTACCAAAGGGATATCGACCAAGTGCACGCCGGCCCACATTTGGAAACCTTCAGAAAACCAAGGAACGAAGACAAACAGTCCCCACATGCCGTAGATGATACTTGGTACAGCAGCAAGCAGTTCAATGGCTTTACTTACTGGTTGACTCAACCATTTAGGAGCTAACTCAGCAAGGAACACCGCCGTACCTAACGCAATCGGTGCAGCAATAACAATAGCGATGAAAGAAGTAACCAGCGTGCCATAAATTGCTGAGGCAGCGCCAAATTGACCGTTAATGGGATCCCAAATATCTCTAAAAATGAAGCCTGGACCAAATTCCTTAAAGGCTGGCCAACCACCTTCAATAAGAGATAATAAAATACCAATTAAAGTTACGAAAATTAATAAAGCACTAGCAAAACTCAGCTTATTAAAAACCGAATCGCCGTTCACTTTACTTTTAATAGCTAAAGTAGTCATAATATTTTATATAGTAGCCTGACAAATATATTACTTATCAGGCTACTTGATTAATTATTGAATAATCGTGTGACCGTTAGATTTCAAACCCTCTTTCCAAGTCTCATTAACCATGTTAACGACTTTATTTGGCATTGGGATGTAATCCAACTCTTCTGCAAGTTGACCTTGCTTATAGCTCCATTCAAAGAATTTCACGATTTCTTTCGCTTTGTTCGCATCCGCCTGCTCTTTATGCATAAGAATAAACGTCGCTGCTGTCATTGGCCATGAGTTTGCACCCGGCTGGTCGTTTAACAATAAGTGATAACCCGGAGCATTATCCCAATCAGCATTGGCAGCTGCAGATTGGAAAGTGTCCATGCCTGGGTTTAGAAACTTGCCATCTTTAGATTGCATTTGTGTATAGGCGAGATCATTTTGCTTAGCAAACGCATACTCTACATACCCAATGGCTCCTCGGGTACGGTTAACAAAGTTTGCTACACCGGCATTGCCGTTCCCGCCAATGGTTGTTGCTTTTTTCGGCCATGTAATGTCTTTGCCAACACCAATAGACTGATGCCATTCGGGGCTTACACGGTCGAGGTAGTCCGTAAAATTGTAGGTGGTGCCAGAACCATCTGAACGGTGGACAACATAGATAGGTTGATTAGGTAGGTCGACACCTTTATTGAGTGCGACAATCGCAGGGTCATTCCAGTTTTTGATGTTACCAAGGAAAATGTCTGCGAGAACTTTACCTGTTAGTTTCACCTCTCCAGCATCAATACCAGGAATGTTCACTACAGGAACAATAGCCCCCATCACCATTGGAAACTGAATCATGCCCTCTTTGTTCAGCTCCTCGATAGTCAGTGGCGCGTCAGTCGCACCAAAGTCCACTGTGTTTGCTGTAATCTGGCGAATACCACCACCAGAACCAATAGCTTGGTAGTTAATCTGAACACCCGTTTCCTTCTGGTATTGCTCAGCCCATTTCGCATAAATTGGATGAGGGAATGTCGCACCAGCGCCGTTGATCGTTGTTTTAGCAGCAACGCCAAATGATGCTGCAACCAGAACTGAAGACACTAGAGCTGATTTCATAAATTTCACAATATATCTCCGATATAATTTAGTGAGAAATTTGGGCTAATTAAAAACCAATATTTAATTAGCCCTGTTAGTTTTAGTGTTCAAGTAAAACTAGGTATTGAAGTAAATAAACAGTCAATCGGTACTAATCAATCGACGCGTTGAGATTAAAAATTTAATATGACATTTTTATTAAAGAAATAAGTTAAACAGCTTAGTGTGAATAACAATTATCTCCAGCAAATAATTTATGATAAGAAGAATTCACAAACATCATATGAAATCTATATAGATAGGGACGTTTCTAAGGAAATATGTATGCAATGCAAAATAATAAGATTGCAAATTTTAAATATTGATGAAGGGTAAGGAGTCCTTTAGACTCAAATGATGGATATGTTACTCATCTTCAAAATTTACCTCTTCTATGGCTTAGCTTTCTTCGCCATCTTTTTTGCGATTCTGTTTCGAGATCTACGCAAAAGTCGCATTGCTATTGCTTCTGCTCTGCCCATTCTGGCTTTATTTGGTTTCATCCACGGCTTCCATGAATGGTCCGAACTTTACTTGGTGATGTATGAACACGAATTTACCCTGACTAAAGGCATAGAGACTTTCAAAGTATTTAAGCTCTTGTTCTCATTCATTGCTCTCGGGGCTTTCGCTTGGAAGATGCTAGATCTGACCAGTTGGAAGAAGGTCAAGTACATCAAATACGCCGCGATTGCGGTTCTGACTCTATTTATCGTTAGCTTGGTTTACCGCTTCGGCAACAAAGAATACGCCATTTATGTCCATAACACCGCTAACCAAGTACGCTGGATTTTTGGTTTAGGCTCTGGAGTCATCTCTGGTCTAGCCATGATGAGCTACGCCAATATTCTTGAAAAAGAAGGTCATGGCGCTTCACTGCCTTTTAAGCTGACGGGGCTTTCTCTCGTTGCTTATGGCATTGCCGCAGGCGCGCTGACGGTCGATTTAGGACTTTGGGTGCTGATCGTTAGAATGGTGTGTGCGCTCTCTATCTTGTGCACTCTTTGGATTGCCCTCAGAGTATTTGACGATGAAAAGAACAAGCAGCTTGAAAGTCATATCCAACTCTCTCAACAAGACGCTAAATTAAAAGAACTTGGTGAACTGACCTCAGCGGTTGCACATGAGATTAAAACACCACTCTCCAGCGCAACCATGAGCTGCGATTTATTGGAAAAGCAGCTGCCGGATAACGAAGCAACTCATCGACAACTGGCTAGAATTCGGCAGGGTCTTGAGCGCGCAGCAGAGATCAGCCACGAAGTACTTAACTACGCTCACCATAAGCCAATACGACGTGAGGTGGTTTCGCTCAAAGAGGTTGTTGAACATGCTTTGTCTCTCAATCAATACCGCTTAGAAGGCTTTATTGTCAGTACATCACTAGACGACAAATTGAGTGTGCGAGGCGATGCGGGCCAGTTAGAAGAAGTGGTAACAAACCTCATCGGCAACGCTATCGATGCAAGCCAAGAACATAAACAGATTTATATCGAAACTTATCAAGACAAACTCGTAGCAACACTCTCAATTTCGGATTGGGGAACAGGGATGCCACAAGACAAAATCGCCAAAGCAAAGACGCCGTTCTACACCACAAAACCTCGGGGAGAAGGTACGGGAATGGGACTGGCTATCAGTAATCAAATTATCTTACAACACGGTGGCGAGCTAAACTTGAGGAACTCGAAAAAGAGTGATCAGGTAACAGGCTTAACAGTTGAAATCCGCTTACCAAGGAACATTGAATGACATTAAAACTCTTACTTGCAGAAGACGATGTAGAATTGAGAGAGGTCCTCGTTGAGGCATTAACCTTGGAATCGTTTGAAGTCATCGCATGTGATAATGCAGAGGATGCGTTAGATATTGCTAGCGAGCAACATTTTGACTTAGCGCTATTCGACGTGGTGATGACTGGGATGACAGGTATTGAAGCTCTCTCCACTTTAAGGCGTCAACATCCCAACATTGGTATTATCATCACAACGGCATTTGCTACTGTTGACGTTGCTGTCGACGCCATGAAAAAAGGGGCAGATGAGTTTCTCACTAAGCCTTTTAACCTCGCTGCACTATCGGTCACCTTAAAGCGCGTCCATGCTGAACGCTCACCAAAATCCCCTCTTGATGAAAGAAAGCATGACCAAATCTTTAGTGCATTATCCAATCCAATTCGCCGCTCGGTAATCAAGCAACTTAAAATCCATCGTAAAATGAAGTTTATGGATCTATGTCGAGTGGTGGGTATTGAGGATCACACCAAGTTTAATTTCCACTTAAAACAGTTGGTCAATAGTGGTTTGGTGATCAAGGAAGACGGTCGTATTTATTCACTGACCGAACAAGGTCAACAAGTACATTCCAGTATGCTTTAGACCTCGAGTGTCTATTTGAACTCAGAATGAGAACCCCAAAAAAGCCGACTCAGAGTCGGCTTTTTGTTTATTTGTACTTTTTGTCTACTTGCGCTTTTTAGTTTATTTACTTCGCCTTTACTGCTCAATAGAACGAATTACTTTGCATGGGTTACCAGCGGCTACAACATTCGCTGGGACATCCTTTGTCACGACACTACCCGCCCCAATAACAGAATTCTCACCGATAGTGACACCAGGGCAAACAATCACACCGCCCCCCAGCCATACATTGTCACCAATCGTAATTGGCGTGCCAAATTCAACGCCTTCTTCCACGCGTCCTCTGACATCGAGAGGGTGACCCGCAGTGTAAATTTGCACGTTAGGAGCAAACAAAACATTGTCCCCAATGTGGACTTCCGCGACATCTAACACCACGCAATTGAAGTTGGCATAGAAGTTTTTACCCACTTTAATGTTTGAGCCGTAGTCGCACCGAAATGGCGGTTCAAGGTACGCCCCTTCAGAATCAGGGATCAATTCATCAATCGCACTTCGCCATTCATCCGTATCAGGAATGCTGTTGTTAATCTTTTGCAGAACCTTTCGGCATTCAATTCGCGCTTGGTAGAGCTCTTGGTCCCAAGCATCGTATGGCTCGCCTGCCAGCATTTTTTCTTTTTCTGTTCTCATCGTTCATCTCACCAAAATAAAAGCGCATCAAAGCACATCACAACGTCGCAAAATGTGACTGGCGTAGTGGATTATTTATTTGTGTAAACACTGTGATGAGATTTCAAACAGAAGCTATCCATCAATCTTCTCGGAATGCGCGATTCATACTCTCCGTTAATGGTTTAACCAAATAACTTAGGGGTGTTCTCGGTTCAGACAGAATCAACACTTCTGCATTCATACCAGATGTCAGCCTATGCTTCGCAACATCGTCTTGAGACAGCGCAATACGAGCGAGATAAAAGTCATCTTGATTCTGCTCAGATAATTTATCAGCAGAGACGGTTAATACTGTGCCATCTAGCGGTGCAAGTGTTCTTGCATTTAAAGCCGTTAAACGCACTTGAGCATGTTGCCCTGGACTGATCAAATCAATATCTTGAGGGCTTACTCGAGCTTCCACCAACAACTTATCGTCTTGAGGAACCAATTCCAATAAGGTTTCACCAGAGCCGATAACACCTTGCTCGGTAAATACTTGCATGTTGACCACTCTGCCAGAGATTGGCGCAACAATGGCAGTACGCGCAACAACGTCTTTCGCCGAACGGTACTCCTCACGAATTGAAACGATCTCTTTCTTAGTGTTACGCAACTCTTCTACGATTTCATTGAGCCGTTCAAGTTTTAGCTCTTCAACTTTAGCTTGGTTCTCATCCAAACGCTTGCTGACGGTGAGAGACTGGCGATCAAGCTGACTTAAGGTGCTTCGTACTTCTGCAGCAAGGCGCTTTAGCTGTAATAAAGCTGACTTACCTGAAAACCCTTTCTGTACCAAAGCTTGATTGCTCGCAATTTCCTCTTCGATAAATTTGAGGCGCTCCCTCTCAATTACTTTGGTTTCCTTAAGGTTATCCAATTCCAAACTCGCGCCGGAAACACTCTGCGCAATGATGTTTAACTTGCTGTTAAAAAAGCGTTTTCTTGCCTCAAAAATCTTGTTTTGAACAGACTTTGCTTCGGCAACAATCTCACTGTTCACGAACATTGTTAGATCTTGCGACCAAACAATCTCTGGAAGCTCATCCAACTCTGCATTGAGACGATTTTCTTTTGCGATAGTGTGGATGTACTGACCGCCAACAGAGTCCAGCTTAGCGTTAGCTTGACGCTGCGAGAGCTGAATAAGTAATTGCCCTTTTTCAACCAAGTCGCCTTCTTGAACGTAGAGCTTTTCAATAATGCCCCCCTCTAGATGTTGGATCTCTTGTCGTTTGCTCAATACAGAAAGATCACCATAAGCGATAGCTGCACTCTCAAGCTTAGACGTCGCCGCCCAATAACCAAGCCCACCTAAAAATAGCGATAGTGTAAGTACGCCAAGCAAAATGGGACCTTTTAAACGAAGCTCCGAAGATGGCATAAAGCGCACCACCTTTTCAGCAGCTAATTCGTTAACGGTTGGCAGTTGATTGCTCATTTCGCACCCTCGGTATATCTGTTCTCTCTTCACCCATTAAACGCTTAAGAACTTCATCTCTCGCTCCATACAGCTTCACGCGCCCCTCAGCCAAGTAGAGCAATCGGTCCATTTGCCTTAACGTGCTTGGGCTATGGGCAATCACAATCACGGTAGAACCTTGGGATTTAAGGTGAGCAATCAAGCGTTGGTACGCCGCTTCCCCCTCTCCGTCTAAGTTTGCGTTTGCTTCATCAAATACAACGACCGAAGGGTCACCATAAACGGCTCTGGCTAAAGCAATTCGTTGGCGTTCTCCACCCGATAAACCTCGTCCATTTTCACCGACCATGAAATCATAGCCTTTGTTTTTCTTTAGTATGAGCTCATGACAACCAGCTAGCTGAGCGGCTTGAATCACTTTAGCGGGGTCTTCGTCTTTGAAACGCGCAATATTTTCCCGAATAGTCCCAGGAAACAATTCCACTTCTTGTGCTAAGTAACCGAAATGTGCTCCCCGATCTTCAGAAGCCCATGTAGAGACTTCCATGCCATCTAACGTCACTTTGCCCGCAAGAGGCTTGATATTACCAAGGAGCAATCTAGCAAAGGTCGATTTACCAGTGCCTGAAGGACCAATTACGCCAACAGACACACCGGGAGGGATAGACAGCGTAATGGCAGACAAAACTGGCTCCGTTGCACCAGGATGGCGATAGGCTAAACCTGTCAATTCGAAGTGCCCCTTAGGTCGAGGCAAAGGCATATCAGACTCATCGTGTTTGACAATCTTGTCTATTTCAAACAGACGGCTGTAAGCGTTTTTTGCCGACATTGCACTGCGCCAAGTGCCGATCGCTTGCTCCATCGGTGATAGTGCTCGACTCATTAAAATTGAGCTCGCAATCATCGCGCCTGCAGTGATCTCATGCTGGATTACCAACCATGCGCCACCACCTAACAAACAAATTTGTAATGAGCCTCGAACAAACTTGGAGAAATTAGCAAGGTAGATCGATTTACCCGCCACACGCTGCTCCAACTGGTTGGATTCATTCACTCTAGAATACCAACGCTCTAAAAAGGCGTTCATCATGCCCATCGCAATGATTGAGTTTGAGTTTTGAGTCGCGACTTCTGCTTGATTGATATGAGAAATCGAACGAACTTCACTCTCTTGTAAGGTTTTGCGTGTCACAAGCTCATTAATTAACCCCAAACTAAACAGCACAATAGAGCCACCTAGGGCTATGTGACCCAACATAGGGTGCAGCAGATAAACGAATAAAATGAAAACGGGGGTCCAAGGAGCATCAAGTAAAGGGTATGGCGCTTGGCTACTTAAAAAGCTTTTGATGTTTTGAATGTCTCTCAGCACTTGAGAGGTGTAGCTTTTACCCGTGTGGGCTTGGTATTGAATACTGCGTTTAAGCATAAATACCGACAGTTTTGAATCTATCCAATAACCGAAGGATTTACTCATTTGAGCGCGAGCAATATCGATAAACGACATGGTTAGTAGCGCTGCAAGTACGATAACCGTTAATAAGAAAAGCGTATCAATGGAATAGGAAGAGATTACACGATTGTACACCTGCAACATGTACAAAGGGATTGAAAGTACTAATAAATTTATAAATAAACTAAAGCCAATCAGCAAACCTGTGAGCGTGCACAGTTTCTGTTTAACTTCTTTGAAAACCGTATTTTGCACGATTACATCCACATATGTTGATACGTGGGCGCTAGTAATTTAGCGCCCAATAGAATGACTTAGATAATGAATAAGTCGCTTCCGTATGACTCGATATCTTCTTGCGTGACGCCAATTAGTTTCACAGTTAAGTCTGCACCGTCCGTGAACACTGCGCTGCCGTTCGCATCGTAAGTAAACGTCAGGTCTTCATATGATGTTACTGAATCACTGACGATATGAAGTGAATCTTCACCAATAGTGAAATCAACGACCTTCGCCTCACCATGACCACCAAACTTATCTGTGAAGATAAACTTATCTGCGCCAGTACCACCGATCAGCACATTGTCACCTGAACCAGATAGAAGCGTATCGTCACCGACACCACCGTTAAGCTTGTTGTCACCTAATAGCCCTAGCAATTTGTCATTACCTGTACCTCCGCCCAAGTAATCATTGCCTTCACCAGCCTTCAAAATATCATCTCCGGCACCGCCAATAAGACGATCGTCTCCCGCGCCACCTACGACGTAGTCATTGCCGCCGCCCGCAACAAAGGAGTCATTGCCACCAAATCCAACAAAGATGTCGTTGCCGCCATCAAAGTCAGTTTTATGGTTGTCACCTGAATCACCGTTGTGCGTATGATTTATACTCATTATTGTTCCCTCTTGGCTTTATTTTTGAATAGACCTTTTCACGTCTGGACTACGACTCAATTTCAGACATAAAAAGTCTAATAAATAACCTCAAAGGAGCGAGTTTGAATATGGGATGAGATTTAAAGCTGACTCAATTATCAAAAAAATATTAACTCATACTTTCTTCAATATTCTTTATCCAATACAAAGAGTTACTAGTAGTACTAAAGATTTCTTTTTGCCCAACTTGTTGCTTGGGTTCGATTCTTTACTTCAATTTTTCTAAAAATGTTATAAAGATGAGATTTAATTGTATGTTCACTGATAAATAAAGAATCGGCAATTTCCATATTTGAGCCACCTTCTTTCAAAATCTGTAGCACTTGTATTTCTCGTCGGGTTAACTCCACTTCTATAGCTGGCTCAATAATTCGATTCACTTCCTTATCTTTGTAATAAGTAAGTAACTGTTCTAACAGTCGACGTGATAACCAGTTTTCGCCTTTTATAATTGCCTCTAAGCCCTGACATAACTTGTTCATAGAATCATTGGGACCAAAAATCCCTTTCACGAAAGGCCACGCAGCCAACTCTTCTATTTGAAGCTCATGCCCAAGGTTAAGCATTATTGTTCCTAGTACTTTTTCATTATTTTTTAAATAATCTAAAGTTTCAGAAGGAGTATCTATAGAAAAGTCAACAAGTAGAAAATACTTCTCTGGAATAAGTTCGTGGTAACTAGGATTCTTGTTATCAATAATCGTAATCTTGGTTTCGGTATTCTTAGAAAGCATCTCCTTGAAGTTTTCACTCTGTAAACTTTGCTGAGTGATCATTAGGATTTCAGGCTTATCCTTATTGTTTTCCATAATGTTTCTCATACTTTCACTAACGTATCATTCTAAATTTAATAATTATTAATCAGCACTTGGTCTCATATCTAAGTGCTAGTCGCTAGAGTATGTTTATTTCCTACTTTTTTGAATTGCAATTTCGTTAAAATCATAAACAAAAAAAGTGTTTCTCATAAAAGAAACACTTTTTACATATCAAATATCTATATAAGATCTGACTCGCAAACTAAGGCTAGAAAGGGGAGTCCCTATAAGTTTTATACGGCAATCGATAAACCTGAAATGTTTTCTTTAGCCCAAATTAATGCTTGCACTCTGTTTTTTACATCAATCTTCTTGAAAATATTGTGGAGGTGAGTCTTAACAGTATTTTCGCTCACAAATAGTTGCTCAGCGATCTGTTGATTCGAAGCCCCCATAGAAAGGAAGGTGATGATTTGTTGCTCTCTTTTGGTCAAAATTGCGGACACGCTCTTATTAACTGGTCTGCTATGTCTGCGCAGATGGGTGATGTATTGCTGAGAAAACTTACGGCTAAACCACATGTCACCCTGTAATACTTTGCCAATTCCAGCCTGTAATGTGCTGATATCGTCCGATGTGTAGAAGATACCCGCGAGTGTCTGCCATACAAATAGCTCTTCCGTTGAAATCGATTTGTCACAATTTAACAGAACTTCAATGGCATCTTTTAGCTCTGCTTTTTTAAACTCCATGTAACGAGAGAAGACTTCATCAGTCATAACACTATAATCGAGTAATATAGCGGAGACTGCTTCCAATGGAATTGTGTGCTTGGTGAGCTTTTCAGGGGCTATCAGAAAGACATTAATACCGAGTTTGGTTTCAAGAACATCTCTCAACAATGAAGACTGCAAGCTATCCTCAGTAATTAAAATTACGTTCCTTATATCTTTGTGCTCCATCTCGTTTGCAGTCCTTAATCATTTTGATTGAAATAAGCAATAGATTTAGGTACAGCGGGAGTATTGTCAAGTATGAAAAAAAGTAGTAACAAGGATTAATCTGTTGATTAATAAATAGATTAATAGGGTGAGTTAAATGGCGGGTATTAAAAAAGGGAGTATAAAACTCCCTCTTTATTAGTGAACTGGCACTGAATTTTTCTGATTGAACTTACCAAAGTATTGCTCAAGAACCTCTGGTGTCAGCTTTCCTTCAGCTTCTAGCTTCTTCAGTTCCGCTACGATTTCTTGTTGTTCTTCAAGAGATGGTAGCTTCACTTCAGGCTCGTCACCGGCTTCTTGTGAGATCAGTTCTAGTTCTTTTTCGAAATCATTCATAGTACTTACCTAAATATCGAGTCGTTAAACTTGTAAACTAGGTCTATTCTATCCAACTCTAGAGCTTGAAGCTACCAACCATCTTATCCAAGCGAGATGACAGTTCTTGTAGATCTCGACTTGCGCCAGCCAACTCTTCTGCCGTCGCAGTGGTCATTTCATTGATAGCGTTAATTTCTTCAATGTTCTGGTTGATGGTATGTACAACGGTTGATTGCTCTTCTGTTGCCGTCGCGACTTGCGTATTTCGATCTGAAATATCGGCGATACGCTCAGAGATATTCATCAGAACATCCACGGCTTCATCTGTTGATGCCACACCTTCAAACGTTACCGCTTTACCCGCTTCCATTGCTGTCACAGCATCTTGAGCATCACTTTGAAGTTGGTTAATCATCTTCTGGATCTCTTCAGTAGAATCAGCAGTACGTGACGCAAGATTACGCACTTCATCCGCTACCACAGCAAAGCCTCGACCTTGCTCACCCGCACGCGCAGCTTCGATCGCAGCGTTAAGTGCAAGTAAGTTGGTTTGCTCAGAGATATCACGAATCACATCCAAAATTGAGCCAATGTCTTTGGTCGTTGTCGCAAGTTGAGTGACCACCATGCTTGTGGTTTCCACATCACCAGCAAGGCGACTGATCACTTCTTTTGCTTGCGTTACGACTTGACGGCCTGTTTGGGTGTTATCAGACGCTTGGTTTGCCGTATCTGCCGCTGTTGCCGCATTAGATGCGATCTCACTGATCGTCGCACCCATTTGGTTGATCGCTGTTACTACCTGAATAGTTTGGTCGCGTTGCTCTTGGCTATTATCGTGCGTAGATGTTGCCTTACTTGAAACACTGTCTGCTGCTTGGCTTAGCGCACCACTAGTTAGTGATACTTCTTTCATGGTAGCGTGGATCTTCTCAATAAAGCCGTTAAAGCCTTTTGATAGCTGAGCGATTTCGTCGTTACCTTTGATTTCAATACGCTGAGCAAGATCACCCTCACCTTCACCGAGGTCAGTGAAGCGGTCAGCAATTTGACGAATTGGGTTAGTAATGCTGTTGGCAAGTAGAACACCCATCGCAATGAAGATCAGCGCCACGATTGCTGTTGTGAACAACATTTTCTCTGCGGTTGCATCCAGATCAGCAAACACTTCATTCACAGGAACCACACCAACAACAAACCAGTCCATTGATGGCACGTATAGGCTCGACACAAACATGTCTTGCCCTTCGAACTCAGTCGTAACTAGATTAAAGTGACCTTTATTTAGCAATTGAGATACTGCGCCGCCGAACAATTGATTAATAGATGTTTTGTTCTTACCTTGTTGGCGATGGATTTGGATGTCACCTTTACTATTTGTTAGGAACACATAACCCGTTTTCTCAATTTTAAATCCATTAAGTAGCGATACCATGTCATCCATCGACTTAGACAGACCAGACATCGAAATACCGTTTACGTCTTGGTAGTTGGCAAACATTTTCACGTCGCCATTCGCTTCTTGGAATACGCTAACTGACGTATCTTGACCAGAAGAAGTAAACCCAAAGAACCATGCGTCTTGTGAGTGGTTAAGTTGACGCAGGAAACCATTTTGGTTCCAGTAGTAAGCCGTTTGTCGGTTCGCAACGGAAGCGTCGTTCAACTGATATTGGGATTTAACATTGTTAAGCTGTTGAACAAGTTGTGCTTCTACTGATGGGTTACGGTCTGTCGTTGATAGGGCTTCAACGACAAATTCATTAGTAGCAAGTTGTTTTGCCGCTTGTTGCATCTGTACAACTTCGCGGTCAATTTCAGTATTAATTTGCTGCAACATAGCAGGCAGCTCAATGTCGATTAAGCGGTGACTTAGCACCTCACGTGCATGGCGCTGAGCCATCACACCGACAATAATTGTAGAAGCAAGAACGGCAAAAGTAATACCGATGACAACCTTCTGTTTGATACTCAGGGAGTTAAGTTTCAACATATCTGGACCTTTAAAAGAATCACTTATTATCTGCATTCTGAACAGAGTAAAACTAGGTGCATATAAGCTTGGTATGCACGGCATGAAATCTATATCGACCTCCCCCTACAAAACTAGAGAAAATTCTCACAAAATTATGCAAATGTGATGTAACAGACTGTCGAGTAAGGTAATTCACGCTTTTCAATGGCTTGCAATCACTTTACTCGCCCCAATATTGAAAAGATAAATTACGCGGACGTACTGGAACTTTTCCCCTTGAGAAAGTGACCAATACTCAAAACAAGAATCATATGGATACCCAGAGAGTCCAAAAAATGCACAAAACAAACTTCGAAACTCTTCAAAGCTACTTAGAGTCTCAGATCATTGGTCAGCATGATCTCGTTAAACAGCTTCTTATTGCTCTACTTGCCGATGGGCACATCTTGGTTGAAGGTCCTCCAGGATTGGCTAAGACTCGTGCGGTTAAGTCTCTGTCGGATTGTGTAGAAGGTGATTTCCACCGAATTCAGTTCACACCTGACTTACTGCCAGCAGACTTGACGGGCACCGATATCTTCCGTCCAGAAACAGGCGAGTTTACCTTCCAGTCTGGTCCAATTTTCAACTCATTGATCCTTGCCGATGAGATCAACCGTGCGCCGGCTAAAGTGCAAGCTGCGATGCTTGAAGCAATGGCTGAGAAGCAAGTGACAGCGGGAAGAAACACCTATGCCCTACCAGAGCTATTTTTGGTGATGGCGACACAAAACCCGATTGAACAAGAAGGTACTTACCCACTTCCAGAAGCGCAGCTCGACCGCTTCTTGTTGCACCTTGATGTAGATTACCCAGATGCAGAGCATGAACTGGCGATCTTGCGCATCAACCGTGGGGAGGCAAAAGGTGAAGCAACGGTTGAGCGTCCAAGCTTAAGTCAAGAAGACATCTTCACTGCGCGTAAAGAAGTACTCAATATCCATATGGCAGATGCGATTGAGCAATACATCGTTCGTCTTGTTATGGCAACTCGACAGCCAAGTGACTACGACTCAGAATTAGCGAAATGGTTGTCTATGGGGGTGAGCCCACGCGCGACAATCGCCCTTGACCGTTGTGCTCGCGCTCATGCATGGCTAGCAGGTCGTGACTTCGTCTCACCAGAAGATGTTCAAGCCATGGCCTACCCTGTGCTACGCCACCGTCTTCTACTTAGCTACCACGCTCAAGCAGAAGGCATTACAGCGAATCAGGTTATCGACAAACTTCTTAGCCTTGTAGGTAGCGCATAACGTAGGTAGGTGACATGTCTGCATCATATACATTGCCACCTCATGCGAATGGGGTGACATTGACCCTAGAAGAGCTGCTTCAATATCGCACTCAATCGGTTCGTTGGTTGCCACCAGCCCAGAGTATTTGGTCACAAATGAGCGGTAATCATACCAGCCGTCAAAAAGGTCGTGGTATGGACTTTATGGAAGTGCGCCAATACCAAGCGGGTGATGATATCCGCAGCATCGATTGGCGAGTTACTGCTCGAACGGGAAAAGCGCACACCAAGTTGTTTGCTGAAGACAAAGAACAAGCGGTGATTTTGTACATCGACTTGAGTCCTAGTATGCACTTCGGATCGCAATACGTGTTGAAATCGGTTCAACTGGCGCACTTCGCTAGCGTCTTGATTTGGCTAACATTAGCCAAGAAAGACCGCATTGGCGCGGTGATTGATGATGGTTCCCAGTGCATTGAGTTCCGCCCTTCCTCTTTACAAAAGCAAGGGCTGAGAATTCTTGACGCGATAGTGAATACTCACAATCAATTACTTACAAATCAACAAGCTGCCAGCACACGCACGTTGCCATACATGAGTGCAATTGAAACGCTGCACAACCTCACTCCGAAAGGCAGTGAACTGATTCTGCTGAGTGATTTTGCTCAAGTTGAAGAGAAAGAGTTGGTTCAACTACGCCGGTTAAAACAACACAACAGTGTTCGTGCAGTGCAGTTTTATGATCCTCTAGAGCGAGGCGAAACTGACTTTAGAGGACAAGCAAAAGCGTCTGATGGACACCGTAGTCAATGGTTTAACTTCGGCTCAAAGGGACAACGTAAGGAATTAGAGTCTCACTTTGTCAAACATCAGCAAGCAATCAAACAACAATGTCATTCCATGGCAATTCCGTTTAATAGCCTATCGAGCGGGTTACCGCTGGTTCAGCAATTAAGCTAATAACAGCAACAACATACAAATCATTCAAGCAGTAGTAATAATGACAACGAATAACCAAAGCCTAAACCTTGAACCTTTGATCCTACCTAATGCACCTGATTGGTTCCCACTAGCTTGGGGATGGTGGGCTGTTTTGGGCGGTGTAATTCTTTCCATCTTAATTGTCGCATTGTACTTAAGGTGGCGTTCAAAGCGTCTTGTTGCAAAGAAGACCGCATTGAAACTGTTAACCAACCCAATAACACCACATACGCCTTCTTCTGCATTAGAGGTTCTTCGTCAAGCAGCTTTGAGTTACTTCCCTCGTGAAGACATCGCGCCATTAACAGGCTCTGCTTGGTACGAGTTTCTTGATAGTTACACCAAAGAAACTCGATTCGTCGACAAACAACAACAGTGGCAAGCGGCGCTGTATCAAAAATCTGGTCAAGAGCAACATCAGGATTTGATTGATGATTGCACTTTCTGGATTTCGACCGCATTGCCACCAAAGAAAAAGGCAAAAACTCGTGACTGAGGCAACTCTCGTTTCGAGCCTTTCTCAGTGGATGAACATTGAGTTTGTCTGGTGGTGGGCACTGCTATTACTGCCCCTACCTTGGATAATTTTTAAGTTCTTCCCTGAAGAGACTCAGCAAGCTGAAATTAAACTGGCGTATTTGCCAGATAATCAGCACAACAGTAAACCAAAGCAACTGGTACAAAAAGCCCTGTCTGTTGGAGTATGGGCTCTATTGGTCATCGCCTGTGCTCGCCCCGTTTGGTATGGCGATCCGGTCGACTTCCAACCCAAGTACCGCGATATGATGTTAGTGGTCGACTTATCTGGCTCAATGCAGAAAGAAGACATGAACTACAATGGCGAATACATCGACCGCCTAACCGCAGTCAAAAAAGTCTTATCCGACTTCGTAGCAAAGCGCCAAGGTGATCGTTTAGGTGTGGTTTTATTCGGTGACCACGCTTATCTGCAAACGCCTTTGACCGCAGATCGCAAAACCGTGATGCAACAAATCAACCAAACCGTAATTGGTTTGGTGGGCAATAGCACCGCGATTGGTGATGGTATCGGTCTAGGAACAAAAACCTTTGTCGATAGTGATGCGCCACAACGTGTCATGATCTTGCTTAGTGACGGGAGCAACACATCGGGAGTTCTCGATCCTATCGAAGCGGCTAAGATTGCCAAAAAATACAATGCCACTATTTACACCGTTGGCGTAGGTGCTGGCGAAATGATGGTGAAAGACTTCTTCATGACGCGCAAAGTAAATACGGCTTCAGATCTTGATGAGCAGACACTTACAAAGATCGCAGAAATGACAGGTGGTCAGTACTTCCGAGCGCGTGATGCTAAAGAACTTGAAAAGATCTACGACACCATTAACCAACTAGAACCAGTCTCTAGTGAAACCCAAACCTGGCGTCCTCAGTCGGAATGGTTCCCTTATCCACTAGGCGCAGCACTTGCACTTTCCGTGTTCTTGTTTGTAGTAAGGAGAAAACATGGCTGAGTTTACTTTCTTACACCCATATTGGTTGCTAGGCTTGCTCGTCGTTCCTGTCGCGCTTGCCCTTAATAGTCAGTACAGAACGAAAAAGTCATCATTAATTGCTCCTCATTTAGCAAAGATGCTTGGTCATTCAGTCAAAACCAAACATTACTTTGCAGTATGGGGAGTGGCTTGGGCAGTAGCATGTATCGCCTTGGCAGGTCCTAGTTGGCAAACCAACACTCGCCCAAGCTTTGAGTTGAGCCAAAATCGAGTGCTAGTTCTGGACATGTCACGCTCTATGTACGCAACGGACGTGAAGCCAAATCGACTGTCACAAACGCGCTATAAGGCACTGGATTTACTGCCGAAATGGAAAGAAGGCTCCACTGGTTTGGTCGCCTACGCTGGTGACGCTTATACACTTAGTCCACTCACGACAGACTCCAGCACACTTGCAGGTATTATCGAAAACTTGTCTCCTGAGTTAATGCCCTACCAAGGCTCTAACTTACCATCAGCAATTGAAACAGCAGTGAACCAGTTCACTCAAGCAGGCGTGAGTCAAGGTGATATCGTTCTATTAGCGGACGACTTAGATGACACTGAGCTTTCTCGCTCATTGGCATTGCTTAACGGCAAAAACATCCGTGTGTCAGTACTCGCTATCGGCACAGCAACAGGTGCGCCTATTGCCTTGCCTGACGGTTCATTAATGAAGAACCGACAAGGTAATACTGTGCTAGCCAAAACAAACCTAAAAAACTTGCAAAAGCTAGCAAAGGAAACCGGCGGACTGTTTGTGCCAATTCAGCACAATAACCGTGATGTTGAGAACATCGCAGCCTTTACCAACAACGCTAGCCACAGCCTAGGTGCGAAACAAAGTGACGATGTCAAAACCGATTCTCGCTTGAATGGTGGTTTCTGGTTGCTACCTTTGTTGCTTTTTCCTGCCGCTCTGCTCTTTCGACGCGGCATGATTTGGGTACTCATCGCAACAGTATTGCCAATGACTTGGACGCCGAAAGCAGAAGCTAATGCCTTCCTAAACCAAAATCAGAAAGGTGAGCAACTCTACCAGCAAGGTGAGTTTGAGAAAGCGCAAAGTACCTTTACCGATCCAAATTGGAAAGGCGCGGCAAGTTATCAAGCGGGCGACTATGAAAGCGCTATTGAAGCATTCTCAAATAACCCAAGTTTGAATGGACGTTATAACCTTGCGAACGCACTAGCCCAAAACGGGCAATTGGAAGATGCAGAAAAACTCTACGAACAGTTAATCAAAGAAAAACCTGACTTTGATGCTGCGAAAAAGAACCTGTCGGTTGTAGAGGAGAAACTGAAACAGCAACAGCAACAGCAACAGCAACAGCAACAGCAACAGCAACAGCAACAGCAACAGCAACAGCAACAGCAACAGCAACAGCAACAGCAACAGCAACAGCAACAGCAACAGCAACAGCAACAGCAC